>UQWZ01000001.1:0-563644 GCA_900544895.1 uncultured Collinsella sp.
GCGCTTCGTGCGCGAGCGCAGCGATCGCCGCGTGCTGTTGCTGGAGCTCGGCGTGGGCGAGATGACCCCCGGCATCATCACGCTCCCGTTCTGGAGCATGACCGCAAAGCTGCCGGATGCGCACCTGCTGAGCGTAAACATCTCGGGCGGCTCGGCTCCGCTGCAGCTTGGAAGCAAGGCAGGGGCGATCCAGGCCGATTTGGGCGCCCTGCTCTCGGTGGCGCGGGCAGGTGGCGAGTAACGCGGAGCGGTAGACGCGCAATGAGGTTTTAGTCGCGGCCTCCGAACGAGAGGGCTCGGAGGCTGGTATTCCTGAATCGCAGGTCACGATGGGTTATCGGAATCGCGAAGAGCGGATACCGCCAGTAAGCCCCCTTCGGAATAGGCGTTGAGCAGCTCCTGGGCATGGGCGAACTCGGGACCTCGTCTCCAGCCGAGCAGGCGGTTGACGGCCAGATTGCCCTGGACGTTGTGGACGAAGAGCAGGAAGGCGTCTTCGCGTGAAAGCCCTGTTTTCTCCATGACCCAGGGAACCATCTGCTCCGCTCCGCGTTCTATGACGCGCTGGGCTACGCGAGCGTATGCGTCGCTGTCCGAATAAAGCAGGCGATAATCGTCGTCTGCCGGCGGACGCTGGCAAAGCGTTGCCGATTCAACCCCCTCAAGCGGGGGAGCCGCTGCCAATGCCTCGTCGATAAGCGCATCGAGCAGCGCGTACTTATCCTCGTAACGCAGATAGAACGTTCCCCGGTTGATCTCGGCGCGGCGGCAGATGTCCGCCACCGTCATCTTCGCGAAGCCGACCTCGGCCAGCAGCGCGAAGAACGCCTCCCGTATGACCGAGAGGGTGTAGCGCCGCCGGCGGTCGATCTTGGTTTCTCCCATCGCCTCTCCAATCTGAGTCGTTTGACAATGTCCAGTAGCTGTTCGTTTATCGACAGGTGCACGCGTTTGTTCATTGCCCCTGCGAAAATCAACAAGGATACTGTTTATAGACACCTGTTTTTTATAGCTGAAAGGGAGCACGGATGACCCTGTGCGAGAAGCTCGGCATCGGGCTTGTCAGCCGATCGTTTTCCCATCGGGCCGTCTATCGAAACGGCGGCACGTCATACGATTTGAGCGATTGCGAGCCTGCTGCTTGCAAGCAAGATATCGAGGCTTTTGCCCGCAAGGTGGGGGAGGCTGATTGCGTGTTTACGGGAGAGGCAGGTAGGCAGGCGTTATGAGCATCTGCATCAAAAATCAGATTCAGAATATGAATATCGTCATCGGCTGCACGGTGGGGTGTCCATATTGCTATGCCCGTAACAATGTGAAACGTTGGCATATGATTGACGACTTCGCTGATCCTGCGTTCTTCCCGAGCAAGCTCAAGATGATGGAAAAGAAACGCCCGCAGAACTTTCTCCTTACCGGCATGAGCGATCTCTCCGGGTGGAAGCTGGAATGGCGAGACGAGGTATTTGCAAAGATCCATGAGAATCCACAGCATCAGTTCCTGTTCCTGACCAAGAGACCCGATTTGCTGGATTTAGATACCGACCTGGAAAACGCATGGTTCGGCGTTACGGTGACGAGGAAAGCGGAGCTGTGGCGTATCGACGCCCTTCGGAAAAACGTCAAAGCAAATCACTTCTTCGTTACTTTTGAGCCGCTATTCGACGATCCCGGTACGGTCGACCTTTCCGGAATCAACTGGATCGTCGTCGGCACCATGACCGGGACGCAGAGCAGGAAGGTTCATACGGAACCGGAGTGGGCATGGTCTTTGACGGACCAGGCGCACGCGCTTGGCATTCCAATGTTTATGAAGGAAGACCTCGTCTCTGTCATAGGGGACGAAAACATGATTCAGGAATTGCCGGAAGAATTCGAAAGAGTGCTGGAGGTGCAGAGAACATGGCGGAAGTGATCGATGGAATCCTCATCAATGAGGTGGAAGCAAAGAACATCATGACCAAGTCCAGCCTGCCGGTAGGCGGCTACTCGGTCAATCCCTATGTAGGCTGCACGCATGCCTGCAAGTATTGCTATGCCTCCTTTATGAAGCGCTTTACCGGACACAAGGAGGAATGGGGCACCTTTCTTGATGTGAAGCATTGGCCGGAAATCAAGAATCCGAAGAAATACGCTGGACAGCGGGTGGTTATCGGTTCTGTGACGGATGGCTACAATCCACAGGAGAAGCGATTCGGGAATACCAGGAAACTCCTGGAGCAGCTGATTAGCAGCGATGCAGATATTCTGATCTGCACAAAGTCCGATCTTGTGGTACGGGATATCGATCTGCTGAAGAGGCTTGGACGAGTGACCGTTTCATGGTCGATCAACACGCTGGATGAGAACTTCAAGAACGATATGGACTCCGCGTCGAGCATCGAGCGTCGTATCGCTGCTATGAAGCAGGTGTATGACGAAGGTATCCGTACGGTCTGCTTCGTGTCCCCGGTATTTCCCGGCATCACGGATTTTGAGATGATTTTTGAGCGAGTAAAGGATCGGTGCGATTTGTTTTGGCTCGAAAATCTCAATCTTCGGGGTGGTTTCAAAAAAGCGATCCTGGATTATATCGCCGAGAAACATCCCAATCTCGTACCGCTTTACGATGAGATCTATAACAAGCGCAACCGTAGCTATTTTGAAGCGCTTGAAGTAAAAGCCGAGGAAATGGCCAAGAAGTACGATTGCCCCTTTGTGGACAACGAAATGCCTTATGGCAGAGTCCCCCAGGGGCATCCGGTGATCGTGGACTACTTCTATCACGAGGAAGTCCGAGGGTCAGATAATAGCGGAAAAAGAAATCGTTAAACGGAAACCGACGACGATTCGCTCGAGCGATTAGCGTCCACGCGTGGCTTCTGCCGATTGGCGCAACGGGCGACGGATTAAGGGATCGCTCGGGCGGATGATCCCGCTGCAGTACAGGCGGTCGCTCAATTTAGCGGCATGAGCGTTTTCGCACGGAAAACCAGTATCCCCTGTGCCGAGTTTAATCGTAGCGAATACAATGGGCACTGAGCATCAATCGAAAGTAGTCAAGAGCCTTTTCGACGGCTTCTACCACCTCTACCCCAGCCTCGAGCAGCAATGGGCCTACTACGCGCGATATATCGATTTCATGCTGCGCGAGCCGACCTCGCAGCCCTATCTCGACCTACGGTCCCTCATCGGCCATAAGGACTACTTCATCCTGAGCACCAATGTAGACACCCAAGTCGAGAAGACGTTTCCCACCGAGAGGATCTGCAACTATCAGGGAAGCTTCGCGCACCTTCAATGCAAGCAGCCATGCTGCGACGAGCTCTTCGATGCGAGCCCCTACGTCGAGCGCATGCTCGCGGGCATGGCGGGGTTCGAGGTCCGCAGCGAGGACGTCCCCCGATGCCCGCACTGCGGCTGGCAGCTTGTGCCGTGGGTGCGCGACGACACGTTTCTGCAGGGTGCGGCATGGCGCGAGGGCCTCGGACGATACGAGCGCTTCGTGCGCGAGCGCAGCGATCGCCGCGTGCTGTTGCTGGAGCTCGGCGTGGGCGAGATGACCCCCGGCATCATCACGCTCCCGTTCTGGAGCATGACCGCAAAGCTGCCGGATGCGCACCTGTTGAGCGTAAACATCTCGGGCGGCTCGGCTCCGCTGCAGCTTGGAAGCAAGGCAGGGGCGATTCAGGCCGATTTGGGCGTCCTGCTCTCGGCGGCGCGGACGGGCGACGAGCAGCGCAGTTCATCGCGCCGTGTTTCATGCGTGGACGCTTAAATCAAAACCACCCCTAGAAGGGGTGGTTTGCTCTTAGGGTGTAACCCTTGGATTTCCGGCACGCGTCTAAAGGCGCCGGCCCTCACGGGGTTCGGGCCGCACTGCAGGTTGACCCGTGACGGGCCGGTCAAACCGGCGCTATTTGCGCCCCGGCCCCCTATCGAAGGGGTCCTCGTACTCCTTGACGCTCAGCCGGTCGAGCGCGATGTCGGCCTTCTCCTGCTCCCGGATGTACTTCGCGATCGTGGCCTCGTTCAGGCCGACGGTGGACACGCAGTGGCCCTCGGCCCAGAACTTCCTGTTGCCGAACTTGTACTTCATGTTCGCGTGCCTGTCGAATACCATCAGCGAGCTCTTCCCCTTCAGGTAGCCCATCACGCTGGACACGCTGTACTTCGGCGGTATCGCCAGCAGCATGTGGACGTGGTCGGGCATCAGGTGCCCCTCGATGACCTCTATCCCCTTGTACTGGCAGAGCTTCCTGAAGATCTCCCCAAGGTCGGACCTTATTTGGTTGTAGATGACTTTGCGCCTATACTTCGGCGTGAACACGACGTGGTACTTGCACGTCCACTTCGTGTGCGACAGGCCGTAGGCCTTCTGGGCCATACGCCACCACCGCCCTCTCGACTCGGATTCCTTGCGGCCTGAACAATCGCAAGTGTCCGGCGAGGGGGCGGCTTTGTAAAGCCGTTTGGCCCCACCCGCATAGCGGGTGGTTTCTGATGCGGCGCGCTGCGCGCCCCGCACAGGCTAAAGCCTGTAAATCAGAACCACCCTTAAAAAGGGCGGTTTGCTCTTAGGGTATAACCCACGGGCCCCGGGCTCGCGTCTAAAGGCGCGGGCCCGGACTTCGTCCAGGCCTAGTGCATCTTGACCCGTGGCGCGCCGGTCGAACCGGCGGCATCACCCCCTCTTGAAGGGGTCCTCGTACTCCTTCACGCTCAGCTTGTCCAGCGCGATGTCGTGGGACTCCTGCTCCCTGATGTACTTGGCGATCGTCGCCTCGTTCAGGCCGACGGTGGACACGCAGTGGCCCTCCGTCCAGAACTTCCTGTTGCCGAACTTGTACTTGAGGCTGGCGTGCCTGTCGAATATCATCAGCGAGCTCTTCCCCTTCAGGTAGCCCATGACGCTCGCGACGCTGTGCTTCGGCGGGATCGCCAGCAGCACGTGCACGTGGTCGGGCATCAGGTGCCCCCCGATTATCTCGATCCCCTTGTACTCGCACAGCCTCCTGAGGATCTCCCCTATGTCGCTCCTGATTTGGTTGTAGATCACTTTGCGCCTATACTTCGGCGTGAACACGATGTGGTACTTGCACATCCACTTCGTGTGGGAAAGGCTGTAGGCCTTCTGGGCCATGGCGACCACCCCTTCGACTCGAATTCTTGACGGCCTGAACAATCGTCAATATCGGTCGGAGGGGTGGCTTTGTAAAGCCGTTTGTCTCCACCCGCATAGCGGGTGGTTTAAAGCTGGCCGCTGCGCGGCCAGCAGACTAAAGTCTTGAATAAAAATACCCCCGATTCCAAGTGGAAATCGGGGGTATCTCATCGGGTGGCTTTCAAGCAGTTTGCAAAACTGCAGGTCGCAGACCTTCATTGCTAGTAGGAGAAATGAGTAGTCTCGGGTGGCTTGCCCATGAGTTGACGAATAAGTTGGAGCTTCGCCATTGGCTCAATCGCTTCGCGCGCTCGATAAACTTGTTTAGTAAAAGGCGGATCGGTCACCGATGGACGCACGACGAGAAACACGTACCTCCAGTGGTTCAAGCACGGCGCGCGTGAGGATCTCTGCAAGCAACCGCCTGGTACGCTACTGTTGCCAGCGTGGCTTAGCGGACTGGCGAATCCCGCCCCGTGCGCGTCATCATCCAATCAAATGCCCTGGCAAGCAGCAGCACCGCCAATCACACTACGTTCTTACGGCGCCCTCTGCGATAAAATTAGCGAATTGTGTTTTCACCTCGCAGCTACGGAGACATTAGATGATTACTCTGGACAATCTTCGCGACGCACTTAGGGCTCTGTGCTACGAGCCCTCGGGCGACGGCACCGTTTATCAGAAATCCTGGGAAGAGACCAGCGCGCAAATCACGGTCGATTTTTCCAAGAAACGCATCGGCTACCCGAAAGACCTGGGGTTCAAAGTCAACAAAGACACAACTTGTAACTTTTCCGATAACGAGAACTTCGTCGTACTCGCCTGCGTAACCATGCTCCTCGACAAAGGATATCGCCCCGAATCACTTGAGCTGGAGCGCGAATGGGCCCTTGGGCACGAACAAAAGAGCGGCCGCGCTGATATCTGCATTAATGACGAGAGGGGCGACACACTCGCAATCGTCGAATGCAAGACCCCTGGAACCGAGTTCAAAACCGAATTCAAGAACATGCAGTCAGACGGAGGGCAACTCCTCTCCTATTGGCAACAAGAGCGCGCGACTCGCTGGTTGGTACTCTTTGCATGCGATTTCATCAACAACGAAATCGTGCCAGACCAGGTTTCAATTAACTGCAGCGATGACGAGAACTTCATCGCGCTCGCCAAACGCGATGACACCATTGCGCTCTACCGCGACGCCCATACAGTGGAACAGCTCCATCAAGTTTGGACGGAAACGTACAACCAACAAGTCGAGGGAAACATCCTCTTTGGCGATAGGTCGACGGCATACCACCCGATGGTTCCTCCCCTTCTCAAGAAGGACCTTGTCGACTTCAGGGCCGAAGACAGCATCGTCAACCGCTTCGAGGAAATCCTCCGCCACAACAACGTCTCCGATAAAGAGAACGCCTTCAATCGCCTTATCGCGCTCTTTATCGCGAAGCTCCAAGACGAGCTCTCGAAAATGCCAACCCAGGAGATTGAGTTCCAATACCGCCAAGGACGCGACACCTACGAAACGCTCCAGGACAGGCTCCAGAGACTCCACTCAGACGGCATGAGAAAGCTCATGCGGGAAGAGGTCCTGTACGTTCCCAACGACTACGCCGAAAACCTCATAAGCAACTATACGGGCCAGCACCGCAAGAAGCTCATCGAGGAGCTGAACGGCACGCTGCGCAAGCTCAAGTTCTATACCAACAATGACTTTGCGTTCAAAGACGTCCACAACGAGGAACTCTTTCTTCAGAACGGCAAGGTACTCGTAGAGACGGTGCAACTTCTACAGCCGTATCGCATCGTAGGAACTCAAGACATTCAATTCTTGGGCGACCTCTTCGAACAGCTCCTTAATCAGGGCTTTAAGCAAAACGAGGGCCAATTCTTCACACCTGTGCCCATCACCCGTTTTATTTGGAAGTCACTCCCACTCGACAGCATCGTGCAGGACGAGGCTGGTGCCGTGCACTATCCACGCGTTATCGATTACGCCTGTGGCGCGGGGCACTTTCTCACAGAAGGATTCGAAGAAATCTCCGACGCCGCATGCCAATATGATCCGACCATAGAGGATGACCTCGGAGACGCCGACTGGGTCAGAGACAATCTCGTCGGCATCGAGAAGGACTATCGACTCGCTCGCGTTTCCAAGGTCTCGTCCTACATGCATGGCGCAGGGCAGAGCAACGTGGTCTTCGGCGACGGACTTGAAAATTATCCCGACAAGGGAATCGACAGCCGAACCGACAGGGGACGCTTCGACATTCTTGTCGCCAATCCCCCGTACTCTGTAGCGGCCTTCAAACCGCATCTCAAGCTTCACAACAACGAACTCAAAGTGCTGGAAACCATCAGCGATAGCGGCTCGGAAATCGAGACCCTCTTTGTCGAGCGTGCGGCACAGCTTGTTCGGCCCGGAGGCTACGCCGCCATCGTCCTCCCCACCTCGATCCTCGACAAGAGCACGAGCTCGAGTTTCATGGCCGCACGCGATGTGCTTTTGAGCTCCTTCGAGATCGTCTCCATCGCCAGGTTTGGATCAGGCACATTCGCGGCCACAGGAACAAACGTCGCAATTATGTTCCTACGTCGCTTTGACGAGATCCCGCCCCGCAATGCGAACGCACTTGATTTCGTTGACGCTGTTTTTGAGCGCAGGAAGCTCACTGGCTGGAGAGACGAAAGCGCTTTCAACGCTTATCTCGGCACAATTAATGTAGACGGAGATACTTACCGGGCTTTTCTCGCAGGAGAGGCTAACTGGAACGAATGGGCAAACACTCGCCACTTCAGCGTTTATTGCCATCTTTTCGAATCATCGAAGGAGCTCAAGACCCTTCGGAAGAGCAAGACTTGGAAGGCGGCCGACAAGAACTCACGGCTCAAAGCAGAGAACGAGCTGTTCTATCGCCATGCGCACAAGGAAGAGCGCAAACGCCTGCGCGTTTGGGGTCTCGTCTGCGGTGAACAGACGCTCATCATCAACTCACCTAACACGACCAAGGAAATCGCCTCTTTCCTTGGCTACAAATGGAGCAATCGCAAAGGCAACGAGGGGATACAGCCCATCGATGGTGAGGGCGTGCTCTATTCGGACAACGAATCGGACGACACGAACTCGCTAAGCGGCATCATCAGAGCATGGTTCTCCGGCGAGCAGGTTGAGCCCGGCGACCTTGCCCAGTACTACTACTATGCCAAGACCGCCGATTTCATTGACTTTGATGCCGATAAGTTCGACGAGACTCTTACGATTCCCCGCTCTTTCTACAAGCCCCGCTCGTTCGCCCAGGGCACCGTAGTCAAGACGCTTAGAGACATCACATCCTACGTTACCAACAGCGTGGCCCAGAGTTCCATCACCACCGACACTTACGTAACAACGGAAAACATGGTCAAGGACCGTGGCGGCATAACCACCTATAGTGGAGAGCTTCCGGCAAGTGCTGGCACCGCATACAAGAAGGGAGACACGCTCGTCTCCAATATTCGCCCCTATCTGCAGAAGATTTGGCTCGCAGACCGCGATGGGGCGTGCTCCAAGGACGTTTTGGTATTCCGAAGCATAAATACCGACAGCCTATTGCCCGAGTTTCTCCATCTGCTCCTGTGGCAGAAGGACTTCTTCGACTACGATATGTCCACCTTCACGGGAACCGGCAGGCCTCGCGGAGACAAGGATGAGCTGCTCAAATACCCCATCCCAGTCCCGACGCTCTCCGAGCAGAGAGCCCTCATCGACGATTTCAATCGCTTAACAGATGAAATCAATAGCAAACGACAGCAAATCGCCGCTCTCAAGGAGAGCGTCAAATCACGGTTTGTCGAGATGTTTAGAACCAAGACACACGCATCATGGCCAATCGAAACAATCGGCAACTACAGCATAGAAATGCACTACGGCACTTCAGCAAAAGCCGGCGCCGATGGCGATTATGTCTACATCCGAATGAACAATATCACCGACGACGGCATCCTTGACCTAACCGATACAAAGCGAATCACCCTAAAGGGCCAAGCTCTCGAAAATGCTACCGTCCGCTATGGCGATATGCTTTTTAATCGAACCAACAGCATTGACAAGGTTGGGAAAACTTGCGTTTTTCATCAGTCAGAGACCATGGTTATTGCTGGGTACATCGTGTGCGTAAGGTTCGCTGACCACAGCTCTGCCGAATATGTATCTGGTTACCTGAATTCAAAGGAAGGAAAGCGAGTCCTTCGTAATATAGCGAAGGGAAGTGTCCATCAGGCAAATATCAGCGCAGCAGACTTGGCCGCTATTCCCATTGCAATTCCCCCGTTGTCCCTCCAACAGGAGTTCGCCGACTTCGCTGCCGAGGCGGACAAATCGCAATTTGCACTCGAGCAAGAGGTCGACGCCCTTTCCGCAGAGCGCGACGCCCTTCTAGACCGATTCCTCGCGTGATACGTTCCTCCCATCCATATCGGGATGGGAGGAACTGATGCACACGACGATCGAAATAGCAAACGCGGTTCTCACAAAAATGCAGGCACTCGTTAGCGGCGAAGTGCTTTCGTATCTCGAGAGCGTCCTTATGAGCGAACTCAGGGGCATCGAACTTGAAGTGAACGCGCTCAGCAATGTCGAAGACGAGGCCTCAAAGTACATGGAGCGATTCCTCGCAGCCAAAACCATCGAGGGATGCTCGCCTAAGACCATCAGGTACTACAAGGCCACACTTACAAGGGCGCTCGAAGCAATCAAAAAACCAATTGTCCGGATTAGTTCAGATGACTTACGAACATACCTGAGCGAATATCCCATGGGTAATAACGCAGGGAGCATCACCGTCGACAACGTCAGGCGCATCCTGTCGTCATTCTTCTCTTGGCTTGAAGACGAGAACCATATACTCAAAAGCCCTGCACGACGCATTAAAAAGATTCGCTCAAAGAGAACGGTCAAGTCCGTATATTCTGATGAAGAACTTATAGCCCTCACAGACGCCTGTTCTTGCAAGAGGGATCTGGCAATCATCAACCTTCTTAGTTCAACAGGGATGAGAATAGGCGAACTCGTCTCGCTCAATCGAGAAGACGTTGATCTAAATCGGCGAGAGTGCATTGTACTCGGAAAGGGCAACAAAGAGAGAGTCGTCTATTTTGATGCGACTACAAAGCTGCACCTAAACAACTACCTGCAAGAACGCAGCGATAACGTCGCCGCGCTATTCTGTAGTCTCACAAAGCCGAGTTCTAGGCTGCAAGTAAGCGGAGTCGAGCTCCGCCTTCGCTCCTTGGGAACAAAAGCAGGCGTCAAACACGTCCACCCACATAAGTTCAGGAGAACGCTGGCCACCAAAGCAATTGGAAAAGGAATGCCCATCGAGCAGGTGCAGAAGCTGCTTGGCCATCAAAAGATTGATACAACGTTGATGTACGCAATGGTCGATCAGGACAACGTAAGGGACTCTCATAGAAGGTATATCTGTTAAGTCAAATCACGGTTTGTAGAGGTATTTGGCGATCCGGTCGATGGTAAAAAATGGCCTTTCGTTAGGCTTGAAGACCTCTGTACCAAGTTGGGTTCCGGAGCAACGCCACGAGGTGGCAAAACGGCATACAAGGCCGAAGGTGTTCCGCTGGTCAGAAGTACGAATGTTCACAACGGTCGTTTCGTGTGGAAGGACCTTGCTTGTATTGATGATGAACAAGCCGCAAAACTAGAAGGCGTCACGCTGATGAAGGGTGACGTGCTTCTGAATATTACTGGCGCTTCGGTTGCTCGTTCATGTCTTTTGCCAGATGAATTGGCTGGTGGACGTGTTAATCAGCATGTCTCAATTGTCAGAGTCGACCAAAAACGGATGCTGCCGGTGCTATTGAACACGGTGCTGATCAGCGATTCGTATCAGAGACTCCTGCTAAACGGCTCAAGAGCGGCTGGAGCAACAAGGGAGGCAATTACCAAAGAAGCTCTAAAGAGAATGACGGTTCCCTTGCCTCCCCTTGAGCTTCAGCAAGAGTTCGCCTCTTTCGTCGCTCAGGTCGACAAATCGCAATTTATCATCCACCAAGATCTTCACGGCTTTTGAAAAGACAGATAGTTACATGTCCAACGCTACAGAAGCCCGAGGACCGTCGCCTTTGATAGCATCTCGTAGGCTCGCGGATATGTCTCTTTGTCGCGCTCGGCCATAAATGCCCAGTTCGCCGTCACGTCAGCCGCCCTCACCATAGCCACCTTGGAGGAGTCGACATAGGAGACTGGAATCTTGGGCAGCCAGTCGCTAAATACAGGAGGGTAGGAGGTCTGCCACGTTGGGTTGAACATGCCGCAGCGCAGCTCCTCATCAACCGATTCTGCCAGGTTGTACTTTCCGTCGATCGAAGTCGAATGCTCGTCAACCACAACAGAAACTGCATCAACCTCGCTCGCGGCAATTCCCTGAAGCCTCAGCGCGTCAACGATGCCGGACTTCACGCCACGCTTTAGAGCGTAGTCAAGATACCTTTGCTTGCGCCTTTTCGAGCTTGAATTCTCAGAGCAACTGCAACACCCCTGAGTAGTGGACCTCGTAGGGCGTCCTGAACCCCAGGCGCTTGTGGGGCCTGCGGTTGATGGCATCGTACACCCGCTCGACCTCCTCGTCCGAGACCGCAGAGAAGCCGGTCCCCTTCGGGAAGTACTCGCGCAGCAGACCGTCTGTGTTTAGTCAAGCCTGATTTTCGGGTTGGGGCTGCGGTGGAAATCCTGGTCCTCTTTTGGTCCAGGATTTCCACCGCAGCCCCAACCCGTAAATTGAACGCTATCAAACACAGATGCCGTCGCGAAGTCGATGTCGCGCGTGACGCGGCCGTCGGGGATGCGCGCGAGCAGCCCGCTTCCGCCCTTGAGGATAAACCGGCCGTCGGGGTTGCTGAACACCCTGCGCAGGAACCGGTCGCGCAAAGCCCGACGACAGCCGTCCCCGGGGTCACCGCCCCTGTCGCGAACGGCCCTCTTCAGGGCCCTGTCGAGCTGACCGCCGTTCTCGTACGTCATTCTTCCCGCCTCCTAGCTAACGAATCGTACAGGCTGGCCCCCGCCGGCATCCCGGCTTTTGCCCCCCGGCGTCGATTTTCTCCCTCAGCGCGCCCTCGTCTTCGACGAGGCCCCTTTCGAGCGCGTCCGCGAGCACGTTCGCGACCAGGCTCAGTTCCTCCCCGGAGTCTATCAGGTCCACCACCGTGAGCCAGGGCCTCGTCGCCGGGATGTCCGAGACGATCGCCACGTCCTTCGGGTCGAGGCGGCGCTTCCTGATGAATCAGGTTCGGGCGCTTAGTCTGCTTTCTCTCGGGCGTGCAGAACTCGTAGGGCGAGGGGCTGACCTCGCCGATGCCGTAGAGCCATGCAGCCGTCGCCCCCATGGCGACGGGGCGCCTCCCCGGGTCGATCGACAGTCAGGCCGCGAGGACGTCCTCCTCCCGCGTGCTCGGCGAGCCGCCCATGCGGTAGACGCCCTTCGCGAGCCTCTCTATGTTGCCGAGCCCTTCCCGCCTCGAGAGCGCGTACCGCTCGACGCCGAGCACCTTCGCCTGCACAGATGTGAAGAGCCCCTTTGGGAAGAGGCGATGTCGTTGGTGGCTCGTATGACTTCGATTTATTCCATGCTTGCATTGTGGAAAATAATGCAACAATGCAAGCAATACGCTCAGAATACACGGCGTTATTCGGCGGCATTCGGGGTCACTGAAACTGCGGAAACCGATTTTCGCATTTCTTTATTCCCATTTGTTGACCTGGGCGAATGCAATTGAAGAGGGCTTGAATCCGCCTCGCAGTTTCAAGTCAGTTTCATCCGCTCGAAATCGGCCTTCGGGGGACCCGAATTGTGAATTATTCCCGCAGGGCCTAATTATTCCCGTACCGCCGAGTACTCCGTTGTACCGCCCAGTAGGGACACACGGGAATAATTTGGTCGTTTTCCCAGGTAGAGATGCAAAAAGAAAGCCCTCGAACCAAAGGGTTCGAGGGCTGTTATTCCCACTATTTCGCTGGTGGCTTTGGTTCTGTCGTCCCGTCATTCCAGTTGCACCCAGTTTTCGGCATCGACACGGAACGCGTGCCGCCGAATGACGCGATGTCGCGTCTCGTCGGCTTCGGGGACAAAAGCTGGGACAACTTCAAAAACTTTTTTCAAACTCAGGGCTTTGAGTTTTTGTTTTTGTCCCAAAGGAGCTTCCGGCCGTGATTCGGATGCCCGATTGGGCGGAATCGCCCGTTTCTGGAACTCAACCGCAGCATCACGCACAAGCCACTCGCAACAACTGCAAATGATTGGTCGAGGGCGGCTTCCAACGCGATTCCAAAGCCGCAGGTCAGGCGACTGCGCTGCTGGCAGGGAAAGGGAGTCGTATCAGGCGGCTTGCCCATGAGTCGACGATGAGGCCTTCACCGAATGTCGAGAACATGCTGGTAAAATAGGCAATACTTTTTATGACAGGAGAACGAGCATGGCCGAACCCCACGATAGGAAGCCGATCCTCACGATCGAGCAGCAGATAGAGCACCTCAAGCAGAAGGGCGTAGCCTTCGAGCTGTGTTCCGAGGAAGAGGCCGAGGACTACCTGCGCGACAAGTGCAACTTCTTCAAGCTCGCATCCTATCGCAAACTCTTCTCGAAATACGAGGGAGGCCCGCGCGACGGCCGCTACGTAGACCTCGACTTCGGCCAGCTACGCCTGCTCGCGGCGCTCGACCAGGAGCTACGCCACGCCCTGCTCGGCATGACGCTCGACATCGAGCACTTCCAGAAGGTGACACTGCTTCGCGAGATGGAGGACCGTGGAGAGGATGGCTACGCCATCGTGGCCGACTACATGGCATCGCTTACCACTGCAAACAGGGAGTACCGCCTGCGCGAGCTCAAGATGAGCGGCCGCAGCCCCTACAGCTCGAGCCTCTACGCGAAGTACTCCGGCGACATGCCTGCCTGGGCCTTCCTTGAGCTCACCTCGTTCGGCACCCTCATCGACTTCGTGCGCTTCTGCGCCAGGCGATGGGGCGACAGGCGCTTCGAGGCCTCCCACTACGACCTCAAGCGCGTGAAGTCCGTCCGCAACTGCGCCGCGCACGGCTCGTGCCTGATCAACTGCTTCGCCGAGAGGGGCGCCGCCCGGGGCTCGGCGTCCAGTGGCGTCTCCCGAAGGGTCGCCGCCGTGGGAATCCCCAAGGCGACCAGGAGGAAGTGGATGGGGAATACGGCCATGCAGGAGGTCGCGACCGTGCTCGTGGCGCACTCCGGCTTGGTACCCGAGGGCTCCTCGCGCTCGCGCGCCGCATCCGAGCTCGCCGAGATGTTCGCCAGGGCCGACGGAGAAACCGAGGCGCTGCCCGACAAGGGGCCCGACGCCGCAGCTCGCTCCGCGCTCGAGTTCCTTCGCAGGTTGACAGAATCGCTCGGGTTGGTAGAATAGCCTGCAGATAGCAAAACCTTCACGGTTTTAGGGGCGGACTTGCGCAAGCGACTCTGCCCTATTTTTATATTCACTCGCTATAGGAGACGGGTGATACCTGGGTCAATGACAGAACTGAGAAGCCCGGAATAATGGAGCCAGTTAGAAACCCTCGGGTTTGCGGGGCGGGATCGTGAGAGCGATTCTGCCCTATTTTTTCCTCCGTCTGCCCCAAACCAAGTATTTCGAAGATAGCCTGTAGGTGTCCTCCTGGGCGCCTTTTATTTTCAGGGAATCGGCCGCTTCATGAACGAGCGACCGGCTTGACCTAGATCGAACCGCCTTCATCTCCGCCTAGGCGCCGGCGATCAACATCGTAAATCCGCGCGTGCTACAATGCGGGCACCAGAGATGAAAACACAGTCCCCGTCGGGTAGTCGTGGGCGTGCGGGAGTCCGCATCAGTAACCTGCCTCCTTGGTTGTCCCTTCTCTGCATGGTCATCTACATAAAGGAGGAACCAACCATGCAGATCAGCGTGTCATCCACCCTGACCGTATATCACGACGGCCAATTCTGGGTCGGGCTGGCGGAGCATGTCGAGGACGGCAGATACGGCGCCGCCCGCATCGTCTTCGGCGCGGAACCGTCCGATGAGGAAATCCTGCGATTCGTTACAAGCAAATGGGCGGAGCTCGCGTTCTTCGGTGACGATCCCGCCGAGGCGAGCAAGCCCGCGAGGAACCCCAAGCGCCGCGCCCGCGAGGCGTCGAAGGCCCTTAAGCAGCCGGCGATGGGCACCAGGGCGCAGCAGGTGCTCGCGAGTCAGCGGGAGACAATGAAACGGGAGTCAGCCCGCGCAAGAAGCCAGCGTCGCGCGGATGAGGCGGAGGCGCGCTTCGAGCAGCGAAAGCTGAAGCGCAAGCAGAAGCATCGTGGGCATTGATCGCCATGTGCAGCAAGGCAAACCATATACAGCAGTGGGGCCAGTTCCACTTGAAGCCGACGCCGCGTAGACGCTGATGGTGACGGCTATGCACGGGCACGGGCGCGCCGCCGCACTTCACAGCTTGTTTCTCAAGTATTTGGGACGCACACACGGCGTTCAAAAATGCGGAGCGACTCTGTATGGCTCGAGACTGAGCCGAGGTGCCCTACTTCTCGCCCTCCAGCAGCACCACGATGCGGTCGATGTCGACGGCAAAGCGAGGCCTTCCCTCCTGCTCGTAGCGGTCGAGGTATGCCTGGCACTCTGAGACAATGCGCTTGGTGCTGCCGTCGATGATGCGTTGGAGCGTCTCGTAGTAGGCCGAGCCCTCGGTCCTGAAGCGGCGCTGGTAGGCCTGGTTATGGGGAACATCTTGATGTAGTGGATGCCGTGGCGGCAGTTGGGGCGCGTCGTGGGGCGGGGTGGCAACGCAAAGTACTGGTCTTTGGGCACGTTAGGGGCGATGTTGGAACGCAGCGGCACGGCGAAGTCCCTGCGCTTCCCGCGGAAACGCAGCCTCACCACTACGATGCAGGGACGATTGTGCTTAAGCATGAGCTCGCGGTCGCCCTCGGCGTGGACGAAGAAGTCCTGGGGATGGATACAATCTTCATCGGTTACGCCCCCTTCATACGAAGCGGGGCCCGCATCGCTGCGGGCCCCTACAGGTGGGCGATATTCTACGCTTTGCGGCACCCCATCGCCCACGGAGGTTAAACGTACACGTAAGCCGTACTCTGAAAGCCGCAGCTTCCGGCAAGTAGTTTATACCACGAGAGGTCGCTTTCAATGCGCATAGCTCGCAAAATAGCACTCGCTGGGCCGTCACCCCTGGCCGTTACCCTCCAATCTTCATTAAAGTCAGCAGGTCAATTCATATAGTCATGGGGGTTTATCCTAAAGGGAATCATATTTTTACCCCCATAACTAAGGAATTTTCTATTCCCACTCAATGACTAGAGCCCTGGTGTAATTGGCTGGATCACCGTTCCGGGAACCGGTATCGACCTATCTATCCGCCGAGCTCCTTCTTCAGCTCCAGCCTAGTATCTGACTCGCGCTGTTATAAGCAAAAACCGAAGAGATGCATCTTAGCCAAGAAAAAAGGTTAGCCTTATCTTACTGTATGATTCGTGTGTTATAGTTAGATGGCTCTAACTGTTTGGGGGCGATAGCCATGCACGAACGCAAGGGCTTCTGGGACAAGAATGCCGGTCGGTACGACCGTTTCATGCGAAAGGACCGGGCGGCGTATGAGAAGATGTATGGGCTGATCCGGCCGGTAGTGAAAGCAAAAACCGTACTGGAGGTTGCCACCGGCACGGGGCTTATCGCAAAGAGCATCGTGAATGCGGCGGCACACATCGAGGCTACGGACGCTTCTGCAAAGATGATCCTTGAAGCAAAACGGGACATTCAATCCGCAAAGCTGCACTTTTCCGTACAAGATATGTTCCACCTGCCCTATGCACAGAAGTCCTTCGAAGTGGTGATTGCGTCCAACGCGCTTCACATAGTGCCGCATCCGGAAAAGGCCCTGCAAGAAATCAGGCGGGTGCTGAAGGACGACGGCGTGCTCATCGCGCCAACCTTCACCCACGCGGAGAACTCGGTTTCCGGCAAGGCAAAAGCCTTTTTCATGAGTATGGCGGGATTCCCCCTCCACAGCAGGTGGACAAGCGAGGAATACCTACGTTTCCTGCGTCAAAACGGCTGGGCGGTGCAGAAAAGCGCGGTGTTGAAGGCCTCGTTCCCGTTGACCTATGCGGAATGCACAAAATCGGAGGGGGCAGATGTCGTTCTTTGAAAACACCCGCAAGCCCGTGGGCCTCGGCGGAAAACTTATGGTTGCCATGATGAACCTGGGCCACAGCCCTGTGGCGCGGTGGGGACTTCGATTTCTACGACTTGCGCCAAATGCCAAGGTGCTGGATTGCGGCTGCGGCGGCGGGGCGAACATAAAACGGCTGCTGAAAAAATGCCCGCATGGCGTCGTCAAGGGCGTCGACTATTCGCCCGTCAGCGTGGAGAAGACTAGAAAGCTCAACCGAATTGCAATTCAGGAGGGGCGTTGCGCCGTTCTGCAAGGCAGTGTGGCGGATATGGTGTTTGAGGATAGCTACTTCGATGCCGCCACGGCCTTTGAGACCGTCTATTTTTGGCCTGATTTGCCCCGATGCTTCCGTGAGGTCTGGCGGACGCTGAAGCCAGGCGGGACAATTCTCATCTGCAACGAGAGCAATGGCGATACGGACAAGGACGAGAGGTGGACGCAGATCATCGGCGGCATGACCATCTACAAGGACATTGAATTAAAGGCATGTCTGGAGCAGGCGGGTTTTCACGAGGTGCAGATACACAAAAAGAAAAAGTGGCTCTGCGTCACGGCGCGGAAGTAGGGGTATCAAGCACGGGCATTTTTGCATCCATCCTGCACATGGCGATAGGCATGACGGTCATAGCGGCTATGCTGGCGGCAATTATGACAGTTTTTATTCACTGAGGAAGAAACCTATGAAATGTAAAATTGAGAAAAACACCGTGCAGGAGACGCTGATCCTCCCGCTGTATTCCCGGAAGCTGTGTACGGAGTTGTACCCGAACCTTTACAGGGATGAAACAGCGGTTCGTCTGCTCGACCAGATCGACTACGACTTTTCAGAGGCAGAGAAAAACTCCCGCAACCTGATGCAGCGCTTTGGTGCGCTGGAGGTGGCCACACGGCAGAGTGATCTTGCTTTCGAGGTGCGGGATTACCTGAAAGGCCACCCCAATGCGGCGGTGGTCAATCTGGGCTGCGGGCTGGACAACACCGGCAGAACCTGCGACAACGGTAGATGCAAGATCTACAATCTGGACTTCCCGGATGTGATTGCCTTGCGGCAGCAGCTACTGCCCGCCGGGGATCGAGAACAAAATATCCCCTGCGACCTGAAAGACACCGCATGGTTTAGCAAAATCGATGCCTCCGCGGGGCGGTGTTCTTTGCCTCCGGGGTGTTCTATTACTTTCTGACCCAGCAGGTCCGGGAACTGGTGCGGGGGATGGCGGACGCTTTCCCCGGCAGTGTGCTGGTCTTTGATGCTGCCAATCGGACGGCGGTAAAGATGATCGCAAAAACATGGCTTAAGACTGCAAAAATCAAGGATGTGGGGGCATATTTTGCGGTTTCGGATGCCGCCAAGGAAATCGGCACGTGGGACAGCCGTCTGCAGGTCACAAGTCGCGGCTATATGCTGGGCTACAACGATTTGAGAGACTCTTCTGTCAGCTGCTTTTTCCGGTTTCTCGCAAGGGTCGGTGACAACGGGATGAAAATGCAAATCGTGAAAATAAGATTTTGAGAGGCGAAAACGAAGCGCATTCACTTTGACGTCGAAGAAGACGGCTTTTACGGCGCATATTGGGCGTGCAAGGACACGCATACAGCAGCGGGCACGGATTCAATTGAAACCGTGCCCGCTATCTGATACTATATTATTTTATCGAACGTATGTTCTATTCCCACTCAATCGTCGCGGGCGGCTTGGACGTGATGTCGTAGCACACGCGGTTGGCGCCGGGAACCTCGGCCACGATGCGGCCGGAGATGCGGGCCAGGACGTCGTAGGGCAGCTTGGCCCAGTCGGCGGTCATGGCATCGCTGGACTCGACGGCACGCAGGATAATTGGGCGCTGGTAGGTGCGCTCGTCGCCCATAACGCCGACGGACTTAATGTCGGGCAGGACGGCGAAATACTGCCAGCAGCTATGCTCGGAGTTGCGCTCGCCGGTCTGCTCAAACAGACGCTGGTTATAGGCGTCGAGCTCCTCGCGCACGATGGCGTCGGCATTCTTGAGGATCTCGAGCTTCTCCTTGTCGACCGCGCCGATGATGCGGATGGCCAGACCCGGGCCCGGGAAAGGCTGGCGGAACACGATGTTACCCGGCAGGCCCAGCGCCAGACCAAGTGCACGGACCTCGTCCTTAAAGAAGTGGTCGAGCGGCTCGATAAGGTCGAAGTGCACGCCCTCGGGGAACGGGATCAGGTTGTGGTGGCTCTTGATGGTGGCCGTCTTGCCGCCCGTCTTGCGCGCGCCGGACTCGATGATGTCGGGGTAGATGGTGCCCTGAGCCAGGTACTTGACCGGCTTGCCGTCGCACTCGAGCTGCTGGGCGACCGCGAAGAACTCTTTCCAGAACTGCGTGCCGATGATGCGGCGCTTCTCCTCGGGCTCGGTCACGCCGGCCAGAAGCTCGGCGTAGCGGTCCTCGGCGTGGACGTGGATAAAGTCGACGTCAAACTGCTTGGTGAAGACCTCCTCCACCTGCTCGGGCTCGCCCTTGCGCAGCAGGCCGTGGTTGATGAACACGCAGGTCATCTGCTTGCCCACGGCGCGAGCGCCCAGCGCAGCCACGACGGAGGAGTCGACGCCACCGGACAGGGCCAGAATCACGCGGTCGTCGCCGACCTTCTCGCGGAACTCGGCCGTCATGGTCTCGACCAGGTTGTCCATGCTCCAGTTGGGCTCCAGGCCGCAGATCTCAAACAGGAAGTTGCTCAGCAGCTGCTGACCGTACTCGGAGTGCTTGACCTCGGGGTGGAACTGCGTGGTGAAAATCTTGCGCTCGACGCACTCCATGGCGGCAACCGGGCATACGTCGGTGCTGGCGGTAACGGTAAAGCCCTCGGGCACCTCGGACACGGCGTCGCGGTGGCTCATCCACACGGTCTGCTCCATGGGCGTGGAGTTAAAGAGCTTGGCGCCAGCCGTGCGCGTGATGGTGGCGCGGCCGTACTCGCCCACCTCGGAGTGGCCGACCTTGCCGCCGAGCGTCACGGCCGTGATCTGATGGCCGTAGCAAAAGCCCAGGACGGGAAGGCCAAGGTCAAAGATGGCGGGATCGATGGACGGAGCGTCCTCGGCGTACACGGAGGCCGGGCCGCCGGAAAGGATGAGCGCAGAGGCGTTCATCTCGCGAATCTCATCGGCCGAGATGTCGCAGGGAACGATCTCGGAATACACGTTGAGGTCGCGGACGCGACGGGCAATGAGCTGACCGTACTGCGCACCAAAGTCGAGTACGAGGACCTTTGCGGAAGCCTTTTGATCCATGGTTTCCCCCTCTTGTTGGCGGGGAGCCGGTGCCCACCCGCGTGAATGAACGAAAATAACTTCCATAGTGTACACGTTATATGGGGTTTCTCGTCCCTCGCGGCCATCAGCGCACGGCAAACGCACGACCTGGGCCCTTATTTGACGGCAATTGAAGTATTACTAAACATTACAGATGATGTATTACGTTTGAACATTGGACGCCCTGTGCCACAATACTGCCGAACGACTCCGCCCTTGCGGCGACAAAACCGATAGGAATACCAGCATGAAGCGCATCCTTCTCATCGCCACGGGCGGCACCATCGCATCGACCGAGGACGGCAACGGCCTCTCCCCCGCCCTGACCGGTGAGGAGCTCGCCCAGAGCGTCCCCGAGATCTCGGGCCTCTGCGAGCTCGACGTCGTGCAGCCCATGAACATCGACAGCACCAATATGCGCCCCAGTGACTGGATGCGTATCCGCGACGTCATCGTCGAAGGCTATGCCGACCACGACGGCTTTGTGATCCTGCACGGCACGGACACCATGAGCTACACAGCGGCGGCGCTTTCCTATCTGATTCAGGACAGCCCCAAGCCCATCGTACTCACCGGCTCGCAAAAGCCCATGGGCAATCCCTTTACCGATGCCAAGCTCAACCTGTACCAGAGCCTGCTCTATGCGCTCGACGAGCATTCGCACGACGTCTCGATCGTGTTTGGCGGCGTCGCCATTGCCGGCACGCGCGCCCGCAAACAGCGCACTATGAGCTTTAACGCGTTCATTAGCGTCAACTATCCGCCCATCGCCTATATCCGCAACGACCGCATCGTGCGCAACGGGCTTCACGGCACGCATCAGGGCGAAAACCCGGTGCGCTTCTACGACAGCATCGACCCGCGCGTATTTGTACTCAAGCTTACGCCCGGCGTAAACCCGGGCATCCTCGACGCCCTTGCCGATAGCTACGACGTCGTGATTCTGGAGACCTTTGGCATTGGCGGTATCCCCGAGTTTGGTGAATCGGGCGAATCGTTCCAAGAGGCAATTTTCCGCTGGGTCGATTCGGGCCGCACCGTCGTTATGACCACACAGGTCCCCGAAGAGGGCCTCGATCTGGGTGTTTATGAGGTCGGCCGTGCTTACGCCGACCATCCGGGTATTTTGCGCGGCGATGATATGACCACCGAGACACTCGTGGCCAAAACCATGTGGGCACTCGGCCAGTCACGCGATGCCGCCGAGATCCAGCGCCTGTTCTACAGCCAAGTCAACCACGACCGCATCCCGATGGCGTAATTCAGTTGTCGACGGGTATCCCCTATTCGATCCCCTCGAGAAGCTCTGACACCGTCATGCCGAGTGCGGGCGCGATCTTAAATAGAACCTTGAGCGTGAAATTTGCCGTCCCATCTTCGATTCGGTCGAGGTAGGGTCGGCTGATTCCTGTCGCCACACAAAAATCAACCTTGGAGATACCAAGGTCCCTGCGTGTCTCTTCGACCCGCCTGCCAAGAATCTGTTTCGCACGTTCGTCCATGCAGCCGAGTTTGAAATGGAGCTGAACAAAAACGTAAACTATAGTTTACGTTTTGCCGAATACACAGGAGTTTTCTATGTCGGGTTCTTCGGTCCGCATGTACCGAGCCACGCTTCGCACAAACAGCGCACCGCCCAAGCTCGTCGTCGTTGAAGCCGAATGCCTTTCGCCCGATGAGCGCACAGCATTTGCATTACTATCAAGTCGCGTCGCCGCCGTTCTGGTCCCTTGCCCGGCGCAAGGCGAACTTGCCATCCAATGCCAAGCGCACAGCTGCTCGCTCAATCAGGCTGCCGTAATCGCAACCAGCCAACGCGGCCTGCCGCTCCTTTTAGAAGCCGGTATCGCGCTCGCCCTTCGCGGCGCCGGATACGAAAACGAGGCCGCCGCCGACATGGTCTTTAAACCACGATCGAGCGGCGGCCTCGCAGCAGCCATTGAATATGCGTGCAGGCTCGTTGCCTAAAAGGACAAGCTAGAAACCAAAGCCAAAGCCCGTGCCGGTTATCGCCGAATACATAAAGTAGACGTTGATTACGTTGAGGAACACGCCCGTGATGCAGCCGTTTCGCAGGTAGCGCTCGCACACGATGCGCGCCATGGCGGCGGAGTCATCATTGTTTTTAGCCTGGCGTCCTGCCGTAAAGTACGTCGCCACGCTCAGCAGCAGGTTGAGCACCGGCAGTGCCAGCAGCTCGTAGCTCTTGCCCCAGCGCGTCACCTCACCGGCCGCGTTAAACTTCGTTGCCACCTCGGGACCAATGTTGGGGATAACACACGCTGCGACCACCAGCGGAATCACCGCAAGTACGAGCAACGCAATACCCATGTAGCCAGCTTTTTTGCCATATTTAAACATATGCGTCGTCCTTACACGTTAAAGCGGAAGTGCACGACGTCGCCATCGGCCATGACATACTCTTTGCCCTCGATACGCAGCTTGCCGGCGGCCTTGGCGCCCTGCTCGCCACCGAGCTCGATGTAATCGTCGTAGCCAATGACCTCGGCCTTAATAAAGCCGCGCTCAAAGTCGGTGTGGATGACGCCGGCGGCCTGCGGAGCGGTTGCGCCCTGACGAACCGTCCAGGCCTTGACCTCCATCTCACCAGCCGTAAAGAACGACTGCAGGCCAAGCAGCTTGTAGGCGGCCTGCGCGAGCACGTCCAGGCCGGGCTGCTCCAGGCCCAGGCTCTCCAGGTAGTCGGCAGCGTCCTCGGGATCGAGCTCGGAAAGCTCGGCCTCAATCTTGGCGCAGATCGGCAGCGGCTTGACGCCATCGATGGGCGCCAGGTCCTCGTTGAGCATATCCTCGTCCACGTTGGCCACATACAGGATGGGCTTCATGGTGAGCAGGAACAGGCCCTTGGCGGCGGCGCGCTCCTCGTCAGTCATCTCCATGGATGCGGCGCGCTTGCCCTCGTTGAGCCAGGCAAGCAGACGCTTGGCGACCTCAAACTTGGGCATGAGCTCCTTGTCGCGCTTGGCCTCCTTCTCGAGCTTGGGCAGCTGCTTCTCGAGCGTGCCCATGTCGGCCAGGATGAGCTCGGTCATGATGGTGTCGGCATCGCCGGCGGGATCGACGAACTCGCCGGTGCGGCCCACCTCACGCATGACGTTGGGGTCCTTAAAGTAGCGCACGACCTCGCAGATGGCGTCGGTCTCGCGGATGTTTGCCAAGAACTGGTTGCCCAGACCCTCGCCCTCGTTAGCGCCCTTCACCAGACCTGCGATGTCGACGAACTCGACCGTAGCCGGCACAATGCGACCCGGGTTGACGATGTCGGCGAGCTTTTGCAGGCGGCTATCGGGCACATCGACGATACCCACGTTGGGGTCGATCGTGGCAAACGGGTAGTTGGCGGCAAGGCCGGTCTTTTTGGTAAGCGCGGTGAACAGCGTCGACTTGCCCACGTTGGGCAGGCCCACGATACCGATGGAAAGGGACACGACAGCTCCTTTTGATACAGGTACTTCAAACTGCATAAGTATAGCGCCGCCGCAGCATCCAGGCGAACCCGGACGCCACGGCGGCGCAAATGAAGCAGAGATAGGGGTCGCTGACTAGTCTGCGAGCTTTTCCACCTGATCGAGCATCTTATCGAGCTTGGCCTTTGCCTCGGCCTTGACCTTCTCGGCCTCCTCGTGAGCCTTCGCCTTCTGGGCGGCCTTTTCCTCGGCCTCGGGATCGGCGACGACCAGATTGGACGCATCGTGTTCGACCAGCTTGAGCGCATGTTCGGGACAAACCTTGACGCAGGCTCCGCAACCCAAACAATACGTGGACTCCAGTGCAAAGCGACCGCTTCCCACCAAATCGCAGGCGGACGTGGGACACGCGTTAACGCACTCGCCGCACGACGTGCACTTGTCAAAATCGCACTCCGGCGTGCTCACCTGCATGTTCTGGGCAAGCTCGGGGTGGTTTTGCAGCGTCGAGAGCACCAGCTGGCGCCCATGGGTGAGCGAACGGCGACGCTTGGTCGTCGTGGTGCCGCACATGGTGTTGAGCGTGCGCTCCAGCTGGGTGATCTGATGGCGATGGGCTTTGAGCTTCTGCGTCACCGAAGCCAGTGCCGCCGTCGCCGGATTGAGTTTGGTCACGGTCAGGCCCGTGGTACGGGCGATCTTTTCCATGTATTCCTTGCGCTCGTACTCGCGGCGCTTATGGCATTTGAGGCTCTTGGGGTCGACCTCCAGGCCCATACCCGTACCAGCCCATTCCTCGGCCTTCGCAATCGCCTCGCCCAGCATGTCCTCGCCACCGGTGTTGCGGCATTTATCGCACACGCCCAGCGGCAGATACACACTCACGTTGGGATAGTCGGCCAGCACCGAGAACCAGGTCTCGGCTGTAATATCGCCCACGCAGGCAACGACGACCTCGTTCTCGCGCGGCATGCGCTTAAGGGCGCGCGTGCAGGTAACGTAGGCGGTCTCGTGACTTGTAGCCGCCGAGACAATGTCGTCATACAGGTTTTTGGGCGCCAGGCGCGGCGAGATGATCGCCTCAGTCGGACAGGCAGCGGCGCACAGGCCACACTTGCGACAGGAATCGAGGATCTCGATGGCATCTTCCTCGACCTCGATGGCGTTGACCGGGCACACGTCCATGCACGCGGTGCAGCCACTCTTTTCGTTTTTGCAGGTCAAGCACGGAATGGTGTTGCCGCGCGGACGCTCCTTGTAGTCAGCAGGATTCCACTGCGGCGCCGACGGATCGAGCGCATCGGTCACACCGCCAAGCGGGTTTTTAAGAAAGTCGAAACCCTTGCTGATCTCGATAATGTCATCAAACAGATCGTGTTCCTGCGCCATGCGCGGCCCCTCCCTGAGCAGTGCAAACAAGCAAGAGATAATGATACGCTATCGGCCCACGCCTCGGGCAAATTACACGCGGAGCATCTTTGCGGCAAATAGCCCATGGCCTATCGCCGCCTCGATTGCACAAGGCCAATCAAGCGCCAAACTATGCCTCGCACATGAGCTGCACGAGCTTTTGCCTGGTCACCTTTGTCTGTTCGTTGGCCATGTTGCGCTCGTTCTTAAAAGTTGCGTCAGCAACGCTCAGCAAATCGGCATCGGTAATCTCATCAAGCCCCAGCTCCTCAAGCGTCGTCGGCAGACCGACGCGCTGGCAAAACTCGAGCACCTGATCAAGCTCGGGTGCACGCTCCAGGCGCAGCTGCACCACCAGACCAAATGCCACGGCCTCACCATGCATGGCCTTGCACTCGGGCAGAATCGTCAGCCCGTTGGCGATGGCATGCGCCAACGCCAAGCCGCCACTCTCAAAGCCGACACCCGAGAGCAAAATATTGCACTCGATCAGGCGTTCAACCGCTGGCGACGTACGCCCCTTTTTGAGATCGCGCTTGGCAGCGACACCGCACTCCATAAGTGTGTCGTAGCAGGCACGAGCCGCAACCAGAGCCAAGTGCCCCGGCGCGCCACCGTGCTCGTTGGCGCCGTGCGCCGCGGCGCACGAACGCGCCTCGAAGTACGTTGCCAGCGCATCGCCCATACCAGCGACCGTCATACGCAGTGGGGCCGCTGCGACCACGTTGGTATCGACCACGACCAGATCTGGATTCTTCTCGAGCATCAGGTAGCGGTCGAACGACCCATCCTCGTGATACAGCACCGAAATCGCGCTGCACGGACCATCCATTGAGGCCGCCGTGGGACATACGCACAACGGCAACTCGGCATAAAACGCTACTACCTTGGCGATATCGAGCATCTTGCCACCGCCAATACCCACCACCATGTCGCAATACTCAGCCTGGGCTTCCTTAGCCATTTCGGCAACAGCCTCTTCCGTACACGGACCGTTGTAAATTTTAAAGAACGGCTCGCTTAGATCGTCGTCCAGAAATCCATCGACAATCTGCCTGCACAGCCGATCCTCGGTGCCCTGGTCAAACAAGACATAGGCAGCGCAGCCCAACCATGACAAATACCTGCCCTGACGCGAAAGTTCGCCCGGCCCCTGAACATACCGACCGGGACCGCCGTAAACCATAGGAAGCGCCATACGAGAATCCGCCCTTCATCAAACACCGATTGGTGCAAAGTAACCTGACCCCTTTGCACCATAGCAAAAAGGGGCAAAGCCATCTGTTGGCTTTGCCCCTTCCTTAGCTTAGTTTACTCATCCATAAGGTAGTAGTGGCCCAGCGCGTCGGCACCCAGGATGGCGTTTGCGACCATCTCGGGCGTCACCTCAAACGGCATGTTGCACATGGTGTCCTCGGGCGCGCACGCGGCCTCGGCAACAATCATGGCCTGCTCGCGCGTAACCTCGGCAACGCCAAGCTCCTTCATCGTGACCGGCAGGCCCAGCTCAATGCAGAAGCCCAGGACTTCCTCGAGTTTCTCAGTCGGAGCATCCTCGAGTACCAGCTGGACGATGGTGCCAAAGGCGACCTTCTCGCCGTGATACATGCCGTGGCACTCGGGCAGCATCGTCAGGCCATTGTGGATGGCATGAGCAGCAGCAAGGCCCGAGCTCTCAAAGCCAATGCCCGAAAGCAGCGTATTGGCCTCGATGATATGCTCGACCGCAGGCGTGAGCGCACCCTTCTCCAGCGCGACCTTGGCCTTGACGCCATCGGCCATAAGCGTCTCGTAGCAAAGCTTGGCGAGCGCCAGACCGGCCATGCCGCCCTTGCCGCCAGCGCAGGTGCCACCGTCGGCATCATGCGTCGCCTGGGCCTCAAAGTAGGTTGCGAGCGCATCGCCCATACCGGAAACCGTCAGGCGCACCGGGCTCGCCGCGATAACCGTCGTATCCATCAGGACAATGTTGGGGTTTGCCTTAAGGAAGAGATATTTATCGAACTGGCCATCGTCGGTGTAGAGCACCGAAAGCGCCGAACACGGGGCATCGGTCGAAGCAATGGTGGGACAAATGATAACCGGGGACTCCAGGTAATAGGCGACGGCCTTCGCGGTGTCGAGGATCTTGCCGCCACCGACGCCGACGATGATGTCGCAACCGTTGTCGCGAGCGAGCGCGACCAGGCGATCGACCTCACCCTTGGAGCACTCGCCGTTAAAGTCCTCAAACAACAGCTCGGCCTTAGCCTCGGCAAAACCGCCCTCGATCTTGGCACCGACGCGCTTCTTGCCCGAAGGCGTCACGATGACGAGGGCCTTAGCGCCGAGCGGCTCGACATAGGAGCCGAGCTTGGCGAGCTCGTCCGGACCCTGGATGTACTTGCTGGGGCTATTGAAAATTGCAGCCATAACTATCCCATTCTCTAAAAGAAAAAAGAAAGGGGCTCCGTACAGATACGTGCGGAGCCCCTCGTTACGATAACAAGAGTCGATTAGAAATCGATGTCGGTGTCGTAGTAGCAGGCCTTGAGAATCTTCTCGAAGTCGGCAGCCTTGGTCTCACGCGGGTTCTCGGGCGTGCAGGCGTCCTGCTCGGCGTTCGCGGCGATCTCGGGGAGCTTGGCGAGGAACTCCTCCTCGGAAACCATCTGCGGGTTCTCGGCGTCGACCTTCACGCCACCATTCGCGTAATCCTTGATGGACTGCGGAATGTTGAGCTGGTCGTTGAGATCGCGAATCTTCTGGACGAGCGCAGCGATGAGCTCCTCGTTGGTCTCGCCGGGAAGGTGCAGGATCTCCTTGGCCACGTAAGCGTAACGCTCAGCAGCACGCGGGTCCTTGGAGTTCCACTGGATTACCTTGCCCAGGTACATGGCGTTAGCGGCACCGTGGATGATGTGGCCGTTCTCGAAGGCAGCACCGGTCTTGTGAGCCATGGAGTGAACGATGCCGAGCAGGCCCGAGGAGAAGGCGATACCGGCGATGCACTGAGCCTCGTGCATGTGCTGACGGGCCTCATGGTCGCCAGCATAGGACTTGGGCAGCCACTCGACGATCTCGCGGATGCCGTGCAGGGCGTTGGCGTCGGTGAACATAGAAGCGCAGGTGGAAACGTAGGCCTCCATGCAGTGGGTCAGAGCATCCATGCCGGTGTGGGCGCACAGCTTGGCGGGCATGGTGTAGGTGAGCTCGGGGTCGACGATGGCGACATCAGGGGTGATGTTGAAGTCGGCCAGCGGGTACTTGATGCCCTTGGCGTAGTCGGTAATGACGGAGAACGCGGTGACCTCGGTAGCGGTGCCGGAGGTAGAGGAGATGGCGCAGAAATGAGCCTTCTGACGCAGCTCGGGGAAGCTGAACGGCTGGATGATGTTATCGAAGGACTCCTCGGGATACTCGTAGAAGACCCACATGGCCTTAGCGGCATCGATGGGCGAGCCGCCACCGATGGCGATAATCCAGTCGGGCTCGAACTCGCGCATGGCCTCGGCGCCCTTCATGACCGTCTCGATGGACGGGTCGGACTCGACGCCCTCGAACAGCTTGACCTCGAAACCGCCTTCCTTAAGGTCGTTCTCGACGTCCTGCAGGAACCCGCCGCGGCGCATAGAGCTGCCGCCAGAAACGATGATGGCCTTCTTGCCCTTGAGGTTCTTCACCTCGTGGCGAGCGCCCTCACCAAAGTACAGATCGCGAGGATTGGTAAAACGTCCCATACTGTGCCTCCTAAACAAGCCCCTCTTAGACTTGCGTATATAACGGAGCACCCGATTGGCTCCGTTAGGACCGTTTTGCGCGTTGCCGGCGATGACAATGCGCGATGTCTAAACGTCTCAACGCTCAGACAAACACTATTCTACCGTTCTGGTTGGTCAGTTATTCACCTAAAGCCGACAATGATGAAACGTTTTTTCTATCCCTGAAGACCCTTGTGGGGCATTCATACTCCCAAGCTGGGCAAACGTTTTATCAAGGTTGACCACATATCCCGGGCAGGACGGTGCTCCTCCAAAATGTGCCCCGTTCGCCGCCAAAAATCGACCGTTTGCGGCACCGTGATACCACTCGGTCGTCCAAGGTGCCGACATTTGTGCGACATCCGTCTTCGTGGTGCAAAGGTGCAAGTCCAAGTGCGGCACCCCCGGTGTGCCACATGCGGGTAAACTAGAACCTTATATAGAGACATTTGAACCCTAACCGCAGCAAAGGAGGCCCCATGGCATTCGATCCCATTCAAGAGGATTGCCATCGCCTCGTTCTTGAGGCCTTGCGCCGCGACAATATCCCGCTCACCGACGGTGCCGCCGTAGAGCGTCTGATGGAACAATTCACCCGCAACCCTGCACCGCTCATCGTGCACGACCGCGACCGCGCCGAGCACCTCATTGCCAAGGTGGTCGAGGCTGTCGACTACCGCATCCCCTTTATCCCCGACGACGCCCAGGCAGAGCAAGAAGAAGCCGCAGCCGAGAACATGCTCCGCGAGGCAGCCGCGCTCGATCCGGCCAACTGGGATGCCCAGCGCATGCTGACGGCGCTCACCGCCGAATCCAACGAGGAATACGTACAGTACCTGGTGTCCAAGTGCGATGAAGTCGAGCATGACCTGGCGCTCAAGATCGCCTCGGCTCAGGACCCCTACGAGCGCGAGGCCGCTGGCGACCTCGCGCGCCGCCCCTATCTGCGCTGGCTTGCCGCCTTGGCATCGCGCGCCCTCATTAGCGGCCGCTATCGCATGTCGCTCGAAGCCGCAAATCGCAGCTTGGACTTTGCGCCCAACGACCCCGCTGGTGTCCGCCACACCGCGATGCTCGCCATGGCAAAACTCGAATACCCCGCCGAGGAGCTCAAGCGCTTTCGCTCCGCTCACTCCGTGCCGTACCTCGCGAATACCCCGCTGCGCCGCCGCCCCAAAGATGCGGAGCGTGACTTGGACCCATGGACGCTCATCGCGCTGATGAGCGCTGCTTGGCGCGAGCTGGACTACGAGGGCGCCGAGCACTACTTGCGCATCCTTGCGCGCTCGTGTCCGCACGCAGCCGAGGCGCTCTACTTCCAAACCGAGTTTCCCGATGGCGTCTATGCCCGCGTCAACGTGGGTGCAGGCTCCACCGACGAGCTTGTCCTTGCGCTGTCCGAGGCGACGCCGGTACTGCAGGAGGGCCTGGGCGCCCCCGACAACGCCAGCTTTGCCGCCTGGATCGCCACCAACGACATCGTGCGCTCCCAGATCGACGAGCGCATCCTGCGCGCGGCCGAGCAGGGGCTTCCATTTAAGGGAGGGGACCTCTAATGGATCCGAGCGTCTACATCCCCGCCTACCTGGAGCGCACCTATCTGGCGTCGCACCCCGAGCTCACCGATGCAGCACGCGAGCTTGTCCATAACGACATTAGCGCGAATCCTCAAAAGTATGCGCAGGCCGAGCATGCCCAGGCACTGCTGTCCTATGCCGGCGTTCATCGCCACCTGCTCGACGAGCTCCATCGCATCGAGGACATGGGCAGCGACGAGGAGTTTGAGCAGACGCGCAACCGCCTGTTCGACGACATGCGCGACGAGCTGCTCAAGATCGTCCGCGTCGATGCGCTGGCCGTCGACACGCAGCTGCTCGCCATCATCCTGGCCGACACGCCCGTTGACGCCTGCCTGGGCGACCTGATGAAGCTCGAGGCGACCACGGCCGATTACCTGCAGCAAAGCGTGCCCGGGTTCGACATGGAAGCCCCGCACTACTGGGCCAATAATGTTTTGGCCGACGGTGTCACCGCAGCAGACCTTACCGTGAGCGAGCCGGCTCTTATCGGGTGGCTTCACACACTCGAGGCCATCTCGCAGCTGTGCATGGCGAGCGCCCGCTACCGCGCTGCTGCCAACTACGCCCGCCGCGTCCTTAAGGCAGAAGGCTATCCCACCCGAGCTGCCGGCACCGTGTTGCTCGCCCTCGCTCGCCTAGAAGACCAGGACGGCTTTTTTGCCCTGGCCCACCAGCTCGAGGAGCAGATGGGGGCAGACGCACTCGAAAACTCTCCTTGGTACCTGCTCGCCCGCACGATCTTGCTGTTCAAAACAAACAAGATGCGCCCGGCGACGCGCGCGCTGCGTGAGTTCGCTAACCGTTGCGAGGGTGGCGCGTTCTTCTTGCTGAACCCCATGTACCAGACGCCGTATCTTCCCTGCCGACCCGAGCCGCGCGACCCCTGGGACCTTTCGCACCAGGCAGTTTGGGAGGCCGACGGCATTATTTCGGACACCCCCGACTTTGCCCCCTGGGCCAACGCCTGCGAAGATGTATCGCAGCTCGCCCAGGAATTTGCGCGCCGCTACGGCTTTTAGCGACGCGATCGCCCCGACCATGTCATTCACGTTAGGAACGACTTCATGAACTTCCGCTCATCTCTCGCCTGCACCTCGAGCGATATCGCCCGCTGGGGACTGCGCTCTGTCCTCAAACGCCAGAGCGGCGTACTCCCCGGCCGCATCGCCATGAAGATCGACCCCGAGCTGCTAAGCGACCTCGCGAGCCTGGTCGACCGCAGCGTGGTGATCACCGGTACTAATGGCAAGACCACCACCTCCAACCTCATCGCCGACGCCGTTGCCGCCAGCGGCGCCACCGTGGTGTGCAACCGCGCTGGCAACAACATGGAGCCGGGCGTGGTGGGCGCGTTGCTCGAGGCGCGCGGCAACCTTAAGCGAACGGCCAGCAGCAAGCGCGTAGGCGTTTTTGAATGCGATGAGCTCTACACGGTGCGCGTCCTGCCCAAGCTCAAGCCGACGTACTTCGTGCTGCTCAACCTGTTCCGTGACCAGCTAGATCGCTATGGCGAGATCGATCACACCCAGGAGGTCATCGCCCACGCGTTGGAGCTTTCGCCGGCAACGACGCTCATCTACAACGCCGACGACCCGCTGTGCGCCTCGATTGCCGCGCGCGTTCCCAACGCGAGTATTGCCTTTGGCATCGACGGCGCCACGGGCACCGAGTCCGACCGCATTAGCGACTCGCGCTTTTGCTCGCAGTGCAACGCCCCGTTGGAGTACGACTACGTACAGTATGGTCAACTCGGCGCCTACCATTGCCCCTCGTGCGGCTGGGCCCGCCCTGCGCTTGTCCGTCGCGTGACGGGCGTGGAACTCGGCTGCGACGGCTACGGCTTTGACCTTGTCTTTGGACCCGATACCGACGCACCCGCAACGCACATCGCCACGCGCTACAACGGTCTGTACATGGTCTATAACGTTGCCGCCGCCTTCTTTGCCACACACGAGTTGGGCGTGAACACGGCGCTTCTACAGCCTACGCTCGATGCCTATGTGCCTGCCGGCGGTCGTATGGGGCGCTGGGATATCGCCGGCCGCACCGTCGAGGCCAACCTGGCCAAGAATCCCGTAGGCTTCGATCGACAAATCCAGTCCATCAAGACGGCAGACGGCAGACTCTGCGCTTTCTTCCTAAACGATAACGATGCCGACGGCCACGATGTCTCGTGGATCTACGATGTCGACTTCGAGCGCATCGCCGACACGCCGGGTCTTGTCGCCTTTGCCGGAGGCACGCGTGCGCACGACATGCAGGTACGCCTCAAGTACGCCGGCATCGATGCCGCGATTATCTCGGACGTCGCGCAGGCGATCGGCGCCGTGGCAGACGAGGCCGCCGATGACACCTTCTACGCCGTCGCCAACTACACGGCCTTCCCGCCGTTAGTCAAGGAGCTCGACGGGTTTAAAGACGACGATGCAAGCTCGATTGTCTCCCACGCCGTAACGCGCGCCGATGGTAGCGCTGTCCCCACCGATATTGCGCCGGTCGAGCTTTCGCGCCCGTTGCGCATCGTCTACCTGTATCCCGATGCCCTTAACCTCTACGGTGACGGCGGCAATGTTATCGCGCTCGAGCGCCGCTGCGCCTGGCGTGGCATTCCCGTGCGCGTGGACGAGGTCCGCATGGGCGAGACGCTTGATTTGGCCGATGCCGATATCGTCATGATGGGCGGCGGCTCCGACCGCGACCAGCTAGCCGTGGCACACGAGTTGCTCGCCCAAAAAGACAAGGTCGCGGCCTATGTTGAGGTTGGCGGCACACTGCTTGCCATCTGTGGCAGCTATCAGCTGCTCGGCCGTTCGTACTATATGGGCGAGGATCGCATTGAGGGTCTGGGCGTCATTGCCGCCGAGACTGTGCGCGGCTCCGACCGCCTGATCGGCAATGTCGCCGTCAAGACCGACCTGGCGCCCGAGCCCTTTGTGGGATTCGAGAACCACGGCGGCCGCACCCTGCTCGACGCAGAGGCGATGCCGCTCGGAACGTCCGTCGTCGCGGGCACCGGCAACAACGGCGACGATGGCTTTGAGGGCCTGATCTACAAGGGCGTCATCGGCACGTATCTACACGGACCGGCACTGCCCAAGAACCCCGAGCTCGCCGACTGGCTCATCGCCCACGCCCTCGAACGCCGTGGCGACGCACAGGCCGCCGCCCTGTTGCCGCTCAAACCCCTCGACGACGCCTACGAGCACGCCGCCCACGACGCCGCCATGAAGCTCCTCCCCTAGCACCCCACCACCACAAAGGGGACAGGTACCTTTGTGGTGGTTTTCCAGTTTGCCAACGATATACGCGCCGGCAAAAAAGTCTGCTATACTCTTTCCCGCTGTCCCCATCGTCTAGCGGCCAAGGACGCCACCCTTTCAAGGTGGATATCGCGGGTTCGAATCCCGCTGGGGGCACCACAGAATCTGAGAAGCCCGTTACCAATTCGGTGACGGGCTTTTTGCTACCCATACGCCGGGATTCGAACCCCGAAGGCATAAAATCACACTGTCATCCAAGGGCCCGTGGACAAAAAATAGCAAATATGAGTACTGTTACCAATTTAGTAACAGCGATTTCATGCCATCAGAAGGCGATTTGGACACAAGGCGTCCTACGGCGGAGGAATTGCAGGCATTTATCAGCTAAGTACTTGGACATATGTTGCGTAACACTGCATATTTTGCAAAAAGATAATGCTACAGGGCTTGTGACAGTACTCATATTTGACGTTTTTTGCCCACGACCCCTTATTGTGTGGGCGAATCAGTTGCAAAGCGGGATCCAAAGCGTCCTTCGCAAACAAATAGCCGGGGCCCGCGCGATGCGGACCCCGGCTCAACACCGTGACGATATGTCAGTTACGCTCTACACGTAGAACAGGATGTCGTCGTAGGTCGGGACCGGCCAGTAGTCGGCGGCCACGATCTCCTCCATGGCGTCCACGGCAGCACGCAGCGTATCCATAGCGGGAACGACCTCGTGCGCGTACACGTTGGCCTGCTCCTGGCCATCGAGAGCCTCGGCCTTCTGATGTACGGCGTCGAGCGCCTTGATGGAGTCGTTGATGGCGGTGATACCGTTGCAGAGCTTGTTGAGCGTGTTCTGCTCGCACTGCATGGCGGCCTCAGCACCGGCGGCACGAATAGTCTCAAGGCCCTTAGCGACCTTGGTAGCATAGGCGGTAATGACCGGGCGATAGGTACGACGCGCCTCGCGAACCATCGTGGTAGCCTCGATGTTCATGAGCTTGTTGTACTTCTCGAGCTTGCAGTCATAGCGGCACTGAGCCTCGGCCTTGGTCAGGACGCCCGTCTCCTCAAAGAGCGCAATGGCCTTATCGGAAACAAAGGCGGGAAGAGCGTCGGCCGTGGTCTTGTTGTTGGCAAGGCCGCGCTTCTCGGCCTCGATGGGCCACTCGTCAGAGTAACCGTCGCCGGAGAACAGGATGCGCTGGTGATCGGTCAGCACCTTCTTGCAGTACTCGAGCGCGGCGTCCTGGAACTTATCCTCGGGCGTACCCTCGAGTGCGTCGGCGAAGGACTTGAGCGACTTGGCCACGGCGGCATCGAGCACCAGGTTGGAGTCGGAGACGTTCTGCTCGGAGCCGCAGGCACGGAACTCGAACTTGTTGCCGGTGAAGGCAAACGGGGAGGTGCGGTTGCGGTCGGTGTTGTCCTGCATCAGCTTGGGCAGGGTATCGGCGCCCAGGTCAAGCACGCCGCGCGTGGCATGGACGGAAGCCTTGCCATCGATGATCTTCTCGACGACCTCGGTAAGCTGGTCGCCCAGGAAGATGGACATAATCGCCGGAGGAGCCTCGTTGGCGCCCAGACGATGATCGTTGCCGGCCGAGGCAACGGAGGCACGCAGGAGCTCCTGATAGTTATCGACGGCCTCGATCACCGCGGTGAGGAAGACGATGAACTGCAGGTTGTCGAGCGGGGTGTCGCCCGGGTCGAGCAGGTTCTCGGACTCGGTGCCAAGCGACCAGTTGTTGTGCTTGCCCGAACCGTTGATGCCCTCGAAGGGCTTCTCGTGCAGCAGGCAGACCAAGTCGTGGCGGGAGGCGATGAGCTTCATCTTCTCCATCATGACCAGATTCTGGTCGATGGCCTCGTTGACCTCGCCGTAGACAGGGGCGAGCTCATGCTGGCAGGGAGCGACCTCGTTGTGCTTGGTCTTGGCAGGAATGCCAAGCGCCCACAGTTCATCGTCCAGGTCCTTCATATAGGACGAGACGGTGGGGCGGATAGCGCCAAAGTAGTGCTCCTCGAGCTCCTGGCCCTTGCAGGGAGCGGCGCCAAAGAGCGTGCGGCCGGTGATGACCAGGTCCTTGCGCTTGCGGTAGGCGTCCTTCTTGATCAGGAAGTACTCCTGCTCGTCGCCCACGGAAGGAACGACCTTCTTGGGGGTCTTACCAAACAGCGCCAAAACGCGCTTGGACTCACGCGAGAGTGCGGTCATGGAGCGCAGCAGCGGGGTCTTCTTGTCCAGGGCCTCGCCCGTGTAGGAGCAAAAAGCCGTGGGGATGCACAGGACATCGTCCTTAATGAATGCGGGGCTGGTGGGATCCCAAGCGGTGTAGCCACGGGCCTCGAAGGTGGCACGCAGGCCGCCGTTGGGGAAGCTGGAGGCGTCCGGCTCGCCCTGGATGAGGTTCTTGCCCGTAAACTTGGTAATGGCGGTGCCGTCGTGGTTGGGCTCGAGGAAGCTGTCGTGCTTCTCGGAAGTAATGCCCGAAAGCGGCTGGAACCAGTGCGCGTAGTGCGTCGCGCCCTTGGAGATGGCCCAGACCTTCATGGCGTGGGCAACGGCGTTGGCCACATCCAGGTCGAGCGGCTCACCGTCCTCGAGGGTTGCAGCAAGGCGCTTCCAAATGTCCTTGGGGAGGTAGTCCTTCATGACTTCCTCAGAGAACACCATGGTCCCGAAGCGGTCAGTAAGTTCGGCCATACGGAACTCCCTTCGTATCGGCACCGCGTGAGAAGCGGTGTTGATTACTAACGAACGAGTCATAGATTAGGCTCGTCGTGTTTCCGCAACATTACCGTTATGTTGCTGTCACGAAACCAATCAATGAGGTTACCGCATCGCGGCGGCGTTGCCGCCCTCAACAGCCAATCAACTGTATAAATTGCAGACCTCTCCCCATGGTTTAAGGGTAGTCAATTTGGGATGGGGCTCTATTAACTGGTATTTCGCATCAGATACCAGTCTTTATAGCCCCATCCTAGATTGACCGCTCTGCTATAGGGAATGTCGATAGCAAGGCATCTTTGATTGGTATCCCCGAATAGCGAGTGAAACTCCACCGTGACACAGTGGTGCTGTAGAATCCTTACAACACATCACGCTATTACGTATCTAAAGGAGCACGATATGCGCGTCGACGAGGTTTTTAAGCAGGCAGCATCCCAGGGCACCGCACCCGTTTCGTTTGAGATGTTCCCGCCCAAGGGCGAGCTTACCCTCAACACGGCTCGCGAGGTGGCAGGCAATCTGTGCAAGCTTTCGCCGAGCTTTGTCTCGGTCACCTGCTCTGCCGGCGGCTCGGGCAACGGCGCCACCACCGCCCCCATCGCGCAAATGATTACGAGCGAATTCAATACGCCCTCGGTGGCGCACCTCACCTGCGTGGGCCGCTCGCACGCCGATATCGCCGCCAAGATCGACGAATACCGCTCCGCCGGCGTAGAAAACATCCTGGCCCTGCGCGGTGATCTGCCCGCTGGCGCGACCGAGGATGACAAGCCCGCCTCGGACTACCCCTACGCCCGCGAGCTCATCCCCGAGCTTGTCGACGCCGGCTTTTGTGTGGGCGCCGCGGCCTACCCCGAGGGCCACATTGCCTGTGAGGACCTCAACGCTTCGGTCGAATACCTCAAGCAAAAACAGGACGCCGGCGCGAGCTTCTTTGTGACGCAGCTCTTCTTTGACAACGAGTGCTTCTACCGTTTCCGCGAGCTTGCCAACAAGGCAGGTATCACCGTGCCCATTACCGCGGGCATCATGCCGTTTATGGGCAAGTCGCAGATCAGCCGCATGGTCTTTATGTGCGGCGCGTCGCTGCCCTCCCCCGTCATCAAGATTCTCGCCAAGTACGAGAACGACCCCGAGAGCCTGCAGGCAGCCGGTGTAGATTATGCCGCCCGTCAGCTTTGCGACCTTAAGGAGCACGGCGCCGACGGTCTGCACCTGTACACTATGAATCGTCCTGCAATCGCCGCAACCATTATGGAGCGCCTGGGGTAATGGAAAAACCGCACATCGATACAACCGCTGTCGAAGTGCCGGCCGACCTTGCGTCGCCGGCGCTTTACCGTGTCGATGCTGCGCACCATCCCCGTGTCGACCGTGCCGAGATGCTGCGGTATCTGGGTTACGGCGGCCAGCAGATTGAGCCCGAGCTGTCACGACGTATTGAGCTTGTGGTCGAGCGCCTTGAGCTGGACATTGAGCCCCGCGGCGTGCGGCGCGTGTTTACCGTCGATGCCACGGGCGTGGACGAGCAAGGAGAGCCTTGCATCCGTCTGGTTGGCACCAACGTTGAGCTGCGCGGTCGCGACATCTATCGACATCTCAAAGACGCCCGCTTTGCCGCGCTCATGGCATGCACCCTCGGCATGGACGCCGAGCGTCGCCTGCGTACCACGGGAGCCCAACAGCCCCTGGAGGGAGCCGTGCTCGACGCCGCATGCTCTGCCTATGTAGAAGCCGCCGTCGAGCAGATGGACCAGCAGGTCAAGGCTGCGGCCGCCGCACACGGACTCGCCGGTAACCGGCGCTTCAGTCCCGGCTATGGCGACTGCCCGCTTACGGCCCAGCGCTCAATCGTGAATGCGCTCAACGCCACGCGGCTCATCGGGCTTACCGTCACGCCGACCAGCCTGCTCATGCCCACCAAGAGCGTGACCGCGGTGATTGGTCTGTTTGACGGCGAAGTCCACGACGCCCAGAGCCGCCCCACCTGCAATATCTGCCGCATGCGTGAGCACTGCCGCTTCCGCGCCGCCCACACCACCTGCTATTCCAGCCATTAGGAGCCATCGATGTTTACTCCGCTTATCACTCATGATCTGGACGGTGCCGCGCTGGCGGCGCCTGTTGATGCCGCACGCCGCAAAGGCGCTGCATACAAGACGCGCACAATCGACGACCTTCGCATTAAGAACGATCGTCTGCGCGCCGCCATCGAGGGCACGGGACACCTGCTGTTCGACGGCGGCATGGGCACCATGCTGCAGGCGGCCGGCATGAAGGCCGGAGCCCTGCCCGAGCTGCTCAACTTTGAGGAGCCCCAGGTCATCACCGACATCCAACGTCAGTACGTCGAGGCCGGGTGCGACGTGATCACCGCCAACACCTTTGGCGCCAACGCGCACAAGCTCGATGGCGCCGCCACCGTGGCAGATGTCTTTGCCGCCGCAGTCTCTTGCGCTCGCGCGGCCGGTGCCCACTACGTCGCCGGCGACATCGGCCCCATCGGCGCGCTGCTGCGCCCCCTGGGTACCCTGAGCTTCGACGAGGCCTACGACCTCTTTGCCGAGGAAGTGCGCGCCGGCGTCGCCGCGGGTGTGGACCTCTTTATTATCGAGACCATGACCGACCTGGCCGAGATCAAGGCGGCGGTCCTCGCCTGCCGCGAGAACTCCAACCTGCCCGTCTTTGCCACCATGACTTTTGAGGAAGACGGTCGCACCTTCCTGGGCACGAGTCCCGAGGTTGCCGCCATCACGCTCGATGCCATCGGCGCCGACGTTTTGGGCATCAACTGCAGCCAGGGACCGGCCGAGCTCCGAGGGCTCGCCGCTCGCATGCTCACCGTTACGGACAAGCCCATCATGGTGCAGGCCAACGCTGGACTGCCCCGCGTGGACGACGACGGCAACACCGTCTTTGATATCCAAGCCCCCGAATACGCCGAGGCCGTCGCCGGCATGATCGCCGACGGCGTGAGCGTCGTGGGCGGTTGCTGCGGTACCACGCCCACGCACATGGCAGCGCTGCGCACGCTTATCGATAACCACACGCCCAGTCCGCGCCACCGCAAGCCCAGCATGTCGGTCACAAGCGCCCAGACCGTGGTGGACCTCCCCTGCGACGGCCACAAAATCGCCGTCATCGGCGAGCGCATCAACCCCACCGGTAAAAAACGCCTGCAGCAGGCCCTGCGCGACGGCGATCTGGACTACGTCGTAAGCCAGGGCATCAGCCAGCAAGAACAGGGCGCCGATATCTTGGACGTCAACGTGGGCCTGCCCGAGATCGACGAGGTCAAGGTCATCCAGCAAGCGACCGAGCAGCTCCAAGGCTCCACGCTGCTGCCGCTGCAGATCGACTCCACCGACCCCGCAGCCGTCGAGGCCGCCGTGCGCCGCTACGCCGGCAAGCCCATCATCAACTCGGTCAATGGCAAGCAGCAGATCATGGATGAGATCTTTCCACTGGTCGCCCACTACGGCACCAACGTTGTCGGCCTTACGCTCGACGAAGGCGGCATCCCCGATACCGCCGAGGCTCGCTTCGCCATCGCCGAGCGCATCGTGGCCGAGGCTGCCCGCTACGGCATCGGACCGGACCGCATCCTCATCGACTGCCTGGTCATGACCGCCTCGACCAACCAGCGCCAGGCCGAGCAGATCCTGCGTGCCATGTCCCTGTGCAAGGAGCGCCTGGGTGTCAAATGCGCGCTCGGCGTGTCGAACATCAGCTTTGGCCTGCCTGCCCGCCCGCTGCTGGGCTCGGTCTTTTTGGCCGCCGCCTTTGGCGCGGGCCTGGACGCCCCCATCATGAACCCGGGCTCCAAGCGCTTTATGGACACCGTCTACAGCTATCGCGTGCTGAGCGTTGAGGACGAGGGCTCGACCGGATACATCGAACGCTACGCCGGCTGGACCGATCCCTATAAGATCGCCGCCAACCCGGCAGCAGCTCAGGCCGCATCGAGTGATGCCGCGCCGGCCGCGGGCACCGCGGGCACCGCCGGCACCGTCGGCAACGACGACCCGATTCGTCGCATGGTCGTCTCGGGCCGCAAAGGCGAGATCGCTGCCGAGACCGAGCGTCTGCTGGCAGACCACGACGCCATGGACCTCATCAACAATCACTTTATCCCCGCCCTCGACGAGGTTGGCGTCCTCTTTGACCAGGGCAAGTTCTTCTTGCCGCAGCTCATGGCCTCGGCCGAGGCCGCGCGCGTGGGCTTCGACACCATCAAGCGCCTGATGCCCGCCGGCGAGATCGCCGACAAGGGCAAGATCTGCGTGGCCACCGTCAAGGGCGACATCCACGATATTGGCAAGAACATCGTCAAAATGCTGCTCGACAACTACGGCTACACCGTCTTTGACCTGGGCCGCGATGTCGATCCGCAGGAGGTACTCAAGACCGTCAAGGAGCGCGATATCAAACTCGTCGGCCTCTCGGCGCTTATGACCACCACCGTCGTCGCCATGGAGGAGACCATCAAGCTGCTCCATGCCGAGGTTCCGGGCGTCAAGATTATCGTAGGCGGCGCCGTGCTCACCCCCGAATACGCCAAGCAGATCGGCGCGGACTACTACGCCAAGGATGCCGCCGAAAGCGCGCGCATTGCCGAAGAGGTCTTTGGGCAGTAACACAACGGAAACAACCGAGCACTAAAACGTGCCGCACGCGCCACTTGGCACGTGCGGCACGTTAGAATAGATAAGACTATGCTCGTTTTGGCAGATAGGAGCGCAAGGATGGCGATCACGCCTGCAGAAATCGCGGAAACCCGCGGCATGGTTGAGGAGCAGAACCTCGACATCAGGACCATCACCATGGGTGTTTCGCTCATGGGTTGCGGCGACGAGAACCTCGACCGCATGTGCACGAAGATCTACGACCACGTGACGCACACGGCTGAGCATCTGGTCGAGACCGCCGAGAACCTCGAGCGCGAGTACGGTATCCCCATCGTCAACAAGCGCGTTTCCGTCACCCCGGTGGCGCAGATCGCCGCGTGCTGCAAGGATGAGGACCTCACCCCCATCGCGCACGCCCTCGACCGCGCGGCCGAGACACTCGGCATCGATTACCTGGGCGGCTTCTCCGCACTCGTCCAGAAGGGCATCGGCGACGCCGATCGCCGCGTTATCCAGTCCATCCCCCAGGCGCTCGCCACCACGAGCCGCGTCTGCTCCAGCGTCAACGTCGCCAGCCTGCGCGCCGGTATCAACATGGATGCCGTGCTCATGGCCGCCCAGACCATCATCGATGCCGCTAAACTCACGGCCGACCAGGATTCCGTCGGCGCTTCCAAGTTTGTCTGCTTTGCCAACATGGTCGAGGACTCCCCGTTTATGGCGGGCGCCGTCCACGGCGGTGGCGAGGCCGACGCCGTCATCAACGTAGGCGTCTCGGGCCCCGGCGTTATGGCCGCAGCCCTGGAGACGCTGCCCGATTCCGCCTCGATGATGGAAGTCGCCGAAAAGATTAAGCAGACCGCCTTTAAGATCACCCGTGCCGGCGAGCTCATGAGCCGCGAGGCCGCCCATCGTCTGGGTGTCGAGAAGGGCATTGTCGACCTGTCGCTGGCTCCCACGCCTGCCATCGGCGACTCCGTCGCGCGCATCCTCGAGATCATCGGCGTGGGCACCTGCGGTGGCCCGGGCACGACCTGCGCGCTCGCCATGCTCAACGATGCCGTCAAGAAGGGCGGCGTCATGGCCAGCTCCAGCGTGGGCGGTCTTTCCGGCGCCTTTATCCCCGTGTCCGAGGACGCCGGCATGATCGCCGCCGTCGAGGCCGGTGCGCTTTCGCTCGAGAAGCTCGAGGCCATGACCTGCGTGTGCTCCGTTGGCCTGGACATGATCGCCATCCCCGGCGACACCCCGGTCGAGACCATCGCCGGCATCATCGCCGACGAGATGGCCATCGGCGTCATCAACAACAAGACCACGGCCGTCCGCGTGATTCCTGCCATCGGCAAGGGCGTGGGTGACTGCGTCGAGTACGGCGGCCTGTTCGGCCGTGCGCCCATCATGCCGGTGAACCCCAACGCCGGCACCGTGCTTGCCCATCGCGGTGGACGCTTCCCGGCGCCGCTGAACTCGCTGAAGAACTAGCCTAGGGATACGAGGCGAGGAGCCCCGCCGCCGGGCGGCAGACATATAAGGTCGCCTGCTCGGACAGTCCTGACTCGCACGGAGAGCACATTAAGTGCTCTCCGGCTCGTGCGGAACTCGCGATCGACCTTATATGTCTGCCGCCCGGCGGCGGGGCTCCCGCACATCTCAACCTTGGCTGGGTTCTGGCTCAGTGGCAGTCGCTTCGCTTCTGCCCGCCTTGGTTGGTGTGGCGGTTTGGCGTTGGAGCGGTTCTTTTTCTGATATATGCTGGTTGCGGCTCTTCTTTTGGGTGGAGTCGCTTTTTTGTTGCTAGGAGGTTGGCCCGTGGCTGATGGGGAGAATCGTTCTGAGCTGCTTTCCACAGATTGGAATCTGGAGTGGATGCGTCTGCAAGCTGATCGGCGGCGGGCTGACGATTCTTTTGAGTGGGATAAAAGGGCTCGGCATTTTCGGCCGTTGGAGACTGCCCCTTATGCTCGGGATTTTATAAAGCTGCTGGCGCTTGAGCCCGGCGAGTCGGTACTCGATATGGGGTGCGGGGCTGGGTCGATTGCTATTCCGCTTGCTCAGGCTGGGCATCCTGTGATTGCTGCTGACTTTTCCCCTGCCATGTTGGGCACGCTTGATGCTGGCATTGAGTACTATGGGCTCGAGGATCGCATTACGCCGCTTGAGCTTGCCTGGGACGATGATTGGGATCTGGTTGGGCCGGTTGCCAAGGCTGTTGATGTTGCCTTTGCCAGTCGCTCTGTCACCACGACCAACCTAAAAGGCGCGCTTGCCAAGCTCGACCGTACGGCTCGTCGGCGTTGTGCAGTCACGATGGTCGCCAACTCCAGCCCGCGCTATGATCTGCACTTGATGAACGCTATCGGCGCCTCGGTTACCTGCAGCAATGGCTTTGTGTACGCCTTCAACATCCTCATTCAGATGGGTGCCCTGCCGCAGGTCACGTACTTTGAATCGCCGCGTCGCGATACCTTCGACAGCCTTGAGGCAGGCGTGGCGGACTTTTCCCGCATGCTTGAGCATGGCAACGAGGATAAGGTCGACCGTCTGCGCGACTACATCGCCCAACACATGATCGAGAATCCCCATGCCGGTGAGCCGGGCTCCAAAGGCGTGCCGCAGGGGCGCTATATGCTCGACCATGTCCGTAAGGTTCGCTGGGCGTTTATTGCATGGGAACCGGTCTCTGAATCCCGCTCGTAGCCCGTTCACAGCCTGCGCTGCCCATCACCTCGGCATCCGCATTCTTTTTGAACTGGGCAAACACGCTCCACACCGCGCCGTTCCTGCGCTATCGTGGGACAGCTCACGTAGATTAAGGCCCCGTCGCGGGGCGCCCCATACATAGAAAGCGAGAACCCATGGCACTGACAGGAGCCCAGGTCAAGCAGCTTCGCAGCATGGCCCATCACCTCAACCCCGCCATCATCATCGGCAAGTCCGATGTCAACGAGGGCACCGTCGAGCAGACGGTCGCCTACCTGGAGAAGCACGAGCTCGTTAAGTGCTCCGTGCTCGATGGCTCCAGTCTTTCCGCCCGCGAGGCCGCCGAAGAGCTCGCTGAGCGTTGCCACGCCGAGGTCGTCCAGGTCATCGGCCGCAAGTTCTCGCTGTATCGCGAGTCCTCGCGCAAGGACATCGAGAAGATCAAGCTCGTCTAAGAGCCAATGATCCGGCGAGCCAACACATAGCAAGCTTACGGGTGCCCAAGTACTTCGGGCGCCCGTTTTTTTATCGCTCGACCAGCACGCGATTGAGCCGCCCCTCCACCAAGCGCTCGTATAGATGCCGCGTCTCGGGCTCGGGTACGCCATTGACCTGTTCCCTTAGATGGTGCATATGCCCGCTGTATAGCTCGACGATATCGCGCCGCCGCCCCGCCGCACTGTAGACGCGCATGGCGCAGCGCACCATATCCTCACGCGCCGTTTCCTGTCGAAGCCCCGACTCCGCCAGCCAAATCGCCGACTGCAAATCGTTTTCTTCTAGAGCGGCATTTGCTCCCTTAATCATGCAATCGATGAACTTTGACTGCATAATGCGTCGCATACGCAAAAAGTAGGTGGGGTTACAGCCATTGGGAACATACAGCGGCCCGGCATAAAGCTGCTCAATCTTAAGGCACAGCTCAACTAAATGGGGCCCGCGCGCACCCGTGCGATTTCCCAAAACCTCGCGGCTTATCTGGTCAAACAGTCGTACATCGGTCTTGACGTAGTCGCCGTTGAGTCCGATGCATTCATTTTGGATGAGCACACACGACTTGCCATCCGGCGTCGGTCCCAAAGCCGACCGCAAGCGCGATATCGTCGAGTACAGGTTGTTGCGGGCGCTATTGAACTCGGCATGGGGCCACAGCTCCATGGCCAGCGTCTCACGATCGACGAGCGCATCCATGCCCAGCGCAAGCCGCTCGGCAAGTGTCGCCGCCTTCTTGCGGCGCCACATTTTGTCCGTGATGGGAAACCCGTCGCGCTCGGCGCGAAACGCCCCAAACATGCGAATCTCGATATGGTCAATGGTATCAACGGCTTCAACCTCACCGGCCTGAAACAGGCGCTCGCCTTCCCCTTCCAAATCGTCGCGCAGCGAGTACCGCGACAGCTCGCGCACGGGAAGCTTCTTGCGAATCCTGGTCGCCGGCTCGCCCAGACAATGCATGGCAAGGCGCGCAAAGAGCCGATACGATGGCTCTAGAATCCCCGCGCGATTCATGGACATCCAGGCTGCAAGGTCACTGTCTCGGCCCGCACAGGCCAAATGCAGCGCCACCATCCAGGCTTCTGCGCCACCAACCTGCGTCTGGCTTATATCGAGCAACTCCGCTTCCTCGCGTACCGAAACCATCGAGGTGTTACGCAGATATGCCGCGCGCTCCAGCAGTAACGCATTATCGCGCATGTACGCAATCGACTCCTCGGCAAGTTTGAGCACTTGGACCGCACGGAACTTTGCATTAACCGGCCGTCCCTCTGCCAGCGACTGCCAGCCTTCTAGCAACAGGCCAAACAGCTGAATCTGGTTGTCGCGCATGCGCACGGCAAAACGATCGAGCTCGTTGAACGCCGCGTCGTCGGTTACCGGCAGGCCGGAAAGGAGCCGCCGTGCCGCCAACACCATGCGCACCCAGATAGCCATCGCCTTAAGCCCACGTACGTCGAGCGCCTCCCGCACCACCGTCATCTCGTCGTCGCGCTCGTCGATTCCCGCAAACGACCCGTCAAAGAGCTCCACCAGCATGCTATCGGCCCGTATAACAATCCCCGCGATGTCGAGCTCGCAGTCATAGGCCTTGCTCGTTTTGAGCTGCTGTAGAACGCCGCCGTCATCTCCCCGTTCGGTCAGGCATCGCTTGACCTCGATATGCGCGGACAGCATGTCGAGCGCGGTGTGGGACGTCTCTATTTCTGGCACGGCCAGGTTCATAGGGAGCCCAAGCCCGTTGTCCCCATAGCAAACAGCCGTCAGTGTCTGGGCCACCCTCCATGAAACAGGGTCTATTTCGCAGACCGCCCGTTCGCCCCCGCGCTCGATGACCGATGCCATATAGCGAGCGAGCTTTGTATTGGACACGCTGACCGCTGCCAGATATACGCCGAGCGCCTCGGCAGGCGTTGGCTCTGGAGCCGGATCGTCCGCATCGATCGTGCCCAGCGCTGCTCGGCAGATATCGGCCCCGTGCCCCGTCAGAGCCAGATCGGCCCCATACTGCCCAGCAAGTTCAAGGACCGCTTCACGGTCCAAAAAGGCGTCCGCCAGGTCCATCGCCGTATCGCATCGGCCCGCCTTAAGCAAAATCCGGGCCGCCCTCGGAACAAGTTCGGGGCGAACCTCGGCCACCAACTTACGCAAGCGCAAGCGTCCGTTATCCTCCGTGCCCAGACACGTAAAACTCCGCTCGGCGGGGTCCAAGCCAAAGATCGGGTAGTCGCGTACGAAGTAGGACTGGTCGACCATCGATAGCCTCACCCCGCAAGCCTCGAGTTCTGCGATATTGCCCTCGCCCATCAAAATCATGAGACATGCCACGCAAAACAGTGCATTATTGTCGAGCGAAGCCAAGTCGACAAGTGCCGCGCCATATACGTTGACAATCTCGTTTTCGAGCAGACCGGCTACGTCGCCTTGGCCATACAGACCCGTCTGCAATGCCGAAACGAGCTCGGGCACGCCCTGCGTGAGCTGATAAAAGTCGAGCGATGTGCTGATCGAAAACGCCGATGCCCACGCCGAATACTCATAGGCATGCACCTTGAGCATCTGCGCATTGATCTTAACCGAATCGCCCAGCCCATGAATCAGCTGACGATTTGAAGGACGACAGGAGATAAAGACCCCTATCCCCATAGCGCGCAGGCCGCGAATCCTGTCGATGAGGTCTTCGGTATCGTGCTGATCGAGGTTTGGCACATTATCAATCGCGATAAGGGAGTGCGGTTTGTCTTTGAGTTCTTCGGTAACCACCTCGAGCTGCATAAACACCTCGCGCCCAATGGCGCGATCGGCCTCGATAATCCGCACGGGGCCTCGCGTCGGGTCGCATTTAACCTCATGGGTGTACTGCAGCAGCACCGAGGTCTTCCCAAACCCGTCGGGCGCATAAAGAACCACGATGCCGGCCTTTCGGCCCTTGGCGATAAGCTCATTCATCAAGCGTTCGCGTCGCACCATATAGCCTCCGCCCAGCGGCATCAGCTCGAGGTCGTCTATACCGCTCAAATCGTTTACCATGCCCGCTCCTCAACTCGACCGTATGGACACTGTAGCCGCAAGACCATACAAGCCGCGCTATGAATAGAGCGACCTTGTGTTTTAGGTTGTCTTTTGGTACGCAAGCGGCAAGTTTTTGTACAGCGAGGGCCGATTGTTATTAATCCCCCGACTAATCGGTCTTTAAGCAGGTAAATGAGCTTGTCAGCTTGTCCCATCTAAGCGGCAGTGTAACGCAAATGAACAAGGTTCAGCTATGTCATTCAACTCGCCTAGCACCCGCTACCGTCTACGACCTTTTAGTGGCATTTTTGCATAGAATCTGATATGGAATGAATCAAGCTGTTGGGCATCCGGCATTCGTCAAGCTTGCGGCAAGATTTTGGTCAAGTGGACAGAAAGGGATAGCAAAAAGGCCCCCGCAAAGCGGAGGCCTTAGGCAAGGCTATGTCGAGGTGCAGGATTCGCGCTACTCGCAGAGCGAAAGGGCGGCCTCGTCGGCAACGACAACGCAGTTGGTGTGCAGCTGCAGGATCGAAGCCGGGCACTCGGGCGTAACCGGACCATAGCACATATCGTGCACGGCCTGAGCCTTGGCCTCGCCGTTGGCGACGACCAGGATCATGCGGGCATACATGATGGTCTGAGTACCCATGGTGTAGGCCTGACGGGGAACATCGTCGATGCTGTCGAACAGGCGGCTGTTGGCCTGAATGGTGCTCTCGGTAAGGTCGACGCAGTGCGTGCCCTTGGAGAAGTGGTCATCGGGCTCGTTGAAGCCGATGTGGCCGTTGTTGCCAATGCCGAGCAGCTGCAGATCGGGATAGCCGGCGGCAGCGACGACCTTATCGTACTCAGAGCAGGCAGCGGCGGCGTCGGGGTTGGAACCGTCGGGCACATGCGTGTTGTTCAGGTCGATGTTGATGTGATCGAAGAAGTTCTCACGCATGAAGTAGTGATAGCTCTGGGGATCGTCGTGCGAAAGGCCGCGATACTCGTCCAGGTTGTAGGTGCTGACCTCGGCAAAGTCGACGTCGCCCTTCTCGTACCAAGCAGCGAGCTGCTTGTAGGCACCGATCGGGGTGGAGCCGGTGGCAAGACCCAACACGCAGTCGGGCTTGAGGATAACCTGCGCCGAGATAATATTGGCGGCCTTGCGGCTCATATCCTCGTAGTCTTTAGCTTTAATGATCTTCATTACGCGTCCTTTCTCGTACAAGAGAGGCAAGGCTCCCTTACAAGCACTTGCCCGCGGCCCGCGTCGGCCGCAACCAACGTGTGCGGCCACCAGGGCGAGGTCGCGTAATGTATGTGTCTCGTGTCTAACCGCGTCGAGGCCCCTGCCCGTCCACGGTGACCCAAAGCCTTTTAGCTTCGGACAAATCCCATCTTGCCACGGAGGGCGTCCTCTTTCAAGGGCGCCCTCCGTAAACGTGTTTGAATTGTAGGCTAATGGCCACGTGCACTTGTTAGCGCTCGCGAGCAACGATGAGCTGGTCCATCTCTTCGACATGCGCGCCAACGGAGCCCTTGATGCTCGAGAACTCAACGGAGTTGCATACCAAGATGGGAACCGTCACATCGTAGCCCTCGGCAGCAATTGCCTCGCGATCGAACTCAATGAGTACATCGCCCTTATGGACGATGTCACCCACTTGCGCATATACGGTAAAGTGCTTGCCCTCAAGCTGAACAGTGTCCAAACCAACGTGGATGAGCACGTCCAAGCCATCGACCGTGTTAAGCGCAACAGCGTGTCCCGTGGGAAAAATGGCCTCGACCTTGGCATCAGCCGGTGCAATCACACGCGTGCCGGTAGGCTGAATCGCCACGCCCTGGCCCAAAAGGCCGGTGGCAAATGTCTGGTCGTTTACCTCGGAAAGCGGAATGACGTCGCCCGAGATGGGAGCATCCAGCGTAAGGACTCGACCACGCATACCAAAAGACCTTAGGACTTTAGTGAACATGCTCCCCCTCGGACATACCGATCAACCAAAATAACCTTAACAGTTTACCACTTGGCACTCGTTTTTGACCATTAGGGAAGTTCGCGCTTGACAACCTCGACGATGTCGTCGACAACGCGCTGGGTCAGCTCGTGCGTCTCGGCCTCGGCCATAACGCGGACCAGCGGCTCGGTACCGCTCGGACGCACCAGAATGCGGCCGCGGCCGTCAAGCTCCTTCTCGGCAGCAGCGACGGCATCCCAGATGGGCTGGCAATCATCCAGACCAGCCTTGTTGTCGGAATGCACGTTGACGAGTACCTGCGGATACTTCTTCATGATGCCGGCAAGATCGGTGAGGGTACGACCGGTGCGCTTGAGCACGGCCAGCAGCTGCAGAGCCGTCACCAGGCCGTCACCGGTGGTGTTGTGCTCCAGGAAGATGATGTGGCCGGACTGTTCGCCGCCGATGACGGCACCGTCCGCGAGCATACGCTCAAGAACATAACGGTCGCCCACAGCGGTCTGAACCATCTCGAAGCCCTGCTCCTTCATAGCGATGGAGAAGCCCAGGTTGCACATGACGGTCGAGACGATCTCGGAGCTGGCGAGCTTGCCGCGGGCGGCGAGGTCAGAACCACAGATAGCCAGGATGTAGTCACCGTCGATCTCATTGCCCTCGCTGTCCACAAAGAGCACGCGATCGGCGTCGCCGTCGTGGGCCAGGCCGATGTCAGCATGGGTGCGCAGCACGAGCTCGCGCAGGGGCTCAAGGTGAGTGGAGCCGCACTCGACATTGATGTCGGTGCCGCAGTAATCGGTGTTGATGGCATGGACCGTGGCACCCAGGCGCTGCAGCGCGGCGGGCGTAGTCTGGCAGGAAGCACCGTGACCGCAGTCGACGGCAACGACCAGGCCATCGAGCCTCAGGCCATCAAGCGTATCGATGGCGTGGTCGACGTATGCCTTGCGAGCGTCCTTCATCTTGATGATGTGGCCCACGCCGGCACCGGTCGGCAGCGTGTCGGCAGCCATGGCTTCCTCGGACATGACCCAGGCGCTGATCTCTTCCTCGACAGCATCGGGAAGCTTCATGCCCTTGCGGCTAAAGAACTTGATGCCGTTGAACTCCGGCGGATTGTGCGAAGCAGAGATGACGATGCCGCCGTCGAGCTCGTTTTGGACGGTGAGCAGCGCCACGGCCGGCGTAGGGATAACGCCGCAGCAGTGCGGTCGGCCGCCCTCGGCCATAATGCCGGCGGTCAGAGCACTCTCGAGCATGGTGCCCGAAAGACGCGTGTCACGGCCGATGCAAATGTCCGGACCAAGGAACTTGGTCGCCGCACGGCCAAGACGAAACGCGAGGTCGCACGAGAGGTCGGCGTTGGCGACGCCGCGGACGCCATCGGTACCGAAGATGTTCTGGGGCATAGGATCGCTCCTTCCCAAGTGGGCAAAACGCAGTCGCCCACCCTAGTCGAAAAAGAAAAGCGGGACCCGCCGAGCAATCGGCAGGCCCCGCTTGTACATTGTATCTCGTAAGGAGATAAAACCTTAGCGCTTGGAGAACTGGGGAGCGCGGCGAGCCTTCTTGAGGCCGTACTTCTTGCGCTCGACCACGCGAGCATCGCGCGTAAGGAAACCGGCCTTCTTGAGGTCAGCACGGTAGTCGCCAGCGTTCAGAAGAGCGCGAGCGATGCCCAGGCGCAGAGCGCCGGACTGACCGGAGATGCCGCCGCCATCGCACAGAGCGATAACGTCGAACTGACCGGCGGTGTCGGTCACCTTGAAGGGAGCAAGGGCGTTCTCAACGAGCTGATGACGGCCGAAATACTGCTCGGCGTCACGCTTGTTGATGGTCACCTTGCCGGTGCCGGGGACGAGACGGACGCGGGCGACGGCGTTCTTACGACGGCCGGTACCCTGGTAGACAACGGTGTTCTCAGCCATCTTTAAGCCTCCAGCTCAATCTTCGTGGGGTTCTGGGCAGCGTGCGGATGCTCGGCACCAGCGTAGACCTTAAGCTTGGTCATCTGGGCACGGCCGAGGGTGGTCTTGGGCAGCATGCCGCGAACGGCGCGCTCGATGACCTTCTCCGGGTGCTTCTCCATAGCCTGGCGGAAGCTCTCAGCCTTGAGGCCGCCGTTGTAGCCGCTGTGGCGATAATAGGTCTTCGTGTCGGCCTTGTTACCGGTAAGCTGGACCTTATCGGCGTTGATGACGACAACGAAGTCGCCGCAGTCGCTGTTGGGCGTGAACTGGGGCTTGTTCTTACCGCGCAGGATCATTGCGATCTGGGTGGCAAGACGGCCCAGGACAGCACCATCGGCGTCGACGAGAACCCAGTTGCGCTGGACCTCGCCCTGCTTGGCGTAGTGAGTCGATTTCGAAATCACTTAGACTCCTCCATGTACAGTACGTGTTGTTACAGAGATTCACGGGGCTCTGCAAGTAACCCGTCCATATTACCCCGCTCGTCGCCCGAGTCAACAGGTATTTTGGCTCTGACCAGACTTTCTGCACATGTCGTCCATGGGTCATGACGTCGCGACGCTAGCGCTCGACAAACGCCTCGATATCTCCCAGCAATCGCTTTGCCTCCTGGCGGCCCTGAATATACAGGTCGAGGAGCTTTGCCGGATCGTGCTCAACGTGGCCGACCTCGACCGGCTTTTGCGGAGCAACGACCAGCGCACGGCCCTCGCGCTCATACTTCCACAGATGCATGCGTTGGATGTTATAGCGGTCGTGGCGCGTCTCGATAGCCTCGAGCAGGTAGGGGTAGTCGGCATAGCGGGCGCGCGCGGCGGGCATAAACTCGTAAGGCTTTTTCTCGTATGAGCGGTCCTGCGTAACGATAACGACCGCACGGTCGAAGCCCGCCTCCTCGAGCACATGCTCGATAGGGACCGAATCGGCTACGCCGCCGTCGACGTATTTGTGCCCGTCAATCTCGACCGGCGGCGTCACCAGCGGCAGCGACGTCGAGGCGCGCACGGCATCGAGGTCGAGCACGGCGCTTTTGACCGGCAGGTACGCGGCGGTTCCAAAGAGCATGTCCGTCGCGGCGGCGTACATCTCGATGGGGCTGGCGTCGAACGTCTCGTTGTCAAAGGGATCCAGGCGGTCCTGGACGTCGTTAAAGATAAAGTCGTAACCCACAATAGAGCCCGTGGACGCAAACGATGCGGCACCCATGTAGCGGCTGTCGTTACAGAAAGCCAGGTTGATGCGGTTGGCACGGCCGATCTGGTGCGACTTGTAGTTGACGCCGTTGAGGGCGCCGGCCGATACGCCATAGACAGCCGGAATCTCGACGCCGACCTCCATGAGGACGTCGAGCACGCCTGCGGTAAATTGCCCGCGGAAGCTGCCGCCCTCCAAAACGAGCGCGACCTTGCCGGCGTTCTTTGCCCTATCTTCTGCAGTCATATTGACCTCCTGCTGTTTCGTTTGGGCTTCTTCTACCCAGTTTTGGGATAGAGAGCGCATTGGTTTTGGAGTTGCGGAGGACGGGGCGGTCGGCGGGAAAGCGCGTCCCACTCTGCGTTGCTGCGGCGCATGGCAGGCTGAGATTCGATATCATCGCATCTATATAGGTTTGAGGCTTTGCGCGGAGAATCCGCGTATTTGCTTCGCAAATCCGCACCGGCTTCGGCCGCCTGCCGGCGCCCTCGCCCGCGGGCTAAAAACGCTCACGCGTTTTCTTTACGCCCGCGCCCTGCGCAGAGTTCGATTCTCCGCGGTATCTGTATGTAATAAAAAAGCAGGTAGAAACACTTCTCTACCTGCTTGTAACTATTGGTGGAGGCGCGGAGAATCGAACTCCGGTCCACGAAAGCCCCCTGATTGGCATCTCCAAGCTCAGTCGCTGGTTTTGTCTCGGACGCTTTGCGCGCAGCGACACGCTCGCGGCATCCCAACCGGTTCGGTCTTAGCCCGCGCCATACCGATTACGTGCGCAGGAGCATTCCCCTAAAATGACGTCGCGCCGGTGTCGGGGAAATCACCGGGTTGACGCGCCGCTATAAACTAAGCAGCGAGAGCCATAGGCTCAAAAGAAGAGTTGTTGTCAATTCAATTTGACGGTACCCCTGTTTAACGAGGCGAGGAGACCTCGGCTTGCTTCCTCTCTCAGAGCTATCGTGTCGAAACCAGTCGCCCCCGAATGTCGGGAAAGTCTGGATGGCATTGGGCACGAGCACCCAACACCCGTCGACTTTTCAAGGAACACGCGGGGTGAGCCCCGCTCGTGAAGTGCTATGTTACCACGTTCTCAAGGAACACAGCTGTTCTATGCACGAGCTGTGAAGACCCCAATGTGCGCTGTACTTCGCACTTTTGCTACCGATCGCGTCACGTATATTTTCGCCAAGCACAATTGACCCGTCGAAAGGACCGTTATGGATACCAAGCAGCAACTCGTCAATGCCCTCGTGGGCCTGGGCTCAACCATTACCGAAGCTATGGATGTCATCGAGGGCTTTGTCCCCTGCGGACATCCCGCCCTCGTGGTCACGGGTGCCCTCAACGCGCTCACCGACGGCGCCGATGAGGCCACACTCGCCGAGCACGTTGAAACCGTCCGCGGCTTCATCGACCACGTAAGCGAAAACCGCGGCGTCACCGCACATCATGACATCGAGCTTGGTGAGCTCACGGGTGCAAAGGCCGAACTCTTTGCCGAAATCAGCGCTATAGCCAACCTCACCAAAACCGCTGGTGTCAAGAACACCCAGGTCAACGAATGGCTCTACCGCAGCCTCGCTGCCCTCAATCAATCCGATGCCACAGCAGTAGACAAACTCGCCGAAGCCGCCGCCATAAAAACGCGGCTTTAAAGACTTAGTTCTCATTTCGAGCCATAACTGAAGAGCAAGCCAGACACAGCACATAATCACATGAGAGATTTGAGAGTATCCAGCTTGCTCTTCGAATAAAAATGATATCTGTCCAGGCTAATTAACGCTTTGCTTTTCGCACAATCCAACGTACCAGCCTAAATCCGAGCACGATAAGCGCAATTAGTATCGCAAGTAAGACGATTTCGGGACCGCGCACAAAACCACCGCCCTAGTATGCATAGGTGTGCAGAGTCGTTCCCTGCATTTCCGCGCCCAAGAACACATTTCCAGTATACAAGCCTGGTATAGACACATTCACGCGCTGTAGCGCTCGTGTACTATTCCAGGTAAAGGAATCAGATGCCGTTCCCAGGGGAACAGAATAATTCGAACCCCATGCACTCGTTATCTTATGATTGCCGATTTTAATGTAGAACTCCTGAAATATCACCGAGTTATAGTAAACCCTCCATGTGCCAGAGGCGTTTTGATAATAAGAATCCCACGCGTTACACGGCTCAATAGTCGGAATATATTCAATTCCAATTTTGCCTTCAGTTCCATCCGGCAAAATAACGGTATATTCCTGACTCGCACGATCTTTCAGTTGAAATGAAACACTCACTGGATATTCGCTATTGTCATTAGTCAGGAAATCATCCGCAAACCCTATTGAGGGCGTAAACAGCGATAGGGCAGCCACTAACAGTAGTAATGCAACAGGTAAAGATAGGCGCTTGTTCATAATGCTCGCTCCTAAAATCAATTCAGCTCCATCAACTAAGCATATCTAAGACGCTTATTGCCAAATATGGTTCCGAATCTTGATAGCATCATGAACCTCCACATTTTTCTTTTAGGATATCGCTTTATGTACCTGTACGCAAGCACTTTAACTTTGTTATTTGGGAGCCAGCCGGCGAAAGGATAGAAGTAAACTGTCCCTGGAAATTGCCGAGATAAACGCTTTGGTCAGAAGCACTTGGCCCCATCAATCCATCGGAGGCTCTCCCAACAAAGCACATCTCCGAAACAGATTTCCGGCCATCTGACCCAAAATATTGAGTCGACAGGACTGAGAAGGCATCTAGAGGGGCGGCGCATTTAAAGAATAAGGCGGTCCATGGCAAAAAAGCGTGCACCCCTTGGGGTGACGGAGCTCCAGGGGCGCACATATAGATTTACGTTAGCGGGACAACCGCCCACCACGTTCGGCCAAAGCAAGAATCGGCATCATTTGGCGCGGGGTCTTTGCTGCAAGATCGGCATGTTCGAGCAGCTTGCGATCGTTGGTCACCAAGTAATCGACCTGCGCGCGTTTGCATGCGGCGAGTACCAAGTTGTCCTCGTAATCGCGATGGAGCGCTAAGTATTTGTCGGCCAGCCAAAGGTCCGACGCATCTGCACCCACGGCCGTGGCGTTTTCGGTCATGTTCCGAACAAACGCCAGCGCCGCATCGCCAATTGCACGGGCAGATGCCTCGTCGAGCGCTCCCCCACTGGCAAGAACGCTACGCTTCAGCTCGTGTTGGACAACGTACAGCACGTCCTTGGCGATATGCACCGGAAAGAACATCAATGCCCCTGCCTCCGCCGCCTGCCCAATAAACGCACGCGCGGCAAGCGACTCGGCATGCTCGACGCAAAACGAATCAACCCATACGTTGGCGTCCACCATTATTTTGAGGGGAGCCCCGCTCACAGGATCATCCCCTTTTGGCGATAGCGCTCGTCCATGGCTTCGGAATAGATTGTGTCCCAATCGCGATCGTCGGATACGGGCGACGTAGCGATGCCCAAATCTGCATAAAGCCGGTCTGCCGCTGCCCATGATGCGGCGAACGGAGTATCGGGCGCGACGGATTGCCGCCGGTCGTCGACGGCCGCAAGCACTTCCTCGCACTTCCCGCCGCCCTGCGCAACCTTTGCCACCACCTTTTTGATGAGCTCGGGCAGTGACCCGCCCGAAAGCCGCAGCGCCTCCTCGGCACGGTTCTTGACCTGGCGATCCACGCGAACGTTCACCTGCGCCATGCCGCTAACAGCACCCACGTCGATCCCGCTCCCTTCAATTGCTAGCCCTGTTAGCAACACTATATAGAGAAGCTAGCACATGGTCAAACGCAAAAGGCCTTCGCCCAGACGACACAAATGCCGTCTGGGCGCAGGCCAGATAACGTGGGCGAACACGTCTGCTAATGCAGGTACGCCTTTGCGTTGCTCAGGCTGTAGGCAATCGTCGAGCCGTTGTGCAGTAACGACGACGTCTGCGGGGTAATCGCGCCGGTAATACCCAATGCCAACAGCGCCGAGTTGGTGAGCATCACCTTAGAGTAGGAGCTCGTCAGACGATCAATGAGGCCCTGACTCATGCGGCGCAGGCGCACGATTGCGGCCAGATCCGTATCGGTCAGGATGATATCGGCGACCTCCTTGGCGATGTCGCTTCCGCCACCCATCGCCAAGCCCACGTCGGCCAAACCGAGCGCCGGCGAATCGTTGACACCGTCGCCCACCATGGCAACGTGGCGCCCCTCGCCCTTAATGCGCTCCACATACGCGTACTTGTCCTCGGGCAGCAGCTCGGCCTTAAACTCGTCGACCCCTGCCTCGCGAGCAATGCGCTCGGCCGTGCGCTCCGAGTCGCCCGTGAGCATAACGACATGCTTAACGCCCAACGCGTGCAGGTCGGCGATGGCCTCACGGACCCCGGCCTTGAGCGGATCCTCGATGCCGAGCACGCCGACGACCTTGCCGTCGACCGCCAGGTACAGCGGCGACAGGCCCTGCATCTGGGACTCAATGCGCTCCTTAATGTCGGAATCGAGCTGCGCGCTCTCGTCCTCAAACACAAAGTGTGCCGAGCCGATAATCGCGCGACGCCCCTCGATGGACGAAGCGATGCCGTGCGCCACGATGTACTCGACGGCAGCATGGCGCTCGCGGTGCTCGAGCCCGCGCTCGCGTGCCGCATTGACCACGGCACGCGCCACCGGATGCGGAAAATGCTCCTCCAAGCAAGCGGAAAGGCGCAGGACCTCGTCCTCGCTCCAGCCATCGGTGGTGAGCACGCAGGCAAGACGCGGCTGCGCCTCGGTAAGCGTGCCGGTCTTGTCAAACACAATGGTGTCGGCCTTGGCAAACGACTCAAAGTACTTCGCGCCCTTGACCATGACGCCCATCTTGGCAGCATCGCTCATAGCGGTCATGACGGCAACGGAACCCGTGAGCTTGAGTGCGCACGAGTAGTCGACCATCAGTGCCGCCGAGGTCTTGATGAGGCTGCGGGTAGTAAGCGCAACCAGGCCCGCGAGCAGGAAGTTCCACGGGACGATCTTGTTGGCAAGGTCCTCCATATGCGACTGGCCCTCGGACTTGAGCGAGTCGGCCGTCTGCACGAGCGAGACGATTGAGCGCAGTTTGGTTTGCGCCGTATTGGCGCGCACGCGCACCAAGATGCCGCCGTCTTCCACGACGGTACCGGCGAACACGTCGTCGCCCACGCTGCGCTCGACGGCCAGCGGCTCGCCGGTCAGGGTCGCCTGGTTGACCATAGCGCTCCCCTGCTCGACAACACCGTCGATGCAGATGGACATGCCGGTGCGCACGGCGACCAAGTCGCCGGGCTCGAGCTCGGTGGCGGCAACGCTTACCTCGGTGTCGCCGACGACCTTTTGCGCCTTGTCGGGCACATCGAGCAGCGAGTTGATGAGCTCGTTTTCGCTCATGGCGCGGGTGTAGTCCTCGAGCAGCTCGCCCACGTTGAGCAGGAACATCGTCTGGCCCGCGGTGTCGACATCACGCTTGACGAACGAAATGCCGATGGCCGAAGCGTCGAGCACGGGAACGGTCAGGCGCGGCTGCGCGAGCTCATGAAGGGCAGCGCGCAAAAATGCCATGTAACCGGCCACGACAAACACCGCACGCAGAGGCGTCGGCAAGAACCAGCGACGTGCGTAATGGGCACCGATAAGTGTGGCAAGATCCATGACGAGCTTGTGCTTGCGTGGCTCAAGCTGCATCACGTAGCCTGTCTTTGCGTCGGCAATGGCCTGAGCATCGAGTGCGCCCAAGGCGTCGAGCACGCTCGCGCGGCGCGGCTCATCGTATTCGAGCGCCATCTGGCCGATGCGGCCGTAGACGCGCACCTTGTGCACGCCGTCGATGTCGCCGCCAAGCTTAAGAAGTGCATCGAGATCGCTCTCTGGCACAGGACCCGCCAATTGAAGACGGGTCCTGCCGGGGATCTCGCTAATAATCGAGAATCTCATAGTTTGTGCCTGGAAGCGTTACTCGGCTGCCTCGTCAGCAGCGGCCTCGCTCTGGGTGATGTAAGCCGCCTCGGCAACCATGTCGTCGACATTAGCCTTGGCCTGCTCGACCATGTCCTGGTAGCCGTTCTTGATGCGCATACCGCACGCAATACCCTGCACGCAGACATTTTTGACCGGAGCGCTGGTAAGCAGCTTGATGCCGGCCGTGCCAAGCAGAAAACCGCCACCGACAAGCAGGGTATTGAACGTCGACTTCTTCATGTTGCTTCTCCCTTTTGCCGCATTGGACGCGGCATGGTGCCTCAGCACCCGAGTAAACAAGTTTGCTCGAGCACGCTTTTGAAATATCTCAATTTTATCTAACTATCTAGGTCAGCCATGGCTAACCTTTTGAAAATTAACGATGCGGAGTAACCGATTGTCAATGTGAGAAAGGGACTGTCCCTTTGCCCCTTCTTACAACTGCCAGGTAGCTGCTTCCTTTTGCAGCGCCACCATGCGGGCGAATTCTCCACCTGCCGCCTTGAGCTGCGCCGGAGTGCCCTGCTCGGCTACCACACCATCCTTGAGCACAACGATCTTATCGGCATTTTCTACCGTGCGCATACGGTGGGCGATCACGATAACCGTCTTGCCTGCGAGCAGGCGGGAAAGCGCCTGCTGCACCACGGTCTCGTTCTCCACATCCAAACTCGCCGTCGCCTCGTCCAGCAACACGATCGGCGCGTCTTTGAGCAGCGCACGGGCGATAGAGATGCGCTGGCGCTCACCGCCGGACAGCTTGGAGCCGTTCTCGCCGATCATGGTGTCATAGCCCTGCGGCATGCGGCTCACAAACTCGTCGCAGTTGGCGGCACGCGCGGCAGCAAGCACTTCCTCATCGGTGGCATCGCGACGACCAAGACGGATGTTTCCCATCACCGTGTCGTCAAAGAGCAGCACGTCTTGGAACACAATGGCGTAGTCGCGCAGCAGCACCTCGGGATCCACGCTCGCAACATCCACGCCACCCACGGTGACCGTGCCTTCGGTGGCGTCCCAAAAGCGCGCAGCCAGGCGGCTCACCGTAGACTTGCCGGAACCCGAAGGACCGACCAGTGCCGTAACTTCGCCTTCCTTGGCGGTAAAGCTCACGTCGGTAAGAACTTTCTCGCCGGCGCGGCCGTCCTCGCCCGCACCATAGCCAAATGCCACGTGATCGAACACCACATCGTGGCCCACGGGCTCAAATTTCTCGCTGCCCCGCGCCACGGGCTCTTCCATGATGGAACGCATGCGCTTGGCCGACGACTCGGCGGCAAACAGCTCGGACATCAGCATCAGCGCCTGATCAAAGGGCGCATAGATGCGGCTCACCATAAGCAGGAAGGCAAACATCACCAAAAAGTCGACCTGGCCGGAGGCGACCATCGCAGCGCCCGTGACCAACGTGGTGGCAATCCCCAGGCGCAGGATGGCAAAGGCGGAGTTGACCAAAAGCCCATTGGCGAGCTCGCCTTTGGTGGTCTCGCGCTCCTCGGCATCGATCACGGCGTTGAGCCCCTCAAGATAATGAGCCTCCTGGTTGGTGGCGCGGATCTCGCGCACGCAGTCGAGCGTCTCCTGGATCGCCTCGGTAACCTTGACCTTCTCGGCACGCACATGGTCGAACACCGGGGTCATGGGGCCGCGTGTCAGATACAGCACGGCAAAGGCCACGGGCACGCTCCAAAACGCCGCGATCGCCAGCTGCCAGCAAAAGAACAGCGACGCCACGAACACAATGGCGCTTGCGATGATGGCACCCCAAAGCTCTCCCAGCACGTGGCTGTAGGCGTGCTCCATGGCCTGGACGTCGCCCATGATGGTCTCGGTTAAATCGGCCAGATCACGACGGCCAAAAAACGACAGCGGCAGCTTGCGCAAGCGCTCGGCAATCTCCATACGCTGCTTGCCGCACTCCTCGTAAAAGATGCAGTAGGTGTAGTAATACTGCTGCCAGTTAGAGGCAAAGAGCAACACGAAAAAGACCAGGAGGCCGCCCACAATCGGCAGGGCATCCGGCAGGTCGGCACCGGTGGCGAGATGTTCGACAAAACCGGCCATGACCAGGAACAATAAGCCCATGCCGGCCATGGTAATGAGATTGGTGAGCGCGGTCCAGAAAATGCCGCGTTTTACGCCGGCGACGCCTTTATCGGATAGGAAGTACTTCTTTTGGAATGAGGCGAACATTTAGGCCTCGCCTCCCTTCGTGACGGCGGCATCCGCGGCAGCAGTGATCTTCCAGCTCGCGGCCTGTTCGTATTCGGCCCACATCTTGGCGTATAGACCGTTTTGGGACAGCAACTCGGCATGGGTACCCGACTCCTGCACGCTACCCTGGTTGAGCACCACGATCTTGTCGGCCCCCACTACAGTCGAGAGTCGGTGCGCAATCATAATGACCGTGCGACCCGCCGCCAGCTTGCTAAAGGCGCGCTGGATGAGCGCCTCGTTCTCGGGGTCGGCAAACGCCGTGGCCTCATCGAGCACCACGATAGGCGCGTCTTTAAGGATCGCGCGGGCGAGTGCCACGCGCTGGACCTCGCCGCCCGAAAGATATGCTCCGCCGGCACCGAGCATGGTATTGATGCCCTGTGGAAGCTTGGCCACAATGTCGTCGCACTGAGCTGCGGAGAGGGCCGCACGCACTTCGTCGTCAGTGGCCGAAGGCTTGGAGGCGCGCACGTTATCGGCAAGTGTTTGCCGGAACAGCTGGTTGGTCTGGAACACGAAGGCGACCTGGTCCATAAGCTCGTGCGGATCCATATCGCGAACGTCCACACCGCCTACGAGCACTCGACCCGAGGAGACATCCCAAAAACGCGGAATCAGGCTTGCGCAGGTTGACTTACCGCCACCCGAGGGACCCACCAGGGCGAGGGTGCTACCAGCGGGAACGCTGAAACTCACATGGCTAACGGCAGGTGCTTCGGCACCTTCGTACGTAAAGCTCACGTCCTCAAAGCGCACGTCGCCGCCGGCAGGGTGCTTGGGTTGCGCGGGCACGGAGAGCCGCTTGGAATCCATGACGCTTCGAATGCGAGCCAGCGAATCGGCACTCATCTGAGAGGCCTCGCCCACAAACATGAGCTTGGTCATGGCCGTCGGTACCACGGCCGAAAATATCGCGTAAAACGTGAAGTTGGCCATAAAATGCGCGAAGTCCGTCTCGCCCGGCGCCAACAGCAACGCCACGGGCAACAGGAATGCCACAAGACCATTGAGCGCGGTAAGGTTGAGCACCTGTGGACCTCGGCAGAACGTGCCCGCATAGCTTTGCGCCATGTCGGCGTATTCGGCGATCGCATCGTGGAAGGCCTTAAAGGAGTAGACCGTCTGCTGGAATACCTTGACCACGGGGATACCGCGTACGTATTCGGTGCCGGTCTTGTTCATCTTGACCAGCGCGCCCATGTAGGCCTTCATAAACTCGCCGCCCTTGCCGCCCATCATGGCGGCCATGGCGCCAAGCGAAACGACGACCGAGATAAGGCATGCCGCGCCCAAGCGCCAATCGAGGGCGAAAAGCAGCACGAGCAGACCTGCGACCATGGCGGTGGCGCCGGCGATATCGGGCAGCATGTGCGCGAGCAGTGTCTCGGTTGAGGCGGCGCATCCGTCTACGATACGGCGCAGCTCACCGGTGGCGTGCGTGTCAAAGTAGCCGAGCGGCAGCTTAAGCAGATGCTCGCTCGTAGCCTTGCGGATATTGGACGCGCAACGAAACGCGGATAGGTGTGTGCACATGAGCCCCACGAAATAAATCACGATGCTCACCAGGGCAAAACCGACGGCCCACCAACCATACATCGCGATGTCGCAGGCTTCGCTCCAGTTAGGTGCCACGGCGATCAGATCGCGCGCGACAAGCCAAATGCACACGTACGGGCCAAAGCTCAGCAGCTGCGAGAGCGCCGAGAGAGCCATGCCCAAATACGTTAGGAATTTGCGGTCGCCGGCATATGCAAGCAGCTCGCCGATACCGCCGCCTTCCCTTTTTGATCCCTTTGCCATGAGATTCCTTTCTAACGGCTTGAGAGTTAACCGTAATGAACTTATCATTGATGTGTTAGCCATGGCTCACAATTAAGCCAGGCGTGGACGTTTCTGCAAAGGAAAGGGACGCTCTTGCAAATACGGCGGGCAGCGACCGACATAACCGAGCTCTACGCACCGCAGTTTGAGCAGTTTGGCCTGGAGCTTACCGGCAAGGGCGCCGTCTTTACCGGCGAGGTGGCAAACGACCGGGCGCACGGCCGCGCATGGATCATGCCCCTCTCCCCCACCTGCATCGTCATGGAGCATTTCATTACCCCGACGCACGATATGTACCTAGCCGAATACACACCCGAACCGTACGCATGCGTGAGCGAAGTCAGCGCGCCCACGCTCATGTGCATGCCCGAGGCTGGCATAACGCCTGCGAACCTTAAACCCTTGCATGGACCGTGGCCAAACAATGCCGTGTGCAGCTTTATCCAAGATAACTGTGGCGAGGAGTTAAGCCCACTGTTTGCAGGGCGGCTCTATCACTCGCGCTCGGTGCTCTTTTTGCCTGGATATTTTGACGAACTGGAGCACCGCTATCCCACCGAGTTCGCAGGGGTCTTTGAGGCGTTTGCCGAGCCATGGCACGAGGAGGCGACGTCTGCCATCTGCCACACGTTGCGCAGGATTAACGAGGACCGCGCCCGCACCGCAGGCGGACACGTCTATATGCAGGGCATCGTGGAGACCATGGTCGCGGAGCTCGCCTGTTCGCGCGCGGCCCACAAGCAGGCGCGGCAGGCGGCAGACACACGCGTCAGCATAACCATTGCCGAAGAAGCAACGGCAATGATTGAGCGCGCGCTCGACAAAGGCAGGCGTGTGGGTATCAACGAGGTGGCCGAGAGGCTCTACACAAGCCGCTCCAAGCTATGCGCCACCTTTAAGGCCCAAACTGACGAGTCCCTGGGCGCCTACATTCGCAGACGCCGTATGGAGCGAGCACAGGACCTTTTGGCTGATAGCTCGCTCACGATAGCGCAGGTGGCAGAGCGTCTAGGCTACCCTCAGCAGGCCGCCTTCGCCCAAGCCTTCAAGCAACACACCGGCACCACCCCCACCGCTTGGCGCTCCCAACATCAATAAAAAGACGGCAAAGGGACAGCCCCATGAGTTCCACACGCAATGTGACAAAGGGACTGTCCCTTTGTCACATTTACAAAAATGGGCGCGCCAACGGCGCGCCCATTCACTCAATTTCATTCAGCCCGCCTGACCCGAACGGCCGAGTCGTTGCAGAACCCGGGAGCCCCGGCAGGGCGGGTGCTTGCTCAAAATGAGTTCCGCACGCAAAGAAGGCCACTTAATGTGGACTTCGTCTTGCGCAGGACTGTTTGAAATTTTGAGGAAGCACCCGCCCTGCGCCCGGCCCCTCGGTTCCCGTTTACGAGAGCGACATTCTCAGCAACTCGTTGAAGAGCTTCGGGTTGCCCTTGCCGCGGCTTGCCTTCATGCACTGGCCCACCAAAAAGCCGATGACCTTCTGGTTACCGTCACGATACTGCTGCGCCTGATCGGCACAGTTAGCCAGCACCTCGTCCACGATCGGCTGCAGCGCGCCGGCATCGCTCACCTGACGCATACCACGCTCGTCGACGATCTTGTTGGGGTCGTCGCCGGTCTGGGCCATGGCCTCAAAGACCTCGTGCGCCTGGTTGGAGCTGATGGCATCGGTCGCCAGCAGCTTGGCAAGGGCTGCCACCTGGGCCGGCGCGATGCCGGACTCGGCGAGCGACACGCCTGCGCCCTTAAGGTAGGCGATCATCTCGTTCACCAGCAGGTTTGCGGCCGTCTGGGCCTCTTTGCCGGCCATACCGGCAGCAGCGGCCTCAAAGAAGTCGGCAAACTCGGGGTCGCCGGCGATTTGCTCGGCATCCGCCGCCTTAATGCCAAAGTCGGCCTCAAAACGGGCGCGCTTGGCATCGGGCAGCTCGGGGATCTCGCCACGGCAACGGTCGATGAACTCGTCGTCCAGATCGAACGGCGCCAGATCGGGGTCGGGGAACAGGCGATAGTCGTCGGCCGTTTCCTTCACACGCATGACCACGGTGCGCTTGCGGCTGGGCTCCCAGTGGCGGGTCTCTTGATAGATGATGCCGCCCTCCTCGAGTACCTCGGCCTGGCGGCAAATCTCGTAGGCAAGGCCGTCGTGCAGGCTCTTAAATGAGTTGAGGTTCTTGAGCTCGGTCTTGGTGCCCAGCTTGGTCTCGCCGCGGCGGCGAAGCGACACGTTGCCGTCGCAACGCATGGAGCCCTTCTCCATGGAGCAGTCCGAAATGCCCAGCGTCACAAAGATGCGACGGAGCTTCTCCATAAACAGGCGAGCCTCCTCGGGCGTACGCAAGTCGGGCTCGGTCACGAGCTCAATCAAAGGCGTGCCGCAGCGGTTGTAGTCGACGAGCGACTCGGCCGCGGCGGTAATGCGGCCCTCGGCACCGCCCACGTGCACCATCTTGGCTGCGTCCTCCTCCATGTGGATGCGCAGGATGCGGATGGGCACCGTGTAGGAACCGTCCTCGCGACGCTCGGGCATCTGCAGGTTGGACGCGTCATAGCTGGCCAGGTGGCCGGCGCGCTGGGTGCCCTCGCGCATGGTCGACGTCATGGACGTGGACAGGCCCTCGGCGTTGGCCGAGGCGCTCGCCAGGCTCTGGGCCTCGGCCTCGCCAAATGCGCAGTCGGGGCGCTCGGCGGCACCGCGACCGGTCACGTCCAGGTCCAGGTGACCGTACATGGCAAAAGCGACCGGACCCTGCGTGGTTTGGAAGTTCTTGGCCATGTCGGGGTAGAAGTAGTGCTTGCGGTAGAACATCGAGTGGCGCTGGATCTCGCAGTTGGTGGCGAGGCCGGCCTTGACGATGCTCTCGATGGCGCGCTTGTTGGGCACCGGCAGCGCACCGGGCAGGCCCAGGCACACCGGGCACACGTTGGCGTTGGGCTCGTCATCGTGGCTGAGCTTGCAATTGCAGAACATCTTGGTATCGAGTGCGGTGAGCTCGGTATGGATTTCCAGGCCGATCACGGCCTCCCAATCCTGCAGGACCTCGGAAAGCTCCTTCATTACAGCTCGCCTCCCTTCCCGGCAAAATCGGGCGCGACGGAAAGCGCGGGCGCACCCGTGGCGGCATCGGCAAAGCCGCGCTCCAGGGCGCGGGCAAACGTGAGCAGTTGACGGTCCTTAAAGGCCGGACCCACCAACTGGGCAGAAACGGGCATCTTGGTGTCCTCACCCAGGCCCAGCGGCACCGAGATACCACCGTTGCCGCAAATGTTGAGCGAAATGGTGTACAGGTCGGAGAGGTACATCTGCGTGGGGTCGCTGATCTCGCCAAACTTAAAGGCCGTGCGCGGCGAGGCGGGCATGAGGATGGTGTCCACCTTGGCATACGCGGCGTCGTAGTCCTGCGTGATGAGCGTACGGGCCTTTTGCGCAGCGTAGTAGTACTTGTCGTACACGCCCGAGCTCAGCAGGTAGGCACCGAGCATCTGACGGCGCTTGGCCTCGGCGCCAAAACCGTGGGCGCGCGAAAGCGAGCTCTGGTCGGACAGGTTGGCGCAGCCCTCCTCCTGATAGCCGTAGCGAATGCCGTCGAAGCGAGCCAGGTTGGAGAACGCCTCGGCCGGGCCGATGACGTAGTAGGCGGCGATGGCGGCATCCAGGTGCGGCAGGCCGACCTCGACCAGCTCGGCGCCCTGGTTCTGCAGCTCCTGGGCGGCGCGCTGAACAGCGGCCTTGACCTCGGGCGTCAGACCCTCGGCCTCCATAAACGCGGGGATAATGCCCACGCGCTTGCCCTCGATGCTGTCGTTGAGGTGCTCGGTAAAGTCGACGGCGCAATCCTGGCTGGTGCAGTCATACGGATCGTGGCCCGCGCCGGTAAGCGCGTTCATGGCCAGCGCGACATCCTCGACCGTGCGGCCAAAGGGGCCCACCTGGTCGAGCGACGAGCCAAAGGCAACCACGCCGTAACGGCTCACGGCGCCATACGTGGGCTTAAAGCCCACCACGCCGCACAGCGACGCCGGCTGGCGAATGGAGCCGCCGGTGTCCGAGCCCAGCGAGAGCGCGACCTCGCCCGCGGCGACGGCGGCAGCGGAGCCGCCCGAAGAGCCGCCGGGCACGCGCTCGGTATCCCAAGGGTTGTTGGTGCGATGGAAGGCCGAGCTCTCGGTAGAGCTGCCAAAGGCGAACTCGTCCATGTTGGCCTTGCCCATGGGCAGGCAGCCGGCGTCGAGCATGCGCTGGACGCAGGTGGCGGTGTAGACGCTCTGATAGTCCTCGAGCATACGGGACGCGCAGGTGGTGCGCGTGCCCACGAGGTTCATGTTGTCCTTGATGGCCAGCGGCACGCCCGCAAGCGGGGGCAGCGGCTTGCCTGCGGCACGGTCGGCATCCACGCGCGCGGCGGCCTCGAGCGCAAGCTCGGGCGCCACCTGCAGGAATGCCTGGACCCCGCCCTCGCGCGCCTCGATGGCGGCAAGGGAGGCCTGGGCCACCTCGGTAGCGGTAAAGTCGCCAGCGGCAACGCCCGCAGCGATCTGGGCGGCGGTAAGGGAATCGAAGCTCTGCGCCATTACTCGCTCTCCCCCTCTCCCAAAATGGACGGCACGCGGAAGTAGCGGTCGCGCGCGCTGCCGGCGTTTTCCAGCGCGACGTCAAGCGGCAGGTCGCGCTCGGGCTCGCGCAGGTCATCGCCCATCACGTTGGACAGGCTTCCGATGGGATGGAACGTGGGCTCCACGTCGGGCAAGTCATATTGCAAGACGGGCTCGAGCATCTGGACGGCGTCGTTCATGTAGGACGTCATCTGGGTGAGCTCGTCATCGGTCAGTGCGATCTTTGCGTACTCGGCGATGCCGCGCACATCTTTCTCGCTGAGTGCCATAGGCGCTCCCTTCCGCATAACAGTTAAACCGCTCTAGTATACAGGGCAACGCCGGCTTGGAGCAGGCGCTTTACCCAAATGCAGCGAAAACGTAACGAGGGCGGCGGGCTGGCAGGCAACGGACTGACGGTTCCGGAGCGAAACCGTCCCGCCCACAGCTAAAACCGCGTCACCCACAACGAAAACCATCCCGACCGCAACGAAAACCGTCCCGCCCACAACGAAAACCGTCCCGCCCACAACGAAAACCATCACAACATTCGACACTTTTCGTCCAAATCGCGATTTTCATCGAATGTTGTGATGGTTTGGAAGCCCCGACCACCACAAAGGTGCCTATTCCCCTTGCGGTGGTTCTGAACGATCCCCTATGCCGAGGCCTTGGCCTTGCGGCGCTTGCGGATCGCGTGGATCACGATGTCCAGCAGCAATAGCACAATGGCTACAACCACGATAAGCACAGCAAACTCACGCTTGCCCCAGTGGCGACCGGCCAGCGACTTTTGCTTGTCGACGTCCTTCTTGCTGTACTTGGTGCGTACGCAGTGCACCAGCAGGCGATGGTCGTTTACGCCATAGGGGGTGCAGGTGACGAGCGTCACCTTATCGGCGCCCGGATCGATGGTCAGCGACTCCATCTCCTCGGGCAGCACGACCTCGGAGTCCACCATCTTGTAGGCGAGCGTCTTGTTCATGGTGTGCAGCAGCACCAGGTCGCCGGGTTCCAGCGAGTGAATGTCGTCGAACATGCTCAGGTTGCGCATGCCCGAGTGCGCGGTGAGCACGCAATGCGTCGAGGTGCCGCCCACCGGCAGGCTCGTGCCCTCCAGGTGGCCGACGCCCGCCATAAGGACTTCTTCGCTCGTGCCGTGGTAGATGGGCATGCTCACGTCGATGGAGGGGATTTCGACCCAGCTCATCATGGGGTCGCGGTCAAAGATGAGCTGCTGAGCATAGGGCTCGATCTGGTCGGCGGGAAGCTCGGTGGCCTCGCCAGCCAGCTGCTCGTTAAAGGAGCGCGCCTGGAGCAGAATGCGCTCGCGCTCCTCGGCAGACAGCGCGTCCACAGTGCTGGACACGGTGCTGATCTGGTTGAACACGCCCGAGGCCTCGAGCCGATCCAAGATCCACGGCCAGGTCATAAGGCCCACGCCAATAAGAATGATGACGATGGTGATGAGCCGATCGGCCCAGCGCGGCAGCCGCTTGCGACGGCGCTTGGGCTTTGGTTGAGGTTTGGGCTGAGGGCTTGAGCCGCCGTTGTCCGCGGCGTTATTGCCCTTCATATGTTTGGCGCCCTGCACCATCGCCGGTCACTCCTCTACAACTCAAGTTGTCTAAACAAATAATAGCCGATTAGCGAACTTCCGCGCCGGACAACGCAGCTAGACTGCACCGTCCAGTCGAGGATAAGCCAGCATTTGAGTTTTCAAAATGTCCCGAATCGGCGGGGCGATTCGGGATACAATGTCAATAGAAAACGACGCATCCCGCGTAAGTGTACGAGAGCGCGGGCGGCCTAGTTTTCAGCTTTAGTTAAATGCCCGGGATCCGACCCCCGGGCATTCTTATTTGCGCTTTCGGCGCAAATGCCGTCCACCGTCCGCACCGCGCGTGCGCCTACGGACCTTAAACCGAACCTCATACGAGTCAAGAAACGCGATGACGAACGTGCCCACCGTCGCGAGGGCGGCGAGCGCGTTAAGGAATTTCAGCATTTGGGGACCTCCGATCGAGTCGTCGGCCGCCCGCGCACGGGATGCGTCGCAAAGCCATTTTAGCGCGCATGCTCGCATTTACAGCTGGTAAACGCAATATTAGCAAACATCTGTTCGATAGCTATGTGTTCGATCTTTGTCTGAGTTTTCCTCTTCAAATCGAGTAAGTGGTTTTCGAGCAATGGAGGCCGGGCTACGGTGTCCCACGAAAAACAGCCTCCTCATCGAACGCTGGAGCCTGGCTGCTGTATCCAAAAAACGGGGCAAACTCCAGCGCGGAGTCTGCCCCGAAAAGAGGATGGCAAAGCAAGAACGTCGATGGACGAGAAAAGTGTCCGCAAGTCTCATGGCCATCACATCCCACCTGCCAAGGGGATGGATGAGTGAGCGTTACTCCTGCTCGGACTCCTCAGCCTGCTTACGGCTGCGGATGAGGTGCGCCACGCCGATGCACAGCACCGCGCCACCAGCGATCCAAGTGAAGGTCACGCCGTTAAGACCGGTCAGCGGGAGGCCAGAGCCCTTCTTGTCGATAATGGTAAAGCTGAGCTTGCCGGTAGATACGGCGGCAGAATCGGCCTTTATGACACCATCAGCAGCAGTAACGTTGGCAGAATCCTTGTCGGGAGTCACTGCGGAGCCATCCTGCTTAAGCGTCCCGCGGGCAATGGTAAACGTGACACCTTTGGAAGCGGAGTTATTGTAGCCAGGCGCCGGGGTTACCTCTGTAAGGGTGTAGGTGCCCTCATCGAGACCGACAACGTTTATCTTACCGTCTGCGTCGGTCTTCAGCTTGGCCAGCTTGCTATCAGCCGTCTTGGTACCGTCCGCTTTGATAAAGTTGCTCGTATCACCGTTCTCCTGCAGCGTGAACTCAACGCCCTCGAGTCCCTTAGCTTCGTTATCAGAGCCCACCTTGGTGACATCGATGCCATAGGTGTAGTCATAGGCAGGGTGCTCGACCGTGGTGCCGACACCTTCAGCATGCGGATTGTTGGAATAAGTCAGCGTAACCATATTCTTCTGGGCTATACCAACCAAGCCGTTGAATATTTTTTTGATCTTGCCATTTTCGAAGATCTTGGTGGAGTCGAGCTTGGCCTTGTACTCGACAGTCACCTTCGAGTCACTGTTCAACGCAATGGGAGCGTCGTCCACGCCCGTGCAATTCTTGAGATTGGTGAAGTCGACAGTTATCGTATCGTTCTCGTACTTGGCGGTGTAGCAGCCAGTCTTGACCTTGGCATCACCAATCTTGACCGTGACAGCGGGCGTCGTGCCGTCAGATCCAAACTCGGGCGTCATGGAGTTGGGAAGCTTATCCGTGAAGGTGTACTTGTAGGTACTGTAAGTGTTGATGTTGCCCGCAACGGTACCGGTAAGCAGGTAGTCGACATAGTCGTCCATCTGAGAGTCCGCAGCCTTATTGGGATTCTCGGGTGCGCCGAACGTGCTGCCCTTTGCGTCGTCCTTTACGGCCTTGGTCACAGTGGGGACCTGCTTCTTGGGAGCAATGGTCTCAGCGGAACCGCCGACAACGGCGAAAATCGGCGAAGTGAAGGTATCCGTGTTGCGCTCGGCGACAGCATTTGGGTTCTTGCCGACGCTCTTAGTCACGAAGAGCCAGTAGCCGGTATTCAGACCAGTGAAGGTGCCACCGGTGCTCGTTTTGCACTCATCCGTCCCTTCAGTGATATTGGCGTCCTCCAGTGCCTTGGCGATCTTGTCGAGGGTTGTTCCGGCATCGAGCTTAGTAGTCTTGTCTGTACCTGACTTGTAAACACCTTCGGTTTTTGATTTAAGCCAGTCGGCCCACTTCTGAGCATCATTGTCGGAGGGCTTTGTAACGTCGCTAGTTTCGGCAAATGCCCCGGTCACAGCATCCCTAACGGTATCTGACGCCCACTCAATGTCGGAAAGCGTCTTAGCGCCATTCCAGTTGTTAACGCCATCCAAATCCTGCGTGACCTTGGCCTTGAAAATCTGGATACCCTTAAAGGTTGTATCCGTATAGGTCTTCTCGTCAATATTTACATTGCCGTCCGGAGCCACCGTTGGCGTGCCATCAGCAAACGCCATGGTCACCGGGGCCATGACGCCGCCGAAGCTCAGCGCTGCTGTGAGGCCGGCGGTTACTGCCAGGCGTGCGATGTTCTTGCTCATGCTCATCTTCTTTTCCTCCGTTTTCCGGTTGGTTCTCATTCGATCGGTCATCATCTGTCTGTGTCTTAGCATCTACTTCGCTACGTCTCGCCCCGCTCTCTGTGGGGCTGCCAGCTACTCTTTATGGCTGCCACCTCCCCGCTTGACCAGGAGCGCGACCACGAGGAGCGCGGCTCCGGCGACCGCTGCGGCGGCCGCGGCGTACATTGCCATATCGCCAGTCGAGGGCATAAAGCCTCGACTCACTTCGTTACTTGGGGTGTTAAGCACCGACAACTCGACTAAACCCTTCCCGGCATCGGCGGCATCAACTCGCAGAGGGCTTTCGGCCGATACGGTCACCTTAGGCTTGGCGGCCGCCACCTGGTCGACATCCAGGCCCTCGGCCTTGACCGTCACGCAGCACGTGCCCTCAAAGGCGGTGTAGCCCTTGGGCGCCTTGAGCTCGCGGACCTCCAGCTTGCCCGAGTCCACGCCCGAGACGGTCACGCGGCCGTCCTCGCCCGTGGTGACGGTGGCCTTGCCCTCCGCATCCCACGTGCCATCGGCCGCTAGCGTGCGGCCGCGGTCGTCGGCGATGCTCAGGACCGCCCCGGCAAGCGGCTTGTCGCCGTCGCTGCCGCGCTTGGTGAGCGCGAGATCCCAGGTGTAGGCGCACGCATCATCGCTCGGCGTGCGAGTGAAGCCGGCATCGCTGAACTGGTCGGCAAAGGGAGAGCGCGGGTAACGCAGGTAGACCTCGTTGGGGTTGCCCTTCGCGATGCCGTGGTTGCACGCGCTGTTGAGCGGCGCGTTGTACACGGCGACCACGCGGGCGCCCGCGGTGAAGGCGTCGGCCCCGCCGAGCGCGGCGATGAGGTCGCCGGTACGCACGGTGAAGGTTCCGTCAACCGCTACCTTGGTGGCGCACTGGGCCGTGATGTCGGTCCAGCCCTTCGCGGGCTCGGTGTCGGCTCGGCCGTCCTTGCCGGTCTGGACGGCGTCGAAGCCACCGTCCGCGCCCGCCGCCACGTACACGCGCATGCTCGCGGCCACCTTGGAGGGGTCGAGCCCCGCGCTCATGGTGTCGACGAACCGCACCGCGTAGGTGTCGTAGGCCGTGAGCCCCGCCGGGACCGTGGCAGAGAGGCGCCAGTACAGGTCGTCGGCGACCGTGGCGTCGGCGGCCTTCTGCCATGCGGCGGTGCTGTCCTCCAGCACGTGCTTGGCCACCTTGGGGGTCGCGGCCTTGGGCTTGACGGTGACGGCGCTGCCGCCCACCAGGGCCATGATCGGCGCGGTGCCAGCCTCGCCCTGGGCGATGGCGTCGTCGTCGGCGACGATGAGCCAGTAGCCGCAGGGCAGCTCGGCCGCCGTGCCCGCGTTGAGGGCCGCGAGCTCGGCGCCAGAGCTCTGGAGGGAACGAGCGAGCTGCGCGCTCAGCGCGCTCGTAAGGTGGGAATCGGTGTTGAGCCACTCGGCAGCTTCCTGCGCGGTGGTCTGGGAATTGGGCATGCCGGCGCTGTGCAGCACAGGCAGCGCGGCGTCGCGCACGGCGTCGCTTGCCCAGGCGAGGTCGGTGGCGATCTTGGCGTCGCTGTCGCCGTCGACGACGTTGGCGCTAAAGATCTGGTAGGCGTCGTAGCTGCGCGCCACGGTGCCGCTCACCGTGATGGAACCGGTCGAGGTCGGCGCGGCCTGCGCGGATGCGGGGAACACAACCGCGCAGGTGCCGATCAGGAGGGTAAGCAGCGCAAACAAGATCGGGAAGGAGCAAACTTTCTTATTCACGACGCTCGCCTCCCTTCGCATTCGCCTTGCGACGAATGTGCATCCAGGCCGCAGCAGCGCAAAGCGCCGCCGCGCCGGCAAGGTACGTCAGAGTGACGCCCGACATACCAGAAAGGGGCAATGTGGTGGAGTAGGTGTTGGTGAAGGTGGGGGTGGACTCGGGTTTGGTGCCATCGATGGGATTACCGTCGGCGTCAACGATCTTGGTGCAGGCCACATTCGTGGGCTCGATTTTGCCGTTTGTATTGTCCGTCATCGTGACGTCAAATCGATAGACAGACTTGTCGTATTTATAGTGCGAGAACAGCGAACCGTCAGTTTTCTCGCGCACATAGTACGTGAAGGTCTTGGAAGCGCCACGGCCCGTGGAGTCGGACGCGAGCTTGTCGAGTTGATTGAGTTCGTACTCGATCGGCTTGAAGCTCCGGGTCTGGGACTTGTCACCGTCGGCAGTGGGGGTAATCTCGCCCTTGGGGTCAGTCGTAACCGTCTCGGCATTATCGAACTTATCGTTATCCGCAAGCTCGAGCGTGAACTCCTTCATCTCGCCACCCTTAACAACCTTAGTCACCTTGGGAGTCCAAGAGCCCTTGGAGGTGTACGGAGTGTATTTGTTAGTGAAAGTTGCACCACTGGTAAGCGCAACGATAACAGCGTTTTCGCCTTCAGCTGCTACGGTGGCTGCTGATTCTGTTTCTGGCGTTCTTGCGCCAGCGCCGTCATTTTTTACCTTTGTTACCGAAACGCTCCCGACTTTGTAATACGTGTATTTAATGTCAAGCACGTTGTGCGACTTTTTCTCATCCCTCACAACCTCAGGATCAATTTTGTAGATCGTTTTGTCGTAAGTCACGTTCTTGTCCGTGCCCGGAACCTCTACCAAGTAGTAAACAAGATCGTCGTCGGCATAAACTTCACCCAGATCAAAGGTGAGATTTCCATCCCCATCGTTTTTCACCGTATCAACCACCGAGCAGCCATTGAGCTGAAGTTTGCCATTGGAGTCAAAGCTCGGAACTGTATATGAGATCCCGCCTTGTTCGTTAATAATCTTGTTCTGTCTGAGTAGCTGGAAATCGAAGTCATTTCCTTTAAGCGTGCCGTCCTTAAGCACCTTGGAGCCATTGAGCTTCATCTTGGGGTAAACCTTGACTTCTTGAGTGAAGCCAGCGATTACGTCGCCGTTGGTCATGATGCCACCACCGTGGATGTTGGAACTGTTGCCCGTGATATATAACGTAGCCAGCCTTATAGCTTCATTTTGATCTTCAACGAACGGTTCGGACTTTAGGCCAATCATGTACTTGGCCTGGACTCCGTCATACTTACCGATGGTCGTAGGCTGACCGTCAATCGTGCCCGACCAATTTGCAGCACCACCGCCGAGCATCTGGCCCGTTACGGCTGCGATATAGTCAGCGTTATCCGACTTGCGGATAAGGAAGAGGTCCTCATGGCCACGCCTCTTGAAGTCATCGGTAATCTCACCGCCATCAACACTTGGAGGCTGGTCTTCATTCTTACCATTGGTGCCACCTGATAGATTCTCACCGTTTGCATCGGTGTTTCCGAAAATCGCAATACCATTGGCATCGGTAATCGCCGTCTTGCCGCTCGGGCAGGCTGCGAAGCCACCACCATAGCCCTTAGCCGAGTTTTTGGTAATCAGGGCGTTATATATCTTGAGACGCGCCGAATTAACGCCCTCGTCACTGTTGCCTCCCTGGACAAAAACGCCACCGCCACCCCAGTCATTGGTGGTATTAGTCGTATTGTTAGTTATGTAGGCTTTCTTGCCGCTCACATTAAATTCGCCAACTGTAGGCGCAGCGATACGGATGCCGCCACCCTCTGAGTTTTGCGCCACATTGCTGGCGATGATTCCACCATAAAACGCAAACCCGGAAAGAGGTTTATTCCAAGCGCCAGCATAAACGCCGCCGCCAGCCTCGGCAGAGTAGTTGCCCGTGATGTAGCCGCCGCTAATAACCAGACCGCCTTTTTTCTGTCCCTGATTGTGGCTAAAGGCAGCAATGCCGCCACCACCGTGACAACCGTTACCTTTGTGTCCTTCATCGGTATAGAACTGATATTTGTTGTTAGTAATGTAACCATTCGTAATGGTCACCATAGAGTCCTCAGCACAAATTCCCGCGCCATAACCGACTTCATTATCATTTGTACCGTTACCGGAGATAATACCGCCAACCATGTTTACCGTAGAATTCAGGGCATAAACGCCGCCGCCACTGGGGGCATAGTTACCAGCGATTACGCCGTCAGAGATGTCAAGAGTTGAGTTCTCGACAGAAATACCCGCACCAGCGGCGCCCTCCGGACAATATCCGCCGCAGACATACCCGCCGTCCACGCTGATGGCCGAACTGCCCGCTGCGTACACCAAATTTTTGACACAGTTGTTTTTATCCTGCGTAATCATGCCGCTCTCAAAATTGAGGTGGCCACCGCTATTGATTACGATAAGCCTCAAGTCCTTTGAGCCTGAGCACGCCACGATGGCACCCTTGACATGAGCCTTATACGCCTTAAGAGTCTCGGTTGTACGGGTTCCGTTTGCGACCGATTCGGTTACGTAGTAGGTAAGGCCAGTCGGAATGCCATTGGAAGTATCGTATTCCATTAAAGCGAGATTGCCGCATTTATTTGTTTGAGAAGTCGTAGTCTCTGTCGCGGCAACTTGCTGACCGTCCTTGACAGTCAACGTTGCGCCGCCGGTTATGTTGAATAGGGGCTGGCTCTGACTTGTATACTTAATTTTGCAGCCATTTAAATCCAGCGTGATATTGCTGCCGTCCTTGTTAAGCGCGATTGTCTCGCCGGTCTCGACATCATTCATAAGCTTGAAGCTAGCAACACCGCTTGCATTTGCCAGTTTTTTCAAGTCGTCAGCTGTTCGTATTTCAGTGGATGCCGTTTTAGTCTGCCCGCCTTCCGCAGCCAGCATTACGGCATTGCCATCCGACAACTCGCCATCTTCGGCCTGCAGCTTACCTTCAGGCTGACCCTGCTCAACATCATTTGAAGGGTCGGCTTCGTCGCCCTCGGTCTCGTCACTATTCTGGTTTTCGGTATCCCCGTTGTTGGTGTTTTCTACATCAGTAGACTCAGTTGAGGAACCCCCCCCCATCACAGTTTCCTCGGTAGGAGCTGCCTGGGCATCGTTGGCAATGGCCTGCGAGATCGGGGGCATGACGAGCGACAGTACCAGGCTCAAAACGGAGGCTCCGCACAAAACGCCTGCCAGTACACGGCGCGTCGCTTTATTACTCTGCTTAGATTTGTCCGAATTCGCTTTCATCGATGTCTCCTCCCCAAGAGACCGAGATCTTGCTCTTTCACCATCAAACTTGGGCGCGCGACTTATAATTGCTCGCGCTCGATATGCATATTATTACTCTTTGTTTAAACAAAGAGTAACAATGTCAGTTTTGCTTCGCGTTGCCTTAACTTCTTGACAATTATTCAAACTATGCATTGTTTTTCGAGGGTTAAATTTCGGAAAGACGCTGGTGAACTCGTTAGCAAATCTAGATAAATGACACTTTACCATTGTTTGTACAACATTTTGTTTTAACCCGCTCAATCTGTGAACGGCCAAAATTGCGCCGTGAATGGCAGTATATCTACCTGCAAATATTAGTTATGAGCTAATTGGTCAATTACTGCACAACCAGCGTGTGCCGACATGTTCATACATCGAAACTTGAATGACATTGCATGTTACCGGCTGCAAATCTCCTCGCTACAAAAAAGCGTCCCAACAATCGACTGTTGGGACGCTTGGAAAACCACCACAAAGGCGCTCTGCCCTCTTTGTGGCTGCCCCCAGGCGCTACAGCAGATGCTCCTGGATAAAGATCGCGATGCCGTCCTCGTCGTTGCTCGCGGTTACAAAGTCCGCGGCGGCACGGGTGGCGTCGCTGCCATTTGCCATGGCCACACCCACGCCGGCGTCGGCCACCATGCAGGTATCGTTATCGGCATCGCCAAACACGCAGATGTTCTGAAGCTCCATGCCGTTGAGCTCCGCCACGCGCACAAGGCCGCGCGTCTTGGACACGCGCGGATCCATGAACTCGTAGAGCCGCTGCGTGGTCTGCAGGGCCGCCGCCTTAACAGTGTTATCTGCAAACGTCGACGCCCGTTCAATCACCCGCGGCATCACCTCGGGCGCCATGGTAAACATCACCTTGGGCTGCGGCTCGCGCAAGAACTCGGCAAAATCGACCACCTGGTAGGGCACGCCGTCGACGCGCGACAGGTGCTCGACGCACGCGTTGCTCTCGGGCACGTAGAACACGCCGTCTCGGGGGCAGACGGGTGTTGCCGGAAGGTCCGCCATGTGCTTGCAGATGCGCGCGATGGTCTCGCCCGGCAGCGGAAAGCTCAGCTCGTTGATGGCGTGCGCGCGATCGATGACCTCGGCGCCACCGCAGCCCACGAGCACGTCCACCAGGCCTTCGATGCCCCAGAACTCGTACATGGCCTCGGTCGCGTGGGCGTCGCGCCCGGTGCACAGGCCAAAAAGCACGCCGCGGTCGCGCAGGGCGCGGATCGCCGCCACGGTGCGCGGGGACACCGTATGCTGGCTCGTGAGCAGCGTACCGTCGATATCGCAGAACACGGCTTTGATGTGGCTGAAGGTGGCGTCCATGGGGGCCTTTCTGGGTTGTGCGGCGGTGTGGGGTGTATTCGTGAACGGCGTACATGGTATACCAAGGCGCGGATGCTGCCTGTCAAAGCAAAACCACCACAAAGGTGCCTGGCCCCTTTGTGGTGGTAGGATGCAGGATGGCCTGGCCCAGGGCGCAAACCATCACAACATTCGACGTTTTTCGGCAAAATCGCAATTTTTATCGAATGTTGTGATGGTTTTACTGCCTTGCGGCACGATCCAAATGCCGGCGTCCAAACAGCAGCAGCGCCGCGGGAACCGCCGTCACGACCATGCCCGCCCCCACGAGTGTCCGTTGTACGCCAAATGTTGCCGCCAGCCACGGTGCAACCGCCAGAGGGGCCACGCCGGCGAACATATTGCCAAAGCCCATGACCGAGTTCACGCGGCCGAGTTGCTCGAGCGGAGCCGTCGTTTGCACAATGGTGTTGTGGAGCGGGTTGACGACGCCCCAAGCTATGCCCAGGGCGATCTGGCCGACGAGGGCCACGCCCACGTACGGCGTCCCCACATAGAGCAGACTTCCCAGGCCCACGGACATAAGCGCCACGAGCAGCGTTTTAAGGTTGACCAGGTGCGGCGGCAAGCGGAGCGCGAGCACGGCACCCAGCACCGCGCCGACACCGCAGGCAGACGAGAGCCAGCCCATCCACTCAACGCCAACGTGCAGAACATCGCGATAGAAAAACGACTCGAGCGGATCGAAGGCACCGTAGCCAAAGTTCGAGAGGAAGATGATGCAAAACAGCAGGGCGAGAACGCTGTTGGTGAAGACTGTCTTGATGCTGGCTGCGAAGGTGGCACGGGAGGATGCGCTGGGGTTGGAGCTTTGTCCCGCACGCTCCCCTTCCTCTGCCGAATCGGCATCCGCATGCCCGGCGACATGGCTGGTCTGCGGCCTAAAGCCCCAACCGGCGACGAGCGCCAGCACGGTAAAGAGCATCATGAGCACAAACACCGCGCGCGACGACGCAGCCGCCGCGACAAAGCCGCCCAGCGTGGGGCCAACGATGATACTCACGTTTGAAAACATGGCGATGGCGGAGTTGATGTCTTTGAGCTCGACAGGATCGTCGGTGAGGTAAGCCGGATAGGATGTGGCGATGGGCTGGGCGAATCCCATCACAAAGCCCAGAAACACCGCGCCGAGTAGGACGACGCCGGTCGCGCTGCCAAAGGCGATGATTGCCGTGCCAGTTGCGAGAGCGCCGATGATGCTCAGCAAGAAATGGCGGCGCGGACCCCAGGCGTCGAGCGCAGCGCCACCCGCAAAGGATCCCAGGATCACGAAAACGTTCATAAACAGAACGGCCAGCGATGTCGCCACGACTGAGGCATCGTCTGCATAGGTGAGCGTTCCGATGACGCCGATAAAATAACTGGTCTGAAACCCGGTGTAGATGAGAAAGCGCATCGCCACCAGCCGCTTGGCCTGCACGGACAGCGATGATTGAGGCTTTGAGAAAAGAGATGCGAGCATGGAGACTCCTTGTTTCATACGAATACGGGCGGTGGGCATTCGCCACCGTCTGTCAAATCAATCTATCCGCATGAAACATTAAGGACGCATCAGGACCCTTCTCTCCGTTTTTCGCCCGTCATGAACTACTTGGTAGATTGTAAGGCATGTCCCACACATCTACCAAAGCAAAAACCACCACAAAGGTGCCTGGCCCCTTTGTGGTGGAAATGACGTTTGCCCAGATAAAACCTGCCAAAATAAACCTATCCATTTTTGGCATGTTATGGCAGCGCAGCGAGCCGGCCCCAAGCCTTAAAGGTGATCTTGGATAAGGTCGCAGATGGCTCGGGCGTCGTTGATGTTGATGGCTCGGGTCGCAAAGCCGGCGTCGAAGGCCTGACGCGCCAGTGCCTCGTTGCAGGCAAGGGCCAGAGTGTGGCCATCGACCAGGTCGAGTGAGCTCTTGCCGCGCAGACGGTCGACACCGGAGCGCGCGACCACGATGTTGTCGAAGCTCTCGGTCTTGTAGCCCTCAATGATTACCACGTCGACATCGTTGTAGCGCGACAGCAGCTCGCGCGCGGGCATCTCGTCCTCCTCGCGCGTGTCGGCGTACTCCGCCCAGCGCGTGGCGCAGATGAGGCCCACGTGCTTGGATCCGGCCTGGTGATGGCGCCACGTATCCTTAGCGGGCACGTCGATATCAAAGCCGTGATGCCCGTGATGCTTGAGCGAACCCACGCGCAGGCCGCGGCGGGTGAGCTCGGCGATAACCTTCTCGACGAGCGTGGTCTTGCCCGAGTTTTGGTAGCCGATAAACGCGATCGCGGGGACGGCCGGGGCCGGAGCTGCGGGCGCGACGGCGACGGGCGCGCTCGCGGGTGCGTCGCCCGCGGCTCCCACGGCCTCAACAGCAGCGGCCTGACGCTCTGCACGATCCCACACGCCCGAGCGACCGCCCTCCTTGTGCAGCAGGCGCACGTCGACGATCTCCATGCCGCGATCGACCGCCTTGCACATGTCATAGATGGTCAGGCACGCGGCACTCGAGCCGGTCAGAGCCTCCATCTCGATACCCGTCTTGCCCGTCACGCCCGCCGTAACCAGTACGTGAAAGCCAACCTGCCCGTCCACGCGCGCCGGCGCCCAGCCCTCGGGCACGTCCTCGGCCGGCGTCCCCGCCGGAGCGATGGGCGCAATGTCGCACTTGCTCTTGGTAATGAGCAACGGATGGCACATGGGGATGATGTCGCTCGTGCGTTTGATGGCCATAATGCCCGCCACGCGCGCGCAGGCAAGCACGTCGCCCTTTTTGGCGCGGTCCTGCAGTACCATGGCCTGCGTCTCGGGATGCATGAGGATGGTGCCCTCGGCGATGGCGATGCGATGGGTCTCGGCCTTGTCGGACACGTCGACCATGCGCACCTCGCCCTTGGCGTCCACATGCGTCAGCTCGTCGCGACGGGCGTCACGGGCGGGCTCGGCTGCAGCGTTGGCAGACGGCTGTGCGGACGCGTCGGCGTTGCCAGCATTCGCCGCAGCCGTGACTTTGTGGGCAGACATCGCGGCCCTGCGAGCGGCCTTGGTGGCATCGGCGTACCTGCTCTTGGCCATATGATCATCCTCCGATTTGGGACATAAATCGTTGCGTGCCCTCAATTATCGCGTGTTCCTGCGGTTTGTGGGCCACGGCATCGCGCCAAATCGAAAGTACCTGCATATCATCACCACGGCGCAACGCCTCGCGCACCGAATACTCGGCATCGCTGAACAGGCACGGACGCACGTTGCCATCGGCCGTCAGGCGCAGGCGGTTGCAGCTCGCGCAAAAATGGTTGGACATGGCGCTGATGAAGCCGACCGTTCCCGCCGCGCCCGGAAAGCGCCAATAGCGCGCGGGGCCCGCGCCGGCAGGAGCGTCGGTGATGTCAAGCGGTTCGAGCTCGCCCAGACCCATCGCGGCGGCCCCGGCATTGACGCGCGCCCGCAGCTCGTCGCTCGGCACGCTGTCGCTCGCATCCCACAACTCGGGGTTGAGCGTGGGTGCGTGAGGGTCCACGGCGCAATGCGAGCTCGTGCGCTCGTCGCCGATGGGCATGTATTCGATAAAGCGCAGGTGGATGGGGCGGTCGACGGTCAGTCGTGCGAGGGCCGCCACATCCTGGTTGAGCCGGCGCACAACAACGCAGTTGACCTTAACGGGCTCAAAGCCCCAAGCCAGCGCCGCGTCGATGCCAGCCATGGTCTGCTCGAGTCGACCCAGGCGCGTGATCTTTCCAAAGAGCGTAGGGTCGAGCGTGTCGAGCGAAATGTTGACGCGGTTAAGCCCCGCGTCCTTGAGCTGCGGCGCCAGCTTGGGCAGCAGGGCTCCGTTGGTGGTGAGCGAGATGTCCTCGATCTGCGGAATCGCGCGGATGTCGCGAATGAGCGGGATGATACGGCGGCTGACCAGCGGCTCGCCGCCCGTCAGGCGTACGCGGCGAATGCCCTCCCCCGCCACCAAGCGCACAAAGCGGGCGATTTCCTCGGCGCTGAGTAGCTCGTCGTGTGCACGGGGCGCCACGCCATCGGCCGGCATGCAGTAAATGCAGCGGAAATTGCACTTGTCGGTAACGGCAATGCGCAGGTAGTTGATATCGCGGCCAAAGCCGTCATGTTGCACGTGCCCGTCCACGCAGCCCTCCCCTCACGCGGCGTTTTATTCTTCGGAAAACATAATACCCCACGAGAGAATCATGCCGACACCCGTACGACAGGACAGGTCGCTTCGAGCAAAACGGACTTCCCAAGCCCATCCTCAACACACAGACCATCACAACATTCGATGCTTTTCCCGTTTTTGGCAAAAAACGTCGAATGTTGTGATGGTTTGAGACGAGGTGAGCGGCATGAAGGGTCAAAGCATCGTGCTCGAACGGGTTAATCCAACTCTTTTAAGCCATGCGCCAGCTGCCAGTACTCGCCGTGCTGGGCGAGCAGTTCTTCGTGCGCGCCGCGCTCGATGATGCGGCCGTGTTCGAGGACCATGATGGCATCGGCGTCGCGGACGGTGGACAGGCGGTGCGCGATCATAAACGTGGTGCGTCCGCGCATGATGCGGTCCATACCGCGCTCGATGAGCTTTTCGGTGCGCGTGTCGATGCTCGAAGTGGCCTCGTCCAGGATGAGCACCGGCGGGTCAGCGACGGCCACGCGCGCGATGGCGAGCAGCTGGCGCTGGCCCTGCGACAGGTTGGCGCCGTCGGCCGTGACCGGCGTGTCGTAGCCTCTAGGCAGGCGGCGAATAAACGAGTCGGCGCAGGCCGCCTCGGCAGCGGCGCGCACCTCCTCGTCGGTCGCGTCGAGCTTGCCAAAGCGGATGTTCTGCGCAATGGTGCCGCTAAACAGGTGCGTATCCTGCAGCACAATGCCGAGCGACCCGCGCAGGCTGGCCTTGGCAATGTGCTTGACGTCGATGCCGTCGTACGTGATCTCGCCGTCATCGACCTCGTAGAAGCGGTTGATGAGGTTGGTGATGGTCGTCTTTCCGGCGCCCGTCGAGCCCACAAACGCGATCTTTTGCCCCGGCTTGGCAAACAGGTTGAGGTCCGTGAGCACGCGGGTGCCCGGCACGTAGGAAAAGTCCACGGCATGGAAGCGCACGTCGCCGGCAAGCGGAACCAAGCCGCACGTGAGCTCGGTACCGTCGGCAGCCACCGCGCGGCCCGACTCATCAACGGCTGCCACGTCATGCAAGTGCCCGTACGCGCCCACGCCCTGGCCCTCGGGAATTTTCCACGCCCACGCGGCGTCGCCCGTCTGCACCAGCTCCACGTAGCCCTCGTCCACCTCGGGCTTAAGGTCCATGGCGGCAAACAGGCGCTCGGCACCGGCCAGCGCGTTGAGCAAAAAGTTGCCCAGCTGCGTAAACTGGTTGATGGGCATGGCCGCCTGGCGTACAAAGACCAGGTAACTTGCAAGCGCGCCCACGTCGGCGAGTCCCTTGATGCAGAGCATGCCGCCCGCCACGGCGACGATGGCATAGTTGACGTAGCCAATCACGACGGTCATGGGCACCATGGAGTTGGCATAGCTCACGGCGGCGGTGCCGGTACGGCGAAGCTCGTCGTTGCGGCAGGCGAAGCCGGCAACATTCGCTGCCTCGCGGTTAAAGACCTTGATGACCTTTTGGCCCGAGACCATCTCTTCGATATATCCGTCCAAGTCGCCAAGCGATGCCTGCTGGGCGGCAAAGAAGCGCTTAGAGCGCGCGCCCGAGTAGCGCGCATACAGCACAATGGCCGCATCGCACACGAGCGTGATAATCGTGAGCTGCCAGTTGAGAATGATGAGCATGGCCGTGGTGCCCACAACCTGAATGGCGGCCTGAATCACGTTGGCAAAGCTGTTGTTGAGCGCCTCGGAGACGGTGTCGACGTCGTTGGTGAAAAAGCTCATGATGTCGCCCGAGCGTGTGCCGTCAAAATAGCTGAGCGGCAGCGTCTGGATGTGCGCGAACAGGTCGCGGCGAATATCGGACACCACGCGTTGGGCCGCGCGCACCATGATTTGTGAGTAGCCCAGGGCCGAGAGCACGCCCGCGGCGTAGATGATCGCCGTCAGGATGACCTGCTTGGCAAGCAGTTCCTCCCCGCCCGTGGCCAAACCGTTAACGATGGGGCGCACCATGTAGGTGCCGGCGAGGCTCGCGATGGCGGCGACGGAGGCGAGCACGCCCACCGCGAGCAACGAGAACTTGGCATGCCCCATGTAGGAGAGCAGGCGGAGCACAGTGCGCTTGAGGTCGGCCGGGCGTGCTTGGGCTGCGGTCTTAGGCATGGCGCTCACCCCCTTCCAAGGTCGATCCGCTGGGGACGGAGGAAAACGGATCATTCGCGCAGCCATCGTCACTGCCTCCGGCGGCGTCCGCGTTCCCCGCAAACTCCATCTGCGAGGCGTAAATCTCCTGGTAGATGTTGTCGCCCGCCAGCAGTTCCTCGTGCGTACCCACGCCGTGGACACGACCGTCGTCCAACACCACAATGCGATCGGCATCCATGACGCTCGCGATGCGCTGGGCGATGATGAGCACGGTCGTATCGGGAATCCGAGCGATGTGCTCGCGAATCTTAGCGTCGGTCGCCATATCGACCGCGCTGGTGGAGTCATCAAAAATGAGCACGCGCGGATGCTTGAGCAGCGTGCGCGCGATGCACAGGCGTTGCTTCTGGCCACCCGAAACGCCGGCGCCGCCTTGGCCCAACTCGCCGTCCAGCCCGCCGATGCGATCAAGGAACTCGTCCACGCACGCCGCGCGGCAAGCCGCGAGGAGCTCATCGTCCGACGCCTGCGGATTGCCCCACTGCAGGTTCTCACGCACGGTGCCCGTGAACAGCACATTCTTTTGCAGCACAATGCCCACGGCGTCGCGTAGGGTCGCGAGGTCGTAGTCGCGCACGTCGTGTCCGCCCACAAGCACGGCGCCCTCGGTGGCGTCGTACAGGCGCGCAATCAGCTGCACAAGCGAGCTCTTGCCCGAGCCCGTGCCGCCGAGGATGCCCACCGTCGAGCCGCTCTCGATGCGAAGGTCAATATGCTCGAGCACATCCTCGGCTGCGTCCGCGCGGTATTTAAAGGAAACGTCGCGAAACTCGATACTGCCGTCCGCTGGCGCCGCAGTCGCGAGGTCTCCCGCAGGGTTGGCGATAAAGGGCTCCTCATCGAGCACCTCTGCGATACGGCCCACACTCGTGAGAGCGCGCGTGAGCAGCAAAAACACGTTGGAAATCATCATGAGCGAGTTCATGATCAACAGCACATAACTCATAAAGCCCGTGAGCGAGCCCACGCCCAAGCGACCTTCGATGATCATGCGGCCGCCAATCCACAGAATCGAGAGCGCAGCCACGTACATCGAGAGTTGGAACACCGGCAGGTTGAGCACAGCGGTGCCGAAGGTCTTGGTCGCCGTGCCGGCGAGCTCGGTATTGACGGTGTCGAACTTGTCGCACTCGTGCTCGGCGCGCACGTAAGCCTTCACGGCGCGCACGGCGGTAAGGTCCTCTTGCACCACGCCGTTAAGGTGGTCCATCGAGGTCTGGAGTTGGCGGTAGAGCGGGCTCACGCGCACGGTAATGATACCGAGCACGATGGCGAGCATCGGCAGAATGACGGCAAAGACCGCCGCGAGCTCGCGCGAGAGCGCAAAAGCGTAGACGAGGCCCATGACCAGATTTACCGGCCCGCGCACCATGGGGCGGAAGCCGTTACCTACGGCGTTTTGAATCACGGTGATGTCGGTGGTCATGCGAGTGACCAGCGAGCTGGCGTCGTAGTTGTCCAGATTGCCAAAAGCGAGCGTCTGGATCTTACGATACTCGGCCTCGCGCAGGTTAGCGCCCAGCCCCGAGGCAACGCGGGCGGACGTGCGCGCATAGCCCAAGCCAAGCACCAGCGAACATGCGGCACACACCAGCATATACGTGCCCTGCAACAGCATGTAGTTGATGTCGCCCGCGGGCACGCCCACATCGATGATATTTGCCATGATGACCGGGATAAACAGCTCGAGCGCCGTCTCGGCAGTCACAAAGAGCACGCCGAGCATGGCATCGCGGCGGTATGCCCCCAGATAGGAAAACAAAATCTTGAGATTGCGCACACAGGTTCATCCCCCATCAAACGTTGTTCGCAAACCCACGTATTATGGCGCGCCGTGCGGCGGTGTCAAGTGTTCCGAAATCGATTTCTGCAAGGCTAGTGCAGGCGCCATGCTCACAGGGCGCACGTCCGTATTCAATTAGAAATGAACGCGAGCGTGACTTTTTCGCCCCGCTGCCAACACAAACCTTGACTCTACAATCGTTATAGGGTTTTCACTACACTGGTACGTAAACAAACCCAGCCAGAAAGCCCCACCTATGGAACACGACCTCACACGCGGCAATGTCCTCAAGACCATCGCGGTCTTTGCCCTGCCCTATATGCTCTCGTACTTTTTGCAGATGCTCTACGGCATGGCCGACCTGTACATGATGGGACAGTTTAGCGGCGCCGCCGGCATCACCGCCGTGGGCAACGGCGCGCAGACGCTCTATATCATTACCGTGACGCTCGTGGGCCTGGCCATGGGGACGACGGTCATCGTCGGCCACGCCGTGGGCTCGCGCCGCTTCGATCGCGCCGAAACCGCTATCGGCAACACCATTACGCTGTTTATGGGTGTCTCGGTGGTACTGGCCGCTGCCTTGCTCGCACTGTGCCCGCAGATCGTGGCGCTCATTGGCACGCCGGCCGAAGCGGTCGAAGGCACCGCCGCCTACCTGCGCATTTGCTTTATCGGCATTCCCTTTATCGCCGCGTACAACATCCTCTCGGCCATCTTTCGCGGGCTGGGCGATTCGCGCTCGCCCATGTACGTGATCGGCGTGGCGTGCATCATCAACATCGCGCTCGATTTTCTGTTTATCGGCCACATGGGGCTCGGCCCCGTGGGCGCAGCGCTCGGCACGGTGACCGCGCAGACGGCCAGCGTTGCCCTCGCGCTCATGTGGCTCAAGAGCCGTCGCACAAACATCCACGTTAAGCGCAGCGACCTGCGCCCCCAGCCCGAGGTGCTCGGCAGCATTCTTAAAATCGGCGTGCCCGTGGCTGTGCAGGACGGCTGCATCCAGGTGGCGTTTATGTTTATCACCGTCATCGCCAACCACCGCGGTCTGGTCGACGCCGCCGCCGTGGGCCTGGTCGAGAAGATGATCAGCTTTTTGTTTATCGTGCCGAGTTCCATGGGCGCTACCGTCAGCGCGCTCACGGCACAAAACGCCGGCGCGGGCAAGGGCGACCGCGCGCGTCAGGTGCTCAAGGATGCCATGACCATCTCGGTGGTGTACGGCTGCCTGATTACAGCGCTGATGTGGCTGGTGGCGCCGGCGTTTATTGGCTTTTTTGCCAAGGACCCCGCGGTGGTCGCGGCCGGTACCGGCTATATGCACAGTTATATTTTCGATGCAATCTTTGCCGGCATCCACATTTGCTTTAGCGGCTTTTTCGCTGCATACGGCAAGAGCTACATCGGCTTTGCGCACAACGTGCTGGCTGTGGCACTCATTCGCGTGCCGGGCGCGTGGCTGCTGTCGAACGCCTATTCCGGCACGCTGTTCCCCATGGGTATCGCCTCGCCGTGCGGCTCGATTCTGTCGGCGGTCATCTGCGTGATTGCATTTACCGCGCTCAACCGCCGCGGGGCTTTTGACAAGCTGGTGGCGTAGCGGGGCAACGCGAAATCGCCCTTATCGACGACATCATCAGCGATGACCCCGCGACCTACGTGACGCAGATCACGGTGCCGGTTGCCCCAGCAAAGTAAGAACCGCCTGGAAGGCATCATGCTTTTCGGGTGGTTCTTCAATTTGGCTATCGATGCGCTAAGCCTGGGGCACCTCACCAGTCGCCAGGATCTGCTCGAGCGCGTCCTCATCCAATACAGGCACGCCCAGCTGCTCGGCCTTGGCGAGCTTGGAGCCCGCTTTGGGGCCGGCGACCAGATAGCTCGTCTTCTTTGACACACTGCCCGAAACCTTGGCGCCAAGCACCTTGAGCGCCGCGCCCGCCTCGTCGCGGGTGCGGTTGACGAGTGTGCCGGTGAGCACGAAGGTCAGACCCGCGAGTGGCTGTGCGTCGGCAAGCTCGCCTGCCACGCCAGCGTCGGCTGCGGCTTGCGCGTGCGCGGCGCCCAAGTCGACCTCGAGCGACAGGCCCGCCTGGCGCAGGCGTTCCAGCACGGCAAGGTTCTCGGGCACGGCCAGGAACTGCTTGACGCTCGCCGCAATCTTGGGACCGATGCCCTCGCACTCGGCGATGTCCTCTTCGCTCGCCAAGATGAGCTTGTCAATCGACAGGAATCGCTCGGCAATGACCTCGCCCACACTCTTGCCCACATGACGGATACCCAAGGCAAACAGCACGCGACCGAGCGGCTGGCTCTTAGACTTGTTGAGCTCGGCGATGATTTTCTCGGCCGTCTTGAGGCCCACCGGAATGGGGTCGCCCTTCTTGACGCCCTTTTTGCTGTTGGAGCTGGCATACACGCGGCCCGTGTCCAGGCCGGCGATGTCGTCGACTGTGAGCTGGTAGAAGTCCGCGACGTCGTGAATCAGCCCAGCGGCGATCATCTTGTCGACGATTTCGTCGCCCAGGCCGTCCACGTCCATGCAACCGCGGCTCACCCAGTGGAGCAGGCGCTCCTTGAGCTGTGCGGGGCAGTCGATGGACACGCAGCGGTAGGCCACCTCGCCGTCCTCGTGCACCACGGGGCTGCCGCACACGGGGCAGACCTCGGGCATCTGCCAGTCAACGCTGTCGGCCGGGCGCTTGTCGAGCACGGGGCCCACGACCTCGGGAATCACGTCGCCTGCCTTGTGCACGATGATAGTGTCGCCCTCGCGCACGTTTTTGCGGCGGATCTCGTCGATGTTGTGCAGCGTGGCGCGCGCGATGGTGGAGCCGGCGACCGTCACCGGGTCGAACTCAGCGACCGGCGTGAGCACACCGGTGCGGCCCACCTGGATGCGAATCTCGCGCAGGACGGTCTGCTTTTCCTCGGGCGGGAACTTAAAGGCGATGGCCCAACGCGGCGCACGGGCGGTAAAGCCCAGGTCGAGCTGCTGTTGGAAGCTGTCAACCTTTACGACCACGCCGTCGATGTCGTAGTCCAGGTCACCGCGATGCTCGAGGGCCTGGGCACAGAACTCGTGGACCTCGGCCGGCGTGGCGCAGCGTGCCACGTTGGGGTTGACGCTAAAGCCGGCACTGCGCAGCCAGTCGAGAAACTCACGCTGGCTGTGGACGTGCAGCGGATCGGTATCGGCAATGGCGTAGATAAAGGTAGCCAGGTCGCGGCGCGCCGTGACCTTGGGGTCCTTTTGGCGCAGGCTGCCGGCGGCGGCGTTGCGCGGGTTGGCGAAGGGGTCGCGGCCCTCGGCATCGGCCTCGTCGTTCAGACGCACAAAGCTGCCCTTGGGCATGTAGACCTCGCCGCGCACCTCAATGGTGCGCTCGCGGTCGGCACCCATGTGGGCGAGCGCAGGCTCGGACAGGTGCATGGGCACATCCTTGATGGTACGCACGTTGAGCGACACGTCCTCGCCCGTGGTGCCGTCGCCGCGCGTGGCGGCGCGTACGAAGGTGCCGTTTTGGTAGGTAAGGGCCACGCCCAGGCCGTCGATCTTAAGCTCGCAGGTATAGGTGACGCTGCCGGCACCGAGCGCATCCTCGGCGCGCTGGAGCCACGCGTCGAGTTCGTCCAGGTCCATGGCATCGTCCATGGAGTACATGCGTGCCATATGCGTGACCGGCGTAAACTGCTCGCTCACGTAGCCGCCCACACGCTGGGTATAGCTGTCGGGGGTCACCAGGTCGGGGTAGGTCGCCTCGATTTCCTGCAGCTCAACGAGCATTTTGTCAAAGGCGGCGTCCGTGATCTCGGGCGCATCGAGCATGTAGTAGCGATAGGCGTGGTAATCGAGCTCGTGGCGCAGCTCGGCCGCACGCGCCGCCGCCTGGGCACGGGCATCGGCCGGTGCGGCGGCATCCACGCTCGCGGGCGTTTCGGTATCGATGTCCACGCCGTCACCAAACAGGCTCGATTGCTCCATAGCGGCACTCCTTCGCTCGATTTCAAACGGATACAAGAGTACCACCGGTCACCATGGCGCCGAATAACCCTTTCGAACCGCACCGAATCGGCAGCCGCCAGACTGGGGTGGATCGCGCGATTAAACCATGCCCTTGCCAGTTCTAAATGATCCGTTTTCCTCCGTCTCCAAGGGATCATCGCGAAAAGAGGGGCTGTCCCGCGTTGGCGGGACAGCCCCTCTGGCTTCGATATGTGCAATACGGCTCGTTAGAAACCCTGGCCATAGCCTTGGCCTTGACCCTGGCCCTGCTGGCCAAGCAGCTCCTCCAGATACTGACGCAGCTGCTCGTCGGTAATACCGCCGTTGCCGGTGTCAGTCGCGCTGTCGTCCTGCTGCTGGTTCTGCAGCTTCTCATCGGAGCCCAGCTCGACGGTGACCTTCTTCTCTTCCTTGCCGCGCATGAGCGTGATCTCGGCCTTCTCGCCCACCTCATGGCTGCGCAGCGCAATGATCAGGCCATCGGCGCTCGTGATCTCGTCGTCGCCCAGCTTGGTAATGACATCGCCCTCCTGGATGCCGGCCTTGGCGGCGGGACCGTCCTCGACGACGCTCGCCACGTACGCGCCGCTATCGGTGCTCAGCTTGTTGGTGCGGGCATTGAGCGCGTTGACGCTCGAAAGCGTGGCGCCCAGGTACGGATGAACCGGCGTCTTGCCGTCAATAATCTGGTCGGCAATGTTCTTGGCGTAGTTAACGGGAATGGCAAAGCCCACGCCCGAGCTGGAGCCCGAGTAGCTCTCGATGAGCGAGTTGATGCCCACCAGCTCGCCGTTGTCGTTAACGAGCGCGCCGCCGGAGTTGCCCGGGTTGATGGCGGCATCGGTCTGGATCATGTTGGCATAGATGGTGTTACCGTTGGTAGAGCTCATGGCCGTGGAGCGATACAGCGCCGACACAATGCCCGTGGAGACAGACTGCTCGTTGCCGAAGGGCGAACCGATCGCCATGACCCACTCGCCCACGTTGAGCTTGGAGGAGTCACCGATCTCGATCGGCGTGAGCTTGGAGGCGTCGGCGTCCTTGAGCTTGATGACGGCCAGGTCGCTCGAAGCATCGTTGCCCACGAACTCGGCCTCATAGGTGGTGCCGTCGTCCATGGTCACCACGTACTGGTCATAGCCATCGACCACGTGGTTGTTGGTGAGGATGTGGCCCTCGGTATCGAGCACCACGCCCGAGCCGACGCTGCCCGAGCTGTCCGACTCGTCGGCAGACTGCGAAAGCGAGCCATTCTGGCTGCCGCTCGAAGTGGCGGTAATGGAAACCACGGAGGGCAACGCCTTGGCAGAAACGGCCTCGGCCAGCGTGGTGTCCTCGGAGTCGATGGTGATCTTTTGCGTCGACGAACCCGAAGCGCCCGCCGTCACGGCATTCTTGCCGCCACCGATATCGAGCGTACCGCTCATAATGAGCGCAATGACCAGCAGGGCACCACATGCGCAGCCGGCAAGCGCTGTAATAAAGATCGGCAGCTTTTTGGTCTTGGTCTTGACCACCGTGTGCTTGTTCACGACCTGTTGGCCGCCCAGCGGCTTGCCGGTCTGCGTATCGTAGGCCTGCACGTAGGGAATGTTGTTGCCGTCGGCAGGCGTCGACTCCACCTGCACGCGCGGCTGCTGCTGAGTCTCGCCGGCATTGCCAACATCCTGGGGACGCTGGGAATCGTTCTCGCTCATAGCTGCGATCCTTTCGTCAAATAACCAAAGGCCCGCCAAACACCGTGGCGGGCCATCATTGTTCACGTTGAGTTGTACCCCAATATGCGGGCGTACGTGTACGAGAACGCAATCTTTTAGGAAGGCTTAAGTTCTGCTGCAAACTCGAAAGGAACCCGCACCTGCGTCAAAACCACCACAAAGGTGCCTGTCCCCTTTGTGGTGGAAATCTAGTCCTTAAACAGATAGCCCACGCCGCGGACGGTGGTGATGTGCGCCGCGATCTGCGGCCCCACCTTGGAACGGATGCGTCGGATGTGCACGTCGACGGTGCGCGTGCCGCCGCAGTACTCAAAGCCCCACACGCGGTGCAGCAACACCTCGCGGCTGTAGGCACGGTTGGGGTGTGTTGCCAAAAAGCTCAGCAACGAGTACTCCATCAGCGTAAGGTCGATGGGCTCGTTATCGAGCGTCACCTGGTAGGTGGCCAGGTTGATCTCGAGGTTATCGATGTTGAGCACATCGTCGGCGGTGACGGTCTCCTCCTCGCCCATCAGACGCTGCGCGCGAGCCTTGAGCTCGTTGGGCGTCGCCGTAGGGCATACAAAGTCGGCATGCGCGTGATTGGGCAGGCGCAAGGTGCCGAGTGCCTCGTCGTCGACAATCACCAGCATGGGGACACCGCCGCGATCGTCAAGCCACTTGGCAATCTGATCGATGCGGTCGCTGCGGATGCCATCGGAATCGAGGATCAGCAGGTCAAAGTCGTGCGCCGCAGTTGGCGAATCGGGGGTTGCCAGGCTCACCTCGACACCCAGGGTAGTCGTCAAGCTGCGGGCAAACTCGTGGAAGCGCGTCGTGCGCGCCATGAACAGGGCACTCTTTTCGGACATATCGGCCTCCAAAGAAATGAGCTCAATCGTACTGGAACAAGCCAGCGCGATTAGGAGTTCGCCAGGTAGTGCTTGATCTCCCACTCGGTGATCGTAGACTCAAACTTATGCCACTCGTCGCGCTTCTTTTTGAGGAAGAAACTGTGGATGTGCTCGCCGAGGGCATCCTTCATAAACTGCGAGTCCTCAAACACGTCGAGCGCCTCTTTGAGCGAGCGCGGCAGCGGCGTGTAGCCGGCCTCGACCATCTGACGGTCGGTAAGCTTGAGCGTCTCGGCCGTGGCCTCGGGCGGGAGCTCCAGCTTGCGCTCGATGCCATCCAGACCAGCCGCCAGCGTAACGGCGTTGACCAGGTACGGATTGGCCATGGGATCGGGACTTCGCAGCTCGATGCGCGTGGACAGCTGCTTGCCGGGCTTGTAGACCGGAATGCGGACCATGCTCGCGCGGTTGCGCAGGCCCCACGTGGCGTACTGCGGCACGGAGTCGCCACCCGTGGTGATGCGCTTGTACGAGTTGACCGTGGGGTTGGTGATGGCGCTGATCTCGCGCGCGTGCGCCAAGATGCCGGCCATGTAGTGCTTGGCGATATCGGAGAGGTGGTACTTCTCGTCGTCCTCGCCCCAAAAGACGTTGTTGCCGTCATGGTCGAACAGCGACTGGCACAGGAACATGGCACTGCCGTCCTCGCCCGCCAACGGCTTGGGCATAAAGGAGGCGTGGCAACCGCTCTCGTAGGCCTGCTGCTTAATGATGAGTTTGGCCGTGGTGATGGCGTCGGACATGCTCAGGGCCTCGGCGTGACGCAGGCTCATGCCATGCTGTGAGCGGCCGGCGGCGTGGAAGGTGTACTCCACGGGCACGGACATCTTCTCGAGCGTGAGAACCGTGTTGCGACGCAGGTCGCGGGCGGCATCGCTCACCGAAAGATCGAAGTAGCCCACGTTGTCGAGCGGCTCGGGGGTGTGCTCGTCGGGGAAGTAGTAATACTCCAGCTCGGCACCCACGTTGAGCAGATAGCCAGCCTTCTCGGCCTTGCGGAACATGCGGCGCAGGGCATCGCGCGGGTCGCCGGCAAATGGCTTGCGATCGGGAGTGCACACGTCGCAGAACACGCGGGCGACGCCGTTGTGGCTCGGGCGCCACGGCAGGATCTGGAAGGTCGAAGCGTCTGGGAACGCCAGCATGTCGGCTTCCTCGGGCGTGGCAAAACCCTCGATGGCGGAGCCGTCAAAGCCAATACCCTCCTCAAAAGCGACCTCGAGGTCCTCGGGGCTAATGGCAAAGTTCTTGAGGCGGCCGAGAATGTCGACAAACCACAGACGCACAAAGCGGATGTCACGCTGCTCTACGGAGCGGAGTACGTAATCGATGTTCTGCTGGTTCATGTCGCTCCCCTTTCTTTCGGGCGGGTTTCGACTGGTCTATATCGCAGATACTATCGCAGAAAAATGTTTCCGCAGGGTTAAAGCGTATCAAGCGCTCAAAAAACGTGCTTGAGCAGGCCGTTGCGAACGAGCGGCTAGCGCGAGGTCGAAGCGCGGTGTTCGATGTGGCCGGGGATCTCGATGCGCTTGGGGGCGAGCTTTGCGGCATCGCCCACCGTAGTGGTAACGACATCGATACGCTCGGACAGGCGCTCGACTACGCGCTCGGCAATGGTAAGAGTGTCCTGCGCGGCCGTGGTCACACCGCCAAAGAGGACGTGGTTCCAGGGATAGTCGTCAAACGTTGCAATCTTGAGACCCGCGGGCAACGAGGGCCCCAGCTGGGCCAGCGCCTCGGTCAGGCGCAGGAAAACCAAGCCGTTGACGGCAATGAGGCCGAGCTTTTTACCCGCATAGCCGCGGATGGTCTCGTCCAGGCGACTGACACCCTCGACACCACCGTCCGCCAAGGTGACGACCTCGCCGGCCAGGCCGCGGCGCGAGAGCTCGTCGGCAAACGCCTCGGCGCGCTCGCGACGCACGGGGCTGTCATCGCTTGCCTCGGTGAGCAGGCACAGGCGCTCGCTGCCAGCAGAGGCCAAGGCGTCTACCAGGCCGGCGACCAGCTCACGGTTGTTGGAGGTCACCAGATCGACACCGCCGTCGGCAACATCGCGGTCGAGCAGCACGACGGGCAGGCGTCCCGCAGCCTCGGCGATCGCCTTGTCGTTGCCTCCGCAGGTATTGACGACCAGGCCGTCCACGCCGGCATCGATAAGTCTGGTGAGCGACTCTGCCTCCTTGGCGGGGTCGTTGCCGCTAATGGCCGTCATGAGCGAGCAGCCGCGCGCGGCGGCGCTGGCGGAAAGCCCTTCGAGCATGGCGCTGGAGAACGGGTTAGCAATGTCGGCCAAGATCACGCCGATGAGGTTGGTACGCGAGCTGCGCAGATTGCGCGCGGCGGCACGTGGACGATAGCCGGTGCGCTCGATAACTGCCGCGATGCGAGCACGGGTTTCCTCGGTCATCTGCCCGGGGCGGTTGTTGAGATAGCGCGAGACCGTGGCCGGGCTCACGCCCGCCTCGGCAGCAATGTCCTTAATCCTCATCTGCGCCATAGCGCACCCCGTTTCCCAATTGTCAGCAGTCTGAGCCATTTTAGGCATTTTTTTAAAAATCTCGCTTGCAAAACGTTGTAGATGAGTATACTACAACTCGAAACGAAACCGATTTCGTAAACCGATTTCGGCAAGCGTTGGCACGGAGGTGCAAAGATGTACCCTACCGTCTTGGCACCTCCGTGCCAACGCCATATCAAAGGTGTACGCACGAGCAAGAAGGAGCTGCGCGACCATGGGTAAAACGGTTCTTACCTTCGGCGAGATCATGATGAGGCTCTCGCCCAAAGATCATCTGCGCATTGAGCAGGCGACCGAGTTTGATGTCCGCTACGGCGGCGCCGAAGCCAACACCGCGCTTTCCCTGGCCTACCAGGGTGACAAGGCAGCTTACGTCTCCGTTGTCCCGGCCAACCGTCTGGGCGAGTGCGCCCTGCGTTCGCTGAAGGTCTACGACGTCGATACCTCACGCGTCGTGCGCCAGGGCGACCGTCTTGGCTCCTATGTGTTTGAGGTCGGCGCCTCGCAGCGCGGCAACGGCTGCGTCTACGACCGCAAGTACTCTGCCATCAACATGGCCAAGCGCGACGTCTTTGACTGGGACGAGATCCTCAAGGGTGTCGATGTCTTCTACTTCTCCGGCGTGACGCCCGCCGTCTCCGACGAGATGGCCGCCGCCTGCAAGGATGCCCTCACCGCCTGCCGCGCCAAAGGCATCACCACCGTGTGCGACGTGAACTATCGCGGCAAGATGTGGTCGCCCGAGAAGTCGCAGGCCACCATGAAGGAACTCCTGCCGCTCGTTGACATCTGCATTGCCAACGACGAGGACGCTCCTGCCGGCCTCGGTATGACCTGCGTCTCCGGCTCCCTTGCCCACGGCATCGAGGAGCGCGACACCTACGTCGAGATGGCCCGTCAGATCTGCGCCGAGTACGGTTGCAAGAAGGTCGCCTCGGTCGTCCGCAACATCTCCTGCGTCGAGCGCTCCATCTGGATGGGCATGCTCTATGACGCCGAGAGCGGCGAGCACTGGTTCTCCCCCGCCCACGACGTGCACGTGCTCGAGGGCGTTGCCGCCGGCGACGCTTTCAACGCCGGCCTCGTCCATGCCCTCATCAACGACTTTGACCCGCAAGACGCCGTCAGCTACGCGATTGCGGCCTCGATCCTCAAGCTCACCATCAAGGGCGATTCCAACCTGGTGACCGCAGACGAGATCGCAGCCGTGGCATCCGCCGCCGACGGTGGCACCCGCGTCGCCCGTTAATTCGTTCCCCATTCCGCGGACTGCAGCTTTCCATACCCATACCTCTGCAGCCCGCTCCCCGATTCCTCCGGCCAGGTAGAACCACTTAGTCCCATTCCGGTTTTGTCTGGCATTCCTTCACGACTGGCCTCGTAGCCGGTTCCGAAATTGCTTGTGACCCAAGCAGTGCCTCCGATAACCAATCCGGAACCGGCTCATGGCCAATCTTCTTTGGCAATCACGCGCCCGTGCGCGCCTCACATCGAAAGGAACACTATGTTCGATCATTTCTACACCACGCTTGAATCCTTGGGCATCGTGCCGGTCGTCGTGCTCGATAAGGTCGAGGACGCCGCACCGCTCGCCCACGCCCTTATGGCAGCCGGCATGAAGTCCGCCGAGGTCACCTTCCGCACTGCCTGCGCCGCCGAGTGCATCGCCGCTATGGCCGAGGCCGAGCCCGAGATGTGCGTCGGCGCCGGCACCGTCCTGACCGTCGAGCAGGTTGAGCAGGCCCGCGCCGCCGGTGCCAAGTTCATCGTCTCCCCGGGTTACAACGAGGACGTCGTGAAGCACTGCATCGACATCGACCTGCCAGTGCTGCCCGGCACCGTGACCCCCTCCGAGGTTACCGCCGCCGAGAACCTGGGCCTCAAGGTCACCAAGTTCTTCCCCGCGGCTCAGTACGGCGGCCTCAACACCATCAAGGCCCTCGCCGCTCCGTTTGTCGGTCATCGCTTTATGCCCACCGGCGGCGTGAGCACCGCCAACGTCGAGGAGTACCTGAGCTCCAGCGCCATCATCGCCTGTGGTGGCACCTGGATGGTCAAGCCGGCCCTGTTCGCCGACGGCGACTTTTCCAAGGTCGAGCAGATCGCCCGCGAGGCCATGGACGTCGTCAAGAAGGTCCGCGGCTAGGTTTAGCTCTCTATCGTGAAAGGGGGCGTGCCCTAGACCTCGCCCCCTTTCTTTTAAAGCGGCTCGGAAGCGCGCCGTTTCCGTCACGAACAAGAACCAAAACCGTCTTGTATGCTGATAGAACGTGACGGAAGCGACACGCGCCCGAGCCGCTTTGCCTACTCGGCTGGCAGTCGCGCCCAGCTGAGCCACTTCGACAAAAGCCGAGCCACCAAAACAGCTGCGGCGCCGTCTGGAGGAATGGACCCTTGCTTCCGGTTTTTTCCTCCAAGCGGCGCCGCAGCCTTTTCATGCCCCGATTGCACCCCCGCACTTGCGGTGAAACACGGACTGCTTACGCCGCCAAAGCCGCAAAACAGCCCCTATTTAACCGCAACTAATGTAGGGAACGAGTTAGATGGCCGAGTCTTTAGGCAGCTCAAAATAGTCGGGATGCAAGGCGATAACCGGTCCCTGTTCCTCGGGCATCAGATGCAGGTGTGTCTCTGCCAGATAGCTCGCCGTGTCGGTATCGCCCCTCTTAATGGACTCGAGAATCCGGCGATGCTGACGACGAATCGGCTCCCAATCCATATCCTGCGACACCATACGCAACCAGTTGTACCGCTCAAAATGCGTATTGACGCTCTTCATCCAATCCCACAACATGTGGCGGCCGGCAATCTCAAAGCACGTCTCGTGGAATAGGTTGTCCAGATCGAAAAAGCGACGCGTTTCGCTATGGTCGAGCGACTCGGACTCGGCAAGAATCTGCTCGAGCCGATGTTTTTGCTCAGGCGTGGCGGCAGAGCAACATTTAATGAGTACGCTTCTCTCGAGTTTCTCACGCAAGAAACAGGCGTTCTCGGCGCGCTCCATGCTGATTTTTGAGACATAGGTGCCGCTTTTGGGACGCGTTTCCACTAGCTCCTGCTCACGCAGGCGCACAAAGGACTCGCGAATGGGCGTGCGCCCGATTCCCGTCTCCTTTTCCAGACCAATCGCCGAAAGGCGCGTGCCGGGCCTGAGCTCGGCATAGATGATCTTAGAGCGCAGTGCGTTGTATGCCTGATCTTGCAGGCTCTGATAATGCTGGTGCTGTTCCATAAAGCCCTCGGATGAAGCCCACGGTTTGTCGAATATCACCACGTAATACTATCGCATCGACACGCCCCAGCTCCCAATCAGTCTTTTTGGGACGGGGCTCTTTTAGCTACCCTGGCCCGCAGATCGGCCCCCCTTGCCACAAAAGTGGCCCATCTACTACGTTAACACGGATAGCCTCGGCCATACCGAAAACCGTGAAAACAAAACCGCAGGTAGATAGCTTGTCGATTTTCGAAAAAACCGACTATGGTTGACCCCTGCGGCTTAAACGTAGTAGATAGGCCCTTTTCGTGGCGCAGCACTACTGCACCCCAAATTGGCACCCCGAGCCTGTTATAAGTTGCTGTGAAATACGGACGGTTGATAATCAAGGGTTGAAAATCAAGGCGCGCTATACGGCTTGCTATATCTCACTATACTTTGCTGTACGTCGCTGTACTTTGCTTTAACTTGACAATAATCGGCCCGTTACCATCCGGGATATAACGGACCCCAAGCCAACGCTGGCTTGGGGCCCGTCTTGTACCATGGCTCTTTTGGACTATGAGCGCTCGTATTTCGTGGCCCGCCCGGTTCCCTGCCTTACGATTGCATTCCGTTCAAGCAGAGATTCGAGTGCCGCCAACGTCCGCATGCGGCTCAGCCCCGTCTGTTTTTCAATCTCGCTTCGCGACATAATTCGCCCGCCCGACAAGGCCTTGAGAACCTGGACCTCTTCCTCGGACCCTTCAAAGGCATCGGTAACGGGCAATGTGACGGCCACCATGCCGCCGCGAACATCAAAAATTGGTTGATTGATCGAATCGCGATAGGCACGTCTAATGCGCGCGATTCCCGTACCAAATTTCTCGATGTAATCCAGCTTTAAGAAGGCCTCTGCAACGATGGGGTTTCTGAGCACGGATATCTGCCCATACAGGTATTGTTCCGTCGTCAACCCGGCGGGCAGCGATCCAGGGGAGGTCACAACGACACGATCATCGTACAGGGCAATTTGAACGTTCGCTCGAACGTCCCACGTCCGATGCACCAAAGCGTTTGCAACAGCTTCGCGGAATGCCTCAAGAGGAATTCGATCGGTTTGGACGCGCTCCATCCCTTCGATACGCTCATAACGGTAGTAGCGTGCAAACATAGCCACCGCCCTGTCCGCCTGCTCAATTGCGGATACATTTGTCGCCGCCTCGCGATCCAAGATCACATCCTCGGTATCGCCAAAACGGACGCAGTCGATGCCTGGAAAATCATTCTTATCCGCTAAAATCGCCGCGGCATTGGTATAGCCATCCTTGCCGAGCAAGCGGAGCGTACGCATGATATCCGGCGTTAGCTCGGAAATGCCGAGGTGTTCAACACACTTATGCTCGAGCGTATGAAAGCCCAAGTCCTGGCGAGCCGACGTGAGCGCGTCGAACGTCACGTTGCTGCCTTCGAGCGTCAGCCTGCCATACTCAAACCGGTCGACCTCCACCGTTGCCGAATCGTTTCGTCTGTAGGCCTTTCCCTTGCTTCGATAGGGTTTGTCCTGTCCCTCATAAACCGTAAGGATTACGGTCCCGTGTTTCTCATCGGACTCGAGCGTGTAACGGGGAGCGGGATCCAAGCTGTCATTAATCATGTTCTCAATGCGGAGACACTCTGCGACCGGATCTGCAAGGCCGACAGCCACGCCCTCGTCATCAACGCCAAACTCAATCTTGCCCGTCCCGTAGTTTGCATAGGCGCTCACCGTTTTAAGAAACGTCGGCGTAACGCTTTCCTTGTATTCGACTGTAGGGCTCTCTCTAACAACCATATGCACAACCCCCTCGTTTCGTACCATTCATAACCGTATTATAAGACGAAAACCGTTTGCGTACTGATTTATATAAGACGCAAACTGTTTTCGTCTTGATTTGCGTACGGAATTAAGACGCATAATTTCGCTTTCGTATGGCTCAATACCGGACGCAGACTGTTTTCGTCTGTCAATACGTCTGAAATCCAAACGAAAAGAGCCCCGAGCTCGTATGAACTCGGGGCTCTTTGTGCCGCACATCTATGAGAGGAAAAATTCGATGCGTACGGGCGCTACCCCATGAAGCCGCCCTGGGATGGCGGCAACCTCGCCGTTACCCGTCTGATGGGTGTGCTCAAGGCATCCGTTCCCCTCTTTATCGACGTAACGGGCAAAAAAGTTCGTCGAGGAGACCATCCGCACGCACCACGGTGTGGCCGACGCCATTGAGACGCGCAACCCCACCGCCGCTCACGATGCGATGTATCTGCACCTGGTCTACAACCGCAATATGATTGCGGAAGGCACACAAACAAAAGGCATTTAAGGCTCGACAATAATCTTTCTTTGATAAAACGCAGGCAGCGAGCGCTTGCGTTTTATCAAATGGTGCAATGGGGTCAGGTTTACATGCATCAACTTAGCGCAAAGTAACCTGGCCCCCATGCGCCAAGGGGTTGACTAGAGTTCGCAGGCGATCTTGTAGCCATCGCCGATAGCGTCGCGGATGTTGCCGCACTTCTGGGCATCGCCCAGCACGTGGGTGACAACGCCGGCAGCGGCAAGGTCATCGGCCAGCTTGGTGTTGGGACGGTAACCCATGGCAAGCACCAGCGTATCGGCGTCGGCGATGGTATGGACTTCGCCGTCCTTTTCGTAACTGATGGTGTCCTCGGTAATCTCGGTCACCTTGGCCTCGGTCAGCACGTGAACGCCCTTGGAAAGCATACGCGTGATGAGCACCGCGCGACCGGCACCGCCCTCGTTGGCGGCAAGCGTCTTGGTCATCTCGATGACGGTGACATCGCGGTTGGCCGGCGACAGGTCGTTGACCAGCGGGGCCAGGTAGTCGGCCGTCTCGCAACCGACGGTTCCGCCGCCGACGATGACAATCTTCTTGCCCGGGAAAGCCTTGCCGCCCAGCAGGTCATCGGCCGTCATAACTTGCTTAAAGCCCTGCATAAAGGCTGGAGCAATGGGCTCGGCGCCATAAGCCAGGACAACCTCGTAGCCCGCGTAGTCGCGCTGAATGTCCTCGGCCGAAAGCTCGGTACCAAAGACGCACGCGACGCCGGCCTCGGCCAGGCGACGATACTGATACTTGATCACGCGGGTGAGCTCCTGCTTTGCCGGCGGAACGGCCGCGATGCGCATCTCGCCGCCCGGCTCGTTCTGCTTATCCACGAGCACCACGTTGTGGCCGCGCTTGGCGGCAATATAGGCCGCCTCCATGCCCGCGGGACCGGCACCCACAACGAGCACGTTCTTGGCCTCGGCGGCAGGCTCGTAACCGGCCTCGTCGCGCTCCACGTCCGGGTTGACGGTGCAGGAGATGCGCTTGCCAAACATGATGCCGTTCAGGCAGCGCAGGCAACCGATGCAGGGGCGGATGTCGTCGGCGTTGCCGGCAGCGGCCTTGTTGCAGAACTCGGCATCGCACAGATTGGCACGGCCCATCATGCAGATGTCGGCAGCGCCGTCCTCGATCAGCTCCTCGGCGATCCAGGCCTCGTTGATGCGGCCGACGGTGGCGACGGGAATGTTGACGTGCTTCTTAATCTCGCGCGAGCAGGCGGCGTGCGAGGCCTGCTGGGTACCGGCGGCGGGAATGGCGGAGCCGCGCTTGATGGTAGTGCCGCCCGACACGTGAATCATGTCGACGCCAGCCTTCTCCAGGCGACGCGAGACGTAGATCATGTCGTTGAGGGTCAGACCGCCATCGGTGTACTCGTCGCCCGAGATACGGACGTCGATGATGAAGTCCTTGCCGCAGCGCTCGCGAATCTCGGCGATGACCTCAAGCAAAAAGCGCATGCGGGCGTCGAGCGAGCCACCATACTCGTCGGTGCGTTTGTTATAGAGCGGGGTCAAAAAGCCGCCGAGCATGCCATGGGCGTGCGCCGCATGAACCTCGACGCCATCGACGCCGGCCTTCTGCATACGCACGGCAGCGTCGCCAAACTGATGCGTGAGCTCATGGATCTCATCGACCGTGATGGGGCGCGGCGCCTCACGGGCATAGGACGGGCCCACAAAGGACGGAGCGATGAGGCGCGGCGTGCCCGGAATGTTAAAGGCCATGTAGGCGGGGTGGAAGAGCTGCGGCATGATCTTGCAGCCGTACTCGTGGACGGCGGCGGCGAGCTTTTCCCAACCGGGGATGAACGTGTCGTCGTAGCAGCACATGTCACCCGGCAGATAGGTATAGGTGGGCTCGACCGTCACGACCTCGGTGATGATCAGGCCCACGCCGCCCTTGGCACGGGCGCGGTAATGATCGACCAAATCGTCGGTCACATAGCCGTGATCGGCCAGGTTGGTGGACACCGGCGGCATAAAGACGCGGTTCTTGACCTCGGTCGTACCGACCTTGATCGGGCTAAAGAGCATCGGGTAGGAGGAGGACTCCATGCAGGCTTCCTTTCGTTTGAGCCGCTCGGCGGCAGTTGCTGACCTACCTATCGTAGCAGTAACCGCGCAATGCCCGACCGTGAGCGCTCCCCCGGCTTTTACTCGACCCACAAAAAAGTTGCGGTGGAATACGGAGTAGATGAGGCTTCTGACAGCCAAAACAGTCCGTATTTCACCGCAACTGATGGGTGGGGTGGAATTGAGGGCTCAGATAGTCAGTCATGCCCTCATCCGCCACTCCCTCACCTACAGCGCGCCGTCCAGCATAAGGTTCACCTTGAGCACGTTGACCGTGGGCTCGCCGAACACGCCGAGGAAACGGCCCTTGGTGCACTGGGCGATGATGTCGCGCACCTCGCCTTCGCTCTTGCCCGTGGCCTTCGCCAGGCGCGGTACCTGGTACTCGGCGGCATCGGGGGAGATCTCGGGGTCGAGCCCTGAGCCAGAACACGTCACCAGGTCGACGGGCACGGCATCCATGCCGGCGTCGGGGTTGGAGGCGCGAATCTTCTCGACGCGCGCGTCCACAAGCTGCCGGTACTCCTCACTCGCCGGGGACAGGTTGGACGGGGCACCATACGCCACGAGCTCGCCGTCTTCGCCTTCGACAATTGACACGTTCTGGATGCGGCCCCACATGTGGTCCTCGTCCTCGAAGTTCTGGCCGATGAGCTCGGAGCCCACAACCTTGCCGTCGACCGTAATGAGCGAACCGTTCGCCTGATACGGGAACGCAACCTGGGCGATGCCGGTCACGACGAGCGTATAGCCCAGGCCGCAGACAACGGTAAACAGCGCGAACACGCCAAGTGCGCGCGATGCAACACCTTTGAACATACAAACCTCCACTTACATAATGCCGCAGAACGCGAGCAGCATGTCGATGAGCTTGATGAATACGAACGGGGCAACAATGCCGCCCAGACCCCACACGAGTAGGTTGTGGGTCAGCAGCTGTCCAGACGGGACCTCGCGGTACTTAACGCCCTTCAGCGCGGCCGGGATCAGCGCGACGATAACGAGCGCGTTATAGATGATGGCCGAAAGAACCGCGGACAGTGGGCTTGCCAGACCGAGGATGTTGAGCGCGCCAAGGCCCGGGTAGATCGGCGAGAACAGGGCCGGGATGATAGCGAAGTACTTCGCCATGTCGTTAGCCACCGAGAAGGTCGTGAGCGAACCGCGGGTCATGAGCAGCTGCTTGCCAATACGCACGACCTCGATGAGCTTGGTGGGGCTGGAGTCGAGGTCGACCATGTTGCCGGCCTCCTTGGCAGCCTGGGTTCCGGTGTTCATGGCCACGGCGACGTCCGCCTGGGCGAGCGCCGGCGCGTCGTTGGTGCCGTCGCCGGTCATGGCGACCAGGTGACCCTCACGCTGGAACTCGCGGATCTTCTCGAGTTTGCCCTCGGGGGTGGCCTCGGCCAGGAAGTCGTCAACGCCGGCCTCGGCGGCGATTGCCGCGGCGGTGAGCGGATTGTCGCCCGTCACCATGATGGTCTTGATGCCCATCTTGCGCAGGTCGGCGAACTTCTCCTTAACGCCGGACTTGATGATGTCCTTGAGGTACACAACGCCCAGCACGCGGCAGTTCTTGGTCACGACCAGCGGGGTGCCGCCGGCCTTGGCGATGCGTTCGACGGCCTCGTCGCACTCCTGGGAGAACACGCCGCCGGCTGCCTCCACATAGGTGCGCACGGAATCGGCAGCGCCCTTGCGGATCTCATTGCCCTCGTAGTTCACACCGGACATGCGAGTCGCCGCGGTGAAGGGGATGAACTCCATGCCCTTATCCTCGAGTGTGCGGCCGCGCAGCCCAAACTGCTCCTTGGCGAGCACGACGATGGAACGACCCTCGGGGGTCTCGTCGGCCAGCGAGGAAAGCTGAGCGGCATCGGCCAGCTCCGCGGGATCGACGCCGTCGACCGGGATGAACTCGGCGGCTTGGCGGTTACCCAGGGTGATGGTGCCGGTCTTGTCGAGCATGAGGATGTCGACGTCGCCGGCGGCCTCGATGGCGCGGCCGGACATGGCCAGCACGTTGGCCTCGTTCAGACGGCTCATGCCGGCGATGCCGATGGCGGACAGAAGGGCGCCGATGGTAGTGGGAGCCAAGCACACGAGCAGTGCCACGAGCGTGGTCACGGCCGTGGGGTTGACCATGTCGTTAAGACCGGCCGAGAAGCAGGAGTAACAATACAGGGCCAGCGTGACCAGGATAAAGACGATGGAAAGGGCCACCAGGAAGATCTCCAGAGCGATCTCGTTAGGGGTCTTCTTGCGCGCGGCACCCTCGACCATCGCGATCATCTTGTCCAGGAAGCTCTGGCCGGGCTCACTGGAGATCTTGACGATGATCCAGTCGGACAGCACCGTGGTACCGCCGGTAACGGCAGAGCGGTCGCCGCCGGCCTCGCGGACCACGGGGGCGGACTCGCCGGTGATGGCGGACTCGTCAACGGAGGCAGCGCCCTCGATGACGTCGCCATCGCCGGGAATCTGCTCGCCGGCGCGTACGATCACCAGGTCGCCGCGCGTGAGCTCGGTGCCGGGAACGACGGTGAAGTGCTCCTTGTCCTCAACGGACTCGATACGATGGGCCTCGACATCCTTCTTGGCCGCACGCAGGGAATCGGCCTGAGCCTTACCGCGGCCCTCGGCAAGCGCCTCGGCGAAGTTCGAGAACAGGTCGGTGAGCCACAGGATGACCGCGATGGTGACCACATAGTAGGTGGGCACACCCGCGTCCTGCACACCGAAGATGGAAGCGACGGCCAGGACGGAGGTCATGACGGCGGAGAGCCACACCAGGAACATGACCGGGTTTTGAATCTGGACGCGAGGATCCAGTTTGGCAAACGAGTCGCGGACCGCGCGGCCCATCATGTCTTTTTGCATAGCCATAAATCTGCGTCCTCCTTTACGCAATCATCTGGAAGAACTCGGCAACGGGGCCAAGCGCCAGGGCCGGGAAGAAGCTCAGGGCACCGATCAGCAGAACGATGAACACGAGCAGGAATACGAACATGCCGTTGGTGGTAGACAGGGTACCGGCGCTCTCGGCGACCCTACCCTTCTTGGCCAGCGAGCCGGCGATAGCCAGCGTACCGATGATGGGCATGAAGCGGGCAAACAGCATCTCGAGGCCGAGCATGACGTTGATCCAGGGATTGTTGCAGTTCATGCCTGCAAACGCCGAGCCGTTGTTGCCACCGCATGAGGTGAAGGCATACAGCACCTCGGAGAAGCCGTGCGCGCCACCATTGTTGAGCTGGTCGGCAAGACCGGGCACCATGCAGGCGATGGCCGAGCACACCAGAATGGCAAACGGAGTTGCCAGGCACAGGACAACTGCCCAGCGCATCTCGCCCGGCTCGATCTTCTTGCCCAGGAACTCAGGCGTGCGTCCGACCATAAGGCCGGCGATGAACACTGTGAGGATGGCGAAGCCGATCATGCCGTACAGGCCGCAGCCCACGCCGCCGAAGACGACCTCGCCCAGAGCCATCTGGAGCATCTGGACAAACCCGCCGAGCGGGGTGTAGGAGTCGTGCATGGAGTTGACCGAGCCATTGGAAGCAGCCGTCGTGAAAGCGGACCAGGTGGAAGAGGAGGCGATGCCAAAGCGGCTCTCCTTGCCCTCCATATTGCCGCCCGCCTGGCCATCGGTCATCTCGATGTTGACCGCGCCGCCATCGGCCAGCTGCGGCGTACCCATATGCTCGTTAACGGCGATGATGCCGGTAAAGACCACGAGCAGGATAAGCATCGCCGCGAAGATGGCCTTGCCCTGCTTGGTGTTCTTGACGCCGATACCGAAGGTGAAGCAGCAGGCGGCCGGGATCAGCAGCAGGCTGGTCATCTCGATGATGTTGGTGAAGGCACTGGGATTCTCATACGGATGGGCGGAGTTCACACCGAAGAAGCCGCCGCCGTTGGTGCCGGACTGCTTGATGGCGACCTGAGGAGCCGCGGGCCCCTGGGGCAGGAACTGCTCGGTGACCACGCGCGCGCCCTCGACAACCTTGCCGTCGACCTTGACCGTGTCGCCCTCGATCTGGGCGCCGTCGATGACGCTCCAGCCGCCGTCTGCATTAGGCTGGACAGCGACGGGCTCTACGAGCTCAGCCTTCTGAGCAGGCTGGAAGTTGGAGATGACGCCACCGGCAGCCAGGCAGATGCCGAACACGAGGTTCAGCGGGATGAGCACATACAGGACGGTGCGGGTGAGGTCGACCCAGAAGGAACCCAGACCCTGCTCCTTGATCTGACGGAAGCCGCGGATCAGCGCGAACATGACCGCGATACCGGTACCAGCGGAAACGAAGTTCTGCACGGTGAGGCCCATGAACTGCACGAAGTAGGACAGGGTGGTCTCACCGGAGTAGGACTGCCAGTTGGTGTTGGTTATGAAGGAAGCAGCCGTATTGAACGACAGGTCCCATGGCACACCCGGCAGGTGCTGGGGATTGCCTGGCAAGAAGGACTGAAGCGCCTGGAGTGCCACAAGAGCCACGAGGCCGATCCCCGAAAAGGCCAGCACGCTTGCCAGATAGCGCCTACACCCCATCTGCTCTGCCGCGTCGATGCGAAGCAGACGATAGACGCCACGCTCCACAGGAGCAATCACAGGCGACAGGAACGTATGCTCACCATCCATGATATGGGCCATGAACCGACCGAGCGGAACGGCCAGGACGACGAGCACGGCAAAGTACAAGATGTACTGAATCGCAGCGTCCATAGTTTACGAATCACTCCTCATCAGAATGTAGATGTAATAGATAAGGAGTCCAATGCAGACGACTCCGATAATGGGAATGAGGATGTCCATTACCGCCCCTTTCACGCGCGGTCCGATGTCTCGGACGCCTGCCCTCGCAAGCGTCTGGGGACAGTAAACGCTTCTAGGTGTTAAAGAGGCGTGAGGGCTGGGGCTCACGACCTTAAGATGCCGTAAAGATGCAGGTAGAAAGCACTATTGCGGCTGCAGTGCGCCTATACTCGACCTCGCGAGCATACAGTGGCGTCCTCACCGCGTATGCACGCATGGACAACGCTTCAGAAAGGCTACGCTATGCAGCGCGACGCATCGGACACTCGCGTCAATCCAGACCTCATCCTCAAGGCAATTGAGAAAGACGAGGCCGCCGATGACGCTCGAACCAGCCGGGGACACCTCAAAATTTTCTTTGGCTACGCTGCTGGCGCAGGCAAAACCTATGCGATGCTTCAAGCCGCCCACGCCGCCAAGCGGCGAGGTGTCGACGTCGTCGCGGGATACATCGAGCCGCACGAACGTCCGGCAACTGCCCATCTTGCACAAGGGCTTGAGAACGTGCCCTGTAAACTCATCGAGCACAACGGCATTGCGCTCAGCGAGTTCGATCTAGATGTGGCTATCGAGCGCGCCCCTCAGCTCATCCTTGTCGACGAGCTCGCCCATACGAATGCGCCGGGGTCTCGCCACGACAAACGCTATCAAGACGTCGAGGAACTTCTACATGCGGGCATCGACGTCTATACGACCGTAAACGTTCAGCATATCGAGAGCCTAAACGACATGGTTGCATCCATCACCGGCGTTGTCGTGAGCGAACGAATCCCCGACCGTATCTTCGATGATGCCGACCAGGTCGAGCTCGTCGACATAGAGCCCGAAGACCTACTTGAGCGCCTTCGCGCCGGCCTCGTCTACCGTCCCGCACAAGCCGACCGAGCGCAACAGCATTTTTTTACCGTCGAAAACCTCACCGCACTCCGAGAAATCGCGCTGCGCCGCTGCGCCGATCGCACCGGCCACCTCACAGACGCCGCACGCGTGCTGGGAAACCGTGACTACTACACCAAGGAGCGTATCTTAGTCTGTGTCTCCCCGGCGCCGACCAATCCCCGCATCGTCCGTGCCGCCGCACGCATGGCGAAAGCGTTTCGCAGCGAGCTCGTCGCCCTGTTCGTAGAAAGCCCGCGCACGCAAGCCATGAGCGATGATGAGCGCGCCAAGCTTGCAGCCAATATCGCCCTAGCCGAGCAGCTCGGAGCACATATGGAAACCGTCTATGGCGACGACGTCGCGTTTCAGATCTCCGAGTTCGCGCGCCTGTCGGGTATTTCGAAGATCGTCATGGGGCGCACGGGCGAGCACAGCAGCGTCCGTCAGGCCCTCTTTGGCCGCAAATCTCTCGTAGAACAGCTCATAGCATTCGCCCCGAACCTCGACATTTACATCATTCCAGACCAGTCGACTCCGCCCTCCCGACCCAAAGGACGCCGCCATGCGCTCGCTCTGCAGCCGCCCAGCAGCCGAAACGTGCTTCGCACGCTGGCCCTCTCTCTTGTCGCCACGGCGATCGGCACGGCTTTCCGCCATCTGGGATTTGCCGATTCCAGCATCATATCCCTCTATATCCTCACGGCCCTGCTGACCGCCGTCACCACGACGGGGCGTATCTGCACGATCGTATCGAGCGTGCTCTCTGTAGTGCTTTACAACTTCTGCTTCGTCACGCCTCTGTTTTCGCTCGCCAGCTACGACCGAAGCTATCTGGTCACGTTCGGCATCATGTTCGCTACCGCTATGGTCGCCGGCGAGTTAACTGCGCGCATCGCCGACAATGCCCGTACCTCCGCCGAGAACGCATTCAAAACGCGCGTACTCCTCGAAACGAACCAGCTCTTACAGCAAGCCCATAGCGCGGAGGAGTGCGCCCGCGTCGCCATGAACCAACTCGTCAAACTGCTAAAACTCGACGTGGTCTTCTACCCCGCCGAACACGGCACGCTCGGCAAGGCGCTCTATGAGTCCGCTGGCACCGAAAACCGATCCGCGTCGCTGCTCACCGACTACGAGCGCGCCGTTGCAACCTGGACCTTCACCAACAACAAGCGCGCGGGCGCAAGCACGCGGACCCTGCCTGAGGCGCGCTGTCTCTACCTCGCGGTTCGCACCGGCGACAAGGTATTCGGTGTCATCGGCATCGCCCTGGAGGGGCGCGAGACCGAAGCCTTCGAGCATTCGATCGTCCTATCTATCGTAGGTGAATGCGCCTTGGCGCTCGAAAGTGACCGAGCGGCGCAAGAGCGCGAAGAGGCTGCGGTCTTGGCGAAAAACGAGCAGCTGCGCGCCAACCTTTTGCGCTCCATCGGCCACGATTTGAGGACACCCCTCACGGCTATATCCGGATCTGCGGCAATCCTTCGGAAGAGCGACGAGAGGCTCAGCCTCGAACAGCGCTGCGATCTTGCCGATGCCATCTACGATGACTCCCTCTGGCTTATTGATACCGTGGAGAACCTCCTCGCCATCACACGCGTCGAGGACGGCACCATTCACCTCAACTTCACATCCGAGCTCATCGACGAGGTCATCGAGGCCGCCCTCAGCCATGCCGCCCAAGCATCGCATGGACGTACCGTCACCATCGAGCACACTGACGACATCCTGCTGGTACGCATTGACGTCCATCTCATCATGCAGGTGCTTACGAATCTCATCATGAACGCCTTCAAATACACGCCCGAGGACTCGACTGTCACCATCAGCGCACGTCGCGAGGGTGCGTTCGTCGTGGTGGACGTCGCAGACGATGGGCCGGGTGTGGCAGACTGCGACAAGCCTCATATCTTTGAGCGCTTCTTCACCTCAAGCAATACGCGGCCCGTGGATTCGCGTCGAAGCATCGGCCTTGGGCTGTCGCTCTGCCGCTCCATCGTGGAGGCGCATGGCGGCGTCATCGAAGTTCGCGACAACCACCCCCATGGGGCCGTCTTCCGTTTTACCCTGCCCGCTGAGGAGATCGAGATTCATGAATAATGCCGCTAAGCCACGCATCCTCCTGGTCGAAGATGACCTGACCGTTCAAAACCTCGTTTCGACCGCGCTTGACCTCCACGGCTATGTCGTGAGCAAGGTTTGCGACGGCCAGGCCGCCATCATGGATGCGGTGTCGCACGGCCCCAGCCTCATCATGCTCGACCTCGGCCTTCCCGACATTGACGGTATCGAGGTCATCACGAAGATCCGAAGCTGGTCGGCAGTCCCCATTATCGTCATTTCGGCGCGCACCGAAGATTCCGACAAGATTGCAGCACTTGACGCAGGGGCAGACGACTACCTCACCAAGCCCTTTTCTGTGGATGAGTTGCTCGCGCGCGTCCGTGCGAATTTGAGGCGCTCCTCGATGGCGTCGAGCGAGTCGACAGAAGCGAGCACGTTCGACAACGGTCCGCTGCATATCGACTACGCCGCGGGATACGCGACGAAAGACGGACGCGAGCTCTCGCTCACCCCAACCGAGTACAAATTGCTCGTCCTTCTGGCGAAAAACGTCGACAAGGTGCTCACCCACACCTTCATCACCCGCGAGATATGGGGCACGAGCTGGGACAGCGATCTGGCGAGCCTGCGCGTGTTCATGCGCACCCTGCGCAAGAAGATCGAGGCAGACCCCTCTCACCCCAAGATGATTCAGACGCACATGGGCGTCGGGTACCGCATGCAGCGTCTCTAGCCCACCCCACAAAAAGTTGCGGTGGAATACGGAGTAGATAAGGCCTTTGACAGCCAAAACAGTCCGCATTTCACCGCAACTGATTTAACGATGCCCAAAATTACTCTTCAACTCGCCGCGCTCGCGTCCAAATGCGCAAAGCGCCCCGCGAACGAATGCTCGCGGGGCGCTTTGATGTCCGGGCCTTATTTGATCCCGCGGCCCAAGTCTTCGGCGATTTTGTCCACGCCCTTAAGTGCGGCGCACGTCTTTTTGTTGGAGCAATGCCCCGTGCAAACGCCACCCTGGGCGCAGTCGGCGCAGGTGCCCTTTCGGTAGATACGCACACACACGGCGACAAACGCAATGCCGATAACAGCCAACACAACAATATCGATAGGTGCCATAGTAAGCCTCCTCTAGTTAACCACCACTTACTTTACCCCATCTTCCACCTGCCAAAAAGGGACAGGTTTGTTTTGGTCGGTTTTATCTGCGGAAACGCCACATCTTACTTCTGGAGCAAAGCAATCTGTCCCCCATTGCACCAAAAAGCCCGAGTGTCACTGGGACACCCGGGCTCGTGGAAAGGGGCTAATCCTTATTTGGACTTAAGCGGAAACTGCGGCGGAAGAGGTGTTGGTCTCGTCCTCGTCGGTCCAAGCATGCTTGGGCATGGGACGGAAGATCTGGAAGAGCATCGCAACCAGCAGCACGATGGCTACAATCGTCCAAATACCAAACTGGCCCAACACAAACAGGTTGTAGAACTGGTTGATGAACAGGCCGATCACCCAAGCGAAGGCGCACTCGTAGCCGATGGCAATCGCGGTCCACTTGCCGGAGTCCATCTGGTTGCGGATAGTGCCCATGGCGGCAAAGCACGGAGCGCACAGCAGGTTGAAAGCGCCGAAGGCAACGCAGGCGCCCATAGTCGGGAACATGCCCGCAAACGCGGTCCACAGGCTCGGGTCGGTCTCGCCAGCATCGGCGACGGAGAGCAGCGAGCCGGCGGTAGCGACGACGTTCTCCTTGGCGACAAGGCCAGAGACAGTCAGCGCAGTTGCCTGCCAGGTGCTAAAGCCGAGCGGGGCGAAAATCCAGGCGACCAGGTTGCCCAGCATGGCGAGCACGGAGTAGTCCATAAACTCCTCGGGGATGCCGTCCATCGCAGGCAGGAAGCCAAAGGAGCCGTTATAGCTACCAAAGTTGGAGAGGAACCAAACAACGACGGTGGACGCGAAGATGACCGTGCCGGCCTTCTTGATAAAGGCCCAGCAGCGCTCCCACACGTGCAGCGCCCAAGAGCGGATCGCCGGGAAGTGGTAGGCGGGAAGCTCCATAACGAACGGCGTCGGGCGACCGGCGAAGAGCTTGGTCTTCTTGAGCATGAGGCCCGAGGCGATGACGGCAAAGACGCCCAGGAAGTAGAAGAGCGGGCTGATCCACGCGGCGGTGGTGGAAGAATCGCCGATGATGGAGCCCATGAGCAGGGCGATGATCGGCAGCTTGGCACCACAGGGAATAAACGTGGTGGTCATGACCGTCATACGGCGGTCCTTCTCGTTCTCGATGGTCTTGGTAGCCATGACGCCGGGGACGCCGCAGCCCGAGGACACGAGCATGGGGATAAAGGACTTGCCGGACAGGCCGAAGCGGCGGAACACGCGGTCCATGATGAAGGCGACGCGGGCCATGTAGCCGCAGTCCTCCAGGAAAGACAGCATCACGAACAGCAGGAACATCTGCGGCACGAAGCCGAAGATGGCGCCCAGACCGCCGACGATACCGTCACAGACCAGCGAATCGACCAGGCCACCGTCCTCGGTGCCGCCCGCCACAAGGGCATCGTGCACCACGGTGGTAATACCCGGAACATAGGGGCCGTACTGTGCCGGGTCGACCGAGTCGGCGGCGTCACCCGCAGCCTCGACAGCTGCGTCGTAGGCGTCGCGGCCCTGGCCGAGCACATACCAGCCGTCGGTGCCAAAGAGCTGGTCGTTGGTGAAGTCGGTCACCGTGCCGCCCAGGGTGGAAACGGCGATGTAGTACACGCAGAACATGATGACCACAAAGATCGGCAGGCCCAGGATGCGGTTGGTAACCACACGGTCGATCTTCTCGGAAGTGCTCATCTTGGCAGGAGCCTTGGTGAGGCACTCGTCGATGATGTGGGCAATCACGCCGTAGCGCTCGCCGGTAATGATGGACTCGGCGTCGTCGTCGCAATCCTGCTCGCACTGGGCGACCAGCTGCTCGACGCGAGCGGCCTTCTCCTTAGTGAGGTTGATGAGCTTGCAGGCGTCCGCGTCGCGCTCGAACAGCTTGACGGCGTAGTAGCGACGCTTGTTGGCGGGAACGCTCGCCGGCAGGTTGTTCTCGATGTGGTCCAGAACGTCCTCGATGGAGGAATCGAACTTGTGCTCCGGCACCTGGCCCTTGGAAGCAGCAGACTTCTTGACCTGCTCGAACAGCTCCTTGATACCCTTGTTTTTAAGGGCCGAGATCATCATGACCGGGCAGCCAAGCTTCTTGGAAAGCTTGTCCGTGTCGATCTTGTCGCCGTTCTTCTCCACGAGGTCGGCCATGTTGAGGGCCACGACCACGGGCAGGCCGGTCTCGATGACCTGAAGTGCCAGGTACAGATTGCGCTCAAGGTTGGTCGCGTCGACAACCTGGACGACCACATCGGGCTCGCCGCTCATGAGGTAATCGCGCGAGCACTGCTCCTCGGGGCTGTAGGGGGAAAGCGAGTAGATGCCGGGGAGGTCCGTGATGGTAACGTTCTTGTCGCTCAGGAGCTTGGCTTCCTTTTTCTCAACCGTGACACCGGGCCAGTTGCCAACGTAGCCGTTGGCGCCGGTGATCAGGTTGAAAAGCGTGGTCTTGCCGCAGTTGGGGTTACCCGCCAGCGCGACATGGATCTGAGAATCCGCCATTCAATCCTTCTTCCTTGTGTGCCTGCGCTGCTTTCTCCGCGCGGGCTGGATAATGTGCTTCAACGTTGCAAGTTTAAGTTAGAAAATCCTAACTTTATCTGCAGAAATATTCGCCGTCGGCCCTTACTGGACCTCGACGACGGCAGCCTCCTCCTTGCGGATGGAAAGCTCGTAGCCGCGCACGTTGATCTCGACCGGATCACCGAGCGGTGCAACCTTTACGACCTTGAACGAAGTGCCCTTGATGAGCCCCAGGTCCATGAGGTGGCGGCGCAGCGCGCCCTCACCGTGAAGCTTGACGATGGTAGAGCTCTCGCCCACCTTAACGTCACCCAACGTCTTCATTTACTTGTCCCCCTTTCAGTTTTTACAGAATGCTGCGGACTAACCGACGGTCATGATATGCATGGCGACCTTGGAATCGATGCCAAAGCGTGCGCCCAGCACCGTGACGATGATGTTGGCGCCACTCGAGCTCACCACGTGGATCTCGCTGCCCTCGACAAAGCCGAGGTCCTTGAGGTGGTGCTTCATGTCCTCATTGCCCTTTACACGAGACACGCGCACGGTTTCGCCCGCCTTTACCATCGAAAGCGGCATAGCCGGCATCTGCGGTCCGCAAGACATGAGTGAGCTCCTTACGTCAGTTCGTCCTCAACATCGGCGCGGTTAAAGTTAGCCACGTCTATGTTCGCTTTAGTAAACTAACACGTGGTTAACTTTTTGGAAAGGGTCCCTATTCAGTTTTCGAAAAAGTTTCCCATATGAAACAGGTGTGACAAGGGGACAGCCCCTTTGTCACATTGTTGCGTTTAGAGGGAGAGGTTTCTGATCGACGTGACACACGAGGCCTCGTCTACGCCCGAAATGCGGAAGATGATGTCCTCGCCGCACTCGCCGTAGAGAGCCATGAGCCCCATTACATCGCGGCCGTCGGTATGGCGATCGCCGATGCTGACCGATACGTTGCTACGATGCTTGGCAATTATGTCATAGAGCAGCGCAACCGGGCGGGCATGCAGTCCCAACGGATCTTTAATCGTCTTTGTAAACTCGACCATGTCCCCTCCCACGGCATCGCACATTCGGCCGGCAAACCCAGCCACGTGGTAGTTATTGTAGCGTTAGATGCTTGTCGAGAGCTCCTCTGAACACCTCGTGGGCAAAAAGTGGCAAATATGAGTACTGTCACCAATTTAGTAGCAGCAAAATCGAGAGCAAATTGCCTCCTTTGAGCGATTCGAAGAGGTTGAAAGCCGTCAAACGCCCTTTAAAGGGGGTTATATAAATTGATTTTGAGCCCGTTTTTGCTCAGAACAGGCCGAAAAATATGACACCTCTTTTGCAACAGTACTCATATTTGGCATTTTTTGACCACGGGGTCCAAAACCATGCCCCAAAACACAAAAGGAGGGGCCTCGTAAGGCCCCTCCTTAGGAAAGGGAATCGATTTATTCCACAGCCGTAGATTAATCCTAGCCGCTACTCCATCATGTCGAGGACGGAGGGGCGCAGCTCGCTCTCGGCGGCCTCGAGATCGGTCTCGCGCAGGCGGTTGATATAGCGGTTGTACCACATCACGGCAAGGCCCAGGAAGACAACTACACCGCCAACGTTGTAGACCAGCGTCAGCCACAGCGGCTGATCGAGCGGGATGGTGCCGCAGACAAGCACAAAGCAGAAGACCACAAGCAGGAATGCGGCAACGACCAGACCAAAGCTGCGCGAGCCCATGCGGAAGTCACGGGGAGCGGCGTCGAAGTTCTTGCGCAGCATAAAGTAGGCAAGCAGGATCAGCAGCGGCGGGAGCAGAGCAGTGGCAGCCGTCATGTTGGTGACGATCATGAGCAGGTCGTCGAGGTTACCAGAGCCCAAGGCCGGGATGATCAGGATGGGGACGACGATGGCGAACTGCAGCCAAGCGGCGCGGGCGGGAATGCCGTGCTCGTTGAGCTCGACGATCTTGCTACCAAAGACGCCCTTGGGGATCTCGGTGAAGAAGACCTTGATGGGAGCAGAGGTCCACATCATGAGGGAGCCCAGCGTGGCAGCGAGAAGGATCAGGCCAATGACGCGCGTAGACACTTCCATGGGAATGCCAAAGTGGACAAAGACAGCGCCGAATACGTCGAAGATACCGGTGGAGATGGCAACGCCGCCCTCGGGAATGAACAGGTTGACCAGCAGCGAAGCGCCTGCGTACAGAAGGCCGATGGTCAGGCCGGCGATAACGACGGTGCGCACGAAGGCCTTGACGCCGCCCTTAAGGTCGTTAAGGAACACGCCGACAGACTCAGCGCCGCCAACGCCCTGGATGATCCAGGCAAGCGTACCGAAGAAGCCCCACATAGTTGCGAAGTTGCTCATGTCGGGAGCCATGTTAGCGGGGGTAGGAGCCGTAGCGAACTCGACGCCGCCAAAGGCAGCAGCCAGGGACAGCAAGATGAACACGGCAGTCAGGCCGAGAGCCGCGGTCGAGCCGAAGGAGGAAATGGAGCCGATCCACTTAGCGCCCTTGGTCGAAACCCACGTGGCGATAGCAAAGACGACGATCTCGATAATGGTGATCCACAGCTGCGAGAGCTCAGCATTGGCACCAAAGAACACGTAGCTCGCGTAGATGATGACGTTGGGCAGGACGGACGCAAAGTAGAACAGGTTAACGAACCAGTAGCTAAATGCCGTCAGGAACGCCCAGCGACCACCCATCGAGGTCTTAACCCATGCGTACACGCCAGACTCGGAGTCCCTGTTGAGGCCGACGAACTCAGCGGTAACCAGGGTATAGGGGACAAAGTACAAAAGCGTGGCGAAGAAGAACGACGGCGCAGCTGCCAAGCCGATGGCCGCGTTGTTGTTGATGATGTTCTTGATACCGAACACGGCGGCGACCGTCATGCCCAGCAGAGCGAACGAACCGATCGTTCCTCGTTTTTCAGAGCTCATAAGCCCTCCCAATCATCCGTTATATCTCATCTAAAACCGTCCGGACTGCAAGCGCAATCGTGGACGGCGCACCTGCTAAGGGGAATGGGGAAAAGGGAGTCAACAAAGCCATCCCCCTTAACGGCGCGAAGCAAACGTCCAAACGGACGAATACTACTTGTTGGGGAAGGAATAACCTTCAACCGTCACGTGCAGTACCACGACGCGGGGATCCGCGGAATCGGCCACGACACGGTAGGCCTCGTCGATCTCGACGACGGCAACGCCGCCGGCGGGAATCGTCACGGTCTCCCCCGTACCCTCAAAGCGCTCGCGATCGTCGATATCGCTGTAGGCGCGCGTGCAGGTAAGATCCGTCTTGGAAGCCACCTCGACGGTCAGGTCGCCATCGAGCGGGGCGAGCACGGCATGGTAGCGACGGTGACCGACCAGATCGGCGGTAGCTGCCTCGTGGGCGTTCACCCACCAGTACACCAACGAGTCGCCGATGGAGTAAGCCACGTCGTGCTGCAGGCCGGCAACACCATCGAGCGCCTGGCCGGTGCGCATCCACTTCTTGACAGACTTCATCTGAGCGTCGAAATCGGCGCGCGAGTTAAAGACATGCATGACTTATGCCTCCTTAATGGGTGCCAGCGCCTGAGCCAGATCGGCAGACGTCAGCGGTCGCAGGGACACCTCAAAGCTGAAGCTCTCAAAACGGGTGCGATAGGAATCGAGTACCTCGGAACCCCAAGAGTTCGAGCCAAGGCCGAGCAGCTGGTCGTTGATGTTGACCGTGACCGTATCGCCCTTGACAAGGTCGTAGACGTGCTTGGCGTTATCGATTGCCTCGCAGCTATAGGGCCATGCCGAGAACGAGAACGGGTTGGAGGCGGCATCAGCCGGACGAGTCACCAACACGCCGTCACCGTGACTGGAGCGCAGGGCAACCCAGCGGGTACCCTCACGGTTGGCGCAGTCCTGAGGCATAACGTAGGGCGTGAACATGTCGTCGACCGTAGTGCGGTAATGACCGACCGGGTTGGCGCGCAGCGAGTCCGGATAGTTCTCGCCCGGGCCGTGGCCATACCACTCGACGGCACGATCACAACCGGGAACCTCGAAGGAGATGCCGATGCGCGGGATAATGTCCGAATAGTCGCCGTAGGGCTCGCCGGAAACCTTGAGGTCGACGCGACCGCTCGGAAGCACGGTGTAGACGAGCTCGACGCGCATGCCGAACGCGCGGACGGGAGGAGCGACACGCTGGCTCACGGTAACGACGACCGCATTGCCGTCCTGCTTCCAAGAAACCTTGCGGGTAGACGTCTGCATCACATCGATGAAGTTGTCCTTCCACAGGGAGTCATACTCCTGGGCGTGGTTATCGACGAGCGGATGCCAAAAACCAACCTGGGGACCGGAGGTCATGACGTCGCGGCCGGATGCCTTCCACTCGCTCACGGTACCGTTGACCTTGCTGAAGGTCAGCTCGCCGTTGAGGGAGTGAATGCGAATCTCCTGCTCGGTCTCCTCAACCGTAAGCTCAGGACGAGTGGGAGCCGCGATGGCCGGCGCCGGATGGTTTGCGATGGCAAACTGGCTTGCGCCCAGCTGGAACATCGGCTCGCACCAGGTGTGAACCGCCATGGTATAGGCGTGCACGGTCAGCAGGGTCTCGCCCACTGCAGCCTCGCGAATCACCAGTGGCAGCTGGACGGACTCGCCGGGGGCAACCGCACCGGGCATGAGCGTCTTGCGGCAGACCACGTCGCCGTCCACCAGGGTCTCGGCCGACAGGCAAACATCTTCGAGGGTGGTAAACCAACGCTTGTTGGTGACGGTCAGCTCGCCCGCCTCGGCGTCATAAGCCATGCGGACCGGGCAGATGACCTGGCCGTACTCGGTAAGGCCCGGGCTCGGCTGCTGCCAGGGGAACACCATGCCGTCGATGCAGAAGTTGCTGTTGTTGGGGTAATCGCCGTTGTCGCCGCCATACATGTCGTAGGCAACGCCGTCCTCGGTCACAGCAGCCAGACCGTGATCGCACCATTCCCAAATAAACTGGCCCTGGATGCAATCCCAGCGATCGAAGACCTCTTGGTACTCGGACAGGCCTCCGGGACCATTACCCATGGAGTGGCCGTACTCGCAGTTGATGCGCGGCTTGGGGAACGGATGCTCGCCAAAGTCGTTCATCTGCGACACGCGGGAGTACATCGTGGAAATGACGTCGACGGTATCGGCGTTGCGATCCTCCTCGTAGTGGACCGGACGACCGTCGAGCTCGTGAGCTTTGGCGTACATCGCGCGGATGTTGCAGCCATAGCCGCTCTCGTTGCCCATCGACCACATGATGATGCACGCGTGGTTGCGCTCCTGCATCACCAGGCGCTCAACACGGTCAACGTAAGCCGGCTCCCAGGCAGGGTCGTCGGTGACCAGGGCGATATTGCCGATATTCTCGAAGCCGTGGCTCTCCATATCGGTCTCGGCGACCAGCATGATGCCGTACTCGTCGCACAGCTCGTAGAAGCGCGGGTCGTTGGCGTAGTGGGACGTGCGCACCGCGTTGATGTTGTGCTGCTTCATGAGCTCCAGGTCACGGCGCATGCGCTCGAGGCCCACGGCGCGGCCCTTGTGATCGTCGTGATCGTGGCGGTTGACGCCATGCATCTTAAAGTAGGTGCCGTTGAGGTAGATATGATTGCCCTCGACCGTCACCTCGGCAAGACCCTGGCGATGCGGAACGTACTCGCTGACCTCGTCGCCGTCGTAGACCTCAAGCGTAAGGTCATAGAGGAAGGGGTCCTCGGGGTTCCAGAAGTGGGCATCGGCAACGCTGCACTCGGCATGGCCGTCGACGCACTCGCCTGTAGCGACCACATTCTGACCATCGCTGAGCGTATACACAACGCGGCTTGCGCCCTCGGCAACCGTATCGAGCGTGATCAGGGCGGCATCGCCCTCGCGGTGCGTGCGGGACCTAAAGTCGACCAGATGCGCGGCGGGACGCTGCATGAGGTACACATCGCGGAAGATGCCCGACGCCCACCACATGTCCTGGTCCTCGATGTAGCTACCATCGCTGTACTGCAGAACCTTGACCGCAAACAGGTTGTCGCCCTCGACGAGCGCGTCGGTCACGTCAAACTCGGCGGACAGGCGCGAACCCTTGGTCATGCCGATAAACTTGCCGTTGACATACAGCTCGCCGTAGCTCTCGATACCGTCGAAGCGAATGATCTCGCGAGCGCCGGCAGGCACGGCGGGAAGGTTGACGATGCGCTGGTAGACGCCCGTGGGGTCGTCGGAGGGAACGAACGGCTGATCCACCGGGAACGGAAAACCCTCATCGGTGTAGGCAAGGTTACCATAGCCGTCTACCTGCCACAGGTGCGGAACCTCCACGTGATCCCACTCGGGCTCGTACGTGCAAAGCGCCTCGTTGGAGACGGCCGCGGGGCCCTCAAAAAGGCGGAACTGCCACGAGCCGGACAGCTGGACAAATCCGCGCGACAGCTCGCGGCTGTACGTAGCGGCGAGATCGGCGGTCTCATAACCCATAAAGTACGCATGGGGTGCCAGGCGGTTCCTGTGGGTGAGCGCTTGGTTTTCCCAATCGTTAATGGCGTCCATGGTGATGCTCCTTCGTCATCGTAGTGCTTCTTTGTGCAACCGGTTGTCCTTATCTTACGGGCGGTGCAAAAATCTGTGCAACCGGTTGTCCGCCGAACGGTCGATTTTGCCGGATTAACGGTGCAACCGGTTGTACAACCATGCTACTTATGTCACCCTAAGCTTAGGTACACAGCACAGGGCATCATTCTTGAACTCTCAGACAACTGTCGCGCCTGCCCATGTCTCGCCCATACATGCCGTGCTCAGTCGCAGTTTGATTGCAAAACGGCACCGGTCACCGGATACCATGAACGCTGTTCAGGCGCACTATAGTAAGCTGTATCCGCACCAGCCCGTATCAGTAACAACATCGACCGCATTTTCCAGGAGACGCCATGACCCAACCAGTTCGCACCGCACCGACGCTTGCCGAGGTTGCTGCAGCTGCCGGTGTTTCGCGCTCCACGGCATCGCGTGCCCTCAACGACTCCCCCCGCATTAGCGAGGAAACTAAAAAACGCGTCCGCGCGGCTGCCAAGGAAGTCAATTTTGTACCCAACGCACGCGGCCGGGCACTCGCCGTCGGTCGCACGGAAATTATCGCCGTACTGGTTACCGAGCCTTTGAGCGAGCTGTTTAGCGATCCCACCTACAGTGAGTTTTTAAGCGGTATTACCGAGGAACTTTCGGAGTCGTCTTACCTACCCGTGATCTTGCAGGCATCTTCCTCGCATGAGCGCAATCGCGCACGCGAGCATTTTGAGCGCCGCTCGTTTGACGCCGTCATCGATGTCTCGCCCTACAAGGGCAGTGAGCTGCTCGAGGTGCTACGCGAGCTGGGCGTGCCCACTGTGTTATGCGGCCAGCTCGAGGGCCATCCCTATCGCGACGTGTTCTCGACGGTCTACTCCGACGACGAAGAGGGCGGACGCTTTGCGGCGCTCGCCATGAAAGATCGCGGACGCAAGGACATCGTTGCCGTGCTGGGGCCGCAGGATAACCCCGCCGTCGTCGACCGCCTTCGCGGCTACCGTGCAATTTTGGGCGAAAGCCTTCCGGATGAAAATGTCATCTATACCGGATGGAGCAGCGGAGACGGCTACCAAGCCACGCGGCGGCTGCTCGCGCGCGAAATACATGCCGACGGCGTGCTATGCGGATCGGACCGTATCGCAACCGGCGTTATCGCCGCATTCAACGAAGCGGGAATTAGCGTACCCAAGGACGTTTCGATTGTGGGCTTCGATGACCACGAGGTCGCAGCTCGTAGCGTCCCCGCGTTGACGACCATTCGTCAGCCGCTTCGCGAGGAAGGCCGCATGGCCGCAGACATTGCGCTCGATATGATCAACGGCGCCGCGCCCACCACCACTGTCATGCACATGCAGCTCGTTCAGAGAGACTCGCTATAAGAAACCTGGGCAGGGCTTTCCGCGACGTCCGGTCACCCCATGCCCTCACAACCTCGGCGCATAAAAAACGAGGGAAGGCACGCGTCCTTCCCTCGTTACGGGCAATATGTAGCCGCTTGCCTACATCAGGCGCAGGCTGACGTCCTTGAGCTGGGCGCCGGAAACAGCACTCGGGGCGCCCGACATGAGGTCGGAGCCGCTGGCCGTCTTGGGGAACGCCATGACGTCGCGGATGGAGTCGGAGCCGGTGAGCAGCATGCACACGCGATCCAGGCCCAGAGCGAAACCGCCCATCGGGGGTGCACCAAACTTGAGCGCCTCCATGAGGAAGCCGAACTGCGACTCGGCGCGCTCCTCGGTAAAGCCCAGGAGCTTGAGCATGGACATCTGCATCTCGGCGTTGTGGATACGCATACCGCCGCCGCCGGCCTCAAAGCCGTCCATGACAAAGTCGTAGGTGCACGAACCGGCTGCCAGCGGGTCGGCCTCGATCTTGGCGATGTCGGTCTCGGTCGGCAGGGTGAAGGGCTGGTGCTCGGCTGCATAGGCCTTGCGGTCCTCGTCCCAGTGGAACAGCGGGAAGTTGACGACCCACAGGAAGTCGTGACCCTCGCGCTTGATCTCGAGCGCGTTGGCCATGTGGGAACGCATACCGCCCAGGATCTCGTCGGAGAGCAGGCGCGGACCGGCGGCGAACATCACAAGGTCGCCGGGCTCGACGTTCATGTGCTCACGCAGAGCCGCCATCTCCTCGTCCGAGAAGAACTTGACGATGGGGCTGTTGATGGAGCCGTCCTCGCGGAAGGCAATCCAGGCCAGGCCCTTGGCGCCAAACGTGGAGGCCACGCCGGCGAGCTTGTCGATCTTGGCACGTGCCCAGGCACCGGCGCCCTTAGCGTTGATGGCCTTGACGACAGAGCCCTCCTCGTTTGCGGCGGTCGCGAAGACCTTGAACTTGGAGTTGGCAAAGATGTCGGTCAGATCGACCAGGTGCATGCCGTAGCGGGTATCGGGCTTGTCGGAGCCATAGGTGTCCATGGCCTCCCAATAATCCATGCGACGCAGCGGCGTGGGCATCTCGACACCCATGCGGCCGAAGGCATCGGCCAGGACCTCCTCGAGCGCGCTCATGACGTCGTTCTGGTCCACGAAGGACATCTCGATATCGACCTGGGTGAACTCGGGCTGACGGTCGGCACGCAGGTCCTCGTCGCGGAAGCACTTGGCAACCTGGTAGTAGCGCTCGACGCCACCGACCATAAGCAGCTGCTTCAGGAGCTGCGGGGACTGCGGCAGGGCGTAGAAGTTGCCCGGCTGGATGCGGCTGGGGACGATGAAGTCGCGGGCGCCCTCGGGCGTGGACTTGAACAGGGAGGGCGTCTCGACCTCCATGAACTCACGGTTGTGCAGCGCCTCGCGAATGGCAAAGGTAAAGTCGGAGCGCAGCTTGAGGTTGGCCATCATCTCGGGACGACGGAGGTCCAGATAGCGATAGCGCAGACGGGTGTCCTCGCTGGTCTCGATGCCGTCCTCAATCTGGAACGGCGGGGTGACGGAAGTGTTGAGCACCTCGGCATGATCGGTCAGGACCTCGATCTCGCCGGTCGCGAGCTTGGTGTTGGTGGTCTCCTCGCCACGAGCGCGCACGACACCATGGATCTTGATGGGCCACTCGGGACGCATGGTCTCGGCAATCTTAAAGGCGTCGCCGTCGGAGTGCTCGGGGTCGAAGGTGAGCTGCGTGATGCCCTCGCGGTCGCGAAGGTCGCAGAAGATAAGGCCGCCGTGGTCGCGGCGACGGCTCACCCAACCAGTGAGGGTGACCTCTTCGCCCACGTTCTCGCGGCGAAGCTCGCCGCAGGTACGGGTGTGCATGGAATGCTCGTCGATGGGACGGGTCTGGCTCATACCAGTGATCCTCCTTTATGGATCTGTGCCGCCCCGTGTCGTTCCGGGCGGCGTCGTACAGATTTGCCCAGCCTGCGTAAACCGCGCAGCCAGACATGGCGTTCTATCTTATCGCACCTGTGTCGATGTGCCGCGAAAAAGTGACTCCTGCCCAAAGACTTGACGGAGACGAAACAATTGACGCGCCGTGGCACCCGCCCGCGCTCGTCACGTGCGACAATATGCCCCAATAAAACAGCACTCGGAAAGGCCCGCCATGACTGCACGCCTCATCGTTATGGATATCGACTCCACGCTCATCAACCAGGAGGTCATCGACCTGTTGGGCAAAGAGGCCGGCGTGGGCGAGCAGGTGGCGCAGATCACCGAACGCGCCATGCGCGGCGAGCTTGACTTTAAGCAGGCGCTCGAGGAACGCGTTGGGCTGCTCGCCGGCCTGGACGAGAACGTGTTCGAGCGCACCTTTGAGCGCGTGACATTTACCCCCGGCGCGTTGGAGCTTGTGCGCTCGGCACACAGCAAGGGCTGGAAGGTCGGCGTGGTGAGCGGCGGCTTCCACGAGGTCGCTGACAAGATCGTGGCTGCCGCGGGTATCGACTTCTGCCTGGCCAATCGTCTGGAGGTCGTGGACGGCAAGCTCACCGGTAAGTTGGCAGCCGACATTGTAACCAAGGAGTCCAAGCTCGTTCAGCTGCTGGACTGGGCAGTCGAGTGCGGTGTCGACATGGCCCATACCGTCGCGATCGGCGACGGCGCCAACGACATCCCCATGATCCAGGCCGCGGGCACGGGCATCGCGTTTTGCGCCAAGCCCAAGACGCGCGAGGCAGCCCCGTTTGCCATCGACGAGCGCAACCTGATGCTCGCCATGGACATCATCCTGCGCGACTAGCCAATCCGTCTAACAATTGAATCAGTCTGTCCTATAGTTTCCGAACAATTTTGTCTTAGTGTTCGGAAACATGCCCTTTGAGTGCTAGACTTTGCGCCGTCGAAGGGAACATATATGGATAAGCGAGATCTAGAGCAGCTGCTGAGCGATGTTGCCGGCGGATCAGTCACCCCGGCAGTCGCCCTTACGCGCATCCAGACGGCTCCGACCGCCGATCTGGGCTTTGCACAGCTCGATCTTTCGCGCGGAGTGCGCCAGGGAGCCGGCGAGGTTGTCTACGGCGCCGGTAAAACCGCCGAACAAATTGCCGCCATTATCGAAGCACTGCGCGATGCCGGCCAGGAGCGCATCCTGGTCACGCGCTTGGATGCCGAAAAAGCCGCGCGCACCGCTGAGCATCTCGGCAACGACATCGACCTGGGATATGTCCCGGACGCCCAGCTCGCCCTGGTGGGTGGCAAGCCCTCCCCCAACGGCAACGGACGCATCGTCGTCGCCTGCGCCGGCACGAGCGACCTGCCCGTTGCCGAGGAAGCCGCGTTGACGGCCGAGTTCTACGGCAACGAGGTCGATCGCCTCTACGACGTGGGTGTCGCCGGCCTGCACCGCCTGCTCGCACATGCTGAGGAACTTGCCCAGGCGCAGGTGGTCATCGCCATTGCCGGCATGGAGGGCGCCCTGGCGAGCGTCATCGGAGGCCTGGTGAGCTGTCCGGTCATCGCCGTCCCCACCAGCGTGGGCTATGGCGCGAACTTTGGCGGCGTGGCCGCACTGCTCGCCATGCTCAACTCCTGCGCCAGCGGCGTTTCGGTCGTCAACATCGACAACGGCTTCGGCGCCGCCTATCAGGCAAGTCTTATCAATCATCTGAGCGCCGGCGCGTCCTGCGCCCGCTAAGGAGCATTTCATGTTAAACCATCAGCACACGCTTATCATTGACGGCACCTCGGGCATCAGCGGCGACATGACCGTCGCGGCCCTGCTCGACCTGGGCGCCAGCGAGGAGCATCTGCGCGAGCAGCTCGCCACGCTTCCGGTCGGCGGCTTTGAGATTGCCGTGACGCGCGTAAACAAGCATGGCATCGACGCCTGCGACTTTGACGTTCAGCTGGCAGAGGAGCTCGAGAACCACGACCACGACATGGCCTGGCTCTACGGCAACGAAGCAGCTGCCGAGCACACACACGAGCATGAGCACCACCATCATGATCATTGCGAGCACGAACACGAGCACTGCCACGAGCATGACCATGAGGCCCACGGTCATGACCACGAGGGTCACCATCACGCCCACCACCATCACCACCGTTCTTTGGCGGATGTCACCGCCATCATCGATGGCTCGCAGCTAAGCGATGGCGCCAAGCGTCGCGCGCTCGCCATCTTTACCGCGCTCGCCGCCGCCGAGGCCAAGGCTCACGGCAAAACGCCCGAGACCGTCATGTTCCACGAGGTGGGCGCCGTCGACTCCATCGTCGACGTCTGCTCTGTCGCCATCTGCCTCGATGACCTGGGCATCGAGGACATCGTGGTTGAGTCGCTTTCCGAGGGCCACGGCACCATCCGCTGTGCCCACGGCCTTATGCCCATTCCCGTCCCCGCTGTCGTCAACCTGTGCCAGGCGGGCAATATCGCCCTCACGCCCGCACCGGTCGCCGGCGAGCTCGTGACGCCCACGGGCGCCGCCATCGTTGCCGCACTGCGCACGTCCGAGCACCTGCCGGCCCGCTACCGCATCGAGGCCGTCGGCTACGGCGCCGGTAAGCGCCCCTACGAGGGTTGCTCCGGTACGCTCCGCTGCCTGCTCGTTCACGCGGACGCATAGCCATGGATGCCCGCAAGGCAAAAAGCCGCGCCGCCATCGTTGCAGCATTCTCCGAGCTCCTTCGCGAGGAGGACTACGGCAAGATCACCGTCGGCGACATCATCGCTCGCGCCCATGTGGGTCGGGCCACGTTCTATGGCCTCTTCAAGAGCAAAGATGACCTACTGTCCGAACTCGTGAGCGACATCTGCACCCACGCTCTCGATGATGACGGTACGCCCCTCGATGACCCACTCGTACAGGTCGAACATATCCTCAACAACCTCTGGGAGCGCCGTCAGGGTGTACGCGCCCTCGTAGCCGGCGCCGGCTCACGCGTCTTCGCCGACTGCTTACGCAAGACCATCATGTCACGAGCAGCCGAAACCGTCCCCGTCGACCCAAACGGCCCCGCCGCCACCATGGACCGAAGCTTCCTACTACACCACATAGCCTCAAGCTTCGTAGGAATGGTCCAATGGTGGGCCTGGCACAACTTCCAAGCCCCAAAAGAGGACGTAGCCAAAGACTACCTATCAGCCATAAAACCCCTCTTCAACTAAGTAAGAAGCTCATCCCAAAGCACCGCCCCACCCCAAGGCGCCACGCATCCCAAAGTGTCAACAACAGCCCAGCGCCCCTATCAGCAACAAGCCCCTCCCATCCAAATTCAGATTAATATGTTGGGTTGCTTGTTCCAACGCGACTAAATTCCCGCAGCTGGTCGCATGGGGTAACTTCCCAGCGCATTCCGCAGGACGCAAAAAGGCTCGCCGCACGAAGTGCGCAGCGAGCCTTTTTGCATGTCCGAGGACGCGCTGGGAAGTTACCCCATGCGACCAGCGGACAACTATGTAGCCTCAGACTAGAACATGCCCAAGAAACCATGCACAAACAGTGCGGCCAGAGCGGCACCGACAAACGGAGCGATGCCAGGAACAAGCAGGCCGTACTTCCAGTTGTTGTCAGCCTTGTTCTTGATCGGCAGCACCTGATAGGCCATGCGAGGACCAAGGTCACGTGCCTGGTTCATGGCGAAGCCGGTGATGCCGCCCATGCCCATGCCAACAGCCCAAACGATCAAGCCGACGCAGATAGCGAGCATCAGAACGTTCTCGCCGGCGCGGTTAGCGGCAGCAAGGATGGCGCTGATGAACACAAAGGTGCAGATAGCCTCGCAGAAGAAGTTACGAGCATAGTTCGTGCCCTCGGTGGTGGGGTTGGTCGAGAAGATGTTGCGCTGGGCAATGGGGTCGACGACACCATCGGAAGCCTTGAACTCATCGGCATACATAAGCCAAGCGATTACGGCGCCCACAAAGCCGCCGAGCATATCGGCAATCATGAAGGGGATGCAGCTGCTCCACGGCACCAGGCCGACGATGCACTGGGCAAGCACCATGGCGGGGTTCATGCACACGGCACCGCCAAAGACAAACAAGCAGACCGAGATGCCAAAAGACCAAGTGGTGATGGCAAACATGTGGCCGGAGCCCTGATACTTGGTGCCCTTGAGCACCGTATCGCAGTGCACGCCCACGCCAAAGATGATCATGAGTGCAGTTGCGCCGAATTCGCAGAGGAGTTTGGTAAGCATAAAACCTTATCTTTCTTGTCGGTTAAAAACGATTCGTTTAGGCCGCGTGCTAGTGCTGCGCGACGACAACGCCCAGGCCATCGGGAATAACGGCAACCTTGGCATCGGCACCCTTCATCTCAAAGGCGAGCTTGAGCGCCTCATCGAGGGTGTTGACCGGCGTCATGTGCATATCCTTGATCATCCGGTGATCGCACAGGTCGGTAACCATGATCACAGGGTGATGCGCCAGGATGCGGGCAAAGATCTGGCTCGTCCACTGGTCGGGCAGGGTCTCGTCCTTAGGACGGTCGATGCAGGCGCGCTCAAACTCCGCAGGATCGTTGTCGGCGATGTTGTGATAGAAGCCCTCGCCACCGTGACCGTCGGCACAACCGGCGACATCGATAATCACGCCGCCCTCGGGAAGCGTGGCCTCGGCAGAGCACATGCCCTTCACAGCCTGGTAGATGTTCTGGTCGAGCGGGTAGCCGCCGTTGGTGGTGATGGCAATCTCGCACTCGACGGGCTCAACGCCGGCAAGGCTCTTCACGAACTCGCAGCCGGCCTCGTGCGCCTTGTGGATATCGCCGGCAAAGGAGCCGATGACCTCGTGCTTGCCGTTGAGCACCACGTTAAGCACAAAGGCAAGGTGAGCCATCTCGGCGGCAGCAAACATGTCCTCGCTCACGTGGTTGTGGCACAGGTTGCCGGCACGCGAGTGGGAATCATTCACAAACTGGCCGTTGTGGTTGTACATGATGGTCTTGTAGCTGGCGATGCCAGGCAGGACGGACTTGCGGCTACCAGAGAAACCGGCAAAGAAGTGCGGCTCAATAAAGCCCTCGGCAAGCAGCAGATCGCAATCGGCGGCAATCTTGTTGATGATGCACTCGCCACCGGAAGGCAGGGTGCCAATCTTTTTCATCATGCTGTCGTCAGTCGCGACGTGCATAACGATTTCCTCGTTGGCAACAATCTCCTCGCCATACTTGTTGACGAGTTCCTCGTGCGTCGACGGACGGTGCATACCCGTAGCAACCAGAATGCGAACGCGCGCCTCAGGCGCAGCGGAGTGGATGTGATGCAGCAGAATAGGCATCGTCACACGCGAGGGAACGGGACGCGTATGATCGGAGCTAATGATGACAATATCCTTCTTGCCAGCACAAAGCTCCTCGAGCGAAGGCGAGCCATAAGGGTTGGCAAGCGACTCCTCTACTAGCTCTTCCTGCGATTTCGTGGTCTTAAACTCGTTTTGATGACCTTCCATCACACCCGCGAAGTTCTTATCCTCGAGCTCCAGATGCAACGTCTTGTGGTCAAACGGCAGTTCACATTCAAACAATGACGAGCGCCCTCTTCCTTTCAACTGACACACTAGATAAACCGTTGGAAGGATACGCCGCTCACCGAAAAACACCACCGTCCACCGACTCATTAACACAACGTTCATATTTGACCCACAACAAAACAACCGCGATCCCAAACGGGACCGCGGCCGCTACAGTCGTAAGTCAAGAAGCGCGCCTTTCTTCCCTTCAGCCCGTAATCCGCCGAAGACCGAGGACGAAGGGACCCGATGGGTTTCCCTCTGAATGCATTCCGCAGCACGAAGCCCCATCAAAGTGCGCGAAGCGCGCCATCTTTTCCCCAGCCAGTAATCCGCCGAAGACCGGACATCGCAGGGCCCGCCATCAGCTTACTTTTAGGCACACTCCGCAGGACGCAAGAAGCCCTCGCCGCACTCCACATTAGGCGCGAAGCGCACTTTAATCCCTTCAGCCCCAATCCCTGAAGACCGAGGACGAAGGGACCCGATGGGTTTCCCTCTGAATGCATTCCGCAGCACGAAGCCCCCTTATCCGCAGCTCCGAAGGAGCAGGATAAGGGGGCTTCAAGTGCGAGGACGCATTCAGAGGGAAACCCATCGGGTCCCGGTGAGAGCCGCAGGGCTATCGATTACCCCGTGTTTTGCAATCCTGCCGAGACGCCGGTCACAGTCGAAAGAATCAGGCTCATGTACTCGGCCTTCTTCTCCTCGGCCATCTCGTCCTGGTTCATACGCACCTCACGAAGGGCGCGGACCTGGGCGATGGACAGGGCGTCGACGTAGGGATTACGCACACGGACGGCGCAGCCGAGCACACGGCGGCGCTGCAGCGGCCATTCGTCACCGACGATGGCAAGAACCCACTTACGCGTGAGCTGCATCTCGGTGAAGACCTTCTCGGATAGATCCTGGCGATCGCCCAGGTGCAGATACATCTTGGCGATGCGCTGGTCAGTCTTGGCGATCGACATCTCGATGTTGTCGATAAAGGTGCGGAAGAACGGCCACTCCTGGTAGGCAGCCTTAAGCTGGTCCAGATCGCCAAACTGCTCGCAGGCGGTGCCCAGGCCGTACCAAGCGGCCAGGTTAATGCGTGCCTGGCTCCAGCTGAAGATCCACGGAATGGTACGCAGGTCGTCGAGCGACTTGGCACCCAGGCCGCGCTTGGCGGGACGCGAGCCGATCGGCAGCAGACCGACCTCGGTCAGCGGCGTCACGGTCGAGAACCACGGTGTAAAGTCCTCGGTGTTCAGCAGGTCCAGATAACGCTCGTGGCTTGCGGTGTTGAGCTTCTCGGCCATATCCCAGAACTTCTGCGTGGTCTCGGTGTTGGTCTTCTCGACACTCGGGGCCGACTGCAAAAGCGTTGCGGCAGCAACGGACTCAACATGGCGCTGAGCCAGCGTGCGGTTGCCGTAACGGGCAAAGATGACCTCGCCCTGCTCGGTGAGCTTAAAGAAGCAGTTGACCGAACCCTTGGGCTGCGCCAGCACGGCCTTATTGGCCGGGCCGCCACCACGGCCCACGGCACCGCCGCGACCGTGCATGAGCACCAGGTCGATATCGTTCTTCTCGGCCCACTTGGCGATGCGCTCCTGCGCGGAGTGCAGCGCGAGCATGGCCGTGGTAGGACCGGCGTCCTTGGAGGAGTCGGAATAGCCCAGCATGACCTCCATGCGGCGGTTGGTCTGGGCAAGGCGCTTTTGCACCACGGGCAGCGTAAGCATCTGGTCGAGCACGTCGACGCAGCCCTCGAGGTCCTCGAGCTGCTCGAACAGCGGGATCACGTCGAGCTCGGGGACATCCTCCTCGTGTGCAAAGGACAGGTGGGCAAGCTCAAAGACGTCGGCCACATGCTGGGCGCTCTTGGTGAACGAGATGATGTAGCGGTGCGCCATCTTCTTGCCGTAGCGCTTTTGGATGGAGCCGATAGCGCGGAAGGTATCGATGACCTCGCGCGTCATGGGCTGCAGGTCGCCATGGATACCGTTCTCGTGGATATCCTTAAGGGCGCGGGCATGCACCACGGAGTGCTGACGGAACTCCATCTCGACCATATGGAAGCCGAAGGACTCGACCTGCCAGATGATGGTTTGGACCGGGCCGTAGGCAGCACGGACGGCACCGCAGGCGGCCAGCGAACGCTGGACGACGCGCAGGTCATCCAGGAACTCGTCGGCGCTGTGGTACATGGTGTCGGTGATACGACGGACGGTGGCGTTCAGGCGGTCGGCCATGACGAGCATGACGGCGCGATGCGGCTCGTGCTCGGAGATCAGCTCGGCGCGGGCCGTGTAACGAGGGCTCATCTCGACCTGATGGTTCCACAGGTTAATGAGCTCGGCCGACGGCTTGCTGTAGGTAGCCTCGAGCGTGAGGTTGCGGCCGATGTGGCGGCACTTGTCCTCGAGCTTGAGCACCATGTGCGTAAAGTACTTGGCGGCGACCTCACGGCTCACCTTGGCGGTGACGTTGGGGTTACCGTCGCGGTCGGAACCGATCCAGCTGCCGGGATGGAAGAACGCCGGGCACAGCGGCGGCACAGTACCGGCCTTGTCGCCCAGCACCCAATCGTCAAAACGACGATAGATAACGGGGATAACGTCGAACAGCGTGTTATCGAAGATGTCGATGATGGTATCGGCTTCCTCGACCGGCGTGGGCTTCTTGAGCGCGATGGGACTCGTACGCACCAGGGCGTCGATCTCCTGCAGCATATGGCGCTCGTTCTCCACCAGGTCGGAGCCGCCCAGACGCGGACGCTCCTCCAGCAGGTTGGAGATACGGCGGATCTTGCCCTCGACGGCCTTACGACGGGCCTCGGTGGGATGTGCGGTAAAGACAGGGTGGAACTCGAGCTTGTCGAGCAGCTCGTTGGCACCCTCGACACCCAGCTCATTCACCAGCTGGTGATAGGCAACGGTAAGCTCGTTGGCAGGATCGACCTCGGTATCGGTCGACGCACCGGCCTCGCGCTCGCGCAGCTGCGCCACACGGTAGTTCTCCTCCGACAGGTTTGCCAGATGGAAAAAGCTCGTAAAGGCGCGAACGATGACCTGCTGCTTATCGAGCGGCAGGCTGTCGATCAAATCGACGACCTCACGAAATGCCACGGCAGTGGGCTCGTCGGCGGTGGGCACGCCCTGCTCGTCGACGGCTTCGTCGGCAGCGCAGGTACCGGGGTTGCCGGCATTGACCACAATCTCGGCTGTCAAAATCTTGTCGAACAGGTCCGCGATCTCGGGATCATACTCGCTAAGCACACGGCGCTCCAGGCGCAAGAACAGCGCCAGATTGTCGCGCAGCTCCTCGGGGATCTCGATCTCGGCGAGACGCTCCCTGGACTCGGCATTCGAGCCGATTCGGTTAACGAGGCGGTTGACCACGGCAGCGACGCGCGCCGCGGCTTCGGGTACAGACTGGTTGCTTAGGTTCTCAGCCACGTTTCCTCCCATTCCTCCTTCTATGCACGTAACATGCGGTATTCATTATAGGCGTTTGAGAAATACTTTCGACACTGATTGCGCTTTACCACACAAAAGTATTTTCTGCATTGCAAGGGTTTTTGCCCCAAATGGTCGTATTTCTCGGTGGGCGGCATATGCAAGCGAGGGCATTCCGCATAAATGCGAAACACCCCCGTAACAATAGCTCGTCGCGAGCGGGACATGTTAGCGGGTCCGCAGCTCAAAAATCATACGCTACAGACGCTCGCGAACCGCCTCGACGACGTTGGCCAGATCGACGAGAACCTCGTCATGGCTCTGCATGTCGCGCACCTTGACCTTGCCGGCGGCAAGCTCGTCGCCGCCCAGGACCAGGATGAGCTTGGCGCCTACCTTATCGGCCTGCTTAAACTGGGCCTTGAGCGAACGGCCCTGATAGTCGGCCTCGGTCACAATCCCTGCGGCGCGAAGCTGCTGCGTAATGGTAAAGACGTTCTGACGCAGCTCCTTGCCGGCATTGGCGACGTAGACGCACGGGACCTCCTCGGCACCCAGGTCGCTGCCAAAGGCCTGCAGGGCCAGCAGGGCGCGCTCAAAACCGACGGCGAAGCCGACGCCTGCCGTGGGCTTGCCGCCCTCGAGCTCGACGAGGCCATCGTAGCGGCCGCCGCCGCCGATGGAGCCGACACCGGCACCGGGAGCCTCGACCTCAAAGACGGTACGGGTGTAGTAGTCCAGGCCGCGCACCAAGGTGGGATCCTCGACATACTCGATACCGGCGGCATCCAGATAGCGCTTGACTTGCTCGTAGTGCTCGCGGCACTCATCGCACAGGTTGTCGCCCATCAGCGGGGCGTCGGCCATGATCTCGCGGCAGTGGTCGTTCTTGCAGTCAAAGGCACGCAGCGGGTTGAGCTCGGCGCGCTCGCGGCACTCATCGCACATCTCGTCTGCGTGATCGAGGATAAACTGCTTGACCTGCTCGCGATAGGCCGGACGGCATTGGGCATCGCCCATCGAGTTAATGAGTAGACGAAGCTTGGAAAGATCGAAGCCCAGGCGCTTGTAAAACTCCATGAGCATAATGATGCACTCGGCGTCTGCCGCCGGATCGGGAGCGCCGAGCCACTCGATGCCTACCTGGTGGAACTGACGCAGGCGACCCTTCTGGGGACGCTCGCCGCGGAACATAGCCTCGGCGTAGTAAGCCTTAAACGGCGTGGAGCCCTGGGGCACCAGGTTGTTCTCCACAACGGCGCGCACCACACCGGCCGTGCCCTCGGGGCGAAGCGCCAGGCGCTGCTTGGGCTTGAGCTTGGTATCGGTACCCTCGGTAAAGACGCGCTCAAGGTTGGCGCCGCTAAACACGCGGAACATCTCCTTGCGAACGACGTCGGTCGACTGGCCGATACCGTGGACAAACACGTCCACTTGCTCGATCGCGGGCGTCTCGATGGGCTTAAAGCCAAACGGCTCGAATACGCCGGCCGCAATCTGCTGCATCTTTTGCCAAGCGCGCATCTCGGCGCCGATAAGGTCGCGGGTTCCCTCCGCCTTCTGTGCCTGCATGGGCAAACACCTTTCTTTTGTATCGCGTCATAGGTAGTGGTCATTATACGGCACAAAAACAAAACGCGGCAGCGCGTCTGACCGAACGAGGGTATGGGGGCTCGTTCGGCCAGACGCGCCGCCGCGACAGCCGATCCGCTTTCCTCCGACCCCTTCGGGTCACATGATCTGTTAGGGACGGAGGAAAACGGATCATTCGTAGGCCCGTGGCCGCCTTGAAAACCGAATGATGGTACGAGCATCCATTCGGCTTCCAGGGCAACCACGGACAGAACGGGGCGAACAGAAAAGAGCGACGGACGTCTACTCCCCCGCCACGCTCGCGCGCAGCTTGGCAGCGATGGGCTCGGACGCCAACAGGAACACAAGCATAACCACGGAGCACATCAGGCACACGATCCAGGTGCTCGCAAAGGAGCCCGTGACATCGAACAACACACCCGAGACAATGGCGCCTACGGTGCCGCCGACCATCTCAAGCGAGGTGATGGTGCCCGTGACCTTACCCAGGTCGGCCATGCCCGCAGGCTTGAAAGGCAAGGTTGGATGCTACCGGTGGTCGGCGATATAGCCCAAAGCGACGGCGGTATAAGCCGCAGCACCGAGCGGCAGCTCGGCATCGTTAAAACGTGCCTTGGGATGGTGCTGGGCAAAGTGTTCGTCCGTGTCGGTTACGGCCGCGCCCACGGTAAAGTACGCACTCGGAATCTCGCTCGAGATAAGCGCGAAGTCCTCACTCGCCATGGCATGGAAAAGCGGCAAGAAAGCCGCCTTGGGCAGCACTGCGCCCACGTAGCCAAGCGACGCCTGAGTCATATCGCTGTCGAGTACAAGCGGCGGAACATCCGAAAGTGTCTCGATGGTCGCCGGCGTACGATAGGTCGTGGCAACGCCGTTAACGACCTCCGCGATGCGGGTCTTTAGGTGAGCCATGAGCTCAACATCAAAGCCGCGCAGCGTTCCCTCGAGCACGCAGGTGTCGGGGATGACGTTGGCCGCCAAGCCACCGGCGAACTTGCCAACGGTAAGCGCGACCTCCTTGGCCGCCGGCACCTCGCGGGAGATGAGCTCCTGGAGCGCCAGATGCACATGCACGCCCGCTGTGATGGGGTCGATGCAAATCTCGGGGCTCGAGCCATGGCCGCCCTTGCCCTGAAGCGTGATGCGAAAACCGTACACGCCCGAGAGCGCCGGGCTGCCGTAGAGCACCAGGCCAAGCGGCGACTGGCTGTTGACATGCATGGCAAAGGCCGCCTGAGGGCGCGGGTTCTCGAGCAAGCCGTCGGCGATGGCAGCGCGTGCTCCCTCAAAGGTCTCCTCGCCCGGCTGGAACAGCAACTTGACGGTAGCGTTGGCCTCCACAAGCTCGGCCTCGCGGGCCTTGAGCAAACGGGCCGCGCCGAGCAGCGCCGTCGCATGCATATCGTGGCCACAAGCGTGCATGCAGCCGTTGGTAGAGGCGAAAGGCTCGCCCGACTCTTCGGCAACGGGCAGGGCATCCATGTCGCCACGAAGCATGACGACCGTTCCGGCCTGCTCGTCCTTGCACGTGCCATTGCCCTGAGCGGCCGCGGCCGCACCGGCACCGATCAGGCCAACGACGCAGGAACCGTCGACGAGCGTGGTATGGGGGATGTCCATCTCGTCCAGACGTGCCTGGATATAGGCAGACGTCTGCGGAAGATTGTTACCGAGCTCGGGCATCTGGTGTAGATCGTGGCGCCACGCAGCGAACTCGTCTGCAAAAGCCTGAGCTTCTGCGACAAGACCGTCGCCGATAGCGGTCTGCGCCGCTGTGGTGGCCTTGGGCGCTAGTTGCGGTTGAAAATCGGACAGAGCTGATGCCATAGATGCCCTCCAGTAACGTTTTTGCAGCACGCACTTTGATAGCGTAAAGTGCAAGGCACAACTGTAAGGGCATGACATAAAAAATGCCGCCTTGGAAGGGCGGCGCAACAAGTTGTTTACAATTGCGGGCGAGATTTTCGGCGCAAGAAATCGAAATGCGTCTCGCTCAAGATAATCGACAAGAAGATGAGCGCGAAGCCGGCGAGCAGGCGCGAGGTGAGCGCCTCCCCCATCAGCAGCACCGAGAACAGCACACCCGAAGGCGACTCCATCGAAAGGAGCAGCGAGCCCGTCGAGGCCGGGACATGCGCCAGGCCGACGTTTTGGATGAGCAGAGCCACACACGTACAGCCCACCGATAGAAACGCCATCACACCGATAAAGCTCGGCGTCCACACGGACAGCGGCGCTTGGGTCTCGAATAACAGCGACGAGATCAGGCTCAGCACGCCGTTGCCCACAAACATCCAAAACGTGATGACGTTGATGTCCATCTTGCGGCCATACTTGGCGGTCACCGCCATCTGGATGGCAAAGAAGACCGCGCCGCCCAGTGTGATGACATCGCCGACATTGAACTCGACGCTATCGAGCGCCACCAGCCCAATGCCCGCCAGGCACAGCAACGCGGCGCCCAAGTTGTAACGGGTAAGCTTTTCGCCGCTTAGAACGTAGCTCGCAAACGGAACCAAGATGCAGTACGTGCCCGTCAAAAACGCGCTTTTGCCTGCCGTGGTCTGTGCCAGGCCGATCGTCTGCAAACCGTAGGCACCCCACATGAGCGCGCCCATGCCAAGTCCAACAATCAGGTTTCGAGCGTTGAAATGGGCAATGATGCGCTTGTGGAAGATGACAAGCATGACCAACGACGCCGGAAGAAAACGAATGTAGAGCAGCTCGAACACCGGAACGGTATCGAGCGCATCCTTCATGGTGGTGAAGGAATAGCCCCAGATGACCGCTATCGAAAGCAGCAAGACCTTCCAGAACAGCGGCGAGCGTGCGCCGGCGCCGCGGGAGGTGCCGCCGGCGCCCAGGTCCTCCCGTGCGACAGGGCTATCGGGCATGTTTTCGATTTCGTTGGCAGCGTATTGGGCCATGGAACATCCTCACACTCAATCTTGGCGTGGTGTCCGCACGCGTATGGCTGCGTGCCGCCTCATGGTCAAATAAAAACGGGGCGCACCGGACCCCCGGCACGCCCCGCTACTGTAGCAACAACCAAGTAACCCACGCAATTCACTACGCTAAAGCGTCGGTACAGAAAACCTCGATGTTCCGGCAACGTCAGCGAAAACGCCCCTAAGCGAGCAAGGTGACGTGAAATGAAAGGGCGCTGACCTTCTGGTCGCGCCCTTGAAATTGAACGTCAGATTGCCGCTTAGGGACGTTTGCAGCGTCGAGCCGTTACGCGGTTTGGTAAAACCGCGTAACTAAATAAGCTTTGTTGACTCCAGTTTTTCGATGATCCAGTCGTTGGCTTTGATGACCGGACGGCGGAAGACGACGCCCAGGGCCAGCGACGGAATCAGATAGCTCGCCAGAATGCCCAGCTCAACCCAGTACTCCATATGGTAGGCGCCAGCCATGGCGGCATGCATGGCGTTAATGCCATGGGTAAACGGCAGGAACGGATAGATCGCCTGGAACACAGGGCCGGTCATCTCGATGGGGAACGTACCGCCCGAACCGCCGACCTGCATGACCAGCAGCACAACGGCCAAAGCCTTGCCGATATCGCCAAACGACACCGTAAGCGTGTAGACGATATTGGAGAACACGAGACTCGCGACCCAGCCCGCCAGCACAAACTGCAGCGGGTTGTCGCACTGGATGCCAAAGAACAGGATGTCGCCCGCGCACACGAGCGTTGCCTGCAGCAGAGCCAAACCGCCAAAGAACAAGTAACGACCCAGGTAGATCTCGTGTAGGCGTACGGGGATGAGCTCGTTGATAAGCTCATCGTCAACCGACACCTTCATCATGGCCGCCAGCACGATCGAGCCGACCCAGAGCGACAGAATCGTGTAGAACGGCGCCATGGCCGAGCCGTAGTTGCGGATCGGATAGACCGGTTTGCGATCGAGCGCGACGGGACCGGAAAGCGACACGGCCAAACCCTCGGGATCGTTGCCAATCATCGTCTTGATCGTGGCCAGATCGTCCGACATCAGGGCGCCATCGAGCTCATCCTTAAACGCACTGATCTTATCGGACGCTTCACCTAGCTGATCGGAAGCCTTGTTGACCAGCTTGGCGGCCTTGGAGAGGCCCTTCGCCAACGAGCCGGATGCGTCGGTCAGGCCGCCTACGGCGCTATCCAGGTCGCCCGAGATGCCATCAAGCGAGTCCAGAATGCCCGAAACCGTCTTCTTGAGCTCCTTGGCCTTAACCGAGAACGTGGAATCGTAATCGGATTTGGCACCCGCGATGCCGGCCTTGGCATCAGCGATGGCCTGATCGACCTCGGCACGCAAGTTGTTGACCTCGGCCATGCTATCGGAGAGAGACTTCGCGGTAGCCGCCAGATCCTTGGCATTGTTGCGGTACTCAACGGCGATTCTGCCCAGCGACGTCGCGGCGGACTTGAGGCCGTCCTTCAAATTCTCATCGCTCACCTGGTCGGCAAAGCCGCGGAGCTGGTCGGCCGTGGTGTCGATATCGTCGGCACGTGTATTGAGCGCCGTCGCGGCATCGTTGAGCTGTGACGCTGTAAGGTCAACATGCTGATTCGCGGCATCGAATGCCTTCGCAAGCTCGGCGGACACGTTGTCAAACGAACCCGCGCTTCCGTCAATCGCGGCGTTGATAGCGTCGTTGGCGGCCTTAAGCGCTTCTTTGGAATCATCGATGCCGCTCTTGGCATGCTCCATCAGCTGCTTGGTCGACTCATCGACCGTACCCGTCTGCTGGAGCATACCGCTCGCCGACGTCAACGAATCGGACGTTGAGCTCAAAATGCCCGCCAGCGACGAAGCATTAGCCTGAACGTCTTGCAGGTCCTCAATCGAATCGCTGAGCGTCGAGGACAGGTTGGCGATAAAGTTGCTGACTTGGTCGGTGCTCATGTAATCGAGCAGGCTGGACACCGTCTTAAGACCGATGCTCGTAATGGTCTTGGTAAAAGATTCGTTAACCTGGTTCTGAACGGCGCTCGAACCCTTCTCGGTCACGATCTGCGCGATGGCGTTGGCCTTCTGGTTCTCGTAAAACTCGATATCGGCGTGTTTCACGTCGGTCGAGAAAAGCGTCATCATGTCGGCGCTAAACGTTTTGGGGATAACGACGGCAGCATAGTACGCGCCCGACTTAACGCCCTCGATAGCCTTTTCGCGATCGTTAAGCACAACCCAATCGAAGCTCTCGTTGCCGCGTAGGGTGGCGGTCACGTTTTCGCCCACGTTAACCTCGACGGGGATCAGATCGCTCTCGTAACCCTCATCGGTGTTGACCACGGCGATCTTAAGATTGCCGGTGTTGCCGTACGGATCCCAGCTGCCGGCGATGTTAAACCACGCGTACAGACACGGCACGATAATGAGGCCCATCACGACAACCAAGCCGATTACGGAGCGAGACACGTTTTGGACATCGCGCTTAAACAGATGCAGGATGTTCTTCATTTATGCCTCACCTCCTTTGGAGTGCTTGCCAAGCGGGGTGGTATCTCCATCATTTGTGGCTGTGCTGTCGCTGCCCTGAGATTTATGGTGCGAGCCTATATGCGGCAAGCGGCCCGTGGACTGATCGCCGCCCTTGGCACCACGCTCGCTGGCGTTGAGGCCAAACATGCGGCGGGCGGCAGGAATGGCGGCCGTGTGCTCGCGTATCTCGCGGCGCAGGTCCTCATCCGAAAGCGCCGAGATGCGCATCTGGGTATTGAGGCTCGCGCGGATGTATTCGATATTGATAAGCCAGCCGCAGATGGCAATAACCGAGATGATCCAAATGACCAGCAGGATAATCTTGCCGTTATTGTCGATATCGAGAACCGTCGACAGGACAAAGAGCAGGACCTGAACGCCCACCACGGCGGCAAAACCGCCCTTGATGTAGTACGGGTAGCGATGTTCAAAGGCGACCGCATGATCGAGCAGTTCGCGACGGTACGAATCGGAATCGAGCACGACGCGCATGGCCGTTCGCAAGGAGTAGCGCTCGCGCGGCAGGTCGTTAGACTCGCAAATCATCATACCGGTCGTGGAAAGCTGTTTATCAAAGAGCAGGTTGAGGTTGAGCAGCAGCGGACGCAGCTGCAGGCCGATAAAGAGCGCCACGATCAAGAACACGCCCAGAATGCACAGGTTAAACAGGTAGTTGAACGAATACATGCCGCCGACCGTCTCACGCAGCAGATTGATGCCATAGGTAAAGGGCAGCAGCGGGTGCAGCCACTGGAAGAAGCCGGGCATCATCTCGATGGGGTACATGCCCGACGAACCCGGGATCTGCACGATAACCAGAATGACGCCGATAGCCTTGCCGATATGCTTAAACGTGGTGGACAGCGCATAGATGATATTGACGTAGGTGAACGAGATGGCGATGCCGCCCAGCACGAACAGCAGCGGGCTGACGCACTGCACGCCGATCACCAGATCGCCTACCGTAACGATGATGGCCTGCAACGCGCCCAGGATCACCAGGAGCAACCAGCGGCCAAAGTAGCCCTGACGCGCGGTAAAGCTGCCGATGCCTTCGCGGTCGACCTCGAGCTTGTAGATGGCGATAAGCACGTAGCCGCCCACCCACAGCGCCAGATTGGTATAGAACGGGGCAATGCCCGAACCAAAGCTCTTGACCGGGTAAATTGACTTTGAGGTCAGCTCGACCGGAGATGCCATGAAGTCTGCAACATCATCGACGTCGACGCCCATCAGGCCGGCCAGCTCGCCCATGGACTCGGAGGTCTGTAGCGCCGCGATGTCGTTGGCGGCGGTTGCGAGCTTGTCCTGGACCTTGGCAAGCGAGGCATCGGTCTGGGACAGCGTGGTCTTGGCCTGACCGAGCGTGGCGTTGAGTTGCGAAAGTGTACCGCGCGCACTTGCAATAGTAGGCGTGAGGCCAGACACGATTCCCGTCAGATCACCCGAGACGGCGGCAAACGAATCAAGTGCGCTCGAGACCTTCGGCAGCGCGTTTTGACCCAGGTCCGTCTGAGCCTGGCCAAGGTTGGTCGCACCGGTCTGAATTGCATTATTGATAGCGTCGCTGGCACCCGAGACAGCCGCAGCGTCATTCGCCATGGCGCTCGACTGCGCAGACAGACCGTCCTTGATGCTCTGAAGCTTTTCATTCTGCTCGCGGAGCAAATCGATGATCGATACAATGCGCGCGTCAATTTCCTTGGAACCTGTCGACGTGTCATTGACGAGAATTTCCAAGTGCCCGATAACGGCCTTATTGTGGTCGATCGTCGCTTGGAGAGACTCAAGCGAGTTGTCGATACGGGTAGTCGTAGATGCGACCGTGCCCGTCAGCTTGCCAATCGCAGCGTTTGCGGAGGCTGACGTCTTGGTGAGCGCAAGGCTGCCTTCCGAGAGCGCCTTGGAGAGCGAGGCGACAGAGTTGCCCGCCGTGGCGCGAGCCTCGCCCAGCAGGTCATTGCCCTGGGAGATCGCCTGCGTCAGCGACGGCGCCTGACCCTGCAGACCGGCAAGTGCCGCATCTGCCGAGGCAATGGAACCACTCGTCTTATCGATGGCGGCATTCATGTCGCCAATCGAATCACGCACTTCGCCCAACGTATCGGAAGCCTCTGATACCGAACCGGCCAACGAATCCTGAGTCTGGGTTGCCTTGTCCTTTAAATCGACTCCGGCATCCTTGGCAATACTGGCAACGGTCTCGCCCACCGTGGAGACAAATTCCGAGTTGATCTGCTCCTCGATGGTGTTTGCACCGGTGTCGGTAACCTTGGGCGCAATAGCGCTCTTCTTCTCATTGACGTAGTACGTAAGCTTGGGCTGATGGTAGTTGCCGTCGAGCATCGAAACCAGGTTATCCGAGAAGTTCTTGGGGACTACGATGGCCGCATAGTACTCACCGCTCTCGACGCCCTCTTTGGCATCGGCCGCAGAATCGACGAAGGTCCAGCCCAGCTGATCGTTCTCCTTGAGCTGATCGACGACCTGATCGCCCGCGTTGAGCTCGCCCACCAGGTCGTTTTGGGTGCCCCGATCGTTGTTGGCGATGGCAATCTTGATGCCCTGGGTGTTTCCGTACGGATCCCAGTTGGCCACGATGTTGTACCAGGCATACAGCGAGGGAATAACGCACACGCCAAGGGTAACCACCAAGGCGACGGGGTTCACAAGCAGTCGCTTAATGTCGCGCTTAAATATCGCAAAGGAGACCTTTGCATTGGATAGTTTGCTGCCGAGACTCACGCTTGGACCATCCATCCTGTCGTTGAATCGAATCGTACTATCGACAACCATTGTAGTAGGCGCTTTAACGTCTCAAAGCACAATGGTGTTGAGTTTTGCGGGTAGCAATATACTACGAAGATGAGTTAACGTACAGTTGTACAGTATCTTAAATTTCAGCAGGTCACAAAACCACAACCCGCACAAATAAATGATCCCTTGGGGACGGAGGGATCATTCAAAAGGAAACGAGAGTGGAAAATCTCTCACTTCAAGCCCGCATTCGAGCCAAAAGTGGGAGATTATCCACTCTCGTTCTAATCTAGTTACGGTGCCGTATCCCCGAACTACATCAAGTTGCAAACAGCCGCCGCGAAGGCTACGGGATCCTCGGGGAGGATGCCCTCGACCAGCAGGGCCTGGTCATAGAGCAAACCGGAGTACTGCTTGATCTTGTCGGCGTCGCCCGCCTTCTGAGCGGCGACGAGCTTGGAAAAGACCGGGTGCTTGGCGTTGAGCTCGAGCACGCGCTGGCTCTTGGGCATACCGTCGGGCGCGCCCTCGGGACCCTTCTGGAGCACCTTCTCCATCTCGAGCGAAAGCGGGCCCTCGGTGGTGATGCACGCGGGAGCATCGGTCAGGCGCGCAGAGACGGCAACCTTCTCGACCTTGTCGCCGAGTGCCTCCTTCATGGCGTTAAAGAGGTCCTCGTTCTCCTTGGTGGCGTCCTCGGCCTCCTTTTTCTCGTCCTCGGTCGCCAGGTCAAGATCACCGGTTGCGACGTTCTTGAGCTCCAGGTGACGATCCTCAACCTCGGGCTCGGCACCATCGGCCACGGCCTTCTCGGCAGCCTCGCGGGCGGCATCGTCCTCGTAGATCTTGGGCATATCGGCGGCAACGTACTCACGCATAGCCTGGAAGGTGAACTCATCCACGTCCTGCGTCAGCAGCAGCACGTCATAGCCGCGGTCGAGCACGCCCTTTACCACGGGCATCTTGGCCAAGCGCTCACGCGAGTCGCCGGCGGCGTAGTAGATGGCCTTCTGATCCTCAGGCATGCCCTTGGCATACTCGGCCAGGGTAATCATCTTCTGTTCCTTGGCAGACCAGAACAGCAACAGGTCGGCGAGCTCATCGGCCTTCATGCCATAGCTCGAGTAGATGCCGTACTTAAGACCGCGGCCAAAGTTCTCAAAGAACTTCTCGTAGGCCTCGCGGTCGTTGTCACGCATATCCTCAAGGTCGGCGGTAATCTTCTTTTCCACACGCTTGGCGATGGCCTTGAGCTGACGGTTCTGCTGCAGCGTCTCGCGCGAGATGTTGAGCGACACGTCGGCGGAATCCACGACGCCGCGGACAAAGTTGTAGTAGTCGGGCAGCAGGTCGTCGCACTTCTCCATGATCAGGACGTTGGAGCTGTAGAGCGCCAGACCCTTCTCGTAGTCCTTGCTGTACAGATCGAACGGCGCGCGTCCCGGCACAAACAGCAGGGCATCGTACTCGAGCGTGCCCTCGGCGTGGAAGCTGATGGTGCGCGCAGGATCGTCAAAGTCGTGGAACGTGGACTTGTAGAACTCGTCGTAGTCCTTCTGCTCAACGTCGGAGCTGTGCTTCTTCCAGATCGGTGTCATGGAATTGACGGTCTCGAGCTCCTGGTAGTCCTCGTACTCGGGCTTGTAATCGTCGCCGGCGTCCTCGGGCTTGGGTTTCTGGCGGCTCTTGGACACCATCATCTGGATCGGGTAACGCACATAGTTACTGTACTGCTGAATCAGGCTCTTGAGACCCCACTCGGTCAGGAAGCGATCGTAGGTCTCGGCCTCGCCGTCGGCATCGAGCTTCTCGTTCTCGCGCAGCGTCAGGATGACATCGGTACCGTGCTCGGCGCGCTCGCCGTCCTCGATGGTGTAGCCCTCAAGACCGTCGGATTCCCACACATGGGCGACATCCTCGCCGTAGGCGCGGCTGACGACCTTCACATGGCTGGCGACCATAAAAGCCGAGTAGAAGCCCACGCCAAACTGACCGATGATGTCGACATCGGAGCCCTGCTGCTCGGCGTTCTCGGTCTTAAACTCCTCGGAGCCGGAATGGGCGATGGTGCCCAGATTGCGCTCCAGCTCCTCGGCGGTCATGCCAATGCCGTTATCCGAGATGGTAATGGTGCGGGCGTCTTTATCAAAGGAGACGCGAATGGCCAGGTCGCCCTGGTCGATCTTGACGCTCGGGTCCTGCAGGCTCTTAAAGTTGAGCTTGTCGACGGCGTCGCTCGCGTTAGAGATAAGCTCGCGCAGGAAGATTTCCTTATTGGTGTAGATGGAGTTGATCATGAGGTCGAGCAGTTTTTTGCTCTCGGTCTTAAATTGACGCATGTGCAGTCCTTTCGCGCTACCCCCGTCCGCAAAAACGGCCCGGTTGCCCGAGCCGCATCGCAGACCTGCTATGTTCAGACTTAGATTTTATAACCCAATAGCGCGCATATATACATACGGAATCGAAAAACTGTATGTCCGAGCGCTCCAATGCGTCAATTGCCAAGGAGTGTCCCCAGCTGCCGGCAGAAAAGGAACGTCCCTATCTGCCATCTACGCGCTTGGCCATCCAGACATGGGGCTGGCCCTCGTCTTCGTAATCTACCGGGGCAATTTGCGTGTAGCCCGCCTTTACATAGAGCGGCAGCACGTATTCCTGCGCATGCAGCTTAATAAGCTTGGCGCCGGCATCGCGTGCACACGAAGCACTGGTCTCCACGATCGCACTCGCCAGTCCGCGACGACGCATAGCCGGCAGCACGGCGACGCGCCCCATAATGTAGGTCTCCCCCGCCGCAACGCCTTCGTCCATGTCGCATGCCGGCAACACCGGGGCCTCTGCGTCAGCCACGCGCTCAAGCTCTTCGGGAAACACGCGCGAGCAACCGGCAAGCTCGCCGTCTACATAGAGCGTCACATGAATGCAGTTTGGATCCTCGTCGATAGCGTCGAACTCATTCTCGTAGCCCTGCTCGTCCATAAAAACGACGCGGCGCACCAACGCCGCGTCATCAAAGCATCCCGTCTTAAGTTGGATATCCATGGCTGCCCTTTCATTCAATGCGAACGTTAGGGACAGATTTTAGCGAAAATGAGCTCCGCGTACGCTAAACTTCGCGCGAGCCTTCGCCAGGCAGTCGTAATGACCCACGTTATGGGCATCGCTCGCGATGAAGCTGTACAGGTTCTGATCGAACAGGCGCTGTGCCGGCTTTTTCTCGCGACCAAAGCGACCGCCGGCAATAAAGTCCGCCGAAGCCTGCAGCTTGCAGCCCATATCGACCAGACGCTCCGCCACGCTTACATCCTTTTGAACCGCACGATAGCGCTCAGGATGAGCGATGATCACCTGGTAGCCACGGCACTGCAAATCGTAAATCGTGTTCTCGTACTCTCTAAACGCATACGCATCGGCATGCGTCGAAAGTTCGAGCAGAAACTCGTTGGTCCCATCGAAATGCAAGTGCTCCGCGGCATCGATACCAAGCTCAACGAGCTTTCGATGGTTGACCTCGAAGCCCATCTGGAGCGGAAAACCGTCAGCGTTATCACGCAGCAGCTCAAAGGCATCCCACATCTTGTCGTAATCAAAATAGGGATCACGGCAGTGAGGAGTGCAAACGATTCTGGTTACACCGGCCCGCTTGGCAGCCTCGAGCATCGCCAAGCTCTCATCGAGATCGGCGGCGCCGTCGTCTACACCCGGCAAGATATGGCAATGAATGTCACGCATAGGTCAGCCTTAATCAACTAAACGTTTGCTCGGTTGGTGAAGATGCCCTTTTTGGAAGTCCCCTGATCGTCGGAGCCCTTCTTAACCTTCTTACCGTCCTTGGTGTAGTAGGAGTAGTAGTACTCGCTGGTCTCGGTCTCGCAGTAGTTCATAACGGTACCGATGAGCTTGACCTTCTCGGACTTCTTAAGCTGACCGATGGCGTTGAGCGCCTCCTCGCGCTTGGTGAAGTCCTCGCGCACCACGAACAGCGTGCCGTCGGTCAGGCTGGCAATCTCGGCAGCATCGATGAAGGTGCCGACCGGGGGAGCGTCGAAGATGACGTACTGGAACTTAGCAGACAGTGCCTTTACCAGCTTGGCAAAGCGGTGAGAGACGATGATGTCGGCAGGATTGGGAATATGCGGCTCGGCATCGAGGAAGTAGAAGTTCTTCTGACCCGTCTCGACAATTGCCTGGTCAATGGAGATCTGCTCGGAAAGAACCGCATAGAGTCCGCCGCGCGAACGAACGCCGAGCATATCGGAAAGGGACCTGCGGCGCATATCGGCCTCAACCAGGAGCACGGACTTGCCACTCGTGGCAATTGCCTGAGCAAGGTTAATGGAAACCGTAGACTTGCCCTCGTTGGGAATCGAGGAGGTAACGGTGATGGTGCGAATGGGGTCGTCCACGCTCGCAAAGCGGATGTTGGCCAGAAGGGTCTTGGCGGCATTCTGTACAACGAGCTTATCGGTGTTCTTTGCCTTAGCCATGCCTATTTACCACCTTTCATAGCCGGAATTCGGCCAACAACGGGAATGCCCAGGAGCTCTTCTGCCTCTTCGGCACCGCGGATGCGGGTGTTGAGCATGTCTGCCAAAACGACATAGGCAACTGCGATAAAGATGCCCGCGAGGAACGCGACAGCAACGTACAGCATACGCTTGGGGCCGCTGGGGGCTTCGGGGGTCTTAGCCTCGTCGATAACGTTGATGCTCTGGGCAGCGCCGACGTTCTGAGCGACCGTACTCACCGAGCTAGCTATGGCCTTTGCGACCTTAGCCGTCTCCTTGGCATCGGTGCCGGTAACCGAAAGCGTAATGACACGCGTGGTGGTCTCGGAGGAAACAGACACCTTGTAGTCATCCAGATCGGTGAGGCCCAGTTCATTGGCTGCGCCGCTCTTAACGCTATCGCTATCCAGCAGCGTGGCGATATCGTTGGAAAGCATCTGACTCGCCGAGAGATCGTTGTAGCTCATCTGACCGCTATCGTCGGTCTTGGCGAGAATGTACATGCTCGTCGTCGCGGTATAGGTGTTGTCCATCGCAACGAAGGACACGATGCCCATGGCGATCGCGCAGACCACCGGAAGGGTGATGACCAGCTTGAGGTGCTTTTTGAGCAGCTGGAACAGTTCGAGAAGGGTCATGCAGCTTGCCTTTCATTTCCCCAGTTCGGATTGACAAAACTGTCCGTATGTTATCGCATCTTTTTACCGAGACCAAACTCTATACATAAGAAACAGGCTCTCCTGTAAAAATGTCGGAAGCAATCGTAAAATTGCGCAACAACGCCGCACCCGAAAGTCAAATGCGGCGTCTACATCAATATCTATGTTGTATCGCTATGCGAATGGCTCGTCCTGCTGTATGGGAAACGTCACCGTAATGGTGGTTCCCACGCCCAACTCACTCGACAGATCGAGCGTGGCGTGATGATACAGGGCCGCATGCTTGACAATGGCAAGCCCCAGGCCGGTTCCGCCGCGTGCCTTGGACCTACTCTTGTCCACGCGATAGAACCGCTCAAATACCTTGCCCTGTTCTTCAGGCGCGATACCGATTCCCGTGTCGGCGACAGCGAGGAACGGATGGCCTTCGTCGTTGGTGCCGCACTGCAACGTAACCGTACCGCCGGGCCGATTGTAGCGGATGGCGTTGCTTGCCAGATTATAGATGAGCTCGTCGATCAAGCGCGACACGCCTTCGATGACCACAGGCTTGGTCTCATGACTTATCGTCACATTCGCTTGACGGGCGACCTGTTCAAGACGCTGCTCAACCGCGTAGATCGCACGCGAGAGCTCAATAGGCTCCGTGGAACCAATGGGCACTGTCTCGCCTTCAGTCGCACGTTCGGCCTCGTCCAAGTTAGACAGCGTAAGGATGTCGTTGACAAGCGCTGCCAAGCGGCCCGCCTCACGATAGATGCGACCGCCAAAGTTGCGCAGGTCGTCCTCGCCCTCGACCATGCCATTTGCGATGAGCTCGGCATAGCCCGAAATCGCCGTAAGCGGCGTCTTGAGCTCATGGGTGATATTCGCCGTGAACTCGCGGCGCATACGGTCGTTGTCCGCTAGCACCGCCATTTGGCGCTTGAGTTCCTGGCGCTGCGACTCGATGCGCTCAAGCATGGGAACCATCTCGGCATAGGCGTGCTCATAGCTACGGCGTGGGTGATCCAAATCCACCTCTTGTAACGGCGCGATGATGGCACGGGACTCACGGCGCGCCATAAAAAACGAGAGTACTGCACCCGCTGCTGCGATAAGCAGCATCGGCGCCAGCATCGACAGCAAAATCGCCGCAACGCCAGGCTGGGCCTGCGCCAAGCGAACGACCTGGCCGTTATCAAGGGTGACGGCGCGATACAGCATAATCTCGTCGAGTGTAGAGCTTGCGCGCTCCGCGGAACCCGAACCACTCTCAAAGGCCTCGATGACCTCGGGGCGATCGCCATGGTTGGGCAGTGTGGAAGGCGACGCCTCGTTGTCGTAGGCAACAGATCCGTCCTTATTGATCAGCGTGATACGAAGATCCTCGCGATCGAGGCTTCGCAAGAACGGAATGGGCTCCTGCTGCTCGTCGAGGGCGGCAGCAATGAGCTCGGTTTCCTGCGCCAGATTGGCACTCGTGGCATCCGCCAAAGTGTTTTGCACAAAGAACGCACCCAGCACCGTAAACGCCACGATAACCGCCATGGCGCAGACAAAGATCGTCACAAAAACGCGGTGCGACAGCGTATGTTTTCCCTGGGGGGCGAAGACCACGGGTTACTCCTCCGATGCGGTGGCCGCGGTGTCGTCGCCTTCGGCACCATCACCGGCAGAAGGCTCGGCCAGGCGATAACCCACGCCGCGCACGGTCTCGATGGCGCTGGCATGCTCGCCCAGTTTTTGGCGAAGCGTCTGCACGTGCACGTCAACGGTGCGCGAACCGCCGTCGAAGTCCCAGCCCCACACGCTCTGCAGCAACGACTCGCGGGTAAAGACCACGCCGGGCTTGCGCATGAGGTACTCGAGCAGGTCGAACTCGCGCAGGGTGAGCTTAAGCGGCTCGCCGGCAACGGTCACCTCGCGATGGCTGGGCGAGAGCACGATGTCGCCCACGCTGAGCACATCGCTCGCCTGCTTGACCATGCCGCCGCGACGCAGCAGTGCGCGGCAGCGGCTCGCAAGCTCCATGAGCGAAAACGGCTTAGTCAGGTAATCGTCGGCACCGCCATCGAGCGCCATCACCTTGTCGAGTTCGGTGTCCTTGGCGGTAAGCATCATGATGGGCACCGTCGCCGTCAGGCGGTCGGCACGCAGGCGACGCATAATCGCCAAGCCATCGGTATCGGGTAGCATGATGTCGAGCAGGACAGCATCGGGCACCCGTCGCGCCACAGCAGCCTTAAACTCGCCATCGCACGAAAAGCCCTCGGCCTCGATCCCCTGCTTGCGCAGCGCATAGACCGTCAAATCCCTGATGTTGTCATCGTCCTCGACGTAATAGATCATGTTGAACCCCTTTGCGGCCGGCATGACCGCATCTTAACCCTAAAGGTACCTTTACGAGATGGTATCAGCCAAAACGTCCCGTCAAATAATCCGCTGTGCGCGAATCGGTCGGTTTTTTGAAGAGCTGAGCGGTGGGCGCGTGCTCCACCAGCTCGCCCAGCAAGAAAAACGCGACCGAGTCGGAGATGCGCGCCGCCTGCTGCATATTGTGCGTAACGACCACCAACGTGCAGGTCTCCTTGAGCTCGCAGGCAAGCTGCTCCACCACCAGCGTCGACACGGGGTCGAGCGCCGAGGTCGGCTCGTCCATCAGCAGAATGTCGGGCTGCACGGCAAGTGCGCGGGCGATACACAGGCGCTGCTGCTGCCCGCCCGAAAGACCCAGCCCCGACTCCTTGAGTTTGTCCTTGACCTCGTCCCATAGCGCAGCGCGACGAAGAGAGTCCTCGACCAGCTCATCCAGCACGGCGCGGTCGCGCACACCCATGCCGCGCGGGCCATACGCGACGTTGTCGTAGATGCTCATGGGAAACGGGTTAGGGCGCTGGAACACCATGCCCACACGCTGACGCAGGCGGCAGATGTCGTAGTCGCCCAGGATATCCTGGCCGTCGAGCGCGATCTTGCCCTCGATGCGGCAGTCCTTGATGCCGTCGTTCATGCGGTTAAAGCAACGCAGCAGCGTTGACTTGCCGCAGCCCGAAGGACCGATAAACGAGGTAATCTGCTTGTCGCGGATCTTGATGGACACGTCCTTGAGCGCGTGATGGTCGCCATAGAACAGGTCGAGGCCCTCGACGTCGATGCGTGTCGGCGAGGCGGCAAGATCCTGCGCCGTGGGGCGAGTCGCATCCCCGACTTCGCGCTCGTGCGCAGCCTCGGCTTGCGCCTCCATTAGCTCCTCGAGCTCCGTGGGCTCCATGGCCGCAGCAGCCGTCATACCGCATACCTCCACATCGATATCAATTCAGCAGTATCGATAGTAGAAATCGCGGCTCATATGCACGTGAGCGCATTGTCAGGTGTTTGTAAGGGCGCCTACGCTACGCAGCGGGCAGCTCGATGGTAAAGACGGTATGCTCGGGCGTCGATTCGCACGCGATGGTACCGCCATGCGCGCATACAATCTCCTTGGCGATGGCAAGCCCCAGCCCAGCACCGCCGCGATTGGTCGCACGCGCTGCATCCAGGCGATAGAACTTCTCAAAGATCACCTTGAGCTTTGGCTCAGGGATTGGATCGCCCTGGTTCACAAATCGTACGCGTACGCCACCGTCGCCCAAACGCCTGGCCTCGATCGTGATCATCGAGCCTTCATAGCTATAGGCAACGGCGTTTTTCATGATGTTGTTGAATACGCGAGCCATCTTGTCGCCGTCCACGAGCACCGTCAGGTCCTCGCAGATATCAACCTGGGCTTCCTTGTGCTGTTCGTTGAGAATGGGATAGAACTCGTCGGCCACCTGCGCCAGCAATAGCCCCAAATCGACGTAGGCGCGGGTAAGCACGATATCGTGGAAATCGAAACGCGTGATGTCGAAGAACTCCTCGATGAGCGCGTCGAGCCGGTGGGCCTTGTCGAGTGCCACGCCTGTAAAGCGCGCACGCTGCTCAAGCGGCAAATCGGGAGCCTCCTGCAGGAGCGAAAGATAGCCCACCACACTGGCGAGCGGTGTACGCAGGTCGTGCGCCAGGTACGTAACCAGATCATCTTTGCGATGCGATTCGTCGCGCAGGGCCTGTTGAACCTTGCGCTCACAATCGCGCGCCCGATTGAGCGCACCCTCGACCTCGAGAAAGTCGCCGTCGATGGTATCCCACGTGTCAGGGCTATCGATCAGACGGTCCTGAATACGGGCGGCGATCACGCGGTCGGCATGCTGCTCGCCTTGCTCATAACCCTGGTAATACAGGGCGCGCCCGCAAAAGAACAGGACACAGACGGCGAGTGCCAGCACAAAGCCGAGCATGTTGAACACAAAGGCGGCATCAAAGAACACGGGCTCGCCAATACCGCCAAGCGCCATGGCCCCGATCGCCAGCGTAATCGTCCACGCGGCGCCGCCGATTACCACGCAGCGGCGAACGATTTCGAATCGATCGATCAGCAAGAAGCCAATGAGCAGAACTGCCAGGATGCCAACAATATTGTCAATGCCGATGAGTAGCAGACTCAGCAAAAAGAGCAGCACCGTCGCAAGCGCGCGGTTGTCGACGACCGCCCTTATGTATTCAAAGAGTCGATCGGGCACCTCGAATACCCGTCTATCGTCTTTTGTCATATCCACTTCCCCACCACCAAAGGCGTTATTCGATTATGTAGCCGACGCCCCAGACGTTTTTGATAAAGCGCGGCTTTTGGGCATCATCGCCGATCTTTTCGCGCAGATGGCGGATGTGCACCATCACCGTATTGTTGGAGCCGGGCATAAAATCCTCGTTCCACACCGCGCGGAACAGGTCCCCCACGGCCACCACGCTGCCACGATGCTCGACCAGATACAGCAAGATGGAATACTCGATGGGCGTGAGGCGCACCGGTGCACCGTCCACCGTCACACAACGAGCATCGCGGTTGATCTCCAGGCCGTCGAGCTGGATGGTCGGCGACCCGGCCGCCTGCGAGCGGCTACCGTAGCTGGTGTAGCGGCGAAGCTGAGCGTGCACGCGCGCGATGAGCTCCAGCGGACGGAACGGCTTAACCACGTAATCGTCCGCGCCAAGCGAAAGGCCCTCGATCTTGTCTTGCTGGGCATCACGCGCCGTCAGCATGATCACGGGATAGGTATGGCCAGCGCGGATGGTGCGCAGCAACTCAAAGCCGTCGATATCGGGCAGCATGACGTCCAGCAGCGCCAGATCGAACTCCTGCTCCAAAATCGCCTTGGCAGCATCTGCTCCGCTATAGGCTATCTGAACATCAAAGCCCTCTTTTGTAAGGTAGATACCGACCAGGTCGGCGATGGCCTTCTCGTCATCAACTACCAAAATGCGCTCATTCATGCGTGCTCCTCTCGCGCTCCATTATGCCCGAGGCAGCGCGCGCCACACAACAAGCGCGGTCGTTTAAGTCGACCTTAAGCACCTATGCGTCCGTTCGGGCGCAGACATGGGCCGCGCACGCCCGCGCACTGATTGTCCACGCCGGTAAACGATATACTTTGAACTCTAAAGAGACCATCCCGTCGAAAGCGAAATCTGTGAAGACCCTTAGTTCTCTTGTAAAGCGCTCCGCGCAACTGACCGCCGGCATTGTCTGCGCTCTCGCCCTTGCTGCCGGCGTGCCGTCTATCGCCAACGCCCAGGTGCTTACGACTGATATCGTTTGCGGCAAGACCGCCGACGCCCGCGGCATCACGGCCGAGAATCTGCCCGATATCGATGCGACCAACGCCATCGTCATGAGCAAGGACGGTTCCGTCTATTACGCCCGAAGTGCCGACGAGCAGGTCAAGATCGCCTCAATTACCAAGGTCATGACTGCGATTCTGACCGTCGAGAACTGCAAAATGGACGAGAAGATCACGGTGAGCAATGCTGCCGCCACCGTAGGCAACTCGACCGCCGGCCTGCTCGAAGGCGACGAGCTCACCGTGGAGCAAGCTCTGCGCGGTCTGATGATCCCCTCGGGCAACGATGCCGCCATCGCGCTTGCCGAGCACGTGGGCAAAAAGATCGACCCCAAGACCAAGGACGCCGTGGCCACCTTTGTAAAGGCCATGAACGAGCGCGCTAAAAAGCTCGGCTGCACGGGAACGCTTTTTGAGAATCCGCACGGTCTGGACTTTGATGAGTGGGCCGGCGACATGCACTCTACCGCGCACGATGTAGCCCTGATGATGCAGGAGGCAATGAAGAGCGATACGTTCCGCGAAATCGTGGCGAGCGATGATTCCTGGATTGAGGTTACGGGCGCCGACGGTTCCGACCATTCGCATTCCATGGATACGCACAATGAGCTGCTGGGGCAGGACGGCAATATCGGCGGTAAGACCGGCACCACCGACGATGCCGGCTATTGCTTTACGGCAGCCTACAACCGCGATGGCGACGAGACCTACACCGTCGTCTTGAACTCCAGCACCACCGATCAGCGCTTTGCCGACACGGCCGCCCTTGCCAACTGGTACTACGGCCACAAGGTGACGGTTGCGATCGCCAACACGCAGGAAAAGACTGCCAACGGCAATCCGCTCATCGCGCGCATCGGTCAAACCGACTGGACTGATAAGACGATCGACGCCACACTCGCCGATCCTACGGCGCAAGCGACCGTGTTTTCCCTTGCCGGCGAGGTGACCGAAAAGGTTAGCTACGACGATCTTTCGGGCACGGTGCATGTGGGCGACAAGGTGGGCAGCATTACGCTCAAGCAGGACGGCACCAAGATCGCCGTCATGGACCTGGTTGCCGACGAGGAAGGGGCAGGGCCGAATCCCATTGAATGGCTACTCGTGAAGCTCGACCGCCTGGGCCGCCGCATCGACAACCGCCCACTCACGGCAGAAAGCGAGACCGTCGCCAAGGCACCCGAGGTGTAGGGCCAAAGCGATATCACATCGAACCAAATGAGGCGTCCAACGGGGCGCCTCATTTTTTGAGGGTTCGAATCCCCAGCCTCTTTTCTCCACAAAAAAAGGGCCCCAAATGGGACCCTTCTTCAAATTCGTACTGGCGGAGAGCTGGGGATTCGAACCCCAGATGCCCTTTTGGGGCATACTCGCTTAGCAGGCGAGCACCTTCGGCCTCTCGGTCAGCTCTCCGTAACAGCCGTTCTATAGTAACCAAACAGCCGAAGTTGGGCAAGAGGGAATTTGGAGCGATTCCATTTTTACCTTTCCCGCACCGCCTCCAACAAATAGTCGCGCATATACGGAATTGCAAACGAAACACAGCCATAGCCCGCAGGCTCAATCAACCCCGCATCGATGAGACGTTTACGATACGAGCCGACCTTGTTCGCCGGCAGCCCCATCTTTTTGGCGATATCACCGTTGGCAATCTCATCGCCCTCGCATTGAGCCATTGCCGCGAGATACTGAAACTGTCGTTCTGAAACCCTGCGCAGCGCCGGGGCAATCACCATAGCATTAAAGCTATCAAGAGCTGCTTGGATACCCGTACGCGCGGACCCTTCGTTCACGCTCTCCGCCCCGCTGCGCGCAGCAGCCTGCCAAGCGTAATATCCGACCAACTGGACCATAAAGGGATAGCCTGCTGACGCCTTTGTTAATAGCTCAGCGGCGTCTTCATCGAGCTCCTTGCCCGCTCGTCTCATTGTATCCTCAAACGATCCGCCGACTTCAAAATCGGAGAGACGAGTGAGTTCGATATGTTTTGCCCGCTGAAGGAACGTAAGGGTATCATCAACCACCACGCCATCCACCGATGTTGGCAAGCCAGCGAATGCAAAAGCGACATTCGCCCCTTGGCGAATCAAAAGCTGCATCTCATTGCCCAGCTCGCGCATTTCCTCAGTTGAGGCATCCTGAATCTCGTCGAGCGTAATGAACAGGCCATCGCGTTTCGCGGCATCGTACATCGCCTCGCCCAAATGAGAGGCCGACTTTGACACCTCCACGGAGCCGAGGCTGACTCCTAAAATCGATGGGGAAATCGACATTGACTCAAGACGAACATTTCGCTGCAGAGCCTCGAGGATCCTAGTGCAAAAACCGGCATTTGAGGCCACGTCAACGACCTCGAATCCCTTTTTTCGCGCAAGATCGCCCAATGCGTTGAGAAGCACCGTTTTGCCCGTGCCTCGGACACCCGAGATGCGCATAAGTCGATCGGGGGCACCAGGACCATTCTCTAGTGCCTCGGCAAAGTCATCCAAAACAGCATCGCGCCCGATAAGCTCAGGCGGATTCATGCCCGCCGTTGGCTTAAAGGGATTAATTGCTTTCGGCATTCAATCCTCCTCTGCTAGTTTTAACAACTTTAGCAAAGTTTAGCAACTTTAGCAGAGTTTAACAGGTTTAGCAGACCTAGCCGCTTTTGACCTTACCGGTCCTGCTGGAGCCACCCACCTGAGCCAATACAAATGGCTCCATTCAATTTGTCGGCGACCTGCTCGATACAGTAATTCGTACTTTAATTCGTTACGACTTAATTCGTTATACCTTATCTATACGCAAATGTTCCCGGTACCGCCGGTAGCAGTAGCCCCTTCGTTTTGTCGGCATGGCGAGCAAATGGGATGACAAGCGCGGTCCAGCCCTTCTATGCCGCTCCTACCCCAGCGAGCGGTTGAGGGAGCCGAGCTCGTCGTTGCCCATGGTGCGCCACATTTGGTAGATGCAGCCGCGCGCCAAGAAAAAGAAGCCGTTATCGACGAGCTGCACGGCGGCATCCGCGAGTTGATTGGTCACGGCGGGCACCGGCGGCAGCTCAAGACCTGCCTTGCGGATGGTCTCGACAGCCCCCTCAAACGTGGGCGGTTTGATGACGCCCATCTCGTTCATAAGGCCCTGCATTTCCTCCTGCGCACTGCCGCCCGATTCCTCGCCGCGCGGCACCAGGCGATAACATGCCAGCGCCAGCTCGAGCTGGTCGCAGTTCCAGTAGGCGAATGCCAGGCGATAGAACAGGTAGCCGATCGAAGGCCGGTCGCTGGCAATGCGCAGGCCGTGGCGCGCCACCTCTATAATCTCGTCATAGCGCTCCAGGCGTGCTAGCACGTTGATGAGCGCAAAGTGCGACTGCATGGACGAGCGCGCCAAATCGTAGAGACGACGCACCTCGGGCAGTGCACGCTCAAAGTCCTCTTGTTCGGCGTAAAAGCTGCAGATCTCGTGCTGGGCAAAGTACAGCGCATCGGGCGCACGAAGGATTCGCACAGAGCGGTCCTCTTCCAACACCGGCAGTACCATACGCACCAGCTGGTTGTCGCAGAACTGGGTCTGCACCGGTCCCGTCGCCAAAAGCTCAGCAACAGTACACTTGGCTTCCAGTTCCTCGACAAGGCGAGAAAAGCCCTCGAAAGCACCAGCTCGGTCAACTTTGGATTGCTCGCGCAGCTCGACGACGCGGGCAACATACGGATCGTTGTCCTCCTCCATGACCTCAAGCTCGTCAGCCGTATCAGCGAGCAGTAAATCGCGAAGCGCAGGCGGCAATGGACGATGGTCATCACGTGGTCGGGCGTGAACTTCTGCAGACTCAATCATGTCCGGCGCATCTGCCTCATACGCCTCAAGCACACGCTTGCACGGCATATCGTCCATGTCCATGCTCTCAAGATCCTTGGCGACAGAAACGCAATCGGCCAGATAAGCCGCACGGCCAAAGGAGTACGTTTTAACAACGCGCTCGCCCTGCTCGCCGTCGGGAGCCGCAATCTGCACGTAGCAGCGCGTGATGCGAGCACCCGAGGCAAAGCAAGCCGCTGCGAGTGTAAGCGCAATACGCGCATCGTGCTCGGTGGCCCATGCTGCGCGCTTAGGCTCATCTACCTCGCGCCAGGCGTCATCTTGAGCATCGTATTCGCGCTGCGGCATAGCATCGACAACCGTGCGGCCAAATCGCACCAGCATGATGCCCTCGGCGACGTTCACTCGATAGGTGTAATCGAGCCGCGTGACCACGTTGAGCGCTTCTACGATACGTGCAAAGCGGGTGCGAACGTCCCACTCGCCACCCGGCTGGCACGCAACCGTCCCCGGCTTGGCCCACGGGTTGTCATTCGACAGCGTTTCGAGCAGGCGAGGAACGTCGTTTGTCGTCTTGCTGATGTGCCATAGGTCAAAGAGCGAGCAGCCCTCAAAGCTTGGCGACGAGGCAACGGGGCCCAACCCTGCCCCAATACGCTCAAGAATGCCCGATAGGCGGTTCAGGCGGCTCTCGACGGCAAGCAGGATATCGATCTCGTCCTGGTCCAGCAGGCTACGGTCAAAATTGAGATAAAAGAGCCTCGAGCGATCGATGCGCGCCAGGCTCATTTCGGTTTTGGCCGCAATGGTGCGCAGGCGAGGCAGATTGACTTCACCCATCAAAGCGGCGGCATAGCGCTCAATGCCACCTGGATTATCTGTATGGTCAATGCGGTAGAGCAACGTTTCGATTGCATCGGGCAGCGGCGTGGAATCAAAACCCAGCAGTACCTCAACCGGCTCGGGGAGTTTTACAAGTTTGATCTTGTCGACGGCATTTTTCATGCCCTCGTCAAGGCCGTCACCGTCTGCCGCGCCTAAGACAGCGTTTTCAGAATCGGCGAATATGACGTAGCGCAAGAACATCGAGGCCATGAACTCACCGTAAGGAAGGGAGCGGGTCGAATTCCATGTCTCGTGATCGGACTGTTCGCGCATGGGACCTTCGGGAGAGCCGACGGTTCGCGCGCGCACGCGCATCGTGCCGTTTGCTCCCCTCACCATAATCTCACCAATACTGGAATCCGACTCGTCAAGGACCAGTTCCATGTCGGGATCGTTGGGCAGCGGAGCCTCGCTGACGGGGCGGTCCACCTTGTACACCTCGCCCGAAACGCTTACGTAGCCCAAAAGCGACACATGACTTTTGCCAACGAATTCGACGACATAGCAAGATTCATGCTGATCCTCGCCAAAGAGTTTCCAGACCACGCCATATGAGCGTCCCGCAGGCTGCTCGGGCATCGCCGGAAAGCGCTTTTTGGGATCGAGAAACCTGAGCTTGTATGTCGGACGCTCTGCCACGAAGTATCACCCTGATCGGTCGCTTGAAGAAGGAGTGGTCGCGAATTAGTCGCGACATCTACTCGGAATCTTACACGAGTCGACAGGAAATCGTCCGCTTTACGCCCGCGCCTCGACCGAGGTTCGAATCAATGCGGTGTTTACGTAAAAGAAAAGCCCCCGTTGCCGGGAGCTTTAATCTCAAATGGTGCGGCGTATAGGATTCCGCGCATCCGCTGCGCGGATCCGCACCGGCTTCGCCCGCCTGCCGGCGTGCTCGCCCGCGGGCTAAAAACGCTCCGCGTTTTCTTTACGCCCGCGCCTCGACCGAGGTTCGAATCAATGCGGTGTTTACGTAAAAGAAAAGCCCCCGTTGCCGGGAGCTTTAATCTCAAATGGTGCGGCGTATAGGATTCGAACCTATGACGTTCTGATTCGTAGTCAGACCCTCTATCCAGCTGAGGTAACGCCGCAACTTGTTGATTATTATGCACAGGGACTGAATAATGGTCAAGCATTTTTTCAAAAAAAGTTATCGAATTTGATTTTTAATCATTTGGAGGGCTTGGCGCGATCTTCGACGCATCGCGATATAAGAAAAGCCCCCGTCGCCGGGAGCTTTAAAGTCAATTGGTGCGGCGTATAGGATTCGAACCTATGACGTTCTGATTCGTAGTCAGACCCTCTATCCAGCTGAGGTAACGCCGCAACGCACGGATTATTATGCACGCGAGCCCCCGATGGGTCAAGCGACAATTAGAAAAAATTTTACGGAGTGATAATTAAGTTGTTCGTGCCTCGACCGAGGTTCGAATCCATGCGGCGTCCGCCTAAAAGAAAAGCCCCCGTTGCCGGAGGCTTTCAATTTCAATTGGTGCGGCGTATAGGATTCCGCGCATCCGCTGCGCGGATCCGCACCGGCTTCGCCCGCCTGCCGGCGCGCTCGCCCGCGGGCTAAAACGCTCCGCGTTTTCTTGACGCCCGCGCCTCGACCGAGGTTCGAATCCATGCGGTATTGCCATAAAAGAAAAGCCCCCGTTGCCGGAGGCTTTCAATTTCAATTGGTGCGGCGTATAGGATTCGAACCTATGACGTTCTGATTCGTAGTCAGACCCTCTATCCAGCTGAGGTAACGCCGCAGCGCAAGACATATAAAACCACTTTAGCTTATTGGAGTCAAGCACAATTTCAAACTTTTTTGTGGAACGCAGTCTTGTCATGCTGCTCCGCATATACCGCCATTCCCCGTACGATCGATTGGCTTTTCGATCACGTCAAACTTAGCATCAAGTTCCCTCAGGAGCGATCTCACCCGCTGGGCACAATCATAATCGGCAAACGAGATGCTCAACATGCGAGCAACCTGATTAGATGTCTGGACCCCATAGAAATGCTCTAGGGCCACAAGCCCCTCGTGCGCCACAAACGTCTCAACCACATGAGGCGACTCCTCGTAGCACCATTGCGTCAACGGCCCCTCGCTCGTCTGTCGAACCACCAGGCCACCCATGCCAGACGGCTCACACGTCACAAGCAGGTACTCCCCGCCCTCGTCGCTCTCAAACAAAACCACCCGATCATCAAACAGCTCCATCGCGTCCCCTTTCTCTCGCTCTTATTTAGCAAAAGCATAGCAGGTAGATGGCTGTATACAGAACAGTTGTTCGTGTGTTTTCTATTGAGCTGTCCGCACGGCATGGTATGGCCGCACACAAAAAGGGCACCCCAAAAAGGAGTGCCCTAGCAAATCGCTTATGCAGCCAATCTACGCGACCGGCTCGATCTTCTCGAGGCCGCCCATGTAGGGACGCAGAACCTCGGGGATCGTGATGGTGCCGTCAGCGTTCTGGTAGTTCTCCAGAATGGCTGCCATGGTACGGCCAGCCGGCAGACCGGAACCGTTGAGGGTGTGCAGATAGCGCGAACCCTTGAAGTTCTCGGGGTCGCGATACTTGATGTTGGCGCGACGGGCCTGGAAGTCACCGCAGTTGGAGCAGGAGCTGATCTCCTTGTAGGCGTTGTAGCTCGGCAGCCAGACCTCGACGTCGTAGGTCTGACGGGCAGAGAAGCCCAGGTCGCCGGTGCACAGGCTAATCACGCGATACGGAAGACCCAGCTGCTGCAGCAGGAACTCGGCCTCGGCGGTCATGCTCTCGAGCTCCTCGTCGGACTCCTCCGGCTTGGCAAACTTTACCATCTCGACCTTGTCGAACTCGTGCTGGCGAATGATGCCGCGGGTATCGCGACCAGCGGAGCCGGCCTCCTCGCGGAAGCAGGGGGTGAAGGCGGTGTAGCGGCGCGGCAGGGTATCGGCGTCGAGGACCTCACCGGCGTGCAGGTTGGTGAGCACGACCTCGGCGGTGGGGATCAGGAAGTTGTCGCCCGAGACGTGATAGGCGTCGTCCTCGAACTTGGGCAGCTGGCCCGTGCCGAACATGGTCTGACGCTTGACGACGATGGGCGGCCACCACTCCTTAAAACCACGGCTGGTGTGCGTATCGAGGAAGAAGTTGATGAGGGCGCGCTCAAGACGGGCGCCGGCGCCACCGAGAACGGTGAAGCGGCTGCCGGAGAGCTTGTTGCCGCGCTCGAAGTCAAGGATGTCGAGGTCGGTGCCCAGATCCCAATGCGGCTTAAAGTCGAAGTCGAACTCGCGCGGGGTGCCCCAACGACGGCGCTCGATGTTCTCGTCCTCGTCCTTGCCGTACGGCGTGGCCTCGCAAGGAATGTTGGGCAGGTGAGCCATGAAGTCGTACTGCTCCTGCTCGAGGGCGGTGCGGCGCTCGGCCAGACCGTCAATCTTCTCGTTGACGGCGCGCACGGCCTCTTTGGCGGCCTCGGCCTCGTCCTTCTTGCCCTCCTTCATCAGGGCGCCGATCTTCTTGGACTCGGCATTGCGCGTGGCTTGAAGTTCCTCAACCTCAGTGATGACGGCACGACGCTCGTCGTCGAGCTCAAAGAACTTCTCGCGATCCCAAGACGTCTGGCGGTTAGCCATGGCGACATCGATGGCATCGGGGTTCTCGCGAACAAACTTGATATCAAGCATTAGATCCTCCGGCGATATACATTCCATTTAGGTTGCAACCTTGTACATGTATGGGCAAGTATATACTTATGAGCGTTTACGACCCAACTCAACTACGCAAGAAGGCACCCAATGGACGCAGTTTTTTCCTTTTTGTTTGGCACCCGCACCGGTTTTGCCATCCTTTTCGCCGGCGGCATCCTGCTGTTTGCGATTATTGCCTTTGTAATGGAGAAGCGCACCCATAAGATGTATGTCGACCGCGGCCCCAAGTCCGAGGACGAAGAAGACAGCTTCTGGGACTAACCTGCCAAAAAGGGACAGGTTTATTTTGGTCGGTTTTATCTGGGCAAACGCAAGTGCCCCGCAACTGGAATTGAGCCAGTTGCGGGGCACTTTTCGCTAAAAGGACAAAACCGCAGGAAAAACCTGCCAACATAAACCTGTCCCTTTTTTGGTCGGTTTTACTGGAGGGTTGCGTCGATTGCCTTGACCAGGGCGCTGCGCATGCCGGCGTCCTCGAGCGCAACGACGCCCTTGATGGTGGCACCACCGGGCGAGCATACGGCATCCTTCATCGCCGCAGGATGCTGGCCAGTTGCAAGCTGCAGCTTTGCCGTACCCAGCACCATCTGGCTCACAATGCGATAAGCATCCGCACGCGGGATACCGTGCTTGACCGCCGCATCGCCCAGGGCCTCGATTGCCATGGCGACAAACGCCGGAGCGCAACCACCCACCGTGCCGCCCACAAACAGCAGGCTTGTGTCGAGCTCGACGACAGCGCCAAGCTTACCGAGCAGGTCGAGCACCACAGCACGCTGCTCGTCGTTAAGCGTCGAAGCCTTCTCGCAGGCGATGACGCCCTCGCCTACCGAAACCGGCGTGTTGGGCACCGTCGAGATATGCGCGACGCCCGGCAGGACCTGCTCCCACTTGGCACTGTCCCAGGTCCAGGCAACCGACAGAACGACCTTTTTGGCAAGAGCATCCTTGATCGGGGCGAATACCTTCTCGATCATGTACGGTTTGACCGCAGCGACCACGATATCGGATGCGGCGACAACCTCGGCGGCATCGTGGCAGGCGACCATGCCGCGCGCCTCGCAGCGCTCAACCAGCGCGTCGTAGCGACCCGCGCAGGCGCACATGTCGCTCGCAGCTACACCGGCAGCGATCCAGCCATCGGCCATAGCGCTCGCCATGTTGCCAAAACCGACAAATCCAATCTTCATATCTCATAGTCCTTTCAGACACATTCCTCAAAACGAAAGGTATTGTCCCACGCCATTGTTTCGTATTGCCGACCTATTTGTGATACGGCTCGCCACGACTGATCTTGCAGGCACGGTAAATCTGCTCTAGCAGCACCACACGCGCCAGGTTATGCGGCAAGGTAATGCGTCCAAAGCTGAGCATCTCGTCGGCGCGGGCGCGCACCTCATCACTCACGCCGTCCGAACCGCCGATTACAAAGGCAATGTCGCTGCTGCCTCGCAGCATAAGATCGTCGAGCCTCGCCGAAAACTCCTCGCTCGAGCGCTCCTTGCCCTCGATAGCCAGCAGGATCACATGCGCTCGAGATGGCAAGGCGGCAAGAATCGCCGCCCCCTCCTTGTCGCGCGCGGCATCCACGCCGCCCGCCTTAGCCGGGTCGATATCGGCCACCTCGCGGATATCCACCTTGGCATAGGCACCTAGGCGCTTGGTGTACTCAGCGCACGCGTCCTTCCAAAAGCGCTCCTTGAGCTTACCGACGCAAACGACGGTGTATTTCACGCGCGTCTACTCCTTCGAATCGTTTTGAACTTTGCCGGCGGCCAGCATCTGCTCGAACATCGAGGCCGACTGCGAAAAGTCGCTCGGCAGCACGACCGTCGAGGTTTTACCCGTGCGAGCGAACTCCGTCATCATCTCGGACCACTGCGTAAACATGAACAGTTGGTTGGCCTCGTCATTGCCGACACCCGTCTCCTGGATGATCTCGAGCGAATCTTTGATACCCAGCGCGATGGCCTTGCGCTGGTTGGCGATGCCCTCGCCCGCCTTTTCCATAGCCTCGGCCTCGGCGGTCGCCTCGGTGACGCGCTTGATGCGGTCGGCCTCGGCGAGCTCCTGCGCGGCAGCGCGCTTGCGCTGGGCAGCGTTGATGTCGTTCATGGAGTTCTCAACCTCGGTCGGCAGTGCGATTTTGGTGATGAGCGTCGACACGAGGGTGAAGCCGTAGGCGGCCATCTGCTCGGAAACGGTAGCGTTGACATCCTTGGCGATGTCATCCTTCTTGGCAAAGACCTCATCGAGTGTGTAGACGGGGATGGAGGAGCGCAGGGCGTCGGTGATGAAGTCGCGCATCTGGTCGACGGGCTCCTGCAGCATGTAGTAGCTCTTGTAGATGCCCGAATCTGCCGGGCCGGCGCCCATGTCGTAGCTCACGTGGTACTGAGCGGAGACCTCAAGACCGATGGTCACGTTGTCCTGGGTCTTAACGTCGATGTCAAAACCGTTTTTCATGGTGCGCAGGCTCACCGTGGCGGCCTTGCGGTCGATCACGGGCACCTTCACGTGGAAGCCCGCGTTGACGATACGGTTGAACTTACCCAAGCGCTCGATGATTACGGCGCGCTGCTGTTCAACGACATAACAGGCGTTGGGGAGCAGCAGCAACAGGATGATGATGGGAATCAAAAGGCTGGTAAGGGCGGCGATGATACCGGAAAACAGCATGGTCTCTCCTCTGATAGGCACACGTTGGTACTAGGATACCCGTCCAAGGAGTTCGTGCATAACAAAAAGAGCTCCCATTGCTGGGAGCTCTTTCAATCAATGGTGCGGGCGAAAGGACGTCCGCGTATCCGCTTCGCGGATCCGCACCGGCTTCGCCCGCCTGCCGGCGGACTCGCCAGCTCGCTAAAAACGCTCCGCGTTTTCTTTACGCTCGCTCCTTCGCAGGTTCAAGTCCCCGCGGTGGGCCCATAACAAAAAAGCTCCCATTGCTGGGAGCTCTTTCAATCAATGGTGCGGGCGAAAGGACTTGAACCTTCATGGGGTTGCCCCCATACGGACCTGAACCGTACGCGTCTGCCAATTCCGCCACGCCCGCGTGCAGGAATTAGAATAACGGAGCGCCACCGCGAACGCAAGAACTATTTTTGAAAAAGTTTGCAGGCATTTTCCCAAGCGGCTTGCGCGATTGTTTCGGCGTCCTCACCAGTGCGATCGACACGGTCGTTAACCAGCGCGTTTGCCGTAATGGAGATCATTGCGGGCTCGCATTCAAGACCGCGGATGGGCTCCGGAGCCATATACGGGCAATCCGTCTCGAACAAAATGCGGTCGAGCGGGGTCGCCGCAAATGCCTCGCGCACGTCGTCGTTGCGCTTAAAGGTGGCCGCACCACCATAGGCGATATAGCAGCCCAGCTTCACAAAGCGCTCCATCGTGGCGCGGTCCTCGCCAAAGCAGTGCAGCACACAACCGGCCTGGGGCACGCCCACCTCACGAAGCACGTTGTACGCATCCATATGCGAGGTGCGCTCCCCATCCGAGTCCTCGTGCCGCAGGTGCAACTCCACCGGCACGTTACGGCACGCGGCAAGCTCGAGCTGGCGCGCCATGCAGTCAATCTGCACGTTATGAGGTGCCGGCGCGATATCGTCATCATAGTCCATGTGGTAGTCCAGGCCGATTTCGCCAATACCGGCGCATAAGGGGTCATCGAGTGCGGCAACGACCTGTGCGTGAACGTCGTCGGTATAGTCCGGCGCGCCATACGGATGCACGCCGGCAAGATACTTGATCTGCGGGATATCCTGCATCGGCAGAATCTCGCGCGTCAGCCAGTCGCTATAGTCCGTCACGCTGCGCTTATCGGCAATGGGATCGAAGACCGTCACCAACAGGTCGATGCCCGCGGCTTTGGCGCGCACGAGTGTCTCGGGCACTTCTTTGCCCCAAAACGAAAGCAGATGCGCATGCGTGTCAGCAAGCGGTGCCAAGGGCACGGGACAAGCAACCGTCTTCTTTTTCTTGGTAAACGTCACGCGTTCGGCATTAGGCATCATGGATTAGCTCCTGGGCCAGACGGACAAAGTCGGCAACATCAAGCGTCTCGGCGCGCGTGGTGGGTGCGATACCGCAAGCCTCAAAGGCGGCATCGAGCACGTCCTTGGCAAAACCGTTGGCGCTCATGGAATTGCGGATGGTCTTGCGACGCTGAGCAAATGCAGCGTCAATCACGCGGGCCATAAATTCGCGATCGAGTTCTTCGGGCACCACACCGTCAACACGGTCGATACGCACGACGGCCGAGTCCACGTGCGGCGCCGGCATAAAGCAACGCGGCGGCACCTCAAAGCGACCCGTCACCTGCGCATACAGGCCGAGCTTTGCCGTATAGCCGCCATAGGTCTTGTTGCCCGGCACTGCGGCAATGCGATCGGCAACCTCCTTTTGCACCATGACGACAGCGCGCTTAAGCGCGGGCATCGTCTGGAAGAACTGAAGAATGATCGTCGCCGCCACGTTATAGGGCAGATTCGCGACAAACACCGTGGGTTCACCACCGGCGGCCTGCTCAATCTGCTCCGGCGTCACCTTGAGCGCATCGCCCATGATAAAGCGGAAGTTGGCATAGTCGGCGGCGTGGGCATCGAGCACCGGCTCAAGCTCGGGATCGGCCTCAATGGACGTAACGCACGCCGCTTCCTGCAGTAACGCAAGTGTCAACGTTCCACAACCCGGACCCACCTCGAGTACGCGCTCGTCACCTGCAAGCTCGGCAAGCTCGCAGATACGCTCGATCACATGATTGTCGATTAGAAAGTTCTGGCCCAGGCGATGCTTGGTCGCAAGGCCAAACTCCTCCAGCAGCTCCCTGGTGGCCGTGGGGTTTGCCAAAGGCGAAGTTGTCATGGTTGCCTCCTTAGCATGATGGCGGCGTCTTGAAACAAAAGGGCATGGACCGTGGCGGCCATGCCCTTACAGCTAAACAGCAAATTGCCGATATGGCGCTCGCGCGGTCTCTACGCCAGACGCGGGAACAGCGGATCGCCCTTCTCGACGGGCTGACCACCAGCAAGCAGGCCCCAAGCGCAAATGCCCTTGAGGTCGTCGCTCGCGGCCTCGCCCTCACAGGACAGGCGGCGCAGAGCCTCGACAGAAGTCTGGGGCATGAGCGGCATCAGCAGGTGGGCGGCGATGCGGATGGCCTCGAGCAGGTTGTAAATCACAAATGCCAGCTCGTCAGCCTTGGCCTCGTCCTTGGCAAGCGCCCAGGGCTCGGAGTCCTCGATGTAGTGGTTGGCGGCATGGATGAGCTCCATGACCTCATCCTTGGCTCCGCCGTAATCGAGCATGTCCATCTTGGCCATGTAGCGCTCGACCAAACCGTCGGCAATCTTTGCCAGCGGGTTATCGAACGCGTCGGCAGACGCCGGTTTAGCCGGGGCGCAGCCGTCAAAGTACTTTGCGCTCATGTTGAGCGAGCGCGAAATGAGGTTGCCCCAGCTGTTGGCCAGATCGGCGTTGTAGACCTGCTCCATGCGATCGAAGCTGATGGCGCCGTCGGTGCCGGGGACCACGTCGGTCATAAAGTAATAGCGATAGCCCTCGACGCCCAGCATGTCGATAACGTCCTGCGGAGCGATGGCGTTACCGCGGCTCTTGGACATCTTCTCGGCCTTGCCTGTCTCGGCATTGCGCACGGTCAGGAAGCCGTGGGCAAAGACGTGCTCGGGCAGGGCCTCGCCGATGGCCATGAGCATGGCGGGCCAAATGACGCAGTGGAAGCGGATGATGTCCTTACCCACGATGTGGAACTGCGCGGGCCAGCGATAGGCCAGCTCGGCACGCGCCTCGTCGGTGTCGACACCGTAGCCGACGGCCGTCATATAGTTGAGCAGCGCATCGAACCACACGTAGGTCACGTGACCCTCGTCAAACGGGACCTGAATGCCCCAGTCAAAGCTCGTGCGGCTCACGGAAAGGTCGTTAAGGCCGCCCTCGACAAAGCTACGTACCTCGTTCATGCGGAACGCAGGCTCGACAAAGTCGGGGTGCTCGTCATAGAGCTTGAGAAGCTTGTCCTGGAAGGCGGAAAGCTTAAAGAAGTAGGACTCCTCCTGCACGCGCTCAAGCGGACGGTGGCAGTCGGGGCATAGATGCTGGCCGACGCTGCCGTACTCCTCGTCGCCCTTCTGGACCTGCGTATCAGTGAAGTAGGTCTCGTCAGGCACGCAATACCAACCGTCGTAGCTGCCCTTATACAGGTAACCGGACTCCTTCATGCGCTCCCACAGATACTGCACGGCATGATGCTGGCGCGGCTCGGTGGTGCGGATGAAGTCGTCGTTGGAAATCTCGAGCTTGCTCCAAAGCTCCTTGAAGTGCGGGGCCTGGCTATCGGTCCACTCCTGCGGCGTCATGCCATGCTTGGCTGCGGCCTCGGCGACCTTCTCGCCGTGCTCGTCCATGCCGGTCAGGAACTTGACGTTATAGCCGGCGGAACGGCGATAGCGAGCCTGAACGTCGGCGATGATGGTGGAATAAGCCGTGCCCAGGTGCGGATCGGCGTTGACGTAGTAGATGGGCGTCGTGATAAAGAACGAAGGCTTGCTTTGATCCATGGGGTTTGTCCTCCAGAAAAACGTTGCATACAGAGGATGATTCTAGCGCAAGGGCTGGATATCCTCCATCTATTGCATATCGAGCACCATGGCATAGACATCGCGCTTGCGGCGCGAATACTTCTGAGACAGGCGCTTGGCCACCGCAGACGCGGGCTCCCCCTCCTCGAGCGCGGCGCGGATATCCTCGCGCAGGGCCTCGTCGGGATCCGCTACCGCAGCGCCAACCGGCGCGATGCCGGCCTCCTCATCCTCGCTCGGCGGCGCGATGACCAGCGCAATCTCGCCCTTTACCTCGCCGCGAGCACGCAGCTCCTCGGCAAGCTGGTCAGCGGGCCCGCGCAAGACCTCCTCGTGCAGCTTGGTGAGTTCGCGGCAGACGGCAACCTCACGCTGGGGAAAGACCTCCGCCACGGCCTCGAGCGTCGCCACGATGCGATGTGGAGACTCGTAGAAGATGAGTGCGCCGGGCACCACGGCAAGGCGCTGCAAACGGCGCACACGGTCGCCGTGCTTTCGGCCCAAAAAGCCCTCGAAGAAAAAATGCTCGCAGGGAATGCCGGACGAAACGAGCGCCGTGACGCAAGCAGAGGGCCCGGGAATAACTTCGACGGGCAAATCGGCCTCACGCGCCGCCTCGACCAGCGCCTGGCCGGGATCGGACACGCTCGGCATGCCGGCGTCCGAGGCAAAGGCGAGGGTCTCCCCCGCCAGCAGACGGTCGACCAGGCCGGCAGCGCGGCTAGCGATCACATTCTCGTCGCAACGGACAAGCGGCTTGGAAATGCCCAGGTGCATCAGCAGCTTTGACGTCACACGCGTGTCTTCGCAGCAGATGACATCGGCAGCGGCAAAGGCCTCGCCAACGCGCGGGGACAGGTCACCCAGGTTGCCGATGGGCGTGCCGACCACATAGAGTTTGCCCGTATGGGCGCTGTTTTGCGTCATATCAACCTATTCAATCATGCCGCGCTCGAGCGTACCGAGCGCCGCGCGGGCGTCCCATGCTGCAATGCGCTTCTCGGTCTTCCACGTTTGGAAGAACCAACCGGCAGCCGGCGCAAACGAAGCCAGCTGGTTGGCGATAAACACGCGCTCGTAGGCATTGCGGCCCTCGGGCGTAACCGACGAGTTGGCAAAGATCGCCGCGCCCGACCATTCGCCCACCAGCACGGGGAACCCAGTCGAAATCGCTTCTTTAAGCTCGCGCTTGTTACGCGAAATCGCCGTCGTCAGCCCGCGAGGGCTCGTGATGTCGAGCGCATACTCGTCGCGGTAATGGTACAGGTGAAGGTCCATGTAGACGTTCTTGTACTTGGCGCCGCGCATAAAATGCTTCCACTCGCTGGGATGCCCCGACGACGAGAAGACGACGGTCTTATCCTCGGGCATATACGAACGGACGAGCTCGTAGGCATCGCGATAGAAATTGCGCAGGTAGTGAGCGGGAATGCCATCCGTCATGGTGAAGAGGCTCTTGCGAACGCTCATCTGCGGCGTGTCCAGCAGCTCAATGCCCAGCAGGCTCTCGGCCTCGCCATAGCGATCGGCCAAGCGCTCGAGCACGTCGAGTGCGACATGGCGGCCGTTAGTGGACGAATGCCACTCGGCAACAGCCTCCGGCGTGGTGGGCGAATCGTTGGAATCGCCCTGGCCACCGGGCACAGTTGCCAGATCGAGCAGCACGCGGATGTCGTACTTGGCAGCCCACTCAATCGCGCGGTCGATGTAATCGACAACCGATATGTAGGAGGCATCGGACTCCTGTGAGCCAAAGGCATACCAAGGCACCGGCAGACGCACGGCATTGAGACCGATCTGCGCCATGCGACGAAAATCGTCCTCGCTCACAAACGTCTCGTAATGGCGGCGCATGCGCTCGTTATAGGCGGCGGTACCCATGGCCTCCTGTAGCTCGGCCGCGTTGGATGCACCGGTCGCCGCGTACAGCGACGGGGTCACCCAAGGCTCGGGAATAAACCAGCCAGAGAGATTAACGCCGAGTATCCTCTCCATCACTGCCCCCTTCGGATCATGCAGGTCGAACCCGCATCGTATTGCATAGGATAAGTATCGTTTTGAGTATACCCGCGTGTGCGGACAGGCGACCGAACGGTCTGTAAAGTGACGCGAAAGTGGGAGGAATGTCTGGGGCGGGCGGGCTCGGAATGGTGCGACGAGGTGTGTACGCGCGCCGGAGGCAGGCACCGGAAAGTTTGTCCCGTTCTGAGCCCTTATTCTGGGACGCAGTTTCCGCAGAACCCTACATAAAAGAAAAGGACCCCTTTGCAGAGGTCCTAGTCAATTCAAGGTGGCGGGGAAGGGAATCGCGTCCGCGCGCTGCGCGGACGGACCGCTGCGGCGCTTACGCGCCTTGCGAGCTGCGCTGGCAAACGCTTACGCGTTTACTCAGCTCCGCGCCCTCACGGGGTTCGATTCCATGTAGGGGCTGCATAAAAGAAAAGGACCCCTTTGCAGAGGTCCTAGTCAATTCAAGGTGGCGGGGAAGGGAATCGAACCCCTGACACGAGGATTTTCAGTCCTCTGCTCTACCAACTGAGCTACCCAGCCATTTGAGGTGTGCCTTGTTTCAAGGCTTGATTAGTATAACCAAGGACGCGTTCCGGTCAACCGAGAATTTCAAAAAAGTTTTTGAGCACAGCCTCGGTTCTATAAATCGGCACGTCAGAGGCATCAGCCGGCAGCAAGAAGTTTTTCGCTCAGAGCCGCACGGGCAAACTCACTTGGCGTCATCCCCTCGGCAGCCGCCCGTCGACGAATGGCCTCCTTCATTCCCAGAGGAATCTTGACCGACAGCGTTGCCGTCCCCTCACCTGAGAGTGGGGGCCGTCCATGCACGATCCCACCAACGGTGTGTTCGCCATCCGGAAACTCTCCGCGCTCGTACGACTCGCACCACGCGTCAATCATTTCATCCGTTACAACCTGACCATTAGCGGCCGTATACGTCTTGCCCATCATCGACCCCTTTGCCGAGCCCGTTCAATCTCCTGCCAAAATTTCTTCTGGACTGGAGACAAGGCATGAATGATAAGCCCCCACGGACAAGCTCGACCGCGACAAGCTCCACGCTTCGTCCGTCTGGGAGCCATCCAATCGCAAGCCATCTCGGCGGCTCGTCCTTCGGCTCGCGACGAATGCACTCAGTAACCGCAAGCCAAGCGCTAAGCACCTGCTTTTCCGTCAGGTGCTTTTTAGCGTTGGGATGGATCTCAACATCCATGCATCTTCTCCTCCATCTTACCCAATTTCGTATGACGAAAGTCCGCTGTCGCCAATTCTTAAGCCGGCACGCGTTGGAGAGCAGGGGTCGAAACAATGATTGAAGGACGCTCTAGTACGGCCCAGGCGCCGGGGCAGGAGCACATACGCCAGGGACGTACGTTTTCGTAGCATACGAGGACATAGCCACGTGCATCGATAAAGGCGATATCGATGGGATAGGCCATAAAACACGTATGGACCGAAGAGCAGCGTGGAAATGCCATGACGAGCGGCAGACCGTTGGCGGCAACCGGACACCGTCCCAGCATGCCGCGCAGGCGCACGGCAAACGACTCCGCCACCGCAAACTCGGCCGGCGTCCAGCCCAGCCTATTGAGTGCCCGCGCGTAGGCGATGTAGGACGAGACCGCGGTCACATGACCACCCCCGGACGCCGTGGATCGACCGTCACCGCGCGCTCGTGCGACAACGTTGTCGGCGCCCCCAGCGGAACGCCAGCGATGCTGAGAGAAGTCGGCCACGGCTCATAGTGCATGGTGCAGGTGTAGGTCCTAAACGTACCGGATAGGGAGAGCAGGCCACCATCCGATGCCTCCGCGCCTTGCTCGCTCGACACTTCGATCTGCAAGTCATAGCCTTCCATGGCATTCAGAATTTGAGTCCGGACCGTCGCCGAGGCATCGACAGAGCTTTCGTCGCCCTCCCCGCTCGGCGCCACGGCGTGCGCCAACACGATGTCGGGCACCACGCGGTCGAAGCGCGCGACAGCGCTGGCATAGATCATGACGTTGTATACGATGAGTGCCAGCACCAGCAAAACGGGCGTAACCACTGCTATCTCCACCGTCGCTTGGGCGCGCTCCTCGCGCAGACGCATGCGGATACTCATTACGACCCACCGCCCAGAGCGCCAACCAGCGTGGCGACATCGACGGTGAGCGGGATGGAGCCGCCGCCGGGCAGAGGAATCTCCGCAAGCGTGAACACCGTACCGCTGATGGTGCGTTCGACTTGATATTCCAACGCCTCGCAAAGCGCCTTGGGATCGGTCACGCCCAACGGAATACTTCGCAGTTTGTCTTGCGCTTGAGAGAGACCAGCAATGTCAGACCCCGGGCTCTTAATGACGTTGGCGGAATCAGTCAGCACCGGCTTTCGCAGGCGCAAGTCGCACGGTTCCAAACCCAGCGCCGCCACGGACGCCGAAACGGTATCGCCGAGCCACGATGCGATGGAGCCCAACGCGCCGCTGCCCCCTCCTAGGCCTTTAATCATCTCGTCCATAAGTTCGTCGGCCGAACCTTGGATGTCTCCGTATCCCACAAGCAGCCGTCCCCAGACATCCATGACGCCATCGAGTACGCCGGCAACGCCACCCGAGCGTTCCTTCAATGTCGAGAAAAATCGCGAAAGCACGTTGTTTTGCGCCGTCGCCTCATCGGGCGCCAGCACCGCGGCAGAGATGGCACCGCGATCGCCAAGCCTGACTGCCGTGTTAAACGAAGAGTTGAGCTCATCGGGGCTCGAGATGGCACCCGAAACCGCAAAGGCAACCACGCCGTTGCGACCGGGCGGAGCGATACGCGGACGCTCGCCCGAAAGCGCTTTAATGGCCTGGTCAAACGCATTGCTCGCACGGTCGGCCTCATCCTCGGTCTGACGCATGAGCTCAAGCTCTTTGTTCCGACATTTGACGTATTCCTCCAAGGCCTTTTTGAACTCGTCGAAGTGATATTCGAAGCCGTTTTCGATAGAGGTTGAAGGCGCCGCAACAGCACCAAGCGACAAAACGCCAAAATGGCATTTGCTGCATTTATCCTGTCCATCGTAATCGGCAACCGAAGCAAATCCGCTCGGCGTCCCTTTCTTATAGTTAGGGCAGGTCGTCCCGTAATGCAGATACGCCTTGTCATCGTTCACGCTAGTCGGCCACACCGCATCGGTATAGAGTTCCGTCGCCCGAACCTCATCAGAGTTGCGCGGCAGCAGCGGAATATAGGAGGAAACCCTGTCTCCGTTCTCGGTTATATGCGCCCGATCGACCTCCGCGCTCGCATAGGTATAAAACGCCTTACGCGCCGCAGACTCTGCCTTCATCTCGACACTCGAGCCGTGGGGCTTCTCATTTGTCAGACGCCAATGGTAGTAGTCCTTCGCGCGATCAAGGGCAACTTGGGGCTCCCACGTAACGCTCGATGAGTAATGCGGATTTTGAACACCGGAGAGATCCGTTAGGCTTTTCGCACGCTCCCACATGCAAGAACAGCTGCCGACCGAGCCCTTGTCAGACCCACCACAATCCGCCAGCCAAGCACGCTCTTTAGCCTTCGCCGTGTCCTCAGAAGCCTTCCGCAGCTCCTCGGCCGCACACTCTAAATCATCTGATGTGTCTTTAATGGCATCGGTCGAGATCTCGGACCCCTCGAGCGCAGCGAAGTCAGACTCGGATGTCCTGGGCACGGCAAGCGCCGTACCGGTATAGGTCACACTATCGGTATCCTGCGCCGACACCGCCTGCGTGGCACGCGCGGCGATCAGATACGGCAGAGCCGTCTCGATTTTCTGTAAGCCTTCCGATGCGCTTTTGGCAAACTTGTTGCGCGTTTTAATGATCTCAATCCCGGTGTCGACCATATTGCCGGCAACCGGCTCGGCACCCGGGATGAGGATGGCGACCAGGCCCGTCCCGATCGTGGCAAACCCCGCCAGCCCCAGACTCAAGATGCTCGCATCAACCACCGTGGCAGCCGTGTGATAGGACGACACTACGTTGGCACCCGCCAGCGCGCCGCTATCGGCCGCCACCTGAGTATCCCCGGCACGCGACATGCTCCATATCGCCGCGGTCGACGAAAACAACAATGTGAGCACCACTAGGATGACCACGGCAGAAGAAAGCGTGGTATAGGCGCCGTCTTCGATAAACAGATCGACACCGGCTCGACCCATAAAGCCGCCTCGTTTGCGGAGAGCGCCTGGTCGACGGCGGGCCGCAAACCCTTGCGTCACCCGCAACAGGCAGCGCCTAATCCCATGCAGCAATCCACGAATCATAATCTCCCTCCAGCCATTCGGGACGCGATTGATACGAGACATCGACCTTGAGCTCAACGTAGCCGCCCTCGGCGGTACCACCCATAGCCTGCGCAAACGCACCGATCACAGGCAACGGCTTGACCTCGCCGGAAACGGACACGGACGAGACGCCACCCGCACCGGCCCGGCCAAGCTCGATATCCCACGACAACGGCCCGCCGGCATGAAAGATCGAAACGTTGGGCACTGCGGCAAGTCGGCGGCGGGTGAACTCCTTAAGATCGTCGTCCTCCGCCGTCGTCGTGGTCATGAGCCGCGCGGTCTCGGCGGCGGCAGACTCCATGACCGCGCGCGTATAGAGCAGGCACACCGGTTGCAGCGCGAGAAGGATGAGTGTCAGAAACGTCGGCAGCAAAAAAGCGGCCTCGACCGTAGACTGCGCCCGGTCCTCGCGCGCGGCATCAATACAACGCGATGTCCTTAGCGGCCGCAGCGGCGTCGATAACCGACGTCGAGGCAACGCCATGGGATGCCGCCCGCTCAACCAGCGCCGCCAAGCGCCCATCGGTGCCGGCACGCCAAAGTCCCGCGATCGCCAGCACGATCGATAACAGCGCCACCGTGACGATGGCGTATTCGACCGTCGCCTGGGCAGATTCCTCACGCAGGACATCATGCATTTCACGATCCCTCCTTTGAGTCCGTTGCCTGCGGGCTCAGGCGCACGGCGCGCAGACGACACGAAGCATCGCCAGCATCCGCGGCAATTGTCACCATATCGACCCAGCCGCGTTCGTCGCGCACGATGGCGCCCCACACGTTGCCCTTGATGTCGAGATAGCCGCTCAGAGCAAGTTGTGCCGTGGGTACCTCGCGATAGGCATGCAGCATATCCGCCGCCGCTTCGGTCATCGGTCGGTCCTCGGACCATGCAAGCCGGACCGCAATCGCGTTGCCCTCAGGCGAATCCGTCACAGTGTCAGACCGCTTGTCGAGCGTCCGCAGAAAGGTTTGCGCCGTGACAGCGACATCCGAATCGTCCGCATCTCGCATCTCATCTTCTTGAGACGCCACCGCCGAATCTGAGCCCGAATCGAAGGCGGTCCCAGGACGCTGCTGCCGCGCGGCGTTAAGCCCCCAAAGCACCGCCGCTATCGCCACGGTCAGGCAAGCAAACACCAGCAGCACCCCGACGGGGCGCTCGCCCTCTACAGGCTGTTGATGCCCTCGCTGATCGCATCCCATAGCTCTTTAACCTTGCCTTTAAATGCAACGATGGCAATAATCGCGATCACCACAAGTACGCCCACCAAAATGGCGTACTCGGTGGTACCCTGCGCGCTCTCCTCCTGCAACAGCTCCTTGGCATGCTGGCGAGTGTGAATCGCCCGGCAAAAAGCCCAGCTCCAAGCCTTGTCAGCAACTTCGACCATCGTGTTCACGTATTCCTCCCTACATCATCCCGCCTGCTCCCAGCAGCGGGCCCAATATGGACAGAAGCAACGCCGGCAAGATGAGCGTGCCGGTGGGAATCAGCAGCTTGACGGGTGCACGCTCGATCTCGCGCTCGACCGCGGCGCGATGAGCCGCACGGATCTCGCGACTTTGAGCGGCCAGCGTCTCGGCAAGTGGGGCACCCAGGGCGAGCGCCTGCCCCACCGTGATGGCAAAGGTCTCGAGCGCTCGCACGTCCAGGTCGCGCGCGGCGGCCAACAACTCGTCCTCACGCGTGCCCACGCCCACCTGCCACGCCATGCAGGCGCGCTCAAGGCGAAGAGCCAGCACTGACCGGCGGTTGGCGCAGAAAATCTCAAGCGCCGCATCAAACGAAAGACCGGCCGAAAGACCCAAGCGCACAACATCGATCATCTCGGACACTTCGCCGAGCGACACTCGCGCCGGGCCGCCCGCTCCAACCGCGCCCTTCACTCGCGCGGTCAGAGCATCGACCACCGAGCGACCCGCGGCAGCGACCAGCACCGCCTCGCGCTTGCAGGCCCCTGCGATCTTGCGTGCATCCGCCCGATCCAAACCCGTCGCGACAAATACACTCAGGGCGCACAGGCAAGCCGCAACTGCAACCGGGGCGCTCATAGCTCCACCCGCATAATGCGCCGGATAACCACCAGGGCAACGGCGTTGAGGGCAAGACCCAGCACCACAGCGCCCGCGCCGGCAGGCGTCGCAAGACCGCGACGAAAATCTGCCGAAAGCAGCGCCAACACCGCGCACATGCCCGCCGGCATCGCCGCGACCATATGCGCAGACATGCGAGCCTGCGACGTCTTAACATCCAGGCGGCGCTTGAGCTCAATGCGCTCCCCCACCATGCTCGACGCCTCGGACAGTAAGTCGGCAAGCGGAGCGCCGGTGCGCTGAGACACCTTAAGCGCCAAGGTCACAAGCGAAAGACCGGGGGCGTCGATACGCACGAGCAAGTCATCGAGCGCGTCGGTCGCCGAGATGCCGCAATCGATCGCCGCCGCCACCCGCAAAAACTCGGTATGCACTGGCTCTTGCGCATGAGCGCCCACAAAGCGCATGCCCTGGGCCAGCGAATGTCCCGAGGCAAGCGACATGGAAAGTGCGGTAAACGCCTCGGGCATTGCCTCTTCTGCATCGTGTTGCTCGCGCCGGCTCTCAAAGCCATCCCGAGCGGCACCAACGGCAAACGGAGCAACAAGTCCCAAGGCAAATCCGAGGGGCGATAACGACACCATCGTTAGTAAAACGCAGCAGACACCGCTCGATAGCAGCAGAAACGCCAAACGTCCCGAAGCATCTTCGATCACGAGGCCAAGGCGATGCGCCGGAGCCAGCGATGCCCACGAACGGGCGATCTTTTTCAGCAGATCGTTTTCCACCAGCTCACGCGGCAGCTTCTCTGCCACCGTCTCGAGCGCCTGACGTGCCAGCTCCGCCGGCGGTACCTGCGGCACACGAGGTTCCGCCCCGCACGCCGTCGCGACAGAAAGCCCTGCCAAGCCCCCTACGACGAGGGGCACAGTGATCTCCATTCGTCCACCTCCTCTTGTGTGAGCGTCCCCGACCGCAGGCCTTCTGCGATAAACGGCGGCTCGCGGTCAAGCGTCCAGGTGCGCTCGGCGGCATCGAACGTCACATAGCGCTCGAGCTCTACGCCGCCCGATGCGGCGCGTCGCACCCCCGAATACGAGGAGACGAAGCGCCTGCCATCGGCGTGGCGCTCGGACATCACGATACCGTCGAGTGCCATGGCAATCTGCTCCTCGATGAGCTCGCTCGGCAGATCGATGCCATAACGTGCAAGCAACGTCAGACGCACCACGGTCTCCTGTTCTGAACCCGCATGAAGTGTGGTGAGCGACCCGTCGTGGCCCGTGTTCATGGCCTGCAGCATGTCGCAGCACTCGGCACCGCGCACCTCGCCCACCACGATGCGGTCGGGGCGCATGCGTAGGGCATTAGTTACCAGGTCGCGGATCGTCACCGCGCCCTCGCCCTCAATTGAAGCCTCGCGCGCCTCTAGGCGCACCACGTGCGGATGATGCGCAAACTTGAGCTCGGCAGAGTCCTCGATCGTCACGATGCGCTCGCCGGTGGAAATCTCACATGACAACGCGTTGAGCAGGGTGGTCTTACCAGATCCCGTGCCTCCCGCAACCGCCAGGTCCTGTCGCAGCGACACCGCACACGACAGCAGCTGCGCATACCAAAGCGGCAGCGATCCCAACCCCACGAGCTCGTCCAGCGAGCAGATACGGTCCGAGAACTTTCGGATGGTGAGAATCGGTCCGTCAATCGCCACAGGCGGAATCACCGCGTTGACGCGATAGCCCGTTTTGAGGCGGGCGTTGACGATGGGGCTGCGCTCGTCGATACGGCGGCCAAGTGGCGAGATAATGCGGTCGATAAGCACACGGATCTGCTCATCATCCTCAAACGCATGCTCGATGGGGTACAAGACGCCGCCGCGTTCAAAGAAAGCCGAGCGGCAGCCGTTGATCATGATCTCGGTAACGGTGTCGTCCTCGATGAGCGGCTGCAACGGCCCCAAGCCCACCACGTCATCCAAAATCTCGTCGATGATGGTCTCGCGCTCGGGCGTCGCGAGATCGGTCGGCTCCTCAACATTGAGCGCCGCCTCCACCGCAGGACGCAATTCCGAGCGGGCAAGTGCCGGGTCGATATAGGCGCTGATACGCGCCACTTCGTCGTAACCCATGCGGTCCATCACGGCGCGCTTGGTGCGTCGTTTCACCGCGCGGCGACGCCCCGCATCTACAGGCGCTGCCGCCGCCGCAGCGCCGGCAGCCTTAATCCTCGTTTGCAGACTCATCGCTGATCACCCTCGCGCGACCAGGGAAGGCGGATACGCGGGCGTTCGGTGCGCGTTGCACGGTCGGCGACCATATCGCTCCAAGGGCCGACGGCACACCCCAGTTCCACGAGCATCTCGCGCGTGGCCTCGCGCACGCTAGTCGCAAAAGCGCTGGTCTGCCCCACTGCCTCGTCAGCGCGCCCAAACGCCATGAGCGCGGCGAGATCCTGCCCGCCATCGGCGATACGAATCTTGGAGCTCAACGCACAGGCAATCTCAAAGCGCATGGCGACGTCCTCGTCTGCCCCGCGCGCACCGAACCGGTTGAACACGGCGCTCATGCGCGTGCGTGGCACACCTACTCGACTTGCCAGTTCAATGACGCGCGACGCCGATGTCGCGGACGACACCGCCGCGTCGCCAACGACCAGGCAACGGTCGCTCGCCGCCACCGCAGCCGCCACGGCGTCGCCCCAAAAGACCGAGGTATCGATAAAGACCACGTCGGATTCGCGACGCAGGACATCAAGCAGCAACTCCACCGGACGTGCCATGAGCTCGGCTTGCTCGGGCGCCGCGACGGGACCCCAGAGCGTAACGCCCGGCGCCACGCGCATCGATGTGGCTACGATATCCGGCTCGGTGAGCGTGCCCGCCGCCGACGGCTCGATAAGTGCCGACATATCGCGCAGAGCATCGACGCCTAACAAGTCGTAAAGGTTTCCAAACATCAGGTCCAGGTCGAGCACGGCGGCACGCAAGCCCAACAGCGACGATGCGTGTGCCATGGTGGCAACGATCGTCGACTTGCCGCAACCGCCCGAACCCGAAATGGCGCAGATGACCGGAGCTCGATGCGGCGAAGCGGCAGCGTCTGCCGGCGGCATCGGAGGCGGCGGGGCGGGCGTCGGTGACAGCGTCCCCGTCTCCCCCGCCGCAACCACACGCTGCGTCCAAGCCGGCATGGCAGCTTGTTCGGTCTGCGAGGCAGGCTCGTTCTGTGCAATCTGCTCATGCTGCATCAGCGACAACTCGCCGCACCCGGCAAAGCCCTCAACTTCATCGAGTTCATCCGCCAGATTCACGCCGTGCACGTATCCCATATCTACAGCCGGGGAATCGCCAGCATGCTGCGCCGGCCCTCCAGCGTCATCGTGTACAAGGGGGTTCCGGGGGCGCCGACCATGCTCGGCTTCCGCTTTTCCATAATCATCAACACGCGGGCCTCTTGTAGCGCGAGGCGCCCCGGGTTCCCTATCAACAAAAGCATCGGGCTCAATCGTCATGCGCCGATCGGAATCAACCGCTCCCTCGCCCGCGCGCCCGTTGCCGCATATACTGTGTGCAGCGATGACCTCAGTCGCCCCCGCGCGAAACAGTCCCTCGATATCCGACGGATCGAGCGCTTCTATCAACACGACCACGCGGCTCACGCGGCCTTCGGCCGTCAGGCGCGCAACAGTCTTGCGCACATCTTCGGTATCAAACAGAGACGCCGCGATGATGGCAGCCCCGCGGCGCGACGGAAACGCCCGCGCCATGGAAACCAGCCCGTCCAGGTCACCCACGCGAAGCACCTGTGCACCCACATCACGGCCCTCGACTTCCCGCTGCAACAGCCCGTAATCGCCGCACGCGCAGCACGCAAGCCAGATCGCCTTCATCACTCGTCGCCTCCGCTCTTTTTGCCGCGCGCCGTGGCGGGAATCGTCAAGCTGACCGTTCCCTTGCCCGAGGCTCCCAGCAGTTCCTTGACGTCTTCGGGGTCAGCCGCCAGCGTCACCCATTCGATCTTGCCCTCGCGCGTGGAACCGGAATCCTCACTGGTATCGATCACGTACGCGCCGCACAGCCGATCGGTTACGCCGTCTTTTTGCACGTACACGTCCACGTAGCTGCCCACGCCCGCAGCACCGCCGACCGAGTGCTCGGCATCGACCGCCACCGAAACGGCGACCTTACCCTTAGGCACCTCGAGCTTGTGGCTCTCGGCCTTGGTGTAGACATTGCAGATCACGGCGTTTTTGGGAATACGCGAAGTCGTCACGTCGCCGCGCACCTGGCGCAGCTCGGTCGCCGCGTCACGCGGCAGCAGACTCGTCAGCCACTCCTGGGTTATGACATTGGTCTCATCGAGGGTCTCGCCCACATCGATATCGCGCGCCGCGACGCATACCTCGACGCGATCGCCACCGTACTTGGCCAAGGTCTCAGCCTGGACCTGTTCGGCTTGCGAGCGGATCGACGAGCCGTAAACCATGCAGAGCAGAGCAGCGAGCACGCCCGCGACCAGACTGATGGCGATGCGCTTGCTCTTGTTCACGGCCGCTCCTCTCATGGCAGTGCCGGGCGAATGCCCGTACCACCATTGTCTGGGCGGCCAGAGTGCAAAGCGGCGCAATCGCAATCTTGGTTTTCGATGTCAAACCAATCGCTGACCAAAAGCTGACCAGCCCGTCAAGCTCGTGGCAGGGTTTTGGTCAGCACGTCAGCAAACTGCATGTTTCGAGGCTTTTCCGCAGCAAAAAAGCCGTCTCCCGAACAGTTGGGAGACGGCTGTCATAGGAAAAATCAATTACAGATGGACATCGGGATCGAGCATTTGAGCGCTCACGCGCATGGATGACGCCAGATTTTGGAAAGTTTCCAGACGCAGGCTGTCGATCTGCCCGGCGTCCTCGGCCTCGCGAACGGCGCAACCCGGTTCGTGGGTATGCGTGCAGTCGCCAAACCGGCACGCACGCGATGCCTCGACAATCTCGGGGAAGGCGCGTGCCAGACCCCGCTCGTGACCCACGAGCGGCAGGCTGCGCAGACCCGGGGCATCGGCGATCACGCCGGCGTCGCCCGGCAGCGCCACCATCACGCGCGCGACGGTAGTGTGACGGCCCTGGTCGTCGCGTTCGCGCACACCGCCGGTCGCCAACGTATCGTGGCCCAGCAGTGCATTGAGCAGCGTCGACTTGCCGGCACCCGACTCGCCCAGAATCATGGCGCAGCTCCCGGCAGGCACGCAGGCACGGACCTCGTCCAGACCGCGGCCCTCGGCAGAAGACGTCACGATCACGCGCACGTCCGGACCCACCAGACGGCGCACGCGGTCCAGATCGCGCTCGAGCTCCCCGGCATCGCAGCGGTCAGCCTTGGTGAGCACCACCACCGGCTCGGCATCGCAGTCGAGCGCCAACACCAGCGAGCGCGCCACACGGTCGAGCAGCACCTCGCCGGCACCGAGCGCCTGCACGATTAGCACGCTATCCACGTTGGAGCAGAGCACCTGGCGCTCTCCGCGGGCACGGCCGCGCCAACGCTCAAAGCTCGTACGGCGCGGCAGTACGCATTCAATCACGCCCATATCGTGCCCGGGAGCGCGGCGCACCGCCACACGATCGCCCACGGCAGGCAGCAGGACCTCGTCCCCACCGCGCGACTTGGCAAATCCCACGGCATGCTCGGCGCGGAAGGTATCGTCGGCAGTCGCCACCAGCGGAAACCCACGATCCAAGCGCACCACGGCGCCAAGCTGCATCTGCTCGGGCTCCTCGGCATGTGCGCAGAAATCATCAAAGGCAGCCTGCTGAGCTTCATCGACCGGCAGGTCATCGAACGCCGGAACGTCCCGCAGCGCGTCAAGCCCCGGTACACTCGCCAGCAACTCCTCAGCAGATGCAGGGGATTCGGTCGCGAGCTTCCGACGACGATCACGCTTAGCCCGCGCCCCCGTCGTCTTTTTCTTCGCCTTAGCCTTAGCCTTAGCCACAAACGCCTCCCAGCACCAAAAATCACAACTGAGCAGGTATTTTAAATCAAAAAGAGCTGGCCGGGCAAAGCCCCAAATCAAAAAGAGCTGGCCGGGCAAAGCCCGACCAGCTCACAAACTTTCCCCCAGCCCTTTTTCATCCGCGCGGGAAAAGCCAGCAAGGATACCGCAGGGCCCGCCCGCCGGGAGGGGTTTCCTAAGGGCACATCCCGCAGCCGCAAAGCGGCGAGGACGTGCCCGTGGAAACCCCGCAGGCGGTCGGGCCCGGACAGGTACGTTACTCTTTCTCCACAGCGCGCATGATCGCCTTGTAGATCTCCATCAGCGGGATGATCAGGAAGGCCAGGCCCAGGGCAGCGACAACGCCCTTGAGCTCAAGCGTCACGGGGCCAAAGAACATCTCGGCAAGCGTCGGCTGCACGGTTACGATCACCGTCAGCACCAGCGCCAGCGCGGCGGAAGCCCACAGCCACTTGTTCTGCTTCTTCATGGTGAACAGCGACGCACGACGGCTGCGCATATTGAAGCAGTGGAAAATCTCGACCATGTTGAGCGTGATGAACGCCATCATCACGCCTTCCTCGTCGGCATTGCCGGCGATCATATCGGCGATGTGGATGTAGCCCATGTCAAAGTACACGCCCACAAAGAAGCTCGCCAGCACCAGCACGGTGATGATTAGGCCCTGGACCACACAGTCCAGGCCCATATTGCCGGCAAAGACGCCGTCCTTGGCGTTGCGCGGCTTGCGCTTCATGATGTCGCCCTCGGCATCCTCCATGCCCAACGCGAGCGCGGGGAAGCAGTCGGTAACCAGGTTCACCCACAGCAGCTGCACCGGCTGGAAGATGGTAAAGCCGATGAGCGTGGCGATAAACACCGAGAACACCTCGGCAAGGTTGGCCGAAAGCAGGAACTGGATGACCTTGCGGATGTTGTCGTAGATGCGACGGCCCTCTTCACAGGCACCGATGATGGTGGCGAAGTTGTCGTCGGCAAGCACCATGTCGGCGACGTTCTTGGTGACATCGGTACCGGTGATGCCCATACCAACGCCAATGTCGGCGCGCTTGATGGACGGAGCGTCGTTGACGCCGTCGCCCGTCATGGCCACGATCTGGTCGCGCGACTTCCAAGCCTCGACGATGCGGGTCTTATGCTCGGGCTGGACGCGGGCGTACACGCCGTAATCCTCGATGTGCGCGTCGAGTTCCTCGTCGCTCATGCGATCGAGGTCGGCACCGGTGATGGCCTGGCTGCGATCGGCGACGATGCCCAGCTGCTTGGCGATGGCCACGGCGGTGTCGATGTGGTCGCCCGTGATCATGACGGTGCGGATACCGGCGTCGTGCGCCTCGTGGATAGCGTCGGCCACCTCGGGACGGACCGGGTCGATCATGCCGGACAGGCCACAGAAGACCAGGTCATGCTCGAGCGCAGCGGGGCTGCAGTCGTCGGGAACCTCGGTGTAGGTGCGGCTTGCCAGCGCCAGTACGCGCAGGGCCTCGTCGGCCATGGCCTTGTTGGCCGCCACGAGCTCGGCGCGGCGCTCCTCGGTCAGGGGGACGACCTTATCGCCCTCGTAGATATGGGTGCACAGGCCGATCACCACGTCGGGCGCACCCTTGGTGTACTGCTCGTACTCGCCATCCAGGGTCTCGACGACCACGGACATCATCTTGCGGCCCGAGTCAAACGGGGCCTCGCCCACGCGCGGATGCTCGGCAGTCAGGCCAGTGAGGCCCGCCTTGCCGGCGTCGTTGACGAGCGCGCACTCAGTCGGCTCGCCCACGGCCTCGCCCAGCTCCTCGTCCCACTGAGCATCGGAGCACAGCGCCATGCCGGCCAGGAACTTCTCCTTGGGCGCAGCGAGCTCGTGCTTGACGACGGTCATCTTGTTCTGGGTAAGGGTACCGGTCTTGTCGGAGCAGATGGTCTGCGTGCAGCCAAGGGTCTCGACGGCAGAGAGCTTGCGGATAATCGCCTGGCGCTTGGCCATCTTGGTCACGCCGAGCGAAAGGACGATGGTCACGACGGCGACCAGGCCCTCGGGAATGGCGGCGACGGCAAGCGAGACGGCGACCATAAAGGTGTCGAGCAGGGCAGTCGGGTCGGTGAGGACATTGCCCACGCCGTGGCGGAGGATGTCAACGCCAAAGATCACGACGCAGATGACGATCACCATAATGGTAAGGATGCGGCTGAGCTCGGCGAGCTTCACCTGCAACGGCGTGAGCTCCTCCTTGGCCTCGGCCAGGGCGCCGGCGATCTTACCCATCTCGGTGTTCATGCCGGTGCCGACCACGACGGCGCGGCCACGGCCGTATACCACGGTGGAACCCATGTAGCACATGTTCTTGCGGTCGCCGAGCGGCACGTCATCGGTGCCCGCGGCAAGCTCGATCACGTTGGCGTGCTTCTCGACGGGCACGGACTCGCCGGTGAGCGCGGCCTCTTCGATCTTCATCGTGGCGCTCTCGAGCACGCGGCAGTCGGCCGGGACGGAGTCGCCCGCCTCGAGCATGATCACGTCGCCGGGCACGAGCTCGGCGCTCGGCAGGTGCACGAGCTTGCCGTCGCGCAGCACCTTGGACTGCGCCGCACTCATCTCCTGCAGGGCCTCGAGGGCCTCCTCGCTCTTGGCTTCCTGGACCACGCCCAGCACCGAGTTGACGATAACGACGAACATGATGATGGCAACATCGGCAAAGTCGGGCTCGCCCTTGACCATGCCCGTGAGCGCACTGATGACGGCGGCAACGATCAGCATGATGACCATGGGGTCGGCCATCTGCTCAAAGAAACGCTTCCACAGCGGTGTCTTCTCGGCTTCCTCGAGCTTGTTAGGGCCTGTCTTGGCGAGGCGCGAAGACGCCTCGTCGTTGCTCAGGCCGAGGTTCTCATCGACACCTTGGTCGCTGAGCACCTCCGCCGCGGCGGACAGGTATTCCTTTTGCATATAGAGTCCCCTCCTGGGATTCGGGCCACTCAGCAGATTGATGCCCGATCATAATTCCCAGGAGAAGGGCAAGGGCTCATCAAGGCTGCCGTGCTGAGCGGCAGTTGATAGTGGAGCTATGGTACCCCAAAGCGACGCGTCTAGCCAAAACAATCGGTTTGGAAATATAGTCCGCACGCAACGGTGCAGACCGTGTGATGCTCAACATTGGTAAAACGTTTTTTCTTCGGCACATCGCCAAACTGACATATCTCCCAGATAGCAGCGGTTGGAGTGGTTGGTAAAGATTTTTCATATACCGTTTTTCCCGCAAAAAATGAACTTCCATTTCGGCATACGGTCGATTTTTTGGGGTATTCGGTGGGCATTTCGTTATAATCATCTCGGTTTTATTTCTTATGGTTTATCTATCAGCGCAAGACGATGTCAGATGGAGGTCTGAATGTACAAGCGCACTAAGATTGTATGCACCATGGGTCCCGCCTGCGATAGCGACGAGACCATCCGCGAGATGATCAAGGCGGGCATGAACGTCGCCCGTTTTAACTTCTCGCACGGCTCCTACGACGAGCACCACGGTCGCATCGAGCGCGTCCGCCGTATTTCCAAGGAGCTCGGTCTGCCTGTCGGCATCCTGCTCGACACCAAGGGCCCCGAGGTCCGCACCGGCCTTCTGGTCGACGGCAAGAAGGTTGCCGTCAAGACCGGCGATAAGATCGTCGTCACCGCTCAGCCCACGTCCGAGGATTTCCACGGCACCGCTGAGCACATCTCCCTCGACTACCTGGCTCTGCCTTCCGAGGTCGAGAAGGGCTCCCTCATCCTGATCGATGACGGCCTGGTTGCCCTCGAGGTCGAGTCCGTCAGCGGCCAGGACATGACCTGCGTCGTTAAGAACGACGGCCTGATCGGCGAGCGCAAGGGCGTCAACATGCCCAACGTCAACATCTCGCTGCCCGCCATCACCGAGCGGGATCGTCAGGACATCCTCTTTGGCCTGACCGAGAACATCGACTACATCGCCGCTTCCTTCATCCGTGACGGCGAGTCCGTCCGCGGCATCCGCAAGCTTTGCCGCGAGAACGGTGGCGAGCACGTGACGATCTTCCCGAAGATCGAGTGTGCCCTGGGCGTCGAGAACTTCGACGAGATCCTCGAGGCTTCCGACGGCATCATGGTCGCCCGTGGCGACCTGGGCATCGAGATCAAGCCCGAGCTTGTTCCGCACATCCAGAAGGAGATCATCGCCAAGTGCAACGCGGCCTACAAGCCCGTTATCACCGCTACGCAGATGCTCGACTCCATGCAGCAGAACCCGCGCCCGACGCGCGCCGAGGTTGCCGACGTTGCTAACGCCATCTACGACGGCACCGACGCCGTTATGCTCTCTGGCGAGTCCGCTGCCGGTAAGTACCCGGTCGAGGCCGTTAAGATGCAGGCCAGCATTGCTCTCGAGACCGAGAAGTACCTCCCGGCTCACGCTCCGCTCGAGGTTCCGGCCGATGCTCACGGCACCCGCGTTGTCAACAACGTTGTGGGTATGTCCGCTGTGAACATGGCCACCACCGTTGGCGCCAAGTGCATCACCGTGCCGACGACCACCGGTCGTACCGCTCGCCTGATCTCGCACTTCCGCCCCAACATGCCGATCTGCGCGTTCTCCCGCCACGAGTGGGCCGTCCAGCAGATGATCATGTACTGGGGCGTTATCCCGCACCAGGCCGAGATTACCCAGGGCACCGTCAACGGCACGATCGTCAAGGCGATCGAGACCGCTAAGGAGCTCGGCTACGTCGAGGCCGGCGATCTGACCGTCGCTACCGCCGGCGATCCCCGCATGAGTGTTCAGCTCGAGGACAAGGTCTCCTCGACCAACGTCGCTTACGTCGCTCAGGTGCGCTAAATCGCACTTGCAAGCACGCTTGCATTGCAAAAGGGCCCGGAAGGCTTTGCCTTCCGGGCCCTTTTTCTGTGTCAATGCCGGCACACGGCAAAACACGCACCCATTTCTTTACCAAAAGCGCGAAATCCACCTTTCGAGGCCCAAAAATAAAGTCCCAAGCGCTAAAAGTGTTCGCCCGATGGCGAAACCACACCTTACCCGACGCTGCTAAATCGTTTTAGCAAGAGCTAGATCGACCGCGTTTTCGGAAGTATGCGGCAAATTCTGAGACCTCCGAGCACACCCCGTTTTTTCGCAACAAAATGCCTGATAAACTGGCCTCAAAAGCCAGGTCTGCTCACAGGGTTCAGATTTTGCCGCATACTTCCGAATTGACGCTGGCATCGCACGGTCCAAAAGCACATTTCGACCAGGAGGATATCATGGACCTGACGCTATGCGGTCAATCCGCTTTTTACTATCACCGTATCCCGCCGCAGGTATTAGGGCTTTACCCCGCCATTAGCCTTGGCAATATGGATCGCAGATGTTGCGGCCTCGGAAGTCATGCAGTTGTAAAAGACCTGCTTCATGCACCGCTTCACAGGCTTGTATTCACTCGAGCACAATCCGGGTCGCGAAGCCTGTTTAAATCGCACCTCCTGACCCAAGAGCCGCCTCCCGGGTCGTTTAGGCAAACTGAACATGGATTTGATGTCACGTCGCCCGAGTTTACGCTGCTCAGCCTTGCTACGCAGGTCTCACGCAACCAGTTACTCATGGCTTGCTACGAGATGTGCGGCTCCTTTGCAGTGTTTACGCCCTGCGAGCGAACGCAACAACAACTCGATGAAGCCATTTCGCTTAAGCTCATTCCACCCAACTGCGGTTGGGAGCGTGTTGTCGACACCAAGGGCAATGACACCAATTTGTGGAAGCGCCCGCCGCTCCTCAGCGCGGCGGATATCGCCGCGTTCGCCAAGCAGGCTGCAGGCCTGCGCGGCGTTAAACAACTGCGCTGGGCGGCCGAGCACATGACGGGGCAGACCGCCTCGCCCTTCGAAGTACAGACCTCCATGCTTGTCTCGCCCCCCCGCAACGAGGGCGGCATGGGCATCAACATCGCAAACAACGTGCGCATCCCACTCAGCGACGCCGCGCGCTCACTGTATGACAAAACCTGCTGCTACGCCGATATCCTCATCGAGAGCAACACCGACAGCATGGGCGTCATCTTGGAATGCCAAGGCCGCTCCGCCCACGATGGCGAAGCCGCAAGTCTCTCCGATGCCAAGCGCACCACCGCCCTCACAAGCATGGGCTATGACGTTATCCAGATAACCTATGAGCAAATCAAAGACACGAAGAGCTTTAACAACATCGCCGAACTCATCCATAAAAAGGCAGGGCCCCCCTACATCCCAAAGACCGATCAGGAACGCACCACCGAAGATGCCCTGCGGCGGGAGCTATTGGTCGATTGGGATGAGCTGTTCGCCGTCAAGCCGGCCAGCTAGCAGCTAGTGATCAGAGGGACTGCGGGGACGTCAGAAGCGGCAACGCGAGTCGCAAAGCCCACCTCGGTCAGCTCGATGACCTCGGTAAACGTTGCATCGAAAAACTCCTCAGTTAGCAGGCGGTATGGCGGATGATCGGGCTCACCGGGGTTTTCGCGCACAATCTCGTGCATAACGCCGATGGTCTTGAGCACATACTCCTTATGGATGGGATACTGCCCAAAACGTGCCGCAGCGGTATACAGACGATCGGTCGCACGCGGGATGGAAACAATGCCGAGCGTCTTACCAAACCAGTCAAAATCGCCCTGCTTTTTAATGCGGAATTCCTCGCACGGCTTGCCGCCGTGCGCCTCCAGGTACTGATTCACGCGCGTATTCCATACGGTATCGGCCACCAGATGCGACCAGACGCCCAGCGTTAAATCGAGCAGCGACTGCGCCACATCTTCGGACGCAAGCGAGAACTCACAGGCGCCGGGACCGGCAACCGGCTCGGCATCCTTGTAGCGCTGGGGATAGTGCACGCGGTTCAGTCGCTCGCGCTCCTCGATAATCGAGGTCGCCGCGGCTGGCGCACCGGTGGGCGAACTTTTAAGCAGCGGCGTCACATAGGTATCCCAGAACTCGTGCTCGCGTGGTTTGGGGATAGGCTCGGGCTTAGCAAAGTGCGTGATGCGGTACGGGATGGGATCGGCAATGCCGGGAACCATGTAGCCCACAAAGATGTCCGGAACCACGCAGCCAAACAAAAAGGCATTGCGGTCGCGCACGCTATCGGCAAGCACGCTAGCACGTGTCAGCAAGCGCTCCGTTTGAGCGATATGAATGTTCCAGCTTGGCATAGCCACCCCCATAAAAAACCTGGATAACTATACCATCACGGCAAAGCCGCGCGGGCGGCTACGCATCCTCTACGCAGCAACTATTCCGCAGCACCGCTCTCGGTTCCATACGACGGCGAAGGCGCCTCGACCACATGGTGATATCGATCGATATAGATGGCACGGGCCCCCAAGCGGCGCACCAAATCTTGATGGTGCGTACTCATCAAAACCGTCTTACCGGCAGCAACGTAGGCCAGCAAAAAGTTGACTACGATGTCGCACGAGTCCTCATCGAGCCCGTTGGTGGGCTCATCGAGCACTAGGATATCGGGGTTCATCGACACGACCGCAGCCAGCGCAACGCGCTTCTTTTGCCCGCCCGAAAGCTGATAGGGCGAGGCATCGACCAGATCGGCAACCTGGAACAGCTCCATAGCATCGCGGACGCGGCGCTCGAGCTCGTCTGTCGGCAGCCCCATCTGCGCGGGGCCAAAAGCAACTTCCTCGCCCACCGTAGCGCAGAACAGCTGGGCGTCGGCATTCTGGAACACAAAGCCCACGCGCTGATGAAAACGCTGAGTGGCTGCGGAATCCTTGAGATATGCCGCATCGATCACGTGCCCGTCAAACAGGTACGCACCCGCGTCCGCTAGTTCAAGACCGTTGATAAGGCGCATAATCGTCGTCTTACCGCAGCCGTTGGGACCGAGTAGGGCAACGAGTTCACCACGATCGACCTGCAGCGACACACCATCGACAACCGTATGCCCAGCATAGGAGAACACCACGTCGCGCAGCTCGATGAGCGGCGCGACCTCGGCGCCGCCCGCACCGTTCGTGCCCGCCGCACTATTCATATCGATCGTCAAAATGTCGCCCTTCCCTATCCATATCGACGGCTCGGCCGCCCGCGCTACAGCACCGCGCACAACACGGCGAGCAGCACCACGACGGCCGCATAAACCGCGTCGCGCCAGCCAAAGCCGCTCCGCCCGGGCGCCGGGTACGCACCGGCAAAGCCGCGGCAGAGCATAGCCTCGTCCATCGCGTGGCTGCACTCCATCGCCTTTATAAAGGTCATGCCCATGATACCCGCGATCGAATCGGTACGCGAAAACCCCTCAGGCGCACGGCCAACGCTGCGCAGCATGACCGATTCGCACAGATCGTGCGCCGTGCGTCCCAGCACCTCGATATGCTTGAGTGCCATATCAAAGGTAAAGATGACCTCGTCGGGCAGGCGCAGCATCTTAAGCGCCGCCGACATGCGACTCCAGGTGAGTGTCCACGAAACGCCCAGCACGAACGACACGTTAATGAACGTCTTGAGCGCAATTTTGAGCATGGCGTCCGTAGCGGAAGCGCCCAGCAGCAGGGCAGGTAGTGCCAGAACCACGGCAAACCCCGCGGTAGCCAACGCCGGCACAAAGGTCGCGCGCAGCCCGCGTACAGGGCGCACCGCGACCAGCACCAACGCGGTCGCCGCCATCAACATGAGGTACAGCGGGCTCTGCGTCAGGCACACGCACAGAACGCAGACGAACATCCCCACCAGGCGCACCGGAGCCGAAACGCAAGAAAGGGCGCGGTCGACCATCGACCCGCCCTCGTTCGCGCCTCCACCCAGGCGAACCCGCTCAAGCAGGCTCGCCAGGTGCAGGACATTCTTTTGCATTACACGATGCCGAGCCCCCGCGGGCTCGTAACGCTGCTCGACCGCAAGCCAGCTAGGCAGCTCGGCTATTGCCATGAGCACCGCTTTCCTTGACCGTCAGCGAGATCAGACGGAATGCGATGGTGAGCACCGCCACGCCAATCACGCCGGACAGGATATACATGGCAGCCTGACCGGCAAAGCCAAGGCCCTGCTCCTCGGAATAGGCCTGCAGATAATCGCCCGTGGGCAGAGCGTCGGCAAAGGTCGGGGTGTCAAGGCCGACCGAAGCCTGCAGGCTGTCGTCGCCAGCCTCCTGGACGGCGGTCGCGGCGCCCTCAGCGTCCCACTCGCCCCAGGCGTCACCCGTGGCCAACAGGCCCAGCGGCGTGGCCACGACAAGCACGGCGACCAGGATGAGCGTGGGGATCAGCGAGGTCTTCTTGGCAGCAGTGCCCTCGGCAGCAAGCTGGCCATCGACGGCCTCGGGCCCGACGATAACGCTCGGCGCCGTCTTCTTAATGAAACCGTAGATGGCGGCCGTCGCCACGCCCTCGACCACGCCGGCAACCAACATATGCGGAATCATCATGGCCGGAATGGCAATGGACAGCGGGAAGGGGCAGTACAACGGCGCGCCCGAAGCGTTAGTAAAGAGCATGGGCTGAATACCAAACTCGACCGCCGCGCACAGGGCCGCCAGGCACAGGCCGACCCAGCCGCTTACGATGGCCGAAACCGAGGTGCCCCAGCTCTTGTCGTGCAAACGGCTGTTGAGCGCACGGAATACGATAGCAGCGGCAAACGGCAGCACGAAAGCCATGTTAAAGCAGTTGGCGCCAAAGGACAGGATGCCGCCGTCGCCAAACAGCAGCGCCTGCAGTGCGAGTGCGACCGAGACTGCAATGGCAGCAGCCTCGGGGCCTAGCAGCAGCGCGATGAGCGCGCCACCAACAGCGTGACCAGTGGTGCCGCCAGGCAGCGGCACGTTGAACATCATGAGCAAAAAGGAGAATGCGGCGCAAATGCCCAGGAACGCCATGTGCTCGCGATCGAGCGTGGCGCGTACCTTTTTGATGCAATGGACCCAAACGGGGACCATCGCCACCGCCATAACGGCATCGGTCTGCGGGGACAGATAATTATCGGGAATATGCATGAGCCCTCTCAATCAGAACGTTGTGTGTTACGTTTCCAACAATCCGTAACACCGACTCTGCATACTAACAAAAAGGCGCACCGCCCACAACGCAGCACGCCCTTGCAATACGTACGTTATTAGCCCAGGTCCACGCACCGCCCAATAAAGGGCCCATGCACTCCCAACTTTCCGGTCACCCGGAAGAAGGTGCGATCCGCTCGCAACAAGGTTAACGCAGGAACCCGCCCCCGAGAGGGGTTTTCTAAGGCAACATCCCGCAGCCGCGAAGTGGCGAGGACGTTGCCGTGAAAACCCCGCAGGGGGCGGGTTCCGAACAGCAAAGATTACGAGCGGACTTCGCCGTTTACGCCCTTGCACACCTTGGTGACGATCTTCTGGTGCGCCTTCTCGACCTCTTCGCTGGTAAGCGTGTGGTCGTCCGAGCGATACGTGAGCGCGAAGGCCATGGACTTCTTGCCCTTGCCGATGCGGATGGGATCGCGGTAGACGTCGAACAGGCGCACGCCCTCGAGCAACTTACCGCCGGCGCTCGTAATGCGGCGCTCAAGATCCTCACAGGTCACGGAGTTGTCGACCACAATGGCAAGGTCATGCTCAACAGCCGGGTACTGCGAGAACTCGCGATAGTTCTCCTGGTTGCGGGCGCCCTTGATCAGCTTGTTCAAGTCGAGCTCAAAGGCAACGACGACCTCATCGATGCCCATCGCCTCGCGCGCCTCGGGGTGAATCTCGCCGACCCAGCCCAGCACGGTTCCGCCGGACAGAACCTCGGCCGCACGACCCGGCTGCAAAAAGGCATAGCCCTCGCCCTCGACGGGACGGAAGCGAACCTTCTCGATGCGCAGCTGGGCAAGCAGCTCCTCGACGATGCCCTTGCCAAAGAAGAAGCGCAGCTTGCGGTACTTCATGTTCCAGGACTGCTCGCTCCACTGGCCCGAGAGCACACCCGCGACGGACTTGGTCTCCTTGGGCAGGCTGGCATTCTCGCGACCATGGAACAGGCTGCCGACCTCGTACAGGTGCACGTTGGGCGTGCCGTGGGCCTCGTTATAGGCAACGGACTGCAGTAGGCCCGGCAACAGCGAGCGGCGCATCTCGGTCTGCTCGGCCACCAGCGGGTTCATGAGCACCACGGGGCAGCCGCGGCCCTCGGTGGACATGCCGATCTTCTCCAGGTCGCCCGGGGCGGCAAAGCCAAAGGTCGTGGTCTCGTTAAGACCGCAGGCGCGCAGGATCTCGCCGACCTTGCGGGTGAGCTTTTGCTCGCGGGTCAGGCCGCCGATGTGGTTCTTGGCAGCCGGGATTGTCGCCGTCACGCGGCCCATGCCCCATAGGCGCAGGACCTCCTCGATCAGGTCAATCTCGCGCGGCAGGTCTGGGCGGAAGCTCGGCGGGGTAACCATAAAGTCCTCGCCGTCGCGCTCGACGGTGCAGCCCAGACGTGTAAGCGAACGCTCGATAAAGTCGGGCTCGATGTCGGCACCGCAGATGGCATGCACGCGGGCCAGGCGCAGCTTGATGCTGTCGATGGTCTTGGGCGCGGGGAAAACATCGACATAGCCGGGAGCAACCTCGCCGCCGGCGATCTCCTCGATGAGCGCGCAGGTAACGTTGGCGACATCCACGCAGCCGGTCTCGTCAACCTGGCGCTCAAAGCGAATGGAGGCGTCGGAGATCAGCGACAGGTCGCGGCTGGTGTGCGAGGTGCGACCGGCGTTGAAGCAGGCGCTCTCGACCATCACGTCGACGGTGTCGTCCTCGATCTCGGAATCCATGCCGCCCATAACGCCGGCCAACGCCACGGGGCGCTCGCCGTCGGTGATAAGGCCCATGCCGGCGTCGAGCACGCGCTCCTCGCCGTCGAGGGTCGTGAACTTCTCGTCCTGCTGGGCGGCGCGAACCACCACGCGGCGGTGGCCATCGCGCTCGGCAAAGGTGTCCAGGTCAAAGGCGTGCAGCGGCTGACCGGTGAGCATCATCACATAGTTGGTGATGTCGACGATGTTGTTGTGCGGGCGCACGCCCAGGGCATTGAGGCGCTTGACCATCCAGTCGGGCGACGGGCCGACCTTCACGTTGCGCACGATGCGGGCGACATAGCGGTCGCACAGGCCCTCGTCGGCAATCTCGACCGAAAGCTCGTCGTCGGTCGCGCGGCCGGTCTCGATCTTGATGGCGGGCAGCTCAACGTGGAAATCACGGTCGAAGATGGCGCCGGTCTCGCGGGCCATGCCGATCATGGACAGGCAATCGGGACGGTTGGGCGTGATCTCGCAGTCGAGCACAGTATCACTCGAGCCCACGTACTCGGCAAACGGCATGCCGCAGGGCGTATCCTCGGGCAGGATCATGATGCCGGAGTGGTCGCCGCCCAGGCCGAGTTCGCGCGCAGAGCAGTTCATGCCCATGGACACGACGCCGCGAAGCTTGCTCTTCTTGATCTTGACGTCGCCGGGCAGGACAGCGCCGATCATGGCCGTGACGATGTGGTCGCCGGCCTCGAAGTTCTGCGCGCCGCAGACGATCTGCAGCGGAGCGGGATTGCCGTCGGCATCGAGGTTCTTGTCGCCCACATCGACCGAGCACACATACATGTGGTCGCTATCGGGGTGCGGGGTCTTGGTGAGCACCTTGGCGGTCACCACGTGGTCGAAGGACTCGCCCACGGTGTCGATCGCCTCGACCTCGGTGCCGGTACGGATATATTCGTCCGAAAGGGTCTTGGGATCCTCCGGAATATCGATCATGGTCTTGAGCCAGTCGTAAGAAACACGCATCTAGCTCTCCTTTCATACTGAAAGCCTGCGAAGAGATGCAGGTGGAAACTTCAACTTTGTGAACATTCCTTACAAAGCGAGGGTTGTCCAAGTGCGGCAGATCGGCCCGAAAGAGGAGTGCCGCGTACTTTGGTACGCAAGCGACGAATGAGCGCCGAGGTGCCGTGCTTGGGTAAGCCGCAGCCTAGAACTGATTCAAGAAACGCATATCGCCTGTCATGAGCGTTCTGAGGTCCGGCAGGTCGTAGCGCAGGGCCGCGACGCGCTCGGCGCCAATGCCAAAGGCGAAGCCGGTGTACTTCTCGGGATCGATGCCGCAGTTGATCAGGACGTTGGGGTCGACCATGCCGCAGCCCAAGATCTCGATCCAGCCGCTGTGCTTGCAGAAGTTGCAGCCCTTGCCGCCGCACACGTGGCAGCTCACGTCCACCTCGCAGCTGGGCTCGGTGAAGGGGAAGAAGTGCGGGCGGTAACGCGTCTTGCGATCCTCGCCAAACATGCACTTAACAAAGTAGTCGAGCGTGCCCTTCAGGTCGCCAAAGGTGATGCCCTCGTCGACGACCAGGCCCTCGATCTGGTTGAACTGCGGCAGGTGGCAGGCATCGGCCGTGTCGGGACGGTAGACGGTGCCCGGGCAGATCATGTAGATGGGCGGCTTCTGCGACTCCATAGTGTGGATCTGCACGCCCGAAGTCTGGGTGCGCAGCAGCACGTCGGACTCGCCGTGGGCGTGAGCCTCGGGGTGCGCGACGCTGCCGGGGTTGTTGTCGACCACGTAGAAGGTATCGCGGGCCGAGCGGCTCGGGTGATCCATGGGAGCGTTGAGCGCGGTGAAGTTGTAGTAGGAGGTGTCGACCATGGGGCCGGACTCGACGGTGTAGCCGATGCCGCAGAAGATGTCCTCGGCCTCCTCGATGATTTGCTTGATCAGGTGCTGGTGGCCGATCTGCGGACGGATGCCCGGCAGCGTGATGTCGACGGCGTCGTGCTCCAGTGCGCGCTTGAGGGCGGCGGCCTTCATCTCGGTGTTGCGCTCGTCGAGCATGCCCTCAATCAGCTGACGCATCTCGTTGGCTCGCTTGCCCATCACGGGACGATCCTCGGGGGCGAGCTTGCCCATCATGCGCATCAGGCCGGTGATGCGGCCCTTGCGGCCGAGCAGCTCAACGCGCGCAGCCTCGAGCTTGGCTGCGTCGTCGGCGCCTGCGACGAGCTCCTTGGCCTCTTCCTCGAGTTTGACCAGATCATCAATCAGACTCATGTCTTCCCTTTCGTCTCTCGCGCTCTCCGTTTGCCGAGGCGGCTGCCACCGTCTGGCGTTGTGAAAACGCGGCCCGGTTCGGTAATAAAAAAACCGCCCTCGGGCATGTGCATTGCCCAAGGACGGTTGAATTCCGCGGTACCACCTTGTTTGACCCGGCGGATGTCTGGCCCGCCGCGCCCACTCTGTGCCCCTTGTCGCGAGGCTCACGGCTTCCCTACTGGGGCTTCGCCGCCGCTGGCCGCGTGCCCGTTGAGGTCGCTGCTCGGGAGTGAACGCTTGGCCCTTGTCACCGCAGGAAGGCTCGCAGCCCATGACCTTCCCTCTCTTGCCGGCGACGCGGCGGGCAAAACCCTCTCCGTCAACGCATTGGGCTATAGGATAACACATTTCGCGAGCACATCGCCGCGTTCCGTTTTGTTCGCACTGGGTACAAGGCAGGTAGCTGTGCAAACTGGCCGCACGCCCACCCGTGGCGTCCGGTCTGCGAGATCAAGGATATAGGTATGGGAAAGAAGTACGATAAGAAGGCCAAGCCCGCGGCGGGCAAGACGCCCAAAGGTATCAAGGTCGATAAGGCCGTCAAAAAATTCCGCAAGCTCGAAGGCAAACTGTGGACCCGCGAGTACCTGCTCAAGATTGCCGAGTTCGATGGAGCGACGATTGCTCCTGCCAACGGCGCAGCAGCGCGTGCCGACGCCATGGGCACGCTTGCCGGCGAGCATCACAAGCTGCTGACCAGCGAGAAGTCCGTTGAGCTCGTACGCTCGTTAGCACGCGAGACCGTCGCCGGCGGCAAAATCGACGACCCTCAGCTGCTCGACGAGATCCGTGTGCTCGGCCGCGATCAACGTGAGGCCAGTGCCATCCCCACCGAAGAAGCCGAGGCCTGGACCAGGCTCACCTGCGAGGCGGACGCCGTGTGGCACAAGGCCAAGGCAGCCAACGACTGGGCGAGCTTTGAGACCTATGTGGATAGAATCGTCGCCCAACTTAAGCATCAGGCCGAGCTCATGGACCCCAAGCGCGATCCATACGACGTTTGGCTCGACCAGTACGAGCGCGGCCTTTCCGCCAAGAGCTTCGACGCGTTTTGCGACGAGGTCAAGGCCGCGGTCGTGCCGCTCGTGCACGCCATCGGCGAGCGCGGCCAGCAGCCGGCTGCCGACTTTTTGCACGCCCACGTGCCCGAGGCTGCCCAGCGCGCCATGAGCTTCGACCTTATGAAGCTTGTCGGCCTGGACCTGGACGACACCACGCTTGCCTTTACCGAGCATCCGTTTAGCGAGGGCTTTGCCGTGGGTGATGCGCGCATCGCGACGCACATCTACGAGGACGACTGCATCTCCAACGTCTACAGCATCATCCACGAGGCGGGGCACACCATGTACGAGCTGGGCGTCAATCCCGCCTACGCGCGCACGTGCTTGGAGGGCGGCACCTCCATGGGCATCCACGAGAGCCAGAGCCGCTTTTTCGAGAACACCGTGGGTCGCAGCCGCGCCTTTATGGGCCCGCTGCTCGAGGTGCTGCGTCGTCACGCGCCCGAGGTCTACGGCGACGTCGACGAAGACACGCTCTACCGCGCCGTGAACATCGCGCAGCCGTCGTTGATCCGCACCGAGGCCGACGAGCTCACCTATCCGCTGCATATTATGGTGCGCTACCAGATCGAGCGCATGCTGTTTGCCGGCGAGGCTGCGGCCAAGGACATCCCCGCGCTTTGGAATCGCTTTATGGACGAGTACCTGGGCATTCCCGTTCCCGACGACACGCACGGCTGCCTGCAGGATACGCATTGGAGCGGCGGTTCGTTTGGCTACTTCCCCACGTATGCGCTGGGTAGCGCCTACGATGCCATGTTTGTGCCGGCCATGTGCCGCGACGGCGTCGACCTTACCGGTGCCTGCGCGAGCGGCGACTTGGCACCCGTCCGCGCGTGGCTGGGCGAGCACATTTGGCAGTGGGGCCGCGCCAAGGACGCGCCGGAACTCATCAAGGGTGCCTGCGGCATGGCCTTTGACGCCCGCTACTACTGCAGCTACCTGCAGGACAAGTTCACCACGCTGTACGAGCTGTAAAGATTGACCAGCACGCCATCGCCAACGCCAACCATGTTGACGCCAATGTCTTGGCAACGTCAGCGAAAACGACCCTAAGCGAGCAAGGTGACGTGAAATGAAAGGGCGCTGACCTTCTGGTCGCGCCCTTGAAATTGAACGTCAGATTGCCGCTTAGGGGCGTTTGCAGCGTCGAGCAGTTACGCAGTTTGGTAAAACCGCGTAACTACAGAGCCTCGAGTGCGTTGGCGATGCGCTTCATGGCGGCATCGGCGGATGCTTGGTCGGGCGCCTCGGCCAGCACGCGGATAACCGACTCGGTTCCGCTCTTGCGTACGAGCACGCGGCCCTCGCCTGCCAGTGCAGCCTCGGCCTCGGCGATGGCGTTCTGCACGCCCATGTTCTCGAGCGCGGCGTCCTTGTCCGCCACGCGCACGGCCACCTGCGCCTGCGGTAGCAGCTTGCACGGAGCCGTGAGCTGCGAGAGCGTCTCGCGCTCGGCGCGGATCACTTCCATCACGCGCAGCGAGGTCATAATGCCGTCGCCCGTGCGCTCGATATCGCCAAAGATCGTGTGGCCCGTCTGCTCGCCGCCCAGGCTGTAACCGCCCTCGCGCATCTTGGCATACACGTGACGGTCGCCCACACCGCTGGTCACGGCACTTAGGCCGGCAAGCTCCAACGACTTGATCAGGCCAAAGTTGCTGGCAATCGTCGGAACCACGGTACCGCCAGAAAGGCGACCGTGCTTGTTCAGGTACACGCCGCACACGTACAGGATCTGGTCGCCATCGACCACGCGGCCGCGCTCGTCCACGGCCAGGCAGCGGTCGGCATCGCCGTCGTAGGCAAAGCCCACGTCCAGGCCCTGCTCCACCACGTGGCGCTGCAGACGCTCCATATGCGTGGAGCCGCAGTCGACGTTGATGTTAAAACCATCAGGCGCGGCATTGATCACGCGCACGTCGGCGCCCAGCGCGTCGAACACCGGCTTGGCCACCGAGGACGCCGAGCCGTTGGCGCAGTCGATGCCGATCTTGACGCCCTGCAGCGAAAAGTTCGCGCTGGCGATGAGCGAGGCAATGTAGCGGTTGCGGCCCTGCATGTAGTCCACCGTGGCGCCGATGTGGTTGCCCGTGGCCAGCGGCACCTCGCTCTTGCCATCGACGTAGTCCTCGATGAGCTCCAGTACGTCCTCGTCCATCTTAAAACCGTCGCTATTGACGAGCTTAATGCCGTTATCGCAAAACGGGTTGTGGCTCGCGCTGATCATGATACCGCAATCGAAGCAGCCTTCCACGGTCTGATGCGCTACGCCCGGCGTGGGGATCACGTGCAGCATATAGGCGTCCGCACCGCTCGCGACCAGGCCACTCACCAGCGCCGCCTCGAACATATAACTCGAGCGACGCGTGTCCTTACCCACGATGACGCGCGCCTTGCGCTCGCGGTTGGCGCCGTAATACCAGCCCACAAAACGGCCAATCTTATAAGCGTGCTCTACCGTCAGCCCAACGTTAGCCTCACCGCGAAAGCCGTCGGTGCCAAAGTACTTCATGCGCTCTCCTTACAAAATAGGGGCGAACAGATTGCCTGTCCGCCCCAAAATGGTACTCGATTATCTGCGCTACCAGAAAAATCCTACGCCGACGCGCTGTCGCGAGCCGCCTGGCATGTAGGAGTCTGACGCAGCGTAAGCGGCTTGTCCCCCGCCTCGGCCGACGTGGTCAGCGTATATGTGATCGTCGTCGTCTCGCCAGCATGCAGGTCAACGGTGCCCGAATAGAAGGGGATTCCATGCCACGTAGCGGCGCCAAGACCAAACTGGGTGCCCTCGACGGTCAGATCAGTAATGTTGCCGCCCGTCGGTGCAAACAACGAGACATTCAGACGCTCGTCGTCGCGCGCTGCATCGGGTGCGCTCGCCGCGACGTAGTCGGGCAGCTTGCCTGCCTCCTCCTGCGTCATGATGTTCGTCAGGGTAACGGTGATGCGATACGAGCACGTGCCGTCACCGTTCTTGACGCCCTGGCCAATCTGCGTATCGGCATTCAGGTACCAGTCGAGCTTGGAGAAGCTCAGGTTGTTAAAGTAGACACCAGCAACGGGATCTTCACTCGGGTCATCCGGATCGGGCAGCGAGGCGTCGATGTTCATCTGCTTGATAGCGTTCTGCTCGTCATCGTTTTTCATCCACGCGATCAGGCGGCCCTCTTCGGCACCGCGCTCAACGGCGCTGACAAGCTTCGTAACATCGACATCGCCGATACCGCCAAGGATCTTGTCGAAGGCAGCGCTGGCGACGGATGCAAAGATGCCGTCAGACTCCTCGACCGGATAGTTCCAGTACACATCGTGCATGAGGACCTTTGCGGCGTTGGTGCCGTCGACAACCGTTCCGTCGGGCAGCGACACATTACCGACCAGGCCCAGCAGATACTGCAGGAACACCGGGTCAATGCCCACGACGCCATCAACGTCCTGGCCATATTGAGATTTCCACAGGGCTGCGACACGCTGCGAGTTGCGGGGCCAATCGGGCGAATAGGTATTGCCCGAGTTGTACAGGTTACTGTGGTTGCCGAACAACGCCTCATCCTCTTCGTCGACGCTCTCGACCGCCTCGTCCTCGCTGAGTCCAATGCGGGGAACAAACTCGCCGATCGACATCTGGCCGTCGGTGACCGAAATCAGGCCCTGCGAACCGCCAAAGCCGCCGCAGGCACGAATCTCGACGTTGTTCATGGCGTACATAAGGTAGTTGCGCGTCTGGCCGTTGGCGCCGAGCATCTGGGGAAGGACGGGGGCGACCTTCTCCGCCGCGTCAACCGCGCCGTTGAGGGTGGCAAAGCCGTCCTTGGCCTTATCGACCAGCTCGGTCACCTGGGAAATATGAGTATCGCCAATGCCCTGGATCTTTTCGTTGGCGCTCTTGAACACCTTCGAGCTGTTGGAAAGCGAATCGGCGACCGCCTGCAGCGCGGACACGTTAATCATGCCATCCTGGAACAGCTTGCCGGGCGTTGCCTGCGAGAGGTTGTCGGCCATGGGAATCAGCGCGTTGCTCGAGACATCGGACAGGGCGTCGATCATGGTGCGGGCCGCATTGATGTCGCTGCCATACACCGGGATAAACGAAGCCGCCGTCCACAGCGGGCTCGAGGTCTCCGCCTTCATGCTGTCGCAAAGCTCATCAATCTTCTTCGCGTCGTCAGGCAGCGTCGAAAAATCGCCCGACGTGACCTTGTCCTTAAGGCCACCGACAATCTCGACGGCCTCCTTCGCTTCACTCTTTACGGTCTTTGCCGAGTTAAGCAGCATAAAGCCACTTGCGCCAAGCGCAACGAGAAGCACCGCGACTACAGCGGCAATAATGGCGCCAGTGTGACGCTTTTTGCGCTCGCCCTTGCGATGGCGATGACGGACCAGACCGTCAGAGGTCGAACTCGACGAAGCGTCGCTACCGTAGTTCAAGCCAAAATCGTAATAATCTTCCTTGGAACCCGAGCCCGCAAACTGGGCACCGCTATCATCCAGGCGGGCGAACGTGCCAGTCTCGGAGGCGCCGGTGTAAATCGTGCCAAGGTTACCCGTAAGCCCCGCGCCACCGGCAGAGGGAGTATTGTTGGCGGCCTTGCCGGCATTAACGTTGCCGGCGGTATTCGCGGCGTTGGCAGCACCTGCGTTGTTCGCAGGTATCGAAGGGGCCCCGCTCGGCTGCGACGTGGAGGTTGCACCGCCCGCAAAGACATTCCCTCTTGCACGGCCGGTCTTTTTTGCCTTTTGAGACTGCTCGTACAGAGCGGTAAACATCGCCGTCTCGCCCGGGGACACGCGCTTACCGGAACCGCCCTGCCCAGCGCCGCCCGGCGTGCCGGCCTTACCAGCCCCGTTCGGACGCGGCGGAACTGCAGGACGGCCGCTATCGCTGCCCTTAAAGTGATTACCAGCCATAAAGAAATCCTCGCAATTGAGTCGCAATGAAAAAGTCCATAACGTTACTAGTTTATGGCATTTTGAGCATCGACAGCTAAACTCCAGACACGGACATCAATTGGCGAAAATGTGGCACAACGCCTTTTCCGTCTTGGCGCCATCTACACCGTCAAAAACACCATCGCGATAATCATGGCAAAGCCCGCCAGGTCGGTGGGCAAAAACACCGTTCCCAGCATAAGGGCGCTGGTGATGGTGGCCGAAACCGGCTCCATGGTTCCAAGGAGGCTCGCGCGCACCGAGCCAATCTCCTTAACGCCCTGCATGTAGAACATATAGGCGAAGAACGACCCCACCACAATAAATATCGCGAGCGCGCCGACACCCGAGGGGCCGAGCGCCGGCATATGCGCCCACGGCTGGGTAAAGATACTCATCACGATTCCCGCCGAAAGCATGGCCGAGCCCGTGACGACCGGGCTACCGTATTTGTTGAGGATTCCGGCAGGGATGATTGCTATGCAGGCACCGCCCACTGCGCACAAAAGGCCCGAGAGCAGGCCCATCGGCGAGATGTTGAGCGTACTGGGGTCGCCGCCCGTGGCGATCAAAAACGTTCCGCCCAATGCGAGCAAAATGCCAAGAGCCTCGCGCGTGCGCGGCAGTCGATGCGCGGTGACGCAGGCATACCCCATGACGACCACCAGCTGCAGGCACTGGAAGACGGTCGCGGTGCCCGCGTTGGTCAGGCGCACGGCTGACAGATAGCAAAGCTGGTTGAACAGCAGGCCAAAGATCGTAAACAGAATAAGCTGCTTGCGATCGGCGGGGGTAGTCCACAGCTCGATCAAGCGGTCGCGGTCTTTTCTGAGCACAACGAACATAAAGAGCAGGCCAGCGATAACTTGGCGCACGCTCATCAGCCAAAACGTCTCGATATGGCACACGTCAAAGAGGTAGCTGGCGCTGGTGCCAGAAAAACCCCAAAACGTACCGCCGGCAAACGCGGCGAGCGTACCCAGGGCCATCTTGCGCGCCTGGGCGTCGTTGAGGCGGTCGCGCCATGCGCGGCGGGTGCTGCGGCTCAGCTCGTCAGTCCCCTCGGGCACGATAAAATCAGACGCCGCCGTCATCGGTACCGAAGCCCTTTCACGTGCACACTGCGCCGAGCGCTTCTGTTCCATCCCACTCCCCCGAAATCAATTGGCAATAAAGCGTCCAAACTGTAGCACGAATATTGGTATGAAATAGCAGATGATGCGGAGCATCTGCGAGCGTCCAAATTGCAGGGACGAAAGGCACCGATGAGCTATGCCGAGCGGTTGGAATCGCCTGGGGCGCCGGGATCGGCTTCCGCACTTTCATCGGTATGGCCACCGTCGGCATCGCCCTCGTCACCGGCGTCGCCCTGCTCCTCCTGCTCGCGACGGCGCTTTTCGCGAATCTGCTCCACGGCTGCGCGCAGGGCGGCCTCGTCCTCGGCGCGTGCCACCTCTTGCGTTGTCTTGACCATATGGCGAATCTCGAGCACCAGCAGCACGATCAGCGGCACCACGATAAGCGGAAAGAACAGCAGCGGATTGGTGAGCAACGAGACCACCACGCCCAGCCCCGCCGAGACAAAGACCACGCGGCCCACCACGTCGGCGGCGGGCACGGGCGCTGCGTCCTCGACCGGATTGGCATCGCCCTTGGTGCGGTAGACCGGCGTGCCGTCGGCCGCGGCCTCCACGGCAACGATGCGGTGCGTGTTGAGTGAACCCTCCAGCGCGTCATCGGACGAATGGAAGGTGATGATGTCACCCACCTGGTAGGCCTGACTGTTGTCGGTATCGACGACGATAAACGAGTGCACGGGAATCGCCGGCTCCATCGAGCCGGTCAGCGTGCGCATAAAGCCATAGCCCATGATGGTGGGGATCTCGCCGGCGGGCGTGAACACCGTGCGCAGCAGCACCACAAAGGCGACCAGGATCACCACGGTCGCCAGCACGTTGATCACGCGGAGCACGTGCTTCATCACTTGTCGGCGTCCTTTGCGGAAGGCTCGACGTCAGTGGCGTCAGATGCCGAAACGTCGGTCTCATCTCCCTCAACGGTCGTGGCGACATCGCCCTCGGCGGCCTCTCCGCGCAAGCGAGCCAGCAGATAGCGCGACAGGCTGTTGCCCTCGGCACGGCGCTCGGCGCGGGCGCGATCGCGCTCGGCCTGTTCCAGCTCGTGCGCCAACGAGGCCAAGCGCTGCTGCATCTCCGCGCGGGCGGCCTCGAGCTCGCGCTCGTGCGCGGCCTTTGCGGCGGCGAGCTCCTGCTCAATACGCTCCCCCGCCTCGAGCTCAGCTGCAGCGATACGCGCGTCGGCGTCGGCACGAGCCTCCTCGGCGGCACGCGCGGCGGCATCGCGCTCGGCAGCGGCAGCGGCGACCTTCTCGCTGGCATCCACCGTAGCCTGCTCAACGGCAGAATCGGCGGCAGCACGGGCGGCGTCGATCGCAGCATCGGCGGCCTGCTGGGCGGCAGCAACCTTCTCCTCGGCCGCGGCAACGGTGTCGGCGAGCTTCTGCTCCGCCTCGGCCGCGGCGACGTCGGCAGTCTCCTGCGCGGCACGGGCATCGCGCTCGGCCGCCAGCCGCACTTCCTCGATCTGCAACTTGGCGGCATCCAGCTTGGCATGCACCTCGGCGAGCTCCTTGGCAGACGCCTCGCGCACGCCGGCAAGCTCGGCTGCGGCGGCGTCCTTGGCGGCCTGCAGCTCGGCAGCGTCGGCAGCCGTCTTGGCAGCCAAGGCTGCGGCAGACTCACTCTTGACCCGCGCGACTTGCTCGGCAGCAGTCTGCTCGGCAGCCGCGACCCTAGCATCTGCGTCGGCGCGGGCGACTGAGACCTCGGCATCGGCCTCGGCGCGCATCCGCTCAAGCTGAGCCGCCGCGGTCTCACGTGCTTCTGCAGCGGCATCCTCGGCAGCCTTTTTACCGGCCTCGACATCCTCCAGCGAGGCGCGCAGTTCCTCGACATCAGCCTCGGCAATCTGTGCGCGCTGCGTCAACGCCAGCTCGCGTGTCTTGGCCTCGTCCAGTTCATCTACCAGATCGTCGCGCTCATCGGTCAGCGCGTGCGCCTGCACTTTCCAGGACTTCAGCTGCCCCTGTAGCTCCTCAATCTGCTCGCGGGCCTCGGCCAGTGCCTGCTCGGCATCGAGCTGAGCCTGCGTGACCTCCTCCACAAACACGCGCCGGACCTCAACGTCGGGCAGGTCGGGGCTATCGACCTGCACCTCCTTGATCTCCTTGATGAACTTGGGCGCCACCGGCGCGTGTTGTACGCTCTCGAGCTCCTGCAGGCTGCGCTCGTCATCAGTCAGGCTCTTAAAGACGGCGTAGTTATTGATGAGGTTGGTGTACATCTGCACCATGTACTCGTCATCGAACGCCAGCGCCTGCTGCTGCACGTCGATGTTGTATCCCACCTTGTCATAGCGCTCCATAAACTGCCACAGCTGGTAGCACTTGCGGTAGTTGGGGTCTTTCATGATGAGGTTGGTGCGCTGAATGGGGCTGCGGACCGCGCTGCACCCGTTCATGATCTGGCAGAACGACGCGCCACGCAGCGCCATGACCAGACGGCGCACGCGGTCGATGCGCATAAAGACATCCATGTTGTCGGCATCGTTCTCGGCAAAGCTCTGGCGGTTTTTGACCGTCATCTCGACGTTGTACTCGATCTCTTCGTACGCGTCGTCGATCTTGCTGTGCATCTTAAAGCGGTTGCGAATCTCGTTGCCCGTCGACCAAAAGATCACGTCGGTGCGCTTGTCTACAAACGTCAGCAGGCGCTGAATCAGGTGATAGATAAAGCGGTTCTCGTACAGGTCGTACGTCTCGACGGTATTGACGTTGAGGATGCGCGTAGGGTGAACGCCGCCGTCGTCGCTCGGCGCCAAGAACTGCGTGTTTTGGCTCAGATGGCGAACGCTGTCGGCGCTGATCTTTTTGGCGAGCGAGACCGGCACCACCTCTTCCTCGGTGGTGATAAAGCGGCGCGGCTTTTCGATAATGGTGTTGATGGCGTCGAGCGAGTCCTCGATCATGCTGATCCATTCCTCGTCCACCACCTTGACGAGCTCCTCGCGCTGCTGCTCGATCGTGGTGCCCGAGGCCTGCGCCATCTCAAACAGATAGCGAAAGTAGCGGCTGTCCTCCTGGATGGGCTCCATCTGCTCGGAGAAGCTGGTATAGAGGTCCTGAATGGTCTCGGACATGGGTTACTCCATAGATTGGATCGATCGGAAAGGGACGGGGCGACATCACATCGCCCCGCGCTTACGGCATTAGTAGAAGTTCTGGATCCGCTGCAGATACATGACGGAATCGGGCAGGCCGCCCTCGCCAAAGGTCTTCTCGATGTACTCGATCAGGCCCTTCATCTCGTCGCGCACAAAGCTCACGTTCATGGACTCAAACTTCTTAAGCACCTTGCGGGCGATGATGTAGTCCATGCCGCCCAGCTCGGTGCCGCCGCACGCCACGTACACGGGGATAAAGTCGTACATCTGCTTGATGATACGGTTGCCAAAGGCCAGCTTAAAGCGGGTCTGCAGGTACTGGTCCAGCTTGTGCATCTTCTGGAGCAGTTCCTCGTCGATCACGTACTCGACCTTGGCCTTCTGGAACAGATACTGCAGATGCTCGGCCGTCACGTGCACGCGCTCGTGCGGCTCGCACTCAAACGCATCAGCGCGCTCGTTGAGCTCGATGGGAATCGCGCGGTCGTACACCTTGTCCGTGATGGTAAAGGTGGAGTCGTCGTTGTTGGCCGTGCCGATAAACCACAGGCTGTCGGGAATGGTGAGCTTGCCGTCGTGCAGGCCCTTGGGGTCGGCGGCCCACTGGGTAGGCACCAGATCGAGCACCCACTCGTCGTGGCTGGGCATCTCGAGCACCGACAGGATCTCGGCAAAGTAGTACTCCACGCGGGCGAGGTTCATCTCGTCGAGCACGATCATGGACGGGTCTTGGCGAAGCCCCGCCTCGTACACGGCGCGGAGGAACTCGGTCTCGTTAAAGCGCTTGGAAAACTCGTTAAAGTAGCCCAGTACCTCGGTGCGATCGCGAAAACTCGGCTGCACCGACACGATGGTCGCGGGGTTATCCAGATAGCGGCTAAAGCTGTAGGGCAGCGAGGTCTTACCAGTACCCGAGATGCCCTCCAGGATCAGCAGCTTGGAGGCGGCCATGCCGGCCACAAAGCGGCGGATGACCTCAGGCGTGTAGTAGAGCTTCATCTGGCTGCAGGCGAACGCGCGGAAGCTGTCGACAAAGTCCTCCAGCGAGATGGCATCGTCGTAGGCCGGCGATTCCCAGTCGCGGTACTTAAGGTCCACAAGGGACAGCTTGGGGAAGCGGTTGGCCTGGGCGATCTCTTTTTCCTCGGCAAGGGTCTTGGCCTCAACGGTGGCCTTGGCCATGGCGGCCGCGGCATCCTTGACGCCCTCGCCATCGAGCGCGAGCGACGCGTTGCCCGACATGACGGCCGTCGCCGCAGCGCCCTCGCCAGCAGCCGCACCGGCGCCCGCGGCGGCGCCCACCACGTTGCCCACCGTGGGCAGATGGTCGTCGGCCAGGGCCGAGGCGCCCACGTACGGAATCTGCTTGGTGCCGCCCATGGCATTGACCTTGAGCGCCAGCAGCTTGTTCTTCTCGTCCATGAGGTCGAGCACCTGCTTGTTCAGGCGGCCGATCTCGCGATAGAGCGCCTTGTTGGACGTGTCGTCGCGATGCAGGCGGCGGTTGATGCGGTAGCGGTGCACCAGTATGGCCACGATCAGCACGGGGACCGCGATGAGCATGGCAAACAGGATGACCGCGCCGATCTTGCCCACCAGGTCAAAAGTGGTGAAGTAGGTCATAAAGATGTTGAAGTACTCAACCCAGCCAAACACCAGCAGGTTAAGGATGGAGCTCACAACGGCAACGACGTTGTAGACAACCTTTGCCAGCAGCTCCCAGGCAAATCCCAGAAACTCACTCACCGTCGGTACCCTCCTGCTTGGTCGCGTTCATCGCCGCCTCGGCCTCGGCCTTCAGACGACGGGCTTCCTCGAGCTTGGCCTCGGCCTGGGCAAGCTGCTCGGCGGCGTTATCGGCCGTGACGGTAGTGTCACCCTTGCCCTCGGCGTCCACGATGGCAGCCGCGGCGGCCAGGCGGTCCTCCTCGGCCATAGCGCGCTTAAGGTTCATGCCCACCACGATGAGGTGATACACCTGGTAGATAAAGAACAGCAGCATGGGCAGCACGATCACAACGAGGAAGCCCATGGAGCTGGACAGGAAGTCCATGACCTTGCCCATCTGCGGCAGCGCGAACACGTACTTGCCCACGATATCGCCGTCGCTGATGATGTGCGTATCGGCCACGTCGTTGTTATCGCCCTTGGTGGTAAAGCTGCGCATGCCGTTGACCTCGTCGATGGCGGCGATGCGGTGCGTGTTGAGCGCGTACTCGTTGTCGATGATGGTATGGAACGTCACGATGTCGCCCACCTCGAGCTTGGAGGTGTCGCACTTTTTGATGAAGATGAGGTCGCCCTTGTTAAACGTGGGAGCCATGGAGTCGGACTGCACGGCGAGCGGGGTGAAGCCGGCGATGTCCGAGACGCTGCCGTCCTCGCGCGTGGCGAGCGTGGTAAACGCATACAGGGCCGCCACCAGGATGATGATCCACATGACAACGCTCAGCGCGATGGATGCGACTTTTTTAACAGATTGCATGATGTCCCTTACTACCGTGTCTGTCTAGGTCGTGCGCGGCCCGATGGCCGCCGTGCGTATCTACTGTTCCTCGATGCCCTCAAAGCGCATCGAAACCGAATAGTTAGCTCCCTTTAGCATATTAGTGCAATTTGGGTCCGTTCCCTCGAGCCATATGCGAACGGTTACCGGCTTGTCCGTTTCTGTCATCAGGTCGAACATGTCGCTGGCCGCGTTCGCTACTCCCGAGTCGAGCCCAAAGACGGTGGCCGAACCGGACGAGCCCCCGCCTCCGTTGGGGTTGTAGACCCAGGTGTGGCCGTCGGCGGTAAAGCTCATGCGCATGGCGCTGGCCATGCCCTGCGTGTCGGAGCCAAATCGCGTGCCGGACGCGCCACCGTCGCCGTCCTGCCCGGTCAGGCGAACGCGCAGGTCCGTACTGCTCATAAAGTGCAGCGTGAACTCCAAGTAGGCGCCGGTCGCGGGATCGGCGGTGGAGCCGTCCTCGAAGGTAAAAGTCTGGTAGTCGCTCGTGGTGACGGGCTTGAGCCTGGATGCATCGATGTCCACGCCCTTTTCGCTGGCGATGCGTGCCGAGATCTGGTCGAAGCCCAGGCTGTGCACGTACTCTTCGAACGCGGCATGCTCGTCTAGGTCAAAGCGCAGCGAGCCGTCGGCGTTGGCGTCGATCATGAGCATGCGGGTCTTGGCGCTATCGGCGATGGAGAACCAGGCAAACGTTGCCATGGCTATCGCCACCAGGGCAAACAGCACCAGTACCACGGTGGTGGTGAGCTTGCGGCGCAGGTCGGTGTCGGCGGGGGCGGCGGCGGTGGTGGCTGGGCGGCTGGCGGTGGGGGCCGGGCGGCGGTCGCCGGTGGGGCGGCGATCGTCTGGCGTAATGCGTGCCATTATGCCTCACCGTCCAAGGTCGCAAAGAGCGCCAGGTGCAGGGTGCCCGGGTCTTGATGCAGGTAGTCGGCGCTATCGGGATCGGTGCCCTCGATGTAGTAATAGATATCCAAACGATAGGTCTGGTCAAGCCCCAGCGTGGCAAGCGTGTTTTGCGGACGCGCGGCCGTCTCGCTCGTGTCCAGCGTAAAGGTGGCCGGGTCCTGCGTCACGTTGGCGCCGCAGGTGAGCTGACCGTTTTGCCAGCCCAGGAGCATGCCCTCGGTGTAGCCCGCCAGGCCTGCAGGGGCAGTCGCCGGGTGCTCGGCGCGGTGACCACTATCGGAGCTATCGAGCTCAAAGATGTTGGCGGCAAGCACCTGGTTGCCGCTCGAGATCTTTATGCCCACGCGGGCCGCGCGTAGCAGATCGGCATCGGCGCCCTGCGGGACCAGCGATTCGGCCAGATACAAGCTGACCTTACCCTTTACTTTGCTGGCGCCCGTTCCGGTAATGGTGGGGCGCAGATTGATCCAGCCGTGGTAGAACGCGGAACCGTTGTCTTTTGCCTGCTCAAACACCGTGGCATCGCCGGCGGAGTTGTTTTGCGCGCAGGCAGCAAAGCCGTTGAGATCGAAGGTCGAGACCGGATAGAGCGTCACGGCGCCAGTCGCATTGGAAGTCAGGGAAACATCGCCCTGCTGCGACCAGCTGCCGCGATCGGCGTCGCCCAGCTCCAGCACCAGCTTGGACGTGTCGCTGTGCACGCTCACCGAGTTGGTGTTGACCTTCATGTTGCTCGTGAACCACGCGTAGGTGGCGGCGCCCAAAGTGGCGGCAAGCGCCACCATGACGAGCGCGATGTAGGCACGCGCGCGGCGGGTGTGGCGGCGGGTGGTGGTTGCGGGCTCGGTGGGCTCGAAAGCGGCGGTTGCCGCCGTGTTGACGCGCGCCGTCTCTGCCTCGCTGCCGTCTAGCTGCATCTGCTTCTTATCTTGCATGCCACTCGTCCCCTTATGCCTTGTCCGCGGCAAAGGCAAGCTGCAGCACCACATCGCGGGCCTGAGCCTCGTCTATGCAATTGGCGTCGCAGCCTTCCATGTACACAACGTAGCGAACGCTTGCCACCTCGTTGGCGGCCAGCGTGCAGATGGGCGTGGCGCCCGCGCGCGCCGTGGGCGTGTCGCCGGTGCCATCCATGCTGTAAGCGCTTATGGCGCGGGCCGGGTCGGCGGTGTAGCTCCAGCCCGAGGCGACGCCCGCTACGACCACGCCGCCCTGCGCCGTGGTGCGCCTGTTGGTGGCGCCTGCGGTGTTGCCCAAGTCGTCACAGGTAAAGATATGCGTCTGCGTGCCCGACTGGGTCGTGATTACCAGACCCAAACGCAACGCGGCCAGCAGCTGCGGGTCGCTCGTCATGCCCATCTGGCCCTGGTACAGGTACACGTTGAGCGCACTGTCGCTGCTCTTAAGGTACAGCGCGCCCGAAAGGGCGTAGTCATCCAGCTGCGCGGTGCAGTCGGCGTAGTCGGTCGTAATGCCCGCGGCGTTTTGGAACGTGCCGCGCCAAAAGCGGGAAAGGTCTGACGTCGAGATGGGATAGAGCGTCTTGTCGGCGGCGGCAAGTGTGGCCGTTGTGTCCCAGGGCCCGTTGGACGAAAGGCCAATCTGCAGGTCGGAGCTCTCGTCGCTTACCGCGTGTGCCACAGGTGTCACGTTGGTGTAGCGCGAGTTGCTAAACCAGGCATAGGTGGCGGCGCTCAGGGCGGCTACCAGCACCAACATCCATGCGGCCGCGGTAACCATGCGACGGCGCGAGCCCAGGATGTCTTTGATGTTCGATGCACTCATCCCTGGTCCCCCTACGAACGTTTGCCGGCAAAGCGCAGCGCCAGCGATTGCAGGCTGGTGGCGGCAAGGTTGTTGGTGCAGTCGGGGTCGCAGCCTTCCAGCCACACGTACACATCCACGCGCACGGGCGTGCTACGGTCGGCGCCCTTGGCGGCAGCGGGTAGGCTGCAAATCTTGGTCGTGGCCTCCTTGAGACTCACGATGCCGGTGTCTTCGTTGTAGTCGCAGAAGTTTGCGCTGGTCAGCTGGTCAAAATGGACCGTGGTGCCATCGGAGCGGCTGCTGTCGAGCACCAGGTGATTCTGCTCGTTCTCGCCGGCATCCTTGCCGTCGAGCGTGTTGTAGCGCGCCTGGGGGTTGTGCTCGCCCGAGACCTCAAAGACGTACTGACCCGTAACGGTGTCGCCCTGCCCTGGAGCATAGGTAACCAGCCCCACGCGCAGGGCGGTGGAGATGGGGTTTGCCGGATCCTGCTCGGTAAAGTCGATGCCCGACAGGTACACGTCGGTTGCGGCCGAGTTGGTGGCCAGGTACAGGGAGGTCTTGTAGTAGTCGGAATGTTCGGCCGTGCCAAACATGCTGGCAAACAGCGAGTCCTGCGTGGTTCCGCCGGTAAAGCCCGTTACCTTTTGAAAGCCGTTGAGCACGTTGTCGGTCGAGACGGGATCGAGCAGGCCCGCAAAGCTCAGGCCGGCGTTGGTCTTGTACTCGCCGTCGTACTCGTTGGAGATAAGGAAGGTCACGCCCGTGCCCGCGGCCATCTTGACGTCGGTGATATGGCGGTTAGCGTTGTAGATGTACCAGGCATACGTTACGGCTCCGGCAACAGCAAGGGCTACCAGCAACATGGCGAGCATGCGATTGAACTGTTTTTGCAGCGAGCGCGCGTCCGACATGCCCCTCCCCCAGATGCCGTGTAGTAAACAGCCTGGACACCATTTGCCCATAATAGAGTTATTTTACGCGAACGTGCAGTTCATCGAGGGTACAAACGGAATATTTCGCGTGCCCTTCGCGCTGCATCGGGGCGGATAGGGTCGCAAATCGCCGCTTTTTAAAAAATAGTTCTTGCCACTGGGCGGGAGCTCCGTTATATTATTCCCTGCGCACTCGCGCACCCTTGATCGGGCGTTTAGCTCAGGGGGAGAGCGCTTCCCTGACACGGAAGAGGTCAGAAGTTCAAATCTTCTAACGCCCACCAAATGTTCGCAGCTCAGAGGCTTCGCCTCTGAGCTGTTTTGTTTTACGCCACCAAGTCAAGCGGACGCCGCGGCGCCCAAAGCCGCCTCAACAACGCCAGCAACCACCCCAACCAAGCCCAAAATCGTCCAAACAACCCCAGCGAGCGCCCCGATCAGGCCCGAATGGGCCTCGCGGCCGTATCCGGGCGACCCCCGCAAATCGAAAGTGAATGGTTTCCCGTGAAGTGAACGAGCCAAAATGGACCCCCGGAGCATCGACACTTTTGGCGGCTCATTTCCTGCGGTTTTGTCGTTAGAATCCTGCGGTTTTGGCGCCAAAAAGTGTGGATGCTTCGGGAGTCCAAAAACACTCGTTCACTTCACGGGAAACCATTCACCTTCGATACGGCAGCACCCCCTCCGCCGCCAAGGGACCACTTACCAATGCTGATGCGCCTCAATAACGGTCTGCCAAAGCTTAAACCGCTTTGTCTCGGCGCGCGCCTGTGCCAAATATCGCGCTTCCTCAGTCATGGGCTTGTAAAATATGGGCCGCTTGCGACGATGCAGCTTGCGCCGGACGCGTTCGCACAGGCGAACGAGTTTTTCGTAGTCGCTCGCCTGGTCAGTCGTCACCGTAAAGTACGCGACCCCATTGAGCATCTGCAGCTCGTTGCGGCGCTCGGCATCCTTGTGGATCTTCTCGCGGCCGTCATGAATGGCATCGCTGTCGTAGTCGACCATCGCGGTCAGTACCTCTGGCAGCAGCCCGGCCTTTACTTTATCCCTGCCCACCTCGACTTTAGCTGTAAGCGTAATGTCGGGCGTGCGCTCCAGCACGCGCAGCTTGCGCTCGCACCCATCGTTGAGCCCATCGCGAATAAAGACCTTCTTGTTGAGCTCGGCCTTGCCCAATGCATACCCGCCGTAGCGCGTAGGCAGCGACATAAACATGCACAGCCCCGACTCCCTCGGAGAGCGCGACCCCTCGATCACATACGCAAGCAGCGCCTTTGCTTTCGCGAGACCCCTTACCTTTGGGGACGCCTCGATATACGCCGCAATGAGCTCCTTGGTCGTGAGCTTGCTATCGCGCATGCCCGCATCCCTACTGGTCACCCCGCCGCGGGCAAGGTTATCCAACCGGTAGTTCGATGTCATGGCATAGCCGGCATAGATGGCCTCGGCCGCAGAGCTGTCGTGTGCAGCCTGCACAAACGCCAGCTCGGGAGAGCACACGTACGCATCCAGATCGCCCATCCAGTGGCCCAGCGAGATAAACGAGCCCGCCGGGAGCTCGTTGGTGCACAGGTGCGTCTTAACATGCTTGGTCCGCCGGCGGTCGGCGCGCGACGGCACCATCAAATCCAGCGTTTCGATCCCCAGGTCATAGCGATCGATAAACTCCTGCGCCTCCTGGTCACAGAGCGCGCAGGCACCCGCGATCGACACGACCTCTGGTTCCGAATCCCCAAAGCGCGGGTTCGGGATGTGCGCCAAGAGCGCCAGCGCAGCGTTATGTGAAACGATAAAGTACCCCATGGCGCGAAGATAGCACGCGCGTCGGCGGCGGGCGGCGGCGCGGGCGAGGTTTCGGTAAACGACCGGCGGTTTTTTGCCGCGACGCGCCCAAAGTGCTCATTCGTCGACGTCAAAACGCAAATCCGTCAAGCTTATGACAAGATTACCGCTCAACTGACCAAAAGCTGACCATTTGCTTGCCAATTTGCTTGACCGCACGCCCCCAGCAAAGCGTCCCGTGACTTTTTGGACGGTCGAAGCGTCCATCTAGCGACCGCACGCCACGCCACAACTGCCCCGTCGAGACAGCAAGCACCATCGACCACCAGCACAAACGCGGCCATTTCCAGCCGCGTGCATTGAGCGTCACCGCTGGGGTATCCTTGGAGCACATGCACCGCAAGCCGCACAAAGGAGCCGCCATGCGCACCGAGCTCGATGTTCCCTTTTCGCACAAAGACAAGGCCAAGGCCCTGGGCGCCAAGTGGGACCGGGCCAAGAAGATCTGGTACGTGCCCGATGGCGTCAACCCCGAGCCCTTTGCCGCGTGGCTGCCCGGCGTGGATCGCTCCGACCCCAGCGCGCCCTACATCTACCTGGTGCTAGGCAAGCGCGAGTGTTGGAAGTGCCACGAGCAGACAACGGTCGCGGCCTTTGGCATTCCGTATTGGGCGGCCGAGGACTCGGGCAGCAAGGCCGCACCCGGCGGCGCGCCCGCCATGGACGACGCGGGCCACATCGCGATCGACACCACTCGCGCCAACGCCGTTGCCATCGTCCCCGCGTTGGGTTGCGTGCCGGCCGAGATCCGCGACTACCTGCGCGAGCGCTGTGGCTACAAGCCCACAACGTCGCGCACCACCAAGACCGTATCGCTCGCCAGCACCTGCACCGGCTGCGGCGCGCTGCAAGGCAGCCATTACCTGTTCGAGGAGCCCACGTCGCCGTTTGCGCTCACGGCCATCAACAAGCTACCCGCGCTGGAGTTCGTGCGCGTTGAAGTCGCCGGCGTCTATGGCATCCCCGACAGTCACGACAACTACGACCAGGCGCTCTTCACCTGGGCACGCGACCACCACACCCAGTTCCACAAAACTTTGTGCGAGGGGATCTACCTGTAGGACAAAACTCGGAAATCGAGTATGCGCAGATAGCAAGGTATATCTAACGAGAAACCTAGAGGCCGACACTTAGCTGACCAACAATCGATAATCGATACTCCGACTGAATAAATATAGAAACAAACCCCCTGCGCATCGGAGTCAGCGCAGGGGGCAGTGCTTGAATCAAAACTCAGCCGGATGGCAATCATCTCAAGCCGAGCAAGGATGTCAACTCTAGAGAATTCCAACCGCAGAGCATGCAATCGAAAAGACGACTATCGAGACAAGGACGACCGCAGTATTTGGCTTCTTTCCCATAACCCAATAAATCGCGGCTGTTGCGATTACCGGAAGCAGGCATGGCATAATCTGATCCAGCACGCCTTGAATGGCAAGGGCCTCATCGCCCGAACCGAAAGCCAGCGGAGTTGTAACGCTCACCATTGAGGCAATCATTGCTCCCACCGCCATCATTCCGACGACGCCAGTCAGTTTCGTCAGACGTTTCATGATATTTGTCTCGGACAGCTTAACGAGTAGCTTGCTGCCCATCTCGTAACCTTTAATGGCGCAAATGTAGCGCACGGCTTGTGCGGGTATGTTAAACAGCAAGAAAAATAGGACAGCGCCGAGCGGGTTCCCTTGCATTGCGATGGAGCAGCCAATTCCGGCAGTAACCGTACGCCAGGTTGTTAGAAACAACGAATCGCCAATGCCAGACAACGGACCCATAAGCGAAGTCTTCACGTTGCTGATAGCTTCTCCGCCAATTTCTCCGCCGTTCGCCTTCACCTCCTCCATTGCTGTCACAATTCCACAAACCAGCGTCGCGAGATAGGGAGTGATGTTAAAGAACTCAAGATGGCGCTTCAATGCGTCTGCGCAATCTTCTTTCGACGGATACAGCTTCTTGATAATTGGGCCAAGCGTAAATGCGTTCGCAAGGTACATTTGCCGCTCGTAATCCCAGGACCCCTCGAATGTCATTGAGCGTAGGAAAATTATATTGAGATCGGACTTGGTGATTTTCGATCCGCCTTCTTTAGAACTCATCGTCGTCTCCTTCCACAGAAGCCGTAACAGCGGCAGCGGATTCGCGATCTTTAAATACCATCAACAGCACAATTCCGGCGGCGATGAGCGAAACACCCAAAATTGGCAAGCCCAGATACGCACTGAGAACGAATCCAAAAATCAAATAAGGCAACAACTTCCGGTCCATGATGGTCCTAAGCAGAATGACAAAGCCGAGGGCGGGCAAAATGCCTGCGGCAACCGTCAAGCCATGCTGGACAAATTCGGGAATAGCCGCAAGGACACCTTCCATAACCGGAGCACCCAGCGCATAAGCTGCGGTCACATACAGCGCCTGGGGAATAATGAACCCAAAGAAGCTAGAGATAAGATGGGTCCTGCACACCCCGTCAACGTCTCCTCGTTCGGCATATCCATCGGCGGCGCGATTAATAAGAGGAATCAGAACGATGTAGCAAAAATTCCTGATTACCATTCCGAGCATTGAAATTGGGATTGCCAAAGCAACGCCGGCGCCAGCATCTGAATGGGAAATGACCGCAAACGCAGTGCCCAAAATGCCACCGGAAATCACGTCAGGAGGCGCAGCCGCTCCGATTCCCTGAGCGCCCATAAGAGCCAGCTCAATCGTGGCGCCGATAATACAGCCACTTGCCAAATCACCGAATGCGAGACCCACAATTGTTCCCGTTATCAGGGGTCTATCAAGCATTGATTTACCAAGAAACCAATTCGAATAGCTAAAGCATGAAATAAGAAAGATCAACAGAATGTCCATTGCATCCCCTCTCCTTAGCACAAATATCTGTCCGCGCTAAAGGCCTATAGAGCCTCCGTCAGTCGTAATGCCTTATCTCCTGGCAAACTCCGAATTACGACATCGACTCCCGCCTCAACAAGCGCAACAAGGCTCTTCTCTTCGTCCGGAGAAACGTAAACGCACCGACTAATTTGTCGCGTTCCCTCTCTCGGTATGACGTTTCCCAGATTAATTGCCTTGATATCTGGGCACCCTTGAGCGAGAAGGCAAGCATCTTTTACGGTTTTGACGACTATAAACAGACGATATTTGTCCGTTATGCCACTTCTGATCGCCGCAATCGAATCATCAAGTCCTTTTATCACAAGCTTGCATCCAGACGGCTTTGCCATTTTCAGTATTGCGCGTTGAGCATCATCTGCAGCAACCTCGTCATTTGCGACAAGAATGCAATCAGCCCCTAATGCAGACAGCCAAGATACGGCAACCTGTCCATGGACAAGTCTCTCATCCACCCTCGTTGCGACGATCATAATTGTCACCCATTCCTAAAAGCGAGTCGATAAAACCAGGCGTTTAATACTCGACATGCCACATATAACGGCGCGTCATCAGATCGTGTTTCCTGATATCCCCGAGTGCAGACAGGAGCCTACGCTGTGCCGCATCAAACACAAAGTGATTGAAGAACTCGCAGACACTTGCCGGGAATTGATTGATATAGAGTTCCTTCGCATCCAGCACCGTGACCCGGTCGGCATATTCATCAAGGAACTTCTTTGCACGCTCATCGTTGGAACGATTTCGGCCATCGCTCATAAACAGAACGAAGGGAGTAGTTCGGTCCACAATCTCAAACGGCCCATGGAAGAACTCGCCGGTATTGATGAGGGGCGCATGGACCCATTGCATCTCCATCAAGCTGCAGATGGAGAAACCATAGCCGACACCCAGGGCAGGGCCGCCAGCAAGCGGTACGATAATCTTGTCGTCCTTGTGCAAACGGGCAAACTCTTGCGCGCGGGGCTCGATATAACGAACGACCTCATTCACAACGTCCTGCAGCATATCAAACGCCGCGTTAGCGTCGTTCAGATGCTCGTAGCCATCGAAAGCAGCGAGAATCTCAAAGGCGAGCTTGAGAATAGGAGCGGCGTTGCTCTCCATGTATTTAGTCTCGGGATTAAAGATCGTGTTGAAGGGGACGTGGTAATCAGCAATCTTGCTCATATCGGCATTGGGGTCATGGCAATAGGCAATCGTAACCGCCCCTGCATTTTTCGCGACCTCGGTCGCCACCATAGTCTCGGGGGTTCCCGAGAGCGAGCAGAACACGGCAATGGAGTTCTCATCCAGAGCCTTCGGGGTGGCATGCACAAATTCGTTGCTCGTAATCAGCTGGGCATCGATGCCCTTGCCTTCGCGCTGAATCAGGTAGAAAGCCGGATACTGAGCAAGGAGGGACCCACCGCATGCAACAAAATAAACGTTCTTAGGATGGAAATCCTTGGTGAGCAGATCCTGGACGATGTTCTCTTCTTTCATGGCTACTCCTTTTGTATTAATACATGTCCTACTACATGTATTAATTACAGAATAATTCCCGCCAAAATGGAGTCAAGAAAAAACTGCCGCTTTCCCGTGAACGGCAGTTTAGAGTCGTAAGCGGTAGGCGCTTTTATGCGTAAAACTGATATAGTCCCGGATCGTCGGCAATGGCATGCTGATCGGCAACATGCAGCGGATGCCCTTCCGAATCTTTAACGAAGGATCTATTGAATAGCAGAGCCGAACCAAGGTCGACTTTGAGGAGCTCAGCGTCACGATCGTCCGCATAGACAATTCCTATACGACGAGTAAGCTCCCCTGGCATCACACCATGGTGCTGTAAAAGTTCGTATAAAGACCCTTCGAGATCGTGTTCAGCCAAGAACGCGAAGGAGGCTCGAAAGTAATTGGTTTCGGACAGCACCGGCCTACCATCAGAAAACCTAACGCGACAGAGCTTAAAAGCAGGCGAATTGTCTAAGCCCAGGAATGAAGCCACTTCCTTTGGGCAATCCGCTTCAAGAGAGGCGGATACAATCCGTGCAGACGGCTCCTTTCCCTGCAATCGGCAAAGATTGGAGAAGCTGACGGAAGAACGTGCATTTCCGTCAGAAGCAACAGTCGCATTTTCTTTATCTGCAACGAACGTGCCTCGCCCATGCTCTTTTACCATCAAGCCTTCATTTACAAGATTCGACAATGCGTGTCGCAGCGTCACGCGGCTGACGCCAAGCTGCTTGCACAATATCTGTTCTCCCGGGATTTGCTCACCAGGCCCCCAAGCACCCGATTCAATATTCGCCCTTAAACGTTCTTCAACCTGAAGATATAGCGGCTTTTCCTCCATTATTACCTCCTGACAGCCTGATACTTGTAATAATACATGTATTGACTTTCCGTCAGCTTCATATGCGTTGCCATTTTCTAATTACTTGGAGAAAACCCTTTACAGAAATAAGGAAGTGCGAAGCATAGTATGCCGAGTGCGATGCCCACATGTTCCCCATCGGAGCGCTGTGGGCGTAGCGCACCGCATGTCGGACCACTTGATTTTGTGGACTGGCAATTTGGTCGTCGAAGCTATGACTCCGCATCGTCATAGGCAATGGCACATCCGCAAGTTGGGCATTGCTGAGGATAGACTAGAAGACGCAGGCCTGTTCGAGCCCGCGGGTCGACAGCATGTTTGTCGCGGGTGTCGATGAAACTGATGTCTAGGCATGGGAGGTCTGCGCCACAGCGAGGGCAGGACAGACAGATTTGGCCGCAGGTGGCCTCGACGAGTGGAAACAGACTCCGGTCCATTAACGCTCGCGGTAGGTTTCCGTACACGCCTCGTGCGATATCACTTCGCCATCCCATGGTCTCCCCTTTCCCGTTTTAGCTGTTGAGGAGAGGATGACAGGATCGCGCAGCTCTCGATGCGGCGCGATGCGATCCGATCAATCGACATGATTGGACTGCGACAGGCAGCACCCGCTTAATACGGAGCAACAGCTTCCGCCCGACGTCGCGATTCCGAGAAATCGAACTCGGCGCGGTGGGCTTCGAGGAATCGAGCGTTGGGTCGCAAGCGATGCTCGTCCGGCTCGCGCAATGCCGACCCTGCAAATGCTGCATAGTCCGTATGCTGCAGAAGGTACGACCCGCAAAGTTGATAGTCACCGCGCACCAGTTCGAACGAAATCAGATGAGCATCGAACAGCGCGTGTAAATCGCGGCGCAGCAGGATGCCATTGCTGACAACCTGCGACTTGGGACCCGAGTAATTCTCGATATGCACGGCTTCGAGCGCCTCGCCGACATTGCAACCCGAGACGGCACATCGACCGGTATAGGCCTCAAAGAGCTGATTGCGGAAACGCTGCTGGCCGATTCGTTCACGACGCAGCGCGTAGCGAACCTTTTCATCGTCGCTCGCCGGAGCGCCAGAAAACTCCGCCGCGACCGGAGCCTCCTTCATGTAGCTCATATCGGGGAAGAACCGCGCATCGGGTCCACCCTTATGGACGGGGCCATGCAACACAAACCAGTTGTTCTCCGGCTCGTAGCGTTCAACGAATGCTAGGCCTAGCACCTTGTAGCCAGCGCTTGTTGCAAAGAACACGCCAACGGGAACGCCACACTCCATGCAGTTGATCATTTTTTCGTTGTAGCGCTGGTTGCGCCAGCTTTCGACCGAAGCACTTTGCAATGAATACTTGAACACCCACGTGCCGTCCTCAAGATAGAGCGGGGGAACATCGGAATAGCTCCCACTTATAGAGCTATGCACCGAAAGCGCAAAGGTCTTTTCCACAGGGTGCTTGATGCGTCCACGACCCGGCCAATAAATACCTGATTGACGAGAAACGCAAAAGGTCTCAGAGCCAATCGTCATGCGATAAGGATACTGGGGGCTATCAGCTTTAATGTTATGAGGTAGTTTTTCCCAAATCTCGCCACGCTGTTCCTCGCGCAAGAACCACTCCCAAGCCAAAACATACTCAGACGGCACAAGGCTACAAGCGCGGTCATAACTCGGCTGAGCAATCAGCGGAACACTAGAAGCAATGCCGTCCATAAGGAACCTCCAGAAAGAACAGTTCCCCACATTATCGCCGATCCCGAGCGATATGCGACAAAGTGTTTGCACCAGACAGCCACACAAAAGGGGCCGCTTCGATTGAAGCGGCCCCTTTTAGGCATATTTAGCTGGCGGCTTAAGTCTACTTGGAATCAGGCACGATGCCGACCAGGCTAACCGTTACATCAAAGGTCGGGCTTCCTTCGCCAACGTCGAGGCCAGACATATTCTGGCAATCGTTGTCGGCGCCTTCTATCCAAACGGCAACCTTCATGTTCGTGCCGTTAGCGAAAGCCGTAGCTTTATTGCGAATTCGTGCCAACCATTCGCAGGGTTACGTCGTAGGAAAGACCCTCATCGACAGCACTCGCGGCCGTATTAACGCAATCGGCGTCGGTGCCCTCGAGCCAAATATAGACCTTCAAAATTACGCCATTGTAGTCAACATGTGTGGCAAGCGCCGCTGGATTTTCCACGGGCGCATCGAAGTTTTTGCCGCTTCTTGTCGCAGCCCAGTTACCGCCATTTTGGTCAACATACGTCGTACCGAACAAATGCTTATACGTTGCGACCTTTGTACTCGAAGCATCGGCAACCGACGTCCAGCCCGCAATGCCATTCTGCCTCGAGTACGCATCGTTGCCCGATCCGGCGGGCTCGCTTGGAGCATAGACAACTTTCAACGTCTCGTTGCCCTGAGCGTCAACCGTCGAGATGCCGATGCGCATGCTGCGCGCAACCTTATCATTCAGCGGCTGCCCATTCGAGGTTACAGAAATAGCGCCCTCATCGGCCGAACCGTCCAAATAGACATCGGCAATGCCCGTGTCACGCACGGTGTAAACCGTATAGGTGCTTACGTTATACGCGTAAAAGGTCTTGCCGCCTACGGTATATTTGCCCGTTGCCGCGTCGAGCCCATTGGCGAGTTGGTACGACGTAACCAAGGCTCCATCGCCCCACGACGCGGGAACGAACCACGTTTTGGCATCATCGGTCGAAGAAGGGCTGATTTCATGGGCGGTCGTACTATCGAACGCAACCGTATCGTTGTCCTTGCCGTGGTCGGGCGTTGTGCCCGCAACAATTTGCAGCGTCATGCCATTGGCCATAGCCGTCACGGTTGCCGTTCTGGCGGAGACGGTGTTATTGAATGCGAACCACGCATATGTTGCCGAGCCTAAAGCAACGCACGCCATGACCACCGAAATGGCGGCAACGGCTAACTGTTTTTTGAGTTGCTTCACGCGCGATGACATACGAAGTTGTTTCCTTGTTGCAATTCGGCTGATAAGGCTAACGGGGCTCGACGCCTTGCGCCAAACCCCGTTTTTAAGCTAGTGATTCAATGTGGCTTATGCCCCAGAAACCGTCGTAGGCTGAGTAGCACTGAAGGAAATGGTAACGCCAACGGATTCGAGGATATTTGTCAGGTTAGCAGTGTTTACGGCAGCATCATTGCCATCGTAGTAGACGTACACGCTCAGCTGAGTGTCTTTATCCTTTTCGACCTTAGTAGCGAGAGCCGCGCCTCCAGCCTTCTGCAGCTTCAGCCCAGTTTTGGCATCGGTGCCAGGACCCCAAACCTGCCAGCTGTCAGGGCCAACAACAAGTACGCGAATAGCGTTCATCAAACCCTTGTCGGCGCCAGTGGAAACATCAACGCGGTCAATCTTCAAATCGGTCAAATCGACGCCAGCAGAGCTGATGTTGTAATTGTTTGCCTCGCCAATCGCGTATTGGTCAGTCACGGCCTTAGTGGCGTCACCGACTGGGATGAAATCACCTTTCTTGGCACCATTATCAGTCGCGGTACCGTAGGCGGTCACGAACTTGGGTGCGCCATCGTCGCCAGTTTGAACTTCGGCAGGATAAAGAGCAGTGACATTATTCTCGGTGTTTATGGCCCACGTTTCGCTCTGGGTCGTTTTAGAGCCGACTGCAGTCGTCTTGTATTCGATGCTCATGAATGCCGTATTGGACTGCGCCTTCACGCCCGTCGTTTTAGCGGTAACCTCGTTGTTGCTGACAAACCATGCGAATGTGTGGCAGAGCCCAATGCTACGGCTGCTACCAGCACCATGGCGATGGCGGCGCCCATCTGCTTCTTTAATGCCTTGGTATCCATACGGACCCCTTTCTTTCCCCATTCATCCCAGATGACCCTCGAGAAGCCCGGAAGGGGAGCCCGTGCTTTCGTGTTGGATGTTGCTTGCCCATCCTTTTGATATGGAGTTGAGAATACCATAATTCTTACGATTTCCTTATGAGTTTTCGGGGGCCTACAATCCGTCAGATTCATGGGCCTACCTTGGGCTATATGTGGTGCTATGTGAACATCGTTTACCTTATTTGATCTCTCTCCCGCGCAGTCATAAGTCCCTCTAAAGCCTTGCGACCGCAGCGCCACGCCATCGCATCATTCACCCTCCGCCGTGCTTCGCCCCAGCCCTTTCCCACTCGCTATACTGATGAAGAACGTGTCATTTTTGCCTGCTAAACAGGTTATTTGTTGGGAGGGCCCATGCCTGCCGCCAATCAACCCAAGGGAAGCGTTTCCACCGGATCGATTAAGCCGGTGACGCGCAAAGCCGTTCGTTGTCAGCGCGAAGTCGCCTGGCTGGTCACGCAAGCGGCCGGCAAGCTCGTCGCCACCGGCGACGACGTCAATGCGCCCACGCCCAGCTTTGTGCTGGCGGCGGCGTTGTCGTACACCCGCAAGCAGGAGCAGGCCGCTCAGGACAACGGACGTGCAGTTGACTACGAGGCCGTCATGACTCCCGACCTTGCGAGCTTTTGTCAGGCTGCGGGGCTGCCCGCAGCACCCAACGCACTTTCGGACGCGGGCTACATGTTCACGCTCTCGGGCGCGGACCTCATCCGCGACGTTTACGCCTACTGCGGCGACCTGGGCGAACGCATGGGAGATGCGGCGCAGGTCAAGCCGGGCTACGCGATCAAGCTCGCGCTGCGGCTGTTCTTGCTGGACGGCGCCTCAGCCGCCACCGCCTCCGACGGCAAAACCTCGGCATAAGCCGTCACCAAAAGTGCCGGGCCGGGAAATCAATCCCAGCCCGGCACTTCTTCGTTCTACTTGTCCCCGTCCCCTGCGGGCGAGTTCTTTTGGTTGCGGCGGTTACTCCAGGTCACGTTGTGCTCCTTGTAGTAATCGGGCGCCTCGTTGCCGCTCGCGCTAATGGGGTCGTTGCCGGTCAGGGTGTCGGTAATATCCTGCACGAACTTAACGAACAGGCTCGAATCGTCGGTCTCGGACGAATCGAAGTCAAAACCGAACTCCACCGCGCCACCGATGATCTTGTCCACGCACTCCGGATCGTCGCCGTCTAGCCAAATGACTACGGTGTACTTGTCCACATCGCCCACGCGGAAGTTCTTGTGGCTAATGGTCGTCACCACGTCTTTGGACGCAAACGGTTCGGTGTTGGGCTCGGGGTTGCCGTCGGCCGCGGCGGCTGCGTAGGTGGTGGGCTCGCCGTTGCGATACACCCTCACGCGCGCCGCCTTATCCACGCCCTTGCTGGCGCTGACCACCTTGAGCTTGGCGCTGTAGCCCAGATCGGTCTTGCCGGCGTTGCGGATATAGAAGGTGTACGCTACGTAGTTCTTGCCGTTGTGGCTGCCATCGATATCGTCCAGGTTGTCGGGCAGGTCCTCGGCAGCGATATTGGTGCCGTTGTCCAAGGCGTCGGCGGCCAGGCGCGCGGTGGCGTTGTTAAAGTCACCGTTGTCAGCAATGGCCACGCCGCGGCGGAACAGCTCCAGGCGGTTGAGGTTGATAGTGAAGTTACCCATGTTTTCCTGCATAAACGACAGGGCGAACAGCACGCCAAAGGCAAGCGCCAGCACCACGAGGGCCTTTTGCAGTTTGTCCATGCGCAGCAGCGCCGCGCCGATGCGCTCCATGCGGCGCTTGGGCATGTACATGGAGACGACCGCGTCGGGGTCGATGTCCTCGAGGTCCTGGTCGGCCAGTGCCTGCTCCAGCTCCTCGATGCGCACCACGCCGCGAAGGTCGCGCTTGGGTTTGCGTTTGGGTTTGCCGAGGCGCTTGCGCGGGGCGGGATCGGTGCTGGGGGCGTCCTCGGGCTGACCCTCGGTCAAATCCTCAGCCGCGCCCTCGGCCTGGCTCTCGGCCAAATCCTCGGCAGCTTGATCTTTGTTGTCGTTACGCTTGAGCAGAGCCATGGCGATCAGAGCTTATATTTGGCGCGGATGTAGCCGACGTATTCTTTGACGAGCTCGCGCTCCATGTCGTCGGCGTAGCGGAACTGCAGGCCGCAGACGTTGCGGTACAGGCTGCCCTTGGGCGCGCGGCGTACCCAGCACACGATGCCCAGCTGCTCGGGCAGCTCGTGCCGCTCGCCCTGCAGGCGAATCGTGGGCATTTGCACGGCCAGAGCCTCGCCCACGTCGGGGAAATCGTTGAGGTAGATAGCCAGACCGCCGGCCGAGACGTCGATGGTCATGGCGTCCTCGGGCTCGGAGGTCGGCGCGTTATCGCGCTGGTAGGTCAGGCGCATGGCGACCTTAAAACGCTCGTCGCGGCGCTTGACAAAGCTGCGCTGCTCGGCGACTTTGCGCATTTTCCAGTAGGTGCGGATGCCCTTTTTCTCGACTGCCTCGGGATAGCCGGCGAGCACGAACGTTTCCTCGCCCACTTTGTACTGCAGCAGGAGCTTTTGGTTTTCGTCCATGAGCAGCGGCTTGCCGGTGAGCATGGGAGCGCTCATAAGGAAGTACGCCTCGTCCAGGTCCTCTTTGTACGTGGCGAGCATGTTGAAGTCGGTTTTTTGGCCCATGGGCACGTCGAATGCCACCTGAAGCTTAGTCCCCGGCGTTATCTGTTGCTCTGCCATGTATTCTCCCCTAGTCGCGGGCGCCGATATCATCGTCGTGCGCGATGCGCATTGGGCTATTGTAACTGCTTTGCCGCAGGTTTCGATGCGCAGCGCGTGAAATGGCGGGATGGTAGGAGCCGAACGCTAGTGCAGCCGCTCTGCGCGCTCCGTTAGCCGGTACTTGCGGTTGCGGCTCGTCGCCGACGCCGTAGGTTCAAGCTCGCCCTGTGCGATGAGCGCATTGACGCGTACCCTAACCTGGGAGACGGTGAGTCCCGTGCATTCTGCCAGTTCACGTGTTCCCAGTTCGCCGTTGCGCTTGAGTGCCGCCACAATTAAGTCCCCGCCATGATCAATTTGTTCAACCTTCGCTCGGTAAAGGACAACCTTAAACCGGTCGAAACCCGGGCAAAACAATGGCTCGGCCAGACCTTGCGCACGCATGGCATCGAGCATCATTGGAATGCCCGACCCGTTGCCTTCGGCAGGAGAGCCCGCACCGTCGGGCAATGGGACAAGCGACATGAGCTTCACAAGCGTCGCATTGCGACATCGGGAGCTGCCGTCAAACAAGTTTTCGCGAGTCTTTCCCCCGTAAAGGCCGCCAGGATTCGTCACCTCGACACGATCGTCAAAGACGTCGACGGCAATCGATTGTCCACAGAACCGATCCCCGTATTCTCGATGGATTACGGCGTTGGCGATTGCCTCGCGCAGAACCTCCTCGGGAATCTCCAGCGAGTCGACACGCGAGACGCCTTGGACGGTCGAGGTTCGCCGCAAATTCTTGGCGACGGCCGCGACAGCATCCGAGATCATCTCGCCCAACGTTCCCTCGCAGATTGTGCGGTCCATAAACCTTAGTGGCCCCGCAGCTCCCTTTTGAGTTCCCACGTGGACAGCCACATCAATGAAGAGCTTGGGATAGAACTGCTGAGGGTAAACGCCCGCGGCAAGGAGGCCGGCCTTGGTAACATTGCCCTGGAAGTCGAGGAAATTCAGACGCTCCATCTTTGTCTTCTTGTCCGCCGCACCGCGCATCGCTCGAGGCGTCAACGAATAGGCACGCTCTATCGTGCGGTCGACCAGCGACTCGTCGAGATCGCCCACACTCGTGCCGGGCACCGCATCGCGATCGCTAGGGCTCGTCCGTTCGTATGACGACAGCGCCAAAACCTCGGTCGACGAAAGCGGCACGTCTTTGTCATCGATGCGCTTGTAGCTGCCACCTTGAGCGCCCCGCTCTATGACATAGCAAGGCTTGCTCGACGGGTCGAGCTCCTCAATCGTGATGACCAGAACCACGGTGCCCTGGAGCTCCACGCGCTCAATGGTGTATTTGGGCGGATTGGCCAGCTTTCCTCGACCGCCCGCATCACCCATGCCTGACACAAATTGGTTGAGCACTTTCTCGGTCTCGAAGTTCTCAACCGGGACAAAACCTGCGCGCTCACTCACTCCGAGCACGATGATTCCGCCGGCAGTGTTCGCGAATGCGCTCACCGTTTCCCACACGTCGCGGGAAAGCGTCGTGGCGCTCTCCTTCACTTCGACGTTAAGATCATCCGAGCCCATACGCCTTAAAGACTCAAGCAGACCGGTCAGCTCGTTTTCGTTCATCTGCACGTCCTTTCGCTCGGTCCTGCGGAGAATGCCGCGGATAGATTTCCCTCGTCTCTCAGTTATCTCTCGTAATTATCTCTCATCTATCTCTCTATCTCTCGGCTTAGAGATAAGAGATAGATAGAGATGGAATGTCTACCACTTGCTTCATTTATACATATTTTTGCTGGTAGAACAATCGGTATTGAGACAATACCATGATTGCCTGTCTCTTTGCTGCTCAGTTATCTCTCATATTTTTCTCTCATCTTCCTGTCATCTCTCATATTAGAGACGAATGAGAGACGAGAGATACGCGGGTGATGGACGAGTGAGGATTTTCGGACGGTCGGATATCGAGAGTGGATATTTGGACGGTTTTTGGGGCTTTTGAGGCAAATTCCGTCCAAATATCCACTCTCGTTCGATAGGTATCCGGAAATCCTCGCTCGTCCGTCCGAATATCCACTCTCGTTTGGCGAGTGTCCAAATTTCCACGCTCGCGCGGCGGTCACGCGGGGCCTTTACCCAATCCGCCGGCATCGTCTCCAGTTCGCCGCAGTGCCGCGGCCCCATATGGGTATACTCTCGAGGATTCGACTCGATTCGCCCCCGCTGGGGCGTCAAAGGAGACTGCATATGCCCACCACCTCAACCGACCCTCGCGCCGCTGCCGCCGCGCTGCTGGAGCCCGGCACCACCTGCCACGGCTTTGCCGTCGAGCGCTGCGAGACCGTGCCCGAGCTCGACTCGGACGCCTACGTGCTGCGCCACGCCGCATCGGGCGCGCGCCTGCTGTACCTGGCGTGCGACGACGAGAACAAGGCCTTTGCCATTGGCTTTAAGACGCCGCCGGCCGATTCCACCGGCGTGTTCCATATTCTTGAGCACTCGGTGCTGTGCGGGTCGGCCAAGTTCCCCGTCAAGGAGCCGTTTGTCGACCTGATCAAGAGCTCCATGCAGACGTTCCTCAACGCCATGACCTACCCCGACAAAACCATCTACCCTGTCGCCACCACCAACGAGCAGGATCTGTACAACCTGATGGACGTGTATCTGGACGCGGTGTTCAACCCGGCCATCTATACCAAGCCCACCATTTTTGAGCAGGAGGGCTGGCACTACGAGCTGGACCTGCCGGAGAGCGTCGAGATCGAGGGCAGCGACAGCTCCGCGAGCCTGCGCGAGGGCACGCTGCGCTATAACGGCGTGGTATTCAACGAGATGAAGGGCGCGCTGTCCGATCCCATGAGCGTGCTGGACGACGCCGTCAACGCCGCGCTCTATCCCGACACCGCCTATGCGCACGAAAGTGGCGGCGACCCGCGCGCGATTCCCGCGCTCACCTACGAGCAGTTCCTGGACACGCATGCGCGCCACTACAATCCTTCCAACTCCTACATCACGCTCTACGGCGACCTGGACGTGGACCGCGCACTGGCCTTTTTGGACGAGCGTTATCTGTCGCAGCCGAGTGCCACGAGCCGCCGCATGGACGCTGCCGTCGCCGCCGGCGAGGACCCGTCCGCGCTGGCGCCCAATCCGCTGGACGTGCAGGCGCCCGTGACCTGCGAGTACAAGCGCGTCAAGATGGCCACCACACCCGAGAACGCCCTGGTGGGCCTGGGCCTGGTGCTGGGCGGCGCGCTCGATCGCAAGCGCACGATCGCGGCGGACATCCTGTTCGAGGCGCTGCTGGGTTCCAACGAAGCACCGGTTAAGAAGACCATTCTGGCCGCCGGCCTGGGCGGCAACGTGGTGAGCTACACCGCGGCCGAGAGCCTGCAGCCCTACGAGCTCATCATGTTGCAAAACGCGCAGCCCGGCGTGGCGCGCGAGCTGCGCCGCGTGTTCCAGGACGCCTGCCGCGACCTGTGCGAGCACGGCGTTCCGCGCGAGCGCCTGGAAGCCATCATCAGCAGCAACGAATACGATCTGCGCCAGCGCGACTACGGCATCGCCGACGGCGTGGCCATTGCGTGCGACGCGCTGAGCACCTGGCTCTACGATGACGACGCCGCGACGCTGGCACTCAAGTACGGCCCGGTGTACGAGGAGCTGCGTAGCGAGCTGGACGGCACCTACTTTGAGGACCTGCTGCGCGAGCTGGTGCTGGAGAACGACCACATGGCGCTCGTCGAGCTGGTGCCGGTGGACGCCGCCGAGGGTTCGGAGGGTGCCGAGGCCATCGAGCTGGCAGCCAAGCGTGACGCCATGACCGATTCCGAGCTGGCCGACGTGGTCGAGCGCACGGCCGCGCTGCGTGCCGCGCAGGAAGCCGAGGACACGCCCGAGGACAAGGCCACGCTGCCGCGCCTGCGCGTGTCCGACATTGGCGAGGCGCGCCCCGAGCCGCCGTTGGTCGTAGACACGACTGCGCCCATCCCCTGCCTGCGCCACGGCATCCCCACCAACCGTTTGGCCTACGCCATGCAGTATTTCGACCTGAGCTGCGTCGCGTTTGAGGACCTGCCCTATGTGACACTGCTCTGCCGCCTGCTTAAGCAGCTGCCCACGCGCGAGCACTCGGCCGAGGAACTCGACAACTTGCTTGCCGGCAAGCTGGGCTTTTTGAGCTTTACGACCGAGGTCATGACCCAGCCCGACGTGGACGGCGTGCGCCCCTACCTGCTGGTGAGCGCCGGTGCCCTGTCCGAGAAGATCGATGCGCTGGCGAGCCTGCCGCGCGAGGTATGGTCGAGCACGCTTTTGGCAGATGCCGACGCCGACCGCGTGCGCGACGTGCTCACGCAGATTCGCATTGGGCTTGAGCAGGGCTTTATCAACAACGGCCACTCGGCGGCGCTCGGTCGCGCGATGAGCTACAGCTCGCCTTCGGCCGTGGTGCGCGAGCAGCTTTCGGGCGTGGATTTCTACCTGTTCCTGCGCGATCTGCTCGACCACTTTGACGAGCGCCTGGACGACCTGCGCGCCAAGCTTGCCGAGCTGGCGGAGCGTATCTTTGTGGCCGATGGCTGCATGGCGAGCTTTACCGGCAGCGACGAGGACTTTGACACGTACTGGGATGCCGCGGGCGACCTGGGGCTGGGTGCGGGCGACGGTGCCGGCCGCGACGCGCTCGCGGTGCCGGCGCCGTGCGACCGCCACGAGGCTTTCGTGATCCCCAGCGACATCTGCTTTGCCGCGCGTGCGTGCGATCCGCGTCGCCTGGGCATTGACGTGACAGGTGCTTGGGCGGTTGCCGCCAACGCGCTCTCCTACGACTACCTGTGGAACGAGATTCGCGTGAAGGGCGGTGCGTACGGCTGCGGATTCCGCGCGGCCGGCGAGCGTCAGACGGCGTTCTACACCTACCGCGACCCGGCAATCGACCCCTCGATTGAGCGCGTGGCGCGCGCAGGCGAATGGCTCGGCAGCTTTGAGCCCGACGAGGCCGCCTTTGAGGGATTTATCGTGAGCTGCGTAAGCGGCATGGACGCGCCGGTGAAGCCGTACGCGCTCACCAAGCGCCGCAACACGACCTACCTGGCCGGGCTCGATCCGCACGCACGCGAGGAGCGCCGCGCCCAGATGCTCGCCGCCACGCCCGGTGAGCTGCGCTCGCTCGGCGCCGATGTGACGCGCATCGCAGCCGAGTCGCCCACCTGCGTCTTTGGCGGCCGTGACGTCATCGCCAAGAGCAGCGCCGGCTTCAACGTAGTCGACCTGCTGGCATAACCACAGCAAGCAAAACCACCACAAAGGGGACAGGCACCTTTGTGGTGGTTCGAACACTTGTTCTATACGTACACATGTTCTATAGTAGGGGTGCTTGCATCGGACTTATATTGCAACTAGAATATAGTTGCAGAAATGTGAGGCGGGATGACTCGGACCGATAAACTCATCGCCCAACTGCTTAGCTGCCCTTCAACGTATCGGTATGCCGATTTTTTAAAAGTCATGGCTTCATATGGCTTTGAAATGGACAGCAAAGGCAAGACATCCGGATCGCGCGCTCGCTTCTACAGGCCATCAGATGACAGGATGTTCGTAATGCACGCGCCTCATCCATCTGACGAATTGACAGCGGGGACCATTCGAAACATCGTTCGCTTTCTGCAAGATGTCGGAGGTAGTCATGAGTAACGTTTTGGCATACAAGGGTTATTTCGCCCCGGTCGAGTTCGATGCCGAACAGCATGTGCTAACAGGTATGGTCGCCGGCATTAGGGATGCAATCGTATTTGAAGGCTCCACGGCTGAAGAAGTGGAGCAATGCTTCCACGACGCCGTCGACGATTACCTTGAGTTTTGCGCCGAGAAGGGCAAGGAACCCGAGCGGGCTTTTAAGGGCTCGTTCAACGTAAGAACGGGCTCTGAGCTCCACAAGCAAGCAGCGCTGGCAGCAGCAAAGAAGGGTGAGTCACTCAATAAGTTTGTGACTGAAGCGATCGCTGCGGCGCTGTGAAGCCAACGTCGAGTCGAAGCCGCCACACAGGGCGCCTTTGTGGCGGCTTCGACGTTTGCCCAGATAAAACCTGTCAGAATAAACCTGTCCCTTTTTGGTAGGTTTGGGAGAGGGAGCCGGGATGGACAAGGCTGAGTTGCGGCGAGCGGTGATTGCTCGGCGCGATGCTCTTGATTTGGACTTGCAGGCGGCGAAGTCTGCTGATATCTGTGCGCGGCTGGTTGATCTGCTGGGCCGCTTGGATGCCGCGGCGCCGCACACCGTTGCCGTCTATGCCGCGATGGGTTCCGAAGTCGACCCAGCCGCGTTTGCCGCAGCTGCCGCCAAACGCGGCTGGCGCGTGGCCTATCCGTGCATGCTCTCGGCAGCCGAAGCCGCAGCTTGTGGCCAGCGCATGTGCATGCGGGCAGTTGCTGCCGGCGACGCGGACGCGGCCCCGTTTATCGCCCACCCCACGCAGGCCTTTGCGGCCACGGACATCGACAGCAACCGCTTCCCTATCGTCCCTGCCGAAGCACTCGACATGATTGTTGTGCCGCTCGTGGCCTTCGACCAAACCGGCGCGCGCCTGGGCTACGGCGGCGGTTGTTACGACCGCTACCTGCCTATGCTCTCGCCCGCATGCCAAATCATCGGCATCGCCTTTGACGAGCAGCGTGTCGACCACGTTCCCACCGACGCCCACGACCTGCCGCTACCCCACATCATCAGCGCCTAACGGCTGGTGCACCTCCCGGCGGCCTAGTGCTCCTCGCCGGCGCGGGCCAGGTCGTAGGGCGTGGTCTGGTAGACGTAGTAGTTGAGCCAGTTGGTGTAGAACAGCTGAGCCTGGCTGCGCCAGACGTTGCGCGGCTCGGCGGTGGGATCGTCGCCCGGGAAGTAATGCGCCGGCACCTGGGGGTTGAGCCCGCGCTTCACGTCGCGCTCGTACTCCAGGCGCAGCGTGTCGGTATCGTACTCGGGGTGACCAAAGACAAAGAAGCGACGGCTGTCGGTCGACTTGACGATGTACAGGCCCACCTCGTCGGACACGGCCACGACCTCAAGCTGCGGCTCGGCCTCCACGTCCTCGCGGCGCACGTCGGTGTTGCGCGAATGTACGGCATAGAAGCGGTCGTCAAAGCCGCGGACCAGCGGGCTTTGCGGCTTCACCAGATAATGCTCGAACACGCCGCTTGCCTTTGCCGGCAGGTCATACTTCTGGATACCGTAATGATGGTACAGACCGGCCTGTGCGCCCCAACAAATGTGCAGCGTAGAGTGCACGTGCGTGGTGGACCAGTCCATGATCTGGCAGAGCTCGGGCCAGTAGTCGACCTCTTCGAACGGCATCTGCTCAACCGGCGCGCCCGTGATGATCAGGCCGTCATAGTGGATGTCGCGGATGTCGTCGAACGTGCGGTAGAACGTCTCCAGGTGGCCGGCGCTTACGTGCGTGGCCTCGTGCGTCTTGGTGCGCAGCAGGTCCACCTCCACCTGCAGCGGCGTGTTGGAGAGCTTGCGCATGATCTGCGTCTCGGTGGCGATCTTGGTGGGCATGAGGTTGAGGATGAGCACGCGCAGCGGACGGATGTCCTGGTGCAGCGCGCGGTACTCGGTCATGACAAAGATGTTCTCGCTCTCGAGCTGCGCAGCGGCAGGAAGGGCGTCGGGAATACGAATGGGCATGGATGCTCCTTACGAGTCAGTTGCAGCTATGGTACAACGAGCGGCCCCATCCGCGCGAGCACATCGCCCAGCGATGCCGTCAGCGGCCAAATCACTCCAAAAGTAGAGATTAAGGCATGTCCCAAAAATCTGCGACGCTTTAGCCTAGCAAAGTGGTAGCAGGACGCTACAATGGTTCGATGCGAAAAACTCGGCCGGAAGGATACATATATGTACCAGACGCGTAAAATCGGTGTGGTCGGCCAGGGCCACGTAGGAGCACATGTCGCCAACAGCCTGCTTATGCAGGGCATTGCCGATGAGCTGTACCTGTGCGATATCAACGAGGCCAAGGTGACGTCCGAGGTCCAGGACCTGCGCGACTCCCTTTCGTTTGTCCCGTATAACACCAAGATCGTCAACTGCTACGACCACTACGAGGAGCTTGCCTGCTGCGATGTCATCGTCAACGCCGCCGGTAAGGTCGCGCTGGCCGCCGGCAACCGCGACGGCGAGCTGTTCTTTACCACCGACGCCGCCCGCTCCTTTGCCAAGCGCATCGTCGACGCCGGCTTCGACGGCATCTTTGTGAGCATCTCCAACCCCTGCGACGTCGTGTGCACCGAGCTGTGGCACCTGACCGGCTACGATCCCAAGAAGATCATCGGCTCGGGCTGCGGCCTGGATTCCGCCCGCCTGCGCACCGAGATCTCCAACAAGGTCGGCGTGAGCCCCAAGTCCATCGACGCCTACATGATTGGCGAGCACGGCTTTAGCCAGCTGGCCGCCTTTAAGGCCGCGACCATCGCCGGCAAGAGCCTCAACGAGCTCCAGGCCGAGAACCCCGACAAGTACGCCTTTGACCACATGGAGGTCGAGGAGCTTGCACGCAAGGGCGGCTACGTAACCTACCAGGGCAAGCAGTGCACCGAGTACGCCGTCGCCAACTCCGCCGCGCGCGTCTGCGCTGCCGTTCTGCACAACGAGCACGCTGTGCTTTCGGCCTCTACGCTTATGACCGGCCAGTATGGCGAAGAGGGCATCTTCACGTCCCTGCCGTGCGTGATCGGCGCCGGGGGCGTCGAGGAGGTCTACACGCTCGACCTGTCCGAGTACGAGCTCGAGGGCTTCCACAAGAGCTGCCAACACATCCGCGACAACATCGCCCAGCTCGACTGGTGGGACGCCGAGGCCTACGACGCAAAGTAGGCCGCTGGCTGCCGCAACCTTGCGAATCTAAACGCGATGCCAAGCGGGCCGCGCCGGAAATCCCCGGCGCGGCCCGCTTTTTTGACTCACGCAGTGCCCTTGCGAATCGAAGGTGAATACTTTTCCGCGAAGTGAACGAGTAAAAACGAGCCCCCGAAGCATCGACACTTTTCGGACGCCGTTTCCTGCGGCTTCGTCGAGTTTTCCCTGCAGTTTTGGCGTCAAAAAGTGTGGATGCTTCGGGGGTCCAAAATAGGTCGTTCACTTCGCGGAAAAGTATTCACCTTCGTTTTCGCGCAGACACGAATCCGGCCGCCACAACGCAAAACGGGGCCCGCGCGCAGCGCAGACCCCGTCGTGAGAGGTTATTCCCGGTATATTAGTACTGCTCGATGCCCATGTAGCGACGAACCTCGGGGCTGTGGTCGAAGACCTTGCCGCGGGCGGCGCGCAGCTCGCAGCTCATGTTGTAGAAGAAGATCGGCTCCAGGAACGAACGCACGCTGGCAGGCACTTCGCCCACGCCGTACTCAAGCGCATCGAGCACCATGACTGTATCGGTGTGCGTGTTGAGGAACGCAAGAGCGCGCTCCTCCATGGGGCGGCACTCGCCCGCGCCAAGCTGCACAAAGTAGAACACGCCGGGCTCGGTGGCTTCGAACGGGCCGTGGAAGTACTCGCCGGAGTGGATGTAGCAGCAGTGCTGCCACTGCATCTCCATGAGCGAGCAAATTGCCATGGCGTAGGTCTGGCTAAAGTTGGGTCCGGAGCCCAGGATATAGAAGAACTTGTGCTGCTGGCAGAGCTCGGCAAAGCGATCGCCCAGCTCGGCGTTGACCTTCTCGCGGGCAGCGGGCAGCAGGGCATCCATCTGCTTGAGGCCCTCGTACATGTCGGCGAGCGCCTCGTAACCCTCCTGCTGGTCGAGCAGCTCGGCGGCGATCAGAGCGCCGATGCCCTGCGGCACCTCGGCCTGCGGCACGCCCTCGCCCCAGGGGTAGACCCAGGTAGTCCACTTGCCGTTGTCGATCTTGGAGCCCTCGCAGTCGGTGAGGGCGACGACCTCGGCACCGGCGGCCAGCGCCATCTCGCAGCCGTCGACGACCTCCTGCGTGTTGCCGCTGTGGCTGCAGGCGATGACGAGCGACTTCTCGCCAAGACTCTTGGGAGCCATCAGGCAAAACTCGCGTGCCGTGTAGACCGTCGAGGTAAACGTGGTGGCCTCGCGCTTGAGCAGCTCGTTGGCCGGCATCAGGTCGATCATCGAACCGCCACAGGCGATCCAAAAGACGTTCTCAATCTTGCCCTTGCGCTCGATGATTTCCTGAATCAGATCGTGTGCGTTCATGGTGATGTTCCTCCTTGTGGGGCGGCTTTGAGCGACGACGGCTCGTACCTGCTGTCGTTCTATGTTGTCCTATTTATAACATGCACGGCGACGCCCGTGAAGTCATCTCGGCAAATTTGTTCTATGTTGTTCTATCTGTGTATGTTAGATGTCGAAGACGTAGCGCGAGCCCACAATCTTTTGGCGGCCGAGCAGCAAGGGGCGCTCGTCCTCATCGGTAAAGTACGCCTCCATATAGAAGAGCGGCTCACCGACCGGCACCTCCAGCAGCGGGGCCGCTTGAGCATCGGCAAGCGCAATCTCCACGGTGCAGGGGTCGGACTTGAGCGGCGCGCGACCCGAATGCTCGGCAACGAGCGCAAAGATTGAGTTATCGGAAAGGTCCTCATCGGCCAGCGTCTGCAGGTAGGGATGGTCGGCGAGCACAAAGGCGTTGTTCTCGAGCATGACGGGGATGCCGTCGGCCGTGCGCACGCGCTCGACCACGATAAGCTCGCAGCCGGGCTCCACGCCAAAGAACGCCGCATCTTCGTGCGTCGCCGCGACGACTGTGCGCGACACCAGACGCGCTCCGGCCACCATGTCGTTGGCAGCACAACCCTCAGTGAAGCTCTGGACGTCACCCTTCTGGCGAATCTTGCGTTTGAGCTTGGGAGCGCACACAAAGGTACCCCTCCCCTGCTGGCGGTTGAGATACCCCGCACGCGACAGCTCCTCGATGGCACGGCGCACGGTGATGCGCCCCACGCCGTAGGACTTCGCGAGCTCCATCTCGGAAGGAATGCGCGAGCCGACTGCGTACACGCCGCGCGCGATTTCGCCCTTTAGGTCGTCCATGACCTGCTGGTACAGTGGCACAGCGGACACCTCGGCGCGCTCGGAACGTTCGGTCTTGCTATCGGCTACCATCGTTACGCTCCATCCCGCGCACGCTCGGACTCAAACTCTTCAATCGCCGCCATAAACTGCTCGCCAAAGGCGTCGGCCTTTTTCTCGCCAATGCCGTTGACCTGGATCAGCTCGTCGCGTGTCTGTGGGCGCAGGCGGCACAGGCCGCGCAGGGCCTTGTCGGAAAAGACCATGTACGGCGCCATCTCCAGCTCGGTCGAAATCTCCTTGCGCAGGGCACGCAGGCGCTCGAACAGCTCGGCATCGTCGCCAACGCGCGGGCGCTGATCCAGCTCGGCCTCCTCGCGCAGCAGATCCACCGCACGGCGGGCGCGGGCCGAGGCCTTGCGCTTGGACGCGCGACGCTTAACGGTAAAGGCAAACGCCTCGTCCTCGACCTCGCTGGCACGCGGACCCAGCCCCACGACCGGATACTGCCCCTGCGAGGTGGCCAGGTAGCCGCGGCCGCACAGCTGGCCGATGATGTCCTTGATACGCCCGACCGATTCGCTCGACAGCTCACCGTAGCCGCGGTCCTCATCCAGATGCATCTGGCGAATGCGCTCGGTGTTGCCGCCGTGGAGCACGTCGGCGATGAGCGACTTGCCAAAGCGCATGGGACGCGTGGCCACATAGCGCACGGCAGCGCGGGCCATATCGGTGACGTCCTCGACCTCGAACTGCGTGAGGCAATTGCTGCAGTTGCCGCAGCCCTCGACGTCGTCCATGGCGGTGCCGCCCGCGCCAGCCGAAGCAGCATGCTCGGCCGCGGCCTCGTCGCCAAAGTAGCGCAGCATGTATTCGCGCAGGCAGCCGGTGGTATTGCAGTAGCCCTCCATCTGGCTGAGCAGACGATATCGATTCTGGAGCGCCCACGCGCGCTGTTCGTCGTCGAGTGCCTCATCGGCAGCATCGCCGCGGTCGATCAAAAAGCGACGCATGCGAAAATCGTTGCCGTTCCACAGCAGATGGCAGCTGGCTGGGTCGCCATCACGGCCGGCGCGGCCCGCCTCTTGGTAGTAGGCCTCGATGCTCTCGGGCACGTTGTTGTGGATCACGTACCGCACGTTGGGCTTGTCGATGCCCATGCCAAAGGCGTTGGTGGCAACCATCACCTGGATATCGTCGTCGATAAAGGCGCGCTGGCTTTGGCGGCGGGCGTCGTTGCCCATGCCGGCATGGTAGCGGCCCACGCGAATGCCGCTGGGACCCAGTGCCTCGGCAAGCTCACCTGCCAGCGCATCGACCGTCTTACGGGTCGAGCAATACACGATGCCGCTCTCGCCCGAATGCGCGATCACGTAGTCGCGCACCCACGCGGCCTTGGCCTTGTCGCCCATCTCCTCGCAGCCAAAGTAGAGATTCTTGCGATCGAAGCCCGTCACCACCGTCGCGGGGTTTTGCAGGCCGAGCATCTGCTGAATGTCCTCACGCACGCGCTCGGTCGCCGTAGCGGTAAAGGCCGCCACGATGGGGCGCTGCGGCAGGGAATCGATGAACTCGCGAATCTGCAGGTAAGCGGGGCGAAAATCCTGGCCCCATTGGCTCACGCAGTGCGCCTCGTCAATGGCCACGAGCGGCACGCCAATGCCGCCGTCCGCCGCGGCCTCCTGCGCAAAGGCTAAAAAGCGCGGCTCGAGCAGGCGCTCGGGCGCCACGTACATAAGCTGGTAGCGACCCTCGCGCGCCCGCTTGAGCACAGTGTTTTGCTGGGCCGGAGTAAGGCTGGAGTTGAGATAGCTGGGTCGCGCACCCGCCGCGAGCAACGCACGGGTCTGGTCCTCCATCAGCGACAGCAGCGGGCTCACCACAAAGGTGATGCCGGGCAGCATGAACGCGGGCACCTGGTAGCAAATGGACTTGCCGGCGCCCGTGGGCATAACGCCCAGCGCATCGCGACCGGCAAGGATCGCATCGACCATGCGGTCCTGTCCCGGGCGAAACGAGGTGTAGCCAAAATAGGCGCCGAGCGTGTCGAGCGCCATCTGCTGCATGCTATCGGTCATGGTTTCCTAACGTCCAAGTCATCTGCCGCCGATTATACGCCGCCACGCGGACCGGCGTCGCCCGGCTGCCGACCACGGGCAATACGATCCAAGGCGGGCAACCGTGGATTTTCGGACACTTGCCAAACGAGCGTGGATAATCTCCCACTTTGAGACCGTCACCGAGCCAAAAACGGGAGATTATCCACGCTCATTCTGCAGGTAGTCATTGGGGACGTTCTTGAATGACTAGTCGTTTAAGAACGTCCCCAATGACCATCTTGACAAGCGCGAAAACGTTGCCGGTTGAGCATAAGTCAGTGAAAACGCCCCTAAGCGAGCAAGGTGACGTGAAAGAGGAGGGAAGCGTACTTCGGTACGCGACCGACGATTGAACGTCAGATTGCCGCTTAGGGGCGTTTGCAGCGTCGACAGGTCCGTCGTTCGTCAGAACGGCGGAACAAAACTTCTGATCATGCCGCCGAAGTTGAAAGGCAGATTGCCGCTCTGGCGGGCTTGCAGCGTCGAGCCGTTACGCGGTTTGGTAAAACCGCGTAACCAAAGGCGCAGCGTCGGCCGGTCCGCCGTTCGTCAGAACGGCGGAACCAACCCTACATCACCATGACGTAGCGGCTACCCACGTAGTACTGCTTACCCATCAAAACCGGCTCGTCATCGGGACCGGTAAAGCCGGCACGCAGGTTGAGCAGCGGATCGTGCGGAGCAATGCCCAGCTCGGCCGCCTGCTCGGCGTTAGCTCGAACGGCCTCGACCGTACGGTAGCCAACCGAGACAATCGGCGTTCCGCCAACACGCTCGACCTCGGCAAAAATCGACTTGTCCTCAAGATCGGCCGTCAACAGCTCACGGTAGGCGTCAAACGGCACAAAGATGTTCTCCTCAAAGATGGGCTCGCCGTCGGCCGTACGCACGCGTTTGATATGCAGCAGCAGCGCATCCTTCTGCAGGCCAAAGAACTCCATCTCGTTTTGGCGCGCCGGAACGATCTGGCGATCGATCACGTGCGCACCGGCCTTCATGCCGTTGCCGGCACACAGCGCGGTAAACGTCTGCAACGTCGAGGCGTGAAACTGGCGATTGATGTGCGGCGTGGAGACAAAGGTGCCACGGCCCTGCTGCTTAACCAGGTAGCCATCGGAGCACAGCTCCTCGACGGCGCGGCGCACCGTAATGCGGCTCACGTCGTACTGCTCGGCTAGCTCAAGCTCGGACGGAATACGCTCCTTGGGTGCATAAACACCTTTCTCGATCGCATCCTTGATTTCGTCGTAAATCTGCTGGTAAAGCGGTGCATTTTTGGGCGCAGGCATATCTGATCACTCTTATCGAAATATTGAAATAACTAATACGTATATAACGTCTAGTTTCATGTTACCTCATATTGATAAAACGATACACCCTCCCTACCAAAAAGCGACAGCTTCATTTTGGTAGGTTTTATCTGGGCAAACGAGAGCCCCTCGAAAGCAACGAGGCTTTCGAGGGGCTCATTCGGATGGACTACGCTTGGCCGGCAAAATGCCAATACCCTACTTGCCGTCATCCTGCTGCAGGCTGTCCTGTTCGCTGAGGCGCGCCTGCCTGCTGGCCATGCGTGCGGGCTTGTCGGGATCGGGAACGGCCGTGGGCATGGGCTCGTCGACATGACCGCCCCACCAGCCGCCCACAAAGTTGAGCGTGTGGAACACGTTGATCACGGCGCCGGGATCAACGTCGCACACCAACTTGATAATGTCCTGGCTCTCGTAGGTCGAAACAACGGTGTTCAGCAGGTACATCTTTTCGCGGCTGTATCCGCCGACGACCTCGGCGCAGCTAATGCCGTGCTGAAAATGGTTTACGTAGGCAGTCATGACCTCGTCTGCCTTGCGCGTCGTAATCTGCAGCGTCACGCGGTCGTAGCGACGATAGAAACTGTCGATGGTCTTGGTCGAAATAAACTGGAACACGATGGAGTACGCCGCGTTGTCCCAGCCAAACATAAAGCCAAAGATCGCCAGGATAAAGCAATTGAAACCAAAGATAACGCCCCAGATGGTCTTGCCCGTGTGGTTGGAGACCCACAGCGCGATAAAGTCGGTGCCACCGGTAGATGCGCCGGACTTTAGCGCGATGGCAGCGCCCAGACCCGAGACCACGCCGCCAAAAATGATGAGCATAATCTTGTCGCCCAAAAATGGAGCGAAGTGAAAGACGTTGAGGAACAGCGACGAGAGCACGACCTGCATCATCGAGAAGATGACGAAGCGCTTGCTAATGCCGCTCCAGCATAGGAGCGCCACGGGAATGTTGAGCGCAAGCATGCCGAGCGAGATGTCGATGTGAACGCCGCCCAGCGAGGTAACGCGATCGAGCAGGACCGCAACGCCGGTGAGGCCGCTCGGAAGCAAGTCGGCGGGCTGAATGAACGCCTGGATCAGGAATGTCTGGAGAACGGCGGAAATCGTGACCGCCACGGCAGTAATAGCGCGGCGGACGATGGTGAGGCGGCCGAGTACGAGCACTCGGTCCGTGAGCTGATCGATGGCGTTCGCCACGCAGGCTCCTTTCGAAGGCAGATGTAGTTGTGGGGTATGTCCGCGATTGTAGCATGGAGCGTGCGGGGGCGCTTCAATTCACCCTCTCTCGACAACCAAAGCGGGACCAGCAACCCCACGACCAAAGGCCCAAATTACAAGTGAGTAGACTTTACGCGACCTGCAGAGCACACCCAAAACCGCCACCCCTGTGACCTGCGGTTTTACTAGAGCAGATGCGCTTTGTGCTCGTCCTGCACCAAAAAGTCTACTCACTTAGTCCGAATCGAAGCCAAACGGATCAAAATCGAAACCAAATTGAGCCAGTCCACCGCAAAAAACGTTTGAACCCGTGCTTCTCGCGGCGGATTGACACTACAAAGCGGCCAAAATGTCGGTCAGATTATCAATAACGGCATCGGCTCGCGATTGATCGAGGTTGACGCCCTCGTGCGGGCGCAGTGCCAGGACGCGGGCGCCGGAGCGCTTGCCGGCCTCGATGCCCAAAGGCGAGTCCTCGATAACCAGGCACTCGGCAGGCTCCACCCCCAGCGCCTCCATGGCACGCAGGTAGATCTCGGGGTCGGGCTTAAACGCACTGCACTCGTGGCCGCTGATGGTGTAGTCCAGCACGTCGGCGATACCGGCAATTTCCACCAGCTCGTCAATGAGCTCGCGATAGGACGAGCTCGCGATGGCGCACTTCACGCCGCGCTCGTGCAGCTCACGCATCACCGGCCCCGTCTGCTCGTTGAGCAGCTCGGTATACGGAACGGGATGGTCCGGGCTGTAGACCTGCTTGTACTCCACGCGCAGACGCTCACGCAGCTCAATATCGTCGGGCACCAGCGCCTCCCAAATGGCAGGCTCGTTAGACCCCGAAAGATCGGGGATCTCGTCAAAGTGGAACCCCTTCTCTTCCATAAACGCCACGCGACGACGGTTGTAGAACCACTCGGTATCGACCAGCACGCCGTCCATATCAAACAGCACTGCCTTGATCATACGCATCTCCTCCCACCTGCCAAAAAGGGACAGGTTTATTTTGGTAGGTTTTATCTGGGGTTTTATGACGCGGCAGACACGCCCTCCCCAGAGCAAAAAAGGGGACAGGGCGCAAACCCCATCCCCTCTCAATCAACCCGTAAGGTCTACTTACTTGTGATTAGTAGGAAAGCTTCCACATGTAGCGACGCATGGTCAGCGGGTGCTGACGGGCCTCGGCGATCTGGTTGCCGTACTCGCGCATAACGGCGAGGTGCAGCAGCGGGTTGAAGTAGGTGACGACGCTCGCGGGCACGGCGTCAGCCAGGCCGTAGTCCTTGGAGTCGATCAGAGCGACCTTGGCGCCCATGCGCTTAAGGAAGGTGAGGGCGCGGGCGTCCATCGGACGGGTAGCGCCATCGGACATGAAGAAGACGTAGGGCTTACCCTCGGTGGAAACCTCGAACGGGCCGTGGAAGTACTCACCGGTGTTGTAGGCGGCGGCGTCGATCCACTGCATCTCGGTGAACAGGAAGGCGGCGTGAGAATAAGCCATCTTCTCGGAGGCACCGGAAGCCATGAAGTAGATCATCTTGTCGTCCTTGAAGTCCTCGGCGAACTTCTTGGCGAGCTTCTTGCAGGACTGAGCAGCGTTCTCGCAGAGCTCAAAGACGTTGGTGAGGCCGGTGATCATGTCCTCGTAGTGGTCATAGCCCTCGGTCTGCTGAAGGATCTCGACAGCAAGAGCGATGGCGTAGCCGGGCTTCTCGCACTTGGCAGCGAAGTTGGCGTGGAAGCCGTGAACGATGACGTAGTCAGCGTCGACGGTCAGAGCGGAGCCAGCCTTGTTGGTGAGGGAGACGACCGGGCAGTTGTGCTTCTTGGCGGTCTTGTTGGCCTCGACGGTCTCGGGCGTGGAGCCACCGAGGGAGCAGGTGATCACGAAGGTGTGCTCGTTGACCCAGGAAGGCGTGTCGTAGTTGAACTCGTTAGCGGTGAAGATCTGAACGTTCAGCTTGTCCGTGTTGTTGGCCAGGAAGTACTTGGCGGGGTAAAGGTCGGACATGGAGGCACCGCAGCCGACGAAGGCGACGCTGTGGATCTCGTGGTTGGACAGGACGTCAGCGACGATCTGCTTAGGGAGGTTAAGGTCGATCTCGTACATCTGACACATTCCTTTCAATTTTTGCGGCGCCACATTGCCGGGCGCTCGCAGGGTTACCGTGATTTGGACCGAGTCGCCGGTCCGTTGAGGATGTGTCGAAGGGACTGCCCTTTGACACATTTAGGGATGGAAGCCTGCCTGGGGTATGGGATGCCAGGCAGGCCCCCGGGGGAAAGCGGTTAGGCGCTTAGTCGCGACTAGGCCAGGATGCCGACCGCGGAGAGGGCGATGCCGCCCACAATGGCGATCACGAGAAGCCAACCGGTGTTGACGTTCTTCTTGATAAGCCAGTACATAAGGCCGGTGAGGCCAAGGGAGATCATCTGGGGCATCATGCTGTCCAGGATGTCCTGGATAACGACGGTGCCGTCAGCGAACTGCAGCGGGGTGGTGGCGCCGATCAGCGTGGCGATCATGCCGCCCACGGACATAAGACCCACGATGCCGCAGACATACATGAGCTTCTCCATGAGGTCGCCGCCCTGAAGCTTGCTCAGGTACTCGTGGCCGCCCTGATAGCCCATCTTGGCTGCGAACCAAGTAATCAGCACGGAGGGGACGATGGAGATGAGAAGGGCCAGGATCGGGCCCATGATGGAGCCCTGCTGAGCCAGCTGAACGCCCAAGCCAAAGGCGATAACGCGGATGGTGCCCTGGAAGAAGGAGTCACCGATGCCGGAAAGCGGGCCCATAAGGGAGGTCTTGACCGCGTTAATCGAATCGGGGTTGAAGTTCTCGGGATCCTTGGCGTACTCCTCCTCCATGGAGGCGGCGAGGCCCAGGATGAAAGCGCTCGTCTGCGGGGTGCAGTTGTAGAACGCCATGTGACGGTGGTAAGCCTCTTTCTTAGCAGCAAGCTGCTTGGGGTCGGACTCGTCCGGATAGAGGCGATCGAGCGTGGGAACCATACCGTAGAGGAAGCCCATGTTCATCTGACGCTCGTAGTTCCAAGAGGCCTGGATGGCCCAGGAGCGCCAGAAGAACTGGCTGACCTTCTTGTTCAGGGACACGTCCTTGGTTGCGGTTGCCATAGTGTGTTCCTCCTTAGTCTTCGTCGTCTTCGAGCGGATCGTAGTCGGAATCGACACCGGCGGCTGCATGGGAACCGTTGAACTTGAAGCCCATGAAGACGACAGCCAGGCACACACCGATCAGAGCGACCGCGATGACGGACAGGTTGAGGTAAGCGGCGAGCAGGAAACCGATGAACAGGAACGGAGTCATACCCTTCTTGATCATCATGGTGAGCAGCAGGGCCAAGCCGTAGGCGGTCATGATCTTGGTCGAAACGTTAAGACCAGTGGACAGCCACTCGGGAACCATGTTGACGATGGCCTGAACCAGGTCGGTGCCAACAAAGACGGCGAGGAAGATCGGCAGGAAGTACATGATGGCGTACAAACCGGAGCCGGCGCAGATGTGCATACGGTAGGCGGTCTTGAACTTTCCGTTATCGATCGCGCTATCTGCCACATGGGTGAGGACGGCGATGATGGAACGGAACACGATGCCGAGGAGCTGACCCAGGACGGCGACCGGGATGGCGATCGTCATGGCGGTCTCGGCGGAAGCATCGGTCAGGCACGCAAAGGCAGCGGCCACGATGCCGCCCAGGACCATATCGGGCGGAACGGCGGCGCCGACCTGCACCAGGCCCATGGACACGAGCTCGACGGCGGCACCGACGGCAAGACCGGTGGGCACATCGCCCAGCAGCAGACCGACGAGCGTAGCGCCAACGAGGGGCTGCTCGAAGTTAAGACGACCGAGCAGGCGGGAGTCCCACATGCAGAACACGCCGACGAGGCCGACGAGCACCGCACTGATGAACGTATTCATACCCTTCTCCTTTCAGTCAGGCAAAAGCCTGGTTGATTACAGCTTGGCGTCGATGTCGACGCTCTGATACGTAGGGGTCTGCTGGACGTAGAGCTTAATGCCCATGTCGAGCAGCTGGTTGACGTCGGCCTTCTGGGTGGCGTCGAAGAAGACGGAGCTGTCCTTGCCGCCAATCTGATCGGCACCGTCGTGGTTGGCGGTGGCGCCCAGGTTGATGGCGTCGAGCTTGTAACCCTGGCAGAACTGCAGCATCTCGGCAGTGTTGCCAAAGACAAACATGACGCGCTCGCCGAGGGTGTTGAGCTTGTCCATCTTGGCGAGGGCACGCTCGACGGTGAAGACGTTCAGGCGCACGCCCTGGGGCTTGGCCAGCTTAAGAGCGCCCTTCTTGATGTCATCGTTGGCGGCGGCGTTGTCGACGACGATGATGCGCTCGGCCTGAACCTTGGTGGTCCAGGTAAAGACGACCTGGCCGTGCAGCAGACGGTAATCAAGACGTACGAGGACGATCTTGGCGGGACCGGAGCTGTGACGGGACGCCTTGGCCTTCTTGGCGGGAGCCGCGACGGCCTCGACCGGTGCGTTGGGGTTGGTCAGACCGGTGCGGGCCTCGTTGATGAGGGCCGCGAGCTCGGCACCCTTGATGGGGGCGGGGCTCATAGCGAGCGTCAGCGCCAGCGGAATATTGAAACCGCTGACAACCGTGAACTTCGTGCCGTTCTTGGAAAGCTCGACCATGCTGTTGTTGACCGAGCTGCCGAGCATATCGGTCAGCACATAGACGGTGTCGTCCGCGTTGAACGTGGCGATCATGGCGTCCACCTTGTTGGTGATGGGCTCCTTGTCGTCACGAGCAAGCGACACGACGTGGACGTTCGACACGTCGCCGAGAACCATCTCGAGCGTGTCTTTGGCGCCTGCGGCCAGGCCGCCATGAGATGCGAGAATGATCTGATTCATCTTGCCTCCTCCTTTTCGTTATGGTCATTATAACGTCTTATACGTTGCTTATATTGCTAATTAGTATAAAGACCGTTCGCGGGTGAAAATCGACCGTTGACGGGTTTAACGTACTTGAAACGTTGGGGCTGGATAGGCCGGCGCTGGCTGGATAACCCCAGGCCAGACGCCGTGCACAATCCTCTATCGCACGAAGTACCAGGGGCTTTCCTGCACGGTGGGCTCCAGCGCGATGCCAGTGCGTTCCTTAAACAGATCCATGTCCTGAGATTTTTCGGTCCACCACGCGTTGGGCTTAAAGGTCATGCTCTCGACAATACGTTTGACAATGACGCTGTTGCGCAGCCTGGAGAAGTCGGTGTTCATGATCAGGATGGACGCGAGCACCAGCACGATGCCCAGGACCTTGATCGCGCCGGCGGGCTCGGCGTAGACACCAATGCCCAGCAGTACGGTGACGACCGTCTCGAATGACATTACGACGGGAACTTTCGACGTCTCGAGCCCCATGGACAGACCCTGCATATATAAGACATAGGCCACGGCTGTGGGGATGAGTCCAAAACCAAAGAACAACAGCAGCAGCTGTGGCGACATTGCCGCGGCGACATCTGGCCACGGAGCCGCGATAGCCGCCATAACCGCACCGCCAAAAACAAGGCCCCAAAACGTGACAGCCAGCGGGTGGACCGTCTTGGTTGCTATCCGGCTAAACACCGCGAGCGACGCGCCACAAAAGCCCGCGATCACGCCCGACGTGACGCCCCAAACCGAAAAATGGAAACCGGAAAGGTCGCCATTGGTCACTGCAAGTACACAGCCACCGATATTAAAAGCGATGGCAACGAGCTTGTTGGGAGTCACATCCTCGCGATAAAGCACGCGGCCGAGCATGACGCCAAACACCGGCGAGGTGTAGAGCAGCACCGAGGCCGTGGACATGCCCACCTCGCCCATACACTCGTAATAAAGCGTGTTAGCGGTGGCGAGGCCGATAATGCCAAGAAGCGCACAGGGAACAAGCTCTTTAGGACTTGCCTTGAACAGTGCCAGGGGACCCGATGCTTTTCCCTCACGATCGCCTCCCTGGCAACCCATGAACGCCAAGACCGGAGCCATTAAGACGGCACCTGACAACAGGCGAAAGGCCGCCATGCTCTGAGACGAAACACCCAGGGCCGAGATGCCTTTTACAAAGATTCCGATGCTGCCCCACATAAGCGCGGCGATCAGCACCAGCACATAGCCCAGATTGCTTTTCTTCAACGCAGCCTCCTCGGTATTGTTTCCAATATGTTTCACACTACGTTATAGTCGTTATATACATTTTTCAAGACACAAATCGGCGAGCGGGAAAATCCGATCGCCCACACACTCATTGGGTACTCATTGGGGACGTACTTAAATGAGTAGTCGTTGGGGACGTTCTTGGATGACTAGTCATTTAAGAACGTCCCCAACGACTAGGACTGTCCCCAACTGCCGGCAGAAAAGGAACGTTCCCAACGTCTAAGGCGCCGCTGGTTGAGCATAAGTCAGCGAGCGGGCCGCATTTGAGGCAAGGTGACGTGAAACGAAAGGGCGCTGACCTTCTGGTCGCGCCCTTGAAGTTGAACGTCAGATTGCCCAAATGCGGACCGCGCAGCGTCGAGCCGTTACGCGGTTTGGTAAAACCGCGTAACTAATACTCAAGCTTCCACATGTAGCGACGCGTCATGTAGTCCTTGTGGGTGACTGCAGAGAGTGCACGCATGTACACGTTGTTGAGGATCGGGGCAAAGATCAGGTGGTTGAAGTACTCGCTCACGCTGTCCTTGATGTCGTTGAGGCCGAGCTCCTTGGCGTCGAGCTGATAGACGCGCTCGCCACCGTACTGGTTGACGAAGCGGATGCCGCGCTCGTCGTTGCAGCGGCTGCGGCCGACGCTGATGAGCTGGAACAGCGAGGTGCGCTTGTCCAGGATCTCGAAGGGGCCGTGGAAGAAGTCGCAGGTGTTGATGGTGCAGGAGTCGATCTGCAGCATCTCCTGCACGTTGCAGATGCTAAAGACGTAGGCGGCACCAAAAAGCGGGCCCTGAGCCATGACGTTGATGCAGGGCTTGTCGGCGTTCTGCTCGGCCCACTTGGCAGCGAGCGGACGGGTGTACTCGACGGCCTTGCGATAGATGGGATCGATCAGGTCGAAGGCGGCCATGGCGGTCTCGTACTCGGCATAGCCCTCGGTCTGCTGCGTGAGCTCCATGGCGATCATGGTCACGACGGCGGAGTTGGTACGGCCCATGCAGGACTCGTCGACGGCCAGGCTGTCGTACTGGATCTTGTAGTCGCAGACCTCGGTGAGACCGGACTCGTCAACATAGATGGCGATGGTGCTGGCGCCGTGGTCCTTGGCGACCTGGGCGGCGACGATGGTCTCCTTGGTGCCGCGCATGGACACGACGACGGCCAGAGTGTTCTCGTTGACGTAGGCCGGGGTGGCGTGCACGAACTCGTTGCTGGTGTAGCTGGAGCTCACGACCTGCGTGGCCTCGTGCTCCATAAAGTACTGGGCAGGATAGTTACCGCCGTTGGATCCGCCGGCGCCAATCCACACGACGCGCTTGATGCCACCCTTGTCAGCTTTGTCAGCCAAAACCTGGGAGACGACGTCCTTAACCTGTTCCTGAGTAGTCATCGTGCATCAGCCTTTCTTCTCGTTTGATGCTCTCGATGGCATACAAGTTACATACATGTTTTGGTTATGTCGACTAGTTGTATGCTATATTTGTCTTAGAAAATTCGCTGATACGGTTTTCGATAACTTGCTACCAGCGGTTTTGTTGTTGTATTGAATACATGCTTGATTAGATACGCATACAGGTTAGATACAGGTTGATCGCATGAACGCTTCATCTAAAAAGAGACTGACCCAATACGAGCGCTTGGCGGGCATGCTGCGCGACCGCATCGCCTCCGGCACCTACGCGCGCGGAGACAAGCTGCCGTCCGAGATGGAACTCATGGACGAATCGGAGCTGTCGCGCAGCACCGTACGCCACGCCCTTAAGGTGCTCGTTGACGAGGGTCTGGTGCGCACCGAGCGCGGGCGTGGCGCCTTTGTGGCCGACACGCCGGCGCTCCACGAGAACAACCTGGTGTTTTCGAGCTATACCAAGCAGGTCGAAGGCCAGGGCATGAAGCCCACCACGCGCACCGTGGACTCGGGCTTTGCCAAGGCGGCCGGCAGCATGGCTAAGTTCTTTGACGCCGCCGTGGGCAGCAAGCTCGTCAAACTTGTCCGCCTGCGCTACCTGGACGACGTGCCGCTGTGCCTGGAGACCACCTACCTGCCGCCAAGCTTCGAGACGCTCATCGATCGCGATATCAACGGTTCGCTCTACGCGACGCTGCGCCAAGAATTCCATCGAGCGCCAGCACAGGGACATAAGACCTTTGAGGTGTGCTATGCCTCGCAAAACGAGGCGTTTTTGCTCAACGTTGAGCGCGGGCAGGCGCTGATCCTAATCACCGACTACGTCTACGACACCGACGGCCGCCCGCTCCATGTCTCCAAGCGCATCCAACGCACCGACCGTACCAAATACACCGAGCCCATCGGCTAACCAACACCAAAACCACCACAAAGGTGCCTGTCCCCTTTGTGGTGGTTTTAGGCGAGGAGGTCGGGGAACCAGGTTGGTTTGGGTTGGTTAGGGACGCGCTCGGCCAGGACCAACTCCATCCAGCACATGTCGTACCAGCGGCCGAACTTCTGGGCACAGCGGTCAAACGTACCCACCAGGCGGTAGCCCATATGGGCATGGAAATCCTGACTGTTGTGCGTCAGATACTCGTCGTCCTTGTCGTGCGGCACGGCGATGAGCGCGCACATATTGGTGATGCCCATCGCGATCAGGCATTGCTTGAGCGCATCGTGCAGCTTGCGGCCCAGCCCGCCGTGGCGCACGTCGCGCGCCAGGTAGATCGATGTCTCGACCGACCAGTCGTATGCCTCGCGGCTGTTGAGCGGACTCACATAGGCATAGCCTACCGGACGCCCGTCCAGCTCCATCACCAGATACGGATAGCGCTCGAGCGCGCGCTCGATGCGCCCGGCGAACTCCTCAACGCTCGGCACCTCGTATTCGCAGGTTATCGCCGTCTCGCGCACATATGGCTCATAGATGGCAAGCAACGCCGACGCGTCATCGGGCGCCGCCAGGCGAATCGTCGGCTCGGACATCTCGGTCATACAACCCTTCTCCCCCAAAAGCAAGGGCCACCCTGCGCCAAACCCAGCGCAAGGCGGCCCCTCGTCATTACATCAGGCTACAGGACAGCCGCCAACGCGTCGATGTCCTCCTGCGTCGTGGCCCAGCTGGTGCAAAAGCGCACCACCGTATGGGTCTCGTCGTACTTTTCCCAGTACTCGATCGAGGCATGCTCGCGAATGCGCGCCATGTCCTCGTTGGGCAGAATCACAAACTGCTGGTTGGTCGGCGTCTCCAAGAAGAACTGGTAACCGCGCTCGTGCAGCACGCGACGCAGCGCCCGAGCGGTCTCAATCGCCTGGCGACCAATCTCAAAATACAGGCCGTCGGTAAAGAGCGCCTCAAACTGCACGCCCGTCAGGCGACCCTTGGCCAGCAGCGCGCCGTGCTGCTTAATGCGCGGAATGGGATGCGCCGGAGCGTGCATGCCGCAAAACACCACGGCTTCGCCGCACAGGGCGCCGCACTTGGTGCCGCCGATGTAGAACACGTCGCACAGCTGCGCCAGCTCGGGCAGGGTAATGTCGCACTCATCGGCCGCCAGCGCATAGGCCAGGCGGGCGCCATCCACAAACAGCGGAATCTCGCGCTTCTGGCACACCGCATAAATCTCGGCCAGCTCGGCCTTGGAGTACAGCGTGCCGTACTCGGTCGACAGGCTCACGTACACGGCGCCCGGGAACACCATGTGCTCGCAGCTCTCGTTTTCGTAGAACACCTGGATATAGTTTTCGAGATCCTCAGCGTGCATCTTGCCCTCGTAGCCGGGGATGGTGAGCACCTTGTGGCCGCCAAACTCGATGGCGCCCGCCTCGTGGCAGGCGACGTGGCCGGTCTCGGCGGCAACGACGCCCTCGTAGGGCGCGAGCAGCATGTCAATCACCGTCGCGTTGGCCTGCGTGCCGCCCACTAGGAAAAATACGTCGGCATCGGGCGCCTGGCAGGCCTCGCGGATAAGCTGCTTGGCACGCTCGGTGTGCGCATCGGTACCGTAGCCGGGTTGCGGCTCCATGTTGGTGTCGACGAGCGCCTGCAGCACTGCCGGATGTGCACCGTGGGAATAGTCGTTGTTAAACGCGAGCATGGTAATCCTCTCTAGCCGGACGCGGGCCCGATGATTCAGGTGCCGCTATTGTACGCCGCTCGGATAGGCAATGCGCGCGGCAAGGCACTCAAGCGCCAGCACCAGAGCAAAGCCGCAGCTCACGTCAGTCAAAAAGTGTGCGCCGATCACGATGCGGCCAAAAGCGACAAGCGCCGCAACCACAGCGGCGACCCAAAAGACCACGCGGCGGCGCGACGGCTTTTCCTTAAAGGCCGCAGCGGGAAGCCCGGCGAGCATAAGGCCGATCGCCGCATGCGCCGTGTGTCCGCTCGCAAACGACTTAAAGCCGTCCTTGATCACGCCGGCGGCGATATAGGCCCACTTGTCGGGGTTACCAATCACCCACCACGGCTGAAAATCGAGCCCCTGCGTCGCCTCGATCACGCGCATGCGCGGGCGCGACCACAGCGGTTTGACGATCACGTTGAGGATAATGGCCTGAGCGACCCACACGGCAAGCACCATCAACGCCCAGCGCGTGAGCTCGTCGGGCTCGGTGTCGCGCGTGAGGCGATAGACGATAAGATTGGCGACGATAGCCAGCGCAAACGTCAGCACCAACTGAGCTGCGATGAGCTTGCCGCCAACCCGCAGGGACGAGACGATCTCGTAGCCGGCTAGGCCGACGTTGACGAGGATACCGAGCACAGCGAGCCATTTACTCCCCCTGGAGTCGGGGCGCACCGCGCGCACGAGCATAACGCCCGCAATGCTCGCCGTCAGCTCAAACGGCAGCTCGCCGGCGGCCTCGATAAAGCGTCCGTACATGCTGCCGATGTTGAACAGCGCACTCGAGATCTGGTAATCGAAGAAACTGCCCACGCCCAGACAAAGGCACAGGACAACCGCGATAATGGCGACATCTTTCTTATAGATGTATCCGAACATGCTTTCCTTTCGATCGGGCGAAGGGTCGACCCGCAACGTGGTGGGACAAAGTTATCAGTAGTTTTTGTCCCACCGACTTACTTGTTAGTCATCGTCAGTAGCACCCAGCTGCTGCAGCAGCATGAGCGCCGCGGCCACGGGGCCGGTGCCGTCGTTGGCGTCGAGACCGCGACCCAGGCCGCTGCCCGCGCCGGCGCCCGCCTTGTAGGGCACCGACAGCTTGCGGCTCTTGGGGAAGTTCACCGCGCCATAGCGATTCTTGAACTCAAAGGCCACCTTCTTGGGAACATCAACCCCCAGGAAGGTAATGCGCCCACCGCTGAGCGTGACGCTCTCGAGCCCCAGGCGCTCGCCGCGAATGCGGATGCGCGCGCGGTTGAACAGGTTGAGTCCCGCCAACGGCAGCTCACCATGCGCAGCCTCGGTCTCCTCCTGCACCTCGTCGACACTCTCCAGGTCCTCAGCCGCCGCGAGCTTGCGGTACACGAGCACGCGCTGGTCCACCGCCGGCATGTACTCCTCGGACAAGAAGTAGTCGGCCGGCAGGTTGATGCCCACGCTCGCCGCCTCCACGCCGGCATCGTCATCGCCGCGCGCCTCGGCCACGGCCTGTCCCAGCATCTGCGTAAACAGGTCGAAGCCCACGCTAGACAGGTTACCGTGCTGTTCGGCACCCATGAGCGAACCGGCGCCGCGGATCTCCAGGTCGCGCATGGCGATGCGCATGCCGCTGCCCAGGTCCTGGAACTCGGAAAGCGCGGTCAGGCGCGCCGTCGCCTCCTCGGTGAGCGGCAGCTCGCCCGGGAACATAAAGTACGCGTAGGCCTGCGTGGCCGAGCGGCCCACACGCCCCTTAAGCTGGTAGAGCTGTGCCAGGCCCAGGCGCTGCGAATCCTCGATGATGAGCGTGTTGGCGGTCGCGTTGTCGATACCGCTCTCCACGATGGTCGTGGCGATGAGCACGTCGATCTTCTTGGTCGCGAACTCGATCATCACGTCCTCGACCTCGCGCGGGCTCATCTTGCCGTGTGCCACACCCACGCGCGCCTCGGGCGCGGCCTCGTGCACGCGCGCCACGGCATCGTCGATGGTCTTGACGCGGTTGGACACGTAGTACACCTGACCGCCGCGGCCCACCTCCAGGCGAATCGCCGCGCTCACCACATCGGGGTCGTACTCCCCCACGTGCACGATCACGGGGCGGCGCCCGGTCGGCGGCGTGGTGATCAGGCTCATGTCGCGCACGCCGCTCGTGGCCATCTGCATGGTTCGCGGGATAGGCGTGGCCGAAAGCGTGAGCACGTCGATCTGCTCGCGCAGGTTCTTGAGCTGTTCCTTATGCTGCACGCCAAAGCGCTGCTCCTCGTCGATGATCACCAGGCCCAGGTTTTTGGGGTTCACATCGGCCGAAAGCAGACGGTGCGTGCCGATGAGCACATCGATCGCGCCCTCGGCAAACGCCTTGAGTGCGCGCTTTTGCTGCGCCGGGGTACGGAAGCGACTGAGCACCTCGACCTCCAGGCCAAACGGGGCAAAGCGCTCAAAGAATGTCTCGTAGTGCTGCTGGGCCAGAATGGTCGTGGGGCAGAGCACCATGACCTGGCGGCCGGAGTCCACGCACTTAAACGCTGCGCGCAGGGCGACCTCGGTCTTGCCAAAGCCCACGTCGCCGCACAGCAGGCGGTCCATGGGCTTGGGCGCCTCCATGTCTGCCTTGATGTCGGCGATAGCCTCCAGCTGGTCGCGCGTCTCGTCGTAGGGGAAGCTCTCCTCCATCTCGATCTGTTCGGGCGTATCGGGCGGACAGGCGATACCGGTAATCGACGAGCGGCGCGTATACAGATCGACCAGGTCAAACGCCAGCTTTTTGGCATTCTTGCGCGCCTTGTTGGTGGCCCGCGTCCAGTCGGCGGTGTTGAGCCTGGTCAAGCGCGGTTTATCGCCGTCGGGACCAACGTAGCGCGTGATGCGGTCGACCTGCTCCAGCGGCACATAGAGTTTGTCGCCGTCGGCATATTCCAGCAAAAAGTAGTCGCGTTCCTTGCCGCCCACTTCCTGGCGCGCGATCTCGCTAAAGAGCGCGATGCCGTGGGTAGCGTGCACCACGTAGTCGCCCGGCTTAAACGGAAAGGTGATCTGCGTAATGTCCACCTTGCGGCGGCTGCGCGCGCGGTTGGCGTCCATGCGGGCGTTGAGGTCGGCGATCGAGAACACGGCCAGGTTGGCGTCGGGCACCACCACGCCCTGCGGCAGGGCAGCGTCCACAAAGGTCACGCGCCCGCGCGAGATGGTGGGCACGGCGGCGCCGGCGGCAGCCTGCGCGGCGCCCGCCTCGAGCGAGCGGGCGTTGAGCGCATCGGCCTTACGCTCGCGAATGGAAGCATGGGCCTCCTGGCGTGCGGCACGGTCGGCGGAACCCGCTGCTGCCACGCGCACGCGGTCGCCGATAGCGCCGGCATTTTCGGGCGCCGCGGTCAGCGATTCCTCAAAGGTGATGCCCTCGTCGCCAAAGGTAAGCTCCATCGACTCGCGCGCGCCGCGGTCGGGGATGGCAAACACGCAGGCATAGCGCTTGCCCACAACTTCCTGAATGCGCGTCATAAAGCGGTTGTCCGAGCCTGCGATGGCCGGCTGCTCAATCTTGAGCTCGGCCGTCACCGCGCCGCCGGCACGAATCAGGCTCACATAGTTCAGGCGTTGCTGGGAACCAAAGTCGAGTTGCTGGGCGCGCACGTACAGGCCGTCCAGACGGTCGACCCCCGCCTCGCCGGCACGTGCCTCGATATCCTCGTAGGCGTGCAGGCAATCGTCGAACAGCGAGCGCGGCTCGGACAGCACCACGAGCGCCTTGCCGCTCACATGCGACAGCGGACTCACGGTCTGGCCGTACATCACCGGCAAAAAGCGGTCGAGTTCGGGCGTGACGATGCGCGCATCCACCATCTCGAGCAGTGCCGCCAGCTTACTGTCGTCCTGGCTGGCGCGGTAGAGCGCCACGTGCATGTTGTGGACGGCGTCGTCGGTGAGTGCGAGCTCGCGACAGGGGAAGATCTCGATGCTGTCCTCGTTGCCGATGGTCTGGCCCGTTGAACTCACCATGCGGCGGATGCGATCGATCTCGTCGCCGAAAAACTCAATGCGCACGGGCGCCTTTTCCTGCGCGGGAAACACCTCGACGGTGTCGCCGTGCACACGGAACAGGCCGGGCGCGTCGGCGGCACCGGCATTGGTGTAGCCCATGCCCACCAGGCGCTGCGGCACCTCGTCAAAGGGAATCTCCTCGCCCACCGCAAAAGTAGTGGACTCCCAGTAGTGGCTCTCGACCGGCGGCACGCAGCGCAGCAGCGCGCGGGCCGAAGCGACCATGATGCAGTTGTCCCCGCGCACGATGCGCCCGAGCGCCTCGCAACGCTGGGCCACCACGGCGTCGTCGGGCGCCTGCTCGCGCCAAGGGTAGTCCTTGCGCTCGGGAAAGCGGCACACGTGCGCCAGGCCCACATAGGCGGCCAAACTGCGTGCGGCGCGATCGGCCGCATCCTCGCCACTCACGATGTAGACCGTGGGGCGCGGACGACGCGCAAACTGGGCGGCCGCCATAAGCGTTCGGCCCGACTGAGACACGGCCAGCGTCACGTCCTCGCCGGCATCGAGTCCGGCCTCGACGGTCTGCAGTGCCTCGGCAGTATAGAGCTGCGCGGCTATACGGTGAATGAGCATGATGTTCCTCCGGCATTGCAACGCCAAAAGCCCGCCGAGGCAAGCTCGGCGGGTCGTTCGTCAAATTCGTTGCCTGTCATGGTAGCGCATGGAGGGGACTCCAGCTCAGGCGTACGCCCAGCCCCGCAACAAAAACGCCAGATAGTACTGGACTCACCGGCGTCGCCAAAATCTCCCCGTCACGTCGAACGCCGCAACCACGGAAGGTGCCCCAAGAAACGGCTATTCCTCAAAAAAGCTCGCAACGTTCAGGCGGCTCGTCCACTCACCTATGGTGTTGGCAAAACCGACGCGTGTGTACACGCCCGCAAAACGGCCGCGATACAGGTACAGGCCTTCCATATTAGAAGCGGGCGCAAAACCAAGATCATCCACAAGTCCTTTGGGCGCCTCTCCTCGATGCGGCCCATCGACAAGCGTTCCGCGCAAGCAGGGAGTCTGGTACTGCTGAGCATACTCCTGCACAATCGCCCCAGCTGCCGCAGCGCGAGCAAGCACCTGGGACCATTCCCGTTCCGTGACATCCAAACCGGCGACAACGCCAACCGCGTTGTAGCCGCCGCACGGCTTGACAATCCATCGATCCTTTTCGGCAAATCTCGACAACTGGGTGCTTTCGTCCAAAATTTCGGTATAGGGCACATGCTCCCGTACAAACGATTGCTCCTCCGGGCTCAACAAGGACTGACCGGCCTGAGACCACAAAAACGCAAATACGGTCTTAGTCGCACACGGCCACGTTCTAAAACCACCGACGATGCATGCAAGCCCTTCTTGGGCAGCCTCGATTAAGGCTGAGCGTCCGTCGCACGGCTTATCCCACAGCTCGCCGGTCACCGCGCGCCGCCAAACGCAATCAATAGGACCAGCGGCATCGCACAGGCGCTTGGCACCGCCCTCTTCTTCGACAATCCGCAGGTCGCGCACATCCGCAAAGCGTGCGACTACGCCCCGCTGCCTCATAAGGTCGACAAAATGAGCTGCATCTTCCAAGTCGATGCTTTCCGAATAGTCGACGATTGCCACCGAAGCGGGATATATCTTTGATTGCGGTGCATAGAGCCCCTCGTCAACACAGACCCCGTCGTCCGATCGTGCACTATCCTCGGTGCGGCGAGGATGGGCCAGCTCCCACTCTGCATAGGTCTCAAACAATGCATCTATCCAGCTGCCGCACAAATCGTACTGCCGAAAGCCGGGGTGGTCGGATGCAAACTCCTCAAAGGAAGGCGTCATTCGCACTGCCTGACAGACCGCATCGGTCACTACCATTCCAGCACTGCCGTCGGTATTGAGTTCGCAGAACGTATACGAACCGGCGTCCTCGTCAAGAAAGATATCAACGCGCGCAAGGGGAATCTGGCAATCATAGCCGGCATCCATGGCGCACAGGTCAGCAAAAGCCGGATCCATGCGAAACCACGCACGCACGGAGGCATCGGAACAAAACGCCCGCGTCACCTTGTCCATAATGCCGTACATACGCTCGGCCGCCTCCTTAAGAAGCGCCGTCATATCCTTATCGAATATCTTTGGCGTTAAAGCCCAGGGCGCAGGATCTCCGTGGTAGAGTGCATGGGTTTGAGACAAGTATTCGTCGCCTTTGCGACGACCAGGTAGGTCACCTTCGCGCGTGCGCACAATGCGCTCAAAATAATCTTCAAGCTCTCGCGTCTTCAATGTTGCCACGTTGCCCTCCATTGCTTGATTTTGTGTTCATGCTACGCCAGCACGCCACGACTTCGGCGCGCTTGAATAGGCTTCTAAATTAGCAACACATTTTTGCATGAGGCGGCAGGAAGCAACATATGCTCCTGCTCAAGCGCATGCCCAGCCCCGCAGTTCGTGTAAAAATCGGTTCCGTCGGGCATCTCGGAGCCACACTTGGTGCAAGACATATTCGGGCATCCCCTCACAACAAACGGCATCTGTCGCCATCATATTGAGCCCTCGCGACCCACATGTGCTGCGCAACATTAGTCGCCGTCCTCGGGTGCCGACAAAATGCGGCGGACCCCTACCCCATCACACGCACGCTGGGGCATAAATCCGCCAGCGGGCACTCATCGCACTTGGGTTTGCGGGCGTCGCAGATCTCGCGGCCAAAGGTGATCCACTGGTGGTTGACCGATCCCCAATACTCGTGCGGCAGAATCTTGAGCAGATCTTGCTCGGTCTTGAGCGGCTCTTTGGCATGCGTCTTGGGGCTCAGCATCAGGCGGTGCGCGATGCGGTTGACGTGCGTATCGACCGCGATGCCCTCGACAATGCCAAACCCCACGTTGAGCACGATGTTCGCCGTTTTACGTCCCACACCCGGCAGCTTGACGAGCTCCTTCATGTCGGCCGGTACCTCGCCGCCGTAATCGGCAACGATCATCTGCGCGGCCTCCACGGCGTGCTTGGCCTTGCTCTTATAAAAGCCGAGTGACTTGATGGCCTCGGCCACGTCGGTCACACTTGCCCCGGCCATGGCCTCGGACGTGGGCCACTGGGCAAATAGTTGGGGCGTCACCTTGTTGACCTGCGCGTCGGTCGTCTGAGCCGAGAGCAGTACCGAGATAAGTAGCCTAAAGGGATTCTCGTGGTCCAAAAAGCACTCGACCGGGCCATAGCGACGGTTAAGGCGCTCGCACACCTCAACGGCGCGCTCGCGTTTGGCGGCATTGGTCTCGCGTGGCATAACGACTCCTCGGATCGGCAGAAACATAACTTCACAAAAACGATTGTCCCACGTACGGGGACCTTAAGCCTCCAAAAATGCGCCGGTCTGGCGGCTCCACAGGCTTGAGTACTCACCGCCCGCCTCGACGAGCTGCGCATGCGTGCCGTCCTCGACAATCTCGCCGTCCGCCAGCACCACGATGCGATCGAGCGCCGCCACGGTGGACAGGCGGTGCGCCACCACAATGGAGGTGCGGCCGCGCATCAGGTTCTCGAGCGCTTCCTGCACCAGCGCCTCGGACTCACTGTCCAAGGCAGACGTCGCCTCGTCGAGCACCAGAATCGGCGCGTCGGTGAGGATGGCGCGGGCAATGGCCACGCGCTGGCGTTGGCCGCCCGAAAGCTTAACGCCGCGCTCGCCCACCATGGTGTCAAAGCCGCGGGGCAGGCGGTCGATAAACTCAGTCGCATTAGCCAAGCGAGCCGCCTCGCGAATCTGCTCGTCGGTGGCGTCGGGGCGTCCGTAGGCGATATTCTCGCGAATGGAGCGGTGGAACAGCAGCGCCTCCTGCGGCACGTAGGCAACCTGGCGGCGCAGGCTCTGCTGCGTGCAGCGCGAGACATCCTGGCCGTCCACGAGCACGCGGCCGCCCTGCACGTCGTCCAGGCGAAGCAGCAGCTTGGTGAGCGTTGTCTTGCCCGAGCCCGATTTGCCCACCAGGCCCACGCGCTGGCCCGCCGCCACATGGAGCGTCAGGTCGTCGAACACATTCTCGCCCGCCGCGGCGTCACGGTATGCAAAGCTCAAGTGCTCAAAATCAATTGCGCCCTCGCGCACCTTGAGCTCGGGGGCATGCGCGTCGTCTGCCACCAGACGCGGCTCGTCCAGCACGCGCGTCATCTCGGCGGCGTCGCCCAGCGCGCGATTGATGCGTTGCATCATGGAGCTCACGTAGTTCAGACGCATAGTGAGGTTGTACGTATAGGTAAAAATCATGACGAGCGCACCGGCCGAGATGCCAAACCACGCGTTACCGCCCGCCACAAACACGCTCACCACGGCCATGGTAATGACGATAAGGCCCGAGGTCGTAAAGTTGCGTTGCATCATGGCGTGCATCGATACCGTTTCGGCATCGCGCGCGGCACGGTCGGCGGTATCGAATAGGTCGCGCTCAAAGTCCTCGCGCCCGCAGGTCTTGACGGCCAGGATGTTCGTGACCGCGTCGGACAGCACGCCCGACAGCTTGTTCTGCGCGGCGGACGTCGCGGCCGAAAGCGGCATGATGCGCCTGTACATAAGCCAGACAAACGCGATGTAGACGACCATGATGCCCACCAGGATCACGGTAAATGCAGGCACCACCGGGGCGAGCGCCGCCACCGTGCAGACAACCGAGGTGATAGTGGGGATGAGCGAATACACCGTCACGTCCACCAGACCCGTGTAGCCGCTCATAAAACGGCTCGTCTGGCTCACGAGCGATCCGCCAAATCGACTGGTGTGGAATGTCATGGATTGGTTGGAGAGCGTGTCGAAGCACAAGCGCGCCAGGTGATAGTTGCCCGCAATCTCGAGCTTGTAGACGGTGTAGTCCTGCAGCTTGGAGAGGATCTGGCCTACCAGGTTAACGAGCACGAGCGCCAGAATATAGGGGCTAAAGACCTCAAACACCTGGTCGCCTGCCACGGGGCCGGCCTGGACGCGGTCGACGATAAGCGCCATCACGTAGGTGTTGGCAAACGTAAGCAAAAAGATATAGCCCGCCGACGAGAATACCGAGAGAAAGACGATCAGCGGCTGCGTGCGCGTGACATCCCAAAAACGCTGCAACGTGCGGCGCACGGTGGAGCGCTTGAGCGGACTGGTGCTTTTCTGAGACATAGGCTTCCTTTCGCGTCTGATAGGGCGAAACGTCATTGTTGCACACTAAAGCGCGCTTCAGGCACGTACGACACGAAAAGCGCCCGCGCTCCGCGCTTGCGCAGACGCCCCGCCGTCAGGCACGGCTAGTCCTTGTCTTCTTGGTCTGCGGGCAGGCCCGCGGACGTGAGTCCCAAGATCGCGTCGGCCTCGTCGGCATCCTCCAGGGCGTCGATGTCCTTGAGCTTGCGCTCCATAACGTTGGTGCGCGTGGTGATGATGCCCTCGACCGTCTTTCCCGCGGTTTCGATCTGCTGTTGGGCGCGACGCAGCGCCGCCTGATAGCGCGGCAGCTCGGCCTTGACGGCGGAAAGCACGCGCAGCACGTCGTCGGTGCGCTTTTGCAGCCTAAACGTCTGGTAGCTCATCTGCAGGCTGTTGAGGATGGCCGCCATGGTGCTGGGGCCGGCAACGTTGACGTGATAGTCGCGGCCCAGGGTCTCGATAAGCCCGGGGCGACTGACGACCTCGGCGTACAGGCCCTCAAACGGCACGAACAGAATGCCAAAGTTGGTCGTCGCGGGCACGCTCAGGTACTTTTCGCAGATGTCCTTTGCCTCGCGTTTCACCATAGCGTCGAGTGTCTTGCGCGCGGTGGCCACAGCTTCGGCATCACCCGACTCTTGCGCGTCGAGTAGGTGCTCGTACGCGTCGCCCGGAAACTTGGAGTCAATCGGCAGCAGCACGGGATCGCCCTCGTCCACCGGCAGTTTGACGGCAAACTCAACGCGCTCCGAGGCACCGGGCTTGGTGGCGACGTTTTCCAGATACTGGTCGGGCGTAAGGATGTCCGCCAGAATTGCACCCAGCTGCACCTCGCCCAAAATGCCACGCGCCTTCACGTTGCCCAGCACGCGCTTAAGGTCGCCCACGCCGGTGGCGATGGACTGCATGTCGCCCAGGCCCTTGTACACGGCCTCGAGCTGGTCGCTCACCTGCTTAAACGATGCCGACAGTCGGTCGTTGAGCGTGCGGGAGAGCTTCTCGTCCACCGTCGCACGCATTTGATCGAGCTGCACGTTGTTGTCTTTGCGGATGGCGCCCAGCTGAGCATCGACCGTTTCGCGCACCTTGTCCAGGCGATGCTCGATACCCTCGCGGTTGGCACCGAGCTGTTGGGCCGTCTCGCGGCGCAGGTCATCCATCCGGTCACCAGCTTGCGAAAACTCACGTGCGATGGTCAGGTAACGTTGCTGCTCCACGGCCGCATCTGTCGTCTGCTGCTGCGCGATGGCATTGGCCGTGCGGCGAGTTTCGGCCAGCGCGACGTTCAGGGCATCGAGCGCGTTGTTGGCCTGCTCGAGTGCTGCCAGCGTTTCCGCGCTACTGTCGCCACGCTCCCGCAACTCGGCACGCAGGCTCTTGAGCTGGAGGGCGCAAGCCACAGCAACCCCCACCGCCACCAAGGCGATCACAACAAGCACGATATCAATAGCAGACATAGACTCCGCCCAACAAACTCAATCGGTCATCAATCAAAACCGCGATCAATCTTACCCCGCCACACGCACGGATCACCCACTGCCTTGCAGACAAATTTCTCTTAGAGCCGCGGACGCTAAAACGCTAGCTCTCCCAGCCGGTGCGAATGGTTGTCATGACGTCGCCTAGGCGCTGGCCCAGGGCTGACAGATGTTGGAGCACTTCGCCGGGCGAAGCACCGTTGAGGATGCAGGTGAGCGCATACGAGACCAAGAAAATCGCCGCAAGTCCTAGCGGAATGAGCACGATCATCGCCAATGTGCGCAGGCGCTGGCCCACGCGGCGACGACGCGTGCGGCGTTTGTCGAACGCAAGCTCCTGCGCATATGAATCTTGTTGTACGGAATAGTTCTCTGGCGCCGATCCGCCCGCAGGCGAAACCGCAGGCGTGGCATTTTGCGCAGGGGGCTGGGCGGCTACCCCTTGCATTTGCATCTCTATAAGCCGCCGCTGCTGCCGCAGCATGCGCTCGGCTTGTTGCTGTGGGGTCTCAAGAAACAGGTCCATGTTGGCCTCCAAAATCGGAGCGTTCGACGCTTACGACCAGCATCCCGCACCGCCATGACCGCGACAACGCAATCGCCGGCAATAGCCACAAAGTTTCTTTTGCTCAAAAGCTGTCGAAAAGCTCAACAACTCCCCTACCAGCACTTTCTCTGAGCTTTTTTCGCCAGCAATCTTTTGGCCTTCCACCCTTACGCCAACTGACCAAAATCTAACCAATAGCTTGACGAAAATTGTGGAGACCGGGACCCCACAAAAACGTGCCGTCCCAAAAAGGGGCGGCACACAACCTTTAATATCAGCTTTTCTGTAGCGAGCACGCAACGACCCGAAGCCGGAGCGCAGGGCGGGAGGCCGGATCGTCTTCCCTCAACGCGACCCTGCGGAGCCGTGAGCGGGGAGGGAAGGCGATCCGGCCTCCCGCCCTGCGCTCCGCAGCAGCCAGCGCCAAGCGCTAGTAGTTCACCACCTGCTCCTCAAAGTACGCCTTCGGGTGGTTGCACACCGGGCACACCTCGGGCGCCTCGGCACCAACGTGCAGGTGCCCGCAGTTCAGGCACTTCCACACCTTCACGCCCTCGCGCTCAAACACCTCGCCCGACTCAATGCGCTCGACGAGCTTGTTGTAGCGCTCCTCGTGAGCCTTCTCGACGGCGGCGACACCACGGAACTTTGCGGCAATCTCGGCAAAGCCCTCTTCCTCGGCGGTCTTGGCAAACTCGTCGTACATCGTGGTCCACTCGTAGTTCTCACCCGCGGCGGCATCGCGCAGATTGTCCAGGGTATCGGGGACGGCGCCATCGTGCAGATACTTAAACCACAGTTTGGCGTGCTCGGACTCGTTGCCTGCGGTCTCGGCAAAGATGTTCGAGATCTGAACGTAGCCGTCCTTCTTGGCCTTGGATGCATAGTAGCGATACTTGGTGTGTGCCTGGGACTCACCGGCAAAAGCGGTCTCGAGGTTCTTCTTGGTTTGGGAGTTCTCAAAATCCATAGGTGTACTTCCCTTCAACGCATGCCGCCCGTAGGCTTCGAGCGGCCTCGCCTTTAGGATGCCCTCAAGCCGAGAATTTAAACCTTACAATCCCGTTCTTCAGATTTGAGCGGGCTACACACTCAACCAACGATCGTCCTCGGCTCGGCAAAAGCCCTCGCGCTCCAAGTCAGCTAGAATGCCCGCGATCAAGTCGCACTCGACCGGCCCGCGACCGGCTGCCGTCTCCATCTCGTTAACGCCTGTAACAGCTTCATCAACCGTAATGCCCGCAGGCTGCCCATCGCGCGCCGCCAGCAGCATGCGCACGATGTGGGCGCGCTTTTGGCGACGCGAGCCCTCAAACTTGGACTGACGGCTATAGCCCGCCGACCGCCTGGACGGATTGGGCAACGTCTTTTTTAGATATGCGCCGTAATCTAGCAACGCGTAATACCACGCGCGCGGCGTGTCGGCATCATCGAGCGGCACGGCAAAGGGAGCGATCTCGTCCGCCGACGCACCGGGGGCCGCCGGACAGGCCGCCTGAATCAGCGGCACCAGCTCGCGATCGGGAACGGCCGGCACATCGGGAAAGAAATGATGCAAAAAGACCGTGCGCACATTGGTCTCCAAATACACGCCCGGAAGATCAAACGCAAACGAACGGATACCCTGCGCCGTTGCCGGGCCAATACCAGGCAGAGCGACCAAGTCACGCGTCTCACGCGGAAACTCCCCGTCCCAGTCCTCTACAACGCGCTGAGCGGCCCCGTGAAGCGCCAGAGCGCGTCGGTTGTAGCCCATGCCCTGCCAAGCGTCCAAAACATCGGAAGGCGCGGCCTGGGCAAGCGCCTGCACAGTCGGAAAACGATCGAGCCACACCGGCATGCGCGCCTCCACACGCGGCACCTGTGTTTGCTGCAGCATGACCTCAGAAAGCCAAATGATGTACGGATCGCGTGTGCGGCGCCACGGAAGGTCGCGATAACGCAGGACCCCTTCCGAACGAATCATCGAACGAAAGGGGTCCTGAATCATGGCTATGCTCCTTATGCGGCGCTATTCCTCCCGGTAAGCGCACGCGCAGGTGGCGTACTCGGGAAACGCTTCGCGGTCGGCGAACTTGGGATCGACGGCCGGGAACTGGCGGTGAGCGACGATGTCGCCGAGCGAAACGGAATCGAGGTAGTCGCGCATCAACGCCTGGGCTCCGGCCCACAGGGGATGATAGCAGCACGTGCCCATGCGCGCACAGTCACCATCGGGCGCGGTGCAATCATTCATAACCATAGGGCCCTGAACGGCCTCGACGACCTGACGAATGGTAACGTCGTCCGGACTGACCTTGAGACGCATGCCACCGTGGACGCCACGCAGGCTCTCCACAATACCGGCCTGGACCAAACCGTGCTGAATCGAGCGGGCAAACGAATACGGGACATTGACCTCTTCGGCAGCGGTGCGAACAGAAAGCAAACGCTCCGGATCCTCGGCAAGCATCGCCAACATACGAAGGGCGTAATCAGTCTTCCTCGATATGTCCATTTTTCCCCTTTCAAGGAATACGAACAGCTCGAACGAGCTCCGGGGCCGAGCTTGTGTCGAGACGCTAAATGACCGCAGGACATCCAAATGGTAAATCGGATATCCACTGAATGCCGCGCTTGGAGCGAAATGCATCAGATGCGGCCCACAGTGCAATTTAGTATAACCTAACCCCCTGCTTCGTTGAACAGGTGTTGCGCAACAAAGCTGTTGTTTAGACAGATATGCTTATTAGATTTTACTTGCGTTCCCGAAGGGGCGGGGATTCTGGGCGAAGATGCGCCAGGGCGATCGTTCTATCGAAACAAAGTGCATCAAACGCAAAAAGCCACGTCCGAAGACGTGGCTTTAATTGCGTTGGCGGGAAGTACGGGGCTCGAACCCGCGACCTCCGACGTGACAGGCCGGCGCTCTAACCAAACTGAGCTAACTCCCCAAGCAGGCGTTCGCGTTTGTTTCCGCTCGCGTGCGCTGCGGGGATTAGTATACACAGAAGTCTGTCCGGCGCGCAACAACTTTTTTGAAAAAATTTTTCGGTCCCTCCGGGAGGGTCTCCGGGGCTGGGGGCGGGGGTTAAGTTTGCTGCTCTACAGTCCTGCGCAAGACGGAAAGCACATTAAGTGCTTTCCTTTGCGTGCGGAACTCGCGACAAACTTAACCCCCGCCCCCAGCCCCGGAGACCCTCCCTGCCGTCACTTTCTTCAACCAGTTCTTGTTGCTCGCCGCTTCGCGGCTCGGCGGCCCCGTTCTCCGCGGCGGGGTTTGTCTAAGGATCTTGCTGAAGCTCTGCCTTTGGCTCAAATGGAAACGGGGGACGCATCTGCATCCCCCGTTTTTGTTGCGGTTACTCCAAGTCAATAAACTTGGTGCTTAGGATCTTGCCGTCTTTAACGAGCATTCTGGCCATGGTGGGGCCTCGGGTGCCTCTGGGGTAGCTGGCGCTGCCCGGGTTGAGGACTAGGCAGCGGCCCACCTGGGCTTCTTTGGTTACGTGGGTGTGGCCGTTGATGGCTACGTCTACGGATCCCACCGGAAGGTCTTCGCGGTAGTGGGCTACGGCAAATTTGAGGCCTTCGTAGGTAAAGAGCGCAAGACGGTCTACATCGGGGCCGTAGTCGCGGTAGTAATCGTTGTTGCCCAATACGGCCCGTACAGGGGCGATGGTGCACAGGTGCTCGTAGTCCATCTCTGACGTGAGGTCGCCGGCGTGGATGATCAGGTCTGCGCCCTCAAGCTCATCCAAGAGCGCAGGCGATAAATAGCCGTGGGTGTCCGAGATGATGTCGATACGCTTGGCGCTTGCACTGTTCATGGGATCCCTTCCGCAAAAAACGATTCGGCAGATACATACAAAAAAGGCCCCACGGCTCCGCAGACGATGGGTCTACAGGGCTGCGGGGCCAGTGCGCTAGAGACTCAAGGCCTTCTTGAGCGGCACGACGCGGCGGCGCGAAACCGGCACGCGTTCGTCGACGCCCGTTATGCCCAGCTGGATGGCGCCCGAGGGCACCGTCTCGACGTCCGTAACGCACGCCAAGTTGACGATATAGCGGCGGTGAACACGGAAGAAGCCAAAGTCGCAGAGCTTGGCCTCAAACTGCGCCAGCGAGGTCGTCGACAAAAAGCGATCATCGACGGTATAGATGCAGGAGTAATCGTCCTTGGCCATGATAAAGCGAATGTCGTCCACGGGAATGAGCACCTTGCGGCCGCCCTTTTCCACCGGGATACGCTCGATGGTCACCTTGCTGTCCGTAACCGGCTTGGCGCGTTGCATGACCTTCTCGATCGCGCGGTCCAAGCGAGCTTCCTCGACCGGCTTCATCAGATAATCGACGGCATCCACGTCGAATGCCTCGACCGCATGGTCACTATACGCAGTCACAAACACGATCGCCGGCGGATTTTTGAGCTTATGCAGCGCCTCGGCAAGTTGCAGGCCCGAGGCACCGGGCATCGAGATATCGAGAAACACGACATCCACGCGACTTTCCATAAGCATCTCGATGGCGGAGCGGACGCTCGACGCCTCCGTGATCGTGCCGATCTTGCCCGTTTGCTCGAGCAGGAAGCGAAGCTCCGAGCGAGCCGGCGCCTCATCATCCACAATCATCGCACGCAGCATAGGGATAAAACCTTTCGTCAACTAACTACGCCGGGCATCCGTCGCATGACGTTGAGCCCGTAGCCCTTTATTTTACTCTTGAATGTCAAAGATGCTCTCTGACAAATCAAGATGAAGGAGCACTTTGGTGCCCTTGCCCGGCGCCGATTCGACACGCGTATAGGAGTGCGGCCCATAAAAGCGATGGATGCGCTCCGAAATATTGTGCATGGCCACACCGGCGCCGCCACCCTGGGGAGAGCTGGCGTCGGGACGGGCAGAGCGCTCGTCAAACAGTCTGGCGGCGGTACCCTCATCCATGCCCACGCCATTATCGGCCACGGCAATCAAGATTGCATCCTCGCCGTCTTGGTGAACGGTCACGTCGATCCTCAGGGCGTCGTCATCGCCCATACCATGACGTACGGCGTTCTCGACAATCGGCTGGATCACGAACGCCGGCACCAGCGTATCTTCCACGTCCTCGGACACATCGAACGTCGCAAGCACGCGGTCCTCGCCAAAGCGGGCCTTCTCAAAGGTAAGGTAGCGCTTGGTCTGTGCAACCTCGCGCGAGACCGGAATAAGCGATCCCGAGTTGTCGAGCGTGGCACGATAGAACGATGAGAACTCACGAAGCAGTTCGCGGGCCCGCAGCGGGTCGGTGCGCGTAAACGATGCAATGGTGTTCAGCGTGTTGAACAGGAAGTGTGGGTTAATCTGCGCCTGCAGCGCACGCACCTCGGCGCGCGCCGTGAGTTCCTTTTGCACCTCGAGCTCGTGGATGGCGAGCTGCGTGGACAAGATCTCGGCAAAGCCCGAGGCAAGCGCGTACTGGGTACGGTCGACGGCGCGCGGGGTCTTGTAGTAGAACTTGAGCGTGCCGACGGTACGATCGCCCACCTTGATGGGGGCGATAATGCCGGCGGGGACTTGGTTGTGCGAGCCATCCGAGCCCACGACATCCACCATACGGTTGAACGACTGCACGATGCCATGTTCGATAACGTAGCGTGTGGCAAGCGTGTGGATGGGAGAATCTGGCAGTAGTTTTTCCTCAAACTCGCCCGCGCAGGCCAACACGTTGCCCTCGTCGGTGATGGCCACCGTCATGGCGCGCGTCTCGGGCAAAATGCGCCGGCACACCAAACGCGCCGACTCCTGCGTCAGACCGCCCTTAATGTCCTCGAGCATGGCCGAGGCCACCGAGAGCGTCTCCTCGGTGTACTGGGAGCGCACCGAATCGGGATTGAGCGTCAAAAAGATAAAGATGCACAGAAAGATGCACAGCAGCGCGCAGGCAATCACCGTGGCGATCGGCTCGATACCGGTCACCAAGGCAAAAATAAAGTACACCAGCACGCAAATGGCGCAGGCAACGGCAATGATGCGAAAGATTGATATTGAACTATCGCGCTGGGCGCGGCGGTCGATCATTCGGCCCCCTCCAGGATACTGATCAGTTGTGCGTCACGCCAAAGCCCGTCCATGATCTTGGGCCAAAAGCTCTGGAAACGCAGGTAGCTTGCGGCGTTTTGGCGCGCGTAGGTCTTGGCCTCGTCAATACCGTGGCGCCAGATGCGCAGGTAGCCCTCATGCTCGCGGGTAAACACGCTGCGGACCATAGCGGTCTTGCGCACGCGGTCGTCGAGCTCGCGCGAAATCCACGGGCCCGGGTAGGGCATGAGTGATGCCGCCGTAACGGGAATGAGCTCCTTTTGATGCGCGGCGAATGTCAACTTGGCCCGTTCGTAGTACCAACGGTATACATCCTGCATAAAGCGCGGTGAGCGCTTTTCGGACTCCGGAGGCAGATGGCGCACGGTCCACTCATTATCGAACCACACGTCGTAGCCAAACATGCGCATGTTAAAGAGGTAATCCAAGTCCTCGCCGCGGGTGATAAACGGGTCAAAGGCCACACGCGTAAAGGCGCGGGCGTGCAGGGCCATCAGGCCGCCGCACACGTAGTTGGAGCGCGAGATGCGGGTGCCCGAGAGCGCCTTTTTCATCCAACGGTTGAACTCGATGCGCTTGGTCCACCAACGATGGCAGATGCCCGCCTTGTCCGTGGGAGCCAGCGGCGAGCCGTCGCGATCGTAGAAATAGCCGCTCTTGACCAAGATCGGCAAGCCCTGACGCGTCTGCTGCCCCAACGCATAGGTCGCGCGCTTCATAAAGTCGGCGTCGATGACAGTCTCATCGTCATCCAAAAAGATAACCGCGTCATGCCCCAGCACAGCGGCACAGGCTAGCCCCATGTTGCGGATGGCACCGTAGCCTCGCAGGCTCACGCACTCGCCCGAACCCTTGGGCGCGATCTGAGCAACCCGGTCTGCAATGCGCGAGGCCTGGGTGTTGGTGACAACGGTGACCTTGAGCGTGGGATGCGCGTCGACAATCTCGCGCACGCGCAGCGACACATCGGCTGTGGCAGAAACGGGACAGACCACCAAAAGGATGATGCGCGGGATGTCACGTACCTGCTCAAGCGAGGCCAGGCAGCGGTCGAGTTCGGGATTGTCGGCGTTGAGTCGCGTCGAATGGTCATAGGTGCCAGGGGCGTTTGCGCAAGCGTCATCGCCCGCCCAATACGTTGGAATCACGACTGTGGCGTTCATGCCTTACCCTCCCTGCAACACAAAAACGGGACGCCGCCAAACACAGGCGACGCCCCGCGACCTAGCTGATTCCATCATACCCACTTGGGCAAATCATTGCTCGCAAGTCGCAATGTTTATTGCGGATAACCCCAAAAGAGTACCGTGGACAGGCACAATAGCCGCTCGCTCCTATGCGGCATGCTCTGCCGCCCGAGTCATGCGGGACAGGCGGACCAGCAGCATAAAGCCAACGATCAGCAGCACGCCAATGGAAAGGACGCCCAGCGACGGGTTGCCGGTCAGCGAGGTGACGACCGACACTAGGAAAGTGCCCATGACGCTTGCATAGCGACCGAAGATGTCAAAGAAGCCGTAGTACTCGTTGGACTTTTCCTTGGGAATAATGCGGCCAAAGTAGCTACGGCTGAGCGCCTGCACGCCGCCCTGGAACAGGCCGACCAAAATGGCAAGCACCCAGAATTCAAAGGCGGTCTTGAGGAAGAACGCGGCAAAGAGCACGATGCCCATATAGGCGGCGACTGCCACCAAGATCATGTTGAGCGTGCCCACGCGGCCGGCGAGCTTGCCGTAAATGATGGCAGACGGAAAAGCAACAAACTGCGTGACGAGCAGCGCCAGGACCAGCTGCGTCGAATCGATGCCCAAGGCCGATCCGTAACTGGTGGCCATAGAAATGACCGTGTGCACACCGTCGATATAGAAGAAGAACGCGATCATGTAGACCAGCACGGTCTTGTTGTGGGCGATCTCGCGCATGGTGTGTCCGACCTCGGAGAACACACCGCCCACGATGTGGCCGATGGTGTCCTCGGGACCGCGCTCGCGACCGTACTTTTGCTTATAGGTGCGAATGAGCGGCAGGGTAAAGATGAGCCACCAGGCACCAGTGATGATAAACGACAGACGCGTTGCCAGCATGGTGGGGACGCCAAGAGCGGGGCCACCCATGATGAGCGCAAGGCAGATGACGAACGGCACGGTGGAACCGATGTAGCCCCAGGCATAGCCCGAGCTGGACACGGCGTCCATGCGCTCGTCGGTGGTAATGTCGGGCAGCATGGCGTCGTAGAACGTCATAGAAGAGTTAAGGCCGATGGTGCACAGCACGTACACGGTCAAAAATGCCATGGCGGACATTGGGATAGCCTGCGCCAGGCAGAGCACCAGGCCCGTGAGGAAGAAGCCCAAGAAGAACTTGATCTTGTTGCCGGCGTAGTCGGCAAGCGCGCCCAGAATGGGCATGAGCATGGCGATGACCAGCGAGGCGATCGTCTGCGCATTGCCCCAAGCGACCACCAGGTCGGCCGAGGAAGCGCCGGTATTGATGGCGTTAAAGTAAATGGGCACCACCGAGGTATTGAGCAGCACGAGGGCCGAATTGCCCACATCGTACATAACCCAGTTACGCTCGAGCTTGGTGTATTTCATGGACAGGGCCCCTTCGTATTCGCCCGATATGCAGTTAGTTCATCGTACCCCAATTGTCCAGAGGCGCCGGTAAGGATTCGGCAAAGGGGCACGCATGAGCCCTATTCCTCGCGGTCGAACTCCTCATCGGCATTGAGCACGCGACCGCTGTAATTGACATGGTTGGTCACGGCTTCCATATCGCCGGTCTCGATAAAGCGGGCAACCGTGCACTCGTAATCGAGCAGCGCGCGGTCAAAGACCTCGGGGAAGCTCTCGGTCGAGACTTCATCGGTAAAGGGGTTCTTCCATGCCAAGTGGCCCAGGTTGCCGGTACGCTCGGGCAGCTCGGTCGTCACGCGGTGCGCAAGGCCGTCGAGCAGCGAGTAGTCGTGCACCAAGCCCTCAACCAGCGAGATCGCGCGCGTCTTTGCGGAGCCGGCCGGCTCAATCGCGCGGTAAAGTCGCTGCATATTGGCAACGGCAGCACCGTACTCCCCCGCCGGAATGTCAATGCCGTACACGCGTCCGGCAACATAGCTCATCAGCACGCCGGCCACGCGATTGATGCGATCGGTGGTGACGATCTCGCCCGCCGGCGGGTAATCGTCGACCGTAGCGCCATCGCGTTTAAGCTGCAGCATCAGTACATCCAGGTCGCTCTCGATCACGGCATGGACCTGACTGCTCGAATCCTCAAGCTCTGAATCGGACTCCACGATGCCAAACTGCTGCTCATAGACAAAGGGGTGAGCGTTGCGGTCGAGCACGTAATGAGACAGCAGGCCCAGCGCAAAGGCACGACCCAAGCTGGCATCGCGCGGCAGCAGATGCGACACGCCGTCGCGCAGGCACGCGAACTGGCGAGACATGCGCGACCGATGCATGACCTGCGCCAGCAGCGTGCAGTCGGAAACACGCGGTGTCAGAATGTGAAAGAAAAACGGGTCGGGGCCTTGGTTGCCCAAGATAAAGGCAATGCGCTCTTCATCGGACGTGATGACGCCCTGCGGAAGACGGTCGATGCTTTCCTCGCCAAACAGATGATGGGTGATAAGCGCGGGCATAATGATCCTTTCGATTTCATTCGATGCCACCCATTATGCCCACCGCGCGCCCATGCCAAACCTGCGATGGTAAACGACAGCACGCAAGCCTCTTACGCAAGCCCCAGGTGCGACTTGACCTCGGCGGCACGACGACGGGACACCGGTACCGTCGAGTTCACGCGGTCGAGCCTGAGCTCCATCAACCCCGTGGAGCCAATCTCAACATTGTGCACGTCTTCCAAATTGACCAGGTAGCTGCGATGAACGCGAATAAAGCCCTCGGAGTCCAAGCGACGCTCGAGCGAAGAGATCGACTCATTGATCAGGTACGTTCCCTCGGCGCAGATGGCGTTGCAAAAATCGGCGCGCGCCTCAAAGTAGCAAACGTCTGCGGCGGGAATGAACACCTTTTTGCCCCCGCGGTCCACCGTCAGACGCAAAGGCTGGCGCGGAGCGTGGATAACACGACGGACGCCCAAGGCCGCCTCGATCTTGTCGAGTGCCTTTGACAGGCGTGCGTCCTCAACCGGCTTGACGACATAATCGACGGCATCGAGGTTATAGGCATCAGCCGCATACTCGGCAAATGCCGTCACAAACACCACGACCGGCGGCGTCTTTAGGTTCTGCAGCGTCTCGGCAAGCTCAATTCCCGAGCGACCGGGCATGGTAATGTCTAAAAACAACACGTCGGGCTTGTTCGACAGAATCGACTCCACGGCTTCGGTGACATTGCCCGCCTCGGCAATATGACCCACACGCGTATCCTTTTCCAATAGATAGCGTAGCTCAGCCCTAATTGGGGGCTCGTCATCAACCACCAAGATGTTCCAGCCTTCGGACATATGTGCTTCCCCTCTTTTTCTCTCAATCCAACCGCGTGCTACGCCGTCAACGGCGCGGGCTCATGCGGCTCGCCGTTCAGCTCGACGATGACCTGCGTTCCCACGCCCTCTTGGGACTTCACGCGCATGCCGGAATCTTCTCCGTAAAAGAAATGGATGCGCTGAAGCACGTTGAAGAGCGCCAGGCCGCAACCTCGCTTGACGGAGCCGTCGGCGGTAATGCTCTCGGGCTCCTCTCGGCGATGTTGCTCAAACAGATGCGCGCAGACCTCTTCGCTCATACCGATGCCGTCGTCCTCGACGATGATCTCCAAACCGTCATCGGTCTCGAAAGCCCTAACATGAATAGAAAGCGGCTCGGTCTCGCGCTGCGCGTGCTTGATGCAGTTTTCGAGCAACGGCTGCAAGATAAACGGCGGCACCATGCAATCGCGCACCTCAAAGTCGATATCGACCGAGACGCGCAGACGGCCGTCGCCATAACGAGCCTGCATAAGATTGATATAGCGAGTGCCCTGTTCCACCTCGTGCTCGAGCGTTGTGAGGGTATCGGAATCAGAAAGCGTCTGACGGTAGTAATTGGAAAAGTCGATGAGCAGCGACCTGGCCTTGTCCGGCTCGGTACGTACGAGCGACACAATGGTGCTGATGGTGTTAAACAGAAAATGAGGATCGACCTGCGATTGCAAGGCGCGCAGCTCCACGCGGGCCGTAAGCTCGTCCTGGCGCTCGAGCTCAAAGCTCGCAAGCTGCGTGGAAATGAGGTCGGCAAAGCCCGAGGCAAGCGCCGTCTGGCGCATATCGATGCTGCTCAGACGGGGATAATACAGCTCGAGCGTGCCCACGCAATGCCCGCGCACGGTAAGCGGTGCGACAATACCGGCGCGCAGGCGCGGAAAGTAGCCACCTGTCTCGGTCGAGGCATCGCGCGAGAAAACGCTTTGCTCACCGCTGTTGATCACATTGAGCGTGGTCCGCAGCACCACCGGGGTGCCCGCGGGGCATTTTGCCGAGTCCTCGCCCCAGCTTGCCAACACCTGCTTGCCGTCGGTAAAGCAGATGGCAGAGGCGATGGTTTCGGACAGGATGATCTTAGAGGCGCCCAGGGCAGCTTCGGGCGTAAGGCCGCGCGACGTGTAGGCGAATATTTTCGACGCGATGGCGAGCGTGCGGTCGGTAGCGCTCGATGTGAGGTCGTCGGGAACGACAAAGACGTACGAGAAGAAGAAGCACAGCATGACCAAGCCGGCAATGACGACAACGGCCGGAACGGGATTGGGATTATCGGTTAGATCCCAGATGAGCAGCAGGATAAGCAGCGGAACGACAATACCGAGCAAGATGGCTTGAACCACATGCTGAGCGGTACGAAAGACCTTGGTAGAGTTGTAGCTCTTGCCCAGAATCAGCCTATTGAGATCCACCGTCATCTCCTTCTTACTGACGCACCCCATAGCAATGGAGAGGGCCGCAAGCGACCCTCTCCATTGCATTATGCAATCAAAAACTGTGTTTTACATCCAGCCATCGACAAACGGTATCTTAGGCGCTGTATTTGTTGGCCTCGCCAAAGGTGCCAGCCTCGACGATCCAGCCGTCCTTCATGATGACGTCCATGTTGTCGGTGTTGAGCACGTGGATGTCTGCGGCGACGTCACCGTTGACGACCAGCAGGTCGGCGCACTTGCCGGCCTCGATGGAACCGGTCTCGTCCTCGATGTGGCACATCTTGGCACCGTTAAGGGTGGCACAGGTGATGGTCTCGACCGGGGTGAAGCCGATCTTGTCGACGAACTCGTACATCTCCTCGATAGAGCAGGTGCCGTACGGGGTGACGAAGGAGAAGGAGTCGGAGCCGATCGTCATGACGACGCCGCGCTTCTTGGCCTCGCGCAGGCAGTCGTAGTTGCGCTGCAGCTCCTTCTCGACCAGGGTGCCCTCGTACTTGTCGTGCAGCTCGGGGACGTAGACGGGCGGATAGGTGGCGTACCAAGTGGGCAGGAAGGCGATCGTCGGGGTGAAGAAGGTGCCCTGCTCGGCCATGAGGTCCATGGTGCGCTCATCGATATCGAAGCCGTGAATCAACTGCTCGCAGCCAAAGCGAACGGAATCGTAGGCAGCGGCGTGGTTGTTGTAGCAGTGGCTCCACACGGGGATGCCGACCATCTTTGCCTCTTCGACCACGGCCTGGATCTCCTCGGAGCAGTAGTGCTGGTCGCGGCCGGAGTCCCAGCGCCAGATGCCGCCACCGGTAGCCCAGATCTTGATGGCATCGGGGTTCTCGCGCAGGCGACGACGGACGGCCTTACGCAGATCCCAAGGACCGTCGACCTGATCGCCCCAGGGGTGCGATTCCTTGTTGAGCTCCTGGCTGCAGTGGTGGGAGTCGCCGTGGCCGGCAACGCGGCAGAAGCCAAGACCAGTTGCCAGAACGCGCGGGCCCTTGAAGACGCCCTTGTCGATGCAGTCGCGGATCTGGATACCAAAGCGACCGATCTCGCAGACGGTGGTGAGACCGTGGGTGAGGCAGTCGTAGGCCTGCTTGACGGCGACGGCCTGCTTCTCGAGGAGCGGCTGCATGACCCAGTCGGTGTCATCGTCGGTCAGGTTGCCCGAGAAGTGCAGGTGGGTGTCGATCAGGCCGGGAAGGACGGTCTTGCCGGCGGCGTCGATAACCTCAACGCCCTCGGGAAGGTCCTGCATAGTGCCGGCGTACTCGATCTTGCCATTGTCGTCGACGAGAACGAGGGAGTTCTCGACCGGCTCGGCACCGGTACCGTCGATGAGCTTGCCGCCAACGATTGCATACTTAGTGGACATGGTTCCTCCTTATGGATCCATATAGTGGGCGAGGCCGCGTTGGGTTAAGGCCTCACAAAACTACCCAAGTGGTGCCGGGTTCGGTGCGCGGGAGAGAGGGCCCCGCGCACCCGATCCGCCCCGGCTAGGCGTTATTTTTTGCGGGAATTGGTGAAGGCCATGAGGGCCAGGCCAACAGCCAGCCAGCCGATCACGATGCTCCACTCCACCATGTTGAGGGAGGCGGGAGAGAACGGGATCACGAGCAGGCCAATGATGGTGCCGCAGGCAACGATAGCGAGGCTGATGCCAAACTTGCCGCCGGGCACCTCGTAGGGACGAGGCAGGTCGGGCTCGGTGAAGCGCATACGCAGGCAAGCGAGGGCGACCATGCCGCAGGAGAAGATGAAGGCGAGGGCCGACACGTTGGTCAGAGGGATGAGCATGTTCTTGCCCAGGAACGGACCGACGACGGTGATGACGCCCAGAACGACGCAGGCGAGCTTGGGAGCGCCGGACTTGGGATCGACCTCGGCGAACTTCTCGGGCAGCTGACCCTTGCGGCCCATGGCGAGCATGATGCGGCTCGTGGCGCCGTAGAAGGAGTTCATCGGGCCCATGGGTCCAAGCGTGGCGATGACGAGCATGGCCAGGTACAGGAGCATGTTGATGCCCTTGAGGCAGGCAAGCGCGGGAACCGGGCTCTTAACAAACTCATGCCAGTCGAGGATGGTGCCGAACGAGTAGATGCAGACCATGTAGAAGCCGCCGGCGGCCAGCAGAGCCAAGGAGATGATCTTACCGAACTTGTTCCAGTTGAGGCCCTCGGCTGCTTCCTCAGCCTGCTGAGGAATGGTGTCGAAGCCGGCGTAGAAGAACGGGGTCAGAACCAGGACCGACACGATGCCGGCGAACAGGCTGGTGCCCTCGGTAGCGGGCTTGCCGCCGCCAGCGCCGGTGACCTGGGAGAACACGGGCATGGCGTGTTCCGGCGAACCGGTGAACAGCGAGACGCCCATGGCGAGCAGCATGCCGCAGAGCAGGGCCTTGGTCAGGAAGGCCTGGAGCTTGGCGGCCGAGCTGGCACCGCGGAAGTTGAGGAAGATGACGTAGACTGCAAAGCCGAGCGCGATCAGCGTCGGGAACAGGTACACGTCGGCACCCAGGATGGTGTAGAGCTTGACGGCGCGCAGCCACTCAAGACCGGGCAGGCTGCCGAACATCTCGGACACGAGGGTCGAGATGGCGATTGCCTCCCACGGGCACAGGATGCCGTTGCCCAGGGCCAAAAGCCATCCGGTGATATAGCTCAGCGTACGGCCAAAGCTACGATCGACATACTCGACGATGCCGCCCGAGATGGGGATAGCAGCCGTGAGCTCACCGAAAACAGCTCCGACGGGCACGAGGAAGATTGCACCCAAGAGGAATGCGATCATAGCGGGAACGGGACCGCCGCCCACGACCATCCAGTCGCCGACCTGCAGAACCCAACCTGTACCGATGATGGCACCGAAACCGATGGTGAAGAAGTTCCAGAGCGAAAGCGTTTTCTTCATGCCACCGTTACCTTCGACTGCAACTTCTGCGTTCTTGTCCGCCATTGTTCCCCTCCTTTCCTTATTGACGCCTCTTTGGCGTCACCCCTTGCGCGGTCTGTTTTGCCGCGCGCTTTTATTTCGTGGCTTTAAGATACGGCCTTGGCACAGCAGCGCCGCTTGTGGCTCGACCGAAGGCAGAACTGCAAAACGAGCGGCGCCGTTTTTGGGACGAACGGAGGAAGACGTCATTCGTCTTGGACGCTTTCATCTTGGCTGCTTTTGAATACCTGTTGCCGTGACGCTTGGCGCGCGGCGCGGCAACGTTCATACCATTTGTCAGGCTTTTGGCGCACATGCCCATGTGTCGTGCATCTTTTTATGTAGGATAGACAAGTTACACATGAGGCAAGGTGATTCGAATGGCATATGGATACAATGACGGCGACCAACGGCCACAAAGCGTGCGCCTTGCCGGCCGCACCACGCCAACGCCCAGAAGCACCTCCGACAACGACAACCCGCAGCGCCCCCAAGAGCAGCTCGGGGCTTCTTCGCGGCAACAAAGCCGTACCGTGCAGCAGTCAGACCGAATGAGTACGAGCACACGCCAACGCCAGACCGACACATCGCAGCCACGCCGCTACGATCGCCGTAAGACCGACTACTACGTTAAGCGCTCCTTTTCGCGACCTCAACGCGATCGCGGCAATTCCGCCCCTCGCCCCGCGTCGCACACCACAAGTCACGCGCTTCCGGCCCGCCGCCTACGCCTTGCGTTTTGCTCCATCGCCGCCTGCCTCGTCTTTGTGTTTTTGGGATCCTGTATGTCCCACGGCTCGGCCGGTCTCGAGCCCACCGCCGAGGACAAGCTGCTCAAGGCCCCCGTCGCGCCCGGTTATTCTTTCGCCTTTTCGACCCCGCGCTCGCAATGGCAAGCCGGCACGATGCCCCATATCTATCAGATCGACCCTGCATGGTCGGAGCTGCCTTACGCCGGCGGTACCATCCGCCAAAATGCCTGCGGGCCTACGTGCCTCACCATGGTCTATATCTTTAAGACGGGACGCACCGATATGACTCCCGTCGATATGTGCGCGCTTTCCGAGGCAGGCAATTACGCCCCCACCGGTGCAACCGAATGGTCGTTTATGACGAGCGGTGCGTGGCAGTTGGGACTTAACGGAACGGAGCTTCATAACGATCGCGACTCGATGACTCAGGCGCTGCGTTCGGGAGCGCCCGTCATCGCCGCCGTTCGGCCGGGCACCTTTACCAACGTGGGCCACTACATTGTACTTTACGGTATTGACGACGCCGACCAGATTGAAGTCTTCGATCCCAACTCGGCCAGCCGCAGCGCCCGCCGCTGGGGCGTCGTAGAGGTCCTCAACGAAGTCGAAGCCATGTGGGCCTACTACTAGTCATTGGGCACTCATTGGGGACAGACTTAAATGAGTGGTCGTCGGGGACAGTCTTACGGACGCCGGCCGAGAGCAGACGAAAAGGGCCATCCCGAACTGCTTGGAACTGCCAGCACGGAAAGCGCATCCTGCTTTGGGGCCCAATAGCGGGGTGCGCTTTCCGTTAGCGGCCCGTTTGGGAAACTAGGGACCGCTTTTCGACAATAATCCGGGATGCATTTTCCGATTGAGGGCCTCAAGGGAAACCGCACCCCATGTTGGACGCTCATTCTGGGATGTGCTTTCCGCAGTTGATCGATGCGGCCTTTAAGGACTGTCCCAAGCTGCCGGCAGGAAAGGAACGTCCCCAAGTGCCGGGTTTCCGCAGCCTGCAATGCTCCTCATGAACAGCCGCCTCAATAACAAAAGCCCCCGCGGCCGAAGCGGACCGCGGGGGCAACAGACCTGCAAGAGTTAACTCAAGTCCTCGCCATTTGATGCAATGACCTTTTGGTACCAGCAGAAGCTGTCCTTTCGGTAGCGATCGAACGTGCCTTTGCCCATATCATCGGCATCAACATAAACAAAGCCATAGCGCTTCTTCATCTGCCCCGTCGAGGCCGACACCAAATCGATACAGCCCCACGGCGTGTATCCCATCAGGTCAACACCGTCCTCGACAATTGCATCGCGCAGCGCAAGAATATGCCTTCGCAGGTAATCAATATGATACGCATCGTGGACTTTGCCGTCTTCCAGCGCATCGAGTCCGCCCACACCGTTCTCGGCGATAAAGAGCGGAAGATGGTAACGATCGTGGTAGCCGGCAAGCGTCACGCGCAAACCCAGCGCATCGATCTGCCACTTCCAGGCAGTCTCTTTATCCTTGAGGTACGGATTGCGCAACGTCGGGAACACGTTGCCCTCCGCCTTCTCGGCGATCACCTGATCATCGGCGCACACCAAGCGCGAGCAATAGTACGAGAACGAGATGAAGTCGACCGTATGCTCTGCCAGATACTCCGTATCACCCGGCTCAAAGGGCACGTGAACACCCTCTTTCTCGAGTGCACGCAGCTTCCAAGCAGGATAGGCGCCCGCAGCCATCACGTCTGTGTAGAAGTAGCGGCCGCGGTCCTCCTCATACGCAAGCCATACGTCCTCGGGCGCACAACGGTACGGATAGGTCGCACCGGCAGCGACCATGCAACCCACCTTGTTTGCGGGATCGATCTTGTGCAGAATCTCGACAGCGCGAGCGCTCGCCATAAACATATGGTGCGAGAACGCCGCGGTCACGGCTGCACGGTCACGCTCATCCTCGAGCGTGACACCCGCGTTGAGATAGGACAGCGCCACGCTGTTGATCTCGTTGAACGTAAGCCAATAACGCACGAGGCCCTGGTACGCGCGTCCGACGGTCTCGACGTAGTGCGCATACCGCTCGATCATCTCTCGGCTTTGCCAGCCACCATAGCGCTCGACCAGAGCCAACGGATAGTCGTAGTGCGACAGCGTCACAAGCGGCTCGATTCCATGCTCGCGCAGCGCCTCGAATACCTGACGGTAAAACTCCAAGCCCTCGCCGTTGGGCTCGGTCTCCATCCCTGTGGGAAAAATACGGCTCCAGCAAATTGAAAGACGCAGGCACTTAAAGCCCATCTCGGCAAAGAGCTCGACATCCTCGTGCCAATGATGGAAGAAGTCGTTGCCCCAGCGGCATGGATACAGCCTGTCCGGATCGTCCACGGGCTTTTGCCTGCCAAACATTACATCCCAGCGGTCGGAACCCTGTGGGATCAGGTCGGAGTGCGACATGCCGCGGCCGCCCTCGTTCCAGCCCCCTTCGGCCTGGTTGGCGGCGAGGGCACCACCCCACAAAAAGCCCTCGGGCATACCGGCGGCAGACGTTCTGTCAAAGTAACTCATGCTACTCAGCATCCTCGGCAGAAGCTGCCGCGGCGTTCTCCTGCTCCTGAGCCAGGAGCTGGTTATCGTACACCTTAAAGAACGGGTACCAGACCACAGCCATGACCACGATCAAAACGATCGTAAACACCCAGATGCGCGGGTCGAGGCACTGGACAAAGCCCTGAACGAAGATGGGGAACGTGCCGCTCACCAAGATGTAGAAGTTAGAGACAAGACCCAGTGAGACCGCACCCCAATACAGCAGGGCCGAGATCATGCCGCCTAGCACAAACGGAATCATGAGGATCGGGTTGAAGATGATGGGCGCGCCGAAGATCGCGGGCTCGGAGATACGGAAGAAGCTCGGCACGATCGATGCCCTGCCAAATGCCTTGAGCTGCTGCGACTTTGCCCTAAACGCGCAGAGCGCCACAAAAGAGAACGTATTACCCGTGCCGCCGATGAGGTTGATGGCCAACGACATGAGCACCGGGTGGAACTCAAGCGGCTGCCCGGCAGCATAGAGCGAGGCGTTGGCGGCAAAGGCGGCAAGCGAGACCGGGGCGGTGATGGGCATTACGATCATGTTGCCGTGGACGCCAAAGCACCAAAACAGCAGCGTCATGAAGCAGATAAGCAGTGCGCCGGGCACAGAGTCAACTGCGACGGAAAGCGGGGCAGCGAGCAGCTTCTCGATAACCGAGGGGATGGACAGCGCGGGATCGATCATCTGGATCAGCAGGTTGCCGCCAAAGAAGATGAGGATGTTGGCGAGCATAGGTACGATGGCGCCAAAGGTTTCGGACAAAAACGGCGGCACGCCATCGGGCATCTTGATGGTGATGCCCTTGGTCTGGCAGAAGCGCGTGACCTCGACGGAGACCAAGGCAACGATGATGGCGGTAAACAGGCCCTGCGCACCCAGATAGGTGCAGGGGACCGCCTGGAGCACGGACTCGTCAGCAAGCTGGTAGTAGGACGACGGCGCCGCGGCGATCAGGAACATCACCAGCGAGGTCATGCCGGCGTTAAGCTTGGGCATCTTGTAGGTGCCCGCCAGGTTATAGGCGATTGCGAACGTCACGATCACCGACAGTATGCCCATCGTCATATTGAAGGGGATGAGCAGCGTGAGCTTATTGGCCGTCGCAAAATCGAGCCAAGGGCCAAAGACGGACCAGAACCCGCCCTGCGCCACCAGGTCGGCCGTGACCGGCGGGTTGGCGAGGATCATAAAGACGGCAGATACCAAGATGAAGCTGATCGCGCTCATAAAGCCCTTTTGCATGGAGGCAAAGTGGCGCTCGGTGCCGCAGAAATTGGCGATAGGGGTCAGTTTTTCCTGAAGCAGGGTCATGAACTTCTCCATGGTTGCCTCCTAACCCAACAGCGACTGGGCGAGTGCCAGCACGTTGGCGGCGTTGCCCATGCCGTAGTCCTGTGCGGGGATGACCGCGGTCGGCTTACCGCTCCCCTGCTTGACGGTGTTGAGCTGGTAGGACACCTGCGGCCCCAAGAGCAGCACGTCATAATTGGCGCACGTCTCCTGATACTCGCCGATACCCACCGCATCGATATCGAGCTCGATGCCGTTTTGCTCCGCATATTTCTCGAGTTTCTTCATCAGAATGCTTGTAGACAGACCAGCTGCGCAAACAAGAAGGATCTTCATAAGGGATTCCCTTCGCATTGATTGGTTGGATAGTCACCGCACGCCGCTAGGCGTTCTTGGTTGCAGTGCACTCATACAGGCAGATCAGCTCCTGCACGAGCTCCTGAGCAAGCATGGAGCACATGAGGTGGTCCTGAGCATGGACCAGCAACACATCCACCGACAGATGCTCGCCCGCTGCCTCAGTCGAAAGCAGCTGCGTTTGGATGTGGTGAGCCTTGATTCCCGCATCCTTTGACTGCTTCATGAGTTTGGCGGCGGCGTCAAAATCCCCCGCTTTTGCCTTTTCAAGGGCTTCGAAGGCAAGGCTGCGTGCCTCTCCCGCTGCAGCGACCAGCTGAAACGAAACCATCTCGGTTCCCTGATCGTCCATAACGGTCTCCTCTCCCGTGATGTTTGGTTTGTACTTGAATATTCGAAACGCCTATCTCCCGCCCGCAATCCTCGAGGTTTATTGCAGGTAGACAGACAGGGTTATCGACAAAAGAAGTCTTAAGCCGTATGCGCTTGCACAAGCGCCATCAGCTCATGCCAGGACCGGCGCTCGCGTAGGCGCTCGACCCCCTGGCGGTCCATAAAGATCTCGGCGAGCAGTGAGCTCAAGATCCGCGCCTCATCGCCGCCCGACCGGGCAAACGACACCATAAAGACGATATCGACCTCATGGCCGTATTCGTCCCAAAGAATGGGATGTTCGAGCAGGCCCACGGTAACAAAGGCCTCGGCGCTCAAGGGATGCATCCCATGGGGCATGGCTACCCCATTGCCAAACGAGGTGGCACTCGCGCTCTCGCGCTCGGCGACCTCTTGGGCAAACTGGGCATCGACACGGCCGCTCTCGACGGCGCGCTCGGAGAGATATCGGAGAACGGCCTGCTTCGACGGCGCCTCAACGCGGTTGAAGAACAGGGCACGGCTAAAGAAAGAGCTTACGGAGTCCGATTGCGCAGTGTCGTCGCTCAGCACCTTGCGGATAGCGTTGACATCGCTCGTCTCCAAGAAGAAATCGGCCTCGCGGACGGGCACGGGCAACTTGACGTTGAGCGGCACCGTTGTGAACACGTAGTCGATGTGCGAAAAATCGAACGTTCCCACGCGGGCGACATCGCATGTCTCAATCGAATCGATATACATGCCAAACTGCTTGCGGTACTGGTGCTCGAGCATACGGGCGCTTCCCGCTCCCGAGGCGCACACGATCAGGATGCGCTTGCGACGCGGCTGGTCGGCTTGCTGCTCGAGGGCCAGGGCAAATGCCATGGCGATGTAGCCGAGCTCTTCATCAGAGGGCTGGCTGCCAAAATGACGCTCGAGTACCTGCGAGGTGCCAGCTGCCATCGAATAGGCCAACGGAAACCTCGTCTTGATATCGGGCAGCATGGGGTTATCCATATGCATGTGATATTCAAGGCGATAGCCCAGAGGGCCGATATGCCGAGCAAGGTTCATGCGAAGTTCAAGATCGCCGCTAAAGTCAAACCTAAACTCATCGTTGACCGCACGTACCATCTCGGAAGCAATCTCCCACATCTCGTCCGAGATAACGGCAGAGCCCTTCTCGGGCACGCCCGTGCCCCTGCCGAGCAAATGGATTGCGATAAAGGCAACCTCTTCTCGGGGCATGCTCACGCCCAGGGCATCCTTGATGTTTGCGGCAATCTGGAAAGCCGCGGCGTATTCGCGCGTTCCCTCCAGTTTTTGAACGTCCGATTCTGCAGCTGGGACATAGCAGCCCTGCTCGATGCGGCCAAGAGCAATGTAAAGATGCATGATGAGATTGCGGGATGCCAGCGAGCTCACCGTGACGGGCGAGGCCGTCAGGGCATCGTCCACACATGCGGCGATGGCCCGCAGGCGCTCGGCGAGCTTTGCATCGTCGGTGTCGGGCAACACGGGCCTCACCAGCGAGGCCAGGCACAGGCGCCGTTGTGACTCCCCGCCCGCAACGCGGATTCCGTAGCGTGGGCGCTTTTCGAGCGTTAAGTCAAATTGGGCGAGTTTCTGCTCTACCAGACGCATGTCATTGGACAGAGTCCGCGCCGAAACGTAGAGTAAATCCGCATACTCCTCAATCGTCACCCACTGGGACCGCATGAGGAGGTCGTTAAGAAGGAAGGACACACGGCCATCGCGCGTATCAGGAATGCCCGGATGGGCCAGAGCCACACCGTCTAGCAAGCGAGCAAGCTCATCTGCACGTGCAACATCGATACGATACTGCCCCTTGCTGCCAACGATGCGTGCAACCCCTGCAAGGCTGTCGTTTGCGCGATGGATATAGTTTCTCACGGCGCGCTCGCTTACCTCGAGACGCTTGGCAAGTACCGCGACAGCGACAGGCTGAGCGTCCTCGATCATATTTACAAGCTGCTTGACGCGAGCATCCATGTCCTCCTCCTTTCCCTGCGTCTAGTCTAACGCGGTAAAGAATGACACTCCACGTCGCGCTCGTTCCGCCAACTCGGAACAGGTTGCGGGGAGTCCAGCTGAGCTATGGAGAGCCTGGGGAGAGGGCCCGAAGGCAATGCGTCGGTGTGGGATGCGCCTTCCCAGCCATTGGGCAGTCATTGGGGACAGACTTAAATGAGTAGTCGTTGGGGACGTTCTTGTTTGACTAGTCGTTTAAGAACGTCCCCAATGACTATTAAGGACTGTCCCAAGCTGCCGGCAGGAAAGGACCGTCCCCAAGTGCCGGGTTTGTCCCCAATGACTAGGTGAATAGCAAAAGCCCCGCAGTCGGAGCGGACTGCGGGGCTCGTGAAGAGAGGCTAGTTTGTGGGCGCTTTGCCTGGCGCCCACGGGAGAGGCGACGGAGCAGGGACTACTCGTGGATGCGGGTGCCGGAGAGGCCGGCCATGGTCTCGGCGGCCTTGTCCAGGGCGCCGATGATGCAGGTGCGGCCCTTGCGGGAGCGGGCGAACTTGATGGCGGCGCGGACCTTGGGCTCCATGGAGCCCTTGCCGAACTGGCCCTCGTCGGCCAGGCGCTCGGCCTCGTCGGCGGTGAGGTCCTCGAGCTCCTCCTGGTTGGGCTTGCCGAAGTTGATGGCGACGTGCTCGACGGCGGTCAGCAGGAACAGGACGTCGGCGTCGCAGTCCTCGGCCAGCAGCTCGCCGCCCAGGTCCTTGTCGATGACGGCGGGGACGCCCTTGTAGCAGCCCTTGTTCTCGTAGTCGCGGACGACGGGGATGCCGCCGCCGCCGCAGGCGATGACGATGAACTCGTTGTCGAGCAGGTTGAGGATGGAGTCGGCCTCGACGATCTTCTTGGGGTCGGGGGAGGCGACGACGCGGCGCCAGCCGCGGCCGGAGTCCTCGACGAAGACCTTGGAGGGGTCCTCGGCCATGAACTCCTTGGCCTGCTCCTCGGTGTAGAAGGGGCCGATCGGCTTGGTCGGGTTCTTGAACGCGGGGTCGTCCGGGTCGCACTCGATCTGGGTGACGACGGTGGCGGCGTGCCAGCGCTTGTAGCGCTTGTGCATCTCGCGGCCGATGCCCTGCTGCAGGTGGTAGCCGATGTAGCCCTGGGACATGGCGCCGCACTCGGGCAGCGGCATCTCGGGGGTGCCGATGGCGTCGTGGGCGGCGGCGAAGGCGTTCTGGATCATGCCGACCTGCGGGCCGTTGCCGTGGGTGATGATGATCTCGTTACCCTGCTCGATGAGGCCGAGGAGGGCGTGGGCGGTGTTGCTCACGGCCTGGATCTGCTCGACGGGGTTGTTGCCGAGGGCGTTGCCGCCGAGGGCGACGACGATGCGGTCGGGCTTACCGTACGGTTTACTCATAGTATTCGTTCACTTCCCAGCTACTAGCGAAGCGTCGCGTACATCATGGCCTTAATGGTATGCATGCGGTTCTCGGCCTCCTGGAACACACGAGACTGCGCGCTCTCAAAGACCTCGTCGGAAACCTCCATCTCGGTCACGCCGAACTTCTCGGCAATCTCGGCGCCGATGGTGGTCTGCGTATCGTGGAAGCTCGGCAGGCAGTGCATAAAGATGGCGCCGGGGTTTGCCTTGGCCATGACCTCGGGCGTTACTCGATAGGGAGAGAGAAGATCGATTCGGCTCTTCCACAGCTCCTCAGCCTGGCCCATACCGACCCAAACGTCCGTATAGATCACGTCTGCATCCTTGACGCCCTCGTCGATATCCTCAGTGAGCTGGATCGTGCAGCCATTCTGAGCGGCGATCTCCTGGCAGCGCTCAAGAAGCTCGGGATCGAAGTGCGTGGCGCCCTCGACATCGCCCTTGGGTCCGCAGGAGCAGAAGTTAATGCCGAGCTTGGCGCAGATAACCATCAGGGAGTCGCTGACGTTGCCCTGCTCCTTGCCCATGTAAGTGAGCTTCATGCCGCGCGTGTCGCCGAACTCCTCACGCATGGTGAGAATATCGGCAAGAGCCTGGGTGGGATGGTACTCGTTCGTCAGGCCGTTCCAAACGGGAACGCCGGCCTTGGCGGCAAGCTCCTCGACAATAGACTGATCGGAGCCGCGATACTCGATGCCGTCATACATACGACCGAGTACGCGGGCGGTATCCTCGATGGACTCTTTCTTGCCCATCTGCGACGAGCCGGGGTCGAGGTAGGTCACGCCCATACCCAAGTCCATACCGCCGACCTCGAAGGCGCAGCGCGTGCGCGTGGAGGTCTTCTCAAACAGCAGGACAATGTTCTTGCCCTCAAGAAAGCGGTGCGGATAACCGGCGCGCTTCATATCCTTGAAGTTCTTTGAGAGGTCGAGCATGTACTCGATTTCCTCGGACGTAAAGTCAAGCAGGGTAAGAACGCTTCGACCAGAAAGATTAAGAGCCATGATTTGAGTCCTTTCGGTTGTTGGAACACACAAGGGGGATGGGCGGCGCGGACGCACGCACGCCGCCCAGATACGCTAACGCTGACTAGATTTCCTCACGCCAGAACGGCATGGTCATGCAACGCGGGCCGCCGCGACCGCGAGAAAGCTCCTCGGAGGGGGCGACGAGCAGCTCGACGCCGGCCTTGTAAAGAGCATCGTTAGTGACAACGTTGCGCTCATATACGCAGACCTTGCCCGGCGCGACCGCAAGAGTGTTGGAACCATCGTTCCACTGCTCACGGGAAGCCTCGATCGGATCGCCACCACCGCACTCAATCATGGTGATGTGGTCCATACCCGTCGCAAGCTCGAGAATATGCTGCAGGGTGCCCTCGAGCTCCTCGATATGCACCTCCCCCTCCGAATCGCCCTTGGTCAGGCGGTAGGCACGAAGCGTCTGGTAGATGCCGGGATAGACCGTGAACTTATCGCGATCGACCTGCGTGCAAACGGTGTCGAGATGCATGTAGGCATAGCCGTGCGGAATCTTGATGGCATAGATGTTCTCGATCTCGGCCTCATCAGAACCCCAGAACATATTCTTGGCGAGCTCATCGATGGCCGCAGTCTGGGTACGCTCGGAAATACCGATGGCGAGCGTCTTGGCGTTGATGTTGAGAATATCGCCGCCCTCGATATGCCACTCGCTATTGTGGTCGTACCAGATGGGGCTACCGGCGTAATCGGGATGGTTGCGGAGCACCGTTTCGTAGAAGATTACCTCGCGATTGCGCTGATTCCAGTACATGCGATTCATGGTAGCGCCCTTGCCCACGACAGCCAGGGGATCACGGGAGAAATACGAGGCGGGCATGGGGAAGAGGACCATGTCGTCGCCCTTCAGCTCATCGCCGTCCAAGCTGGCAAGAGAGCCGCCGACATGCGGGATCTCGAGGTCGCGCACATACAGTCCGCCCATAGCCGTGAGGACAAATTCCTTGTTGTCCTTGATGGAATCGAGCTTCTCGACAACGGCCTGGCGAAGGGCCGCGTTGGAGATGCCGGACTCACCCATGAACTTCGTCATGAACTCTGCGCGAGTGCCCTCGACTTTGTCAAACGTCTCAGCGAGCAGCTCTTCCATATAGACGACCTCGGCGCCAGCGCCGCGAAGAAGGTCGGTAAACTGATCGTGCTCTTTCTGGGCATAGTCCAGATAGAACGCATCGTGAATCCAAACGCGGTCGAAATCCTCCGCCTTCATGTTTACAAGATCCATACCGGGGCGATGGACGCACACCTTCTTGAGGGCGCCAATCTCGCTATGAACGTTCAGTCCTTTGTTCATCTCTATCCTTCTTTCTCACAACTTGTATGTGGGGTTTTGCTTTTACGGCAGGGGGATAAGGCCCGAAACCGCAGTGAATGCCATGCAGATAACGCTCACGACCAGGAAGAATTTCCAAGCAACCTTCCACCACTGGCCAAGCGGAATCTTGCAGACGCCAAGACCGGCAACGAGCATCGCGCTTGTTGGCGAAATGAGAGACATGGCCGCGCTGCCCATGGAAAGACCCGTAACTGCAGCCTCGGGGTTTAAGCCCATCAGCTCAACAAGCGGGCCGAAAATGGGAATCGTAAGAGCAGCGATACCCGAGGAGCTCGGAACGAGGATCGACAGAAGGTTATCCACGACATAGAGGATGCTCGTAAAGATAACTGCCGGAACTCCAGTGAGAGCCGTGGCGAGCGTATTGAGAATCGTATCGATGATGAGGCCGTCATTGGCGATTACGAGGATTCCGCGGGCAAGTCCAACAACGATGGCAGAGAACGCGAAGTCTGCAATTCCCTTAACGAACTCGCCGGCGATTTCCTTCTCATTCATCCCGGAAACAACACCCGAAAGAAGGGCCATGGCCAAGAAAATCGCAGAGATTTCGTTCATGTACCAGCCCTGGGCCACCAGACCCCAAATGATAGCGCCAAGTCCAAGCACGAAAATAACCATGACGGCTTTTTGCCTAGCGGTGAACTCGCTATCGAGGAGATTCTCGTCCGCGCCAAACTCTTTTCGCTTCTCGATATCATCGTGGAAAGCGGGGGATGCTTCGGGGTTTTTCTTAACCTTGAGGGCATACATTACAACCCATGCGACGCCAACCGCAGTAAGCACGACAAGGGCGATAGTACGCAGCCAAAGCTGAGGGTTGCCCTGGATGCCGAGGATGCCCTGAGAAATCAGAACGTTAAACGGATTGACGGTAGATGCGATGTATCCGATACGGGCGCCCACAAACACCGTCATGAACGCCGTAATTGAGTCGAAGCCCATGGCCATCATGATCGGCATAAGAATCGCAAAGAACGGAAGCGTTTCCTCTGCCATACCAAAGGTGCTGCCACCCAAGGCAAAGAGCACCATTAGGATCGGGATGATGAGGACGTCCTTGCTCTTGAACTTCTTCACCACTCGGGCGACGCCGCTCGTGATGGCTCCGGTCGCCGTGATGACCTGGAAGGAACCTCCCACGATCATAATGAATGCAACGACCTCGACCGCTTGCTGGATGCCGATCGCAGGGGCCTCAAGTACTTCGAAGATGCCTTGGCGAAGATCGACCTCGTTGCCGTCCTCGTCCGTATAGACCTTATCGACAGGCGCATAGGTGCCCGAAACTGTTACCTCGCGGCCGTTAACCTCCTGGCGTTCAAACGAACCCGAAGGCACGACCCAGGTCAGAACGGCAAATACGGCCATCAAGACGAGAATGATGGTGTATACGTGCGGAACTCGAAAGGCACGCTTCTTTTCTGTCTCTGCCATCTCTCCTCCTTAATTCAGGGGTTTTTCGTTGCCGGCAAAGCCATTGTGTCATCGCACAAAACCTCCTTACGTCCCATCGCCCGTCAACGAAAGCCATCGGCCCGTAAACGGCCTTTAGATTGATGTAATTCGTCAATTTACTTTCCTAATTGATGTTTAACATCAATTAGCAGCTCGGTTCGTGCCATTCGCCTGTGACAGATATGATGTAAATTGAAACGATCTCGTAATGTGCCACTATGGAAGCAATAAATACTCATCGCCAAAGCGAGGTCATATGTCCGCATTGCATGTTCAAAATGAAATAGGAAAGCTAAAAAAGGTGCTTCTGCACTGTCCCGGCCCCGAAACGCGCAACTACCCCGACGGGCAGTTCAATCGGGTCTTTACGTTGCGTCCGTCTAGCAGCTCATTCGATCTTGATAAAGCCCTTAGGGAGCATCATGCTTACTCGGCGATGCTCGAGCACGAAGGGGTAGAGATTCTCTATCTTGAAAACCTTCTTACCGAAGCCCTTGATGCAACAGAGCAGGCGAGTCGCTCTTTTATCGATAGCTACGTTTTAGAATGCGGCGCGCGGGGCATTGAGCTCGAGTCTGCCATTCGCGAGTATCTCGAGCGCATCGAAGGCTCCCGCGCCCTTGCTCAAGCAGCAGTCAACGGCATCCGCTACTCCCAGGTCTTCAACACAGATAAAGAGGTGTTCAGCCTCACGAAACTGACGGCAGACGCATACTCACCTGACGATCTTCTCGTAAGCCCCCTTAACACCATGTGGTTCACTCGCGATCCGGCGAGCGTCATCGGCGAAGGCGTCACGCTCAACCATATGTACTGGCCAGAGCGCAACCGTGAGGTTATCGCCTACAAAACGATTTTTACCTATCACCCAGATTTCCGCGAGACCCCTCAGTTCTTCAAGCATGAATCGACTTACCACATTGAAGGCGGCGACCTGCACAACCTCAACAGCGAAAACATAGCCGTTGGAATCTCGCAACGAACCGAGCCGGCGGCGATAGACACCCTGGCAAATAACTTGCTCTGGGATGAGAACTCGACTATTGAGTCCGTATGGGCCATTCAGGTCCCCTACGATGACCTCTGCATTCATCTCGACACATACTTCACTCGCGTTGGCTACGAGGCATTCCTCGTTGCCCGTGAACTTCTCGACCAAGCGCGGGTCTACCGCATCACACGGGGCAGATCGGAAAGGACAACCCGAGCGCGTCATGTCGAAGGCGGACTGAAAGAAGCACTGGGGCTAGCCCTGGGCTCAAGTTCGTTGCAATTTATCTTTTGCGGCGGCTCAAATCCCGGAGCGGCAGAGGTCGAAAGAACCAACAATGCCATAAGCACCCTTTGCCTGGAGCCCGGCAAGGTCTGCGTATACGAAGAGAACACCGAGACTAACAAGGCACTGGAGCAGGCCGGTATTGAACTTGTTCCCATCTCTATCTTCGAGCTGACAAACGGCTTTGGCGGCCCCAACTGCCTCTGCCTTCCCCTCGTCCGCGCTTCATAACATGGGAACGGGTCAAAACATAAAGGCGCTTCGCAAGCGCGACCAGCTCACGCAGGAGGAGTTCGCGGCACTTGTCGGCGTCTCCAAAGAAACGGTATGCCGCTGGGAAAAGGACCGCTATGCAATCCGCCGCTCAACGTTGCTCAAGATAGTATCGAAATTTAACCTGCAGCTCGATGACCTCACATCTGAAACCGCAGGGCTAGCCGCAAGGATCGACCACGAGGAGCGGAAGGGGGAATCCAGAGAAGTTATTACTGATTCCCTTTGCGATGTATTTAAAATCCAGATGACAGGAGGCAGAACGGGACTTAAACAAACCGGAACAACCGCGCTTCCCTCATCCGTATTCAAGAAACATCGCGGGTGCTTCTTTGTTCAAATGGACACGTCCGCCATGTCCAAATGCTATCCGATTGGATCTCATCTCCTCGTGGATCCCAGTCTGAAACCCTGGAACGGATGCTCCGTCCTCGCTTTGGCCGATAATTCGAGAATCGTCATACGGCGTTATAGCACCGGCACAAACACCGTGATGCTCTCATCCCACTCATATCGCACATCGGAACCGGATATTGTGCTGGACAAACGCCGAATTAGGATTCTGGGAGTCATCGTTTGGTTCCAGGCATCTCATGATCTGAGTGTTTAATCAAATTGAATCTTGCCCGCACCCATTTGCTCACCCCTCAACAGCAAAAGCCCCGCAGCCGGAGCGGACCGCAGGGCTCATGAAGAGAGGCTAGTTTGTGGGCGCTTTGCCTGGCGCCCACGGGAGAGGCGACGGAGTAGGGACTACTCGTGGATGCGGGTGCCGGAGAGGCCGGCCATGGTCTCGGCGGCCTTGTCCAGGGCGCCGATGATGCAGGTGCGGCCCTTGCGGGAGCGGGCGAACTTGATGGCGGCGCGGACCTTGGGCTCCATGGAGCCCTTGCCGAACTGGCCCTCGTCGGCCAGGCGCTCGGCCTCGTCGGCGGTGAGGTCCTCGAGCTCCTCCTGGTTGGGCTTGCCGAAGTTGATGGCGACGTGCTCGACGGCGGTCAGCAGGAACAGGACGTCGGCGTCGCAGTCCTCGGCCAGCAGCTCGCCGCCCAGGTCCTTGTCGATGACGGCGGGGACGCCCTTGTAGCAGCCCTTGTTCTCGTAGTCGCGGACGACGGGGATGCCGCCGCCGCCGCAGGCGATGACGATGAACTCGTTGTCGAGCAGGTTGAGGATGGAGTCGGCCTCGACGATCTTCTTGGGGTCGGGGGAGGCGACGACGCGGCGCCAGCCGCGGCCGGAGTCCTCGACGAAGACCTTGGAGGGGTCCTCGGCCATGAACTCCTTGGCCTGCTCCTCGGTGTAGAAGGGGCCGATCGGCTTGGTCGGGTTCTTGAACGCGGGGTCGTCCGGGTCGCACTCGATCTGGGTGACGACGGTGGCGGCGTGCCAGCGCTTGTAGCGCTTGTGCATCTCGCGGCCGATGCCCTGCTGCAGGTGGTAGCCGATGTAGCCCTGGGACATGGCGCCGCACTCGGGCAGCGGCATCTCGGGGGTGCCGATGGCGTCGTGGGCGGCGGCGAAGGCGTTCTGGATCATGCCGACCTGCGGGCCGTTGCCGTGGGTGATGATGATCTCGTTACCCTGCTCGATGAGGCCGAGGAGGGCGTGGGCGGTGTTGCTCACGGCCTCGATCTGCTCGACGGGGTTGTTGCCGAGGGCGTTGCCGCCGAGGGCGACGACAATACGATCGGGCTTGCCAAGAGGCTTAGACATTGCTGGAATCCTTTCTGTAAAAGGCCTACAACCCATTAATAACCCGCGTCCGTGCGATACGCGAGTTTATTAAGGTTTATATTCTCTTTATCGCTCATTTTATTCATTTTGAAAATAGCGGAACGGTGAACGGTCGTTTTTACCCGCTCAGCGTAAAGAACCCCAGCTCACGCATATCTACGCCATTTACGTGCAACTTTATTTAAATAGAGCAGGGATTAGACCGGATTATGCAAACTATATCTTTGCTAAACACAAAACGGACAGCGCAAAATCTTACTCGCACTATACGAGATTCTATGCACTTATAAGACGAGTATGCACCCCTGCAAAAACATGGGGCTTTTCATCCAGCATAAGGAATAACCCATCGCGCTTCACCCCGCGGCAAGCAACCGTGAGCGAGCTGCATTGCGGCAAAGTGTCCAAAAATTCAAAACAGGGATATTGCTTCTGCCCCCAAGGCGTGATACTTTAGCCGAGTACAGCACGGGCTGGGGCGACAGGCATCTGCCGTGAAGTTTGGGTTCGGCGACCCCGTAGCTGTCTTCTCCTTTATCCGCCAGCGAGCCCCTTGAGCGACGGATTGAGGAGGTCCTTACGATGACAAAAATGCTCAAGATCACTCTGAATGACGAGACGTTTCTCGCCGACATGCTCTGGGACAAAGCGCCCGAGACGTGCAGGCTGTTCGAATCGTCCTGTCCGGTCGAGTCGCGCATCTTCTCGGCCAAGATTTGCGATACCGAGGTGACCTATCCCGTATCGGGTCCCATCGCCAACTACGAGTACATCGAGAACCCCGTCTTTAACGAGCCGGCGGGTGCTGTGAGCTGGTACGGCGGTTGGTCTTCGATCTGCATCTTCTTTGATATTTGCGAGCCCTTTGGCACCTGCAACATGTTTGCCCGCATCTGCGAGGCCGACCGCGAGCGCTTTGCCGCCGCTTGCCGCAAGGTCTGGAACAACCAGGGCATGTGCATCAAAAACGAAATCGTCGAGATCGAAGCGGAGGCCTAAACATGATGGATATCGACACCCTGCTTGCACTCGATCTTGCAGAGTACACCACTTCGCTTGAAGCCCTTGCCGACCAAATGATGCTCGAGGAGCCGCGCGATATCGACTATATGCGCCGCCGCAAGCTCGACACCGGCCGCGAATTCGCAGTATGGAACTTTACCGTCGGCTACTGCATGAACGCCGCCGACGTCCTTTCGCTCCTGCGCGCCCAAACAACCGAGAACGCCAACGGCGACACCGCCGACTTGGCCACCCTCAACAACAGCGCTGCGCGCCTGTGCGACTGGTTCTCGGGCGCCTTCGACGTCACCGGCAAGATGGACGACACGAGCGCCATCCTCGCCCGCAGCCGCGACCTCTACGCCCAGGTAGAGACTCACAAGCAGTTTGCCGCCCTCACCCGCGCCACCGAGCGCTATCTAGTCCAGCTTCAATTTTGGGTCGATCGCCAGATTCCCTGGCCGGCCATCAGCGACTTGGTCCACGGCTACCGCTTACGCACCGAATCCGGCGAGACAAGGTAAGCCGTACTAGTAGCATCAACAACATCCCATCGTGGGACCCAGAGGTGTAATCAGGGGGCTGGAGACGCAAATAACGGCGTCCCCGGCCTTTTCGCGTGGCACCGCGCCGGTTCGGTGGTTTTGAGACCTAAGCGAGTCTTTGCTATCTGCCAATTTTTGTACGATTTGGGTCAAATCTATTTGCCAATTTTTGTATGATTAGGGGCAAATCTATTTGCCAATTTTTGTCATTGAGGGGTTTTATGCTACGCCGTAAGGTCACTGACAGGCTTTTGAGCTGGAAGAACAACTCCAATAAAGCGTTGCTTGTTACCGGTGCGCGTCAAATTGGCAAGAGCTATGCGATTCGCGCGTTTGGTAAAGACAACTACGCGTCGTATTTTGAGGCCAATTTGCTGCTCGATGCCGAGGCAAGAGATGTGCTCATTGGCGCTAAGAACGCCGTTGACTTTATCAACCGCGTTGCCCTTCTTGCGGATGCACCGCTTGTTGAAGGAGACACGCTTATCTTCGTCGATGAGATTCAGGAGTATCCGCAGATCGTTACACTTATGAAGGCGCTGGTCGAGGACGGACGCTTTAGCTATGTCTTCTCGGGGTCTATGCTTGGGACTGAGTTTAAGGGGATCTCTTCTTTCCCGGTGGGGTATGTCGAGCACATTGTTATGCGGCCAATGGATTTTGAAGAGTTTTGTTGGGCAAACAGCATCAGCGAGAATGTGCTTGCAGACATCCGCAGCTGCCTTGTCGAGAGGCGTCCCGTCGAAAATTTTATTCATGAGGCGATGCTCAAAAACTTTAGAGCTTATATCGTTTGCGGCGGCATGCCGGAGGTCGTTCAGAACTATATCGATTCGGGCTATTCGCTCGTGAGAACGCGTGAGCTTCAAATTCAGCTAGTCGATCAGTACAAAAGCGATATCTCTAAATATGCATCGACTCGAGCGTTTAACGTTCGCTCCATTTTCGAGCAAATTCCCGTTCAGCTTGAGGCGGAGTCCCATCGCTTTATCGTCTCGTCTCTAGGCGAGGGAGCTCGTCTTCAAAAATACGAGCAGGATTTCCTATGGCTGGTGAACGCAGGCGTTGGATTGATGGTCCCCCAGGTGACGGAGGCACGAAGTCCTCTCAAGAGGACGGAGAAAACGACGGCCTTTAAACTATACGAGTCCGATACAGGTATGCTCGCATCGCGGTATCCCGGCAGCACGGCACGCGCCGTCTACCTTGACATGAAAACCCCCAACCTCGGCGGCCTCTATGAGAACGTGGTCGCACAGGAACTCGTTGCCCTCGGAGCAGATACGTGGTACTACCAAACGCGTGAGGTCGGTGAAGTCGACTTTGTAATCGAAGGTGCCCGCGGGCATGTTGTCCCAATCGAAGTCAAATCGGGCAAGAAAGTTCGAGCACATGCAGCCCTCGACCGTTTGATGAGTGTGGGCGAGTACAAAATTCCCGAGGCCGTTGTGCTGAGCCACGAAAACCTTTGCAAAGAGGGCAAGATCCTTTACGTTCCAATCTATATGACATTCTGTCTCGATGAGTTTATGGAAAAGGACGACCCCAACAACGATTTCTCGTTTGCGCCCATATCCCTCTAGGCTATCTGGGTCCGCAACCAAATCCCCCTCTATGCCCAAAGCCGCGAAACAGCGACCGGGACAAGGCACCCCACCAACCACGTCCTTCATCAGCCCACACAATCCGAGGACGTAGTCGTAGCAGGATCTGAGGGCTGACCTTCGCGGACACTCCGCAGGACGAAAGAACCCCCGCCGCACGTAGTGCGCAGCGGGGGTTCTTTCATGTCCGAGGACGTCCGCGAAGGTTAGCCCTCAGATCCTGCGGTGGGAGACCTAGGCCTCGTTGTACACCGTCTTGAGCTTCAACAGGTGAGCGTAGCGGTCCATAGCGGCCTGCTCGTTCTCCTTGAAGAGCTCCTCGGCGCGCTCGGGGAAGGAACGCGTCAGCGAAGCGTAACGGGCCTCGTTCATCAGGAACTCCTGATAACCGCCCGCGGGCTCCTTGGAATCGAGTGAGAACTTCTTGCCGGCAGCAGCCTCGGGGTTGAAGCGGAAGAGGTTCCAGTAACCGCACTCGACAGCCTTCTTCATCTCGGCCTGGCAGTTCTGCATGCCGCCCTTCTTGATGGAGTGCATCTCGCAGGGGCTGTAGCCGATGATGAGGGACGGGCCGTCGTAGGCCTCGGCCTCGTGGATGGCCTTGAGGGTCTGAGCCGGGTTGGCGCCCATGGCGACCTGCGCCACGTAGACATAGCCGTAGCTCATGGCAATCTCGGCCAGAGACTTCTTCTTGGTCACCTTACCGGCAGCGGCGAACTGAGCAACCTGGCCCAGGTTCGAGGCCTTGGAGGCCTGACCGCCGGTGTTGGAGTAGACCTCGGTGTCGAAGACGAAGACGTTGACGTTGTGGCCGGAAGCCAGGACGTGGTCCAGGCCACCGAAGCCGATATCGTAGGCCCAACCGTCGCCGCCGAAGATCCAGAAGGACTTCTTGGTGAGGTAAGCCTTGTCGGCGAGAATCGCCTTGGAAGCGTCACAGCCACACTTCTCGAGCTCGGCAACGTAGGCGGCGGCAGCGGTCTTAGAGGCCTCGGCGTCGTTGACGGAGTCGATCCAAGCCTGACCGGCGGCCTTGAGCTCGTCGGACGGACCGTCAGCGGCGATGATCTCCTGCGTAGCAGCGATCAGCTTCTTCTGAACGGCCTCATAGCCCACGGCCATGCCCAGACCGTGCTCGGCATTGTCCTCGAACAGGGAGTTGTTCCACGCCGGGCCGTGACCGTCCTTGTCCTTGCAGTAAGGAGCGGTGGCAGCGGGGTTGCCCCAAATGGAGGAGCAGCCGGTGGCGTTGGAGATGAACATGCGGTCGCCGGCGACCTGGGTCACCAGACGTGCATAGGCGGTCTCGGCGCAGCCGGCGCAGGAGCCGGAGAACTCCAGGTAGGGCTGCTTAAACTGGCTGCCCTTGACGTTGGCCGCGATGAGCTCCTTCTTCTCGGAGACGTTCTCGACCATGTAGTCCCAAACGGGCTGCTGGTCCATCTCCTGCTCGGTGGGAACCATCTCGAGGGCGCCCTTGGGGCAGACCTTGACGCAGTTGGTGCAGCCCATGCAGTCGAGCGGGGACACGGCCATGGTGAACTTCATGCCCTTGGCCTTGGGGCCCATGGCGTCGAGCGTGCGGGTAGCCTCGGGCGCGGCGGCAGCCTCGTCCTCGGTCATCGCAAACGGACGGATGGTGGCATGCGGGCACACGTAGGCGCACTGGTTGCACTGGATGCACTTGGTCTCGTCCCAGTGGGGAACGACCACGGCGACGCCGCGCTTCTCGTATGCGGAGGCGCCCAGCTCAAACTGGCCGTCGGCGCAATCGACAAAGGCGGAAACAGGCAGGCTGTCGCCGTCCATGCGATCGATGGGCTCGAGCAGGTTCTTGACCTGCTGGGCGATAGCGGACTTGGTCTCCTCGGAGAGCTCGACGGGAGCGGCATCCTCGGCGGTAGCCCAGTCGGCCGGAACCTCGAACTTACGGAAGGCGGTAGCGCCGGCATCGATGGCCTTGTGGTTGGCGTCGACGATAGCCTGGCCCTTCTTCATGTAGGACTTGGTAGCCGCGTCCTTCATGTACTGCAGGGCGTCCTCGGCGGGCAGGACCTTGGCCAGCGCGAAGAAGGCGGACTGGAGCACCGTGTTGGTGCGCTTGCCCATGCCGACCTTAGCGGCCAGGTCGATAGCGTCGATCAGGTAGACGTTGACGTTGTTGTTCGCGATGTAGCGCTTGGCCACGGCGGGCATGTGCTCGGCGAACTCCTCGTCGCTCCACTGGCAGTTGACCAGGAAGGTGCCGCCCGGCTTGACGTCGCGGACCATCTTGAAGCCCTTAACGATGTAGCTGGGGTTGTGGCAAGCGACAAAGTCGGCCTTGGTCACGTAGTACGGCGAGCGGATCGGGGAATCACCAAAGCGCAGGTGCGAGACAGTGACGCCGCCGGTCTTCTTGGAGTCGTACTGGAAGTAGGCCTGGACGTACTTGTCGGTGTGGTCGCCGATGATCTTGATCGAGTTCTTGTTGGCGCCGACGGTACCGTCGCCACCCAGACCCCAGAACTTGCACTCGATGGTGCCGGGGGCTGCGGTGTTGGGCGCATCCTCGGCCTCGGGCAGGCTCAGGTTGGTCACGTCATCGACAATGCCGATAGTGAACTCGCGCTTGGGCTCGTCCTTCTTGAGCTCCTCGAAGACAGCGAACGCGGACGCGGGAGGCGTGTCCTTGCTGCCCAGGCCATAACGGCCGCCGACGACCTTGATGCCCGTCTTGCCGGCCTCGTAGAGAGCGGAGACGACGTCCTGGTAGAGCGGCTCGCCGATGGAACCCGGCTCCTTGGTACGGTCCATGACGGCGATCTTCTGGACGGTCTCGGGGAGAACGTCCACAAAGTGCTTGATGGAGAACGGACGGAACAGACGAACCTTGACCAGGCCGACCTTCTCGCCGTGAGCGTTGAGGTAGTCGATGACTTCCTCGAGCACGTCGCAGAAGGAGCCCATGCACACGACGACGCGGTCGGCATCGGGAGCGCCGTAGTAGTTGAACAGGCCGTAATCGGTGCCGAGCTTCTCGTTGATCTTCTTCATGTAGCCCTCGACGACGGCAGGGAGCTCGTCGTAGACCTTGTTGCAGGCCTCGCGGTTCTGGAAGAAGATGTCGCCGTTCTCGTGGCTGCCGCGGGTGTGCGGGTGCTCAGGGTTGAGCGCGTGATCGCGGAAAGCCTGGACGGCGTCCATGTCGCACATCTCAGCCAGATCCTTGTAGTCCCACATGGCGACCTTCTGGATCTCGTGGCTGGTGCGGAAGCCGTCGAAGAAGTTAAGGAACGGGGTCTTACCCTCGATGGCGGCAAGGTGAGCCACCGGCGAGAGGTCCATGACCTCCTGGACGTTGCCCTCGGCGAGCATGGCGAAGCCGGTCTGACGACAGGCCATGACGTCGGAGTGATCGCCAAAAATGTTCAGGGCGTGGGAAGCGACGCAACGCGCGGAGACGTGGAAGACGCCCGGGAGCTGCTCGCCCGCGATCTTGTACATGTTCGGAATCATCAGGAGCAGACCCTGAGAAGCCGTGTAGGTGGTGGTCAGAGCACCGGCGCCCAGCGAACCGTGAACGGTACCGGCTGCACCTGCCTCGGACTCCATCTCGACGACCTTGACCGGGGTGCCGAAGATGTTCTTGCGACCCTGGGCCGCCCACTGGTCGACATGGTCGGCCATCGGGCTGGACGGCGTAATGGGATAGATTCCCGCTACCTCGGTGTACGCATACGAAACATATGCGGCCGCCTCGTTGCCGTCCATAGACTTAAACTTACGCGCCATATACCCCTCTCCTCTCATATAGGTATACAGGCCCCGGCGATCGCCGGGATGTTGGCGTGATGGGATTTACGCTGTTGCTTCCAATCATCTGGCAGGCAGACTGAGCAGCAGGTACATGGCGTGGAGAGAAGACATGCCGAGGCGAGGGGCAGCTGATGCGCCCCACAGACCCGACCGCCCGTCTTGCACATGACCGAGCGCCGCAAAGGCCGCATGCCGGATGCTCCCGGGCACGCCCCGGCGATGGGAAGCGCCCGCAACGGAAATCCGCATGCGGGTTTATTGTACCCCGCCGTTAAGTGTAATTTCGACAAATATAGGCGGGCGGTAAAGGTTTACCTCGGGTGACCGCCAAAGGCCAGAATGGTCCCTCCATCCCCGGACGACTGGCTCTGACGCGCCAAGGAGTGTCCCCAAGTACCGGCAGGAAAGGAACGTCCCTAACTGCCGGCTAGAGGGCGCCGAGCAGGATGGCGTAGGTGGTGGATTCGCCGAGTTTGAGCTCGTCGCCGGGGTTGAGCTGGGCGGAGCGGCCGGGCTCTACTTGAATACACACACTCGTGGCCCCGTTTACCACCACGGTGCCGTTAGTGGACGACAGGTCCTCGACAAACCATGCGCCAGACTCGTCGCACCAGATATGGGCATGGCGGGCCGAGACGTCGTCGGTGATGCCGCCCTCCCCCGTTGCCAGCGCGCCGATCTCAACGCCTTCCTCACTCGGCTGAATCCAGCGCGGGACGCTCACCACGTAGCCGTTTTGCACGCACAGCAGTCCCAGCGGATGCGCCGGCGCGACCTCGTGCTCGCCCGCGACCGAAGATGTGCTCAGCGAGCGCGGCGTCGACGTGTCGCCGCCACGGGTCGCATGAGCGCGGCGGCTCGCCCGACTTGGAACTAAGGCGGGCGTGAGAGCAAACGGCATAGGGAACGAATCTTGCGGATGTACTCCTCGACGTCAGGCAGGTAAGCCCCACGAAGTCACCGGGGAGGCCCAAGCGGCCCGGCACCACTTCCAGATTCTGACCAGGGCGAGTCGTTCGCCGGTGGCTGAAGGCTCGCTCCCACCCAAAAGGGGAGATTCGCGTTGTTCCCCAATCGCTCTCGCATCTTTCATTTTGCTCGAGGTGGGCTATAAAAACTTTCCTGGTGAAAGGCGGCGATTGGTTTCCTTTCTTTCTAGAGGAGCGCGCCTGTAATCTGTTTTCATCCTAAATCAAGTTAAGATCGGACCTTCCAGAGGCAAGTCGACTCAAACTGCGAGGCTCCATGTTGGAATAAAGAGCGCTGTCGAAGTGCCAACAACACAAAGCTTGCCAGTCTCAAATAGAACCTTTTGGGAGTCCGATTGGGCCGCACACCGAATCCCCGCTGGTGGTTTTTTATAGCTGCGCAACAATAAACAAGGTTAGTGCCAGTCCAGCATGAAATTGAGGAACGTATGCATTTTTTCTCAGTAAGTGATCGTCGTTACTGCTTCGATGAGGTCACTCGCAATTGCTTTCAGGTTGACCAAGCATCAGAAGATGCGCTTCGCATATTTGAAGCATCGGGAAGAACGGTCAACTCGAAGTTGCTAACAAAGTCACTTGCTGCGAAAGGCTACGACCAAACGACCATAGCAGAACTTGAAGACGACATTGATGAGTATCAACGATTGTCTGAGCGGACTTTCTTAACAAAAGACACGCCTCGAAAACTTAGATCCATCGAACTCCACGTTTCACATGCATGCAACCTTGGTTGTAGTTACTGTTTTGCCGGTAAAGGAGATTATGGAACGTCTCCTCTGCTGATGACAGACGAGATAGCCTTCAAGGCGGTCGACTACCTCGTCGCAAGTTCATCGGAAAACGAAACGCTTGCGATCGTCTTTTTTGGTGGGGAACCCATGATTAACGAGCCGCTGATATGGAAAACGGTCGACTATTCAAAAAGAATATACCCCAATAGAAACTTTACCTATTCTATTACGACCAACGGAACGCTTTTGAATGACACTGCTGTGAATTCTTTCAAGGAGCACGGGTTTTCTGTTCTGATTAGTCTCGATGGTACAGGATGCAAGCACGATGCATCGCGCCCGTACAAGACGGGAGGCGGCTCTTTCTCCGATATCGACAAAAACGTTCGTCGTTTTTCCGAGTCGTTCCCCTTCGGCGCAAGAGCGACCTTAACAAATAATAACTGTAACCTTGTTGAAGACTATCTTCAGTTTAAAGAGATGGGCTTCAGAAGGATTTACTTCTCGCCCGTGAGCTCATTCGATGAGAATATCAAACTCGACGAACACTCATTAAACAAAATCAGGGCGGGCCTAATAGATTTGGCGGATCAATATCTCAAACAGATTGATCAAGGGGAAAAGCCCTTGTTTAGAACATTGAAAACTGCAGTTGATTTGATTATGAGCAACAGGATCGCCTTTGTCGGATGCGGGGCTGGCAGGCGTTTTATTTCCGTGACTCCCGAAGGGGACGTATACCCCTGTCACAGGTTTGTCGGGATGATGCGATTCAAAATGGGCAACATCGTCACCGGAATTGACGAAACTAGGTATATTGAAAACTGGAGTCAGGGTGTCGAAAAAAGAATTGACTGTACGGACTGTTGGGCTCGGTCTTTCTGTGGTGGGGGCTGTAGCTGGGAGGCTGCAGACGAGCACGGCTACTTGCCCAAGAGTCTACACCCTGCATCATGTGAATATAGAAAAATGTGCTACGAGATGGCTTTTGACCTTATTTCCCGCCACTCATCTTCGCAGGAGAAAAATCAACGAGAAGCTACTGTATCGGAATAAGCGGTTCAGCGCATTGCTGTCACCATTGTGGAGGTGTTCGTTCTTCTGATTACCGTCTGCGAAGCTTATTGCTACGTTCGCCGAAACCATTCTAGAAATATGGTGAACTAGACATCTTGGTTTGTTATACACAATATTGAGGTTTTTCTGCACTCAAAGGGAGGTGGTCGTGAAGCATATTCATCCGATTAATCCAGGAAGTGGCGACGAGGCAGGCGTGAAGCCGATGTCTTTTGACTGCCTCTTGGGCATTACTGACATCTGTACTGTTTATGATAAAGCAGATGGCTGTGGTGCATACGATTACTGCGACTATGACATGGATGGCGGCAGCATCTGCGTTGTAGATCACTGTGGCATTGATCAAACGTAGTCTCTAATTGGATTAAGGTGAGGAGCTGTTATGAAGCATATCCATCCTGTTGGTTCAAATGAACATCCTCCCGTTGAGCCTTGTTGTCTTGGAGTTGATATATGCAATTTTTACGACATCGCCGAGTGCCCTGTTGCGGATTGGTGCTATGTCGATAAAGAATCAAGCTGTGTTTTGCCAGCAGATTGGTGCGATCCAGTTGACGAGTAGTTTTGTGGCTAGGAACTATTTGGTCCAATTCAGAATAAGATGGGAACAAATACCAAAATCTCGTGTCTGGGAGGAGTTATGCCATTATTGCAAGGTCTCGTTGGATTAGCCTTTATACTTGCGTTATATCTGGCACCTTTTTTAATTCTATTCTTCATTATCCGACTCTTTCTTCGGAGAAAATAGGAGTGTCACGCAAACATTAGCGTAGCTTTCTTCCAATATGAGCCGAGCATTGGCAAGTGGAATAAGAAGCCCGACCGTTCGCCACATGAAAGTGATCGGACGGGCTTCTCTATTTAACCCGGGCCGCCACCCATAGCGGCTTTCCAAGCGTATTCTCAGTGCAAAGCAATCGTCAGTTTAATCCTATGCGCTGATACCGCATTTCATTTGTTCGGCTCGAATTCTACGGCCTGGCAACCCTCGCACTCTCCGGCAAATGGATTGAACGCGAAGGCAGAGATGATGTGTGCGTGGACATCGAGGCTGCTGTAGGCAACATACTGGGACATGGACCCCCGCTGCGCGTGGTATGCGGCCCGGCATATTCATTGCCGTCCAACCCCGTGTAGTTGCAGCAAAGGGTGGAACCTCAATGCTCAGCTCATGTTGTCCGTGGGACACGAGAATCGTAAGTACACTTTGGTGCGATTCTCACGCTGATACTGAGCCACCTGGAATAAGATACGTCGCGACAACACTTCGCTTCACCTCTGTCTCGACAAGATGACGTAGACTAAAGTTTCCTTTAGTAAGAGAACGAGAACTATATCTGAAAGCGTTGCGATGGCGTGAAGGCACCGAGTCCGAACCGCCTGAATGCTACGTGCATCTGCATCGCCTTTTTGTTATCTCTGCCAGTTGGGTAGCACTACACTTGTCATCATTTACCCTGGTACATGCTGCCTAAATCCACTACCCCTTCTACCGCGCCGACCATCTCGTCATCGTGAGAGACAACGATGATCAGCTGGCTTTGCTTGTTGCGCTTAACATAGGCCGCAAGCTCGGCGCGGCTTACAGCGTCTAACCCAGTCGTGGGCTCGTCGAGTACCAAAACTGACGACTTGCGTGAAATCGCCGACCATAAGTACACTCGGCGCAGCTCACCGCCCGAAAGCGCGGAGCAACGTTTCCCGAGCAACTCCTTCACGCTGTTTTCCAGCGAAAGTAGGCCATCTACACCCCGGTGATAGGAAGAAAAGGGCGTGTCGAAATACTCTAACAGCTCTTTCACCGTTTCGTCCGGCGCGAAGCACAACTGTGGGCAGCACGATATCTCTCTCGCACGTATGTAATCCAAGTCGCATTCTTCGATTGGCACGCCGTTGTATTTTACTTTGCCTTTCGATGAGTATAGCCCGAGCATCAAGTAAAGAAGTGACGTCTTGCCTCTTCCGTTTTCCCCAACTATGCAATATGTACCAGGACCGGAAAACTTGAAAGAAAACCCGCCGAGGACCTCTCGGACAGATCCGTCTGGAAGGGCAACCGAGAATTCCAAATCAGATACCGAAATGTCATTTATTTCATCGAGTTTAGCTAAATCGGTCCGATTCCACCCCGATCTCTCCTTTTCTCTCGTCGCGATAGCCGTCCTATCCCATGATGCTTTGGCATCTTGATAGGATTTGAACAATGACATCATACTTTTCAAAGTCTTAAAGAGAACCGCGAAGTATGTACCGATGATAGTGTACTCGCCTATTGACATAGTTCCGTTAATGATTCGTACTCCGGAAACAACAAGTATCACCGCTTGAAACAACGCTGCGAAAAGACCATCGAGCGATGTCAGAGAATATGATAGCTTTCCGGAGCGCAAAACTTTGGGAAAATAGCTCTTAAACCCAGCGTCGAGCGCTTGTTCGCTCTTGCCGTACGAAGATGTCAGTTGAATGTTGAGAATCTGATTAAGCTGCGATGCAATTGCGGCGTAAAAGGCGCTGTCCGCCTCTTTCTTCTCATACGTGACCCTATACAAAAGTTTCCTCAACCCAGTAATTACACAGAAATACACGATGAGGAGAATGATGGAAAACACCGCGAGAGTTGAATCAATTGACCATATGATAAGCAATACGATGGGAATGGCTACAATGGACAGCGGCGCACTGATAAAATTCGCCAAAACGAAGGATGAGACCACGCTGGAGTCGGAAATAATCCGTTGCGTTGTATAGGCTGGATCGATGGTCCGACTCACCAAGTAATCGTCTCTTTCAAAACGCAAGACGGCCTCCCTGAGAAGATCAAAGGAAAGTCTCGTGGTTATGCGAATGGAAAGTGTTCCTGCAAAATAAGTAAAGAGGGTGGAGAAAACTCCTATTGACGCAACCAGGAGCGCGAAGAGTACGGCGTCTCTTTCGCTGCGGTTACCGAGAAGAAAATCTAAGAATTTCCCGTTCACGTATGGCATGGCATAGGAGAGAGCGGTTCCAATCACCGTGATAGCAATGAAGACGAAAGCCCCTTTTGCTCTGATGAACCTCGAGAGAACGCATCGAATCAAGGAAGGCCCCAATCTACCCGCCACAAAACATCAATCACTGATACCTTACACCTCAACACAACAGGAGCGAAGATTTGCCAATGAGACTGCTTTAAGATTGCCTTGGGCCAATACGATCTCAAGCTCTTCCTACAAGAGAGTCGGAATCGGACATCTCCTCCGACGAACCTGGCAATCGGGCGGTTGAAATATCTTTTTCAACCGCCCGATTGCCACAATAGATTTGAGCATCCGCCCACAAACGTCCGCGTTTTATACCCATCAAATCCTTTGCCTTTTGTCGTCTAGACTAGAAAAATCGCTCGAAATAACGCAACCGGCCTGCTCGCTTGAAGAAACCTAAGCCCGTAACGTAGATGTGCAAACTTCCGAAACGCCTTGCGCGGCATAGTGCGTATAAACTTCGTCAACCGCCTCAGAAATATCTGAGTATCGCGCCGGGTCAAAAGCATACGATGTCGCAGCTATACCCTGCACCCATTCGGAACGCGGATTAATTGAATAGCCACACAGCATCATCATACATGCATCTAGACCTGATTTCCCAAGTATCCGACGTATTGATGAGAGCATCGCGGGTCGCCCCTGCACCATCGTCGTCACCCCTATTAGCAGTATTTACCGTTTTTCTCTAAATGCGTATCGCCACCCTTAAGAATACGAAGTGTTTTATCCAGACCCGATTGTCCTCCATCTCAAACGAAGGGATAAGGAATCTCATCCGGAATCGGCAGTAACGGAGGATTCACAACGACAAGCGAAAAACATGAGTCATCTCTCAGAGGGGAGTAAAGGCTCCCCTCAAGCACCCTAGTTTCGTCATCCAAAGAGTTGATGGCAGTGTTTTTCTTACAAAGGTCGACAACAAAAGGGTTGATTTCTACAGATGTTACATCCATGCCACAGTTGGTAAGTATCAGGCCCTGTATTCTGGGGCCAGAACACAAATCGAGAGCCTTCCGTGCGCTCTGCGGTGTAAGGCGCCAATCTCAGCAAATCTGTCCCACAATACTGCGCTGAAGAACAAGACGGAACCCCTGAGCCAAACTCCCCTATACCTTATTAAGGCTAAGACAGGCAAGTTCACGCACCCGGCATATTCCAGAATAACATCCTATTGTTTTAGATGCTCTACAAGCATGAACAGCCGCGAATCGGAAAGATCTTCTAGTTTCGCCCCGACTGACCGCCAAGGGCCAAAATGGCCCCTCCATCCCCGGGCGACTGGCTCTGGCGCGCCGAGGAGTGTCCCCAAGTGCCGGCAGAAAAGAAACGTCCCTATCTGCCGGCTAGAGGGCACCGAAGAGGATGGCGTAGGTAGTGGATTCGCCGAGCTTGAGCTCGTCGCCGGGATTGAGTTGGGCGGAACGGCCGGGCTCGACCTGAATGCAGACGCGCGTGGCCCCGTTTACCACCACGGTTCCGTTGGTGGACGACAAGTCCTCGACGTGCCAGATATTTTGAGCATCGCACCAGATATGGGCATGGCGGGCCGAGACATCGTCGCCGACGTCGGTAATATCGTCCTCGCCAGTGGCCAGCGCGCCAATCTCAACACCCTGCTCACTCGGCTGAATCCAGCGCGGGGCGCTCACGACAAAACTGTTTTGCACGCGCAGCAAGCCCAAGGGGTGCGCCGGGGCGGGTTCGCGCTCGCCTGCGGTCATCGACATGCCAAGCGAACGCGGCGTGGAGGTGCCTCCGCCACAGGTCGCGTGCGCGTAGTCGATGGCATAGTTCACCGAGGACCGCACATCCGCTGAACAACCGACGGCGACAAACAGCACCAGCACGGCCTCGGCGCGCTCGGCGGGCATGAGTTCCGCCGCCTGGGACAGGCGATCGAGCGCGTTGCGATAGAGATTCGTGTCCTGGTGACACTCTTCGAGCGCGCGTACCATCGGTTCACCTGCAGGGCCGCACACCATATTGATCACAGCCGTGGAGTCCATGGGATTGCGCTGGCGCAGGGCCAGTTGCGACATAATACGCGCAGCCGAGGTACCGTATTCGGCAAAGTAGCGCTGCTGAAGCGTGCCGACCGGCGCGCGAACGATAAAGCGGGAAACCCAAGAGCGATCGGCGGCTCGGCTCTGCGGGCTGCGGCCGTCGGCGAGCGGACGGGACGAAAGCACCAAGCCGCACAGCTCGATATGGCTCAGATGCGCCGCGCGCTTAAAGATGTCAAACATGGCCCCGCATGGGGTGAGCTCAACTTGAGATGCCATGACCTAGGCCTCCTTGGTCGTAGAAATAGAATCGGACGATACTTCGACAGGTCCGCCAAAAGTACGGGCAGCTGCGGCTCCACCGGCAAGCGGAGTCGCCATCTGGGCTTTTGTGCGTCGCGGTGCCGAAACGGGAAGTTCAAAGGCAAAGCCCATCGCAAGCAAAAACCACGTAAGCGTATAGGTTGCAACCAAAGCGGCAACAAGGCCGCCCATCACGGCGCGTTGGGAAAATACGCTACATGCAGTCACAACCAGTACCGGAACCTCGCAGGCAGAAAGCGCAAGCACACCCTGCAGGAACCCCGAGCGTCGATCGCGCGCAAGTGCCCCCGCGGCAACGCCGGCCATGCCTGGCAGCGCCAGCGCCAGTGCGGCAATAACACCCGGTAGCGACCCAGGCCACACGAGCGATCCCAAAGTCGCCGTCACGCGAGCGCCCGACGCCAGCAGCGCGGCCGAAACCACGACCGCAGCCCAAACCACGCCACAGACGACCGCCGCGCCGACCATCAGCGCGCGACGAACCGCGCGGCCGGACGCATCCATGGGGCACGGCGTGAGCGGCTCGCCGCGGAGCGAACGACCGACATTTTGCGCATAGTGGTCACAAAACGCCGAGAGCGCCGCCTCGACCGCCGCCGGCTCGGGACGGTCTTTTTGATGGCTGGACAGACAGGCCATCACCACGTTGAACAGCTGGGCATCGACAAACGCCAGCGCATCGCGTAGCTCCTCGGAATCCGGCTCAAGCCCCAGCTGCTGGGCCTGCTCGGCCGCGGCGAGCGCCACATCGGGCTCGCGATGAAGCAGCTGCGTCAAATCACAACCGGGCGCATGGGCACCAATGGGATAGTCGGGCCGCGTGTCCATCTTGAGACGGTAGGGGCTCGCGATGTCGCGCGTCTTTTTGCGCGAACCCGAGGTGCCCGAAGTGCTCGGCGCGGCTTCGTATGGCGCGATGCCGGCAATGAGCTCGTAAACCGTGCTTGCCGCGGCATAGACGTCAATCGCCGGCGACATACGCAAAGCGCGCAGGTCGGGAATATCGTCGGTGAGCATCTCGGGCGGGGCATAGGCAACCGTCGCGCGACGCAGCGTGGCATAACGCTCCGTAAACGACGCCTTGCCGCCGGTACCGGCCACGGCCGACGCAGGCTCAAGCGCCAGCGACGAGCCAAAGTCGATCAGGCACAGGTCAAAGGTGCCCTCGGCAAGCTGCCGGTCAAGCGGTAGACGCGCCGTACGCACCATAATATTAGCGGGCGAGATATCGCGATGGACAAAGCCCTCGCCCACCAGGCTCATACGGCAGAGCAGATCGAACAGGTCGCGACCCAGACGCGCCGCCACAAGCGGCGACAGGCGTCCGGCATCGTCCACGGCAAGTCGCGAACGCAAGCGGGCAAGCGTCTCGCCCTCGACCCATTCCATGACAATTGCAGGCACACCGTCGACCTCGCCCCAGCCATAGAGGCGGGGAAAGCCCTTAAGGCCCGAAAGGGCGCGATGGCATTCGTATTCCTCGCGAAACGCCGCCTTGAACTTGGCGACCAGCGCCTCGTGAGCGGCATCGTCGTCAAACTCATCGCGCGTCGGCAAGATGAGCTGTTTGAGTGCCACGGCCTCGCCTTGGGCGTTGACGGCACGCGTCACGCGGCCGATACCGCCACGGCGCATGGTGGCATCGTCGGCAAACAGCATCGTAAAACGACGCAGATAGGCAGGCAGTTCGCCCTGACCGAGCGCAATGGCCGGCTCAAACCCGTCGACACGCGCCAGGCGCAGGCCGACCATGGGATCGCGACCGAGCGATTGTGGTGTGGTGGATGCAAGATCGGTCATCATAGGGCAAGCGCCGCCACGTTATTGTTGAAGTTACCGAGCGCGACGTCATCATCGCCGTAATGGCCGACCCATTGACATAGGTTGGTGTAACAGCCCCACAGATTGGCATACTGCTGATACCACTTTGACCGGGGCGAGAATGTCTGACGACCGAACTCGGCTCGAATGACAAACATCTCCCCGACCAGGCTGTCGCACGGCCTGGGATCTCCCGTAGAGTTATAGGTCGAGACCACGTCATTGGCACGAGAAACATAGCCGTCGAGCATGTTGTACTTGGTCACAAGCCAGCTGTGAATGCTCTCTTCCTCAGCAGCGGAAAGGCCACCGGAGTTTGCATCGTTGTCAGTGTTGCCGCCCGTCGAGCCGCCGTTTCCAGACCCTCCGGCAGAGGAACCCGACCCAGAGCCACCGCCCGAACTCGACGAATCCGAGCCGGAGCCAGAAGTATCCGAGCTACCGGGCTTTCCGGACTGCTGGGCGTCCTGCTCCTTCTGCTGCTCGACCTTATTCACCGTTGCCGCCACGCTATTGTTGGACAACCGATCGATGATCTTGGTGTTGGTGAGCACGATGGTTTTGCCATTGGCAAGCGTGACTTCGTTGTCCGGGGCCTCGGCGCCGTCCGCGTCGCCGGTGCCAAACACAATATGCGCGACCACACTTGCCCAAGCATATCCAGTCGTGGTCCCCAGGTCACTTTTGACCTCATGCCCCACGCGCGGTTCGCGTGCGGCATGTGCCTGCATCATGGACGGCACGGTCATGCCATAGGCAGAAACGCCAGCTATGACCAGCACCAGCGAGCAAGACAGCAGTGCGTACGCCCGCGGCGCCAAGCCCAGTCGGCGTCGCATGCGCACCGCGGCGCCGCGCTTTGTCTGAGTGCCACCGGGCCGCATGCGTTCTCCTCCGACAAAAACACGCCGCTCGGGAGCGGCGCATTCATTCGAATCCATATTTGAGTGTATCAGCGAACCCAAAAGGTTGCGCAACGAATGGGCAAATTAAGGATGCGAGTGGAAGCATCCATGCGATAAGCGGATACAAAGCATCTTTGTTGCACAACAAACTTACAGTCGCACGGGGAAATTATGGCTACCCCGTGCGTCGCGATGAAGACATACGGCAGGAGCAGGCTCGCCACCTAAATCGTGCGACGGGCCTCGATGGCGCGCCCAAGCGTAAGCTCGTCGGCATACTCCAGGTCGCCGCCCACGGGAAGGCCGCTCGCCAGACGCGATACCTCAACGCCCAGCGGCTTGATAGTGCGGGCCAGGTAGCTCGCCGTGGTCTCGCCCTCGATATTGGGGTTGGTGGCGATGATGACCTCGTGGATGTCCTCGTGGCCCAAGCGTGCCAGCAGCTCACGAATGTGCAACTGCTCGGGACCAATCTTGTCCATGGGACTGATCACGCCGCCCAATACGTGGTAGAGACCGTGGTAGCTGCCCGTGCGCTCAATCGCCTGGACATCGCGCGGCTCGCCCACCACGCAAATGCGAGTGGTATCGCGCATCGAATCCTGGCAGATGGAGCACTCGTCGGCCGTGGCGTAGTTAAAGCAGCGGCTGCAAAAGTGAACCTCCTGCTTAACCTCCAGGATAGCCTCGGCCAGGCGGCGCGCCTCCTCGGCATCGGCCTCGAGCAGGTAATAGGCGATGCGCTGGGCCGACTTGGGACCAATGCCCGGCAGACGGCCCAGCTCATCGAGCAATTTTTGCAGACTATGGTTGGCACTCATATATATGCGTGTCTTAGAACGGCATGCCCGGGATGTTGAGGCCGCCGGTGATGGCGCCCATCTGCTTGTTGGCGAGCTCGTTGACACCGCGGACGGCCTCGTTGACGGCAGCCATGATCATGTCCTGCAGCATATCGACGTCCTCGGGATCGAGGGCATCGGGGTCGATGGTGAGGTTGACGAGCTCCATCTCGCCGTTAACGGTCACCTTGACCATGCCGCCGCCGGCAGAGGCGTCGACGGTCTGGGACTTAAGGTTTTCCTGCGCGGCGGCAAGCTGCTCCTGCATCTTGCGAGCCTGCTTCATCATTTGCTGCATGTTCATACCGGCCATGATGGCTCCTTTACGTGCGGCCGCGCGACAAGCTGCAAGGGCAGCCGGAGCGCGACGGGACTTTCAAACTCAAAAATCGTACCACGGCGCGGGGCAAGCAAGCGGGGCGGACACGCTACCTCAGTCGATATACATGTCCTTGAGCGTGACGCACGCCCAAGATTATGCAAGGTCGAATTATGCAAGGTTGCATAATTATCTCAAGCTACATCTAGCAGAGCTGGAACCAGGCAGTTTATGCGTAGGGCTACAAGGCTACATGGCAAAATGCCGAGCCGCTGCTCGAGGCGGCACGCATGGCGGCTGGGTATAATTTGATTGTCATAGATGACGATTTGGAGGTGCCCTCGTGAATGTCCCAGCCGTACTCCAAAACATCCGCTCAAAACACCCCGTTGCATATGTGGTTCTCTATCTCTTTGTCGTCTGGGTATTACTGGTTATCATCACCCATGCCATAGCTTTTGGAGCAGAACTGCTGATAGCCAGCTCGGACCAGCCCGTCGTCAAATGGGAGACGACCGATGAATGCACCGACGGAACCCGAACCATTTACTACAACAGCCCGTCCCTCTACCAAGAGTTCAAGGTCAAGATAAAGGACTCCAAGATTGTCGATGCCGAACTGGGCTCTTTATTTACAATCGGAGCAACCGTCAACGCCGAGCAAGTCGAGTACACGGACAGCCATGCGACGTATCGTATCGACCTCAGCATCCTAGGCCGACCGTCACGCGCCTGTCTGCTCGAATGCGATATACGCGGCACCACGTTGCACATGTCCGAAATACAGATGCGCCCGGGCAAGGGGCTCTCTTCTTGAGCAGTATACCCGCCTGCGCAGCTACTCCACCGGCTTGAAGATGGTGGACTGGCCGAAGACGCTGCGGATGAGGGCTTTGGCCTCGTCCTCGGTCTGCGGGATGCTCGGGGCTGCACCCTGATGGCCGAAGGGGCCGCCCGCACCGGAGTTGGACTCCCAGGGAGCTGCAGGAGCGTCCTCCTCTTTGGGGGCAGTTGCAGCGGACTTGGGCGCGGACGCCGCACCCGGCACGTCGAACGGAGGCAGATCGTCCCCACCAGCATCGGCAACAAAACCGCCAACCATGGCATCGTCGTAGGGAACCTGCTCGGATTCCCATGGCGCAGACGGCGCGGCGGGCTGAGCCTTGGGAGCGGACGCGCGCTCGGGCGCTCGGGGCGCGGGCTCGGTCGGGAGCTTGCCCGTGGCAGGAGCGCCGGCGGGGTTGTCGGAGCGCAGCCAGGGGGCTTTGCCCAGGTCAGACGACTTGGGCGCGGGCGAGGCAGGCTTGGGCGCGGGTGTCGGAGCAGCCGGTTTGGCCATGACGGGCTTAGGCGCCGACGGGGTCGGCGCCGCTATCGGTGCTGCTTTTGGCTGCGTCGCGCTGGCGCTCGAGGATGCAGGGGCCGCCGAGGACACGGGTTGCGGGTCCGCAGATACCGCAGCCCGTGCAGATGGAGAATGCTCCTCATGTTGAGGAGCCGGCGTGCCACCCCCATCCAGGACATAGTCGACGGTACGACGACCGAAGACCGCACTGACTGTCGGCAGGACCACCGACTGCGTGTCGGCGCGTCCAAGCATCTTGATGGCAAAGGTCGAGCCCGCGGGGAACGAGACCGTGAGCCTGGAGCCGTCGTCAGCCGTGGCGCGGGCATTGAGCAAAAGCCCCGCGTAGGAAGCCTGACGCGCCTTGACACGCTCGACAACCTCGGCCCATTTGCGCTGCAGCTCTCCGGCATCCTCGACCGCGGGCGTCTCGGCAGTACCGGCGGCGGCAACCTGGGCGGCATTGTTGGACTGGGGCTTAGGTGCCGGAGCGGTGGCAGGCGCGGGAGCCGCAACGGGCTGAGGCGTCGGAGTCGGCGCAGGCTGAGGTGCAGGCGCTGCAGGCTTGGAAGCTGACACGGACGCAGAACGGGACGCAGGCTGGGCAGCCGGAACAGCAGCACCACGGTCCCAAGGCATACCGCCCTGGCGCGCGGACGTAGCAGCGGGGGCAGCGGATGCCGCCGGAGCGGCAGCACGAGCGCCCGAAATTAGCGTCGGCTGTTGGGCAGCAGCGGGTACGGATGCTGCAGGCGCGGCGGCCTGAGCAGCAGCCACGCTCGCCGGCACGGCGCCGTTGGCAACCATGGCCTCCAAGCGGGCCACGCGCTCGGCCAATGCCTCAATCGTTAAATCGGCCTCGGGACGTGCCAGGCGCGTGCAGGCGATCTCGAGCACCAGGCGCACGTCGCTCGCGCCCCTCATCTCCAGTGCGGCATCGTCGAGCACCGTCAGCACACGGGCCAGGCGGTCGGCAGGATGCTCGCCAAAGGCAGCGGCCTCGGCAGCAAGCGCCTCGGCCTGCTCGGAGCCGCCCTCAAACAGCTCGGCACGGGCACCGGCAACGCAGGCAACGTACACGTCACGCACATGCGCCACCAGGTCGCGCGTCAGCTCCAGCAGGTCGTTTCCTTCCTCGACCTGCGCACGGATCAGTCCATAGAGCTCGGCAACATCGCGATCGGCAATGGCGCGGGAAAACTCGCCCAGAATCTGGTCCGAAACCTCGCCTAAAAGCGAGCGGGCGTCGTCCGCATGCACAGAACCGTTGCCAAAGACGCTCAGCTGCTCCAGCGTGGACAGTGCGTCGCGCATACCGCCCTTGGCATGGCGCGCCACGATAGCCAGCGCCTCATCGTCGTAATCGAAGCCCTCCTGCTCGCACACGTATGCCAGGCGACGCTCGATATCCTCGTTGCCGATGCGATGGAAATCGAAACGCTGGCAGCGCGAGAGGATGGTCTCCAGAATCTTTTGCGGGTCGGTGGTGCACAGCACAAAGATCACGTGTGCCGGCGGCTCCTCGAGCGTCTTGAGCAGCGCGTTGAACGCCGCCGTCGTGAGCATGTGGACCTCGTCGATGATATAGATCTTGTACTTGCCGCGCACCGGGGCAAAGTTGACGGAGTTGATGATTTCCTCGCGCACATTGTCCACGCCCGTGCGGGAGGCGGCATCGAGCTCGTAGACATCGGGGTGGTTACCCTCGGCAATGAGCTCGCACTCCTCGCAAGTACCGTCGGGCATGCAGCCGCTTGCACCCTCAGCGCGCGCCGCCTCGGCATTGCGGCACAGCAGCGCCTTGGCCAGAATGCGCGCCATGGTGGTCTTGCCCGTGCCGCGCGGTCCGCAGAACAGGTAGGCGTGGGACAGGCGCCCCTCGGTGATGGCGTGCTCGAGCGTCGAGACGATATGCTGCTGGCCCACCACGGAGTCAAAGGTGAGCGGGCGATACTTTCGGTACAACGATTCCATGGGTGCTCCCCCGGGTATACTGAGTCTTGTTGCCGCGGCGGCCATGCGGTCGCACGGCATACTGCATTCCATAATAACCCGTACGGCGAGCCCGCCGCGATAGGAGTCCAAAGAGCATGGCAGACGCAGAGAGCAACCTCGTTCCCTCCGAAGCAGCCGACCAGGTCGAGGTCGCGCTCGAGGAGCAGGCCGCAGCCGACGACGGCATCCTGTACCTCAACGAGTACCAATACGAAAACGACCTCGTCACCGACTTCGCCCGCCTGGTCGCCTCGCCCAGGCGTCGCGGCTCGCTGTATGTCGCCGCGGCAATTGCCGCGCTCATCGGCATCGGCATGCTGGTGGCCGGCGGCAACTGGATCAAGTTTGGCGTCGTCTTGATCGTATTCGGCGCCTTTTTGGCCTGGTGGAGCAAAAACCTGCACCACACCCTCGCCCGCGACTTTATCGACGCCGTTGAGGCCGACGAGTCCATGGGTGGCCGCTATCGCCGCGTCGCCGCCAACGAGGACGGCCTGATGGTTTGGGGCACGAGCGGCAAGTCGCAGTTCTTCCCGTTTGAAAAGCTCGACCACGTGCTCGACGGCGAGCGCATCTTTGTGGCCATGTTCGCCGACCAGGGCGTGACGATCCCTAAGGACACCTTTGTCCGCGGCGATGCCGAGCAGTTCGGTCCCTTCCTTAAGGCGCGCATCAACAAAAAACTCCGCATCGAGACCAAACGCAAGAAGATGAAGGCAGAAAAGGCCGCTGCCGAAGCAAAACAGGGCGACAAGCCCCAGGAGACCAAGGGCAAGCAGCGCAAGCAGAAGAAGAGCAAGAAGAAGCGGTAGGCCGGCCGACACCGAAGGCGCCTCGTCCCGCGCCCGATTCCGGGCCGGGGCGCCTGGAATCGGGCGCGCGTACCGCCAATGGACCCGTTTTGCCTTGCTCTCGAGCTATTTCACTTCAAACCTTAAGAGCCTCCGCTCCGGCAGATCGGTCATCTTCATCGTGTAAGTCCCGGGAAATGCTTTCTCAAAACGGACGGTCTCGTAACCTTCGAAATAGTCGTTGGTGTTCTGCATCATAAATGGGACGAGCAACTCGTTTTCTGCCCCAACCTCCACGGCAAACGCAGCAGAGCCGCCAAGGACCGGCATGGCTTGCGTTATCAGATCGGTATTGACTACAAAATCATAGTTTGGCGCAGACTCCGGAACCAGATGCCAAACATACGCTTTGATTCCACCGTCGATATTATCCCTATTTCTGACACGCATCTTTACGGCGATAACGCACGTGATGTCGGCATCCTTCAGTCTCGTTTTCGTATCCACGGTGCCATATTTTGAATAATCGTCATGTGCTCGTTTGAGATACTCGCGCGGCGTGAGCAACTCTGCCCCGTCTATGCAAAACGAATACCCATCAGTCACCACATCCTTCGACCCCAGAAACGCTCCATCCATCGAGAGCCATTCGCCCTCCGCGTAATATTTCTCAGGAATGACCGTCCGGTTCCCGTTAACGACGCTCACCCTCATGCCCGCAAGGCCGGCAGCAGCACAGCAAAAAAGCGCGAGCGCCGATCTTCTCGTCCACAGGGTCTTCTTCATCGCGCTCACGACCTTTCCCGAACTTTCACAACGGCACCGTCGCGCATGCAGTAAACCCGATCGGCCAGTTCCTCGAGCACCTCTCCGTCATGGCTGGACAGAAGGACCTCACGACCCGTTGATGCCGCCATCGCCACAACGCGCTTGAGCATTTCAACGCCCGCTTCGTCGAGGGCATTCGTTGGCTCATCGAGAACAAGCAGCTTCGGCTTCTCCATAATTGCCGCAGCTATCCCCAGACGCTGCTTCATCCCAAGCGAGTATGCTCGGAACTTCTTTTTTTCGTCTGCATCGAGCCCCACGAGCCGCAGGGCAGAGCGAATGTCCTCGGGGGTGGCAACGCCCTTGATCTGAGCGATGAGCTTCAGATTGTCGTAGCCAGACAGATATCCCAAAAAGGAAGGCGCCTCGATCAACATCCCCAGACTCGGCGGGAACGAGATGTCCGCCCCAAGCCTTTGGCCATCGATAGAGATTTCGCCTTCGGTAGGCTTGATCAACCCGCAAACCGCTCGCATGAGCATGGTCTTACCCGAACCGTTTATCCCCTGAAGCCCGACCACAGTCCCAGGGTCAACCTCGATGGACACGTTGCGCAGGACATCGTTTTTACCCATGCGCTTCGATACGCCCCTTACGATCACACTCATATCTTGTCCCCCTTTTCTATAAGGTCGGCCCTTCGAAACCACAGTCCACCCAACGATAGGCATAACGACATAAGCCCAATTGATGACAAGACACTCGAGCCCGCCGCGATTCCCTCTTTGACAATTCCACCCCAGCGCAACAGCATCAAGGCGTTACCCAATAGCGCCCAATGTCGTGCATATGCCGAGCAGATCAGGTAGCTCATTAAAACCACAAACGAGACTGACGACCCAAGCACAAACCCAACCGCTGCCTGCGCAAACGCAAGCGCCTCAAAAGCAAATAAGAGACCTATGAAAAACGGCAGCGCATCTGCCTCGGCAGCTTTGAGAAACCACGGCGCCAAATTAGCCAGTTGAAGCGACTCACCATGAATGACCGCGCTGAACGAGGAGCTCACCACCAAGCTCCAAATCACAACAGAGCAAACCACCACGAGCAGTGAAAATGCCGTTACTGCCGCCACCAAGATAAAACGCGAGACCCACCAAAGGGTTCTTGCCCGGCATCGAACAAGCGCTTGCAAACCAAACCCGTGCAACGATTCGGTCGGATAGTCGAGTGTTGTATAGAGAATAAGCAGAATGAGAAATAGCCATCCTAGCGGAGGCACAAACATGACCCCGGGCCTAGGCTCAAACGGAGCAGATCCGGCAAACACGAGCGCAAGATTATCCGCAAACCCCAAGGTATCCGTTCTAACCCCATACACAGAAGACAATCCGTAGGCGTACACCAAGTTCGCAACGGTCACTGCCGCAATTGCAATAAAAGTGATGATGTTCTTCTTCAAAACGGTCCTCAGGTCCGCGGCGACCAGCCTAAACAGCATCAGACCACCTCGCGTCTTTTCCACGCCCCAGAAAAAGCCAACGAAGCAAGGGTCAATAATATGATTTCCGCAAAACCGGCTCGAATGTCTGGCCAGTTATTCAGCGATTCCGACCTGATGCTGTTGAGGATATTGCAGTTAAACCCCACACAAGCCATTACGCCGAAGATCCAGCCATTTGCAAAATGCCACGCAACCATTAGCAGATACGGGACAATTATCGCTTTGATTCTGCTACGAAACAAAATTGAGAAGCCAGTTACAGCCATGGATAAAGTCCCGAGCGTGACAGCATCGAACAGCGTGTATGCGAGCACATATGACAAAGGATGCGAATAAAATAGACCGGAGAAGTAGCTATGCAGGTAAAGTCCTACGTAAGTCGACTCATCGACCCGAGGAAGATACGCAGGAAAAAGCATCGAGACGATCAGGAAATTGACGAGCAGAGGAATGGCAGTCACTGTAAACGCGGAGAGGAAAGCAGACAGCATCTTTACGTTCACGTACGCCTTTCTGGAAACGCGCGTGCATATCTGCATGTCATAACCACTCAAACGCTCAAAGAGACACGACCAAGATCCAGCCAACATTGCAAGCAGGGGCAGTGCATAGAAAAACACCGACGCAGACAGTGGCGCGTTCGCGCTCACAACAATCCAGTTACCGAAGCTGCTTTCACGTGTTTGACCGAGATAATTTTCGGCTTGCACGCCAACGCCGTAACCAAAAGAAAGAAGGTTGTGGCGCTCTTTTTCCAAATTTGCCCACGGCTCCAGCGCGGCAGCTATTGCAACTGCGACCGCAATCAAGAGAGCAAGGATAAAAGCTGGACGTCTAATCGTTTTCGACAGTTCGTATCTTGCGAGCTTTTGGTTCATACGTCCTCCTCCCCCTTCCGACCCAGAAAGCCGGAAGGGAGCCATTTCAAACAACTATGCGGGAAGCTTGTGGAAATGCCCGACGCAGTCGGGGCTCCATACGCCAATAACAGTGCCGTAGCCAGACTCCGCCCATGCAGTCAGTCGCGCCGCAGATCGCCCGTTCTCACGGACGAGGTTATACATTTCCCACTGTCCCTTGTGATTCGAACGATACGTTCCCTGAGTACAATTCATGCTGCCGCTACCGCTTGTGTTATACGCACCGTCTGTATATAACCGAAGCGGATTTCCCGTATGGCCCTGGATATCCAGATAGAGCGATGAGGAATCATCCTTTTGACGGTAGCCAGTTGCACTCGTCCCGGCACATTGAAAACTAAATGCCTTATCGGCATTGTTCGTACAGGTCGTAATTCCCGTATCGGCGTTTTGAGTAATGCTGGAAACCTGAGAGGTGTCAAACTCCTCTTGTGCAAACGATGCAGCGGGAACCCCTAGGGACAGACCAGCTGCAATCACCAAGCCGACTCCGATTCGAGCAATAGCGCTCCTTGGCTTAATCATGGCCTTCTCCAATCAAAAGCGGTTAACAATGCGTCGATGCACGGCAACCTTCGCATGAATAGAGAAAGATGTCTGTAAACACCCGCTATTGAGTTGATTGCTCAGGCGTTTACACGTTATTTACCTGCGATAACAATAAAATTAGCTCCGCCTTATTCTTGATCTTCAACTGGCGGTAAGATGCAGACCGCAGCGCTTGCACCGTAGATGCAGCGTAACCGACATCCTCCGCAATGGCCTTTGTCGTTGCCCCCTCTGCCGTCATCAGCAAAATTTGCGACTGAACATCAGAAAGGGAGCGCGACGTAAGCAGGGCCAGCTGGCGCACGCGGGCCGTTTCGGTGGACCCGTTCGCCCGGTACTCCAAGACGGCCTTCTCGTCCTCAACCGAGCGGGCGAGCGCGATGTGCGTAACGAACATGGGCACAGACCAGCAAACAATCACCGTTGCCACGACGACATTGACAGCCGAACTTTGCCCCAACAACGACGCGAGGAACAACGGCTCGAAAACCGTCAGATCCTGCACCATATTGAGCAAGACAGCCCAAACAGGAGCCGTCGCCCCGAAGCAAAGCATCCATATCCCAAGCATTTTGCGCTGCGGACAGCTTCGCATCACTATATATGTGAGCAGCACCCCCGTCAGCACCGCAAGTCCATGGATTCGCCCCCTAGCGACCGCATAGATTAAGGCAACCATGCCCATTGACACCAACGGCACGATAGCCCGAGCATGGGCATGCACCTTAAACGGACGCAGCCCAACAGCGAGCGAAGCCGTAGACGCCACGCCGCAAAACAGGACCGGCACAGCCATCAACGGAACGCGTATGCACATCAATGCCGCGATATAGATAAAAGACCATTCCACAGCAGATAGCACCGCCCATACGTACGGGCTTCCGAGCCAAATCGCTTCACCCGCTCTATCCAGCGCAGCGCCACGATTCGCTTTTCCACCCGCGTAGCGTAGCGACAGAAGCAGTCCGAGACCCAATGCGTAGCTTAAGAGGGAAAAGGCGACAGCCCGCGAAACACCGGACCCCCAATCGCTATCCGCCATTACCAAGGGCCCCGCCGCAAGGAGGATAAAGAATAATGTGAGCAGGTATCGAAACAGCCGGCGCGTTCGAGCTGATGCCACTATATCGTCAGCATGCCGCTGCGGTAGCTCATGCCCTACAGTATCGCCCTCACCCGCAAACAGCGCCACGAGCTCGCGTGAGCCCGCAACCGACGCCTTCCCGTATGCTCGGTGAAGCGTTGTTCTCACCGTCGATGGCTTCGTATCCGTCTCCTTGGCAATTTCCGCCGGCGTTTTCCCTTTGAGCAGCAGTCGAACAAACTGCTCTTCTCTAGGCGACAGGGCAGGGGAAAACACCCCCGCATCGAATGTGTCGGACGCACAGGCGATATCCGAATTGTTGTCCCGTTTCCCCCTTAGCAACATGTATACGAAGGCAGCAGCGATAACGGACCCCATCGCCAGCAATGCAATGACCACGGCATCGCTTGCGAAGTATGCCGCCTCAACAGCCGGAATAAGACCAATAGGAACTGCAACGAGCACAGAACAGGCAAACACGTCGCGCCGCCCATGGCCAAAGGCACGAGGGCGGCAAAACGGCGGGGCCACAGTCAATGCGAGATAGACCAACGGAATTAAAAGCGCAAGGCCAATTGACGCGGCCGTTACAGGGGGCATCCCCCATGGCTCGGGAACGACTCTCCATGAAACTCGACAGCAAAACAGCAGGCAAGACATGACGGCTATTGTTTCTGTAAAAATCGCGTCCTGCGGGTGACGAGTTTCCCTTTCGTCAGTCCGTGTCGACCTCTGCGTCAAAGGAGAGTCCGCCGTGCCCCAAATAACATATGAGAGAAGCAGCGACCCAACAAAGCACGAGACACACGAAACGCCATGTAACAACCAAATCGGTGCAAACACGATTGGAATAGAGTCTCCGCGAGCATAGAAAGCCAGGTCGGCCCATTCGGGAACCGTTGCAATAACACCAAGGAAAACACCGATGGCACCGAGATGCCTCGGCCTTCTCATTCCCCCCTTGCATAGCGCAGCACCATGAACAAACGCCGCGAGGCATGCGCCCAGGATAACGAGCCAGGTCATTGCACCTGACGCTAGGCCGATTGAAGATGAAAACCGGTGATAAGGGGTGACCGCCATTACGACAAGCGCAATGGCGCAGGCAAATGTAGCAGAACGGCGGGAAAAGAGCATACGGCCTCCATAGCGTGTCATTATATCGCTCGAGCCGCTCGTTTATCTCTGTTCTCACACCAGCCAGCATCAATGATTCAGGCGAACTCCAATCCGCGCCAGATCACGGTCCGGCTTTTGTTCGCAGTCCCCACATCAAAGCGGGATGCGGTTTCCTTTTGGACGCCGGTTCGGAAAGCGCATCCCGTTCCAGGGCAATATTCTGGGATGCAGTTTCCGCAGCCCACCCCATTTGGAAAGCGCATCCCATAATTTGGCTGAAAACTGAGATGCGCTTTCCAAACGAGCCGAAACGGGCCGAATCGATCGGGCCACCTCGCATCCCGCTATCCTCGCCATCTGCCCGAGCGTGCTACACTAGCAGCATCTATGCCACCGCGAACGGCTCGGCCCCGCGCCCGCCGCTCGCAAACGAACTTTAAACGCACGAGGGTTGGCCATGCCGCTTTTCTCGCAACATACCGCCCGGTTCTCGCCGGACGTTCCTTTGGAGGGCACCAGCTCTCGCGAGCTGCTCAAGCGGTACCAGCCGCTCGAGACACTTGCGACCGGCGGTTTTGGCTCCATCGAGATCTGCCGCGACACGCACCTGCGCCGCCGCGTCGCCATTAAACGCATCCCCCTTATCAACGGTGCCGGCATGCCCGCTAGCGACATCATGGATGTCCTGCGCGAGGCGCACACTGCCGCCATGCTTCAACATCCCAACATCGTGCAGGTCATCGACTTTACGCACGACACAGCCTATGCCTACCTGGTTATGGAATATGTCGATGGCATGTCGCTGGCCGAGTTTTTGCACCGCGCGGACGGCCACTCACTTACCTTTGACGAGGCCGCGGCCATTGCCGATGCCCTGGGCCAGGCGCTCACCTTCGCCCACAGTAATGGCGTACTCCACCTGGACATTAAGCCCGCCAACGTGCTCATCGACCACTCGGGCAATGTAAAGCTCACCGACTTTGGCATGGCGCGGCTGTCGTCCGCCGGTGGCTTTGGCGGCTCACGCGGCGGCACCATCGGCTACATGCCGCCCGAGCAGCTCGATATCGAGACCGGCACGGTCGACGAGCGCGCCGATGTCTTTGCCCTCGCCTGTGTGATCTACGAGGGCCTGTGCGGCAGCGCTCCTTTTATGGCGGCCACGCCCGCCGACTCGCTCGGCCGCATCATCGGCGGCGCCACCTATCCCAGCGAGCTGATACCACACTTTCCCCCGGGAGCCGAGGCCGCGCTCATGAGCGCGCTCTCCCCCATGCCGCAGGACCGCCCCAACAGCATCGAGGCATTTTGTGACCAGCTCCTTGCCGGTCTGGGCAGCGTGCGCGAAGGCCGTCGCAGCCTGGAGCAAATGGTTGGCGAACTTTCGGATGACGAGCAGGAGCTCGACGATATCGAGCCGTCGCACTACGAGGACGACACCATCGAAGTCGACCCCGCACTCGGCTGGGCAGGCACGCGCTGGAGCCATGCGCGCGACTACGCCATGCACGCTATCTCGGCGCTAGCGTGCGGCGCCTTTAGCTTTTTGCTGATGCAGACGGCCGGCGTCGCGGCGCTTCCCGGCCTGGTCATTGCGGCTATCGCGATCGGAGCGGCGGCCGGCCTGGCCCCCCAGATTGGCTCGGCCATCTCGGCTGTGGGCTTTTTGGTGCTCATGGCAAACGCCACCATGCAGGCACAGGGCGTCCTGTCGATGTTGCCCGTCGCGGTGATCTTTGTCGCCGCCATGTCCGGTTGGTGGATCGCCTGGGGTCGCACCGAGGCTGCCGCGAGCGCCGCACTCACCTGTGCACTCGCGCTTGGCTGTCTGACCGGCAATACCTTCCTGGCAGCTGGGGTCACCGCCGGCGTCGCGTCATTTTGGCTCGGCCCGGCAAGCGCCGCCGCGGCAACGGGCATGGGCGCACTTTTTGCCCGTCTGGCCACGGTCGCGCTTTCAGCCGGAGGCGTGCTGGGGCTCGGTAACGTTGCCGCAGCGCTGGGAGACCCACTCCTTTGGGCTGCCTTTGTGCTGGTAGCGGCAACTGCCGCGGCGTCATCTGCGCTGCTCAACGCCCATGCCAAGCGTGCCGATCAGGGCTCAAACCTTGCCGTAATCGCCGCCATCGCTGTCGCCGGCATCGGCTGCGCAGCGGCGTCCTGTCTTGCACACCATATGGAAATTGCCAGCCTTGCAGCCGCGGTCGTCGCCAAGGCGGCGGTTGCGGGAACCCTATCCTCTATAATCGTTGGGATATGCCTATATTTGCTCGGATACCAAAGAACCTATACGGAGAGTGATCTTTCGTGAACTTCCTGAACATCTTCGAGGACCACGTGGCCGGCATCTTCGGTGCCACCCGTGCCCCGTTCTCCTTTAAGAAGCTTGCCAAGCAGGCCGCTCGCGACATGGAGGATCAGACTCTGGTGATCAACGGCGTCAACACGGCGCCGGCACTCTATACCATCCTGATCGCCGCCGACGACGATCCCATGCTCGCCCCGTTCTACCCCGAGCTTTCGCGCGAGGTCCGCGAGTTTGTGAAGGCGCAGGCCGAAAAGCGCCGCTATGTCTTTGTCGGCGAGCCCCTCGTGCGCTTTATGATCGATCCGCAGCTGCGCGCCGGCAAGTTCTCGGTCTTTGCCGAGAACGTCGATGCCCCCACGCTCGGCCGCCTGTACGAAGAAGAGCGCGCCTATCAAAACGGTCTGGGCCAAAACAACTCCGCGGCAAGCCGTGCCGCCAGCGCCCCGCGCGCCGGCCAGCAGCAGTTTGCTGCCCCGCAGCAGCAGCGCCCCGCCGCCATGCCCCAGCAGCAGCCGACGCCTCGCGCCGCCGCTCCCGACCCGCTTGCCGTGGCAGACCCCTTCGCGCCTAGCGTCCCCGACCCCGCCGCAGCACCCATCCCGGTGCCGCAGACCGTCTCGCGCGACGCGCTTGCCGGCATGGGCGGAGCCGCCGCGACCGGTGCCGCCGTGGGCCTAGGCGCCGCAGCCGGCATCGCCTCCAACATGGCGAGCACTCGCGCCCCGCAGCGCCCGCTCGCCCAGCTCGTCGACGTCGTGAGCGGCGAGAGCCATAGCATCACCTCCGCACAGGTGACTATCGGTCGCGAGCGCTCGGTTTCCGATATTGCCCTGCGCGACCCCAACGTGTCGCGCCGCCACGCCCAGCTCACCTTTACGGGCTCGGATTGGTCGATCGAGGACCTCAATTCCACCAACGGCACGCTCGTCAACAACCGCCGCATTACGCGCTGCCCGCTGCGCAACGGCGATCTGCTGACGTTTGGCCTGAGCACCTTTGAATTTAGGGGATAGTCGCTTATGAACATCGATATCGTCCTTTTTGCAGGCCGCATCGTCCTGGTCGCCCTGCTCTATATCTTCCTGTTCGCCGTCATGAAGACCGGCGTGGGACTTGTGCGCGGACAGCGCCGCGACTCGGCTATCTGGACGATCGATGTGGACAAGGGCCCGCGCGGCATCCGTGGCATCCACGTAGACATGCTCGGCCCCGTCATCGTCGGTCGCTCGCCATCTTCGGACATCTGCATCAACGAACCGTTCGTCTCGGCCTCGCATGCGCGCTTTTCGCTGCAGGGCCCGGCGCTCATCATCGAGGACCTCAACTCGCTTAACGGCACGCTCGTCAACGGCCGCCAGCTCGTGGAGCCCGCGACGCTGCGCGAGGGCGACGAAGTCCAGATTGGCGATGTGGTCATGAAGGTGAACCGTCGATGATCGACGAGGAGAACAAGTCCGCAACTATGACCGAGGCACCGGCCGCCGCCACAGCTGCGCCGGCCCACGCCGCTCCGGCGGGCTCCGCACCCGTGGAGCCCGAGGACACCGTGTTCTCCCTGCCTCTTTCGCATGTAACGCATGATATTTCGGATCTCGCCGATAACGAGGACGAAGAGGATGCCGTAGCGGCGCCCATCGGCGCACATGCTGCGGAACAGCCCACAGCGCCCGAAGCAGCCCCGGCGCCGGCTCACTTTGCAGAGCCCGTCGCCGCGGCAATTAACGAGAGCGCTGCGGTGTTTGCGGCACCCGAGCCCGCCGCGCCGGCGTTTCCCATAGCCCCGGCATCCGAGGTTGCGCCCGCGTCTACGCCGGCGCCCGAGCCTATAGACGTCAGCCCGCAAGACGACGAGTCGACCGCCCGCGTGTCCGAGGAGCCCGACTCCCCGGACACCGGCGATTCCGAATCAAACGCCGAGACCGACACCGTCTCTCCCGGTGACACAGCCGAAATCGACGTTGCCGCCGTTGAGGCCAAGCTCAAAGACCCCGGCTCGACCATGAGCTTTGAGCCCCTGACCGAGGAGCGCATCGAGACCGACTCGACCTATGATGCCGGCACCACCACGCAACTCATGTGGGGCGCCCGCTCCGACGTTGGCTGCGTACGCCCGCACAATGAGGATTCCTACCTGGTGCAGTCGCCGCTCTTTTGCGTATGCGACGGCATGGGTGGTCACGCTGCCGGCGAGGTGGCCTCTTCCATCGCCGTTGAGACTATTGCCAAGACGGCCCCGCAGTCCGCCGACGCAGCACGCCTGGCGGCAGCCGTCGAGGCAGCTAACGCCGCCGTAATCGAGGCGGCCCTGAACGGCCTAGGCAAGCCCGGCATGGGCTGCACAGCCACTTGCGCCTATATCGAAAACGACACGCTCGCCATCGCCCACGTGGGCGACTCTCGCGCCTACCTGCTCCACGAGGGCACGCTCATCCGCGTGACCCGCGACCACTCCTACGTGGAGGAGCTCGTGGACGCCGGCGAGATCACGGCAGACGAGGCTCGCGTCCACCCCAACCGCTCGGTCATCACCCGTGCGCTGGGCTCGGACCCCGCCATGTATGCCGACCACTTCACTCTGCATATCGAGGAAGGCGACCGCCTGATCCTGTGCTCCGACGGCCTTTCGAGCATGATTCCCGATAGCGATATCGAGAACATCGCCACGCAGTCCTCAACCGCGCAAATCTGCGTCGACAACCTAGTGGACGCGGCGCTTGCCGCCGGCGGCCACGACAACGTGACCGTAGTAGTCGTTGACCTGGTTGACGATGGCGTTATGCGCGAGGCGCAACGCGTGCGTCGCCGCAACGTCACCATCGGCGTCGTCTTAGGTCTCGTCTTGGTGCTGGCGGCTGCCATCTGGGCCTACACGGGTGTCACCGGCTCGTACTACCTGGGTACCTACCAGGGCAATGTCGCCGTCTGGCGCGGCCTGCCCGGCAAGCCGCTCGGACTCAAGCTCCACTGGCTCGAAAGCGAAACCAGCATCAAGCTGTCCGACCTGCCCGAAGACACGCAAAACCGCCTCAAGGCGGGCATTCCGCAAACAAGTGTCGACGATGCGCAGGACACGATATCCAAGTACCGCCACCAGATCGACGAGGAGCAGACCCGCCAGGTGATCGACGCGCAAACGATTCGCGACAACACCGACCAGGGATCGACCTCCGAATCAGATTCCGAGAAAACCGCCGAACAGTCCGCCGAGGCCGAAGCCTCCGATAAGAATTAGAAAGGGAGTGCCGCTTATGAGTCGCCGCAACACCGAACTGCTCTTGCTCATCGCCTCGGCGTTCCCCGTCATCCTGCTGTATGCGATGTACGTCCTCACCGCGGGCGCCGCTATCTCCTTTGAGACGCTCGCCGTACCGATCGGCCTCTTCGCCGCCTTCGCCGCAGCACATATCGCCGTGCGCATCTTGGCGCCTGGCGCCGATCCCGCCATCCTGCCCATCGTATTTATACTTTCGGGCATCGGCATCACGTTCGTGACACGCCTCGCCCCCGCTCTCGCCATCTCACAGCTCATCATCCTGTTTGTCTCGGTGGCGCTCATGGTGGGAACGCTTGCACTGGTCAAAAACCTCGACGTGGTCATGCGCTACAAGTATACCTTTGGCATTATCGGCATCATTCTGCTGATGCTGCCTATCTTTATCGGCACCACGATCTCGGGCTCCAAGCTGTGGATTCGCATCGCGGGCTTTACCATCCAGCCCGGCGAGTTCGCCAAGGTCTTTATCGTGCTGTTCCTGGCCGGCTACTTGGCTGAGAACCGCGAGCTGCTCTCCATCTCCAACCGCAAGATCCTGGGCTTTAAGATCCCTCGCCTGCGACTGCTGCTGCCGCTGTTTGCCGTGTGGGGTGTGTGCCTGCTCGTCGTCGTCTTCGAACGCGACCTGGGTTCGGCCGTGCTGTTCTACACCATCTTCTTGCTGATGCTCTACGTTGCCACGGGACGATTCTCGTATGTCGTTATCGGCCTTGCGCTCTTAGCCGTTGGAGCCGTGGGCGCCTACAAGTTCCTGTCTCACGTTCAGGTACGTTTCCAGGTTTGGGTCGATCCTTTTAAGGACGCCCAGGGCCAGGGCTACCAGATCGTCCAATCGCTCTTCTCGCTTGCCGATGGCGGTCTGGTCGGTGTTGGCATCGGCAACGGCATGGCCAACAACATCCCCGTCGTCGAGTCCGACTTTATCTTCTCGGCTATCGGCGAGGAGATGGGCCTTTTGGGCGGCGGCGCCGTGCTCATCCTGTTTATGCTCTTTGCCGTGCGTGGCCTCACCACGGCCGCCCGCGCTAAATCCGACCTCGCAGCCTTTAGTGCCACGGGCCTTACGGCCGCCATCAGCTTCCAGGCCTTCTTGATCGTTGGCGGCGTAACCCGCCTGATCCCGCTGACCGGCGTCACCCTGCCCTTTATGAGCCAGGGCGGCTCCTCGCTGCTGGCGAGCTTTATCATCGTCGCGCTCCTGCTGCGCGCCGGTGACGAAGCGACCGGACGCGAGGCCGAGCTTACCGGCACCGGCACTATGGCCGCCATCACCGATGATCAGGTCGCATCTGCCGCCGCCCCGACGGGCACGCGCTTTGCCACCTCGTCTTCCTACGGCAGCGGCAGCCATTCCGTCGGCTCGCGCATGCGCCGTCGCCTGCTCGACACGCCTGAATCCGGTGTGCTCGGCCGCGTTGCGCTCGCCAACCGTCTAACCCGTGCGGTGCTCGCCTTTACGGCGCTATTCGCCATCCTTATCGGCAACCTCACCTATGTCCAGGTCATCAAGGCCAAGGACTATCAGGATATGCCGACCAACAACCACACTATCGCCCGCTCCAAGTACATCCAGCGCGGTTCCATCATCACGTCCGACGGCGTGACGCTGGCCGAGTCGCTGCAGCAGGAGGACGGCACCTACGTACGCTCCTACCCCAACGGCAACCTGGCAGCGCACGTGGTTGGCTACGTGAGCCAGCAGTATGGCACCACCGCCATCGAGAGTGTCATGAACGACACGCTCACCGGCTCTAAGGATTACTCCAGCTGGAACAACGCCATCGCTTCGCTCGCGGGCCAGACCCAGCCGGGCAACACCGCCAAGCTCACCATCGACTCGCGTATCCAGACGGCGGCCGAGCAGGCGCTCAAGGGCTTTAAGGGCGCTGTAGTGGTCATCGACCCGCGTACCGGTGCGGTGCTCGCATGCGCCAGCTCGCCCACCTATGACAACACCAACATCGACGCCCTGCTGCAGGCGGGCGGCGGCGAGGACGGCTCCATGTACAATCGCGCCATGGACGCGCTGTACACGCCGGGCTCCACGTTTAAGGTCGTTACGCTTTCCGCGGCACTCGAGACCGGCACCGCCAGCCTTACCAGCACCTACCAGGCGCCCGGCTCCATGGACATCGGCAACGCGCCGGTCACCAACTATGCCAACGAGAGCTACGGCACCATCAGCCTGCAGCAGGCCTTTGCCGTGTCTTCCAACGTCGTCTTTGGCCAGGTGGCAAACGAAGTTGGCGCAAACACGCTCGTGCAGTTTGCCAACGCCTTTGGCTACGGCCAAAAGCTCGGCCAAGACCTGACCTCCGCGGCCTCCATCATGGCCGACCCGTCGCTCATGACCGAGTGGGAGACCGCCTGGGCCGGCGCCGGCCAGCCTGTCGGCATGGACCACACGCCCGGGCCGCAGACCACCGTCATGCAAAACGCCGTGATTGCCGCCGCCATCGCTAACAGTGGCGTGGTCATGGACCCGTACTTTGTAGCCCAGGTACTCGCCCCGGACGGAACTGTGGTCAAGACCACGCAGTCCCGCTCGCTGGGTCAGGCCGTCAGCTCCGCCACGGCCGACCAGGTCAAGCAGGCCATGCTCGCCGTCGTCCAGTCCGGTACCGGCACCGATGCCCAGGTCCCCGGCGTCAAGGTCGCCGGCAAGACCGGCTCGGCCGAGACCGGCGGCACCAACGTCAACTCGATGTTCGTTGGCTTTGCACCTTACGATTCACCCACGGTCGCCATCTCGGTGGCCTTGGAGGATTACGACAAACACGACGTCAAGGCGGCCAAGATTGCCGGCATCGTCCTGACCGCGGCGCTCGCCGCACAGGGAGCGTGATGCCCATGATCGAATCGGACACCCGAGGCGCGCCGCGGCCGAAGAGTTAGCGGCAACGCGCCACACGGCCCCAGCGGCCACATCGTAGGTACTACACACATCGTTGAGCGAATAGTTATGTTAGGAGCAGGAATGGAACAGAGGGTCCTCGGGGGAAGATACCTCCTCAAGGATAAGGTGGGGACAGGCGGTATGGCGACCGTCTACCGTGCGCAGGACCAGGTCCTCGACCGCACGGTAGCCGTCAAGATCATGCTGCCGCAGTATGCTGGCGACGCAACCTTCGCCGCACGCTTTAAGCAGGAGGCCCAGGCAGCAGCCGGTCTCTCCTCCCCCTATATCGTGGGCGTCTACGATTGGGGCAAGGACGGCGACACCTATTACATCGTCATGGAGTACCTGCGCGGCACCGACCTTAAGAGCGGCATCAAGAGCCACGGCGCCCTCGACCCCAAGAAGGTCGCCCAGATCGGCTCGCAGATCAGCTCCGCGCTTTCGGTCGCCCACAAGCACGAGATCATCCACCGCGACATCAAGCCGCAGAACATCATGGTGCTGCCCGACGGCAACATCAAGGTGATGGACTTTGGCATCGCGCGCGCCAAGAACAGCCACCTCACGCAAGACAACAACGTGCTGGGAACCGCCCACTACGTCAGTCCCGAGCAGACCCGTGGTCAGGACCTCGGCCCCACCTCGGATATCTACTCGCTGGGCGTCGTGATGTACGAGTGCGCCACCGGCCGCGTGCCCTTTGACGGTGATGACGCCATCTCGGTCGCACTCAAGCAGGTCAACGAGCTGCCTATTCCGCCGAGCCAGATCAACTCCGGTGTCGACGCCGACCTTGAGCGCATCATCCTCAAGTGCATGGAGAAGGACCCGGCAAACCGCTTCCAGACCGCCGACGAGCTGCGTCAGGTGCTCAACAGCTACCTGTCGGGCCGTGCCGTCAACATCTCGGAGCCCACGCGCATCATCGGTGCACCCGGTGAGCTGGGCGCCACCAAGACTCGCGAGCTTTCCGATCAGACGCGCGCCATGGTACGTCCCGTCTCGGGCGTGAGCGGCCAGAATACCGCTCGTAGCTCGGTTTCGGGCTCCACCGGCTCCTACGAGGTCGAAAAGCCCAAATCCAACAAGAACAAGATCATCGCCGCCGTGGTGGCAGCCGTTGCCGTCATCGGTATCGTGGTGGCCTTTGCCACAGGACTCTTTGGCGGCGAGCAGGTCACCGTGCCCGATGTGCTGGGCAAGGACCAGCAGACTGCCGTCGAGCAGATCAAGGAAGCCGGCCTCGAGGTCGGCACCATCGACCAAAGCTACAACGACGATATCGACGAGGGCAAGGTCGCCGAGCAGACGCCCAACGGCAAAACCAAGAAGGCCAAGGGCACCAAGGTGAACCTGGTAATCTCCAAGGGCCCCAAGCCCTCCGAGAAGGTTGAGGTTCCCCGGCTTGTCGGCCTGACCAAGGACCAGGCAGAAGCCGCGCTGGCAAGCGTTGGCCTGAAGGGCAACGCCTCCGAGGAGGCCAACGAGGCCGATGAGGGCCAGGTCTTTGAGCAGGGCACCGAACCCGGTAAGGAAGTCGAGAAGGGCACGACCATCTCGTACAAGGTCTCCAGCGGTCCTGACACCACCTCCGTCCCCGATCTGACCGACATGACCGAGGCCCAGGCGCGCAACGCCCTCGATATGGCAGGCTTTGGCGTCGACGTGAGCTACCAGGAGAACGATTCGGTTACCGAGGGCACCGTGATTAGCTGGAACCCCAGCGGCAAGCAGAAGCCTGGCGCCACGATTACCGTCGTCATTGCCAAGAAGTCCGGCAAAGCCAGCGTTCCGGGCAACCTGTACGGCAAGAGCATCTCCGCCGCCGTTACCGCGCTCAACAACGCCGGGTTCTACAACATCGCATTCTGCGATCAGAACGGTAACCCCGTGAGCGGCAACGAAAACGCCACCGTTACGGGCGTCTCCCCCACCGGCAAGCAGTCTACCGACAGCACGATTACGCTGACGGTCGCACTTTCTGGCTCGGGTTCGGGTTCGGGCTCGGGCACGGGCGACGATTCCGGTACGGTCAACTAGTCGCCACCCCACCGCCCATTACGGCTCTCGCCGCAAACATATTCACTCACAGGCGCCCGCTTGCTCCCCCAGCAAGCGGGCGCTTCGTTTTTGACATGGCATGAACCAGAAGAGCCCGGCACCGTGGCGGTGTACCGGGCTCGATCAATCTCTGGTGCCCCCGGGCGAATTCAACCCCCCCCCGCAGGAAATTGGTGACGCGGGTGTCGACGGCTCGAACCCTGCCCTTAGACCAGAAGAGCCCGGCACCGTGGTGGTACCGGGCTCGACAAATCTCTGGTGCCCCCGGGCGGATTCGAACCGTCGACACCCGCTTTAGGAGAGCGGTGCTCTATCCCCTGAGCTACGGAGGCATGTCGTATTAGTGTAGCAGATTTACGCCGCTGTAATGCAGCGTATACCCACTCTTCGAAGTTGCGGTGGAACAGCCCTCCGGAAAGTGCGTCCCACTATCCAGGCAAATTCTGGGTCAGACTTTCCCCATGAGACCTCGCTGGGAAACTGTGACCCAGAATTTCGGCTCGAAACGGGACACGGTTTCCCAAACGACCCCGTTCCGGAAACTACATCCCGGAATCGACGCTCGAACTGGGATGCACTTTCCCGATCGAGCCACATGGGAGACTGCGTCCCACTTTGAGGGGGCGCTCTTTAATGACTAGTTGCCTTTGTGGAAGAGGTTTTTGATAACGGAGGGGATGCTCTTGGCGCCCTTGGCCGTCACATCGATAAAGTCAGGCGAACGCACGAGCTTATCCTCGTCAACGTACTTGCGGACCGCACGAAGCGTCTCTTTGTCATCGCGCGTCGAAAACGTAAAGTGACCGTTGTCCTTGGTGAAGATAGCAAAACGCGTAATCTTCTTGGTGCCGCGCAAAACCTCGGCGGCAATATAGTCGACCTCGTCCCACGGGATCTGAATAAAATCCTCGGGATTGCGCTCGTTATAGTACTCAAACGCCTTATTGCCCACCATTACGTTACCGTGACTGGTAAGCCCCATCAGGCAGGTTGCCGGCGTTGCCAGATCGACCGTGCTGTTCTGAGATTGCGCCATGCGCGCCTCGCCCTCCAAATAAAACAATCGGACCGCATCCAGTGTACCCACCGGGTGCGGTCCGTTTCAATGGCTCAAAAGCCCTTGCCTAGCAATTCTCGGTCTTAAGCCGAAACGTGCTTACATGAAGCCGCAGACGCGACCGATGATGCCGATGGCGAAGAGAGCCAGGATGATGACGATCGGGCTGACCTTCTTCTTGAGGAGCTTGCAGACCAGCAGGGTCAGGCACACGGCGGCAAGGCCGGGGATGAGCTGATCGAGGTTAGCCTGAAGCGTGGTGACCTTCACCTGATCAAGGGCGTTAGCACCGATGGAGTTATACATCGTCAGTGCTTCCTTGACACCCTCAGAACCGGAGGGCAGATTAGCCCAGTCGATAAAGGCGCCAGCAGACTGCGTGACCTTGGAGACGACCGGGGTGAAGGAGATGGACACCCAGCGCTCGACCAGGGCGCCGATGATGAACATACCCAGGATGGAAGCGCCCTCGGTGACCTTGCCCATCAGACCGCCGGAGAGGTCCTTGGCGATGGAGGAGCCGACCTTGTAGCCAAACTCCTGCGTGTACCACAGGAAGGCGTAACGGATGATGTTCCACGCGAAGAAGAACAGCAGCGGACCGGCGATGCTGCCGGACAGGGCCAGGGAAGCGCCCAGAGCACCCAGAATCGGGCGAAGGGTGAACCAGAAGGCGGGGTCGCCGACGCCGGCGAGCGGGCCCATCATACCGACCTTGACGCCCTGAATGGCGACGTCGTCAATCGGAGCACCGTTGGCGCGCTCCTCCTCGAGAGCGAGGGTAACGCCAATGACGGGGGCGGAAACATAGGGGTGGGTGTTATAGAACTCCAGGTGGCGCTTAAGAGCGGCAATCTGGTCATCCTTGCTGGTGTAGAGCTTCTTGATCGCAGGGATCATTGCGAAGCACCAGCCGCCGTTCTGCATACGCTCGTAGTTCCACGAGCCCTGAAGGAACTGATGACGGAAGCAAACCTTCTTACGGTCAGCCTTGGTGAGCTGAATCTTGTTCTCTGCCATATGTATCACTCCCCTCCTACTCGTAATCGTTCAGAATGTCGCCGAGCGGGTCACCGGAGCCACCGCCCATGCCGCCACCCTGCTTGGCCAGATCCTTAAGGCCAAGGTAGATGAGGGCAAGGGAGATGCCGATGAGGCCAAGGGCGATCAGCGTGAGCTGAGGGATGGCAGCAAGGACAAAGCCGAGGATGAAGAACGGCCAGGTCTCCTTGGTGGCCATCATGTTGATGACCATGGCGTAACCGACGGAAGCGACCATGCCGCCGCCGACAGCCATGCCGCCGGACAGCCAATCGGGCATAGCGTTAAGCGCGTTGGTAACGGCCTCGGCCGGGATGATGCACAGAAGTACTGCCGGGATGGCGATACGAACACCCTGCATGAGGATGCCGGCGTACTGCCAACGCTCGATGCCGGCGAAGTCGCCCTTCTCGGCGCAGGCGTCCATGCCGTGAACCATAGCGGTAGCCAGGGTACGGCAGATCATGGTCAGGAACAGACCAGCGACCGACAGCGGGACGGCGACGGCGATGGCGGCGGTAACGGCCTTGGCCGAATCGGTGGCGCCACCGTTGAGGGCGAGCACCATGATGATCGAAGAAGCGACCGAGGCCAGAGCGGCGTCAGGCGCGACGGCGGCGCCGACGTTAGCCCAGCCAAGGGCCATCATCTGGAGCGAACCGCCCAGGAGGATGCCCTCCTGAAGGTGACCGGTTACGAGACCGATAAGCGTGCATGCCACGAGCGGCTGATGGAACTGGAACTCATCCAGAATGCCTTCCATACCGGCAAGCAACGCGACAATCGCAACAAGCAGAATAGTGATTGCAGACATGTATCGGACCCTCCTTTACTATGCTTGAGCGGCCAGTTCGGCCTTAGCTTTCTTCAACATGGCGTCGAGATCCTCGGAGGAATCCGAAGGAACCTTGCGGACCTCGAACTTGACGCCCTTGGCCTTGAGAGCCTCGATGGTCTTGACATCGTCATCGCCCATAGCGACAGCGTTGGTGACGACGACCTTGCCCTTGGAGTGGGCCATGGAACCGATGTTGGCTTCCTTGATGTCGACGCCGGCCTCGATGGCCCTGAGCAGATCCTGCGGGTTCTCGAACAGCAGCATCGCCTTGGTGTCGCCAAAGCGCGTGTCCTTGACGACCTCGGCCATCTTCTTGATAGGCACGACGTTGGCGTGGACTCCCGGAGGGGCAGCCTGCTCGATCATGGTCTTGCGGAGCTCGTCGTGAGCAACGCCGTCGGAGACCACGATGATGCGGTTGGGGTTGATCTGCTTGGTCCACGTGGTGGCCACCTGACCATGCAGCAGACGCGTGTCGATACGGACGTGGGCGATCTTGATGTGCCCGTCGCCGATCACCGTTCCCGGAGGAATGGCACCCGCAGGAGCAGCGGCGGCCGCAGCCGGCTTCTTCTCCTCGGGCTCCAGAGACTCGGGCTTGACGCGCACGCCGGCCTTAGCCTCAGTCACGAGATGTTTTGCGATCGCATGTGCAGTGTTCTTTGCGTCAAAGCGCTGCGAATATGCCTCGATGAGCATAGGCAGGTTGACACCGGTGACGATAGCCCAGGAATCATGGCCCTCGATGAGACCGCTGATCTGGTTGAAGGGCGTGCCGCCCCACAGATCAACGAGGAAGAGCACCTGCTCCTGGTCCTCGAAGGAAGCGATTGCTTCCTCGACCTTGGCACGGAAGTCGTCGGGGCCCATGCTCGGCTCGAGCGAGACCACGGCTACAGACGGCTGATCGCCAAAGACCATCGAGCCCGTCTGCTTGATTCCAGCCGCCAAGTCACCATGGCTAGCAAGAACAATACTTACCATCACATAACCTCCTTTTTGTCTACGTAATTCCTACACGACAGTTATGGAGTATAGCTGCAAATACAGCAGAATTGTTTGAAAAACTGCAAAAGGTAGCATTATTTGTTTAAACGTCTTGTTTTGTTACAAGCTGATTACATTCCAGTATTTTGGCTGATTTGCTGCTGAGGATTGATAGCTGATCTATTTACATGACCGAATTGAGCACGCTGTTCATTATTGCCGGTTTTAAACAGACACAAATGTGCTCGGGTTGAGGCTATTTCGTTTAAACAGATGGTGCTTGACTAATGGTAAGGAATATGCTCTAGGAAAGTAGTCGTTGGGGACGTTCTTTTACGACTAGTCGTTTAAGAACGTCCCCAATGTCTAAGTTAGGCGATATGGAGGGGGTTGGCGGCGTCGACGGCATCGGGGGCGTCGGAGAGGTCGCCAGGAGCAGTGTCTGCCGGGTCCTCGTCGGGGGTCTCGATCTGCTTGATCATGACCTCCTGGCCCTGCAACAGGTATGTCTCGCCGCTGCCGCAATGGGGGCAGGTCTTGCCGTGCTCGACCGTCGCGTAGTCGCAGCCGCACGCCTCGCAATGCGTCACGGCCTCGACGGGCTCCACGATAAGCTCCGCGCCCTGCGTGATAGGCTTTTTATCCGCCGCCCAGCGCCAAGCGTCGAGCAACAAGTCGGGAACGACGCCCGAGACCTCGCCCAGCAGCAACGTCACGCTCGAAACGCGACGCACGCCATTGGCGCGCGCCACATTCTCAACATCGCGAATGATGTGGTAAACGATTCCCAATTCATGCAAGATAAAACCTTTCGACAGAGGTCGATGCGATGTCAATTCAACGTCAGCGAGCGGCGCCCAGGTACCCCAGGTTGCCCCGAAACAAGGCGTCCGCTGGGCTTTTGCCCGCGGCGCCGCAGTTGAGGGGCAAGATGGGGTACCTGGGTGCCGCGCAGCGTCGGCAGTTCCGCCGTTCGTTAGAACGGCGGAACCTCATTACTTCTTCCCAAATTTGATCTTAATGGCGCGCTTGAGCGCGTACTTGCCCAGGCTTGGGAGCTTTTGCTCGTATTTAACCATCGTGGAGCACTCGGGGCGATCGCGATCAAGATGGATGGCGTCGAATGCGCACTTGGTGGTGCACAGGCCGCAGCCGATGCACTTGTTGGGGTCGACGATTGAGGCACCGCAGCCAAGGCAACGGGCGGTCTCGGCGCGCACCTGCTCTTCGGTAAAGGTCTCGACGTACTCGCTGAAGGGCGCGGCCTTCTCGCGCTCGCGGTCCACGTGGGCAACCTCGCGGCTCGCGTTGTCATAGCTCTCGATCACGACATCGTCGCGGTCGAGCGCGGTGTAGCGGCGCTGGTTGCGGCCGATGGTGAGCGTGGAGCCCGGCTGCACAAAGCGGTGGATGGACACCGCAGCCTCGTGACCGGCGGCGATAGCGTCGATGGCGAAGCTGGGACCGGTGTAGACGTCACCACCCACAAAGATGTCGGGTTCGGCGGTCTGGTAGGTCTGGGGATCGGCAAGGGCACCCTGACCACGGCCAAGCTCCACCTTGGAGCCAGCCAGCAGGTCGCCCCACACGATGGACTGGCCGATGGACATGACGACACGGTCAGCATCGACACGGCGTAGATCGTTCTCGTCGTACTCGGGCGCAAAACGGCCTTCGTCGTCAAAGACACGCGTGCAGCGCTTGAAGGTGATACCGCACACACGACCGGCCTCGTCCAGGTGGACCTCCTTGGGGCCCCAACCGCAGCTGATGTGCGCGCCGTCCTCGATGGCCTCGCGACGCTCTTCCTCGCTGGCGGGCATCTGTGCCTCGCTCTCCAGGCAAAACATCTCAACGTGCTCGGAACCCAGACGGCAGGCGTTGCGGGCAACGTCGATGGCCACGTTGCCGCCGCCCACCACGATGGTGCGGCCGGGCAGCGCGTCAATCTTGCCGCTGTTGACCTCGCGCAAAAAGTCGACAGCCACGGTCACACCCTCGGCGTCCTCGCCCGGAATGCCGGCAAGGCGGCCGCCCTGGCAGCCGATGGCCACGTAGAAGGCCTTAAAGCCCTGCTCGCGCAGCTCGTCGAGCGTCACATCGCGACCGACCTCCACGCCATAGCGGAACTCGGCACCCATCAGGCGAATGATCTCGACCTCGGCCTCGATAACATCCTTCTGCAGCTTAAAGCTGGGAATGCCGTAGGTGAGCATGCCACCCGGGCGCTCGTTTTTCTCGAACACGACGGGCTTGTAGCCCTTCTCGGCAAGATAAAAAGCGCAGGACAGACCGGCCGGGCCGGCACCGATGATGGCAATCTTCTGGTCGAAGCCGCCAGCGCGCGTCGGCGTCACCACGGGCGGGACGTAGCGGGTCGCAGCGTCCAGATCGCGCTGGGCGATAAACTTCTTGACCTCGTCGATGGCCACGGCCTCGTCCACGCGACCACGGGTACAGGCATCCTCGCAGCGGCGGTTGCACACACGGCCGCAAATAGCGGGCAGCGGGTTCTCGCGCTTAATGAGCGCCAGTGCCTCGTCATAGCGGCCCTGCGCCGCGAGCTTCAGATAGCCCTGAACGGCGACATGCGCGGGGCAAGCCGTCTTGCAGGGCGCGGTGCCGGACTCGTGCGTCTCGATGCGGTTGTCGTTGCGGTAGTTAGGCGACCACTTGGTGTGGTCCCACTTGGTGGCATCGGGCAGCTCCTGGCGCGGATACTCGGGCACCTGTCCGCCCGCCTTTTTGCTGCAGAGCTTCTGGCCCAGCTTGGCGGCGCCGGCCGGACACACCTCAACGCAGCGGCCGCAGGCCACGCACTTGTCCTTCTCGACCTTGGCGACATAGGCCGAGCGCGACAGGTTGGGCGTGTTGAACAGCTGCGAGGTGCGCAGGGCGTAGCACACGTTGACGTTGCAGTTACAGATGGCGAAGATCTTGTTCTCGCCGTCGATGTTGGTGATCTGGTGCACAAAGCCGTTGTCCTCGGCCTGGCGCAAGATGTCGTAAACCTCGTCACGCGTCACATAGTGGCCACGATCGGTCTCGACCACGTAGTCGGCCATATCGCCCACGGCGATGCACCAATCTGCCGGGTCGTCGGCGCAGCCCTCACCCATCACGCGACGGCTCGCGCGGCAACTGCAGGTGCTAGCAGCATATTTGCCATCGTATTTGTCGAGCCAATGCTCGATATGCTCAATAGGCACCGACGTGCTCGCGGCGTCAATGGCCTTCTCGACCGGAATGACGTGCATGCCGATACCGGCGCCCCCGGGCGGCACCATCGGCGTAGCCTTGGACAGCGGGCCCTTGGATGCCTGCTCAAAAAACTTGGCATAGACCGGATGCTCCTCGAGCTGACTCACGCGCATGTTGAGGAACTCGGCGGAACCCGGCACCAGCATGGGCAGCACCCACTGCTTGGCGCGCTCGGGATTTTCCCAGTTGTACTCGAGCAGGCCCGTGTAGCTCATGTCGTCGAGCATCTTCTCGATATCGGCCTCGGGCATGCCGGTGAGCTTGACCATCTCGGGCAGCGTGTAGGGACGGCGCATCTTCATCTTGCAGAGTACCTCGGCCTGCTCGTCGGTTGCGGCCTCGGCAAACGACCAGTACTCGTAGCCCAGCAGCTCGTCGCGATGCAGAAGACGGTTGGTGCAATGCTCGCACAGCTTGACAATGGCCTCGCGCGGATGCTCCGGCAGCGGCGGCACGAACTCCGCGCCGATATCGGGCTCGGTGTAGCTAATCCCCGGTCCGTTGAGAATCATGGTTGTCCCTTCTCTTGCCGCAGCCCGGCGAGACCACGGCACCCCTCTTCTTACGGGTTCGACATGCCCCCACGCCGTTCACCCGTTATTGTTGACATTGTGTCAAAAACAGTATTGACGAACCGTCAACAATATTCAAGACTGTTAGGCGAACGGTCGGGCCCGAACGGATGAAAGGCGGCAAACACATGAGCGATAACACGGCGAATATCTCTGTTGCCGACGCCGTCCCCGCGCCCGATAGCGCGGCAAAGCGCTTGACGGGCGACGAACGCCGTCGCGAGATCCTCGATGCCGTGCGCACCGTAAGCTCCGAGCTAGGCGTGTCCCACCTATCGGTATCGGCCGTGACCAAACGCGCCGGCTGCACGCGCTCGCTGTTCTACCACTACTTTGCCGATATGGACGCCGCCGTCACCGCCGTCATGGACGAGGCAATCGACGGTTTTATCTCCGAGCTCGAGCAGTGGAATGCCAGCCGCATCGTCGGTGATATCGAGGGCGCGCTCGACACCGTCGCCCCGCTCTTTAAGCGCCTGGTCGCCAGCGGCCACGAGCTGCCGAGTACGCTCACCTCGAGCAGCGGCGCGCTCTACGGCGGTTTTCTGCACAACGTGGTCCAGCGCGTGGCACAGTATATCTGCGACACCACCGTGGTGGATTTTGTCGCCCATCATGAGCTACGCATCGACCATGTCTACGAGACGTTCTACACCCTCATCATGGGGTTGTTGATGTATATCCGCACGCACCCCGATGTGCCCGACGAGACGGTCAAGGAAATCATCGCCTCGACACTCCACATCGAGGGCTATACCGCCAAGTATCCCGAGCGCAAACCCAGGAACTGACGACATTTGGCCAAACTGCCCGCGATCGGAAGAGGGGCCGCGGGCGTGTGAAAGGAGAGCAGCATGCTGTTCGATGTTTGGGGTAGCGATACCCTTATCCACTGGGCCGGCTGGGCCATGGTCTTTATTGGCCTGATTGTGCTCAACGAGGTCGGCCGCCGCACCAAGCTGGGCGCGGCCATCATCTTTGGCGTGGCTCCGCTGGCCATGACCATCTACTGCGTCGCCATCGCCATCGGCGTTTCGCAGGGTGCCGAGTGGGCGCTCACCAACCCCACCCATGTGTACCAGAACAGCTGGTTCCACTACGCCAAGGTATACGCGGCGCTGGCCGGTTGCTGGGGCTTCATCGCCATTAAGTATCAGTGGGGCAAAATCGGCAAAGCGCATTGGTTCCGCGCATGGCCGTTTGTGATCGTCGCCATCAACATCATGATCGCCGTCGTGTCCGACTTTGAGAGCGCCTATCACTTCTTTGTCCTGGGCCAGTCCACCTGGGTCACCTCCGAAGGTGCTACGCAGCTGGCCGGCTGGAACAACGTGTTCAACGGCATCGCCGGTATCATCAACATCTTCTGCATGACCGGTTGGTGGAGCGTCTACGCCTCCGAGGACAAGACCGACATGCTGTGGCCCGACATGACCTGGGTCTACATCATCGCCTACGATATCTGGAACTTCTGCTACACCTACAACTGCCTGCCCACCCACTCCTGGTTCTGCGGCTTTGCGCTGCTGCTGGCGCCCACCGTCGCCGCCTTTATCTGGAACAAGGGCGGCTGGATCCAGAACCGCGCCTTTACGCTGGCCATTTGGTGCATGTTTGCCCAGGTGTTCCCGTACTTCCAGGAGGAGTCCATCTTTGTGACCCACTCCACGCTCGACCCCGGCGCCGCTACCGCGGTCTCGATCGCCGCACTGGTCGCCAACGTCGCTGCAATCATCTACATCGCCTACCGCGCCAAGAAGCTCGGCCGCAATCCCTACAAGCAGGATGTCTTTGAGGGCACCAGCGATTGGGAGAAGGCCACCGCTCGCCGCGCCAAAGTTGATTACGCGCACGCCGAGTAACGTGTTTATTCCGCCCACATTTGGATGTAGGCAAACTTAGCCGACGCCGCAATCGCGCGTCATACGCAGCCCCGGAAAGCGATTCGCCCGCTTTCCGGGGCTTTTTGTTGCTGCGCGCATTCACGCACATATTCCATTCGCACACACATTCAAAACCTCTCGCACAGATAAAATCAGATTTCCAACCGCCTGACAGCCCTATGTGACCCCAATTTTGGGTACATTGTTGTCCCGATATCGAGCTTGGGGGATATATGAAAGATGAGACGACGGGCCAAGAGGATGCGGCCCAAGATACAGAAGCGCGTGCCGAGGCCCTAGAGAGCCTAGACCAGATCGCGCTGGCCGAGATTGCGTTTGACGATTCGAGCGTTGATGTGCAGGATGAGCCGGAAGCCGGGGGGCAGTCCGATGGTAAGGATGCAGGCGACGTTGAGCCTACCGAAGATGAGGTGGATCACGAAGACACCGAAAGCGAGGCCGGCAACCAGCCCGAATCCGACACAGGCGAGGAAACCATCTTGCTCGACAGCTTGCCGGCCGAGGATTCGCTGACCCGCGAGCTCCCCGGCCTAGGTTCTGCTCCTGTCGTCGATGAGACCATCGCCATGGGCGATATTCCCCTGCCGTCCGTTCCCTCGGCACGCGAAGCCGAGGTCCGCCATCGCAAGATGTCGCCCAAGCGCCGCAATCTAATGGTCGCCGGCGCTGTGGCCGTTGCGCTTGTCGCCGGCGGCGCAGGCTACGCAGCCTGGAACGGATACCGGCAAGAGCAGGCTGCCATCGTCGCCGCCAATGCCCACACGATGATGTCGGTGCAGATTGGTGTACATGCCGCGGGGCTCGACTGTTCCTCCGGCTCCAAGATTCCCGTACAGGTGAGTGGCCAGGATTCTGACGGATCCTCCGTGAGCGAAACGCTCTACGTTGACGAGCATGGTCGCGGCATTAAGCTGCTGCCCGGCGATTACACGCTCTCCATCGCCGCCTCCCCCATCGCGGCCGACGGCACCATCTACACCGTCCCGACCACCAAGGCACAGGTTACGGTCAAGAGCGATGGGCAGGACCTGCGCGCTCAAGCCACCTTTAAACTTAAGGTGCCCTCGGCCGACACAGTGACCGACGACCAGATCGATGCCGCCGCCAAGTATGCCGAGGAAGGCGGCGCGAGCTCTGCCGCGGCTGCCAAAGTGCTCCAGCAGGCAGCAACCGCGCGGCGCGACGCCGCCGTCAATGCCGTGAGCGCGCAAAAGGCACAGTCTGCCCGCGATGCCGACGCCCGTCACAAGGCAACCGACCTCTACCAGCTCGATATCCCCGTCGAGTGGTACGGCAAGGTCGAGACTTGGCAAAATGGCAGCACGCTATGCATCTATCTTGCCGGCGACAGCGATACGCCGATTGTGACGCTCGTCGCGGTGCGCGAGGGCGAGAGCTTTACGCCCGATGAGGGCGATACGGTTTTGGGTGCGGCCAATCTAGGCAACGGTTATACCGTCTACGCCAGCGGCCCCGTCTATCCGTACGTGGTGCCCCAGACCATCAACGGACGGACGCAGAATCCCGTGTCAACCTACCCCATGGACACGGCCATTGAGCTTGTCGAGCTCACGACCGGCAACCGCTACACCTATAGCCAGATCAAGAACGTACTGGTCGGCAAAGACGGCAAGGCCGACTCTGCGACCAAACTCGAGACCGACTACCTCGCCCAGATTCTCCTGCCGAGCATCAAGGCCCAGGACTAGCGGACCATGACACCTGAGTCCTGGCCTCGCAAATCCATAGACGATTAGGAAAGGAGCCACTTCCATGCGGGCACAGCATGTACCACGCCGTGTTTGCATGGAATATCGGCCTGCTCATCCATGGTAACGATTGCCGACTCGCCAAGATCAAACTGGGCCATCGCGGCATCGAGCGCGGCAGTTTCACGCTCACGCGTTTTCTCGCTTGCCATATCCACACTCACCTGAATTAGGCTATAAGCCTGCATGAGGAGCGCATCCCCAGCCACAAAGTCCACCTCATGGCTTTTATTCTTATCTTTAATCAGCAGGCGGCAAACCGAACCAGGCCGCGCGGCGGGGGTCCTTCTTCTGAGCGCATTGAACACCGCGGTCTCGAGCCTCTGACCCTGATCCAATGCCGATGCGGGGGAGAACGCTCCGAACATCGCAGGATCGACGGCGTAGACCTTAGACGCAGACCGCGTATTATTTGCAAGCGAACGCGTGAACTCCGGCACCGAAAACAGCAGGTAGGCGTCCTCGTAATACTCAAGTAAGTCGCTGAGCGTATTTCGACTGACGGATATCTGTCTGCTCTTGAACTCGTTGTACACTTTGTTCACTGACAGCTCTCGTCCCGAAGATGCCATGCACCGCGCCAGAAACAGCGAGGCCAAACGGGGGTTCTTGACGTCGTAACGTTCAACGACGTCCATGGCGACCGTTCGCGACGCATATTCCTGTAGCAGCTGAATCGCGTCTGCGGGCGTCTGCTCAAGTGTCGCGATGAATCCCCCTCGCTCGAGATATCCGACCAGATGGTGTCGGAGCAACGCTGCATCGCTCGAGGAGAAGGGCGCGTTCGACTCAGGAACGCCCCCCGTCTTATATCGGACGTATTCCGAAAAACTCAACGGAAAAAGCTCTCGCACAAGAGAACGGCCCCTGAATTCGCTCTTAAGTTCTGAGGACAGCATCTTAGAAGAAGATCCCGTCACGTAAACGGTCGCCTTCTCCGTATCGACCACGCGTCGCAGAAACGCACCCCATTCGGGTATTTCCTGGATCTCGTCAAAGAAAAGGTAGGCGCCCTCGCCTCGAGCAGCAGGATATAGTGCATAGAATGTATCGAGCACGTCCGCTAGTAGCGATGGCTCATACGGACGCAAGCGCTCATCCTCAAAATTGAAATATAGCATCCGGTCAAGCTCGACGCCTTGGCCCTGAAGCCGCCGCATCTCCTGATACAGGCGATACGTCTTTCCACAACGACGGGCTCCCACAATCACATTTACGATGTTGTCGCGCTTTGGCTCCTGCGGGTTGCCCAGATCAAGGTCGCGCTCAAAGACCTGCGGAATCCCCTGTTGCTCAAAGTCCTTTATTTTTTGAGCCACCAAGTCGTTGAATGCCATGATTCTCCAATCTTGCTCTCCTGCTAATCAAGATTATATCGATTCTTGATTAGCAAGAGAGCAAGATTATGCGTATCTTGATTAATTGATAAGCAAGTTTTCTATTAGTGGCCCCTCCCGGAGGATATCGAGCGGCCGAGGGGGGCAGGCATGAACGCCTCTAGCCGAAAACAAAGTAGCTAAAAAAGCCCCGTCCCAAATGAGCTACTTAACGCCAGGGGTCGGCTTCGAACAGCGGCTCGCGCTCGGGGCGTCGGTCGCTGTAGGGGTCGTAACCGTCGTCGTCCTCGTTCTCGGCACGGATGTAGGGATCGCGCGGCTTGGACGCCGGTTTGGACGTGGGCTTGGGTGCGGCGGGTGCGGCATCGGTCGCCGGCGTGTTCGTCTTGTTCTTGTCTGTCATCTGCGCATCTCCTTGCCATGCAATCGTGTTCAACATTATCGATTGTCGCACGAAAAAGGGCGGCGGACCCAATCGGATCCGCCGCCCTTGGCGTTTGGCTCTAAAGGCAGATTTTAAGGCATGGCCCAAAAATCTACTCGGCGTCGGGGACCTCGTAGGTGGCCGCCGGCGTGTTGTCGCACACGACGGTAAAGCCGCCGTCCTTGTCGACATCGACCGTCACCTGATCGCCCTCGCGCACCGTGCCGTCGATAATAGCGGCGGCAATGGCATCCACGACCTCGCGCTGCACGAGACGCTTGAGCGGACGGGCGCCAAAGACCGGGTCCAGGCCACCCACGGCGAGCATCTGCTTAGCCGCCGGGGTGATGGCAAGCGTCATGCGCTCCTTGGCCAGGCGCGCGCGGACGTCGGCGAGTTGGATGTCGACGATCTTCTCAATCTGCGCCATGCCGAGCGGATGGAACACTACGATATCGTCGATACGGTTGAGGAACTCGGGGCGGAAGGTCTGAGCCATGGCGACGTCGACCTGATGGCGCATCTCCTCCTCGTCCTTACCGGACAGATCGGCGATAGCCTTGGAGCCCACGTTAGACGTCATGATAATGATCGTGTTCTTGAAGGACACCTGGCGACCCTGACCGTCGGTCAGACGGCCGTCGTCGAGCACCTGCAGCAGCACGTTAAAGACATCCGGATGGGCCTTCTCCATCTCGTCGAGCAAGATTACGGAGTACGGACGACGGCGCACGGCCTCGGTGAGCTGGCCGCCCTCGTCGTAGCCCACGTATCCCGGAGGCGCACCGATCAGACGCTGGACGCTGAACTTCTCCATATACTCGGACATGTCGATACGCACGAGCGCGCGCTCGTCATCGAACAGGCACTCGGCCAGCGCCTTGGCGAGCTCGGTCTTGCCTACGCCGGTGGGGCCCAGGAAGAAGAAGCTGCCGATGGGCTTGTCCGGGTCGGAGAGACCAGCACGGCTGCGGCGCACGGCCGCGGCAACGGCGGAGACGGCCTCGTCCTGGCCGATGACGCGCTTATGCAGCTCGCCCTCCAGGCCCTTCAACTTGTCGAGCTCGCCCTGCATCATCTTGGACACGGGCACGCCGGTCCAGGCACTCACGACCTCGGCGATCTCATCGGAGGTCACCTGCTCGTTGAGGCCCTCGCCGTCCTGCTGCTTTTGTGCCTCGAGCGCAGCCTCGGAATCCTGAATCTGCTGCTGCAGGCCCGGGATCACGGAATAGCGTAGCTCGGACGCACGGCCCAGATCGCCGTTGCGCGTCGCGCGTTCCTCCTCGCTCTTGGCCTCGTCAAGCTGGCCCTTAAGCTCCTGCACGTGGTCGATGGCGTTCTTCTGGTTGAGCCAGCCGGCCTTTTGCACGTTGAGCTTTTCTTGGACCTCGGCGATCTCTTGGCGCAGGGCCTCCAGACGCTCCTTGGAGGCGTCGTCGGTCTCCTTCATGAGCGCCTGTTCCTCAATCTGCAGCTGAGTGAGCTGACGCGTGGTGGCGTCGATCTCGACCGGCATGCTGTCGAGCTCCATGCGCAGGCGGCTTGCCGCCTCATCGACCAGGTCGATGGCCTTGTCGGGCAGGAAGCGGTCGGCGATGTAGCGATCGGAGAGGTCGGCGGCAGCCACGAGCGCGCTATCGGTGATGTGCACGCCGTGGAAGATCTCGTACTTCTCCTTGAGGCCACGCAGGATCGAGATGGTGTCCTCGACGGTAGGCTCGCTGACCATCACGGTCTGGAAACGACGGGCAAGCGCCGCGTCCTTCTCGATGTACTTGCGGTATTCGTCGAGCGTGGTCGCGCCGATCGCGTGCAAGTCGCCACGAGCAAGCGCCGGCTTGAGGATGTTGCCGGCGTCCATGGAGCCCTCGGTGGCACCCGCGCCCACGATGGTGTGGAGCTCATCGATGAACAGGATGACCTTGCCCTCGGACTTCTGTACCTCCTTGAGCACGGCCTTCAAGCGGTCCTCGAACTCACCGCGGTACTTGGCGCCGGCGACCAGCGCGCTCATGTCGAGCTCGATAAGGTCGCGGTCGCGCAGCGTGCTCGGCACGTCGCCGGCCACGATACGCTGGGCGATGCCCTCGACGATGGCCGTCTTGCCGACGCCCGGCTCGCCGATGAGCACCGGGTTGTTCTTGGTGCGACGGGACAGGACCTGGATGGTACGACGGATCTCGTCGGTACGGCCGATGACCGGGTCGAGTTTGCCGGCGCGGGCAAGGTCGCAGATATTGCGGCCATACTGCTCCAGCGCCTCAAACTGGGTCTTGTCCTCGGCAGACGTCACGCGGTCATCGCCGCGCAGCTCCTCGTAGACTTGCTCGATGCGCTCCTTGGTCACGCCGGCGTCACGCAGCACGCGGCCGGCCTCGCCCTTGTCCTCGGCAAGCGCCATCAGCAGATGCTCGGTCACCACAAAGCTGTCGCCCATCTTGGTGGCCTTCTTCTCGGCCTTTTCGATGACGCGGACGAGCTCGTTGGAAAGACCCATCTGCTGGCCCTCGCCCGAAACCTTGGGCGCATGGTCGATGGCATCCTGCGTGGAGCGTGCGAGCTGGGCCGGGTCGGCACCGATGCGCTCGATGATCACGGAGATATTGCGCTCGCCGGCACCGAGCAGGGCGGACAGCAGGTGAATCGGCTCCACCGCGCCGGCCTGCGCATCGGCAGCCGTGCTCATGGCGGTCTGCAGCGCCTCGCGCGACGTCATTGCTAGCTTATCGATTCTCATGGAATCACCTCTCTTGGGGTGGCCGCCCTACGGGGCGGCTTCACGTTGTTCGAGAAGTATTGTTGCCAGCTTTGCGCAATCTTATACACAAATCTAAGTCTCTATATATAAGATTTTCTGAGTGATTGATGGATAGGGTACTGAGATGTCAGCCCGCCGCTGCCCAGGCGCACTACCATCTCGATCTGTAACATCTAGCAGCCATTTTTGATCCTAGATGTTACAGATCGAGATGAATTGACCAGCGGCAACTGTTTGTCTCAATCTGTAACATCTACTCGGCAAATTAGGGTCTAACTGTTACAGATCGAGACAAACAGAAGACACCTGAATCGAAAATCTAAATCTGTAACACCAGGCCCACTTTTAGCGGCCAAGATGTTACAGATCGAGACAAACCGAGAACTACTACAAAGGGGACGGGTACCTTTGTGGTAGTCGCGGTCTCTACTCCTTCGCCGAACCCGTACTTCCCGATTCGACGGTCCAGGGCATCTCATCCTCGAACAGCCATGTACGGGCAGACCCACTATCGCGTGCAGTCTGCGGGTCAGGCAAGCAGGTCTGTTTATAGGCATCTTGGATACACTGACCCATAAAATCGTTGAGCTCGGTCTGGTCGCCCTCCATGACATAGGCGACATCGCCGTCCATGATGTAGATGCCCGGACCCTTATTGCCCTCGTAGCCCGGATCGTACGAGACATCACATAACTTTGCGCCGTTTGCAGTGTCCAGCTCGATGGAAGAGTGGCATCCGCCAACCATGTCGTTCGCTTTTGCCCGATAGGACGCATATCCGTACCAACGCTTAAATGTTTTGCCCTTGAGTAGCTCGGACGCCCTATCGATCAGGCTTGTATCCGTGGTATAGCGCATGGCCCCAAGCTGAATACGCGGATAATTGCTAATACCCAGCACAGCCGGCTGCTCATCAAAATCAACGGTAATGGTCTCGGGCTTGTCGTCGCCGGTCAGAAGTTCGACAGATTGAGTCACAGGCTTGACCACCGACTCCGTCACCGCAGCAGGTAGAAACGCCACGCCGACAGTGCCCATGCCAACCACGGTAATCGCAAGCGCCAAAACAATCAATCCAATACGGGCAGGACTTCTCACAGCAAAGCACCTCGCAACGCAAACCTTCGCTACCTGCACTAATGATATCGCCAGCCAGCATTATTACCAAAAGAAGCCGCGCGCTCCTCACCACCACAAAGGGGACAGGCACCTTTGTGGTGGTTTTCGACGCTAACGGTCGACCATCTCGCGCCATGAGATTAAACTTGAATTGTTCTCTGAACATATCCATTTCTGCCTATCCTCAACAGATCTTTGTCTCGAGGAGCGCATATGAAGCCGTCTCATTCCACCGGTCGCAACGTCATCGCCATTCTCGCCATACCCATCGTGATGCTCTTCCTTATCGCCGCCACGCCCTTTTCCCTTGGCATCGCCTCGCCCTTCGATTTATGCGGAATGGTCGACGCCGGCTCGCGTGCCACCTCGCTCTCCTTTATCTGTCGCGGCGTGTTCTACGAAGATGGAATTCCCACCGGAATTTGGCGGTCAATGTTACCGCTGCTCGGAACGATTGATGGATGCTTCCCCCATTTCAGCCTTGAACCTCAGACGATGAATTATTTGATCGACGACCAGCCACTCGACTCCATCACCCTCGCTTACGACTATGCTCCAAACACCGATGAGCGTCACATGAACCAAGTCCTCGACAAACTGCTTGAACAGTGCGGGCTCACCGATGAGGTCGGCCGAACCGTCGACAGCGACCAGAAATTAAAGCGAACAGAACTCCGCCGCATTGGAAAAATCAGAGAGCGAGGCGGAGCTGCCTACTGGCAGGCCTGGGCGATACGCGACAAGAGCGAATTTGGGCACAGCACCTATATGGTCACCGTCTACACCAAAGATGGAATCAAGGACAATGTTGACGATTTCGCGTCGTCCAAACTCGGCATCCCCAAAACGACCAAACCCGCCAACCCGGATGAAATTCTGTAGAGCCGCCCATTAACATGCCGCTCAACGATCACAACAACATCGAGCTCGTCCCCACCACCACAAAAGTGCCTGTCCCCTTTGTGGTGGTCCAAAAAAGAAGCCGCTCCGATAACAGAGGCGGCATCAAGCAAGTCTATTTTTAGCGTCCCTCAAGACCCAACGAGAACGTCGCGGTAGCCCCTGCCACACCTTTCCCTCGGGCGACCCTCGCGAAGCGCGTGAGCACGAGGGAAAGGTGTGGCCGGGGCGTACAGCAGCGTTACTCGGCAGCGGCCTTGAACTTGTTGTAGTTGATCAGGCAGCCGGCCTTGACGATGGCACGCTCCTCGGCCGTCATATCGGCAATGTAGAGCTCAATCTGCTCGACCGCACCATCGGCGTGCATCACGTAGGCGGCGATGTCCTTCAGGTCGCCATCGAGCGCAGCACGAATCCCCGGCACAAAGACGTAGTCGCCCACCTCAAAGTTGGGCTCCGTCTCCATCTGGAAGGGCACCATGCCCCAGTTCATCACGTTGGAGCGATAGCGCTTGGTGGCGTACTCGTGGACGATGTTGGCCAGGCCGCCAATTACGCGCTGGCAGCTCGCGGCCTGCTCGCGGGCAGAACCGTCGCCCGGCTTCTTGGCGTAGAGCATGGAGCCATACTCGGTCGCCTTGGCATCGGCCGCGACACCCGCGCCGGCCAGCGCCTCAAACACGCCGGCAAGCTCGGCATCGAGCGCCGCCAGGTCGCCTGCAGCCTCGCCAGCCACGCGGCGCTTCTCCACGGCGTCGACCTCCTTGGAACGACCGACGTAGGCCGGATCGCGGCGGCTGAGCGTAAACTCGGCCAGGCCCAGCGGGTTGGAGCGGAAGGAGCTCGTCTCTCCCGAGGGAATGAGCTCGTCGGTCGTGGTGACCGGGTCCATGATCTTGGAGCAAACCTTGAGCAGGATGTCGTCGCCGAGCGGCTCCATCGCGGGCCACGGCTTGATGTTGGGGCCTTCGACCAGCTCGTCGGCAGGCTCCGCCTTGCCAAAGCCCCAGTACACGCGCTTCTTGTACGGCGCGTCGTCAAAGGTGTACTCGCAGGCCTCGTCCCAAGTGTCCTCGGGCAGGTCGGTCGCCGGCGTCAGGACGCCGCCGTTGGCAGCCGTTGCCGCAATGGAGCGGGCGTCCATCAGGGCCACGGCGCTCAGCTGGCCATTACCCGGCTTGGAACCCTCGCGGTTGGGGAAGTTGCGCGTGGTGTGACGGATCGAAAGGCCGTTGTTGGCGGGCGTGTCGCCGGCGCCGAAGCACGGGCCGCAGAATGCCGTGCGCACAATCGCGCCGGCCTCCATGAGGTCGTAGATGTAGCCGCGGCGTGTAAGTTCGAGCGCCACGGGCTGGCTCGTGGGATAGACCGACAGCGAGAACTCGCCGCAGCCGGTATTGGCGCCCTTGAGCACGCGGGCAGCCTGGACCACGGAGTCATAGTTGCCGCCCGAGCAGCCGGCGATAACGCCCTGCTGCACGTGCAGCTTGCCGTCGACGATCTTGTCGAGCAGGCTAAAGTGCGTCTTGCCCTCGCCGATCTTGGCGGCCTCGAGCTCCACCTCGTGCAGGATGTCCTCGAGGTTCTCGTTGAGCTCGTCGATCTCAAAGCCGTTGGAAGGATGGAACGGCAGTGCGATCATGGGCTTGATGCTCGACAGGTCGACCTCGACGCAACCGTCGTAGTAGGCGACATCGGCGGGCTTGAGCTCGCGATAGTCGTCGCCGCGGCCGTGCATGGTCAAAAACGCGTGCGTGTCCTCGTCGGTGGCCCAGATGCTCGACAGGCAGGTGGTCTCGGTGGTCATGACGTCAACGCCGTTGCGGTAGTCGGTCGTCATGCTCGCGATGCCCGGGCCCACAAACTCCATGACATTGTTCTTGACGTAGCCCTTGGCAAAGACGGCGCGAATGATGGCGAGCGCCACGTCGTGCGGGCCGACGCCGGGGCGCGGGGCGCCCGTGAGGTAGATGGCCACGACGCCGGGATAGGCGACATCGTAGGTGTCGCGCAGCAGCTGCTTTGCCAACTCGCCGCCGCCCTCGCCCACGGCTATGGTACCTAGGGCACCATAGCGGGTGTGCGAGTCGGAACCCAGGATCATCTTGCCGCAACCGGCGAAGTTCTCGCGCATAAAGGAGTGGATGACGGCGATGTGCGGCGGAACGAAGATGCCGCCGTACTTCTTGGCTGCGGAAAGGCCAAAGACGTGGTCGTCCTCATTGATGGTGCCGCCCACGGCGCACAGCGAGTTATGGCAGTTGGTGAGCACGTAAGGCAGCGGGAACTGCTCCATGCCCGAAGCGCGCGCCGTCTGGATGATGCCGACAAAGGTGATGTCGTGGCTCGCCATGGCATCGAAACGAATCTTGAGTGCCTCGGGGTCGCCCGACGTATTGTGTGCCTGGAGGATCGAATACGCGATGGTGCCGCGCTTGGCATCCTCGGGTGTCTGCGTAATACCGCGCTCGGCAGCCTCGGCCGCAGGCACAACCTCGCTGCCGCCGCGCAGGTAGATGCCGTCCTCGTACAGCTTGACCATACTGTCTCCCACTCTGCCCAAAAGATTTGGGCGCATAGCATACATTCGTTCAATATCGTGCCATAGAACGGTTGCGAGTGGGTTACGAATCTCTGCGTTCACTTTATCTCAGTAAAGCAGAGGACGAGTTAGGTCCTGGGGAGGCAGACTTAAACGCTCAAATGACGAGAGTGGATAATCTCCCACTTTGAGCCTGCAAACAGGCAAAAAACGGGAGATTATCCACTCTCATTCTGCAGGTACTCATTTAAGTCTGTCCCCAATGAGTGCCTACAGGTCGCCGCCCGTGCCCAGCAGTTTGCGCATGACTTGCTCGGGGTTGACCGAGCCGTCGCGCGGAGCCAGGGCGGTGATCTTCTTCTGCATCTTGTACTCGTGCAGCTCGTCCTCGAGCTGGCGCACGCGGGCGCGGAGCTTCTCGTTCTCGCGCTCGCGCTCCTCGGCGCGTTCCTTCATATCGAGGATGCGCACCACGCCGGCAAGGTTGATGCCCTCGTCGGTCAGCTGGTTGATGAGCTCCAGGCGCTCGATATCGGCACGCGAATACAGGCGCGTGTTGCCGCCCGAGCGCTGGGGGTTCACCAGGCCCTTGGACTCGTAGACGCGCAGAGTCTGCGGGTGCATGCCGGTCAGCTCGGCCGCCACGCTGATCATGTACAGCGGTTTGTTCCTATTGTCCTCGGCCATGCTACCTGACCCCTTTCCGTCTCGTTATCGTCCATCATAAGCCAGCGGGCGCGGGCGTGCGCCACGACCGCCCTAGTACGTCGCCTTGTAACGGTTGACCTTCTCGCGATAGTCGCGCGTGTCGGCCTCGCGCAGCCTGGTCATGGCATCGCGCTCATCATCGGATAGATTTGTGGGGACCTGCACCTTGATCTCGACGAGCAGCGCGCCCGTGCGGCCACGGTGCTTAACGTCGGGCGCGCCCATCTCCTTAAAGCGGAACTTCTTGCCCGTCTGGGTACCTGCGGGCACCTTCAGACGAACCGTCGCACCGCCGGGCGTCGGCACGTCCACCGTGCAGCCGAGCGCCGCCTCGTAGACCGAGACCGGTACCTCCATGGTCACGTCGGCACCTTTACGCTTAAACAGCGGATGCTCCTCCACGTGCGTGGTCACGACCAGGTCGCCGCGCTCGCCGCCGGCAACGCCATACTCGCCGCGACGCTTGTAGCGCAGCTTGCCGCCGTCGACCGCGCCCGCGGGCACCGAGACCGTAATGGTCTGCTGCTCGCCCGTCGAGGGAATACGGTAAGTAACCTTGTGCGTCACGCCGCGGAATGCGTCCTCTGCCGAAACATCGACGGTCAGCGACAGGTCGCCGCCCTTGCGAGCACGGCTGCGGCCCGCGCCGGCATTACCCGCAGCCCCGGCAAAGCCCGAGCCCCAATCGCTGCCCCAGGCGCCGTTGCCGCTAAAGATGCTGTCGAAGATATCGCCCCAGCCGCTGGCGCCCGCGCCGGCACCGTAGCCGCCGCCATACGCGCCGCCCGCGCCCGGCATGCCGCCAAACATGAGCATCTGGTCGTACTCTTTGCGCTTCTTCTCGTCCGAAAGCGTTTCGTAGGCCTCGCTGATCTCCTTGAACTTGGCCTCGTCGCCGCCGGCATCGGGGTGATATTTTTGCGCGAGCTTACGAAACGCGCTCTTGATCTCTTTGTCGGAGGCGCTCTTGGATACGCCCAGGATGTCATAGAAGGTTTTGCCTGCAGCCATCGTAGCTCCTCTCCTGTTACGTCCGCCGTCCATGCAGACGACGGCCCATGCTTTCATATGGCACTAGGCCAGAAAGGGCCCCGGGTGTTGCCCCGGGGCCCTTCTCAATTACTCCTCGGTGCTCTCGGCCGTATCGGCCGTAGCATCCTCGGGCGCCGCTTCGGGCTCCGGTGCGGGGCGCTTCTCGCCACCGTAGGTCACCGTCACCATCGCGGAACGCAGGATGCGATCCGCCATGCGGTAGCCCTTCTGGTACACATCGTTGACGGTCTCGTCGTACTGCGATGCGTCCTCGACGCGACCCACAGCCTGGTGCTCGAGCGGATCGAACGCCTCGCCCTTGGGGTCGATAGGCTCAACGCCCTCGTGCGCAAACACATCGAGCAGCTTGGCATGTACCGCGTCAACGCCATCGACGAACTGCTTAAAGTCGTCGGAAAGCTCTTGGCTGCGGGCATGGTCGATCGCGCGCTCGATATCGTCAATCACCGGCAACAGCGCGGTGACAAGCTTCTCGGTCGCGCGCTCGCGCTCGGCGATGCGCTCGTTGGCGGTGCGGCGACGGAAGTTCTCCCAGTCGGCCTGCAGGCGGGCGGTGCGCTCGGTAGCGTCCTTTGCCTTGTCCTCGGCGGCCTTCTGAGCCTCTGCCGCAGCATCGAGCTCATTGCGCACGTCGGCAAGCTCCTTTTGGGCCTGCTCGAACTTGAGCTTAAAGTCGTTGTCGGCGGCTTCCTCACCGGCGCGGATAGCGGCTTCCACCATCTCGTCCTCGGTCATCGTCGCCTCCTTGTTGGAATCCTCTACCTGGTTCTCGGCAGCCTCGGCGGCCGGGGCCTCGTTGGCCTCGGTATCGTCGACGGCCTCTACGGGAATCTTCACGTCCTTCTCCTCAGAGTCAACGGGGGCGGCACCAGCGGCGGCCGCCTCCGTGCGAGCTTTACGGGCGGACATGATTACTTGTCCTCGTCGTCCACAACCTCGTAGTCGGCGTCGACAACGTCATCGTCGGCAGGCTGGGCACCGGCGGCACCGTCGGTCTGCTGCTGAGCGTCGGCGTAGACAACCTGGGCCAGCTCGTAGGCCACGGACTGCAGGGACTCGCCGGCGGCCTTGATGGCCTCGACGTCAGAGCCCTCGAGCGCCTTCTTGGCGTCGGCGATAGCGGCCTCTGCCTTGGACTTCACGTCGGCGGAAACCTTGTCGCCCAGCTCGTTGAGGGTCTGCTCGGTGGAGTAGCACAGGCTGTCGGTCTGGTTGCGGACCTCGACCTCTTCCTTCTGCTTCTTGTCCTCCTCGGCATGAGCCTCGGCGTCCTTGACCATACGATCGACTTCGTCGTCGGACAGAGCGGTGGAGCCGGAAATGGTGATCTGCTGCTCCTTGCCGGTGCCCTTGTCCTTAGCGGAGACCTTGACGATGCCGTTGGCGTCGATGTCGAAGGTGACCTCGATCTGCGGCACGCCGCGGCGGGCAGCCGGGATACCGGTCAGCTGGAACTTACCGAGCGACTTGTTGTCGCGAGCAAGCTCGCGCTCGCCCTGGAGCACGTTGATCTCGACGCTGGTCTGGTTGTCGGCAGCGGTGGAGTAGACCTCGGTCTTGGAGGTCGGGATCGTGGTGTTGCGGTCGATCATCTTGGTCATGATGCCGCCCATGGTCTCGACACCCAGCGACAGCGGGGTAACGTCGAGCAGCAGGATGCCCTCGACGTCGCCGGTGAGCACGCCGCCCTGGACGGCAGCGCCGTCGGCAACGACCTCGTCGGGGTTCACGGACATGTTGGGCTGCTTGCCGGTCATGGTCTTGACGAGCTCCTGGACGGCGGGCATACGGGTGGAGCCGCCGACGAGGATGACCTCGGTCAGATCGGAGAGCTTAAGCTTGGCGTCGCGCAGGGCGTTGGTGACAGGCTGCTTGCAGCGCTCGAGCAGGTCGCGGGTGATCTTCTCGAACTCGGCGCGGGTCAGCGTGTAGTTGAGGTGCAGCGGGCCGGACTGGTTCATGGTAATGAACGGCAGGTTGATGGTGGTCTGCTGGGCGGCGGAGAGCTCCTTCTTGGCGTTCTCGGCGGCCTCCTTCAGACGCTGCAGGGCCATGGGGTCCTGACGCAGGTCGACACCGTTTTCCTGCTGGAACTTATCGGCCATCCAGTCGATGACGCGCTGATCCCAGTCGTCGCCGCCCAGGTGGTTGTCGCCCGAGGTGGACAGAACCTCAAACACGCCGTCGGCGAGGTCGAGGATGGAGACGTCGAAGGTGCCGCCGCCCAGGTCGAAGACCAGGATACGCTGGTCGGTGCCCTGCTTGTCCAGGCCATAGGCCAGAGCAGCAGCGGTCGGCTCGTTGACGATACGCTTGACGTTGAGGCCGGCGATCTTACCGGCATCCTTGGTGGCCTGACGCTGCGCGTCGTTGAAGTAGGCCGGGACGGTGATGACGGCGTCGGTGACGGTCTCGCCCAGATACTTCTCGGCGTCGGCCTTCATCTTTGCGAGCGTCATGGCGCTCACCTGCTCGGCGGTGTAGTCCTTGCCCTCGATGTCGACGACGGCACGGCCACCCTGGCCCTCCTTGACCTCGTACGGCACGGTCTTGATCTCGGAGGTGCACTCGGAGTACTTGCGGCCCATGAAGCGCTTGATGGAGAACACGGTGTTCTTGGGGTTGGTGACCGCCTGGTTCTTAGCGGCCTTGCCCACGACACGATCGCCGTCGGCACGGAAGCCCACGACAGACGGGGTGGTGCGGTCGCCCTCGGCGTTCACGATGATGGTCGGAGAACCGCCCTCGAGAACGGCCATAGCGGAGTTGGTAGTACCAAGGTCGATACCAAGAATCTTACTCATTAGAAATTCCCTCTCTCTTGTGCGTTCGCGCCGCCTCGGCGGTCTGTCACGCGGCGCTTCGGCTTGTCTTTCAGGATGTAGTGTATCCCCTTATGGGCCGGAATATACAAAATCTAAGTCAATTCATATAAGATTTCTTATTGTTGAGAGTTTATGTTCTCAAATACGCAGGTAGATGCGCTGATTGAGTTCTCAGCAAATCTACCGAGATCTATGTAGAGTTGGCTGAGGTTTGGACCCGGGGGTGCCTGGGGGTGCCTTATGGAAAGCTCGTCCCGGTTTGAGCGTGGATTCCGGGTCACAGTTTCCACCAGCGGGCCCAACCGGAAACTGCGACCCGGTTTTCGGCCAAATAACGGGATGCCCTTTCCGCAGGCGCGCTCAATAGCTCAATATTTCAAGTCACCTTTAGCTAACATTTGCGCAGCTCAACGGCCCCACCTGCGTGTTTTTTAGTAAACCATGGCATACTCGGCGAACGGTATGAAGATGCCGGCCAGAGGGTATTGCAAACGGTCGCTCCCGTGGTATGTTTTTGCCCGAATCAAACCGGCGCGCATCGCCTGTAGCGTCGGTCAACAGAGAGGAAACTACCATGGCTCATCCCGTAATTGATGCCGACGAGTGCATCGCTTGTGGCGTTTGCGTCGACTCCTGCCCCGCTGGCGTTCTGGAGCTCCAGGACGTCGCTACCGTCGCTGACGAGGACTCCTGCGTCGCCTGTGGCGCTTGCCAGGACGCTTGCCCCGCTGGCGCGATCACCGAGATCGTCGAGGAGTAACAACTCCCCCACTTGCACACTCAAAAGTACACCGTGCACAAAAAAGGAGGCTTCCGCATCGCCGCGGAGGCCTCCTTTTGTTTGTATAGGCAGCTAATTTGAGGCCAAATTGCCGCTTAGGGGCGTTTGCAGCGTCGGCTAAGAGAGATCATCCTCGTAGGGCATTAGATCCGCCAAGTAGCCTTTCTCTTTGAGCATGGCCTCGATCTCGTCGAGAGTTTGCTCGTCATCTGCCGCAATGCGATGGAAGTGATAGCCGCTCGTCACCGTTAGTAGTGGAAAGCTCTTGCCGCTCTCGATATCGTGCAGGTAGCGCTCAACATCGCGACGATTGCGAATGTCCAGGTCGGCCGTGATCTTACCGTACACGCGGTGATTGACGATCACGTTGAGCACGGCGCCGCCGGCGTCGACGATACTCGTGAGCTCATCGCCTGCCTGCTCCACGCTGTGGCGCACCTTAACAAGACGCGTGGGCACGGCGGGGCTGCTGGGGGCCTCCTGCAGCACGTAGCCGCGGTTGGTCGCCACGATATCGTGCCCATCGGCACGCAACAGGGCAATATCCTGAACCACGACCTGACGGCTCACGCCAACCTCGCGGGCAAGTGCGCTGCCCGAAACGGACTCCTTGGCTCCTTCGAGCACGCCCATGATGGCACGGCGACGCTCGCGGGCGTTCATTATTTACCGTCCAGCAGACGCAGGTGCTTAAGCGAGAGGTCGAGGATCGGCGCGGAGTGCGTCAGGGCGCCCGAGCTAATGTAGTCGACGCCCAGGTCGGCAAGCGCGCGGATATTGTTAGCGCCCACGTTGCCCGAGCACTCGGTCTTGGCGCGACCGGCGATAAGCTCGATGGCGGCGGCCATGTCGTCATGGGTCATGTTGTCGAACATGATAATGTCGGCACCGGCCTCCACGGCTTCGCGTACCATGTCCAGGTTCTCGCACTCAATCTCGACCGTCGTGGTAAACGACGCGTGGGCGCGCGCCATCTCGATCGCGCGCGTCACGCCACCGGCGGCATCGATGTGGTTGTCCTTGAGCATGACGGCTGTCGACAGGTTGTAGCGATGGTTGCTGCCGCCGCCGATCTCGACCGCCGCCTTCTCGAAAACGCGCATGCCCGGCGTGGTCTTGCGTGTGTCGACAAGCACGGTCTTGGTACCCTCGAGCGCCGCTGCCATTCTGTGCGTATAGGTAGCGATACCGCTCATGCGCTGCAGGTAGTTGAGCGCCACGCGCTCGCCCGAAAGCAGCACGCGCGCATCGCCGCGCACCTGGCCCACGTGGTCGCCGGCGTGCACCTCGTCACCGTCGGCAACATCAAACAGCACCGAGCTCTGCGAATCCAGCAGCTCAAAGGTGCGGGCGAACACATCCAAGCCCGCGATGATGCCATCGGCCTTGGCGATGAGCTCCACCGTGGCGGGGCGCGCCGTGGGGCACACGCTCGCCGTGCTCACGTCCTCAAACGTAATGTCCTCTCGTAGAGCCTGCAGAATCAGATCATCGACGACGAGCTTCATGGTAATGGGATTCATGGTCTACTCCTCCACGGCCTGCGTGCCGGCGGCACGGGCCAAATCATCGATTGCAAGGGTATCGGAACTCAGGGCGCGATGGCGTCCATCGAGCGCGGGCTCGCCCGCCTGCTCCACGACAAGCGACTCGCCGGTGCGCATACGCCAAGCAGCGCGGCGACCCCAGACTAGGGATTCGAGCAAGCTGTTGGAAGCTAGGCGATTCTTGCCGTGAACGCCGTTGCAGGCCGTCTCGCCGGCGGCGTAGAGCTCGGGCATCGAGGTACGGCCGTCCTTGTCGACCCACACGCCGCCCATAAAGTAGTGCTGTGTGGGCGTGACGGGGATAGGCTCATCCAGGATGTCGCGACCGTCCTCAAGGCAGCGTGCGCGGATGTTGGCGAAGTGCCCGGTCACCACGTCGCGCTCGACGGGGGCAAAGCTCAGCCACTCGTGCTCGGTGCCGTCCTGCTTCATCTGCTCGCGGATAGCGGCGGCGACCACGTCGCGCGGCTGCAGCTCGTCGGTAAAGCGCTCGCCGGCGGCGTTAAGCAGAATCGCGCCCTCGCCGCGGCAACTCTCGCTGATCAGGAAGGTACGGCCCGGCTGCGGCGAGAACAGTCCCGTGGGGTGAATCTGCACATAGTCCAGATGCTCCATCGTGATGCCGTGCTTCTGCGCGATGTAGCAGGCGTCGCCGGTAAGCTGCGGGTAGTTGGTGGAGTGGTCGTATACGCCGCCGATACCGCCCGTCGCCCACAACGTGTGGCGAGCATGAATCTCAAACGGCTCGCCGGTATGCACGCCCTCGGCGGCATTTGCCAGTTCGTCGGCGGGGCGGACCGAATCGCCCTCGTCCACGGCAACAGCGACGACACCAGTGCACACCGTGGCCCCATCGCGCTCGGCCGTCAGGATGTCGGTCATGGCCACGTGCTCAAGAATCTGCACGTTGTCCAGCTTGCGGACAGCCTGGAGCAGCTTGGTCGTGATCTCCTTGCCCGTAATGTCGGCATGGAAGGCGATGCGCGGGCGGCTGTGCGCGCCCTCGCGGGTAAAGTCGAGGCCGCCATCGCCCTTGCGCTCAAAGTCCACGCCCATCGCCAGCAGGTCGTTGATGACCGAGCGGCTCGAGCGGATCATGATGTCTACGCTCTCGCGGCGGTTCTCGTAGTGGCCGGCGTGCATGGTGTCCTCAAAGAAGGCATCGTAGTCCGAGCCCTCAGGAAGCACGCAGATGCCGCCCTGCGCGAGCATCGAGTCGCACTCGTCGACCGCACCCTTGGAGAGCATGATCACGCGCGTGCTCGTCGGCAGATTGAGGGCAGCGTATAGGCCCGCCACGCCGCAGCCGGCAATAACGACGTCGCACTCCATGTCGGGGTATTGCTTGGTTTCCACAGGAATCCTCTCCCTTGTGATGTGACTGGGGAACCGCCCCTCATGCCACATTGTTCTAGCGCGCCGCGTACTCGAGCATGCGGTCGAGCGTGAGCTTGGCCTGGTCGGCGGCCTCGTCCGACACGCCGATCTGCACCTCGCCCTCGCCCGTCTCCAGGCAGCGTACGAGCTTTTCGAGCGTGATGAGATCCATGTTGACGCAGGTGGGCTGCACCGCGGGGAAGTAGAACTTTTTGCCGGTGCCCTGGCAGCGGCGCTCGAGCTCGTAGAGCACGCCGCGGACCGTCACGATGATGAACTCGCTGGCGTCCGACTCCTCGGCGTACTTGATGATGCCGGCGGTGGAGCCGATGTAGTCAGCCTCGGCAAGGACGTCGGCCTTGCACTCGGGGTGCGCCAGCACGAGCGCGTCGGGATGTGCCTCCTGCGCATCGACGATCTGCTCGACGGTGATGATGTGGTGGCGCGGGCAGTAGCCGTTGTTGAGAATGACGTGCTTTTGCGGCACCTGCTCGGCTACGAAGCGGCCGAGGTTTTGGTCGGGAATGAACAGGATATGCTGCTGCGGCAGCTCGGACACGATCTTGACGGCATTGGAGCTGGTGACGCACACGTCGCTCCAGCTCTTGATCTCGACCGTGGAGTTGACGTAGCAGACCACGGCCAGGTCGTCGCCGTACTCGGCGCGCGCCGCGTCGACCGTCTCGCGCTTGACCATATGAGCCATGGGGCAGTCCGCGCCCGGCTCGGGCAGCAGCACGGTCTTGGTGGGGTTGAGCAGCTTGGCGCTCTCGCCCATAAACTCCACGCCGCACAGCACGATGGTCTGCTGCGGCAGGCTCTTGGCAAGCTTTGCCAGGTAGAAGCTGTCGCCGACGTAATCGGCCACAGCCTGGACCTCGGGCGCCACGTAATAGTGCGCCAAGATCACCGCGTCGCGCTGGGTTTTAAGTTGCTGAATGGCCTCGACGAGCTCTGCGGGCACCAATGCTGCGCGCTCCGTTGCCGTCGTTGCCGATGCCAGGCCGGCCGCAATATCGCGTGCAAGCTCCGATGCATCCATGTTCGCGCTCTGTGCCATCAAGGCCCCTCTCTTTTGGCGAATCTTGGGGCTTTAGTATGACACCTAGGTTTACAGCTGACAAGACAGCTGTAAACCTAGGTGTAAAGTTGAAATAAAGATTCGATCATGCGGCAGGTCCATTTTCGAACTGGCAAGCTGAGGATAGCCGAAAATGGACCCGCCCCATGATTCGAGCAGCCCGTTTTGTCCTGGACCAAGGGGCAGTGGTCAAAAAGGGCCAAATATGAGTACTGTCACCAAATTAGTAGCATCGATTTTCCGGTCCAGAGCAGCAAAATCGCCTTGTTTGGAGCCCGATTGCAACTCTGAAGGACGAAAATCGATGCACTTTTGGCCTCTGGCACCGATTTTTGAGGCCATTTGGCTGCCACCAAACTGGTAACAGTACTCATATTTGGCCCTTTTTGACCACCGGGTTTCCGGCAGGCCCCAAAAGCGGGCCCGAATCGCTCGATCCGGGCCCGCTGGGGGTAGCGAGCACAATCGAGGTGTAAGAAGCAAGAGAGGGCCATCGCCTAGAATCGTCAGCGCCTAGATATTCAACGAGAGGAAAGACAATGGTCCGCAGCGACATGCTACCCCAGCCGGACCGGGGGCTCGGCCTCGACCGGCCCCAGACCGAGGCATTTCACCGACGAGTTCAAGAGGAAGATAGTCGATCTCCACAACGCCGGAAAGCCCAGGCGCGAGGCCATGGACGAGTGCGACCTCGACAAGAGCACCGTGGAGAGGCGGGTCAAGTCGATAAACGAGACCGGCTCGCCGCGCGCCGCCGACAACCGCACGCCCGAGTAGAACCGGATCCTGGAGCCCGAGCGCGAGAACCGCAGGCTCCGGATGGAGGTCAACGTCTTAAGACGAGCGGCGCCAGCATACGCTCGGAAGTCAGGGCCATGGCGGCCAACGGGGGGCCGCTGCCCCATATCGGCGCAGCGCTGGCATCGAGGCCTTCTGACCTGTGTCAAGATTTCGGACACGCATGCTCGAGAAATCAAGCGGCCATAGGCATGGCCTCGAGCTTGGGCTCGGTTCTCTCGAAGAAGGCCGCCATGGCCTCGGCCGGCACCTTGTAGCCGATCGTCGAGCGGGGCCTTCGGCGGTTGTAGTACGCCTCGATGAACTCGGCCACCGCGTTGTCGTGGCAGTTGCCGGTGCGGCTGCAGGACAGCCGCACGTCGTTGTCGCGCGCCCATTCGGCCAGAAGCCTGCTGGTGTACTGGGCGCCGCGGTCGGCGTGGAATATCGCGTTGCCGGCCACGTAGCCGCGCGATTTGGCCGACGCCAGCGCCGAAACCACGATGTCGGCGGTCATGCGCTCGGAGAGCGACCAGCCCACCACCATGCGGGTGTTGGGGTCGATGACCGTCGACAGGTACAGCCATCCCTCGCCGGTGCGCAGGTAGGTGATGTCGCCCACGAGCTTGTAGGTTGGAACGGGACTGGTGAAGTCGCGGCGCACCAGGTCGGGCCGGGGCCTGGCCTTCGGGTCGGGGATGGTGGCGCGCTTCCTGGCGTTGGGCGTGCAGCCGCGTATTCCCAGCTCGCGCATCAGCTTGCGCACCCTGTACAGGGTCAATCCGGAGAACTCGCCGGGCAGGAAGCATTTCACGAACCGGAAGCCGAACCTGCGGTCCGACTCCAGCCACACGCGCCGAACCGCCTCGCGCTCGGCCGACCAGTCTTCTCGCGGGCAGCCGTTGGAGAGCCACGAGTAGAAGCCCGATCGGCTCACGCCGAGCACGCGGGCCATCATTTTCACCGGGAATTCGGCCTTCTCCGCCAACATCATCCGGTAGCATGCGGCTACGCCTGGCTTTTGGCGAAGAAGGCCGCGGCTTTTTTCAAGAAGGCGTTCTCCATCTCGAGCTCGCGTATGCGCCTTTTCGCCTCGCGAAGCTCGCGGTCCTCGGCCTTGGGGTCGGGCCCGCCGGCAAGCTCGCGCCGGCGGTTCTGCACCCACTTGTTCACGGTCTTGGAATTCAGGCCCAGTTCTGCGCAGCATTCCGTTATCGGCCTGCCCGTCGAGATGATGTAGTCGACGGTCTCGCGCCTGAACTCGTCGGTGTACCTGGCGGCTGGGTTGGACATAGCATACCGTCCTCTCGGTCGTCGATGAATGCACTCTAAAGGATTGGGCCTCTAGCATGCGTGTCCGAAAAGACGATACAGGTCAGACAACCCAATCAGACGTCGTCTCGAGCGCGTCCTCTGCACGGTCGAGCGTGCTTCTGGCCTTGGCACCCTGTTTGAACCACGAGCGCAGGTCCTCGAGCGTGCTGCCCGCTGCATACACCTTGATTTTGCGACCGCCTTTCGTGGTCACCGTGCAACGGTCGCCGCTCTCGCTGTTCTCGTGCGCCGTGACCTTCTTGAGGTAATCGCGACGGAACGCCACGACGCGGGCATTGCTGATCTCGATGAACCAATCATCGTCGACAAGCGAAGTGCCCGTGGTACCTCGACTTGCCATCTCCTCGGCGAAGGAGAAGCCGAGTTCGCGCTCCTGCCTGCCGATCTCGAGGATGCCGCGGGCGGGCATGCTGAGCATGAGCAGGGGCAGGAGTCCCCCTATGAACAGGAAGAGGAACGGGACGAGCAAGAGCAGACGAGCACCGGCATCGGTGAAAACAGCCATGAAGGCGATCACGAGCGAGAAGACGAGCGCCATGCCGTTGAAAACAATCGTCAACGGCTTGATGGCAGACCAACACAGGCCCGCCTTGGTCATGGGACCGTCGACGGCGTCCGAGACTTCGATGCCCTCTTCCTCCAGACGGGCGAGGAGGTTGAGCGAGCACACCCCCTCGAGGCTTATCGAGCAGAACTTCCAGTCGCCCTCGAACAGGTCGATCCTCATCATCTGCGTGTGAAGCGTTGCACGGGTGATGTTGCCAAACGTCGTCTCCTTGCGGATGCCGAAGGCGTTACGCGAGAGAATTCGCTCACCGTCCACGTCGATGCGCGGGATGCTCAGCAGGGCCCAGATGGCCATGCCCGCGAGCGCCATGGCGTGACCGAACCACACAAGTTCGTGGTCCCACTCGCCCAACGAGACGCCCTGCCAGACGTAGACACCCAGCATGAGCAGTTCGAACGCGACGGCGCAGCAGGCGATGATCGTGCGGATGGCAGCGGGCATGCGCACCGTGAAGCGATCGAGGCTGTCCGTCGCCTCACTGCGCTCGCGCGCGCCGCGACGGGCGACCCATGCAGTGAGCGGACCGACGATGAACACCACCATCGCCACGCGCAGGAACGATTCGAGTATGTCGCCCATATTAACCACCATCCCAATAGAAAACGTGAATTTGGGAGACTATAGCAGAGCGAAGCGATCTGCACGGCATCGTCCGGGTGTTTTCGGCATACGGTGGAAACCAGCGGCAGCGGACGTTGAGAACTCACCCAAAAGACGCGATTCGACCGAAGCGATTCTTCTTGACTTGGTCTCAATGTGATACGACATGCGCCACTACCTGCGCGGTCTAGCGGCCCTGATCGAAGAGGGTCACACCGATGAGGCACTCGAGCGCATCGACGCGCTCTGCGAGACCAACGACCGCACCGCCGTGCGCCGCTACTGCGCCAACGAAACGGTCAACATTGCGCTCTCGTCGCTTTCCGCGGACATCAACGCGCACGGCATCACCGCCGACCTGCGCGCCGCCGTGCCCGAAACCGTCCACGTGGGCGATGTCGATCTGTTCAGTGTGGTATCGAACGCCCTGGACAATGCCATCGCCGCGGCGAGCGCCGCCCCCGAAGGCAAGCGGTTTGTCGACCTGGACCTTCGCTACGAAGACGGTCAGCTTCTATTGCTGGTTTCCAACACATTTGGACGGGCGCCGCGCATGGTCGACGGCATGCCCGTGGCTCAGCACACTGGGCACGGCTTTGGCACCAAGAGCATTATGCTTGCCGTCGAGCGCATGAACGGCAACTGCCAGTTCCGCATTAACGGCGACCGGATTGAGCTGCGCGCCGTGATGTAGGGGCTGCCGCCAGCCTCGCTACAGCGGTGCAGCCGCCGGGGTCAGCTGCTTGATGTAGGCCCACATGCGCTGCTTGGCGGCCTTGTCGGTGAGCGCCGCCTCAAAACCGTCGAGCGCCAGCACGCGGCGCCCCTGCACATGGGCGACCAGGCCGGGCTTGAGCATGGCAGTGTCAAAGTCATCAATCGCCACGAGCATATCGGCGTAGGTTTCGCGCATGACATCGGCCGCGCTGTTATCGAGCAGCAGCACCGCCTCGGGATCCAGAGCCTCAAGCGCCTCGCGGAACAGCTCGCACGGCAGAGTCTCGCCCACCGCGACCGCTCCGTCACCTGTGCCGGCGACGCTTGCCAGCACGCAAAAATCCTCGGGCGCGTAGCCGATGGCCCCAAGCGCCTTGCGCAGCGCAGCACCGTCCGGACCGGCAGCCAGCTCGCCGCCCGAACGCTCGGCCTCGTCCAAATCGCCTTTGACCAGCACGATCGGCGAGCACGCGTTGCCCACGATGCGCACGCCACGGACCGCAAGCGATGTGAGCTCCTGCTCGGCCGCCTGGGCGATGGCTTCTTTTTTCTGGCTTTGTGACGTGGACATGCGCTCTCCAATCGTTTGCGTGCCCACCATTATATAAAAGAGCTGCCCGCGAGTGGTTGCTTTGCGGGCGGCTGGGTATAAGCACGGTCGTACTGAGTTTTACGCGGCCGAGCCGCGTCGTATTATGGAGGTCACCATGGCTGACATTAAGCAGATTACCCCCGAGAACTTCGATTCCATCGTTAACGACAGCCTGCCCGTGCTGGTCGATTTTTGGGCGCCCTGGTGCGGGCCCTGCCGATCGCTCTCGCCCATCGTGGACGAGGTAGCCGATGAGCTGGCGGGCAAGCTTGCCGTTGCCAAATGCAACGTCGACGACAACCAGGACCTGGCCATGAAGTATGGCGTCATGAGCATCCCCACGCTGATTGTGTTTAAGAACGGCGAAGAGATTGACCGCTCGGTTGGCGCTCTGCCCAAGGCGAGGCTGCAGGCGCTGCTGGAGAAGCATCTGTAATACGCTTGTTACTTACCCGCCGTCCATGAGCGGTTTTGCACCGCTCGCCGGACTGCCGGGTGCGGCGCGTGCGACCACGGATAGTATGGTAGTTACAAACAGCCCCCAGTGAACGGGTGCGAGTCGCACAGACTCGCACCCGTTTTCTTATGCAGCTGCGCGCAGAGCGGGCGTAGTAAAATCTGAACCACTGAACTGCCCCATACAAAAGGAGATTTCCCATGCATGATGTTGGAATGAACATGAGCCAGCTTGCCATGAGCGTCAAGCAGGTCGACGACACCATCGAGCTCGCTCACGAGTGGAGCCATCAGCTGCTGCATGCGACCGAAAATTTTGACATGGAGCGCATCGGCGCCAAGCTCGAGGCCGCCATGGCCGCGTTGCACGAGGCGCATGACGCGCTCGAGGGCTACGAGGAAGCCATCGAGGCCGACCACAACTCCGTCGGCTCCGTGAAGCTGGTGTAAGGTGGCCGAACACGAGCACTGCTGCGGGTACGAGCACGAGCATCCGCACGGGGCGGACGGTGACGCGGGCTGCCACTGTAGTGGCTCCGGCTCCGAGCTGGTCCGTTTTTCGGTTACCGCACCGGACGACCTGCTGCGCCGTTTCGACGAACAGATCGCGCGCCGCGGCGACGTGGCCAACCGCTCCGAGGCCGTGCGCGACCTGATTCGCGCCTCGATCGCCAAGGAGCAGATGCGCACGCCCAGTGAGCATGTTATCGGGTCGCTCACCATGATCTACGACCACCATACCGGCGATCTGACGCGCCGTCTGGACGAAGTGCAGCACGACTACACCGACGAGATCGTATCGACCATGCACGTGCATCTGGATCACCACAACTGCTTGGAGATTCTGGCGCTCAAGGGTCGCGGCGAGCGCGTCTACGAGCTGGCCGACCGCCTGCTGGGCCTGCGCGGCGTTAAGCACGGCGAGCTCACGTGCGCCGCCACCAAGCAGAGCCTGGGGCTGTAGCGGGATTTCCCGCAGCGCACCTGCCAAATAGGGACAGGCTTGTTTTGGCAGGTTTAGAAGTTTTACCTACCAAAACAAGCCTGTCCTTTTTTGGTCGGTTTTGATGGGGGGGTGTCGCATGCTGCGTGTGCATATTCATGTGACGGGCATTGTGCAGGGCGTTGGCATGCGACCGTTTGTGTATCGCGAGGCCATGGCGCATGGCATTTGCGGATGGGTGCTCAACGCGGGCGACGGCGTGCATATCGAGGCGCACGCTCCGGCCGATGCGCTCGATGCTTTTGTTGCCGCGCTTTCTGAGCATGCGCCTGCGGCAGCCCGCGTTGAGCAAGTCGATATTGCGGATTTGGGGCCTGGCGGTTGGAGCGCTGCCGGTGAGCAGGGCTTTCGCATTGTGGCATCGCAGGATCAGACCGCGCACACGACGCTCGTCTCGCCCGATATCGCTACCTGTGACGATTGCCTGCGCGAGTTGTTCGATCCCGCCGACCGACGCTATCACTACCCCTTTATCAACTGCACTAACTGCGGGCCGCGCTTTACCATCATCCGCTCGCTGCCTTACGATCGAGCGGCCACCTCGATGGATTGTTTTCCCATGTGTCCCAAGTGCGCCGCGGAGTATGCCGACCCACTCGACCGGCGTTTTCACGCGCAGCCCGATGCCTGCTTTGATTGCGGGCCGCATATTACGTGGCGCGAGGCTGTGAACGGCAATGCGTGCGGGAATTCGTCCGCGACACCGGCCGTCGGCACCACACGCGAGGCCAGCGACGCCATTATCGACCGCTGTGTTGAGTTGCTGGCCAACGGCGGTATCGTCGCCATCAAGGGGCTGGGCGGATTTCACTTGGCATGCGACGCCTCCAACGAGCAGGCGGTAGCCGAGCTTCGCCGCCGCAAACGCCGCAGCAACAAGCCGCTTGCCGTTATGGTGCGCGACCTTGCCGACGTTGAACGCCTGTGCCATGTCAGCGACGTTGAGCGCGGCTTGCTGACCGGCAGCATTCGCCCCATTGTGCTGCTGCGCCGACGTGCCGTTTGCGAGAGTGGAGATTCCCCCGACGCCCTCGCGCTCGCGCCGTCCGTCGCGCACGACCTTGCCGAGCTCGGTGTTATGCTCCCCTACACCCCGCTTCAGCATCTGCTGCTTGCCGCGGCAGAAGTCTGCGGTATGCACGCGCTCGTCATGACCAGCGGAAACCTGAGCGAAGAACCCATCGAGACCGACGACGACCTTGCCTGGAAACACCTCGTTGCCGCCGGCATCGCCGACTCGTTGCTCGGTAACGACCGCGCGATCCTCTCGCGCTACGACGACTCTGTAGTGCGCGTGGTCGACGGCGCCGTTATGCCCGTGCGCCGCGCCCGCGGATACGCTCCGCAGCCGTTACCGCTGCCGGCATGCGACGGCACTGTACCCTGCATCCTCGCCTGCGGCCCGCAGCAAAAGGCGACGATTGCGCTCACTCGTGAAGGGGCGAACGGCGAGGCAACCTGTTTTGTGTCGCAGCATATCGGCGATGTTGAAAACGGCGGGACCTTCGATGCCTGGAACGCCGCGCGCACGCGCTTGGAAGATCTCTTTGACTTGGCGCCCGCCGCCTTGGCCTGCGATTTACACCCCAGCTATCTATCGGGCCAGTGGGCGCGCGAGCAGGCACGGGAGCACAATCTGCCGCTCGTCGAGGTGCAGCACCATCATGCACATATCGCGAGCGTAATGGCCGAGGCCATCGCCGCGGGCCAGCTTACAACCGACACGCGTGTCCTTGGCATCGCCTTTGACGGCACCGGCGCCGGCACCGATGGAACCATTTGGGGCGGCGAGTTTCTTGTTGCCAACCTTGGCGGCTTTGAGCGCGCCGCGCATTTGCTCACCTGGGCGCTCCCCGGCGGGGCGGCCTCCGTACGCGACGCTCGACGCAACGCCTTTGCCCTGCTCAGTGAGCTCGGCCTGCTCGAGCACCCAGGTGCCGCTCGGCTTTTGGACAGTCTCGACGAGCAAACGCGCAGCGTGACAGCCACCATGATCGAGCGCGGCATCAACAGCCCGCGTACCAGCAGCATGGGGCGCCTCTTTGATGCCGCGGCAGCAATTCTGGGCATCTGCGACAAGGCAACCTACGAGGGCGAACCCGCCATAGAACTCGAAGCCGCCGCCTGGCGCGCGTTCAGCAGTGAAAGTGCCTGCCCCACCGGCAATATGGCCAGCTTTTCCGTAACCGAATCATCCCGTCCGGACGACTGCCATGTTCTGAACTCCAGGCCGCTTTTTGAGGCGCTTTTGGAGGGAATCAGGACCGGCGTGCCCGCCGGCAAGCTCGCGCTCGACTTCCATGTCACCATCGCACGCGCGTCGGCCCGCATCGCAAGCGAGATCTGCGTCCGTGAAGACCTCGACACCGTCGTGCTCTCGGGCGGCGTGTTCATGAACCGACTTTTGCTTCGGCTCCTTACCCACGAACTCAAAGACGCCAGTCTTGCCGTCTTGGTCCCCCGCTCCGTGCCCGTCAACGACGGCTGCATCGCCTACGGTCAGGCCGCCATCGCTCGCGCTCACCTCGCGCAGACAGCATCGCGATAGGCTGTTTTGCCAGCCTGCGCGCCGCCGTCTCACAGGTGTAACGCATTTGCTCGTGACTCCCGCGAGCGCTACCATCAACTGATGGGTAATTAGGCGCCTATCCAGCGCAAAACGTATAAAAGGGGAACATTATGTGCCTTGCCGTTCCCGGTAAAGTGGTCAAACGCGACGACGACCTTAAGGCGACCGTCGACATGATGGGCATCGAGCGCCCCGTTTCGCTGCGTCTCGTGCCGACGGCACAGGTAGGCGACTATATTCTCGTACACGCCGGCTTTGGCATCCAGATCGTCGACGAGCAGGAAGCGCAAGAAACGCTCGAGCTCGTTAATGCCATGACCGAACTGGCCGAAGAAGACCAACTGGCCAGCAATCCGGCCGAGGCATACTAGTGGCGGCCGGACAGCCGGCGCGCTCCGGTATCGACTTTTCGGCATTTCGCGACCCCAAGCTGGCTCGCGAGCTCATCGATCGTATTCATGAGCTTGTCGGCGACCGCGCCATCAACCTTATGGAAGTCTGCGGCACGCACACCGTGAGCATCGGTCGCTATGGCTTTCGCTCCATTATGCCTGCCGGGCTCAAACTGCTGAGCGGTCCGGGTTGCCCCGTCTGTGTTACCGCCAACCGCGATATCGACCATGCAATCGCGCTCGCCAAGATGGACGGCGCCATCATCACCACCTTTGGCGACATGATGCGCGTGCCCGGGTCGTCTACCTCGCTCGCCGCGCAAAAGGCGGCGGGGCGCGATATTCGCATTGTGTACTCCCCGCTCGACGCGCTCGACATTGCCGAGCAAAACCCCGATCGCCCGGTCATTTTTATGGGTGTGGGCTTTGAGACCACAACGCCCACCATCGCCGCCGCCATTTTGGAGGCCGATGCACGCGGGCTCCAGAACTTCTCGGTCTATTGCGCCCACAAGACCACGCCGCCGGCGCTATGCGCGATTGCCAACGATCCCGAGACCACCATCGACGGCTTTATCCTGCCGGGCCACGTCGCCACCATCACGGGCTTGGCCCCCTTTGGCTTTTTGGTCGACGAGTTCAATACCCCGGGCGTGGTAACGGGATTTGAGCCGGTCGACATCTTGCAGGGTATCTGCATGCTGGTCCAGATGGTTGTTGAGGGGCAGCCCGCGATTGACAACGCCTACCGCCGCGGTGTCAATGCCGACGGCAATCCCGTGGCGCGCCAACTGGTCGAGCAGGTGTTTGAGCCGTGCGACACCACATGGCGCGGTCTGGGGCCGATTGCCGGCTCGGGCCTCACCATTCGTCCCGAGTTCTCGCGCTTTGATGCCCGTGTTCGCTTTGACGTGCCCGTTGAGACGACGGTCGAGCCGCGTGGGTGCCGCTGCGGCGACGTGCTGCGCGGGGCCATTACGCCGAGCAGCTGCCCGCTCTTTGGCCGCACCTGCACGCCCGAGCATCCTGTCGGACCGTGCATGGTGAGCTCCGAGGGCAGCTGCGCGGCGTACTACCGTTACCGAGTCTAGCCCGAACGCCCCCGTGTGCTGACACCTCCCACGATTGGAGTTTTCGATATGTCCCATAGTGTCTCCGATAGCACTGTCTTGCTGGGCCACGGCTCCGGCGGGCAGATGATGAAGCGCATCATCGACGAAGTCTTTTTGGATGCCTTTGGCTCGCCCGAGCTGCTCGAGGGCAACGACGCCGGCGTCGCCGCGCTGCCCGCGAGCGGGCGCATCGCCATGTCGACCGACAGCTTTGTAGTCTCGCCGCAGTTCTTCCCCGGTGGCAACATCGGCCGCCTCGCCGTGTGCGGAACCGTCAACGACGTCGCGACCTCGGGCGCCAACGTGCGCTACCTATCGTGCGGCTTTATCCTCGAAGAGGGCTATCCCATGGATAAGCTCCAGCAGATTGTGCAGACGATGGCCGAGACGGCGCACGAGGCGGGCGTGTCCATAATCACGGGCGACACTAAGGTGGTCGAGCGCGGCGGGGCCGACGGCGTCTATATCAATACCGCCGGCGTGGGCGAGGTACCCGCGGGCGTGGCGCTCAGCGGCGCAAACTGCAAGCCCGGCGACGTCATCCTGGTGTCGGGTACACTCGGCGACCACGGCATCGCCATCATGAGCCAACGCGAGGGCCTGGCGTTTTCGAGCACCATCGAAAGCGATGCCGCGCCGCTCAACCACCTGATTGCCGATGTGCTTGCCGCAGCACCCGACACACGCTGCTTCCGCGACCCCACGCGCGGTGGCCTGGCCTCGACGCTCAACGAGTTTGCGCAGGCCAGCGGCGTTGCCATGGAAATCGACGAGGACGATGTGCCCGTGCGCCCCGACGTGCAGGCAGCCTGCGAGATGCTCGGCTACGATGTGCTGCAGGTGGCAAACGAGGGCAAGATGGTCGCCGTGGTGCCGGCCGAGCAGGCCGATGCCGCGCTGGCCGCCATTCGCGCCGCGCGCTACGGCGAGAATGCCGCCATTATCGGTCGCGTGCTGCCGCTTGCCGAGGACGCCCGCCCCGCCGTGCGCGTGCGCACCGGCTGGGGCTCGACCCGCATCCTCGACATGCTCGTGGGAGAACAGCTGCCGAGGATTTGCTAACGACAAAGGCTCAGGGCTATTAAAGATATTCAGATTCCAAACATGCCCGGCACGCATGCCCAGTATCATGGGGTGCGTTTTACAACTCAAGCGGCAGGAGCACCCATGGCAGCAGCTTTTTCCCATGTGATCTTTGACCTGGACGGCACCATTCTCAACACACTCGAGGACCTGGCGGCCGCCGGCAACCATACCTGCGAGACGCACGGCTGGCCCACGTTTGCCGTTGACGAGTACCGTTACAAGGTGGGAAACGGCATGCTCAAGCTGGTCGAGCGCTTTATGCCCGCCGAGTATGCGGGCGACGGCCGTATGTTTGAGCAGACGCTTGCCGAGTTTAGGGCTTACTACGGCGAGCACAAGGAAGACCACACTGCACCGTACGCCGGCACGATCGAGCTGCTCGACCGCCTACGCGCCGCGGGCGTTCAGCTTGCCGTGCTCACCAACAAGGACCACGTCTCGGCGGCTCCGCTTATTGAGAAGTATTTTGGTTCCGAGCGCTTTGCGCTGGTACAGGGCCGTGTCGATGCGTTTCCGCCCAAGCCCGAAGCGCCCGTCACACTGCATGTGATGGAAGAGCTAGGCGCCGATCCGTCGACCACGCTCTACGTGGGCGATTCCAATGTCGATATCCTGACCGGTCACAACGCCGGCCTTAAGAGTGCGGGCGTCAGCTGGGGCTTCCGCGGCCGCGCAGAGCTGGAAGCCGCCGGCGCCGACTACGTGGTGGACACCCAGGACGAGCTCGCGGCGCTGATTCTGGGCGAGTAGCGGGGCTGTCGCTCAACACGGCTGGATAGATTCTGTCGCGCGGAAAGCGCATCCCGTTTTGCCGCCTCAGAATGGGATGCGCTTTCCGGTTGAGCCTTGTCGGGGAAACGGCATCCCGTTTCAGAGCATTATTCCGGGTCGCACTTTCCGCAACCCACGCCATCCGGAAACCGTGACCCGCTATTCGGCCAAAAACCGGGCTGCATTTTCCCGAGCATTCGATGCAACGCTGGCGCAAGGAGTGTCCCCAACTGCCGGCAGAAAATGAACGTCCCCAACTGCCATCTTCGGCAGCGATGGCAACGCCACAGATACAAGTGCCACCTAAGCCAGCCAAGGAAACGCCGTTGTTTTGGCAACGACAGCGAAAGCCCGCCAGAGCGAGCAAGGTGCCTTGAAACGAGGCGGCATTGACCTTCTGGTCATGCCGCCGAAGTTGAAAGGCAGATTGCCGCTCTGGCGGGCTTGCAGCGTCGAGCAGTTACGGCGTTTGGTAAAACGCCGTAACAAACTACCGCGTAACTCCCCTAGCTCAGCATTGCATCCATCATCTCGGAGTTGACAGAGTCGTCGGCAGACCACTCGCCGTCGTCGTTGCGGGCGTACTTGAAGATAACCGTGGTCTTCCTGGGCTCGGTGGCCTTGGTCACATCGACCATAACCTGACCTGCCATCTTGTACAGTTCGTCATCGGAAGGAACCGTATCAAGCGCGGCGACCTTCTCCTGATACTGGGTGGAGAAGTCCTCGACGATCTTGTTCATAGACTTGCATGTGATAGAGACCTCGGCGGTCGCGACACCCTTGTCCTCGTCGACCGTCACGTCGCCGATCTTGTAGTCAAAACCCTCGAGATAGGTCTTGGCATACTCCTTGGGATCGATACCCAGCTGCTCGAACTCGTCGCCCGAAGCCTCCTCCAGACCAGAGAGGAAGTCGTCGCCACCGTTCTTGACCTCGTCAAACTGCGTCGTAAGATCATCGGTGATGAGCTCCTCAACCGAAGGACCTCCACAGCCGGAAAGCACGACCACGCATGCAACCAAGACGGCCATGAGGGGCGCAAGCAGCAGCTTCTTTTTCATGTTGTTCCTCCCAATGAGCGGCACCGCGCTTCCCGGACGCGGCGCACGTTGTAATAAGTAAGCCCATACTATACACTTATGAACGCCCACGGCAACGCGAAGGCGCGGTCGGTTCGTTTTAGCGTCCGAACGGTTTGCAAGCCCGCCCAACGTGCAATAAAACGCTTCCCCGCGGTGCAATAAAAAAGGTGGCCGGAAAACCCGACCACCCTTGCACATCCTTTGGATGCCGCAGTTTACTTGCGGACGACCTTAACGATGGCGTCACCGGCGGCGACAGCGGAGTCGGCCTCGACGGCGAGTTCGACATCGGCAAACTCGGCGGTGTTGGACACGGCCACCACGACGCAGTCCTTGTAACCGGCAGCGGCGATCTTGGCGCGGTCGATCTTGAGTATGGGCTGGCCAGCCTTCACAACGTCGTCGGCCTTGACGAAGCCCTCGAAGCCATCACCGTTCATGTTGACGGTATCGACGCCAACGTGCACCAGAACCTCGATGCCGCTATCGGACTGCAGGCCCACGGCGTGACCCATGGTGACGGTCACCTTGCCGTCGCAAGGAGCGTAGACCAGGTCGTCCTCGGGCCACACGGCGCAGCCCTTGCCCAGAACCTCGCCACCAAAGACGGGATCGGGCACGTCGGCCATCTTGATGACCTTGCCCTTGACGGGCGAGCACAGCACGTCGGCGCCGGCAGAAGCAGAGATGGAGGCGGGAGCAGCAGCAGCGGCAGGCTCAGCCTTCTTCTTGAACATGTCAAACAGACCCATACGTTTTCTCCTCTTGATTAAGCGCAACGTTATGCGCATGCCTACGGTGATTATAGTGCTAAATGGCCAAAATACTAAGGCGAGGGCTCGAATCGCAAGCCCTTCCCGGTAGCGCTCGTGGGATGAGCATCTCCTTTACATCGCGGGTCGATAAGCCGAGTATCGCCCACGCGCGGGACGGGCAGAAGCGGGCGCGCCAAACCCGACACTTCTTTTCGCGCCCACGGACTGCCGCCGCCTTGTCCCTGACACTTCCTGATACCGGCCGAAACGTGCCAAAATAAACCTGTCCCTTTTTGGCAGGTTTGGCGAGTGTGGGAGTTCGCATGGATATCAAACGCAAGATCACCGAGGCGCAGGGCCTCACCCCCACCGAGCAACAGCTCGGCATTGCAGCCCTTGCCATCGGCGAGGACATCCGCGGGCTTTCTATTAAGGAATTTGCCGCGTGCGCCAACGTTTCGGTCGCGAGCGTGCACCGCTTTTGCAAAAAGCTCGGCCTCGAGAGATTCAAAGACCTCAAGGTCGAGCTCATCCGCCAGACGACCGAGGCGGGCAATCGGCGCGACGTGGACATCAACTTTCCCTTCGATGCCACCTCCACCCCCGCACAGGTAATGGAGCGCATGGAGGGGCTCTACCAGACCACCTTGGCCGAAACGCAGGAACTGCTCGACCCCGCACAGCTCGACTACGCCGCCAAGCTCGTCATGCGCGCCGACACCGTGGACATCTACACGGGCTCGCATAACCTGTATCCAGCGGGAATGTTCCGCGATCGCCTGCTTTCCGCCGGTAAAAGCGCGACGTGCTACGGCAGCGTCGAAGCCCAGGTGCGTACGGCGCTCGCCTCGGGCCCCGACCATGTGGCGATTGTCATCTCCTACAGCGGCCTTGCCCCCAACCTCAGGGAGATCTTGCCGATCCTCAGCAGTCGACGCGTCCCGGTCATCGTCATCGGCACACCGTACTGCGCCCGCATTCACCCCGGCTTTGCCGCCTATCTCACAGTGAGCGACCACGAGAGTATGACGCACCGCATCACGCAGTTCGCCAGCCACATCGCCGTGCAATACGTGCTCGATTCGCTCTACAGCAGCTACTTTGCCAAAGATTACGCCCGCTGTTCCGAGTTCTTAGAGCGCTCGTTCCCCTACACCCGCCTGCCCGGGCTCAAGTAACGACGAGCGTGGATTTTTGGACACTCAGATAACGAGCGTGGATAATCTCCCACTTTGAGCCCGCACACAGGCCAAAACCGGGAGATTATCCATGCTCATTTTGGGTCCCCTGGGAAACGCATGAGGAGGGCGGATAGACAGCCGTTATTTGCGAAGCGTCAGCGACGTAAAGAGCCCGTGTTGGTTGCAGTAAAGATATATCCTGCCGCGCCCGGTAATATGGAAGCGCGGCTGCACCGATTGCTCTGGATAGAGCTTCTTAAAGCAGATGCCGTCCATAGTCGCATATGCCACAAAGCTAATGTAGTGATCCTTGGTCATGGGATGATCGAGCGTGACGTACCAATCGTCCTCGATGCGCTCGATGGAAAAGGCGTGGTCCGCGTCCGGCTCTTCGGCCTCCTGGGGAAACATCGTGGAGCCACAGCAGCTAAAGCTGCCTTCTCCGAGCGCGTGCACAACGTTTCCGCAGATAGGGCAAACGTAAAAGACGCCTTTGAGCATATTGCCCGCACGGTTGGCGTTGGCCCGAATGTCACCAGCCAAAAGCTCAGCCACGCTTATGCCGAGTCTCTGGGCCAAAGGCTCAACGAGGGAAATGTCGGGAAGGCCGCGGCCGGATTCCCACTTGCTGACGGCTTTATCGGTCACGCCAAGGCTTTCCGCCAGGGCGCGCTGGGTGAGGCCGCGCTCTTCGCGCAGCTGCTTAATGGCATGCGCTGCCAAAAAAGTATGGGAGGCATTGGTTTGCCGTGTCTGGTTCATGGGCTGTCCAATCAAATTGAAGAAATGGAGTGAACCGGTTCGACAGTCAGTATCCATTTGAAGGCCAAGCTCGACAACCTACGCTGCGTAGACATGCGCCAATCGAACGAGCGCGGATTTTTGGACGCTCATCTCGAGCAGTCATTTAAGAACGTCCCCAATGACCACCCCAACAAGGAGTGTCCCAAACTGCCGGCAGAAAAGGAACGTCCCCAAGTGCCGCATCGCCAGCAACGGGAGTGCCGATGTCTTGGCAACGACAGCGAAAGCCCGCCAGAGCGAGCAAGGTGCCTTGAAACGAGGCGGCATTGACCTTCTGGTCATGCCGCCGAAGTTGAAAGGCAGATTGCCGCTCTGGCGGGCTTGCAGCGTCGAGCCGTTACGCGGTTTGGTAAAACCGCGTAACTACCTACTCTCGGGCTCCGTACTGCTCGTAGTAGGCATCGATGGCGGCCTTGAGCTCGTCATCGATGACGACCTTGCCGTCGATCTCGTGGTTGTAGAGGGTCTCGACGACCTCGGCCATGGAGACGATGCTCGCGACGGGGAAACCGTACTTGGCCTCGATCTCCTTCTGCGCGGTGGTCACGCCACCCTTGCCGACCTCCATGCGGTTGAGGGACACAATCAGGCCCTTGATCTCGACATCGGCAGCAGCCTTGACCTTGGGATAGGTCTCGTCGATGGACTTGCCGCTGGTGGTGACGTCCTCGACCATAATCACGCGGTCGCCGTCCTGGGGCTCGTAGCCCAGCAGGTTGCCCTTGTCGGCGCCGTGGTCCTTGGCCTCCTTGCGATCGCAGCAGTACTTGACCTCCTTGCCGTACAGCTCGTGGTAGGCAATTGCGGTCACGACGGCCAGCGGAATACCCTTGTAGGCCGGTCCAAACAGCACGTCAAAGTCGTCGCCAAAGTTATCGTGGATTGCCTGGGCGTAATACTCGCCCAGCTTCTTGAGCTGGTAGCCCGTCACGTAAGCGCCGGCGTTCATAAAGAACGGGGACTGACGGCCGCTCTTGAGCGTAAAGCTGCCGAACTTAAGGACGTCGGACTCGACCATAAACTTGATGAACTCTTGCTTGTAAGCCTCCATGCGGGCTCCTCTCGTAATCGCGTACGTGCCCTCCAGTTTAGCGCAGGCGAAGCGTCGATGCGGGCGCGCTTTGAGGCCACGGCATTCTGTAAAGGCTTTGTCAGGGGCAATGGTTTTCCAAACAAGGGGGTTGACATGTCAAACCCCCTCATCAAGAATACGGGCGGATTGTAACGGGTACGAGATACCCAAAGCGCGCCGCGCCCGGCCTTAAGGAGGTGTGCCATGGAAGGCAGTCATAGTCGAAAAACCTGCATGTCGCCCTCGGCACGCCGCGAGGATTCCGTATTCGCATAAGCGCTAACAGCCGGCCGTCAAAACCACCACAAAGGTGCCCGTCCCCTTTGTGGTAGCTCGCGAGCATGACGTGAGCGACATCTAGGTTTTTTGAAGCAAATACGACACGTACGCTAACTCCCTTCAACAAGGAGGACCCTATGCTGATGCTCAAAACCGCCACGGCACTCGAAGCTATCTCCAAGCGCCGCCGCACGGCGCGCCCCGCCGTTCACACCGGCATGTCCAAGAACACCGTCTTCGCCGCCACCCATAGCGCCGAGGACGCCCTCGTGCTGCTCGACGCCACGGCCGACGGCCTCACCGCCGAGCACGCCGCCGAGCGCCTGAGCGCGGTCGGCCCCAACACCATCGAAGCGCCGACCAAGACGCTCGCCCGCCGCATCGCCGACGCGTTCGTCGATCCCTTCGCTGGCATCCTCGCCGCCCTCGCACTGGTCTCGCTCTACATCGACGTGCTCGCCGTGCCCGAGCCCCAGCGCGACCCCTCCACGGTCATCGTTATCGGCATCATGCTGCTGGTATCGGGCGGCATGAAGTTTATCCAGGAGGCCCGCAGCGGCAATGCGGCCGAGGCCCTCAAGGACCTGGTCTCCAACACCTGCTGTGCCCTGCGCGGCGGCGAGCGCATCGAGATTCCCTTCGACGAGCTCGTCCCCGGCGATGTGATCCGCCTCTCTGCCGGCGACATGGTGCCGGCCGATGCCCGCATCATCACCGCGCGCGACCTGTTTGTGATCGAGTCCGCACTCACCGGCGAGAGTGAGGCTGTCGAGAAGACCGCTGCCATCACCGTCGTCGAGGGCGCCGACGGCTCTGCGCTGCCACTCTCTGCCTGCAAAAACATCGTCTTTACCGGCACCTCCGTGCAAAACGGCACCGCTATGGCACTTGTCGTAGCCACCGGCTCGGACACTTACCTGGGCGGCATCGCCAAGATGCTCAACGGGCGCGGCGAGAAGAGCGCGTTTGACCGCGGCGTCTCGAGCGTCTCCATGTTGCTCGTACGCCTCATGCTCGTTATGGCGCCGGCCGTCTTTGCCATCAACGCCGCCACCAAGGGCAACGTCATCGATGCGCTGTTGTTCGCCACGAGCGTGGCCGTGGGCATCACGCCGCAGATGCTTCCCGTCATCGTGACCACGAGCCTGTCGCAGGGCGCCAAGGACCTCGCCCGTCGCCAGGTTATCGTCAAGGAGCTGCCAGCAATCCAAAACCTCGGCGCGATGGACGTCCTGTGCTGCGACAAGACCGGCACCCTCACCGAAGACCGCATCGTGCTCGAGCGTTATCTCAACACCGATGGCAACGAGGACGCACGCGTGCTGCGCCATGCGTTTTTGAACAGCTTCTTCCAGACCGGCCTCAAGAACCTTATCGATCTGGCCGTCATCGACCGCGCCGATGTGACGCCCTCGGCCGCAGCACCCGATTCCATGCTGGGCCAGAGCCTGCGCGACCGCTATATCAAGGTCGACGAAGTGCCCTTCGACTTCTCGCGCCGTCGCCTGAGCGTAGTTGTCGCCGACGCCCAGGGCAAAACCCAGATGGTCACCAAGGGAGCTGCCGAGGAAATGCTCGAGATCTGTTCCTTTGTCGAGGTCGATGGCATCGCCCAGCCTCTCACCGAAGATAAGCTCGCCCAGATTCGTAAGCAGGTCGCCGGACTCAACGCCGAGGGCCTGCGCGTGATTGCCGTGGCGCAGAAGACCAATCCGCGCTGCGTGGGCGAGTTTGGCATCGCCGACGAGTGCGACATGGTGCTGATGGGTTTTTTGGCCTTCCTCGATCCGCCCAAAGCAAGTGCCGCGGGCGCCGTCGCCATCCTCGAGGCCAAGGGTGTGGCGGTCAAGGTCCTGACCGGCGACAACGACCGCGTCGCCGCCACCGTCTGTGAACAGATCGGCATCGACGCGAGCAACGTCTTGCTCGGCTCCGAGATCGATGCACTCGATGACGCCGAACTTGCCGAGCGCGCTGAGAAAACCTATCTGTTCGCCAAGCTCTCGCCGCTGCAGAAGGCGCGCCTGGTGCGCGTCATGCGCGAGCTGCTCGGCCACACCGTGGGCTTTATGGGCGACGGCATCAACGACGCCGCCGCCATGCGTGCGAGCGATTGCGGCATCTCGGTCGATTCGGCCGTCGACATTGCCAAGGAATCCGCCGATATCATCTTGCTTCAGAAGGACCTGGGCGTGCTCGAGCGCGGCATCATCGAAGGCCGCCGCACCTACGGCAACTTGCTTAAGTACCTCAAGACCACAGTGAGCTCCAACTTTGGCAACGTGCTGTCCGTGACCGTCGCGAGCCTGTTCTTGCCGTTTTTGCCCATGAGCGCCCTGCAGCTGGTGCTGCTGTCGCTGGTCTACGAGATCGTGTGCATCGCGCTGCCATGGGACACCGTCGACGATGCCTGGACCGCCTGCCCGCGCGCCTGGGACGCTGCGTCCATCAAGGGCTTTATGCTCGAGCTGGGCCCCGTGAGCTCGCTGTTTGACATCGCAACCTTTGCTGCGCTCTTCTTTGTGGTGTGCCCCGCCGCCGTGGGCGCAAGCTGGTCCGAGCTTGCCGCCGCGGGCGACGTCACAAGCATGACGGCCTTTACGGCGCTCTTCCAGAGCGGCTGGTTTGTCGAGTCCATGTGGTCACAGACGCTCGTGATCCACATGCTGCGCTCCCCGCGCCTGCCGAGCCTGCGCGACCACGCCGCGCCGGCGCTGTGCGTTCTCACCGTACTGGGCCTGGCGCTCGTCACCTGGCTGCCGGCAAGCCCCATCGCCGATGCACTGGGCCTCATGCCGCTGCCGACGAGCTTCTTCGCGCTGCTCATCGGCATCGTCTCCGCCTACATCGCGCTCACCCAGCTGGCAAAGCGCCGCTACATTGCCCGCCACGGCGAGCTGCTGTAGCAAGCAGACGGAAAACACCCTGCCAGTTGCCGTTGCCTCTGCCGCCACCGATGCCGCTGCCTCTGCCGCTGTCGCAGTCTATCCCCTCAGCGGTTGCGGTGAAATAGTTCCCGTTTAAAGCCCCATGACTTTAATTTAGGGACTATTCCACCGCAACTTATTGGGGGATTAGCTAGTCCTTGGGTGTCCAGGACCAGAAGAAGTTGATAAGGGCCACACGCGAGGCGGTGTCGGTCTTTTTGTTGATCAAGGAAATGTGGCGGTAGAGCGTGGAGCGCGAGAGGAAAAGCGTTGTGGCGATGTCCTGGACGCTCTGGTCCGAAACGACCAAGACCTCAAGAATATCGCGCTCGCGCCTTGTAAGCCCAAAGGTGACGACGAAGGCATCGAGGCGTTCATCGGACGTGGGCTCCGCGGCCTCCACCACTCATTTAAGCACCACTCATTTAAGTACGTCCCCAATGAGTGCCCAATGACTACCCGCGGCAAGGAGTGTCCCTATGTGCCGGATGAAAAATGGGCCATGTGTCCCAGTTGTGGAGACTCGTTGAGCCGTCTGGGTATCGTGAAAGATCGCGCACTCCCCCATCATCAAAAGTGACACACGCTACCAGTTGATGGGAGGCAGCCATGGGCTTCTTTGACAAGATGTTCGAGAAGAAAGAGTGCGCGATTTGCGGTACCGAGCTGGGACTTCTAGGTAAGACAAAAATCAATGAAGGCTACCTGTGCAAAGAGTGCGCCGGCAAGCTCTCCCCCTACTTTCACGGCTATCGCTCCAGCACCGCGGACGATATCCGCGAGCAGCTCGCCTACCGCGAGGCCAATGCCGAGCGCCTGGCGTCGTTCAACCCCACGCGCACGCTTTCTGCCGGGCGCACCAATATTATGCTCGATGAGGACGCGGGCCTGCTGATCATCACTTCGCAGAGCCGCTGGCGCGACGCCAATCCCGACATCATCGAGTTCTCGCAGGTACTCGGCTGCGATATGGATATCGACGAGCATCGCACCGAGATCTATCGCGAGACCAAGGACGGCGAGCGCGAGAGCTACAACCCGCCACGCTACGACCTGGATTACGACTTTAATCTGACCATCCACGTCAACACGCCGTACTTCACCGAGATCAACCTGCGCGTGAACGACTCCACCATCGATCAGCGCGGCTCCATCGAATATCGCGAGGCCAAGCGCCAGGCAACCGAAGTCCGCGATGCGCTGGTGCAGCTGCGTCAGGAGACACGCGACAGCGTCGTGGCCGCCAAGGCCCCCAAGACCGCGGTGACCTGCCCCTTCTGCGGAGCCACCACCATTCCCGATGCCAGCGGGCGCTGCGAATACTGCGGCGGCGCCATCGGCGCATAGTCTCCGGCACGGAAAGGACCGATCATGGCCTTCGAGAGCGTTAACTATCAGTGCCCTGCCTGCGGTGGTCCCCTGCATTTTGCCAGCGCCGAGCAAAAGCTCGTCTGCGACTACTGTGACTCACGCTTTGAAGTCGAAGAAGTCGAGGCCCTCTATCGCGAGCGCCAGGACAAGGCCGACGCCAAAGCCGATGCGGCAGCCGCAACGCCCAAGCCCGTCGCCGACGACGCGGTGCAGGAGCTCGCCCAAAACGCCGGCTACATCTGCTCGTCGTGCGGCGCCGAGCTCGTGTCCGACGGCACCGTCGCCGTCACCACCTGCCCGTACTGCGGCAACTCCGCCGTGGCGCCCGGCCAGCTCTCTGGCGACTTCTCGCCCGACCTGGTGATTCCGTTTAAGCTCGGGCGCGATGACGTCACGGCCGCACTCAAGGAACACTACAAGGGCAAGATCTTGCTGCCCAAGAGCTTTGTCACCGGCAACCACATCGACGAGGTCCAAGGTGTCTACGTGCCGTTTTGGCTCTACGGCGCCCGCGTTGACGGCGAAGTGTATTTTGACGCGACCAACGAGACCGTGACCGAGGAATCCGATCGCACCGTCACGACCACCGACCACTACGATGCCTATCGCAAGGGCAATATCTCGTTTAAGCGCGTGCCCGTCGACGGATCGTCCAAGATGCCCGACGGCCACATGGACGCCATCGAGCCGTTTGACTACGACGCGCTGCGTCCGTTCTCGGTCGCATATATGCCCGGCTACATCGCCAACCGTTACGATGAGGATTGCGAGACGTGCAAGGCGCGCGCCGAGCGCCGCATGGAGGAGAGCACGATCTCGGCCCTGCGCGAGACTGTCGTCGACGAATACGACGATGCCACGGTCGAAAGCAAGCAGCTCGACTACACCTGGGAAGACAGCGACTACGCCCTGTTCCCCGTCTGGATGCTCTCCACCTCGTGGAACGGCAAGAGCTACCTGTTTGCCATGAACGGCCAGACCGGCCGCTTGGTCGGCGAGCTCCCCTGCTCCAAGCCCAAGCTCGCCATCGCCTCGGTGCTGTTCTTTGTGATCGGATTTGTCCTCTCCCAGATTCTCTTTATGGGCGAGAACGCCTTCGATCCGGATTACCTCGCCTTTGATATCGAGGGCATCCTCATCAACATCATCGCGCCGCTGATCATCGTGATTATCGGAGACGTGCTACTGGTAGGCCAGCTCAAGACGGCCAACGAGGCCACCCACGCCGACGAGTACTGCGGCGAGCTCGACCTGACCGAGAAGCACGACACCTTCAGCCACACCGAGACCACCGTTGTCATGAAAGACGACAAGGACGACTAAGCAATCCAACCAATACCACCCGGCCTTTGACGAGAAAGGAAGATCACCATGGGACTCTTGAAAGCTGGATTGGGAGCTGCCGGCGGCGTCATGGCCGACCAGTGGAAGGAATTTATCTACTGCGAATCGATGCCTGCTGACGTCTTGGCCTGCAAGGGCAGCAAACGCACCGGTGGCCGCAGCTCCAACACGCGCGGCGAGGACAACGTCATCTCCAACGGCTCCGTCATCGCCGTCAACGACGGCCAGGGCATGCTCGTGGTGCAAAACGGCAAGATCATCGAAGTCGCACTGGAGCCCGGTGAGTTCGTCTTCGATACCGGCAGTGAGCCGAGCGTCTTTAGCGGCAACCTAGGCGATTCCATCAAGGAGACCTTCGCCAATATCGGCAGCCGCTTTACCTTTGGCGGCGACGCGGGCAAGGACCAGCGCGTCTACTTCATCAACACCAAGGAGATCATCGGCAACAAGTACGGCACCGCCTCGCCCGTGCCCTTCCGCGTGGTCGATAACAACATTGGCCTGGACGTTGACATCTCCGTGCGCTGCAACGGCGAGTACTCGTACCGCATCACCAACCCGCTGCTGTTCTACACCAACGTGTGCGGCAACGTGACCGATAGCTACACGCGCGACAAGATCGACAGCCAGCTTAAGTCCGAGCTGCTCACCGCCCTGCAGCCCGCCTTTGCCAAGATCTCGGAAATGGGCATCCGCTACAGCGCCATCCCCGGCCACACCACCGAGCTCGCCCGCGCGCTCAACGAGGTCCTCTCTGCCGATTGGCGTGACCTGCGCGGCGTCGAGATTGTGAGCTTTGGCGTCAACTCCATCGCCGCCTCGCAAGAGGACGAGCAGATGATCAAGGATCTGCAGAAAGCCGCGGTCATGCGCGATCCCACCATGGCGGCAGCCAACATTGCCAGCGCCCAGAGCGACGCAATGCGCGCGGCAGCCGCCAACCCCAACGGCGCGATGGCAGGCTTTATGGGCATGGGCATGGCAGGTGGCATGGGCGGCATGAACGCCAGCCAGCTGTTCGCCGCCGGCCAGGCACAGCAGCAGGCCGCCCCGCAGCCGGCTCCGGCACCCGCCCCCGCACCGGCTCCTGCCGCTGCTCCCGCGGCCGGCACATGGACCTGCAGCTGCGGCGCCACCAACACCGGCAAGTTCTGCTCCGAGTGTGGCAGTCCCGCACCCGCCCCGGCACCGGCCAAGTGGTTCTGCCCCAACTGCGGCAGCGAAAACGGCGGCAAGTTCTGCAGCAACTGCGGAACGCCCAGGCCCTAGCCCCTCTATCTGGTAATTGGCGGGGGATCCGCCACCCCCGCATTTGCTTCTATGGGTTTCGTTCGATAAAGGAGGACACCATGAAGACAACGTTCAAAAAGTCCGTACTCGCATTTCTGACATGCGTCCTTGCGCTCGCCTTTGCCCTGACGGGCTGCAGCGGCGGTGGCAAAGACCCCAAGGCCAACTTCGTCGGCAGCTGGGAACTCTCGGGTGGAACCCTGGAGGGCGAAGAACTGACCGATGAGTACATGAAGATGCTCGAGGATTGGGGTGTGCACTGCGTCCTGATTCTCGATGAGGACGGTACAGGTGCCCTCGACCTGTTCCTTGAAGTCGTCGACCTTAAATGGGAGGCAAAGGACGCCACCACCGTAACCATCACCGCCGAAGACGAGTCGCATGACATGAAGCTCAAGGACGGCAAGCTCATCCTCGAAGAGGATGACGGCAATCTTGTCTTTACCAAGTCCGACAAGGACCTGTCCGACACGGTGAAGAAGGATCGCGAGGCGGCCGAGAAGGAAGAAGAGATCGACGAGGCCGTCGAAGACGACGACGTCCAGAAGATTGAAATCTCCCCCGCCGTCACCGTTGCCGATGACGACCTGTGCACCATCACCATCACCGAGAAGTTCAAGGACGAGTGGGGCGACATCGGTTTTGTCGTCAACATCACCAACAAGAGCGACAAGGACCTGACCTTCTACGCTCCTTCCGGCAAGACCAACGTCAACGGCACCATGAAGGAACCCTGGTTCTCGGCTCACCTGATGCCCGGCACCAACGCCACCGAGGAATTCACGTTCTCGAGCGGCGAGCTTGACAGCCTTGACGACCTGGTCAACACGACCATCGGCATCGACGCCTACCTGACCGATTCCTACGAGGACGTCGCCTCCTACAGTGCAACCATCGCGTAGCGGTAGACCACGACAGCCGCGGATTGGCGGACACATCCGCGCACACCAGACGGGCCGCAGGAGTTGATCCTGCGGCCCCGTCGCTTTTATGCCGATGCGTAACGAGCGTTAGCGCTCCATGTTGGGAACGATGCTGCCCTCGGTCACCGCGCGCACGGCCAGGCGCATGATGTTGTCGTAGCCGGTCTTGTTGAGGATCTCCGAGATGCGGCGTTTGATGGTGCCCTCGCTCATAAACAGCTCGGCCGCAATCTCGCGGCGGCTTTTACCCTCGCAGGCAAGTCGCAAAATCGACAGCTCGACATCGTCGAGAGCCGCCGTGCCGGAGAAGATGCTCTCGGGCGGCTTGGGAAACGTGCAGTAGCCCGCCAGCGTGGAGCGCATCACGGCGAATAGCTCGTCGATACCGACGTTCTTATACACAAAGCTATCGACGCCCGCCTCGCGCGCCTGGTCCACAAAGGTGATCTCGGGCATACCCGTCATGATGATGACGCGGCACTCGGGCAGCCGCTCTTTGATGCGCGCCGCCGCCACGATGCCGTTGGAATCGTGCTCGGTGCATACATCCATCAGTATCATGTCCGGACGCTCCTTAAGCACAACGTCCAAGGCATCCGAGGCGTCGGCGATCGCGGCGACAACGGTCATATCGGGCTGGTCGCCCACGGAACGCGCGAGGCTCTCGCGCAAGATAGCCTGGTCTTCGACGATTAACACGCGGATCATGAGCTTCTCCTTTGGACCGTGGCGTTGGAGGCGAGCGGGATGGACACCGCAAGCGTAAAGGGCGGGGCGGCGTGGACTTCTAGGCTGCCGCCCAGATTCTGTGCGGCATGCCTCATACCAGGGATACCCGTTCCCTCGCGATACGATACGGGCGCAGGCGCGCCATCGTTAGAAACGGTCATCCGCGCAACAGCGCCGTCTTCCGACGTCTCCTGCCACAGGCACACATGGACCTGATGGGCCTGTGCATGCTTGGTGGCATTGGTCGAGGCTTCGCGGATAATCTGCAAAAAGGCTGCCGCGACACGCGCGTCGCTTGGCAGCTCGCCCTCCACATCGATCTGCACGCTCACAAGACCAAAGGCATGGACGATATCGCCCAGTTGCTCTGCCGGTTCGGCGTCGCCCCCGCTGCGCAGATCGGCAGCGATTGAGCGCAGCAGCGGGTCGATCTGCTCGAGTGACTCGTCATCCAGGCGTCCCTCCTCCAGATAACGATGGAGGATGGACAGGCGCTGCCCGATCACGTCGTGCACGCGAGCGCGCATACGCAGATAGGCCGCATTGTCAGCAACTTTTTTGACCTCTTCGATCTGCGATTGAAGTTCTTGGCCCGCAAGCTCGAGCAGTCGGTTGGCGTGCGCCAGGCGGTCATGGGCATGTGCGTACTCCGTCACGTCCAAGCCGATGATGCGCTCCAAGGGGCGACCCGAAACCATAACGTCGTCGCACACAAACAGGCGAATCTCGGAGGGAGAAACCTCGACCACCGCGCGTGTCTCACCAAAGCGATCCAGGTCAATTCGAACGCGGTCTTTGCTGCTCTCGGGCATCTGGGCGCTGAGCTTTCGAAGGCCGTTCCATGTGCCGCTCATATCGTGCAAGTCGGTGGGCATGTGAAGCTCAGCGAGGTTTTTGCGCATGCAGCGGTTCATGAGCAACGGATGGCCCTTTGAATCCAGATACAGGATGCCGACGGGAATCACGTTGATGGTTTCGATCGTCGAGAACGCGGTGATATCCTCCTGGCGGTTACGGACGTCCATCAAGAGCGCCGCGATGGAACGGAACAGGAAGAACGCTCCCTCTGCGATAAGGACAACGGCCCACGCCGAGCCCATGGCAAAAACCACCGGCGGTGTCACGGCGGCAACAAGCAGCAGCTCGGCCAGCATGACGGGGCGACGATAGTGCACCATAAGCACTACGCCGTAGGCAAAGATCGCGGCATTGAGCCACAGCGCTCCGCCCATTGCCCCGGCGCAAACGTCAAGCGGCGCCACCAGATATGAGCCAGACGACGCGAACAAAATGACAGCCGAGATGACCAAGTGAAGCACAAGGCTCGCCTCGTAGGCGCAAATCACCTTACGGTTATAGGACGAGCGGCGCGATGCGATGAGCGGGACGTGGATCGTCTGTAGACACGCAGCCAGGGCGAAGACAACATCGAGCGCAACGATTTGGGGAAGGATGAGCGAAATCTGCATCGTTACTCACCCGCCCTCGGCATCAAGACGATCATGCGCAGCTGGCCGGGCTCGCCCTCAAGGCGGTATGCCACGTTGCGCCCTTGCAGAGCGCTTTCGAGCTCTTGCGCAGCGGGCGTCTGCGAAAGATCTTCATCATCGTTGGAAAAAAGCGTGGCGCGCAGCTCGACACTGCACCGGTCATGGTCACCCAAGTGATACATGAGCGCCGGGTGGTCGGTGGTGTAGGCAAAAAACGCAAAGTCATACACGCAGTCGTACAGGGCGCTTACCGTACTGGCGTGCATCGGGCGCCGTATGGCGATAATCGAGGCGCAATCGACATCGATGGTGCGCAGGTCGCTTGCGAGCTCGTTGGCAATGAGCTGAATGCGGTCGCGATCAAAGCCGCTCTCCCCGTGCTGCGCCAGTGTGAGCGACCCCTTGCGCTTGCAATAGGCGACGAGCATCTTGGCGCGCTGTAGCATGCGGTAACGCTCGTGAGAAGACGCTTCGTCGGTCAACGACGGCAGCGAGCTCAGCAGGTCATACATCTCTTCGAGCGCGCGGGCGAGTGCCTGGTCCACGTCTTGGACCAGCGAGGTCTCGGCCTCTTGATCTGCCAGATGCGTCTTAAGATCGTAGTCGGCCGTGAGCAGCTCATTTTGGCGCTGCAGCTCCATGCGACGATGTGCCAGTTCACGGTTAAGCCCGTTGAGCTCCGACACGTCTTGGGCAAGCAGGGCCGATCCGCCCAGCAGTGGAAAGGCGCGATACATTACATCGGGATCGGACGCCACGGCAAAGGCATGGGCATGCCCGTGTTCCTGGGCCCGAAGCTCTTCGCACACGCCCGCCGGCATTGGCTTCGACACCGGTGTGGCATAGACTTCCTGCAGGTCGCGCGTTAGAACTTTGAGGTCGAGCGGCAAGGTATCGAAGATGCCGGCGATGTCGTGATATGACGGAATGACACCGCAATCGAGACAGATTTCCATCGCCACCACGCACAAGACGCAATAGACGAGCGAGAAGTTGAGCCTCCATGCCCAGGGCACACGCAGAGCATACGAGATGGCAAAGAACGCAGCACCCAACAAAACAAGCGCCGCCGTGCCCGAAAAGCGCTGAATGCGAAAGGACGAGGACCGACCCACCAGGATAAAAAAGGCCGCGAAGTTAAAGGCCGTCCACACCAAGACAGCGAAATAGCCCCAGCCGTACGTATAATCGTTGCTCCAGGTGTCGCTTGCACGGTCAAAGTGGAATACCTGCCGGTGGAAATCGTTGGTGAGCACAAAACCGATAAGTAGGATGGCCACGACCCACAGGATGCTGCGATAGCGACGCCCCATACGGTGCTGTTCCACGCCCGCGAGGCGCAGGCCGCACAGCTGGTAGAGCAGCGGAATGAGCGTCATGGGCACGTAGTACAGGTACCACAGGATCGTGGCGTAAACCGGTGTGAACGACTTGTATTTGAGGATGACCTCAATCATCCAGAGGGCGCAGATGGTGGCGACGGCAACAAGGCGGCGGCGCAACACATAGTCCAAACAGCGCAGATAGACCGATACACCCCAGATCGAAAATATAATTGCGGCGACAAGCAACGGGAGAGAGCTCGAGTGGACGAGCGCATCCACGACCTCTTTGGACACCTCGCTATAGGCGGGCACGGCGTTGGAAAGCTTGGGGTCGGAGGCAAACAGCGCCGGCAAGACCGCCAAAAGCATGAGGAACAGCGCGGTGATGGCGCCGGCGATAGCAAAGACGCGGTGACGGTACACCTGATGTGTTATGCCAACAAGGAATCGCGGCATGGCGAAGAGCCTGCCGCCCCTGGGATCCGCCACGGGTGCGGATCGGGCGGCCGCGTGGCCGATATGTCGCTCGCGGATACCCATAGTGCTTTTAGTGTACCGACAGGCAGGCCCAAAAAGCGGGCCACATGTCCCAAAATCCGCCGACGGCAAGGCGCCCGGCGAGCACATACTCGCCGGGCGCCTTGGTTAGGAGACTATGAGAATGAGCACGCGAAATTCACAGCGGTCAGGCCCGCCCCCTAAGGGCCTGAGGTGCTCAAGATTGGGAGCGACAAGCCCGACGAAGCGTACTTAGGTACGCGAGGAGGGTTGGAGCCCCAAGGTTGAGCGCCTCAGTGCCCTTAGGACAGGTCCTCACCATTCGTTTCAATGACATGCTTGTACCAGTCGAAGCTCTTCTTCTTGGAGCGCTTGAGGGTGCCGTTACCCGCATCATCGCGGTCGACGTAGATAAAGCCGTAGCGCTTGGGCATCTCGCCCGTACCGGCAGATACCAAGTCGATCGGGCCCCAGGTGGTGTAGCCCAGCAGGTCGACGCCGTCCTCAGTCACCGCGTCGCGCATGGTCTCGATATGCTGGCGCAGGTAGTCGATACGGTAGTCGTCGTTGATGAAACCGTCCTCCTCGACAACATCCTTGGCGCCCAGACCGTTCTCGACCACAAACAGCGGCTTCTGATAGCGGTCGTACAGGTCGTTGAGGGTGATGCGGAAGCCCAGCGGATCGATGGCCCAGCCCCACTGGCCCTCCTGCAGGTAGGGGTTCTTGGCGCCGACGAAGGCGTTGCCCTGGGTGCGCTCGACATCGGGGTTATCGGCACCGGCGGAGCAACGGGTGCTGTAATAGCTAAAGCTAATGAAGTCGACGGTGTTGGCGGCCAGGATCTCGCGGTCCTCGTCGGTCATGCCCACATCGATGTCAAGACGCTCGAGCTTCTTGACGGCATAGGCCGGGTAGTAGCCGCGGTTCTGAACGTCGACGAAGAAATAGTTGCTCTGGTTGTCAATCTGCGCCTGGCGCACATCGCCCGGACGGCAGCTGTAGGGGTAGTAGCTACCTGCGGCAAGCACGCAACCGATCTTGACCTCAGGGTCGATCTCATGGGCGATCTTGGTTGCCCAAGCGCTGGCGACGAGCTCGTTGTGGGCGGCCAGGTACTCGACGGCCTCCTTGTTCTCGCCCTCCTCAAAGACCAGACCGGCACCCATAAACGGCAGGTGCAAGATCATATTGATCTCGTTGAAGGTAAGCCAGTACTTTACCAGGCCCTTGTAGCGGGTGAAGATCGTGGTCGCGAGGTTCTTGTAGAAGTCGATGAGCTTGCGGTTGCGCCAGCCGCCGTACTCCTTGATGAGGTAAATCGGGCAGTCGAAGTTTGTCGTGGCTTCAGTATCCCCGTAAGCAGCGCGCCACTCAACGGCAACGGCACAGGCCGATACTTCTTTTCGCGTACAGGCGCCCGGCAGCCGCCCCGTCTGACACTTTTTGATACCGCCGCCCCCAACCACCACAAAGGGGGACAGGCACCTTTGTGGTGGTTGGGGGCGGTTTGTCTTGATCTGTAACAGTTAGGCCGCTAAAACCGGGCCTGGTGTTACAGATTGAGATTGTTCGGTCTTTCCCCTGCAGTTTGTCTCGATCTGTAACAGGTAGAGACGATTTAGCCCGATAGATGTTACAGATTGAGACGGAAGATTCTAATCGCAGGCGATGTCGAGATTTTTGCCGACGAGGCCTACGTAGCCGCCTTCGGCTGCCTTGGGGCTGTCGGCGTGGCAGAGAACCCACTTGTCGGCCTTCCAGTAGCAGTAGCTGTCACCGGCGGCAGGCATGTCGGCCGCAGCCTCGGGGCGCGGGCCGTTGGTGCCCGCCGGCAGCGCCACCATCACCTGGAAGCCGCCGTCGTCGACCATGCAGGGCGTATAGTGGAGCGTGGTGTTGAAAACCTCGACAACCTTGCCCGCCGGCACGCGGAACGCCTTGACGCATGCGGTGTCGAGCTTGCCGTCCTCGATCTCCCAGCGATGCGCCACGAGCAGGATAAAGTCGCGCGCCCCCAGGTTGAACTCGCTCGCACGGTGGTACTCCAGGCAGTTGAGACGCGTGTTGTGGCCGTTGCACCAACCGAGCTGGAAGGGACGGCCGCCAAACATGAGAAAGCCCAGTTTATCGGCATCCTTGACGCCCTCGAGCTCCGGCGCACTTGCTACGTATTTGCTGCCCTCGGGAATGGGCGTGGCAGAGAGCGCCTCGAGCACGGGCGACGTGAGCTCGGACGGAACGTCATCCCAAACGTTGCCATAGGATTTGAATTCGGGATCGTTGACAGAGTAGATATGCATGTTCACTCCTGTTCGTAAATGTGACTATACGAACATTCTAGAACAAACATGAGCGATTTTGAACGCTCGTCCCGACCAATCAACAAAAAGGCGCCCCCGCATAAGCGAAGGCGCCCAATGCGCGCGTTTTGGGCGATAAAGCCCTTACGCCTGCTGATAGTGCAGGTGCTTCTCGTCGATATCGGCCAGGTCGCGGTTGAGGTAACGGCGCGCGAGCCAGTTCGCCATGGGAAGGTTCTGGTCCAGGTAGTTACCGCACTCCTCGGGAGCGGCACCGGGGACATCGCCCTCAAAGCCGGCGACAAACTCGAACAGCTCACGCACGAGTGGCAGAATCTCCTCACTCGTCAGCTCACCAAAAACGACGAGGTAAAAGCCCGTGCGGCAGCCCATGGGGCCAAAGTAGACAATGCGGCTCGACCACTCGGCATGATTGCGAAGGAACGTCGCGCCCAGGTGCTCGATGGTGTGGCACTCGGCCGTGTTCATGACCGGCTCCTTGTTGGGCGTGGTCAGGCGCAGGTCAAACGTGGTGACGGCGGCGCCGGTCGCCGGATCGCGGTCGATGCGGCTCACATACACGCCGGGCTCAAGCAGCAGATGATCAACGGAAAAGCTGGCGATGCGCTCCATGGCAGATCCTCTCGATAGTCAAATTGGGACGTGGCTCTTTTAGCTGGTTCGAATGGTCGCACTAATCATACCAGTCAAAAAAGCCCCGTCCCAAAAAGACAACTTAGCCAAGGACACGGGCCATACGCGTCTTGAACTCGGACAGGAAGCGCGGAGCATCCACGGTCAGTGCCACAAGCGCGCTCTTGTCCGGATCGGACAGGCGGCGCTCATCGCAGATGGTGCGGCCGCGATACTCACCCAGCAAGTCAACACGCAGGTTACAGCCGAGCGCACCCACGAGCGTTGGATCAATCGCCACGGCAACCGCCAGCGGATCGTGCAGCGCGCAGCCGCCCAGGTAGGGCGCGTTCATCTCGTACGAACCAATGTAGTGCTCGACCATGCTCGCAAATGCGCAGCCGGCCATAGTGCCCGAGCCCGTCCAGCCGGCAATGTCGCGGCGTGTGAGCACCGCGCGATGTGTCACGTCCAGACCCACCATGGTGAGCTTACGGCCCGAGCGCAGCACGGCATCGGCCGCCTCGGGGTCGCTCGCCATATTGGCCTCGGCGCCCGCGCTCACGTTGCCGGGCACGGTAAGGGCGCCGCCCATCACGACCACGCGGCCGATGGACATCATCGCCGCCGCATCGCGCTCCAGGGCGAGCGCCAGATTGGAGAGCGGGCCAGTCGCTACGTAGACCAGATCGGGACCATAAGTGCGCGCGGCATCGATCAAATAATCGACCGCAGCGTTGCCGCCGGCCGAGGTCGCTCCCACCGGCTCGTAGGGCGACGCGGGCACGCTCGCGCCGCCGATGCCGTTCTTGCCGTGAATGAGCGCGGTGGACGCCGGCGGCGTATAGGGCTCAGTCGCCTGCAGAGGACGGTCGGCACCCAGGTACACCGGAACCTCGGGGCGACCCAGCAGATCGAGCACCGCCAGGCAGTTGTGCGCCGACTGCTCGACGCGCACGTTGCCAAAGCACGTGGTGATGCCCACGAGCTCCACCTCGGGGCTCGCGATGGCATAGGCCAGCGCCATCGCATCGTCCACACCCATATCCAGATCAAGGATCAGCTTCTTGATTGCCATTGTTCTGCTCCGCTTCTCCGTCTTTATCGTTTAACCAAACCAATGTTCAACTTCGGCGCGCGTGGGAATCGATTGCTGAGCGCCCAGGCGCGACACCGTCACTGCCGAGGCGCGAGCACCCGCGGCCATGCACTCAAAGAGCGGCAAGCCCTCTAGGCGAGCCGTCGCCAACGCGCCGATAAACGTATCGCCGGCGGCCGTGGTATCGACTACCGTGCTCGAAAGCGCCGGCATGCGCAGCAGCTCACCGTCATCGCCGAGCGTAACCGAGCCGGCACCGCCCAACGTGATGACCGCAGCTCCGGCACCCCTAGCGAGCAGGACGTTGAGCGCCGCGACGCAGCTTGCATCGTCCGCGGGCAAGATTCCCGTCAGCACCTGGCACTCGGTCTCGTTGGGACAGACCAGGTCGACCGCAGGCCAGACCTCCGCAGGCAGCTCGCAGGCGGGCGCTGGATTAAAGACCGTATAGAACCCCAGCTCGTGAGCGCAAACAAGCGCCTCGGCCGTCGCCGCAAGGTCACATTCGCCCTGGGCGATAAAGACGCTTCCGGCAGCCGGGGCAATCTCGCTGGCGTCGCCGTCGAGCTCATGGGCCACCAGACGCCTCAGCGCGCAGGCAACGTCCGCGCCCGCAAGCGCATGGTTGGCGCCCGATGACAGTATGATGCGGTTGTCGCCCTCGCAGCGAATGATGGTCGCCGTTCCCGTCTCCACGTCATCGCGATGCACTACAAAGTCACAGTCCACGCCGGCGTCTTGGAGCCCCGTCACGAGCGACGCGCCGAACGCGTCGCGACCGACCGCGCCGATCATGCACGTGTGCGCACCCATGCGCGCGGCGGCAACGGCCTGGTTAGCGCCCTTGCCACCGGCGTTGGTGATAAACCCGCTGCCGCCGACGGTCTCGCCCGCACGCGGTATGCGCTCGCACGCCACCGAAAGGTCCATGTTCATACTGCCGAACACCGCAACGATGCCGCGATCTGCCATGGAAACCTCCTCATCTGCGGGCCTTATGCCCACCGTCGGCCGTCGATCGTGCACTCTCGCACCCCCTATAACTTTAGTTCACTTTGATGTGGACGCGCGCTTGAGCTTGCGCCAGCAGCAAGCATTCACAGGAGCAGGCAGTTACAATGAAGGCGTGCTGATTATTCTCGTCATTGGATGATGTTTTATGGAACAACTCTCGCAATCGGGCTCGCGCGGTCGACGCCGCACGGGCAACGAGCCGGCACCGCACGAACGCGTGAAGGGCGGACGCCGTGCCAACGAACCGCGACGCACCGCGAGCCCCCATCGCGCTTCTGCCAACAACGCGGGCCGCGCCAACACTCCCGCCGCGGAGCAGACGCCTGCTCGCCCCAAGTCCCGCTACATCCCTGCACTCGACGGTCTGCGTACGCTCGCCGTCGTCGCGGTGGTGCTCTATCACCTTAACCTCACGTGGGCTCAGGGCGGCCTGCTTGGCGTCACGATCTTCTTTGTGCTTTCGGGCTATCTGATCACGCGCTTGCTGCTCAACGAAGTCGCTAAGACCGGCCGCATCGACCTCAAGAGCTTCTGGATCCGCCGCATCCGTCGCCTGGTCCCCGCCGTGGTGACCGTCGTGGTGGTGACCTGTGCGCTGTGCACCGTCTTCAACCACGTGATGCTCACCAAGATGCGCCCCGACATTCTGCCGTCGCTGTTGTTCTTCAACAACTGGTGGCAGATTGCCCAAAACGTCTCGTACTTCAATGCTCTGGGCGACCCCTCGCCGCTTACGCACTTTTGGTCGCTCGCCATCGAGGAACAGTTCTACCTGGTTTGGCCCCCGCTGCTGCTCGCTATGGTATCCATGCACATGAGCAAGCCCAACACGCGCCGCGTGGTTCTGGGCCTGGCTGCTTTCTCCGCCATCGCCATGATGGTGCTCTATAACCCCGCCGCCGACCCCAGCCGCGTGTACTACGGCACCGACACCCGCGTGTTCTCGCTGCTGCTGGGCGCCTGGATGGCCTTTATCCCCGATCGCGACCTGGCGCCGGTGCGTCTCGCTCATCGTTTGGGGCTCAATCGCCTGGCTGACGCCGCCAAGCACGGCAAGAACGCCGAGAGCAAGCATGACACTACGACCGACGGCGCAGCCGAGACCGTCCCGGCACAGCCGAGCGCCCTCGTGCGTTTTTGGTCCTCGCCCGCATCCATCGATGTATTGGGCGTCGTGGGTCTGGTTGGCCTTGCCGCCATGGTCGCGCTCACCAACGGCTACACCGCGTTCCAGTATCGCGGCGGCACGCTGTTATGCTCCATCCTCACGCTCATGGTCATCGCGGCCTGCGTGCAGCCCCAGGGAATGGTTGCCCGCGCGCTGTCCGCCGAGCCGCTCGTGTGGGTTGGCAAGCGCTCATACAGCATCTACCTGTGGCACTATCCGCTGCTGTTGCTCATGAACCCGGTCGCCAACATCAACGATACGCCGTGGTGGCAGTACATTTTGCAGGTGTTGTTGGTGGTCGCCGTAGCCGAATGCTCATATCGCTTTATCGAGACGCCGTTTAGAAAGGGCGCCTTTGGGCGCACCGTATCCGAGTTCCGCGACGGCACCGCCACGCCCGCCAACTGGGTGCGCGCGCACGTCCCTGCCTGCGCAGCCTGCGCTGTCGTGTTGGTCGTTGCACTGGGCGGCCTGATCTTTGTGCCGGAGACCTCCGCACTGAGCGGTGAGGGCGCCGAAGTCCTCAACAAGGAAGCCAAAAACACCGCGCCCACCGACCAGCAGGCGGCCGACGACACCGACAAGGACAACGACGGCTTCCCCGACGGATCCTACGACCTGCTGATGATCGGTGACTCCGTGTCGCTGCGCGCCGTCGATTCCTTCGATGGCGTGTTCCCCCACAGTCACATCGATGCCGAAAAGGGCCGCCAGTTCGATGCGGGCCGCGCGACATTTGAGGGCTATCTCCAACAGAACCTTGCCGGCAAGATCGTGGTCTTTGCACTGGGCACCAACGGCTTGGTAACCGACGACCAGATCGACGCCATCATGGCCGATGCGGGAGATAAGCGTATTGTGGTGTTTGTGAACACGCGCAGCCCGCAGCCGTGGGTTGGCTCTACCAACCAGGCCATCGCCAACGCTGCTACGCGCTACAAGAACGTGCGCGTTATCGACTGGTACGGATACAGCGCCAATCGCAACGACCTGTTCGATGGCGATGGCACGCACCTGTCGACCACTGGCGTGACTGAGTACCTCAACTTGATCCACGATGCAGTCAAGAAGGACCTGCCCGTGCATCCCGAGGATCACGTCAACGATCCGCAGCCGGCGGCCGTCAAGTCTGCCACCGACGCGCTCGTCAATGCGCTCGCTCTCAAGCCGCACAAGCTGGGCACCGACAAGTAACCTGCAACGCAAACTTCCCACATCCGGAGGGGGTGCCTGCCACGGCAGGCACCCCCTCCGGCAGTTAGGGACGTTCCTTATGTGCCGGCACCTAGGGACACTCCTGACACAGCCGAGGAACGCCCTCCTTGCGACCGAATTCTGGGCACCTCGCCACCCCGAACGTTGTTTCCAAGCCCACACCCGCAGCAAACAACCCAAAATCACTCTTTTCGAGCCGGCTCCAAGGGGTCGTGGACAAAAAGGGGCAAATATGAGTACTGTTACCATTTTAGTAGCAGGCAAAACCACCCAAAATGACGTCCGAGCGACCCCTACAACCCCCTAAAGCAGCCAACCTGACTGGTTTAAGACATATTGGAGCCAATTTTAATGAACATACTATCTGCTATGTCCATTATCTTCTTGGATGTAAATGCTATTCACTTAGCAACAGTACTCATATTTGGCATTTTTTGTCCACTGCCATATAACTAACGCCCTATAGCGGGCAAAAAACAGGCCGCAGTCCATCGCTGCGGCCTGTTTGGAGTCCAAAAGAGGCGCTAAGCGCTGTAACCCATCGCCTGCAGAACAAACATGACGACCGTCAGCACCGTAATCACACCGATAGTCGCCCAAGTGAGCACATTCCACACGCGGCCGTTGCGGTTAGTGCCCATAATGTGACGGTCAGCGGCAATAACCACCTGGAACACCAGAACCACGGGCAGCAGCACGCCATTGATGACCTGCGAGGTCATCATAATCTGGAACAGATCGACGCCGGGCATAAGCACCAGCACGGCAGAGATACCGATGATGGCCGTAATGATGCCGCGATAGACCGGGGCCTCGTCCCAGCTGCGGTCGGCACCGCGCTCCCAGCCAAATGCCTCGCAGATAGCGCTCGACGTAACGCCCGGCAGCACGCAGGCGGCCAAGAAGCTCGCCGCGACCAGGCCCGAGGCAAACAGTACCGTGGACCACTGACCCGCAATAGGCTCCAGCGCGCGGGCAGCATCGGCGGCATCGCTAATCTGAATACCCGCCGGGAACAACACCGTACCGGTCGTGATGATAATAAAGCCGGCAATGACATCGGCAGCAAGCGAGCCGCTCACGGTATCGATGCGCTGCAGCACGATATCGTCCTCGCCCGCGTTCTTATCGACCACGTTGTTCTGCGCCAAGAAAATCATCCACGGCGCGATGGTGGTACCGATCGTTGCGACCACGAGCGACACGTAGCTGGGGTCATTTTGAATGTTGGGCACGACCAGGTCGACCGCGACCTCACCCCAGTTGGGGCCAGCCATAAACGCGGCGACAATATAGGTCACGAACACGCAGCTCACCAGCAGCAGAATCTTCTCGATGCGCTGGAAACTACCCGACATGGTAAGCATCCACACCAGCAGCGCCACGAGCGGCACCGAGATGCTCGCCGGAACGCCAAACAGGGCAAGACCACTCGCGATGCCCGCAAATTCCGAAATGGTCACAGCCGTGTTGGCGATCAACAGCGCCGCCATGGCCAACACGCTCTTGCGCACGCCAAAGCGCTCGCGAATGAGCGATGCCAGGCCCTTGCCCGTGACGCAGCCGCAGCGCGCCGCGGTCTCCTGCGTCACGATGAGCAGCACAGTCATGACGGGAAGCATCCAGAGCATTTTGTAGCCATAGCTGGCGCCCGCGCTGGAATACGTTGCAATGCCGCCGGCGTCATTGCCCGAAAGCGCCGCCAGCAGACCGGGGCCCATAGCGCCAAAGATGGCCGCGATGGTCAGTTTTTGCTTGGTGCCCGACTTTTGCTTGGTATTTTGCACGCGACCACCTAACCCATGACTGACATGGCGAGCAGCACCGCGGCGATGCAATACGCCACACACGAGATCATGACGGCAATGACGTTCATGGCGGTGCCCGACGTGTTGAGGTCATGCTCGTCACGCCAGAACAGCACCATCAGGTAAATCACGGCACTCATGTTGCCAACCAGGCAAATGATGGCAGCGATATTAAAACACCCGGTAAAGAGTTGCTCCTCAAACATGGACGCATCGGGGAACGCAGCGGTGCGCACCAGCTGGGCGCACAGGTAGGTCACGAGTGACAGAATCAGGCCCATGCCCGTGCTCTGGAAGAAGAATCCCAGGTAGGGCTTAGGCTCGTCGTCGTGGCCGTCGTATTCCAGGAAGTAGTTCTTGACGAACGACACCATGCGCGAGGCCGCCAGCAGCACGAGCGGCATGGCGCACATGGGGAACACCACCAGATGCGCGGAGCCGAGCGCCGTTCCCAGCACGGTCGCTATAATGCACGACGCGATGCCCCATACAACAACCCAGTACTGGCGATGCACGAACCAGCTGAGCACGTTCGTCGAGTCGTCCGACGCGCTATCGCCCGAGCCGACACCGGCGATCTGCAGGTCCTCCTGATGCTCCTCGGCGATAACGTCCATGGCGTCGTCGAAGGTCACGATACCAAGGATATGACGATTCTCGTCGCAGACGGGGATGGCGACCAGGTCGTACTTGGTCATCTCGTCCGTTACGTCTTCCTGGTCGTCGTCGGGCGACACATAAACCAGGTCGCGATAGGCCAGCTGGCCCAGCGTAGCGTCGCGATCGGCTACGATCAGCGTGCGCAGCGAAAGCACGCCAGTCAGCATGCCGCTCGGATCCTCGGTATAGACGTAGTAGACGCTCTCGAAGTCCTCGTCGAGCTCGCGAATCGCCTCGATGGCGTCACCGACCGTTGCCGTGGCGGGCAGGGAGACAAACTCCGAGGTCATGATGCGGCCGGCGGTGTTGTCCTCATACCCCAGCAGGTTACGAATCGCCTTCTCCTCCTTGACGCCCATCAGGCGCAGGAGCTTCTCGGCCTTCTCGTAATCAAGCTCGTCGATCAGGTCGGCTGCATCGTCCGGGTCCATCATGGCCAGCATCGACGATGCGTCCGTATCGGACAGGCCCTCGAGCATCTCGGTCATAAGCTCGTCGTCATCGAACTCCGAGATGGCCTCGGCGGCCTGGGCAGTATCGAGCTGCGCAAACACCTGCGCACGTAGGCGCGGGTCGAGCTGCTCGATAATGTCGGCGATGTCGGCAGGGTGCAGCTCGCCGAGCGTCTTGTGCGACACCGAGAGTTGAATGTTCTTGGTCGAGCGGTCGAGCAGGTCCATGTAGGACCAAGCGATGATATCCTCGCTGAGCGGCTTGCCCAGGTGCTTCATAAAGCCTTCGACGATATGCTCGAGCGCGGGGCTGATGGCGCGTAGCAGACCGCGGGCACCGACCTCGGCGCCCAGCAGGCGCAGCTGGTTTTCGCCCGACATGGAAAACTTGATGTCGTTTACGCGCACGACCTTCATGCCCTGCGTGTCGACAATCTGCTTGTTGAGCACGTCGCGGGCAAGCAAGAGTTCGGTCGGCTGCAGGTACGAAAAACGGATTTCGGTGGCCGACGTCTTAAGGTGTACACCCGTCTCGTCGATACGGTCGACCCATTTGCGCCAGCTGATCATAAACGGCGTCTTGCCGGGGCCGCGGAACGCGAGCGACGTCACGTGCGGAAAAACTTCGCCGGTAGCAATGCCAAAATCGTTGACCACGCCGAGCTTTTCGCCGTCGACGTCCAAGACCGGCAATTTGAGCATCTCACTCAGATAATTCAATGGTGCTCCCCATCATTATTCCTCCGGACGCGGCCGCGCGTGCGGCGTCCGGGGGCTTCTGGATATGTATACGCATGCGCGGGCGGCACGCCGCTCGACGCTTACACCCCGTGCATGCGCAAAAAGCACCTGCATGGGGTCATCGACTGTATGGTCGAGGTTTGGATTTCACCTGTAACCTTTCTCTTGACCCTCATTAACCGCAGTAACTATAGCATCAGCATCGCCCTGCGGCATCGAATTTATGCGCTGCACATTGCAGGCATACCAAACGCTGACGTATCCGTGACATAGCCATTGGGGACGTTCTTAAACGACTACCCAATGACTACTCTGTGGTGTCATCGTCCTCGGCAAGTTGGGGGAACACGGCGCCCTTGGGCATGGTGACCTTCGTCAGCGAGGTGAGCTTTTTGCTCAGCGACGTGTCCGTCTTAACCAGGTCGCTGAGCGTCACGATCTTGTAGCCGTCGGCAATGAGGCCGTCGATAATCTGCGGCAGCGCCTCGAGCGTCTGCTCGGCGCATTCGTCTCTATCGGTGAGCAGCACGATATTGCCCGGCGTCACCGAATCGAGCACCGTCGAGACCTGCTCGTCGGCACCGTTGAGCAGCCAGTCGCCCGAGTCAATATTCCACGAGACCACGGCGGAGACCAGGTCCATCGCATCAATCCAGTTTTGCTCGTCAAAGGCAGCGTAGGGAGCACGCAGCAGCATCGTCTTCACGCCGGTCGCCGACTTAATCGCATCGGTGCCTTTCGTGATCTGCTCGCGTACCGCCTCACGGTCCTGACCCTTGAGCGAATCGTCGCTGTAGCTGTTGGATCCGATTTCGCACCCGGCATCGACAATCGCCTTGGCCGTGGCGGACGAGGCCTCGACCGCATCGCCCGAAAGGAAGAACGTCGCGGTGACGCCCTTTTCCTTGAGTACCTGCAAAATCTGCTTGGTCGCGCCGCTCGGACCCTCGTCAAACGTCAGCGCCACGTACTTTTTGTTGCCCTTGGGCGCCACGCTGGCGCACGCAACAACGCAATCGGTGGCGGGCACAACCTCGCCGCGGTCTTGCGCCTTGCCCGACTGCTCACCAACCCACACCTCGGAGCGGCCCTGGACACCCCACGTCTGCACATACTCGATAGCGCCCGTGCCCTCGACCTTGAGCTTGGGCTCGATAACCGTAGCCTGAACCTCGTGCTTCTCGTAGGTGTTACGGCCATCCTTGACCGTCACCTTCTCGCCGCCCTCAAGTTCGCGGCTATCCCATTTGCCCTGCTTCACGCGCTTGCCGTCGACCTTCACCGACAGCTTTTCGCCCCCATGGCGCTTGAGCACGCTGTCATCGACGGCCAGTAGGTCGCCTGCGTCGTAGGTGTCAGTCAACTCCTGGTCGTCGATGAGATTCTGCAGCGTAGAGCCCACCCGCACCGCGGTCTTCTGGCCGTTGAGCTCCACGTCCACACTGCGGTTGACGTAGCCCACGACGGCAGCGATAAACAACACGAGTGCGCAACCTACGGCGATGAGCGCATAGGGCAGGCGAGACGAACGACGGGGTGTGCGGCTGTTGCCGATGCGCGCGCTGCGATCGCTAAACCCACGGCTATGGTTGAGGTACATCGCGCCGGGCTTACGGTGACGCTTGCGCTGACCGCTGGGCAGCTGCCCCAGATCGCGGCGCGCCGTCGGACGCGTACCCGAACGCCCGTTTAAGTTGGATCCGTTTTGGCGCATGTGCCCTCCCCCATAAACACAGCAAGCCGGAGCAACAGGTCTCCGGCTTGCCTCCCATCATTTGGTACGTCGCTATTTTGTAGCTTTTGACGAGCCTCCGCTCGCCTTTTGGTATTCGTCCTTAAAGGCCTTGAACATGCCGCGCGTCTTGCCGAGCTGCTTGCCCAGTGCGCGACTGCCCTTGTCCACGGCAACCGATCCCTTGTCGTCGAGCACCTTGGCGCCCTTTTTGACCTTGTCGCCCACCACGACGCTGGCCTCGGCGGCCTTGGCAGCCGCACCGCCCGAATACCCGAGCGACTTGACCTCGTCCGAGACGACCATCGCGCCGTTCTCGTAGCCGCGCAGCATCGTCGGTGGCACCTGCGTGTCACCAACCAAAACACTCGAAGCAGCACCGGCGGTCACATAGAATGCCTGCACGATGCCCGAGCGTGGCTTAAACTCAACGTCCGAGCAATAGCCCACGACGTCGCCCGATTCCGTGCGCACGTCCATACCGACCCAGATGATGCAATCGTCCAGGTTGATGTCGAGGCGCTTGGCGGCGGCGGCATCGTACGTGTCCTTGACGTCATCGACCGCAATGGCGCCCTCGTAGACACCAATGGCGTCGAGCGCCACGAATCGGTCGGGACGCTCGATCATGCCCGCGATATCGGACTGGCGGACCATAAAGCCGACCACGCGCGTACCGCCCGGGGTAAAGACCGGAAAGTGAATCTTTCCGAGCTTTTTAGGGCTGCGCGGCGTGCCGTCCTTTTTGGTGCGCTTGTCCTCGGTAGGCTTGCGATAAATCTTGGCGCCGACAAAATCCCCGGCGCGCATTATGCCTCGGTCGAGGGCTCCGCAGCCTCGGTATCAGCCTCGACGGCGTTCTCGACCACGACGTCGGCGGCAGGCGTCACGTTGCCACCCGAAATGGCGTCGTTGAGCTGCTCGCGCAGCTGGTCCATGCGCTCGCGGGCCAGGTCGACCTTGGCGCGCAGGTCGTCGGTCTTGGCGTCGACCATCGGGCCAAAGTCATTCACCGCAGCACGGGCCTCCTCGGCGCTGTGCTCGTAGGTGTCGCGCATATTGTCCCAGGCGTCGTTGGCGATATCGGCAGCCATGGCGCGGGTCTCGGCGCCCGAGCGCGGGGCCAGAGCAACACCGATAATAGCGCCGGCAGCGGCACCAAAAAGTGCGCCGGAGACAAAGCTGAAAGTCTTACCCATGATCATTCCTCTCCTGCGGGCACGTCGGTGCCCACCGTTTGAATGCTGTCCATTATACCCGCAGCGCATCACTTGCCGCTCCGCTCATCTGCGTACGGCAAAGGCGCAGGTACGTGATGGTGATAAACGCGTAGGCCTACTCCTGAGGCATAGCCGGCATGGCCACCGTGGCACCCGGGTCCTCGCCGGCGCCGTCCACGAGTGGCAGGCCGCCCTCATGCGCAGGTCCTGCCGGAACCGTCGCCGCACCGCCAAAGACGGCAGCGGAGGCCTCGTGGTTCTCGGCAACCGCGCCCTCGGTATCAATCGCCACCTGGGGCTCGTCGTCAAAGTTGGGGACGCCCTGGGGCTCGGTGGGAACGGGCTCGGCGGTCGCATCGGCAACGGGCTCGGCGTCGACCGGCACATCGCCCTCGTCAGCGCCCTCGTCCTCGGCAGCATCTTCGCCGTTCGCAGCAGCGACGGCCTCGTGAGGATCCTTGCCCTCGGCCTCGGCGCGCATGCCCAGCACCAGGTTGCGCAGGCCCGCGACCGTGCCTTCCACGTCGGGGGCAGGCTGGTCGGCGTGCAGGTACGCCCAGTCCATCATAAAGGTGGCCGACGACAGCGCACCGATGGCCAGTGCGTCGTCGGGACACGAAAGCTCGACCTCAAAGACACGCTCGTCATGCTCGCTTACGCGCGTGCGGCCGCACGAGATGCTACCGGCAAGACCGGTCTCGTTCATGAGCTCGACCGTCACGTGCTCCAGCAGGTGGCAGAGCTCGGTCTGACCCATGCAGTCCTGGAACTCGCGGCCGGAATCGCCCAGGCACAGGTGCTTGGCAATCGCCGGTACCAGGTAGTACACGCGCGCCGTGGCCTCGATGTCCTCCGAGGTCATGAGCGGCATGCCGGGGTTCACCAGCACATGCGCACAGATCTTGTCCTCGCTGACGGTGACCTTAAGGATGTTGAACAGGCCTGCCATAACTCTCCCCTACTCTTCCTTGCCCTACTCGTCGCCGTCGTGCGGATTCGCGGAACCCGCACCCGACGTCGTCGGCTCGTTTACCGAAGACTCGGAATCCTTCTTATCGGTTTCGGCCGGAGCGATCACGCGAATGAGCGAGATGCGCTGGCCACGCATCGACTGCACTTTAAACTTGTACCCCGCGACCTCAAACACCTCTCCGATGTCGGGCACCGAGTCACAAAGCTCCAAAATCCAGCCGGCGATGGTCTCATAATCATCGCTTTCCTCGAGCGGCCAACCAAGCTCAATCGCGTCATCGCACGAAAAACGCCCATCGACGAGCCACTCGCGGCGTGAGAGGCGCGTGAGGTACTTGTTGTCGGGGTCGAACTCGTCCTCAATCTCGCCCACGATCTCCTCGACGATATCCTCGATGGTGATGATGCCGGCCGTACCGCCGTACTCGTCCACGACCACTACGATCTGGTCGTGCGAGGTCTGCATCTCGGACAGCAGCGGCAGGATGTCCTTGGTGTCGGGCACAAAGGTGGCGTCGCGCAAAAAGTCGGCGATAGGCTGGTCGCCCTTGCCGTCGAGCGAGGGCTGGATCAGGTCCTTGATGTGCGCGATGCCGGCGACGTTGTCGGGATCCTCGTGATAGACGGGGATGCGGCTAAAGCCGGTCTGGCGCATGGTGGACAGCACGTCGGCGACCGTCTCGTCGTCCTCGCACATGGTGGTGTCCACACGCGGCACCATGACCTCGCGGGCAACGGTGTCGCCCAGGTCAAAGATCTCGTGGATCATGCGCTTTTCCTCGTCGAGCAGGTCGTCCTGCTCCGAGACCATGTACTTGATCTCTTCCTCCGAGACGTTCTGGCGATCATCGGCGCTCTTGATGCGCAGGATGCGGGCCAAACCATCGGAGCAGGCACCGGTCAGCCACACGAGCGGGCGGGCGATCTTTTGGAAAAACGACAACGGTCCCACGACCTGCTTGGACACGCCCTCGGCATTGGCCAGGCCGATGCGCTTGGGGACGAGCTCGCCGATCACGATGGACACAAAGGCGACGGCGACGGTGATGATGACCGGCGCCAGGCCGCGTGCGATGGCGGAAAGCGGCGCGATGCCAAAGCTCATGAGCCACGTGGCGAGCGGGTCGGACAGGCTCGTCGAGGCGACGGCGGACGAGGCGAAGCCCACGAGCGTGATGGCGACCTGGATGGTGGCGAGCAGCTGGTCGGAGTCGGCGGCCAGCTTAATGGCACGCTCGGCGCGCTTGTCGCCTTCCTCGGCCTCATGCTCCAGCACGGCGCGCTTGGCCGTGGTGAGCGCCATCTCGGACATAGAGAAGTAGCCGTTGATGAGGGTCAAAACCAGGGTAGTGATAAGGGAGATGGTTATGTCCATCGGGAGTTTCTCGAACCTCCAAGATTCGGGACGTCGGATTAAAACGTTGATGGCGGATACGGCAATGGCGCCGGCGCCCAAACGAGGACGCGGGCGCGCAGGCGTGGTCGCTAGATTACGAAGAGAATCACCGCCATGAACTGGAAGATGCTGCCGGCGAGCACCCACAAGTGGAAAACACTGTGCAGATAGCGCACGTTTTTGGCGATATAGAACGGCACGCCCACGGTATAGCACACGCCACCGACAGCGAGCAGGGCAAGCGCGACGGGGTTCAGCAGTGCCACAAGCGCGGGCAGCTTAAAGACAACGAGCCAGCCCATCAGCAGGTAGACCAGTCCACTTACCCAGTGCGGTTGACGCTCGCGCAAAAAGCACTCGAGGGCAATCCCGACGATGGCGATGGCCCACACAGCAAAGAACAGCATAGGGCCGCCGTCGTTTGCGAGCGTGATGAGGCAAAACGGCGTATAGCTGCCGGCAATAAGCAGGTAGATGCAGCTGTGGTCGATGATACGAAACACGCGCTTGGCGCGCGCGGGCTGAATCGCGTGATAGAGCGTGGAGGCCAAGTATTCGAGGATGATACTGACGCCATAGACAATCGCCGCGGCCATGTGGGCCGGACCTCCGCCGCGCAGGGCAGCGAATACGATCAGGAGCACCAGGCCCGCGATACCCAGCAGGCAGCCGACACCATGGGTGACGGAGTTCATGATCTCCTCACCCACCGTGTAGTGTGGAACGGCCGCGGTCTTGGGTCGCGGCTTAGAACTGTCGCTCGAATCGGACATGCCGGTTACATCCTCCAACGTAAAGAGTTCTCAACACTATATCAAAGCGTCTGGGTGCGTGCGAAATTTGCACCATACGTGACCCTTTGTTTACCCATTCTTTGCCTGTTGACGCGTCAACGGCGAACATCCATAATGCGCTTGTTTTAAATGTTGATGTATTAACATCTTATAGGAAAGCTTCTTATGTCTCAAAACGCACGTTCCCATCGAAAGCTCAAGATAGCCGGCATCGTTGCGCTGGTGCTCGTTGTAGCGCTGCTGGGGTTTGCCGGCAACTTCTTGTTCGACTTTGCCCTGAACCCTCGCGCCCCCTACACCATGAAGATGATGCAGGACGGCAAGGACGCCGAAAAGGGTGAACAGATGGATGCCGAGGGAACCGAGGCGCGGGCATGGTTTAAAGAGAACCGCGAGAGCAGCAGCCTCACCGCAGATGACGGAACCGAACTTGCCGCTTGGTATTTTGTCGCCCCAGAGAGCACGCACAATTACGCTATCTGCCTACACGGATACACCGATGAGCCCATCGGTATGGCCCGATACGTCAAGCGATTCCACGACCGCGGCATGAACGTGCTCGCACCTGCCGCCCGCGCCCACGAGCGTTCCGGCGGTGACTACATCGGCATGGGCTGGCCCGAGCGACTCGATGTCGTCGCGTGGATCGGGCGGATCGTTGCGGCCGATCCCAAGGCGCGCATCCTGGTCTTTGGCGAGTCGATGGGTGCAGCGACCGCCATGAATGTAGCGGGGGAATCTCTGCCCGCAAACGTGAAATGCATTATCGAGGACTGCGGCTATACAAGCGTTTGGGACGAGTTTTCTTTGCAGCTCAAGGACGTGTTCGGCCTGCCCAGCTTTCCCTTGCTCGATGTGGCCAACCTGGTATGCAACGTACGCGCAGGCTACGACTTTCATAAGGCGAGCAGCGTGGAACAGCTCAAGCGCACGACGGTTCCCATGCTTTTTATCCACGGTGACCAAGACACCTTTGTACCGTACAGTATGCTCGACCAAAACTACGAGGCGTGCGCCAGCAAGGTTAAACAGAAGCTCACTATCCACGGCGCCACCCACGCCAAGAGCGCGCAAGTCGACCCCGAGCTCTACTGGAATACGGTCGACGACTTCCTCGACAAGAATTTTTAGGGAAATAGTACGGTTCACTGGTCTATCTGGCCCCTAGCACTTCCAAAAAGCCGCCCGTGGGCGCTGTGCTCACAGGCGGTTTTTCTAACGTTGCGCTACAAAAGCGCTTGATATGTCCAATAGCTAGGCGCTACTTGACCTTGATGAGCTCATACTTGCTCGTGCCCAGGCCGATCTTTTCGGCGTGCGCGATGCACGCACGCCAGTCGGTGTCGGGATGCGTGATGCAGAAGGGATCCTTGGCCCGCTCGCCCTCCAGATGCTCGTGGTTATGCTCCATCTTGGCGGCGCTGTCGGTAAGCTCGGTGTTAGGCAGCGGCTCGGACGCCAGGACGGCATCGGCGCAGGCCTGGTCGATGGCGACCGGGTCGAAGCTCGCGAACATGCCGATGTCGTTGACGATGGGTGTGTCGTTTTCGGGGTGGCAGTCGCAGTTGGGGCTGATGTCCATGGCGAGCGAGATGTGGAAGCTCGGGCGGCCGTCGACGATGGCCTTCGTGTACTCAGCGATCTTGTAGTTGAGCACGTCGGCCGCGGCATCATAGTCGGGCTTGATGCAGTCCTGGTTGCACGCCGCAATGCAGCGTCCGCAGCCCACGCAGCGATCGTGGTCGATAGCGGCGACGTGAACCGTGCGGGTGTTGCCGTTGGCAAGCTCGCGCTCGCGCGTGTCGTCAAACGTGATGGCGTTGTGCGCACAGATCTTTTCGCAGGCACGGCAACCTACGCAGTTGGTGGTATCGACGCTCGGCTTGCCGGCGGCATGTTGTTCCATCTTGCCAGCACGACTGCCGCCGCCCATGCCCAGGTTCTTCATGGCGCCGCCAAAGCCGGCCTGCTCATGGCCCTTAAAGTGGGTGAGGCTGATCACAATGTCGGCGTCCATGAGCGCCTGACCGATCTTGGCCTCGCGCACGTACTCGCCACCCTCGACCGGGACGAGCGCCTCGTCGGTACCCTTGAGGCCGTCGGCGATGATGATCTGGCAACCCGTGGCATACGGGGTAAAGCCGTTCTGGTAGGCGGTGTCGATGTGCTCGAGCGCATTTTTGCGGCTACCCACATAGAGCGTGTTGCAGTCGGTAAGGAAGGGCTTGCCGCCCAGCTCCTTCACGACGTCCGCGACGGCGCGGGCGTAGTTGGGGCGCAAAAAGCTCAGGTTGCCCAGCTCGCCAAAGTGAATCTTGATGGCGACAAACTTGTTCTCGAAGTCGATCTGCTCGATACCGGCGCGGCGAATGAGGCGCTTGAGTTTGTCGAGCTGGCTCTCGCGAGCATGCGTGCGCAGGTTGGTGAAGTACACCTTTGCCGGTGCTGCGGGTGCGGTTGCGGTCATAGATCTATCCCCTCGGTCTATATGGCGTTACAGACATAGAGGATGGTACCCGGTGAAGTGGGGTTGAAGTCAAGCACGGCCACTCATTGGGGACAGACTTAAATGAGTGCTTGCCGCCCGGCCGGCGAATCGGCAAAGACTGTCCCCGATGACTACTCCTGCACCTTGAGGGCTTCGGCCAGGCCGACGCGCTTGATAGAGCGCGTGTGTAGCAGCGCCACGACCAGGTAGGTCGCAAAGCCAATGCCGACGCATGCAGCCATGGACCAAGCGGGCACGTAGATCTCGATATTGCCGTTGTAGGCGAGCAGCATCGAGCGTAAGATGGCCGTGAGCGAGCCAATAATGACCGGCAGGCTCAGCACGAGCGACGCCGCCACGCACAGCGTGATCGAGCGGATGTACAGATGCGAGATCTCACTATCGCGATAGCCAAAGACTTTCATGTAGCTGATCGAACGGGCGCTGTGGTCGATCACCGCTTTGGTCAGCAGGTACATAAACAGCAGGAAGATAAACACCGCGAGCCCGATCATCATTCCGATCATTTTGCTCATCATGCCGATGAACTGGTCACCCACGGCGCGCATGTCGTCGGGCGTGGTGTCGCCGGCAAAGTAGCGCGCGTCGAGGTCGAGCTTCTCGTCGCTCACATAGCCGTTAAAGTAGGCGGCGTCGTTGTCGAACAGCTCGTTAAAGTCATCGATGCTCATATAGATATTCATGTCCGACTTTGAACCCCAGATGCAGTCCTTACCCGCGTACTCAAGAGAATAATCCCGAGCCTCGTACTTGTCGCGAAGCTCGACCTTCTGGCCCTCGCTCCAGCCAAACTTATCGAGCAGACCGCCGCCAAAGACGACGCGCCCGTCGCCGACATCGAGGTTCTTCCAGTAGCGCGAATGAGATGAAATGCCATAGACGGAAATCGTCTCCTCGCCATTACCATCGCCGCGGTCGTATTGCAGCTGGTAACCGGCATATTTCTCGGCCTGCGCGATTGCGCCCGCGCCGTTGTCGGTCGTATTGACCGGGTGGATGTCGTCGTTGTCGGTGTCAATCTTAGAGGCCTTGTCGATCAGGTCGATGGCCTCATCGCGGTCGCAGCCGAGGGCATCGGCAAGATCGTCGAGGCGCGCGTAGAGCGCATCCTTCTTGTCCTTGACCTTAGCAAGCGCATCCTGCGCTGCAGCCAGGCTCTCGGCAGACGGAGATGCGGTCGCGGCATCGGCTGCCGTCTGCGCCGTATCGGCCGCGTCGTCAAGTTCGTCATCGGCATCCTGGGCGGCGGAGAGCAGTGTGCCGTCAACCGACTGCAAGCGCTCGAGTGCCGACCACTGCTCGCGCTCCCCGGCAGTGCCCTCAAGCTCTAGCGGAGCCTTGAGTGTGTACTGATGCTCGGCGACCAGGCTCGTCTCCAGGTTGTCCGCATAGTGCGTCATCGTGGGCAGAATCGCCAGGCCAAAGAGCAGTAGCAGCGACGCAAACGCAATGCCCACGAAGAGCGTGGCAAAGTTGCCCAGGTTGCGCAGGAAGATACGCAGGCGGAAGCGGGAAACAAAACCCATGCGCTCCGGCAGCCGCAGGCCACGCTTGGTGCCCGATTTGCCGCTCGCCTCGTGACGAAGGAACTGCAACGGCGTCTTGCCCATTTTGCGAAGCAGGCCCACCAGCGTGATGAGGATGAGCGCGGAGGCGGGAACCACGGCGCACTTCACGAAGATCTCCCAGCTCCAGTACACCTGGAAGGGAGGCAGGCTGTACGAACCGTAATAGAGACTGCGCATGGGCTCGGTAAAGAACACAATGCCGAGCGCGGTGCCCAAAAGTGCCGCGAGCACGCCCACGATGGCGGGAAGTGCCAGGTAGTGCAGCACGATCTCGCGACGGCGATAGCCGCTGGCGAGCAGCGTGCCGATGATGGCGCTCTCCTCCTCGATGGTGGCGTCGGTGAGCACCACAAAGACAAATGCCATGATCACGATGATGATGTCGAGCAACGTCATCCACATCATGGCGTCGCCGTCCACGTCGTCGCGCGCATAGCCAATGCCCTGATTGGAATCGGCATCGATCAGATCGTCCACGCGCGCATCGGCATCGGTCAGCGCCTCGACCATATCCTGCTCCGCATCGATGCGATCCGCGGTGGGGAGATCGCGGTCGTTAAAGGTAAAGGAGTACGTATAGGCGGGTGCGCCGCCGGCATCCTCGAGCGCAACAAAACCGGCGTCGGTGACCTCGGCTACGCCATACGTGATGGTGTTCACCGTAAAGTCCGAATTGTCGAGGAACAACGCCTGGCTATCGGGCTGGGTCATGATGCCGCAGATGGTGTAGGTGCGCCCCTCGAGCTCGACCTTATCGCCGATGGCGAGGTCGTTATTGGTGGCAAAGACGCGGTCGATGGCCACCTCGTCGTCCGCCTTGGGTTCCTTGCCCTCACAGTAGGACGCAATGTCCACCTTAGCGCGGTACGCATAGGTGCGCAGGGTCCGCTTGGTGCCGTCGTCGCCAGCCGCCTTTTTGATGATGGCGTCGATAGAGAAGTTCTTGTAGAGCGTAACGCCGCCGACGCCCTCCGCCGCGTCCTCGGCAGCCTTGAGCTGGTCTTTGGTGGCCTCGAAGGAGGTAGTCACGCGGCCGTCCTCGATCGTATACTCATCGCGCATGTCGTCAATGAGGCAACCGATGGAATGCGCCGCGAGCAAAAAGCCCGACGTGAGGGCGATGCTTCCGCACATAAGCAAAAAGATGCCCAGGTACTTGCCGATATTGCGGCGCAGCTCGCGCGGGAGACGTTTTGCGAGAGGTGTCATGGCGCCGCCTACCAATCGAGCTCGGCGGCCGCGACGGGCAACTCGTTGAGCTCGTCCTCGACGATGCGCCCGTCGCGCAGGCGCAGCACGCGGTTGGCCATGCGCGCGATGGCGGCGTTGTGGGTGACGATGATGATGGTGCAGCCGTAGGTGCGGTTGACGTCCTCCATGAGCTGCAGGATTTCCTTGGAGGTCTTGTAGTCGAGCGCGCCCGTGGGCTCGTCGCACAGCAGCAGGCCCGGATTTTTGACGAGCGCACGGCCGATGGCGCAGCGCTGCTGCTGGCCGCCCGAGACCTGGCGCGGAAACTTGTTGCGGTGCTCGTAGAGGCCCAGCGAACGCAGCAGATCGTCGACGTCGAGCGGTTTTTTGGACAGGTGCGCCGTGACCTCGATGTTTTCCTTGATGGTAAGGTCGGGCACCAGGTTGTAGAACTGGAAGACAAAGCCCAGCTCGCGGCGTCGGTACTCGCCCAGATCGGCGGGCTTGAGCGCCGTGAGATCGCAGCCGTCCACCATGATGGAGCCGCCGTCGGCATCCTCCAGGCCGCCGATCAGGTTGAGAAAGGTCGACTTGCCCGAGCCCGAGGGCCCCAGCATGACGCAGATCTCGCCGCGGTTGATGGACGTGTCGATGCCGTCGAGTACCGTCAGGCGCGCATCGCCGTCGCCGTAGTGTTTCTTGAGTCCGTTGACCTGGACGTAGGCACGCTTTGTCGCCATGCTATCCCCCGTTGTTAGCCTTCTGCTACTTTTCTAGGCTAATAGTAAACCCGGGCGAACTATTTTTAAGCGACAGGCGCGATTTTTTCCAAACCAGTCATTGGGTACTCATTGGGGACAGACTTAAATGACTGAAACCACTCATTTAAGCCTGTCCCCAATGAGTGGTCGTCGTTTAAGAACGTCCCCAATGACTAGGTGGAAAGGAGTGTCCCCATCTGCCGGCAGAAAAGGAACGTCCCCAAGTGACGGGTTCCCAAGTGACGGGTTGTGGTTAGGCGCGGGATTTGTTGTAGGCGAGGGCTAGGCCTACGGCGGCGATGGCAGCGGCGAAGAGCACCGTGACGCCCAGGTCGCAGGCGATGTCGCCCAGCACGGCAGACGTCAGGTCCGAAGCGAGCGCCTTGCCGATCGCGTCGTTCACCCAATATGTCGGCACAAAATGCGCCACGGTCTGCACGGCCGAGCCCATCATCGAAAGCGGCATCCAGGCGCCGCCCAAAAACGTCATGAGCAAGCCAAGCAGGTTGCCCACACCGTTGAGCAGCTCTTCGCGCGCGCCCAGGCTCGAAAGGGCAAAGCCAACGGCCAGCGGCGTGCACGCTAGGGCAAACGTTGCCGCCAGCGCCAGGCACACACGGCTCACGCCGACCTCGGCGACCGCGCCGGCAAAGCCCACGACGCCCATCATGCTCGACACAAGCCAAATACAGACGGTGAGCACGGCGGCGGCCGCGAACACAGCGAGCGAACGCTGGCGCTCAGAGACCGGGCTGGCATCCATGCGGCGCACGCGCTCGGGCTCGTTCATGCCCGAAAACACCAGTCCCACCGACACGATGACCGACGAGATGATCGCGTACGCGCCAAAGTTGAAGTACGACTCGAGCGTGGTAGCAGCAGTCGAGTCGACCTTGACCTGCTCGATCTGGACCTCCGCGCGCTTTGCGGCCGCGTGCTCGGCGGCCCTTGCGACGTCACCGTTGGAGGCAGCGGGTTCAAGCGCCGCCGCAGCGCCCGCGAGCGAGATCCAGCGCGAGGCCTCGGCGGACGAAAGCGCCGCCGCCATGGTGCCGGAACCATAGGTCACGTCGAGCTTGGGCAGGGCCTCCCCCGCACGGGCGGCTGCAACAAGATCGTCCTCAAACCCCTCCGGGATAAAGAACACGCAATCGGCACTGCCCTTGGCGCTGTTGCTCTTGGAGAGCGCGTCGGCAAGGTCGTATGTGTCGTCGCCGACGCCCGTGACCAGGTCAAAGCGTGAGCCCAGGTGCTTGGTAAGCGCCCGCGAAAGGTCGCTATTGTCGCGGTCGACCACGATCACGTTGGTGTCGTAGGGCTTGTACTCGGTAAGCTGCGACGAGTTCCAGCTCACCGAAGCCGCGATGAATACGCCCATGAGCGAGATGAACACCGTATAGATGAGCAGGTAGAACGGGTGCGCCAGCGCCATGCGAAGCGCGGTCTTAAAGGTGCTCATAGCGGCTCCTTCCAAAGATCAGCGTAGCGGCGGCGACAAACACCAGGGCCATCAGGACGAGCGCGCCGGCGCGAACAGCGAAGGGCCCCAGGTCCTCAAAGAAATACAGGCGATTGAACATGTCGCAGATGAGCTTGACGGGGTTGAGCCAGCACTCGACCGGACAAGCGCGGGCGACGTCGTCGGCAAGCGCCATCGCCGGCTCGCCGTAGAGGCCGGCGAACAGGGCGCACGTGGTGGCAAAGCCCGTGAGGATGCCCGACTTGGATGCCTTGCCGCCCTTAACGGGAAGCGTGCCCACAAAAAGCCCCAGGCCCGTGGCGGCAAGCGCGGATGCAGCCCCGCCCAGCAGGCACAACCCCTCGCGCCCGCCAAAGTCGACGCCCACGACCAGGCGCACGTAGCCGATCGCAACCGCCATCGATGCAAAGGAAACCAGCCACGAGCCGACAAAAATGCCGGCCAGCGACGCCGTCTTGGAAAGACCGCCCACGCAGCGGCGCGCGCCGAGGCCGGACAGATTGGGCTGCAAATCGACGACGCTCAAGGCGGCAAACTCGGCAGACATCATCGCGACCAGGCCAAAAAGCGCGTAATAGTAGATGACCGTGCCATCGGGCGTGGCACGAGTCAGGCTCACGCGGCGGGTTCCGCCCTCGAGCGACAGGGCGCGCGCAACCGCCGCCGGATCGGCGAGCGCCGCCGGGTTGTCCTGGGCAATCTGGGACATGAGCTCGGCATTTTGCGTATACGAGCTTGCCACCGTTTCAAGGATGCTGCGGTCGGTAAGCACCGACGAGGCGCGCGAGCTGTCGTAACTCGATAGCAGCGTGAGCCTGGGCGTGCCCGCGGCATCAACCGTATAGATGCCCGCGACCTCGCCGGCCTTGAGCGCTTTGCGCGCGGCAGCCAAGTCTTCGTACTCGCTCACATCGAGTAGCTGGTCGTCGCCTGCCTTGGCAAGCGAAGCTGCCACATCCTTAAAGGTCGAGGCATCCCAGGCCTCGTCCGCCACGACGGCAACCGGCACCGGGTCGACCGTGCCGTCGGAGCTGAGGTTCGCAAACATAAACATGAACATCGTGGAAAGCGCGATAGGAAAGAGAGCGCCCCAGACCCACGTGCTCGGCCGGCGCAGCAGCGTCTTGACCGTGGTGATGATGGTGTTGAACATGGCCGCCCCCCTAGTCGCGCAGCTCGCGGCCGGTGATCTCGAGGAATACGTCGTTGAGGGTCGGCGGTTCGGAATAGATGCGGCCGAGCGGCACGTCATGCGAGCGCAGCGCATCGAGAATGTCCGTCAGGTTGTGCGGGCTCGCTTCGCACGAAAACGTGAGCTGTCCCGCCGTTGCCGAAAGGTCCAGAACGTGCGGCAGGCTTGCGACGGCACCGAGCGCCGCACTCGGAACCTCGCCGACCTCGATTACAATCTTCTCGCCCATCTGAATCATGCGCTTGAGCTCGTCGTTAGTGCCCTGCGCCAGCACGCGCCCACCGTCCATGATCATGATGCGGCTGCAGATCTGCTCGACTTCCTCCATGTAATGGCTGGTATACACCACCGTGGCGCCCTCGTCGCGCAGGCGGCAGATGCCCTCCAGGATGGCGTTGCGGCTTTGCGGGTCGACCGCCACCGTGGGTTCGTCAAAAAAGATGAGCTCGGGCTTGTGCGCGATGCCGCAGGCAATGTTGAGACGACGCGCCAGGCCGCCCGAGAGCTTGCCGGGGCGGAACTTGGTAAAGTCGCCCAGGCCGACAAAGTCGATCGCCTCGTCCACCAGCGCGCGGCGGCGCTTGCGGTCGTTGACGTAGAGACTGCAGAAATAGTCGATGTTCTCGCGCACGGTGAGCTCGTCGAACACCGCCACCTGCTGCGGCACCACACCGATGCGGCGCTTGAGGTCGTAGCGGGCGGGCGTCATGCGCTCGCCGAACAGCTCGATGGTGCCTTTGTCGTAGGCGAGCAGCTGCAGGATGCAGTTGATGGACGTGGTCTTGCCCGAGCCGTTGGGGCCCAGCAGGCCAAAGATCTCGCCGGGGGCGATACTCAGGTTAAAGTGGTCGAGCGCAATAAGGTCGTCGTAGCGCTTAACGAGGTTTTCGACGTGGACGATGTCTGTCATGAGGCGGCCCTTCTGTTGCTTGCGGCCCGGTACGATTGCATCATCGCAGGAGCTGACGGCGCGCACCAGTGAGCTTTGTCACGAGTGCGGGGCGGTCGCGTAGCCTGCTGACGCGACCGCCCCGCCGCGTGGGAGGAATGTCACGCTTGCTTTGAGTGGCGCCTCCCCCGTGCGCGGCATCGCGTACAATACCCGTATGAACAGGCTATTCGACAAATCGATCGTGCTGGCGTGCTGCATCGCAGCCGCCACGGGCCTTGCTGTGGATGCTCGCCTGGTCGCGGCGTTTTGCCTTGGCGTTGTCATCGCCGCGCTGGCCGAGGTCGCGCAGGGAGAACGCGCCCGTCGCGCCAGCGAGGCCGGCAGCTACGCCTACGTCATCGCGGCTGTCTTCGTGCCGCCGTTTGTGCCGTTCGCACCTCTCGCCCTCTATGACATCGCGCGACGCGTGCGCCGTGAACGCATCTGGCCCGCGCTGGCAATTGGCTCCGTGTTTGCCTGCGCACTTGCCACGGACCTTCGCTGCGGCGCGCTCACCACCCGAACGCTGTTGCTAACCGCCATCCTTTCGGTCGCCGCCACGTTGCTGTCGCTGCGCACCGCGCAGCTGGAGCGTGAACAGGAACGCATGCGTCGCACCCGCGACAAGCTGCAAGAACGCGCCCTGGCACTCGAGGCACGCAACCGCGACCTCGCCGACCGCCAGGACTACGAAGTCGAGCTCGCGACGCTCGCCGAACGCGCCCGCATCGCGCGCGAGATCCACGATAACGTCGGACACCAGCTCACGCGTGCCTCGCTACAAGCCGAAGCCCTGCGCGTGATCCACGCCGACGAGCCCGGCGTCGCCGCCGATTTCGCCGACGTCAAACGCACGGTTGACGAGGCGCTCCAACTTGTGCGTACTAGCGTCCATGCGCTCAACGACAACGCTGTCGACCTTTCCGTGCAGCTCGAACGCATTGTTGAAGGCGCGCGCTCGGACGGCGGCCCGCAGATTGAGCTTGAAGTTATGACCGAACATGCGCCCGCAAACGTCGCGAACTGCTTTGCGGCGGTCCTGCGCGAGGCGCTCTCCAACACCATGCGCCACGCTTGCGCCCATGCTGTCACTGTACGTTGCATGGAGCATCCGTCGTTTTACCAGCTCATCGTTACCGACGATGGCGCGGGCGGGGTTCAAGCAAGCGGCCACGGCGCCGCGGAGGGCATGGGGCTCGCCTCTATGCGCGAGCGCATCGAGGCGCTTGGCGGCACCTTCACCGCCGGCCCGCGTGCCGGCGCCGGCGGCTGGCGCGTGTTTGCCACCGTTCCCAAACAGCAAGGAGATGATGGCCGATGAGGCTCATCGTTGTCGACGACGACCGCCTAGTGGTCGATTCGCTCAAGATTATCCTGGGCGCCCAGCCGCAGATCGAGGTTGTGGGCACCGGTGCCAACGGCAACGACGCAGTGGCGCTCTACGCTGAGCACTCGCCCGACATCGCGCTGCTCGACATTCAGATGCCGGGACGCGACGGCCTATCGGCGGCGCGCGAGATCCTCGAGCGCGATCCTGCAGCACGCGCGGTGTTTCTGACAACGTTTTCGGATGACGAGTACATTGTGTCGGCACTCAAACTGGGCGCCCGCGGCTACCTGATCAAGACCGATGTCGCCGCTATTCCGCCGGCGTTGGCGCAGGTCATGGAAGGTAAACGTGTGCTCGAGGGCAAGGCGATCGAGGATATCGACTTTGACGGAACGGGCGTTGAGGCGGGCACGCTCCGCCAGCCCGCCGCCTTTGCCAGCCTGACCGACCGCGAGTTCGAAGTCGCAGAGCTCATCGCCCGCGGCCTCGATAACAAGGAAATCGCCGCCACCGCCTATATGGGCGAAGGCACGGTGCGCAACCACATCAGCTCGATCCTTGCAAAGATGGGCCTGCGCAACCGCACGCAGATCGCCATCGCCTACCTGCGAGGGTAGTTGCCCAACGACTGACCGCCCCGGCATAGCAAAATGGCTGCTACCGATTTAATACCATTTCAAAACTATGCCGGTTTACTACGATGAATCGCCCACCTTCGACCACGGCAAATTGCGCGCTTGCAAAACCGCAGGTAGAACGCCTGCAATATTTAGAAAAATGCAGTCATGGTCGGGAATGTCGAATTCATCGTAGTAAACCGACATAGTTTTGTTCGGATAGTCCCGCACGGATACCATCCCAGGCCTCGCGGGACAAAAATGATCCGTTTTCTTCCGCCCGCGGAGATCGGCTGACAGCGCCCGCCACGAAATCGGTCCATCTACTACGTTTGACTCGATACCCCCGACCATATCCGCTTTTCATGCAAAATCGCAGACGTTCTACCTGCAGTTTTGCTTTTGCGTTTTTCGCCATGGTTGAGGGTAGCGGCTTAAACGTAGTAGATGGGCCCATTTCGTGGCAGACGGGTCATTTTCGGGCTGGACGGGTCGCGTGGCGGCCCGCACACGCGTTCACGCGCGGGGCCGGTGGGGCAATTTTGCCCCACCGGCCCCGTTTTCGCGCTATTCCGGCTTGGTTTCTACCGTGGGAGTCTTATCCGCCGCAACCGGAGTACGGGCGGTGTCCATAGTCAGGCAGTGCTTGGGGCAGCTTTCGATGCACTCGCCGCACACCACGCAGGCGTACGGGTCAATCGACCAGGTACCGCCCTTGCGATCGACCGCGAGCGCGCCCGCCGGGCAGCGGCGCGCGCACATGCCGCAGCAGATGCACACATCCATGTCGTTGACGATATGCCCACGCAGGCGCTCGGGTGCCGCGAGCTTCTCCTGCGGATAGCACACCGTGACCGGCTGCTTGACCATAGAACCCAAGGCCGTCTTGGCAAATGTCAGCAAACTCATGCCGCGCCTACCTTTCCGTGCAGCTAATGCAGGGGTCGATGGTCAGGATAATCATGGGCACGTTGGCAATGAGCACGCCCTGCAGCGCATGCGTCAGACCCGCCAGGTTTTGCGACGTCGGCGTGCGTACGCGAAAGCGGTCTAGGTTCTTGGTACCGTTACCGCGCACATAGTAATACGCCTCGCCGCGCGGCTGCTCAATCACAATCTCGCCGCGCGCGCCGTCGGCCGGCGTAAGCTTGGTGCGCCCGCCGATACCGTCGTGCGGAATCTTGCCCACAAGCTCCTTGATGATGTCCATAGCCTGCGTGACCTCGGCACAACGCACCTGGCAGCGGGCATAGCAATCGCCATCGGTAGCAACGATGGGCTCAAACGCAGCCAGGTCCGCATAGGCACCGTCGCCGAACATGCGCACGTCGTAGTCCACGCCCGAGGCGCGCCCAAACGGGCCGACCATCGAAAGCTCCAGCGCATCTTTCTTGCTGATCACGCCCACGCCATGCAGACGCTCGCCACAGCTGTCGTCGTCCAAAAACGTATGCACCAGGGCCTCGTAGTCGGGGCGCATGGCGTCGAGCGTCTGGACAATGCCGGCCAGCTCGGAGTCCTCAATGTCGTGCTTAAGGCCGCCGATCTCGTTGATCGACAGAATCACGCGACCACCGCACGTGCTCTCAAAGATCTTGAGAATCTGCTCGCGCAGGGTCCACGAACGATAGAACAGCGCCTCGAAGCCAAAGGCATCGGCGAGCAGGCCCAGCCACAGCAGATGCGAGTGAATGCGCGAAAGCTCATGCAGAATGGTGCGGATATACTGCACGCGGCCGGGCACCTCGATGTCGAGCATGCGCTCGCAAGCGCTGGCATAGCCGTAGCTGTGACCCACGGCGCAGATGCCGCAGATGCGCTCGGCGATGTAGCCAAACTGATGCATATCGCGCTTTTCGGTGAGCTTCTCGAGTCCGCGGTGCACAAAGCCGATCTGCGGAATTGCCTCGATGACGCGGTCGTCCTCGATCACCAGGTCCAGATGAAGCGGCTCGGGCAGCACCGGGTGCTGCGGGCCAAACGGAATAACGGAGCGATGTGCCATAGACTTTACGCCTCCTTTTTCTGCTTGTCGCGGGCGGCCTTGGCGGCAAGCGCCGCGCGGACCTTGGCCGCTTTCTCGGGATCCATGGCGGCGAGCTTTGCCTCCATCTCGGCAGCCTTGAGCGCGGCCTTCGCGGCAGCTTCATCGTGCTGAGCATCGGAGCCGGCAGCCGCAGCGGGCTGAGCAGCGGCGCCCGCGGCATCGCCGGCGCTGGCAGCGCCCTTCCCCGCGGCGGCCGTGGTGGCGGCAGCCTTCTCTGCCGCGGCTTTGCGCGCCTTGGCCTCGGCAGCGGCACGGACCTTCATGGCTTTCTCTCGCGCAGCCTTCACCTCGGGCGTGATAACGCTCATGGGCTCGGCAGTCGAGACCTGGTAGAAAAAGCCCTTAAAGTCGATCTGCATATCGGTGATGGCAAGACCGAATAGGTCGTGCGCTTCGTTTTCAAACGGGAATATCGCCGGATAGTACGAGCTGATGGACGGAATCTCCTGGTACCGATCAATTCCCTCAACCACCAGGTTCTCGATCGGATAGCTGCCATCCTGCGCAATATGCTCCTGAGCAGAGCGAACGTTGATAAACGTATAGACCAGGCGATACGTGCCATCGTCGACATTGCGCTCGGCGTGCATTTGCACAAAGCGCGCGCCGACGCCCTTGAGCGCCTGGACATGCGGCAGGAGCTTGTCAATCCCGACGGTGGTATAGATAGCCTTTTGCATTACTCGACCTCCTTTGCAGCGGCGGGAGTCTCAGCAGGTGCGTCGCCAGCGGCGGGCGCAGCAGGCTTCCCGGCATGCGCGTCACCGGCACCGTCAGTCCCGGCCCCCGCAGTCACAAACCCGTCCTCGCCCAGCTCAACGCCACCGTCCCAGGTAGCAGCGCCGCCCACGGTAAGCGGGTCACCGCCAGCGCGCATCACGGCCTCCTTCTGGTCCAGGATGCCGCACGCCTCCACGATGGCATCGATCACCGTCTCGGGGCGAATGGCGCACCCGGGCGCGCACACGTCCACGGGAATCGCTCGGTCCACGCCGCCGATCACGTTATAGGCATCGCGGAATACACCGCCCGAACACGCGCAGATGCCGCACGCCACCACGCACTTGGGCTCGAGCATCTGGTTGTAAATCTGGCGCACGACAGGCAAGTTCTGAGCGTTGACCGAGCCCGTCACCAAAAAGATGTCCGCATGCTTGGGGTTGCCGGTATTGACCACGCCAAAGCGCTCCGCATCGAACAGCGGCGTGAGCGAGGCCAGCACCTCGATATCGCATCCGTTGCAGCTCGAACCGTCGTAATGAATAACCCACGGCGAGCGCGACATTTTATGATCCATGGATGCCGCCTCCTAAATAAACACGTCGACGAGGATGGGCATAAGGTTGAGCAGGCCAAACACCAGCGCCACGCCCCAGCCGAGCTTAAAGCAGCTGCGCCAGGTGCTACGGGCGAAGGTGTTGTCGATCAGCACCTCGACAAAGTACGTCGCGACCATCACGACCAGGGCTACGACCCAGCTCACGGGGTTGTCCCAAACAAAGAACATGCCCACCCACATCAAAAACAGTACGGTCTCGCACCAGTGCATAAGGGTCATCTTGGCCAGCGTGCCGCCGCTCATCTCGGTGGCGACGCCCTGGACGATCTCCTGATGCGCGTGATGCGAGTACGAAAGGTCAAACGGCGACTTGCGCAGCTTGATGGTAAGCACCGCGAGCAATGCGAGGAAAATGGGCGCGCTGTACACGATGATGGGGGCCGACTGCCCCGTCACGGCAATGGAATCGAAGCTATCGGTGGCAAGGTACAGGCCCACACTCATCAGCAGAACGGCGGGCTCGTAACTCATAACCTGCAGCAGCTCGCGGTCGGCGCCAACCTGGGCAAACGGGCTTTGCGTCGAGGCGGACGCCAGCACCACAAAGATCGCGGCGAGCGTCACCATAAAGGCGCACAGCAGCGTGTTGGAGCCCGACACAAAGATGCCGCCGCCCACCACGGTAAAGATGAGCGCGCACGCCATATAGGTGTCGTCCATGGTGTTTACGCTGGCAGGGGCCTTGCGCAGCAGCTTGGCAACGTCGTAGAAGGGCTGCAGCAGGCGCGGGCCCACGCGGCCCTGCATGCGGGCGGACAGCTTGCGGTCGATGCCGTCGATCAAGCCGCCCACAAGCGGCGCCAGCAAGGCAAACGCCACGGTGCCAATAAAAATGCCCACGACGCCCGAACCTTCGAAATACTTGCCGCGCAGCACCGAGGGCGCGCTCATGGCAAGCCGCTCGGGCCCAATCCACGCGCAACACAGCAGCGCAAACAAGATAATGCTGCAGCACACGACGCTACCCGCGGGGCCAATACGCTTCTCGCCAAGGGCGTCCTCCGAGTACCAATTGCGCTTTTCGGCCTTCACCTCGCGTCCCATCGAGCCGCGGAAATGGCGGTAATTGTCGGTTCCCACACCCGAAAGATATACGTTTACGTGCGGTTTGTTGCTCACGCGGAATGAAGTCAGCAGCACCACGGCGATAAAAGCCACGATAACCACCATCAGATACATGGAGTCCTTGCCAATAACGTACGGCACGCGGCCAAACACCATGGCCAAGTAAGGCGACACCAGACCGCTCGAGATAACCGGGAACGCCACGCAGCACAGAATCAGCAGCGCGGCGATGGTGTTGAGCGCCATCCATTCGGTCTTATGGACATTGACCTCAACGTTTTGAGCCGTGGGGTCGACGCCCGAAAGCTTGGCAAGCCACTTGCCCCAGAAGAAGAACGTCGCGGCCGAGCCAAAGGCAAGCACCATGATCATAAGCACGTTGCCAGTCTGCGCAAACGCCACCAGGGCGCCCCACTTGGACACGAGCATGCCAAACGGCGCCACAAACATGCCCATAATGCCCAGCATCATCAGACGCGTCAGGTGCGGCATGCGGCTGAACATACCGTCCATGTCCTCGATATTGCGGCTGCCGATATGATGCTCGGCCGTGCCCACGCACAGGAACAGCAGCGACTTGGCCACCGTGTGGAACAGGATCAGAAAGATAGCGGCCCATACGGCCTCGGGCGCGCCGACGCCCAGGCAAGCACTGATGAGGCCCAAGTTGGAAATGGTGGAGTACGCGAGCACGCGTTTGGCGTTGCTCTGCGAGATGGCCATGAGGGCAGCGAGCAAAAACGTGATGGCGCCCACACTCGTGACCATAAAGCCGGTCACGGGATAGATGGCATAGAGTGGGCTCAGCTTGACCATCAGGAACACGCCGGCTTTGACCATGGTTGACGAGTGCAGCAGGGCGCTCGTGGGAGTGGGTGCAACCATGGCACCCAACAGCCAAGTGTGGAACGGCATCTGTGCGGCCTTGGTAAGGGCGGCGAGCGACAACAGGATGACTGGCATCACCAGCAGCGCGGACTGCGCGGTTCCGGTGCCGGAAAGCTCGATCATGCCCGAGATGGTCAGCGGCATGCCGTTAACGTGCAGGTACATGAGTCCGACCAAAAATGCGATACCGCCCAGCATGTTGAGGATGATCTGGGTGAAGGCGTTCTTGATGGCCTCGGGCGTACGCGTGTAGCCAATCATGAGGAACGAGCACACGGTGGTGCTTTCCCAGCCGCAGAACAGCCACTCAAGGTTGTCGCTCGTCACGATGACGAACATGGCTGAGAGGAACAGGAACATAAGCGCCAGGAACTGCGGGCGACGGTCGGGCGCGGTCTGCCCGCGCAGCGCGGCCTCGTGCTCGTCATGGGCCTGGAAGTCCTTCATGTAGCCCAGGGCATACAAGCAGATTAGACTGCCGACGATGCCGACGGCGAGGACCATGATCACGCTCATGTAGTCCAGGTAGAGTGGCGTTGCCGTGACGGCTTCGGCCGCGGGCAGCGTCATGGCTGCAAAGGCGAGCGAGCCCACCAGCTGGACTATGCCGAGCACCGTGGTGAGCGCGTTCCTATATTTGTACGCGTTGTACAGGATGACAGCGCACAGGATGACGTCGATAACGGAACTGATGATCGAGAGCACATGCGAGGTGCCGGGGGCAACCTCAAAGCTCTGCGGACCCGTGCCAAAAAACATGACGGCGACTACAACTGTCACCGCCATAATAATGCCGGAGCCTATGAGCCCCACCGCATCGCGGGCGCGGTCACCGCGCGCGAGCAGCATGCCCAGCGCCGGTACCAGCGGAAACAGGGTAAGGAAATACAGTAGCGTCATACCATCACTCCCCCATGCAAAAACGCTGCAATTGTTTAACGTTATAGCTCAATTGAGGAGTAGCGGCGGCAGGTTTTCGGTCAACTGGGGAGTTTTAGGCGTACGGGGTAAGGCGTCTGTCCGCATTGGAGTAGAGGGCGACGTTTCCTTACTGCGGCGACGGGCGCGCGGGCCACTGCGCGCGGCTTATTGGCCACGTTGGAGGATGTCCCGATAGGCTCGCGACGGTCCGAAAAGTTGGCGCGGCAAGAAAAATGCGCCCCCGCGGGCGCACCCTCTTGCTACTCTGCCTGCTTAACGCGCGGCTTACGACCGCGCGGCTTATCGACCAGCGCCGCCTCGCCGCCATCGCGATACTGACGACACCAAGCCTTGACCGAAGACTCGCTGGGAATCTTGTGCTTGATCATGGCCTCGCGAACCGTTAAGCCGTTTTCCAAGCGATCCTTAACCACGGCGAGCTTAACTTCGTACGAATAGGTGTGATGATGCGAGCCCGCGTTGAGTACGGCGTCGGCACCGCCCACGGCATGTGCGCGAGCCCACTGACGAGCCGTGGCCTGGGGAATGCCGAGCTCCGCGGCGAGGGCACGATGACCGACCCCCTCTTGGAGGACCTCGACGGCACGCTGCCTAACCTCGGGCGCATGCATGCGAGTCCTTGTTGCTTCCGACATACCTGCCACTTCTTAGCCTTAACCGTTAATCTGCTTTCTTACGTGCATGTTAGATAGTAGCATTTTGCTGTTTGCGCGTAACAGTTAATTGAAAATCGCACGGCGGCATCTGGGCATTTGCTATTAATTTGCGACATTTCTTTACGTTTAATTTACGCAGCTAGTTAGCCCGCAGCTCATTGATGGTGTTTTACCAACCAGATTGATATCTTTTTGTTTCGCTTGGTATGGCCTACGCAATTATTGACCCCTCCCCTACCCGCCCGCAATGGCGCGACAGCTTTCCACCTTACTTTCCAGCTTTCCACTCAACATTCCAGCTTTCTTTCCAGCTTTCCACCTTAGATGGTAAGTTAAGTGGAAAGTTGGAAAGTTTGATGGGAAGCCGAAGCAACGGCAGGCCGCGCGAGCAAGAAAGGGGGCGGCAACCGGGTGGTTGCCGCCCCCTTTGCGAAGCTAGTTGGCTTCGGAACTAGTGGTCGATGCCGTTGAGGTTCACCCTCGTGAGCGTATAGGTCACATAGTCGGGCGATTGAGGCTTTGCGCTCGCCACGTCACCCTTAACCAGGCTCGCTCTCATTACCAATCGATAGTTCGCGTAGAACTGCTCACGCTGTTCAACCTGCGTGTTGACCTTAACGGTAAAGGGCAGGCTAAACGTAGTGTCACCGTTCTGCGTTTTGAACTTGCCATTCTCCTTCGAGTCAGTGAAGGTGATCGTGCTACCGGAGGGAGCGACCGCGGCAAGCTTACTCTCCGTCACTGTTACGTAGTTGGAGATATCATCCGTTACACTCTCATACGTGCCGTCGGTTCCGCGGCGCTGCAGCTCGAGCGTGTACACAACAGAGTCGGCATTTGCAATTGCCTCGGCGGCGTTGCTAAGTCCACCCAGTTCATACGTGGCACCCAGGCCTATCGTGCCGTCCGCAATCGGGCGAAGGTCGTCCACGTTAATACCAAGCTGCGACTTATCTGGCGCAGAAAGCGTAATGGTCGTATCACCCGTGTCCATGCGATAGTACCCGACGTTACCGGGCTTCGTCTGCGTCAGGCTCGAGGTATTAAGGCCTTCCTTACGCGTCGAAAGCTTGGCAGTATAGGACATCTTGGTACAGGCGTCCTCGCCAGACTGCTTGGACAGGGAGATAACCTTGTTGCAGCCGTCCGGCGTAAGGCGAATCTCTTCCACCACCGTATGCACGGTAAAGGATCCGTCCGTTGCGATCTTGCGGATTCCGGCGAGGTCATGGTCGAGCGTGAGCTTCAGCGAATCATCGCCTGTATCCGTCACGGTCTGCGTGAACGCAGGCATCGAAGCGTCACACGGCTCCCAGTCGCCGCCATTCCACCTGTAGTTCTGACCGCCGATGGCAACATAAAACTTCGCAATTGCCGAGGTTCCGCTCGGGAAACTACTTACTCCCATTAGGTTGTTGTTGGCGCCATAGCGACACAGCGATGTATCGAGCTGATAGAACAGATGGTCACTCTCTGTATAGTATTGGCTCGGGCTAAACGTAACCCTATCTTTGACGTCAAGAGAAAGCACGTAGGCGGCACCGTCCTTCGACTTCGAAACCGGAATGCGCGCCGCATTTATATTGTCGACTACACTCTGCTCATAATTGGACAAGATGCTGTATGTCGATGCCGTACTGTTTTGATTATCTTCGCCACCGGTGCGCAAGACGTGATGCAAATTCCAAGATATGCGGGCACCCGAAGAATTCGAGTCAATGGACGAAGCCGTAAAACCGTTGATACTAGCTTGCGTCCCGCCGTCGCCCGACTTAGGCACGTTGACAACTAGGTAGACGCTCTCCGATGCACGCTTCTCTCTGCCGGTATCCTTCTCCTTAGGTACCTTTAGCGTATAGCGCTTGTTGCTGGGAACGTTAGCGCCCGCAACCTTAAACAGCGTCCACTTATCTCCGATCTTCGCCTTAGCGGTCGCCTCTGCCTCGTTTTCACACGCAACCCATGTGCCGGCGCCATCCTTTTCGGCGTACACATCCAAAATCTCGCTCAGCCATCGCTCCTGATATGGATTGCGCGCAGAATCCTCAAAGCCGGCATCTCCGCTCAGCGAAACACTCGTGGCGCCGCCTTCGCCCACCGTATAGTGGTACTCTCTGCCACCGGCCTTGCCGTCAACGTTCGCATCGATGAGCGTAAGCTGGGTGCCCTGGGGCAACCTTCCGTCGGCACCATTGAAGAGGATGCTCTTGCCGAGCCCCTTCATCGAGCCGCCAGCAGCCATATAGCTGTCCCAGCCAAAGTCGACTTCCTTCCCATTAGCAGAATTGTATGTCCAGGTAAGCAGGCCCGTCATCGGCTCACCAAAGCTCGTAAGCACGTGTGCGTCTTTTCCGAGGTTTTTGTAATCGCTTTCTTTAAAGTTGGTGCCGTAATCATACGTTGCAGTGAAATCAATCTCGAGCTTGCGCTTAACGACGATCGGCACCTGAACGTTGTAGCTCTGACCCGCCTCGGTAAAGGTAACGGTCAGGAGCGTAAAGCGGCCCTTGCCGTTGTCCCAATCGGAGCTTGGGCTAAACGACATATTGTTCTTGCCGTTGTTCACTACGCGAAGCGTGGGATTGTTCGACGCGTCATCGTCCTTAACGAACACACCATCCTTGAGTTGGAAAACCTCTGCTTTGGCCGTCACGTGCGGATTGGCGCCATTCTCGTTATTCAATCTGCAAGCGTCGGAGAAGCCGCCGTTCGTGACGATGTTTAGATAGCTCTTGACCGTCGTATTATCGGTACCCGAGATCACCAAAACGGGAAAATCCGTTGCGACCTTGCTGTCGCTCGCATCGTTGTTCGCATTGAACGTGCTCGCCACGGATTTGGCGTTATAGCTCGACGTATTTTGATAGGTGCCGTTGTCATTAATGCCGCCGATATTGGTGTAGGTGTAGCGGCCGGGAACGCGGGCACCCGCCTGGCTTTGGATGACCTCGCTCTGGATTGTCGCCGCAGTAGCAATGGCGGCACCGTCGCCAAACAGATAGCGGTCGGTGGTGTCGCCGTCGGAGGCACGCACCGCCAGCGTGCTCACGGGCCTCGTGGTCACGTACGGACTCGTTGCCGTGGTAGCAGTATCGCCTGCGCCGTAAAGCGTTTTGTTCTCGTTGGGCGCGGCAGCCGTGCCGTTGTAGTCGCCGAAGGCAATATAAGTTTTCTCGTTAACAGCAGCCGTATTCGTATTGGTCGTGTAAACCATCGGCGGCAGGTCGCTCGTAGTCTTGCCACTACCGGGCTTTACTTCCACGCCCGCTGCGGAAAGGCTGTACCAGCCATCTCTTGTGTCAACCTCGCCCAAGAGCACGCCCTGGGTTTTGCCCGCATTGTAGGTGTTGCTGTCCATGAGCACGTTTACCAGATGGAACTGGCCACGCCCATCGCCCATAATGCCGCCGTTGGACTTTTCGCTAAACGTGGTGTTGGATACCTTTGTGTTGGTGACATTGATGATGACGGAGCCACTGTTAGACGCGTTATTCGCGCCAAGCAGACCGCCGCTCCAGCCGCCCTTAATCGTAGCGTTCTCGATCGCAATGTTGTTGCAAGCAATATTCACATTGCTGAAGAAGAAGCCGATAAGCCCGCCCGAGCATTTGCCGGTGCCGGCGATGCTGACATTCTTGACATTGCAGTCCTCGAACCAGTACTTGTTGGGGCTACCGCTACTCGTAACCTCACCAATCAGGCCGCCCGCATTGTAGATCTTCGTGTTCGTTCCGGTCTTATCGCCGATGACGGCGTTCTTGGTGCCGCCCCTGCCATCAATGCGCACGTTGCTCATAGAAATAACGCCGCCACGGGCGCGTCCGACCACGCCGCCGGCGCCCATATGGTCATCGGAGTTCGACCCGGTGGCTAGCACGTTTACCCCAGAGATGACTGCCGTGCTCGACGGGACTACCTCGGTGGTGCCGATTATGGTGTTGATCGAGATATCGCTTCTTTCGACATAGCCGAGCACGCCGCCCACGTAGGGCACTGTCCCTGTGGCAGTTATGGTCGAGTTTTTGCCAACGGTCCTTTCACTCACCCCTGTGCCCGCGGTTGTCCACACACCGCACGCCGAGGCGACCGTACCCACATAGCCACCGACATTCTTCTCGCCCGTGACGTTAAGGCCAGTGTATGAGCAGTCATAGAGATACGCGGGGGCCCACCCGTCACTGAACTCGACCATATAGGTTCTGTCTTCGCGCGTAGTTCGTCTGGCGCGGCCCGAGCTGCCAAGAAGCCCTCCTACGCTCTTTGCGCCCGACACGGTGCAGTTCTTCATCTGCACGTTGTAGTAGATGCCGCACGTGCCGTCGTCGTAGTTGGCCGTTGCACCCGCCAAAAGGCCGGCACCGGTAAGGTCGTTCGGCGCCTCTCCTGGTTTGGCTTCGCCGTTGGTGTCGATATAGGTGAGCGCTACGTTGCAGTTGCTAAAGGTGAGGTCTTTGATCTGCGCGCCGTCGTTCGCGGTGACGCTGGGGGCGACATAGCTTGAGGTGAACATCACAGTACTGAATAGGCCGCCCACGCCCGAGACCTTATAGTCGTCATCGGCATATTCGACGACGCCGTAGGCGGCGCCTTTGGTACCCACCGTAATGGTGGCCCCGTTGCCGTCGATCGTGGCCACGTGCGGCGTGATGCGGTCGCGGTCGGTGGCCGCCTCGTTCGAGTTGCAAGCATTGGAATAGTAACGGCCACTGAGGCCCACGTATCCCGTGCCGTAGCCGGTCATATCGTAGGTGTCGCCCTGCTTGAACTCCAAGCTCATGCCGATCGATTTCGACGCGCACACATAGCCCGTTTGGTAGTCGGCAGCATAGGACGCCACCAGGTAGGGCGAATTTACATCGTCATCATGGTCAAGCGGGCCGTGCCACCCCTGCTTGCCGGGGGCCTTCTGGTCGTCGTTTTTGGCGATTTCGAAATCGCCGGCAGCACTCTCAGGCTTGCCCACATTTGCGTAGCTAGCATTCCGTACCTTGCCATATTCCTTGTTGCCAAACAGGTAGCCGCATATCGCCGGGTCTTGCGAATCGCTGCCCCAGTAAGCCTTGGAACCGCGGAACACGCCATTATTGGAGTAGTTGGTATGTGCCGCGCCAGCACCCGCACCCGAGCTGATGATGGCCGAGAGCACCAAAAGGCCCTGGGCGTTTTCGACCGTGGTCACGGGCGCCTCGGCGTTAGTGCCGAGGTATTTCAAGTCGGTGCCCGTAGTGGTGACGCAGGGCGTCCCCTTATCTGTGAGTTCGTTGATCTTGTAGTTAGCGTCACCGTTGTCGACATTGCAGCCCTCTCTAAAGGCATAACCATCGATCACACGACCAACGTAGGGGTTGTCGTACAGTTGGGAGTTGGCACCGCCTTTCGCAACGGGCAGGAACTTTTCCTTTGTGCCGCCACGCCATGAATCGCCCGTATGGCGGAAAATCACGCCGCCACCCGCAATAGCGCCAACGTAGCCGCCAATGGGAACAAGATGCGATCTGCTGACAACGGTAAAGTCGTACGCTGTCGAACCGTTATTTGGATTGTTTACGACCACGCCATCAATAATGTTATCGCCGCCAAGAATGCAGCCGATAACGCCGCCGAAAAACGCCGTCGGGACGCCGTCCGCATCCTTATCAGAATAAGTAATAGTCGCCTGCGCATTCACATAGTTGATGTAGAGCTTGCGCACCACGCTGCCATAGCTATAGGGAATGAGGCCGCGAAGCTCACCCTTGTTATTTTCAATCTCAATTGTCACAGGCTCAGAGGACTTAGGGTCGCCAACAATAACGCCGCGGAACGGATTAGCCTTGTTGCCAAATCCGCCAAACGAGGCCGCATCGACGGTAATCTTATTGCCCTCAGCAGGCTCAATGCTGTAATACGCACTCTGCACATAGCGGTGCATGGTTTCGTCGCTCAGCGTCTGCGAGGGATCGGTCGTATCGTCTACTTTTTTCTCCCACTTACTCTCGCTTGGGTTGTTTTGCTTATAGACGTACACGACCTCGTTGTCGGTCCTCGCGCTGTCGGTCTTCGTTTTGTTACGCCGCTCGCACAGCCTGGACTGATCGGCGGCAATAGTGACTTCCCAGCCATCCAACGCCACGCTGTTGTTGATATAGTTGGCGATGGCGTTCATTTCCGCCGCGTCCTTAACGGCATACGGATCGCCATATGTGCCGCATCCCTCTACCAGCTTTGGAATGCGCTGGTTGACTTTAATTTCGTGATACTGGACGCCATCCTCGGTGGCTTTTCCCTTGTAAACATAAGGAAGGTAGTCACCGAACCAAGGCCTGACGTCATCGTCCTTCTTACCATCAACCGTCACATAGCCGCTCACGGCACCATACGTCGCTTCGTCGTAATACCAAAGCTGCTTGCCCGAGTACTCCTTGTTCTCGGCATCGATTTCGCTTCCGTACGTCACCATTCCGGCATTGGCCTCGGCCTTAGTAAAGGTGTAATCCGCAGAGCCCGTGCCCGTACTTTTGTAGCCAAAACTCTCCAGCAGGCTCGCATGGGTGAAAATCGTATTGCTATTTTGGCTGGGCAAGCTGATTCGCTCAAACTTTGCCGTCACCTGATCGGCCTCACTGCCTACACCAAGCTTTCCGAACAGCGACGTAGCCGCCTTGGTGCCACTCGTGTACCCAGTAGTCTTGATATTCTTCGCGTTCAGGCTCACGTACTTCTGCATCTCGTTGATGAGCAGAGGCATATAGGCGTTAGCGTCCGTGGCGCTGTTGGCGCCGTCGACAATCAGATTGTTGAGCGTAAGATCATCAATTGAGATCTTTCTAATCTTGGTGCCACTGCCATCGCTGGACCCACACACGTAGCGGCACACGAGCGCGCCCGATGAGCTTCCGCCCGCGCCAATAGCGTCAGTAGAGCTCTTTCCGTCATTGATAACGGGCCCAACGGTACCACCCAAAGTGACGTTGCTTACTGTGAGATCGCCGTCTGCCACCGTTTGAAAAAGACCGCAGTGCATGTTCTCGTGCTGGGTGGCATCGGAGTTTAGCTTGTTGCCATTCTGCTCGGCCTTGATCTTGGAGTAGTAGAAGGTGATGGCCGCATTATTAACCGTCACCTCTCCGATCGGTTGAGTGGGATAGTAGCTGTAGCCGGCCAAATCGATTGTGCCGGTTATGGTTATGGAACCATCAAGCCCTGTCGTACCATCGGGAACGATTGTCGAACGAATACCGGCGGGAGCATAGCAGAAAGCAGACCATAAGAGCAGCTTGTCCGCCGTATTGATTTGGCCGCCGCTAAAGCCGCCTTCACACCTATCATAGGCTCCGTCGAGGTTGTAGAAGTAGCGGGTATTGCCGTTCGTTTTGTGACTTTGGCCGAAAGTCGAGCGGTTCTGGTAGCTGTTGCCATTTGTGGCATCGCCGTCCATGTCCAGCTTGTCATTCCGTGTGTGCAGCGAAACGACCGCGTTGCAGCCGGCGTCCATGAGTTTGCTGCCTTTGCTTGGTTTTACACCGCTGCCAACCCATTCATCGAAAGACGTTACGCCCGGTGCAACGATGGCCCCCTCGCCGCTGGGCACCCTATAGGCGGTCTCCCAACAAGCCTTGTCTTCCAAGTACAGACCTATGTAGTTCTCGACGCCATATGTCGTCTTATTATCCACCTTGCAGCCACGACAAACTAGAACGCCGAGCGTCTGAGCGGCGCCTGCATTAATGGTTGTGCCCGAGAGATCGATGGCATAGTTGTTAATGATCCAGTGACCACTGGCCGCGTATACGAGGCCGCCGACCTCGGTAGAGTCGCTTGCAGCCACAGTCGTGTTGTTGGTCGTTTTGAGGGCGTAAGTGCTGCCGCTGGTGTTTGCAGCAGCATCGCCAATGGTGACGATGGCGTTGCCCCAGCTGTAGCCCAAAAGGCCACCGGCACCGTTGAGCGCATCACCGTTCCTACCGACGTTCATCTTGAACGAATTGAACGAAAGGCCCGAAATGTTCACGTGCTTATCAGCTGAGTTGGCTATTGTCCCTGCATTGTAGGTACTCTGTGCGATGCAGCCGATAAGACCACCGACTTGGGCAATCTTGCCGCCGGCGCAATCGCCGGTTTCGATTGATCCGGCGACTTCGAGGCCCGTAACATTGAATGTCGAAGCGCAATCGCTCACATAGCCGATGGCACCGCCAATACGGCTATTGCCGTTAAGCGATCCGGCTGCAGTGATAGTCGTTTGCGCCTTGCTGTTACCCTTAAACGCAACCGTGGCAGCCGCCGACACGCTGCCCGCAATACCACCAATGTTCACGTCATTGGCAAACGTATCATCGCACGCGATATTCGTTTTGCACGTTACGCTAGACAATGACAGGTTGCCGACGATGCCACCCGCCAGCGACCCGGCATCGATAGCCGAACCGTTATCGAACTTCATGGAGCCAGCGATTGTGACGTTGGAGATGGTTGCGCCGTTGACGGCCGCGAACAAGCCTAAGCGGCCGTGGCGGTAGATTTTGCCGTTGCCGTTGCTCGTGTCATTGCCGTCAAGCACAGCTTCACCACGCTTGCCGTACGGCTCGCCGACGGCAAGGTTGATTGTGCCGTTGCCATTTGTGCCGCCGCCGTTCAACGTTCCCGAGAAAACTTGCGAGTCGCCTGCGCGGTCCTGCGTGAAGCCCGTCAGGCCTGTACCCTTGAGGTCAATTGTGTTGTTCACCGTAATGGTCGAGGACTGCAAGCCGTTCAGGTTGTTTTCGGCAACGCCTTCGACCATTGAGTAGTAGCCGTTGGTTTGCCAGGTAATCGCAAGTTTGGCGAAATCCTCAGCTGTGGTTAGGGCGTAGGCACCGTTAGTCAGCGCCAACGATGCCGGCAAGGTCAGCTTGTGAGTGCTGGGATCAAGCGTAATAAATTTATCGCCCAAGCGAATAACTTCGCCATAGGTCGCGATATCATCCGTCTTCGAGGCCTTGTTGCTGCGCCTATAGGTCCAACCCGTAGCGTCTTCATCGGTTACGTTACCGTTAGAGCCATCGCCGGCAGCGAAAATCAGTGCGTTGTTGTTCTCGTAGACAAGCTGACCCGTCGTGGCGTTCTCGGCAAAGCTTGCGCCCGACAGGTTTGTGATGCCGCTGAACTTGATTACGGCATTCCGTGCGGAGCCCGCAATACCAGCCGCGCGATTGTTTGCTGCACCGCCAATGGCATTATCGCTTGTAAGCGCAAAATCGCGCACGTCGAGCACGCTGCGCGTGTCGATAACACCCACGGCGCCACCGAACTTTCCGGCGTCCGTTCGTGCCGAAGCAACTCCCTTGCACGTAACCGTTACGCCGTCGAGCACAACGGCGACAGGCTGCGAATTGGAATCCGCGTTATCGCCAACATAGCCAACAACACCGCCCGTATCGGACAGCTTGCCCGCAAGTTCAAACTCAATTGAACACGTTTTCTTATCCGCATCCTTTTGGACCACAAAGGCGCGCAAAGCGCCGTCGTCGTCCGTTTTCGTCGCGAACACCTTGCCGACAAGGCCGCCGTAGCTGCCGTTGACACTAACATCTTCTGGTAAGGCGAGTTTGCTCTTATACGTCCCGCCTTGCACCACGATGTCTCCATTAGAGATATCGGCCATGCCAAAAAGAGCGCCGGCGCGCTGCGACGCACCAAGTGTCACAAGGTTGCCCAGGTCGAACATATTGGGCTTAACGATAAATCCCTGCGCAAAGCTCACGTCGCCGATAACGCCACCAGAACAAGCGCTGTTCTCATCGCCAATATTAAGAGGACACCTAATCTGCTTATTATCCGCGCCCAGCGTGAGCACTGTCGCTTTGCCAATAAAACCACCGCTGGCGGTGGTGCCCTTGACGGTGAGCATGTGCAGGTCGAGAGCCTCCGTGACGTTGACTGCGGCGCCTGTGTTCGAACCGACGAGACCTACGACACCACCGGCGGAACCGCTTGCAGACTGAACGGTAGCAGCGGGAACATTAAGGGTGCCGACGTTCAGAGTCGCGCCATCCTCGACCGTGCCTACGAGCAGACCGGCATTACCGGAGCTCGTCTTGACGACACCGCCCGCGGCAAGGCTATCGGGAAACTTAACAGACCCCACCGTAAAGGTTCCGCTCTTGACTGTATTCGCTAAAAGCCCGATGTTTCCCGCTGCATTTACATTGAGCTTCTCGAGAGAACCGGCAGGGCCATAGGTGACCTCTGTAGTAAGGTCACCCATCGCCTCACCCAAAAGGGGCGCCGTCAGAGCGGAAGTCGTATCCGTCCCGTCGGTGCCTACGGGATTCGCGATGTTGACCACAGCGTTGAGCGTCTTGCCCCCACCGCTGACCTTCGTAGCGACCATCGGCGCGCTATAGGTAGTTGCGCCTATCCACTTTATCTTGACCGTCTTGTTTTGGTCAGTCAGCTTGAGGTTATTAAAAACCGTCCGGTTAGCCGTAAGCTCAACAGGGCTATCAACGCCATTCAGAGACCTATAGATTCTGCCTTCAAACGGATGCTCATCGCTGCCAAAGCCCTGGAAAGATATATCGTTCTTTGCCCCGTTCTTGGCCGTCTCGGTGAGCTTCGCATCGCCCGTGATGATGCTCTTGATCTGCGCATCGTAGTAAAGCGAAGCGTCGGCGTTGGACAGGATGGTAAACGCCGCCGACAACTTGACATCGAGGCTTTTGATTCCGCTGTTATCGTCTTTGCACATGATGCTTTCCGCACCGTTAGCCTTGAGCAGCCTAACAAGCTCGTCCAGAGTATTGATCGTCGCATTCGCCTGGGCCGCGGCATCCTCCGAAGCTGCATTATCTGCGTCTTGCTCGGCATCGTCAGCGGCAGTATCCCCGGCAGAGTCGTCGCCTTCCGCTTGGTCGCCCGCGGAATCGGAACCCGCGGCACTATCGGAAGTATCGCCCGCTGCAGCGTCGTCCTTCGCAGCGTCATCCTCAGCACTGTCACCCGCGGCGCCGGTATCACTCGACCCAGACCCGGTCGTGACATCGCTCTTGGTCTCGCCGCTCTCGGCTGCATCCGATGCCTCCGCAGACGCGGCGGCAATCTCGCTCGAAATGTTTTGCCAGCCGGCCGCCACAGCGGCAACCGTGGGCGAGCATGCCTGGAGCACCATGATCACCGTCATGAACTCTGCGAGTATGCGCTTTGCCGTTCTCATCGATTCCGTACCTCTTATCCTAAAAACTCTGCTTCCAGAGTTATTGAGTCTCCGTCGTGCGCGTTTGGGGGGTTTTGGTTACGCTAATACCCAGCTTTTTCCAGTCATCGGGCGTTTTGCCGTCCACTCGGTAGAAGTTGACGATCATCGAGCCAGGCTCCATGGTGAACGTAGCCGTGCGAGTTGCGGTATCCACCGTCGCACTATGGTTGATCGGGAAGAACGGGTCGATCTCCACGTGCTCCCCCCACTTGAGCGTGACGCTTGTCGGTGCTCCCGTGACCGTTACGCGGTAGTTGCAGGCAGCATAATCAGCAAAAGTATTTTCATCTGTTTCGTCAACCAGCGCACCCTCAACCGCGGCGGTCTTGACCTCGGCCTTCTTTGACGGCACGACTTTCGCCGCCAGACAGGTGAGCTCGGTGCCGGGGCTATCGCCCGAAACCACCGTCGCCCTAATCACAAAGTAGGTATGTCCCAACTTGTCCTCAGGGAACGTCACGGTGTAGTCGTGCTTGGTGGGCTGATTCTCCGGAAGCGTGACGCTGCTACCGGGCTGGGGTTCATAGCTCCACGTGGCGCCATCGAGCCCATGCCCCTCGACCGTCAAGGTGTACGTCACGTTTTTGTCGTTGCAGAAGTTGCTGTTGCTCAGCAAATAGTTATAGATGCTAAAGGTGAAGCTGCACTGTCCGCTGCTGGGATACACCGTAACGGAGCGCTGGGCACGGTCGAGGTCGTCGTTGCTAGGCGCACTCATATAGCCCGTGAGCAAATCGCTCGCAAACAGGCTCTGCGCGGTGCCCGTTGCGGCGACGGACTTTAGAAATCCGTTGGCGGTGTAGGCGGAATAGGTAAAGTAACCACCCGTCACGAGCGCCACGGCGCAAACAAGTGCGATTGCCGCCACAACCAGCTTATTCTTGACTAGGCTTTTGCTTTTTGCCAGCTGCTCGCGCTCGGCATCCTGCTGCCTCCCTTGCTTCTCCATGTGCGCCCCCTCTCCTACATACCGCTCGTGTTGCGCGCGATCACATAGATCACGTCGGTCTCTTTGGCGCTCTCGTCCCACGAAAGCTTGATGATAAAGTTGAGCGTGTCGTTGCCAGTCGAGCCGTCGAGCGTCTTGGCGTTGAGTTCGCTTTTGCCGAATTTCTTGTATCGGTAGAGCGGGCGCGCGTTGCGCTGGACGTTTTGATAGTCCTTGAATGTAGGGTCGCTTGCGCCCTCGCCCGGGTCTTCGATGGGCGTGAAGCTCTTCAGCAGATCCGTTTCATACATTTTCCAGCTATAGGGCTTGCCGCCCGCAGTGCCTCTCACGTCGGGAGCATCACCTAGGCCCGTATCCTCAGCTTTATACAGCTCGATAGTGAGACCCGTAATGTTGGTCGTATTCGCAAGCTGCAGCTCAAACCCGTCGCCGCCCGTCTGCACGCAAAACGGGCGCTTGAGCGTCACCGTGCTGCCAGTCTTGGTATCGCCGTATTCGGGGTTGTAGCTCAGGTCGATCTGCTCTGTTGCCGTAGCGTTGGGGCCCAGCACCTTGAGCTCTGCCGGCTCCTTGATCTTGCCGACGGTGGAGCCGCGATTGGCATCGACGAACCATCCGAGCGTCAATCCCAGCAACACGAGAAGCACGGCCACCAGACCCACGATGGCCAGGGATTCGCGACGGTGGTCGCTCACCCAAGCCTTGATGCGCTCGATGCGGCCAGCCGGACGCGCTTCGCCGTGCGAGCCGAACCCGTTGCCGCCGGGGTTTGCCGCTCCTTCGTTGTGTTTGATATCGCCCTGCTCGCGGGCATTAAGCTGCTCGTCCATTTATTTATCCGCCTCCTTGGCGGTGAAGCGCACGCGAATGTACTTGACGTTCTTGCCGATAATCTCGTCGGCGTTGTTGTAGTAGCTGGCGCAGGTTTCCACATCCGCAGAGGACATGCCGGCTCCGACAGGCGGAACCGCGCTAGGCGCCTGACCTGGCACGCTCGTGCTATCGGCGCGGAAATAGCGCGCGTGGTTATTGTTGATGTCGCCGACGAGGGCTGCGTATCCCGCGGCGGGGTCCGTGCTCGCAAAAAGGTTGCCACCGTAGCCGGCGTTGCCCGTGCGAACGTAGCTCTTAAACTGCTCCGACCAAATCCAGTAGAGGGTTTTGGGTACGGTTTTGGTCGTGCTATTTGAGTCCGCAGGGCAAAAGTCCGACGCCGGAATGGTAAAGCTCTGCGTGATGACGGTAACGCTGGCTCCGTCCTGGGTCACCGTGGTTGTCGTGGGGACCAGCGGATTGGAGTAAAAGCCAGAGGTGTCTTTGCCCTGAAAAACCAGGATATGACCGCGCACCAAATCTTTAAGCGAGTTGATGATCTCTTCGTTTTTCGATGCATCCGCAGCGGAGCCCATGCCGACAGCACTCGTCTGGACGGAAATCTCCCAGGTCATCTCCACCGTGATATCGTGCAGGTCGTTGCAGAGCGGCTTGACGTTGAGCTGGAGCTGACCAGCCGACCCCGGAGAGAGACTGCCATCGGCACTCATGTTATTGAGGTTGAAAAGATTGTTCACGGCAAGGCTTGTACTGTCCGACGCGTAGTTGTCCTGGGCGTCGTACTTGCCCGCCGTGCCGCCCTGCGTTCCCGAGAGCACAAACCGCGGACCCTTCGCCCCGATCGTACTCCCCGTGGCACTCACTCGGTTATTCGCGGCAAACCAGGCCAGGCATGCAAAGATGGCAACGATGGCGGCCAGCACAAACAGACCGCTCACCAGGAAATCCTTCCAGAAATCCTTGAGGGTCCGCACGTGCTCGTCGGCAGCTTGGCGGTACTCGGCCGCCGTCTTGTGCTGCTGGAGCTCGCTATGTCGGTCCATGCCACTCATCGCTTGCGTTTGCCCTGCTAGTGGGCGTGCCATCCTTTCCGCTTGGTCGCGATCAATCCGTTGCTCGTAGGCATAGAATTCAGGCAGAATACAACACCATACGATAAGGTAAAAGAATAGCATTGACCTGCGGTTTGTTCCACAACGCAAGCCTTAATGATGTCTTAAAAGTCAAACCCTTGGTGCAAGGGGGTCAGGTTGCTTCGCACCAACATGGTGCAAACAAACCTGACCCCCTTGCACCAATCCCCTTGCATCAAATTCGGATTTTCGGGTGTCAGCAATTCGGATTTTCATGTTCTGAGGATTCGGATTTTCGGTCGCTCAAGATTCGGATTTTCTGAACCCGCTGGTCAGGGGCGCTCTTATTGGCAAAAAGGCGGGGAGAACCGATACGGCACTCCCCGCCCACTCAAACGTTCGCGCATTGTTCACGCAACGGTTCGCACGCCCGTTCAAGCTTTGCCTCATCTTAACCTCATTTTGAGGTTAACAGCACCCTATTTTCAGCATTTGCCCAGTTGTTTGCTTGCCTCATCTTAACCTCATCTTAGCCTCATTTGAGGTGAAGATGAGGTTAAGGGTGCGTTTAAGCTAGTCTGCCCCTCGCACAAAAACCGGGGTGGGGCCTGCTGTTCTTGCAAGTCCCACCCCGGTCGATGGTCTGTGTATGCTGGGACGCAGTCGGGCGAGGCGGATCCGTGCTGCCGCCCTGCCTGACCGCGATGTTCAACTACAGCTCGTTGGCCGCGTGATATGCCGTGCGAATGGCGCTCGCAATGTCGGCGGTGCGCTCGCCCGAGCAGTCGCCCACGCAGGTCACGGGCGCCGTCACGCCATCCAGGTCAAACGCGTTGGCCTTGGAGCCCACGGCCATCACCACGTAATCGCAGGCGATCTTCACCGGCTCCTCGGCGCCGTCCTCGGTGGTGCGAATGGCCTCCACGCCCTCGTCGGTAATGGCGGTCAGGCGGGTCTTCACGTGCTGCTCCACGTTGTGGGCGGCAAAGTCGCTCATAATGAGCGGCAGAATGGTCTCGGACTCGCCCGCGGCAATCTTGTCGAGCATCTCGACGATCGCCACCTCGCAGCCGTGCTGCAGCAGGTACTCGGCAGTCTCGGTGCCCACCAGGCCGCCGCCGATAACGGCGACGCGGCCCGTAAGCTCCACCTTGCCAGCCAGCACGTCCCAGCTCGAGACGACCTTCTCCGAATCGGCACCCGGAACGGGGATGACCACGTCGTGCGCGCCCACGGCCACAATCGCGGCGTCGGCGGCGTTGAGGTCCTCAGCGGTAGCGGCATGGTTGAGCTCAACCTTCACGCCCAGGCCGGGCAGAATCTTCTCGTAGTACTCCACCGAGCGCATGATCTCGTCCTTGCGCGGAGGCGCGGCCGCCAGCACAATCTGGCCGCCCACGTGATCGCTCGCCTCGTAGACGGTCACGTCGTAGCCGCGCTTGGCCGCCACGCGTGCGGCCTCCAGGCCGGCAATACCGCCGCCCACCACGGCAATCTTCTTGTCGCCCTCGCCCGGTTTGATGGCGATGGTCGCCTCGTCACCGTTCTCGGCATTGAGCACGCACGAGATGTACTTACGGTTTTGAATCGCGTCGACGCAGCCCTTGTTGCAGTTGAGGCACTCGCGAATGGGCTCACCCGTGGCAGCCTTCAGCGCAATGTCGGGGTCGCACATGAGCGAGCGACCATAGGCGATGATGTCGGCCGAGCCGTCTTCCAGAATCTTCTCGCCGGCCTCGACCGAGACCACGCGGCCGACGGTTGCCACCGGCACGGAGACCAGGGCCTTGACGCGCTCGGCCACGGGCAGCGTCCAGTTGTAGGGCATGGCGCCCATGGGCGGAATGGTGTCGCCCATGTTGCCGGTGTGGTTGGCCTGCGCGACCTGGATCATATCGATGCCCGCGTCCTCGAGCAGCTTGGCGAACTCGCAGGCTTCGTCGGGCTGCAGGCCGCCCTTGCCGCGCGGCGTGCCGTCGGGGTTCTCCATGATCACGGGGAGCTTGTACTCCACCATAAGCTGCGGCGCGGCTTCCTTAATGGCGGCGACGACCTCCAGCGCGTAGCGGACGCGGTTCTCGAACGAGCCGCCGTACTCGTCGGTGCGCTGGTTGAGGATGGCCGAGCACAGCGAACCCACCAGGCGATCGCCGTGGACCTCGATGGCGTCGATCCCGGCCTGCTGCGCGCGGGCGGCCGAGGCGGCGATGGCTTCCTTGATCTGGGTGAGCTGCTCCACGGTGGCCTCGTTCACAAAGTGCTGCATGTCGTGGTGCAGCTTGGCGTAGGCCTGCTTGCGGATCTCGTTGGACTCGGCCATCTTGGCGGCAAAGGTCTCCTCGTCGCCGGCGGCCTTGGCCTCCTGCGCAGCCTTGGCGGCGGCCATGGAACCCATGACCATGCGGCCGACGCCGGGCACATCGTACTCGGGGTGGAACAGCTGCAGCGCGACCTTGGCGCCGTGCTTGTGAACGGCGTCGGCCAGCGCCTTAAACGTGGGGATCTGGGCGTCGGTCGCCAACTTGGGCGTGGGGCTTGCGGTCATAACGGGAGCAACGTCGCCGATGACGATGTAGCTCACGCCGCCACGGGCCAGACGCTCGTAAAAGGCCAGGCTGCGCTCGCCGATGGAGCCGTCGCGCTCCTCATAGCCGGTGGTTAGCGGCGGGAACATAATGCGGTTCTTGAGCTCAAGGGGGCCAACCGTAATGGGCTGGAGCAGCTTGGATGCAGGTGCGGTCATGGACATTCCTCTCTTATAGGCGCGGCGGCGATGTTGCCGCGTAGTTGTCTAGAGTATATGACATGGAAGTGCAGCAGCACAACGGAAATCGGCGGATAGCAGGTAGCGGCAGGTGGATGGGGCGGGGCGGCCCGTCGGTTTGTCTCGATCTGTAACAGTAAGACCCTATTTTGCCGAGCAACTGTTACAGATTGAGACATTCCTCTCAACCCATCCCTAACAATCTAGATCTGTAACATCTAGGCCCGCTTTTGACCCCTACCCGTTACAGATTGAGATTTTGTTTGAGATTTGCCGAGGGACTATATCCACGCGTCATCGAAGCCACTGCGACAGAGGTGCGACATTACTGCGACAGAGGTGCGAAATAGATCGACCACCTTACCTTATCGTGTAGAACTGTTTTGGGTCGTTATGGGATGAGCCGTGCCATTCGAGCAGCCCGTCTTCCTCAATTAACTTACCAAGCACCCGGCTTGCTGTGCGGCGATTTCTCCCGATGTGCGCTGCAAGCTCCCTTGCTGTCACCCTTCCGTTCGCAAAGGCCAACCTGACGGCGGCGAGCTCATACTCCCCCAATGAGGCGATCACCTCCGGTGATACCTTGTCCTCGAGAGCCTCGCTTCTCCTTACGGTTCTGGCAACGATATTGTTCTCAAGCGTTAGCTGAAACCTTGCCCCATCAGGTTCCGTGTAGACCGGATCATTGAGCAGAGAGTTTTGCATCTCGGTATAAATGCGCTTGACGCCCTCGTTTAGCTCCCGAACCCAACCGAATTCAACCAGCGTGCGCGCGATGCGTGGGTTGCGCGAGTAACGAGTGGTCCTCATGTTGTCGAGCGTCACGATATTGGGAAGCGCGCCTGGACCGATGATTTCCAAACGGTCGTCGAACATCGAGACCCGGATGTAGTCGCCGCGGAACGAGTAGTCGCGATGTGTCACCGCGTTGACCAAGCCCTCGAACCAGGCGAACTCTGGATACTCAGGCACGGTCTGGAATTTCCCGTCGGGCCCCAGGAACTGAAATTCGCGGAGCATGCTCGAGATGAGTTCGTAGGCGTCTTGGATCACCTTAGGCAGCGGCCCACAGAAGCTTCGTTCTTTCGTGATGTTGAGACGCTCGCCCGTCTCCATTTTGACGCCGTCGTAGCGCAGGACACGGACTCGCGCCTGTGGCATCATCGCGGACGGATCCAGCGCGAATAGCAGGGCTCCAGCAACGGTCAGCTTTCCGTCACGCATAAAACGACGACTTCTAAGGACCTGCTCGTCGGAAACTTCGGTTCCAAGAATCCCTTTGTAGCGATCAAGCACTTCATGGTCCACGTCATCTAGGGAGGAATCCTCAACAAGCTCGTCCTCGAAGATTCTCTGCCCCCTATCGTACTCGAGGGCAAATACCTGTTCGCGGCTGAGCCTCACGCTCTTGTCGTCCTGCCGCAAGAAAACCTCGCCGTCGCTCATGCGAGCAACAGAGTGGTTGGTCGAGGCATCGATGTCCAAAACGAGAACGAAGTCCTCCTCGCCCGAAGAATTGACCACGGGGATTCGGTCTTTGCGGACAATAGGGGTTGGCGTGCAAGTCGTGAGCGCAGCGCGCTCGAATTTCTCAATGTCGCGCGCGCCGTTACGCTTGAAGCCCGTTACCTCACCATTATCCTCGATACCGATAACGAGCTTGCCTCCCGCCGAGTTGGCGAATGCACTAATAATGCTTCGCAATCTCCTTGTCATCCTTGCGGGCGCTCTTTCGATCGAAGTACTGATTCTCCCTGAGAGTGGAAAATAGAATCACATCGTTTGTCGCGATGGGTTGCTGCATTGCCGCCTCCTTACATGGCTCCATAAAGAAGTGTAAGTCAAAGGCATCGTATAGACGGCCCCTACATAGCGGCCCCTTTATTGTTTTTAAGACGTCACTGTTTCTAGTTAAGGATCGTTAAGGGTCGTCGCAGCTCCTTCCAATTGGAATCTATCAATCGACAAGTCAATCCATCCAGCCCGTGATTATCGATAGCCCGTCCGCCTCACATAATAAAAAGAGTCAAGATTCACTCATAAAGGAGAGCAACAACAAAATCTCAATCTGTAACAGCTACTCGGCAAAATCCATCCCTCGTGTTACAGATTTAGACAAACGGGGGCCGGCTGCCGGAAAATCTCGATCTGCAACATCTAGCCGTCCAAATCGGGTCTACGCGTTACAGATCGAGATTTTGTTTGAAAGGTTGAAAACCGTGCCGAAAACATGGTCGTCAGATAACAAAAAAGCTCGCCGGCTAGGCCGACGAGCTGCAAGTTCTTGGTCGCGGGGGCAGGATTTGAACCTACGACCTCCGGGTTATGAGCCCGGCGAGCTACCAGACTGCTCCACCCCGCAATGTCTGGGCGCCTCATGTGCGCAAGAAAGAATATTACGTGGGAGTTCGGTAAACGGCAAGGAAAATCTCGTAGAGCATAATTCCTTCATATTTAAACCTCTCAGCCCTTATCACCGTAAACGAATCACAGCCGAGCGCCGTCGATGGCACGTATACAATGGTGCGCGTCCTTTTATGCCGACACCGGGAGTAGACATGCTGCTCGCTATCGATATGGGAAACACGCAGACGGCCATGGGCCTGTTTGACGGAGACGAGCTGGTGCAGTCGTGGCGCATGCCCACCGACCGCTCCTATACCGCCGACGAGATCCATGTGCGCCTGATGGGCTTCTTTAAGATGTACGACCTTTCGCTCGATGCGGTCGATGCGATCGCCTTTGCCGGCGTGGTTCCGCAGCTCTCACGTGAGTGGCACGCCGTGGCCGACCGCATCGCGGCGGACGCCATCGTCATCGGGCCGCAGACGGCCGCCGTGACCAAGCTGCGCGCGGCGCGCCCCCAGGCCGTAGGTGCCGACCGCGTCGCCAACGCCGTCGCAGCTGAGACCTTCTACGGCGCGCCGGCAATCGTGGTGGACTTTGGCACCGCGACCAATATCGACGTCATCGATGAGGACGGTTATTACATTGGTGGGGCGATTGCGCCGGGCATCCGCATCTCCATGGACGCGCTTGCCGCCCGTGCCGCCAAGCTCGCCAGCGTGCCGCTCGAGGCGCCCGAGCACGCCATCGGTCGCGACACCGAAGAGTGCATCAAGGTCGGCGCCGTGGTGGGCGCTGCCGCCATGGCCGAGGGCCTGGTCGCGCGCATGAAGCGCGAGCTGGACCGCGAGGATGCCACCGTTATCGCCACGGGCGGTCTCGCCGGCATCGTCGCCGATTCGACCGATGCCTTCGACGTGGTGGACGGCCAACTCACCATCAAGGGCATCTGCGAAATCTACCGCCGCATGCAGGAGCTGGGATAGAGTAAACGCCAGGTCGCAGCAACCAGCCGCCAATCCTATTCCTCAAAATCGAAAATTTTTCAGTTTTGAGGAATAGGGTGCTGACAGCCCATTCCCCAGACAACAAGACCCTCCCCGGCACAGCCGAGGAGGGTCTTGTTGTCATCGCTATCTTTGAGCGCGGGCGCCTCGCGTTACAGTCCGCGAATCCGTACGGCCTCGGGCGGAAACTCCTGCTCGCCGGCATCGGTCTTGATGGTCGCGCGGCCCCAGATGTCCAGGCCCGCAAACACACCGACCGCAAGCGGCAAGCCGTTGGGCGACACCGCCGCGACCTGACGACCCAACAGTGGCACCATGTCAAAGTACTCGCCCAGCACCGGAGCCAGCGGGCCGGCAGCGCCCTGTGGTGTGTTGGCGGCAACCGCCCAGGTGTCCACGCGGACCAGCACGGCGGCGGCCAATGCCTCGATCAGCGCCTCATCTGCCATATCCACACCAAGCTCACCCAGCGCCGCACGCTCAATATCAACCGTCACCGCGGCAAACATGCCCGCAGCACCGGCACCGCCGTTCACGGCAACACGCGCGAGTGACGTCTCAAACGCAGGCGCACCGCACACGATGTCACTCGGCCACTGGATACCCACCTTACCGGCAAGGCCCAGGCCCGGCGTCGACGTCGTGCCCACGAGCGCGTCCATCATGCCCATCGCGGCCACAAACGGAAGACCGTGAAAGGCGTGCATGTTCACGTCGGGGCGAACGACCAGCGAAAACGTCAGCGAAGCATCGCCCGCGCTCCACGCGCACCAGCCCGCGGACACGCCCTCGCGGCCCGCGTCACGCGCCGCGTCGAGCTCGGTGCCGGCGGCAACAGCATTCATCTCGATCATCTACATGCGCCCCAATTCGCCCACGATATGGCCCACGCGGTCCTCGGGCTCCTTGACCTCGACGCCGTTGTAGCGGAAGAACCGCGCCGGATCGTGCATCAGATCCTCGAGCGGCACCAGCACAAAGTCGCGCTCGCCGATCAGCGGATGCGGCAGGCGCAGCTTTTTGCCCCCGTGGGTCTCGCCGTCCATCCACAGCAGATCCAGGTCGATGGTGCGCGGGCCGTTGGCCTTGGCCTTTTTGGAGCGGTCACGCCCCAGCTCGGCCTCGATCTTCATAAGCTCGTCGAGCAGCACCAGCGGCGCCAGCTCGGTCTTGATCTCGATGACGGCGTTGGCAAACGCGTCCTGGCGCGTCTCGTAGGCCGGCTCGCTCTCGTAGATGCGCGAGCAGTTGGACACGCAGGTGAGCGGGATCTCGGCGATCATGTCGCGCGCGGCGCGGATGTTGTCGCAACGATGCCCCAGGTTGGAGCCCACGGCCACAAACGCACGGCGCGGCTGCGGCTTGGCGACAGCCCAGTAACCGTTCAGGAACTGCGCAAAGCCGGTAACGTCGTGCACGCGCACGATGTTGGCACCGGCCTGGATAGCGCCCAGGCACACGCCAAACGTGGCGGCATCGCGCGCGGCGGCCTCGGTCACGCCCGAGACGGCGCCCACAAAACGCTTGCGCGACACGGCGCACATGAGCGGATAGCCCAGCGACGCCATCTTGGCGGCCTCGCGCTGGATAACGATATCCTCGTTGGCCGTCTTGCCAAAGCCCGGGCCGGGATCGATGCAGATGCGGTCGCGCGACACGCCGGCATGGATGAGCGTGCGAGCCTGGTCGGACAGAAAGCCCATGACACGGCGCATGATGGGCGCCGAATCGGGCAGGGTGAAGCGGCGGAGCTGAGAGGTGGGCACGTAGGCCTCCTCGCGGCGAGCGCTGCGGCGCATCATGGCGGCCAGGTGGTCATTGGGCTCCGGCACGGGCTCAGAGGTCGTGGCGGCATCGGCGACAGGGGCAGCCTGCTCGGCGGCCGGTGTCTCCTGCTTCTGCTCGTCCGTGGGCTCGGGCGCAGGCTCCGGATCGCCAAACGGCAGCGAGGGCTGCACCACACCTCCCGGCAGCTTGGCCTCCGTCTTGGGCTCGCCCAGCAGCTTGCCACGGCGACGGCGGGCAGGCTTCTCGGCCTCGCGCGCAGCCTCGGCGGCCGCCTCGCGCGCCTTCTCGGCAACAAACGCCGCGGCCGAGGTATCGAGCTGCACCGTTGCATGCGTGCGCGTGGGCGCCGCGACCTCGCCGGCGTGCATCACGATGACGCCGCAGGTGCTCGTCGCGACAAACTCGACCATCTTGGGGTCGGTGAAGCCCGTCACGTCGTTGACGATCGAGGCCCCGCAGCGCACGGCCGCCTTGGCAACCGCCACGTGGCGCGTGTCGATCGAGACAATGGCGCCCTCTTTGGCCAGCGCGCGCACCACGGGCAGCACGCGGCGAGCTTCCTCGTCGGGATTGACCGGGGTAAATCCGGGGCGCGTGGACTCGCCGCCCACGTCGATGATGTCGGCGCCGGCGTCGAGCATCGCCAGGCCGTACTCGATGGCAGCATCCGGGTCGAAGTGCTCCCCGCCGTCGCTAAACGAATCGGGCGTCACGTTGAGGACGCCCATGATGCGCGGACGGTCAAAGCTGAGCTCGTACTTTCCGCACCGCCATGTCTTGCTATCGTTCGCCATGAACATCCTCCTAAAATGCCCGCGCCGTCGCGCTCGGGCGCAGGCGGCGGGGTCGCTTTGCAATCAGTCTTTCTATTGTATCCGCGCACACGGGCTAGAACGCAAACGCGGCCGCGATGTCGCAAGAAATCAGCAGGTCGGCATTTGCATCCTGATCGGTGGGAGCAAGATTGCAAATGGCCAGCGTATCGCCGGTAAAGTAGCGCGTAAGGCCCGCCGCCGGATACACCACGAGCGAGGTCCCGCCCACAATGAGGGCATCGGCCGCGGCGATGGCGGCAACGGCGCCGGTCAGCACGTGCTCGTCGAGCGGCTCCTCGTAGAGCACCACATCGGGCTTGATGCGCCCAGCGCACGCAGGACACACGGGTACGCCCGCGGCGTCCTCGTGCTCGCGCGAGCAAATCCACTCGGCGCTATAGACCGCGCCGCACGACTGGCAAATGTTGCGATGGACCGATCCGTGCAGCTCGAACACGCGCTGCGAGCCGGCCATCTGATGCAGGCCGTCGATGTTTTGCGTCACCACGGCATTTAGCTTGCCGGCGCGCTCCAGCTCGGCCAGCTTGGTGTGGCAGCGGTTGGGCTTGGCGCCAAGCGCGATCATCTTGGTGCGATAGAAGTCGAAGAACTCGGCCGGATGCGCCTCGTAAAAGCTATGCGAGAGCATGGTCTCGGGCGGATAGGCAAACTGCTGGTGATACAGGCCATCCACGCTGCGGAAATCGGGGATGCCGCTCGCCGTGGAAACACCCGCGCCGCCAAAGAAGACCACGCGCTTGTGGGTACCGAACAGCTCCGCCAGCGCGGCGGAGGCCTGCTTGGGATCCGATATTGCCTGCGTCATATGAGTCCTCCGTCCTTGTTGGCCGGGCAGCGTTGGGCGATATCCCAGCATGCGGCCTTTGAGTCAGCACGCGCGGAGCCCACCCCGCCCCTGTTGCGCTAATCTTAAGCCTGCCAACCCCGTCGAAAGGACACCATGCCTCAGACTTACACTTTTGCCTCGTGGAACGTCAACGGCCTGCGCGCCGTGCTCAAAAAGGACCCGAGCTTTATCCAAATCGTGCAGGAGCTCGATGTCGACATCCTGGCGCTGCAAGAGACCAAGCTGCAGGAGGGCCAGGTCGATATCGACCTGCCCGGCTATCACCAAACCTGGAGCTACGCCGAGCGCAAAGGCTATTCGGGCACCGCGGTCTTTAGCCGCCAGGAACCGCTGCGCGTGCTGCGCGCCGATGCGTTGCTGCCCTACGCCGGCGAAGGCGAGGCGGCCGAGCTCGTGGCGCAGGCCGCAACCGAGGGCCGCGTCTGCGCGCTGGAGTTCGATAAGTTTTGGTTTGTCGACGTCTATACGCCCAACGCCCAAAACGAGCTCGCGCGCATCGATGTGCGCATGGCGTGGGACGACGCCTACCGCGGCTTTTTGAACGCGCTTGAGCACGAGTGCGGCAAGCCCGTCGTAACCTGCGGCGACTTTAACGTGGCGCACGAGGAGATCGACCTTAAGAACCCCAAGTCCAACCGCGGCAACGCGGGCTTTTCGGACGAGGAGCGCGGCAAGTTCACCGAGCTACTCAACGCCGGCTTTACCGATACCTGGCGCACGGCAAACCCCGACGTCGAGGGCGTCTACAGCTGGTGGAGCTATCGCTTTAATGCCCGCAAGAACAACGCAGGCTGGCGCATCGACTACTTCCTGGTAAGCGACGCAATCGCCGACAACGTACGCGACACCGGCATCCGCGGCGACATCTTCGGCAGCGACCACTGCCCCGTCACCCTTACGTTGGAGCTCTAGCCCCAACTGATCCCCTGGGGACGGAGGAAAAGGAATCATTTTCACTTCGCGAGATCATCCACGCAGCTCGCTTGCCACGAAACTGGCCCATCTACTACGTTTAAGCCACTACCCTCAACCACAGTGAACAACGCAGAAAGAAAACCGCAGGTAGAAAGCCTACGGTTTTTCATAAAACACGGTTGTGGTTGGGGGTGTCGGGCCAAACGTAGTAGATAGACCGATTTCGTGGCGGGCGGGTTCAGCTGATTCCCTGGGAACGTCTGGAGGCGAAAGAAAACGGATCAATTTGGCTCTCCGAGGGCCACGATGCCCGTCGTATCAGCCGGCTATTTCAAAACTATGCCGGTTTACGGGGCTGAATCGCGAACCCCCCAACCATACGCAATTCCGAAATAATAAAACCGCAGGTAAACGGCTTGCTCTATTTCAAAAATAGCCGGCATGGTCTGCTTGTGCCAATCTGGCCCCGTAAACCGGCATAGTTTTGAAATGGCGCTTCGGCAGTATTGATTCCCGCCCCGGCGTAACCAACCCTACAGCCCGTATTTCACGACGACTCGGTTGATGCGGCGACACCAAGGCTTGTACAGGGCGACCAAAAACACGCAGGTCGCAAGGCCGTGCGTGATATCGAACGGCACCGCCGTGGCAAGACGCGCCATGGCACCCGCCCACGTGAGCGGTTGAACAAAACCGATAATGTCGTAGGCGTTGATCACAACGCCGTACAGCAAACCCGAAGCAAAGCCGTAGGTCAGCAGCGCCGGCATACGCACGGTGCCATCGGCGCGATCAAAAGCGCCGGCATGCGCCAGCGCACCGCCAACGTATCCCACGAGCCCCCAGGCATACATCTGCCACGGCGTCCACATGCCCTGTCCAAAAAAGAAATTGCTGGTCAGCGCCGCCAGCGCGCCAACCATAAAACCATTGCGGCGACCAAGCGTCGCCCCCGCGATAATGGCGATGGCACTCACCGGTTTAAAGTCGGGAATGGGACCGAACAAGATGCGCCCCGCCGCGGCCAACGCCGCCAACACCAGCGTGGGCATAATCTGGCGCAGGCCCGGGCGCGAAGCCTCGTAACCCGCAAAGAACAGCGCAAGCACCAGCGCCACCACAACCAGCATGGCCAACGCTGCCTGCTCAACGCCCGCCAGCAACGCCGCAGCCATCACGGCTGGCACCGCCAGCAGCAGCGGTATCTCCAGTTTTGCGAGTAGGCGCACGATGCGATAATCCGCCATCCCATCACGCCCTATAAAACACGTTGTCGGCAAAGAAGTCGGTCGGCGGCTCCATGCAGGCGATCTCGCCATCAAACATCATGGCGATGTCGTCGGCTACCTGCTCGGCAAAATCCAGGTCGTGCGTTGCCATGATGACGGTGCCGCCAGCCCGCGCATGGTCGCGCAGGGCGCGGGCGATAATGCGGCGGCTGGCCAGGTCCAGACCCTTGGTGGGCTCATCGAGCAATAGCAGTTCGGGGCCGATTAGCAGTAGCTTTGCCAACGCAAGCAGTTGGCGCTGTCCGCCCGAAAGATCGTAGGGGTGGCGCCCATCCAGACCCGACAGCCCCAAGCTCGCCGCACGCTCCCGCGCCAAGTTCTCGTCATATCCGCAGGTCGAGGCCCATTCCATCAGCTCATCGTGAACCGTCTCGGCAACCAGCAATGCTTTGGGGTTCTGAGGCAGCAGCGCCGCCGAGGCCGCTCCGCGCACCATGCGGCCGCGCTGCAGCTTGGCGGTCTTCGCCAGCACCGAGAGCATCGTCGACTTACCGCATCCGTTGCCGCCCACGACCGCATGCACCGCACCGGCCGAAAACGCCACGTCGAGCCCGCGCAGCACCCAACCGCCCGCGCGATCGTAGCGAAACCAGCTCCCTGCCAGGGTGGTAGCCGACCCGCCGTGCATTTTTTGGAGTATTCTGCTCCCATCCGTGCGCGGGAAGGCTTCCGAGCCGTTCTCGAGCGACGTTTGCGCCACAAATTCGGACGATTTGTCCAATTCCGAACTTTTTTTCGCGCTCGATACGTCCCCGGGCGGCTCCAGAGAGCCCAAATTGTCCTCACGCCTGCTGAATACTCCGTTTTTTGCACATCGGACGGCACCCCACCCCAACATGTCGTCGGAAAACAACGATTCTCGGCGTCCCAAAGAAGCCATATCCGCCACCTCGCGCACGCGACCGTCCTCAATCCGGTACGCACACGTCGCATACTCGAGCATTGGACGCGGTTGATGCGTAGCCACAACAACCGTGCAGCCCAACTCACGGTTCACGCGAAACAGCGCGTGCAGAAAATTCTTCTCGGCAACGGGATCGAGCTGAGACGTGGGCTCGTCGAGTAGCAGCACACGCGGACGCAGCGCCAGGACGGCGGCAAGCGACAGCAGCTGCTTGCGGCCGCCCGAAAGCGTATCGGTATCGCGATGAAGCCAGTCCTCCAGACCAAAGAAATAGCTGGTCTCAGCTACGCGACGGCGCATCTCATCACGTGCTAGCCCCAAGTTTTCCAGGCCAAACGCCATCTCGTGCCACACGGTTTCGCACACGATCTGGTTCTCGGGATCCTGGAACACATAGCCCACGCGCTCCGCCGATGCCCGCACGTCCATGTCGGCAACGTTCTCGCCCAGCACGCGCGCATCACCAGTGCGCTCGCCCGCCGGCGCGATCTCGGGCTTGAGCAGCGACAGCAGCGTCGACTTGCCCGAACCGGTACCGCCAACAAGCAGCGCAAATGCACCTTGGGGAACACGCCAATCAAGCCCCTCGAGCACCGGTGCCTCGGCCCCGGGATAGGCAAAACTAAGGCCCTGCACCTCAATCGCCGGAATATCCGGGCCGCACGCCGCGCCCGACACCGGGCCCCTATCCAACCGAGCCATCAGCCAAACCTCTTCTCATCAATCGCGTGCGACGCGCAAGGCAGCATCATCCAGGCAGCGTACACGACATAGCCCCGCCACGGCGCCGGCACCGAGAGCTGCGGATAAAACGAATACTGCGTTGTCGCGGTCCATGCCACCGCCACCGCGGCGGCACCAAACACCGCAAGCCCAGCCAGCGCGGCAACGTCGCTGCGCCCCAGTCGATACCGCGCATACGTCGTACGACGCGTCGCGGCACCCCACCCGCGCGAGCGCATCGCGTCCGCGCGCTCCAGCGAATCTTCCATGCCCCAGCCCATCAACACACTCGATGCCCGCAAACGCGAACGCACGGGGTCGGCCGGCGCGCTGCCCGGCACATCAATCGCATCCTGCACCGCCAGCACCGTACGACCGCGGCGCAAAAACTGCGGGATAAGCCTCATGCACATCGAGATCATGAGCGCAATCACCGGCGCGGCATTGCCCAGCAGCGCGAGTACCTTGTCGTATTCGAGCATCGATGCCGCCGCCTCAAACCACAACACGCTCGCCACAAACAGCCCGCCCATGCACAGGCCGTATACCATGCTCTCCAGATACACCGCGCGCATGCCAATACGGAACAGCTCCGTCGAACCCGAGGCGCTAAACAGCGGATTGAGCAGCGCGACGATCAAAATCACCGGCAGCTGCCAGCGGAGCGCGCCCAGCGTGCGGGCAGCCCCACGCGTCGCAAATCCATACGCCAGCCCGCCTGCGAGCGACAGCGCGATCAGTACCGGCTGCATCGAGAACATAGTGAGCCCCAGCGTCAGCACTATATAGAGTGCCGGCACAGCCGGATGCGACATCGAGAATGCCGCGACGGGCCCGCCGCCAAACTCCTCTCGTATGTTATCCACGGGCACCCCCGTTCCCTCGCTCAAACAACAGCTCCGCAGCACCGCCAACGCCGCACGCACGCAGTGCAAACGCCACGCCGGCGGCGCAAGCCTCAACCGCCGCAAACCAATCGTTACGCGCTCGTCATATGCCTGCGGTATCATATTGCGCCGTGTATCGTTTCCAAACACACGTCTCTATAACGTAACAGGAGATCACATGGACGCAACCGCAATTATCCTCGCTGCCGGCGAGGGCACCCGCATGAAGTCGAACCACTGCAAGGTTTCGCACAAGATCCTGGGTAAGCCCATGGTCCAGTGGATCGTCGACGCTACCATCAAGGCCGGCTGCAGCCGCGTCGTGGTCGTCATCGGCAGCCACGCCGACGAGATGCGCGCCCTCATCGACGGCGCCTACGCCAACAGCGCCACCAAGGTCGAGTGCGTCGAGCAGACCGAGCGCCTGGGCACCGGCCACGCCGTAAAGGTCGCGCTCGAGGCCTGCGGCATCACGCAAGGCCCCGTCGTCGTGCTCAACGGCGACCTGCCGCTCATCACCGCCGACACCGTCGCCAAGTTCGCGCAAACCGTCGCCACCGGCGAGCTCGCCTGCACCGTCATGACCATGACCCCGCCCGATCCTTTCGGCTACGGCCGCATCAAGCTGGGCGCCGATGGTCAGATCGAGCGCATCATCGAGCAGAAGGACTGCACGCCCGAGCAGGCCGCCACGCTGCTGGAGTGCAACGCCGGCTGCTACGCATTTGACGGCGCGCAGCTCGCCGCGCACATTGACGAGATCGGCAACGACAACGCGCAATCCGAGTACTACCTGCCCGACATGCTCGAGATTCTCAAAAGCCACGACCAGGCTGTCTCCATCTTCCACTGCGATGACTACCGCGATGGCCTGGGCGTCAACAGCCGCATCCAGCTCGCGCAGCTCACCGCTATCGCGCGCGACCGCATCAACGAGCACTGGATGGCCGAGGGCGTTACCTTCATCGACCCCACGCAGGCCTGGATCGGCCCCGATGCCGTTATCGGCCGCGACACCGTCGTGTGGCCGCAGACGCATCTGATCGGTCACGTCACCGTGGGCGAAGAGTGCCAGCTCGGCCCCAACAGTCGCCTCACCGACACCACCGTCGGCAGCGGCTGCATCATCGATGAGACCATCGCCATCGAGGCCGTCATCGAGAACGGCGTCGACTGCGGCCCGCGCGCCTACCTGCGCCCGGGCACCCACATGCTCGACGGCTCCAAGGCCGGCACGCACGTGGAGATCAAGAAGTCCACGATCGGTGAGGGCTCCAAGGTGCCGCACCTGTCCTACATCGGCGACACCACCATGGGCTCCGGCGTCAACGTGGGCGCGGGCTCCATCACCTGCAACTACGACGGCGTGCACAAGCACAAGACCGTCATCGGCAAGGACGCCTTCATCGGTTCCGACACCATGATGGTCGCGCCCGCCCAGATCGGCGACGGCGCGCTCGTGGCCGCCGGCTCCGTCATCACTGAGCCGGTCCCGGCCGACGCACTTGGCCTGGGTCGTGCCCGTCAGGTAAATATTGAGGGCTGGGCCGCCGATTATCGCCGCCGTCTGCACGAGGACGACGAGGTATAACGTTTTACCAAGCATCTAAGGAGCTGTTCCCATGGGGGCGGCTCTTTTTTCTATCGTGACCTGCGCGACAGGATGAGTGGTCGGTTCGTGTCCGTTGACGGTAAAGACGTTATCAAGACCCGATTAACCCCGTCGCGCGGTTACAATGCAACAAGGCATCTATATGGCATTCGATATAAAGGAGAAGGGTAATGCCGATTAATGATCCCGAGAAGTCGGAGAATATGCGCAAGTCCATCCGCGTGTATTCCGGTTCCTCCAACCGTCCCCTCGCTCAGAAGATCGCTGAGTACCTTGGGGTCGAGCTTTCGGGCCTTACGCTAAAGCAGTTCGCCAACGGTGAGATTTACGCCCGCTACGACGAGACCGTCCGCGGCGCCGACGTCTTCCTGATTCAGTCCGTGGCCGGCGGCAACGTCAACGACATGCTCATGGAGCTGCTCATCGCCACCGACGCTGCCAAGCGCGCATCCGCCCGCTCCATCACCGCCGTTATCACCCACTACGGCTATGCCCGCCAGGACCGCAAGGCCGGCCCGCGCGAGCCCATCACCGCCCGCCTCGTCGCCAACCTGCTCGAGCGCGCCGGCGTCAACCGCATCATCACCCTCGACCTGCACCAGGGCCAGATTCAGGGCTTCTTCGATATCCCGGTTAACCACCTGTCCGCGCTGCCGCTGTTTGGCCAGTACTACAACGACATGCACTTCGACACCGACAACCTGGTTGTCGTCTCCCCCGATGTGGGCCGCGCCAAGGCCGCCAAGAAGCTGTCCGACATGCTCGGCTGCGACCTGGCCATCGCCCACAAGGGCCGTCCGCGCCACAACGCCGCCGAGGTCATGGGCATCATCGGTGACATCAAGGGCAAGACCTGCATCATCAACGACGACATGATCGACACCGCAGGCACCCTGTGCGCCAACGTTAAGGAGCTCAAGGCTATGGGCGCCGGCGACATCTACGTATGCGCCACCCACGGCATCTTCTCCGGTCCGGCCATCGAGCGTCTGAACGACGCCCCGATCGTCGAGTGCCTCGTCACCGACGCCATTCCCGTCGAGGTCGGCGGCAAGATCAAGACCATCTCGGTCGCCGAGGAGTTCGCTCAGGCCATCTCCGCCGTTTACCACGAGGAGCCCGTCTCCACGCTCGTCGGCGGCGACTTCGCGCTGTAATCCAGCGTGCATCTCATCATCTTTGGTGTTTTTAAAGGGTCGGAAGCTCGCTTCCGACCCTTTTTCTACCCCTCGACAACCTTCCCTGGACAATTAGTTCAGATACGTATTTTTTTAAAGCTCCAAAGGCCGTTCTGAGCCTTCTGAGCTCCCCGGCGAACGCCATACTGCCCAAAGCTCATCGCTTTCGAGTACGACCGCCGCATATTTACCCTCAAATCGCCCTCGAAAGCCCTTAGAAACGCCTCGAACGCCCGCCGTCTTATACGTATCTGAACTAACTGTCCAGTAGCTATCGTCAACCTTCGCGGCAGAGCTCAATTTCCTGCAATCCCCTCAACCGATTCCACCGATTTCATAACACCCAGCCGTTCATGGCGCGCAGCGCCCCGCTGAGCGAAAAGAACGGTATGGCGGTCGCATTCTGCCGCCAGCTTAGTACGTTATAGCTATGATGACCGTGATTTCACATTTCTCCGCCCTCCGCGCAATTCGTCGCGCACGACGGGCGTACTCTGCCCTACCCTGGGACTCCGTTGATAGCGAACAGCAAGCACAGGCCTTGGCTGGCTGCATTCCCAACAATGACGCGATAGACTTTGGCGCACTTTCGATACTCGACGCCTGGAATGAAGATGATTCCGAACTGCTCGATCTTCTCGTTTCAAACGAAGACAACAGGCGCCCCGACAAGCGACTTCTTCAGCATATTCTCTCCGCTCCGCTTCCTGAAGGTGCAATTATGCACGTCGAGGCCGACATCTACGCTACGTCTCCTGCCATGACAGCCATGCTTTGTTCCAAGAATGAATCAGTCGCCAAAACCTTGATGCTACTCATGGAACTGCTCGGAACCTACTCCCTTCCCCCCGGGGCAACATACCCCATTGCCTATGACGCCATCTGGCCCAAGGGCGATGACTGCGCAGCGACGAGCGATCTTGATTGCCTGGGCGACCAGTCGGCGACCGAACAACAGAACGAGACCCGCTACGAACAGGCACACTACAAATGCGAGCCCGCCACAACTATCGAAGAGCTCGAGGCGATCGCACGCTTCGCCAAAAGTAGCTCATATACCTCGTTTCGCACGGCAGTCAATCTCGCCCGACCCGGATCTGCATCCCCAGCCGAATCCCTAATGTTTGCCGTTCTCGGAGCGCCCATGCGCTTTGGCGGATTCGGATGTTGCAGCCTGCCCATGGGAGGCCTGCTACTCAACTATCGAATCGACTTCGACACTCTTGCGGTCAACATGTCCTCCGGCATCCCTTACGCCATCTGCGACCTATATTGCCCGGCCGCCGGAGTCGACAACGAATACAACGGAATTGGGCATGAGCTTCAAAACGCTCGCATCCACGATGGCAATCGAAATAATGGCCTCAAGGCAATGGGCATCCACGTCCTGGTTATCAATCGCGACCAAATGAAAGACCTTGTTGCACTCGAAGCCTTCGCCCAAACGATGCATCGACTCGCGGGAGTCCGATTCCGATACCGTATCAAGGGCTATCGCAAGCGTCAGACCGCTTGGCTCAACGCCCTGCGGGCCGGAATCGGCCTTGCGCCGGTCTAAACGGCGAATCACCCGTGCACCGTCGAGCAGGGCTGGACAGTTAGTTCAAATACGTATAAATGGACACATTGAATTAGGCTGTTTTGCAGTTATCTCTATACCATTCGCCCGATTTGAAGGCAGGGTAGACTTCAAAACAGCGTCATATGGACTAACTAAAGCTCCAAAACAACGTATCGGCATTGAATCGAGCAATTCGAGTTCTCAGAACTTATACGTATCCGAACTAACTGTCCACCTCGATTTCGACGGCCGTCCAAACGCCCTCAAATAACCTCAATTGCCCTCCATTTGACAGCAGCAACAGGGTCGCTCACCATAGCAGGCGACAAATCAACGAAAGGATGAACATGGCAGCTGCACAGCCGCTTAAGATTCGCATGGTTGCCGGACTTGGCAACCCTGGCGAGGAGTATGCCGAGACCCGTCACAACGCTGGTTTCAAAGCAATCGACGAGCTGGCCCGTCAGGCCGGCGTCACGTACTGGAAAAACCAAGCAGGCGCCGAGGTCGCGCTCATCAACATCAACGATCCCGAGGAAGAGGGCGGCAAGCGCCAGATTGTACTGGTCAAGCCGCAGTCGTACATGAACACCTCGGGCGGGCCCATCTCCAAACTCTGCCGCGAGTACAAGATCAAGGCCGAGGAGCTACTCGTGATTCACGACGAGCTCGACATTCCCGCCGGCGACGTACGTGTTAAGGTGGGCGGCGGCCACGCCGGCCACAACGGCCTGCGCTCCATCATCGACAAGATGGGCAGCCGCGACTTCAGCCGCATCCGCACCGGTATCGGCAACCCTCCCGGCAAGATGGCCGTGGCAGACTACGTGCTCAAGCAGCTGCGCGCCCGCGAGGCCGAGGACTTCCAGGACACCTGCGCCCGCGCCGCAGATGCCGCCGGTCTGGCCATCGTCCACGGCGTAATCTACGCCCGCGATCACGTAAACGGCGCCGCTTCCGCCAACGGGAAGCACTAAAACCTACCATTTAGGGACAGGTTTATTTTGGCAGCTTTTATCTGCGGAAACGCCGCAGTCGATACATCGCAATAAACATGCTGCCACCATACATGCATAACGCCCCAAAGGGGGCCGGCCTCAACGAAGCGCGAGGCCGGCCCCCTTTGCCGTTTTGCCTGATAAAACCGACCAAAATAAACCTGTCCCTTTTTGGCAGGTCACTTTTCCCGCCTGCCAAAGATACACGTAAGCGACATTGCCATGAGGGTATAATTTGCACCGTATGTCTGCACAACGCCTGTGCGCGTACGGTTTTATTCGGGCTACCGTCCATTTCCGTGGAGGCACGGTTCGGCGGCCCTAACAAGAGAGGGGTTCTATGTATAAGATCCTGGAGAAGACGCAGTTCTCGGAGAAGGTGTTCAAGTTCCGCATCGAGGCGCCTGCAATCGCCAAGCATGCGCACGCTGGACAGTTCCTCATGGTTCGCGCCAACGAGACGGGCGAGCGCGTCCCGTTTACCCTGGCCGGCTGGAACGGTGACGAGGGCTGGGTCGAGTTCATCTTCATGGTGATCGGCAAGACCACCGAGATGCTTTCCACCTACGAGGCCGGCGAGTCGCTGCGCGACGTCGTGGGTCCGCTGGGCGTTCCCACCGAGATGGCCGAGGGCCCCTGCGCCGTCATTGGCGGCGGCGTCGGCCTGGCAATTGCCTTCCCGGTCGCCAAGCACCTGGTCGAGACCGGCCACGAGGTGCACGCCATCATGGGCGCCCGCACCAAGGACCTCCTGCTCATGGAGGACCAGTTCCGCGAGCTGCTCGACGAGGACCACATCCACATCACCACTGACGACGGCTCCTACGGCGAGCAGGGCGTTGTCACCGCTCCGCTGGAGCGCCTGCTGCAGGACAAGGCCGTGAGCCAGGTCTTCTGCGTCGGCCCCGTTCCGATGATGAAGTTCTCGACCCTCACCGCCCAGAAGTACGACACCCCCATCACCGCGTCGCTCAACCCCATCATGGTTGACGGCACCGGCATGTGCGGCTGCTGCCGCGTCGAGGTGGGCGGCGTGACCAAGTTCGCTTGCGTCGACGGCCCCGACTTCGATGCCACCCTGGTCGACTGGGATGACCTTCGTGCCCGCCAGGCCGCTTACCGTTCCGAAGAGGGCGAGTCCCTCAAGGCCTATGAGGAAAAGAGCTGCGCATGCCACTAGTTAATGGTCGTTTCGTTGCCGATATGAAGTCGCCCCGCACCCCCGATAACGAGGAGCCGGCTGCCGAGCGCGCCTGCGACTTCCGCCCCGTCGACAAGGGCTTCACCGAGGAGATGGCGCTGGCCGAGGCCGAGCGCTGCCTCAACTGCAAGAAGCCGTTCTGCGTCGAGGGCTGCCCCGTCAACATCAACATCCCCCGCTTTATCGAGCAGATCCGCGAGAAGGACTTCGGCGGCGCTCTCGATACCATCCGCGAGGACTCCATGCTTCCCGCCATCTGCGGCCGCGTCTGCCCGCAGGAGAACCAGTGCGAGGGCAAGTGCATCCGTGGTAAGAAGTCCGAGCCCGTTGCCATCGGCCAGCTCGAGCGCTTCCTGGGTGACCGCCCCGAGCTCGCCTCCACGCCCAAGATGGCTCCCAAGAACGGCAAGAAGGTCGCCGTCGTCGGTTCCGGCCCGTCCGGCATCACCTGCGCCGGCGAGCTCGCCCGCAACGGCTTTGACGTCACCGTCTTTGAGGCATTCTTTACCGGCGGCGGCGTGCTGGTCTACGGCATCCCCGAGTTCCGTCTGCCCAAGGCAGTCGTCAAGCGCGAGATTGACGGCCTGGAGGACATGGGCGTCAAGTTTGAGTACAACTCCGTCGTGGGCAACATGGCCACGGCCGAGGAGCTGTTCGAGCAGGGCTTCGACGCCATCTACGTGGCGACCGGCGCTGGCCTGCCCAAGTTCCTCAACGTCCCCGGCGAGAACCTGCCCAACGTCTTCTTCGCCAACGAGTACCTCACCCGCGTGAACCTGATGAAGGCCAACAAGTTCCCCGAGTACGACACCCCCACCAAGCACGGCAAGAACGTCGTCGTCTTTGGTGGCGGCAACGTGGCTATGGACGCCGTCCGTACCGCCAAGCGCCTGGGCGCCGAGCACGCCATCATCGCCTACCGTCGTACCGAGGACGAGATGCCCTGCCGTCGCGCCGAGCTGCACCATGCTAAGGCCGAGGGCGTCGAGGTCCTGCCGCTCGTCTCCCCGCTCGAGTTTGTCGCTGGCGAGGACGGCTCCGTGTGCGCCGTCAAGGTCCAGAAGATGGAGCTCGGCGAGCCCGACGAGTCCGGCCGTCGTCGCCCGGTGCCCATCGAGGGCGCCATCGAGGAAATCCCCTGCGACGTCGCGATCTCGGCTATCGGCACCAACGCCAACCCCTTCGCTGCCAAGATCGGCGGCAAGATGGAGCTCAACAAGTGGGGCTACATCGTTGCCGACGAGGAGACCGGCCAGACCACCGATCCCCGCATCTGGGCCGGCGGCGACATCGTCACCGGTGCCGCTACGGTCATTCTGGCGATGGGCGCCGGCAAGAAGGCCGCTGCTTCCATCACCAAGAGCCTGCTGGGCGAGTAATCACCCACAGCGCTAGCCATCAAACGGCAAAGTCCCCGTCGAGCACACGCCCGGCGGGGACTTTTTCTATGCCGACCGCCCAAACCACCACAAAGGCACCTGTCCCCTTTGTGGTGGTTTTGGTCGGTTAGCCTTCGAGTTGGGCCACCTTGTAGCGGTAGGCCGCGGCGATGACGTCCTTGCAGCCTTCGCGGCCCAGCTTGGCGCGGTTGACTACGATATCCTTACCGCTCGTCATCTTCCACTTGCCGGCACTGTAGCGCTTATAGAACGCCTCGCGCGCCTTCTGCTGCTGTTTAACCAGCTTGGCGCCCTTCTTTTTGTTGAGACCACGCTTCTTGCGGACAATCTCGACGCGGTCCTCAAAGGGTGCGGTCACCAGCACGGCAATGTGGTTGTGGTTGTTGCGCAGCAGATAATCGGACAGGCGGCCTTCGATAATGCAGCTCTCGGTCTCGCCCAAATCCAAAATCACCTGGCTCATCTTTTGGAACAACTTATCCGAGTACGAACGCGCATCGTAGCGGTCGGGCAGAAACGCCATGTTCTCCACGGCCAGACGCTCGTCGTAAGCGGCCATCTTGTCGAGCGACTCGCCCGTGCGCAGCGACGCACGCACCAGCAGCTCGTTATCGTACAGTGGAATCCCCAACTCGTCGGCAAGCATGCGACCAATCTCGTGGCCCTCGGCGCCAAAGTCGCGCGCGATGGTAATGACCACAGGATTCTTCTTATTCTCCAGATCGCTCATCGCGATTCCTTTCTAACAAATGAGAAATAGGCGATTCCTGATTCCCATTTTGTCACTTACGACCGTCCTGGTTTCCCAAGTGCGGGAGATTGCCCCGAAAGAGGAGCGCCGCGTACTAAATGTACGCAAGCGACGATTGAGGGGCAAGGTGCCGTGCTTGGGGAAGCAGGACTATGCGGCTACGATGCGGCGTTGATACGCCCTCACCAGCAGCGAGATACCAAAGTTGAGCACAAAGTACATCGCAAACACCAGGCCGTAGAGCATAAGCACCTGCGACAGGTCGATCGCGTGGGCCATCACCACGTTTGCCGTGTACATGAGCTCGGCCACGTTAATGCCCGAAAGATACGAGCTGTCCTTAATGACGGTCGTGCACTGGCTAAACAGCGCCGGAATGATCGTCTTAAACGTCTGAGGCAGAATGATGTAGCGCATGGTGGCAAAGAAACCGAAGCCCTGGCTCTGCGCTGCCTCAAACTGGCCGCGCGGAATCGAGTTGAGGCCGCCGCGCACAATCTCGGCCATAACAGCGCTGGTAAACAGCGTAAAGGCGATGGTCGAAATCACAATGTCCAAACCCTGCACCGTAAAGTAGATAAACAGAATCCACAGCAGGTTCGGCGTGCAACGGAACAGCTCGATATAGGCGCTCACCAAAATACGGAATGGGCGGGGCGCATAGCTTTTAACGAGCGCCAGCACCGTGCCAAAGATGAGCGAGAAAAAGATCGACAGCGCCGAGATCTCGATGGTCTTAACAAAGCCGCCCCAGATGTAGAGCAGGTTGGTCGCGTTGAAGATTTCCATGCGCTAGGCCTCCTCTACGTTGTCGAGCCCCAGCTCGGCCAGGCTCACGCCGCGCGGACGCTCCTTGGAGCGGCGCTCGAGCCACTGCACCAGCATGGCGAGCGGAAAGCAGATGATGAAGTACATAAGGCAGCAGACGATGTATCCCTGCAGGTAACCGTACAGACTCACAAAGTTGTCGGAACGGTACATAAGGTCGCCGCCGGCCACAAGCGCCAGCACCGACGTATTCTTGACCAGGTTGAGCGCCTGGTTACACAGCGGCGGCAGAATGATCTTGAACGTCTGGGGCAGCACGATGTACCAGTACGCCTGCGCACGGGTGAAGCCCTGGCTCTGGGCCGCCTCCATCTGACCGCGCGGAACCGCCTCGATACCGGTGCGGATGACCTCCGAGATGTAGGCCGCGTGATACAGGCCCACGCCCAAGAAGCCCAGCACGAACGGTGCGATGCGCACCGGCTGGTCGGCACCGGTTATGGCCTGCAAAAACTGCGGACCGGCCATGTACATAAAGAGCACCTGTACGGGCAACGGGGTGTTCTGGTAAAACTCCACGTACACGCGGCTTGTGGCGCGCAGCACGCGCGAGCGAGTGGTAGAGAACACGCCCAGCAGCGTGCCCAGCACCAGCGACAGCAACAGACCGGCAACGACCACCTGCAGCGTCACGCCAAAGCCCTCCCAGAAGGGCCCCATGTTTTGAAATGTCGTCGACCAACGGTCGGCGTCAAATAATCCTTCGAGCATTTGATTCCTTCCTTGGACGATGCGCCTATACAAGACCCCAGGTCTTGACCTCTTGGTCGAGCCAGCCGTCGGCCAGGCGATCGCAAACCACCTGATCGACCACGGCCGAAAGGTCGCAGCCCTTCTTGGTCGCCACGCCGTAGCCCTGCTCACCAAACTTGACCTCGGGCTGCAGCAGCTCAACGGTCTCGTTCATGTAACCGGCCAGCGTGGAGCGGTCCATGGCAAAGACATCGATATTGCCGGCGTCGAGCGAACTCTTGATGATGGGGTAGCCGCTAAAGGCCCTAAACTCGGGCTTGCAGCTAAAGCCGTTGTCCTTGATCATCTGCTCGATCAGGCCCTGCGTGGTAGCACCCTGGCTCACGCCGATGACCTTACCGTCCAGGTCCTCAATCGAGGTAAAGCCCGAACGCTTCTTGACCATGAGTCCCACGTAGTCGGTGCGGTACGGCGTCGAGAAATCCCAGCTCTTCTTGCGCTCGTCGGTGATGGTGTAGGTCGCCGCGACCACGTCGAGTTGGCCGTTATCGATCAGCGGGCCGCGTGTCTTGGGCGTCACGTCGGTAAACTCGACAAGCTCCTGGACGCGGGCATCCTTGTAGCTCACGCCAAAGACGGCAGCGGCGATCTGGTAGCACAAATCGACTTCCATGCCCTCAAAGCGGCCCTTGGCGGTGTCGTAATAGCCATAGCCGGGAACGTCCTTCTTAACGCCGGCATTCAGATGGCCACGCGACTTGATGGCCGCAAGCTTGGACCCCTTGTCGGAGCCCTCGCCGCTGGTGGAGTTGCCGCAACCGGTAAGCGCGGTCCCCGTCAGCGCGAGCATGCCGGCGCCCGCCAGCTGCAAAAAGTGACGGCGCGACACGGCCGCCCTCGTCATATCCGTCATGTCCATCACCGCGCCTAGTGCAGAATCTTGGACAGGAACTCGCGGCAGCGCGGGTTCTCGGGGTTATCGAAGAAGTGCTCGGGCGTGCCCTCCTCCAGGATGCGGCCGTCCTCCATAAAGATGACGCGGTCGGCCACCTGGCGCGCAAAGCCCATCTCGTGCGTCACGCAGATCATGGTGATGTCCTCCTGCGCAAGCTCAATCATAACGTCCAAGACTTCCTGGACCATCTCGGGGTCGAGCGCCGAGGTCGGCTCGTCAAACAGGATGATGGGCTGCTTGGTGCACAGGGCACGGGCGATGGCGATGCGCTGCTGCTGACCGCCCGAGAGATTCTGCGGATACTCGCCGGCCTTATGCGCCATGCCGACGCGCTTGAGCGCGGCAATGGCGATCTCGGTCGCCTCCTCCTTGCTCTTCTTTTGCAGCTTGATGGGCGCGAGCGTCAGGTTGCCCAGCACCGTCATGTTGGGATACAGGTTGAACTGCTGAAACACCATGGAACTATACTTGCGAGCCATCTCCAGGTGATTCTTTTTTGTGAGCGGCGTACCATCGATGACGACCTCGCCCGAAGTGGGCTCCTCCAGATAATCGACGCAACGGATGAGCGTCGACTTACCCGAACCGGAAGGCCCGATCATTACGAGCTTCTCGCCGCGCTTGACGGTGAGATTGATATCTTTGAGCACATGCAGGTCGCCAAAGTACTTGTTGAGATGCTTGATCTCGATCATGTCTGCCATGAATGTCCCTTCCCTGCGTTTACACGAGTTGAACTATTGTACGGAAAGAACCGCGTTTCCGCAGCCCACACTACATCCCCGTAAAGAACCCGCAACCTTCCACCTAGTCATTGGAGACAGACTTAAATGAGTACCTGCTCATTGGGCACTCATTTAAGCCTGTCCCCAATGAGTGCCCAGCCCAGCAAAAAGGGGCGCGACCATGACGGCCACGCCCCCCCCTAAACATCAACTATGTACCGCTCGGCCCCTACGCGAGTTTGGCTCCGACGATCTTTGCCGCGGCCGACTTATCGAAGTTGCCGCCGGTGGCCTTGCCGAGTGCGCCCATAACCTGGCCCATCTGCTTCTTGGACGTGGCACCCAGCTCGGCGATAACCTGCTCGATCAGGGCCTCGAGCTCCTCGCCCGAAACCTGCGCGGGCAGCAGGCTCTCCAGAATCTTGACCTGCTCGGTCAGGTTGTCGGTACGCTCCTGGTCGGTGCCGGCCTTGATGGACATCTCCAGCGTCTCGCTCGTCTGCTTGATCAGACGCTTGATCATGCTGTTGACGTCTTCCTCGGTCACATCGCGGCGCTCATTGACCTCGATATTCTTCACCTCGGCCTTAACCTGGCGAATGATAGACAGGCGAACCTTGTCCTTGGCCTTCATGGCCGCAATCATTTCCTTCTGCAGCTCTTCGTTGGTCATCTGCAAATCCTCTCTAATAGTGTGGGCGGCACTCGCGCGAGCACCGCCCCATGATTACTCAGTCGTCGACGAATCGTCGGTCGAACTCTTGGTGACACCCTTCAGACTCACGTTATAGGGTACGTCCTTGGGCATGGGGTTGACGGTAATGTCGGCGTCCTTCTTGTACTGCTCCAGCCACTCGCTGTATGCAGTACTGGCCGCCTGCGTCTTCACCACATTGGAGACGTACTTCTTGATGGCCTTGGGCACCTGGTTGATGTCATCAACCTGATTATCGACATGGAAGTAGTCGGTGCACTTGATGATGTGGTAGCCATAGGTCGACTCGACGACTTCGCTCACGTCGCCCTTGTTGAGTCCCTCGAGCGCCGTCTGGTAGCTGTCGACGAAAGTGGTGAGCTTATCCCAGCCCACATCGCCCTTCTTCTCCTTGGAACCGGTGTCCTCGGAGTACTGCTCAACGGCATCCTCAAAGCTCAGCTCACCGGACTTGATCTTGTCCAGGCACTCCTGCGCCTTGGCCTTGGCGGCAGCCTTGTCCTCGTCGGAAGCGTCGGAATCAACCTTGATCAGGATGTTCGACGAGCGGCGGGCGTCGTTGTAGCTGGACAGGTTTTCGTTGATGTAATCGACAATCTCGCTGTCCTTGGGCTTGCTGGTGGGCGCCACGGCGTCCTTGAGCTTTTGCTGTGCCAGACTCTCCTTGAGCGAGTCCTTGTAGGTGTCCTCGGTATAGCCGTAGGTCTTGAGGGTCTTCTTAAAGGCCTTGGCACCGCCCGCGCTCTTGCACGCGTCCTTCCAAGCCTTCTCGACCTCCTCGTCCGACACCGTCACGCCGTTCTCCTTCTGTGCCTGTTGAAGCAGAATCTGCTGCGTGTAGGAGTCGATGAGTTGCTTGCGGTACTTCTTGGGCGTGAGGTCGTTGTCAACCAGATACTGCGCCCAATCCTCATCCTTGGCGTAGCCGTAGGACGTGCGCATGCTCATGATCTGCTTGGTCACGGTGTCCTCGGTGAGGTTGGTGCCGTTGATAGTAGCAGCAACACCGCCGGTCAGCTTGTAGCCCGAGGTGTCCTCGGCCTGCGACATAAGGCCGGAGCACGCCATCGCCGAGACGGAAAGCAGCATCGCCAGCACGCCGATGACCACCAAGACGATCTTGACGGTCTTAGACACGTACGTCTTGCGCTGCTTCTTGCGAGAGCTGGAGGCAGCGCGGGCCTGCTGCTCGGGCGTCGGCGCGGCCTCGGAGTTCTTTTTCTTATTTGCCATAGTTGGCCTTTCGCATAACGAATCGAACAAACGCCATTGTGTCACAACGCAGCCCCCGCGGCACGCTTGGTGCATTGGGGACAGATTAATCTGCACCATTTTGGTGCAAAGGGGACAGCTCTGGCAGCCGGCAGTTAGGGACAGTCCCCAAGTGCCGACTCAGCCCCACCTTAGAAATGACGGCGGATGGCGTCGACCATGCCCTGGGACGTGGTCTGGCCGAGCACGTCGGCTGCGGCATCGGCGTCCATAAAGATGTTCATGAGCGCCTGCAGGGCCTCGACCTGGCCGCCCGGCTCGGCGATGCCCAGATTAATGACGATCTGCGCCGGCACCGGAGCGCCCATGCCAGCCATAGCGTTAAATGTCACGGGCGCGGTGGGCTTCACCACCGCGATATAGGGCTTGGTCACAAACCCCGGATCGGTATGCGGAATGGCAATGTTTGCCGCCGGCATGGCAAGGCCCGTGGGATAGGCATCCTCGCGCGTGAGAACGGCGTCGAGCCAACCGTCGGCAATGTAGCCACGTGGTGCAAGCTCGCCCTCGAGCCGCGCAAACACCTCATCCGGCGTCGCACACTCCCAATCAAAAAACACCAGCTCAGGCGTAAACAGCGCTTCGTTATCCGCCATGCGCTCACCTCTCTCACCTAGCCATCGGGGACGTTCTTAAATGACTAGTCGTTAAAGAACGTCGCAGGTGACTACCCAAAACAAAAGGTGGCCACGCGCGCCTTGGCGCCAATGACCACCCTGACTACTCGGCTAAATTGTACTGTGCGCCGCTAGCCGCGAGGCGCGTCAATTGCGACCTTGCCGCTCTCCAGCACGTGGACGCGGCCGTCGGCGAGCATTTGCACGACCTCGGGATACAGCACGTGCTCAATCGCGTGGATGTGCTCCTCGAGCGTGTCGACATCCCAACCTTCCTCGACAGCCAGCGCGCGCTGGGCGATGATGGGGCCGTTGTCGTAGATCTCGTTGGCAAAGTGCACGGTCACACCGGTTACCTTGACGCCGCGCGCAAAGGCATCGTCGATCGCATGCGCGCCGGTAAAGCTCGGCAGCAGTGCCGGATGCAAGTTGACCACGCGGTTGGGAAACGCCGCCAGCAGCGGCGTGTGCACCATGCGCATGTAGCCGGCCATGACCACATACTCGCAGCCGCGTTCGAGCAGCTCGTGCGCGATGATCTCGTCGGCGGCAATAGGGTCGGCGTAGACATCCTTGGACAGCGTGAGCGTCTGGATGCCCGCGCGCTCAGCGCGCTGCAAACCCTTAGCCGAAGGACGGCTCGACACCACAAGCTCAATCGAAGCGTTGAGCTTGCCGGCGGCGATCAGGTCGATCAACGCCTGCAGGTTGGTACCCGAACCGCTGATGAGCACGCCGATTTTGAGCGGCTCGGCCGTATCGGTGCCGGTCGGACGGGTATAGGACACAAAGTCCAGGCCCTTGGCGGCAGCCATCTGCTCGTTAGCGCTCATCGGAGTACACGACCTTACCGGAACCCTCGACGCACTCGCCCACGCGGAACGGCTTCTCGCCCAGCGCGACCAGGGCCTCGGTCACCGCGGCCTCGTCCTCGGGAGCGACGATCAGGCACAGGCCGACGCCCATGTTGAAGGTCTTGCATGCCTCGTTGGGCGCGAGCTCGGCCTGGCGCGACACGTAGGTGATGACGGGCGGAACATCCCAGCCCATCTCGGCACCGTTACGGGTGACCACGGCGTCAACGTCGTCGGCAAGCGCGCGGTTGAGGTTCTCGGTGATGCCGCCACCGGTGATGTGGGCGATGGCGTGCACGTTGGCGCCGCCGCGCAGCAGCTCCAGAATCGGCTTGACGTAGATGCGCGTGGGAGCCAGCAGGGCGTCTGCCAGCGATGCGCCGCCGAGCTCCTCGAGCGGGCGGCTCAGCTCCTCGGCCTTAGCGGCGGCCTCGGGCGTGCCCGGCTTAATGCCGTCGACGCCGATGATCTTGCGCACGAGCGAGTAGCCGTTGGAGTGCACGCCAGTGGAAGGCAGGCCCAGGATAACGTCGCCGGGGCGGACGTTTGCGGGGTCGAGCATCTTGGGACGGTCGACGACGCCCACGGTAAATCCGGCAAGGTCGTAGTCGGCAGGAGCCATAACGCCCGGGTGCTCGGCCATCTCGCCGCCCACGAGCGCGCAGCCCGCGAGCTTGCAGCCGTCGGCCACACCCTTGATGATCTTTGCCATGTGCTCGGCCTCGATGTGACCGATGGCAACGTAGTCCAGGAAGAACAGCGGCTCGGCGCCCGAAGCCAAAATGTCGTTGACGCACATAGCAACCAGGTCCTGGCCCACCGTCTCGTGACGGTCCATAATCTGGGCGAGCACGAGCTTGGTGCCCACGCCGTCGGTACCGCTAATCAGAATCGGGTCTTCCATATCCTTAAGCGCGGCGGCCGAGAACAGGCCACCAAAGCCACCGATACCGCCGATGACCTCGGGACGGTTGGTGTCCTTAACCATCTGCTTAATAGCGTCAACGGCGCGGCCGCCCTCGGCGGTATCGACGCCGGCATCCTCATATGTCACATGCTTGCTGTCGCTCATCTGAGCCTTCCTCTCCCACTACCGTGGCGCCGCGCGGGCGCCAAACGGTGCTCATAGTTGCGTTCATTTCGGCGCGCGCCATAACAGCACGCGCCGCCATATCAACAAAACAGCAGGTAAAACCTACCAAAATAAACCTGTCCCTACATGGCAGGTTTTAGGCCTCGCCGTGCTCCTCTTCCCAACTGCGGTCGTCGTATTTCTCGACCACGGCGTCGTCATCAACATGCAGCGGCTTGTCCAGGTTGCGGGGCTTAAAGCCCTCCATGAACTTGTCGCGGCCAAAGCTCTCGGGAATCGCCACGGGGTAGCGGCCGGTAAAGCACGCATCGCAGTAACCGCCTTTGGGCATGACTTTGAGCAGGCCCTCGACCGAAAGGAAGGCCAGCGAATCGGCGCCGATATACTCGCAAATCTCGTCGACCGTCTTGTTGGCGCTGATAAGCTGCGACTGCACGTCGGTATCGATACCGTAGAAGCATGGCCAGATGACCTCGGGCGAGTTGATGCGGATATGAATCTCCTTGGCGCCAGCGTTGCGCAGCATCTTGACGAGCTGCACCATGGTGGTGCCGCGCACGATGGAGTCGTCGATGACGACCAGGCGCTTGCCCTCGATGTTGTCGCGCAGCGGGTTAAGCTTCATGCGCACGCCCATGGCGCGCAACTCCTGCGTAGGCTCGATAAACGTACGGCCCACGTAACGGTTCTTGATGAGGCCCTCGCCAAAGGGAATACCGCTCTCGTGCGAATACCCCTCCGCGGGCGGCAGGCCGGAATCGGGCACGCCGATGACCAGGTCGGCCTCAACGGGCTCCTCATGTGCCAGCTGACGGCCCATGTCGTAACGGCAGGCATAGACGCTCTTGCCGTTCATAATGGAGTCGGGGCGGGCAAAGTAGACCTGCTCAAAGATGCAGTTTGCGGGCTCTTCGGCGGCAGGCACGCCCTGCTCGGATACCAGACCCTCGGCGCTGATGCGCAAGATCTCGCCGGGACGGACGTCACGGACGTACTCGGCGCCCACGATGTCGAGTGCGCAGGTCTCGGAAGCAACGACCCAGCCGCCGGCGCGGGTGACATGGGTGGTGGCGTCGACCGTCGCGGCGCCGTCCTGCGACGGCAGCTGCGAAACGGATGCGGCATCGGCCTGGTCCAGACCCTCGTCCACCAGCTTGCCCAGCACGAGCGGGCGAATGCCGTGCGGATCGCGGAATGCGTAGAGCGCCTGCTCGTTAATGAGCGTCATGGCGTAGCCGCCGCGCACGAGCTCCATGGTCTTGCGAATGCCCTCGCGCAGATGGCCTGTACGCTGGGTAAAGTAGCCGATAAGCTTGGTCGCGACCTCGGAATCCGAATTGGAGAGGAACGGCACGCCCAGCTCGATCAGCTGGCGGCGCAGCTCGTCGGTGTTGACCAGAGTGCCGTTGTGAGCAAGCGCGATAATGACGCTGTTGATGGTAGAAAGATGCGGCTGCGAGGCTTCCCAGCTCTTGGCACCGGCGGTGCCATAGCGCACGTGGCCCACGGCCAGCTGGCCGGAGAGCGTCGACAGGTCGGCGTTGGAGAACACGCGATCGAGCAGTCCCAGGTCTTTGCGAACCATAACCGTGCCGCCATCACCCACGGCGATTCCCGCCGATTCCTGGCCGCGATGCTGCAGCGCGCGCAGACCAAAGTACGTCAGTCGAGCCACATCGCGATCGGGTGCCCACACACCAAAAATGCCGCATTCCTCATGCAGCTGGTCGGAGTCCGGATCATACGTCGACATGGTCTTCACCTGTCCCGCGGCACGCTCGGCCGCGCGGATGGTTTCTTGAGACATGGCATCCCCTCAGAGCCTCGTTATTTGGCGTTACCTGCCCTATTATACGCACGGCAAGACAAGCACTCCCGCGCATGAACAGCGCTTTTTAAAAGCCCACCGAGTTTATAATCCGTTTTGCAGCCAAACATTTTATTGGGCAACCGCCTCGGGGCCGACGATCCCGCATACTTCCGTTGCGACGTGTCTCGCCCGCCGTTGGGGCTTGCATTGTTGCAATTGGGACGTTCGTCCTGTCTTTTGGCAGGTCGGCGGCGTATCCTTGTACCTACAGCAAAACGAGAAAGGTTATGTATGGATCGAAACGAACTCGACCCCAGCGTCCCCAGCGCCACGGAGGTCAAGAAGATCCCCCTCATCATTAAGGTGTACGCCGTCCTGTGCATCCTGTCCGGCGTGGGCACGCTCCCTTCGGTCGGCGCCTTTATGTGGCAGGTCATCACCGCGCTCATCAACGGCAACGCCGCCGCCAAGCTCGGCGACAACACGCTCGTCGCGGTCGGCCTTATCGTCGCCGGCATCATGCTCTCGGCTGCCAGTGCTGTCATCTTGATCATCTTTGGCCTAGACCTCATCAAGAACCAGCGTCGCAATGCCGCCCGTCTGTCCTATATCCTTATCGCGTTTACCGTCGTCGAGCTTTTGGTTGACGTGATGCTCCAGGGCATCGGGCCCTTCTTGCTGCGCCCTGCCATCCAGCTCGGCATCCTCGTCGCACTTTCGGCCACCGTCGACCCCACGCTGCGCCAGGAGCGCGAGCTGCAGCGCCGCCTGCAGGAGATGCTCGACCGCGACGCCGCCGCCGAGGGCATGCTCGGGCGCGATGAAACCGGCGAAGGCTACATCAAGCTCAACTACTTCAACCTGTTCTGGGTATTCTTTGTCTGCTGCATACTCGGCCTGGTCCTGGAGGATATCTGGCATATGACCGTCAACGATCCGGGTGTCTACCAGGACCGCGCCGGTATGCTGTTTGGCCCCTTCAGCCCCATCTACGGCTTTGGTGCCGTGCTCATGACCATGGTGCTCAACCGCTTCTATAAAAAGAACCCCATCATCATTTTCCTGGTGAGCGCCCTGCTCGGCGCCAGCTTTGAGGTGTTCGTGGGCTGGTTTATGCAGACCGCGTTTGGCGTGGTCTCGTGGAGCTACTCGCACATAACGCTGTTCGGTATGCCCGACCCGCTCGTGGTCCTCACGGGCGGACGCACCTGCACGGGCTTCGCCTGTCTGTGGGGCCTGGGCGGCCTCATCTGGATCAAGCTGCTGCTGCCGAGGCTGCTCAAGCTCATCAACATGATTCCGTGGAAGAGCCGCTACTCGGCTACCGTCATCTTCACCATCATTATGCTGGTCGATGGCGTTATGACGCTGCAGTCGCTCGATTATTGGTATCAGCGCGTCAACGGCGCGGAACCGGATATTCCCGTTGCGCAGTTCTACGGCAAGTATTTCGATAATGACTTTATGGAGAATCGCTTCCAGAGCATGACCATGAGCCCCAAGGATGCAACGCGCGTGTAGCGCTCACCGCGCCCAAAACGCAAAATGCCCGCCGGTATCACACGTACCGGCGGGCATTTTTATAAACGAGCCTTCTATCGACGCAAACCTCTACGCCTCGCGCTCGACCTCACTCACACACTCATTTTTGATGGTGCCAACGAGCGCCTGCAGCGCATCGACCACGTGCGGGCGAATGTCCCCGCCAATGAGCACGAGCATGATGTCGTCACCTACGGCAAGCTCGCCGCTTGCCAGCCACACGCGCACATAGCCGATACCCGGCATCGCGCGCGTGGCCTCGATAGCAGCCTGCACCTTCTGAGCATCGAAGCCGAACACCATGCCGCCCACCTTGTGGCCCGGCGCCACGCCATCGGTCTCGACACCGCGCGCCTCGGCCTTGGGCGTCGCGCGCACCACACCGTTATGTGTCAGATACATACCGCACGCAGGTGCCGACGAATCGGCCTTGGCCTCGCGCAGCCAAGCATCAACCGAAGGCATCGTTTTGCCATTCTCGAGCATCATTTCTCCCTTACCGTCCCAAATTAGCTACTCTCGGACAATTTATTCATCAACGGGCGTGAGCACCATGACGGCACGCGTGTTGCTCAGCGATAACGAACGACAGGTCACAAGCGTTACAATCTTGGTTGCCGAAGCGGCACGATCGGTGGCATCGCTCGCCACGGCAGAGGCACCGTCGAGCATCTCGGACAGGTAGTTCTTGAGCCCGTCGTCGCCCTCAAAATTGGTCGTGCGCGCCTTGGCATACGTGTCCTCGACCACCTTGGTCGCCAGCGGTCGCAGCTTATACGTTGCATCGCGCGTGATGTAATACACGTACTCGATGCTATCGAACGTCGCTTGGTCGGTGGTGTCCGAAATCACGTTGAACATCGACCCATCGTTCATATGGTGGCCGTAGATCGTGGTCTGCTGGTCAATCATTCCCGGCGCGGTGTCATCGCTATCCAGGAAAATGGCCCCAGATGCATTGGCCGTACCGTCGAACAGCGTGTTGAGGTATTTGGAGTTGTTGTTGGTCTGCACCACGGGATAGTTGATGTTGGTTCCCGGCACATAAATCCAGCCCACAATCTCGGGGTTTGTCTGAGCAAGCGCATCGAAGTCGATAGTCGGCACGCCGCTGGCGTCCTTATCGCTTACATATTGCTTCTCGATTTTCTGATACGACTCGCTCGCCTGCTTGTAGCCAATCTGGGCGTTGATAAAGATGGCTGCAGCGGCAACGATTAGGCCGATACCAATAATGATGAGCAAGATGGGAATAACGGAGCGGCGCTTTTTGCGCGGCGGCTCGGTATAGCTCGACGGAGCAGCGCCCGACTGTTTCGTAGAACGCGATTCTTTCTTGGCCGTATCATACGACGAAGGGCGATATGCAGCTGGCGTATCCTGGCGATGATGGGACATCGGCGTTACGGGGCGCGGCGCGCGCGGCTGCTGAGGAGAGGATGTCCGACCCTGCTGTGCCGCATGGGCAGCACCCGGCTTCGACGGATCGGGAATCTGAGAAGCCTTGAATCGTTTTCCCTGATAATCGGACATGGCTCTCCTTATACTGCGGTGAAACGGCGGAACGCCTAGGCGTCGGCCATCTCCTGCTTCATTTTCTCGATAACCTTGCGGTACTCGGGGTCGCAAGCACCCAGAATCTGCGTGGCATAGATGGCGGCGTTCTTGGCACCGTTGATGGCAACGCAGGCCACGGGCACGCCCGAAGGCATCTGCACCATCGACAGCAGCGAATCCATACCGCCCAGGTCACTCGTCTTCATAGGCACGCCGATAACCGGCAGCGGCGTAAAGGCAGCCACGACACCACCCAGGTGAGCGGCCTTGCCGGCGGCGGCGATAATCACTTTGATACCGCGATCGGCGGCAGTCGAAGCCCACTCGTGGACCTTCGCCGGCGTGCGGTGCGCGCTCGCGATCACGAGCTCATAGGGCACACCCAGTGCCTCGAGCTCGGCGGTGCAGCCTTCCATAACGCCCAGATCGGACTTGGAACCCATGATGATCCCGACAACCGGCTTTTGATCTGCCATAAACAAAGACCTCCTGTTGAGAGCGGTGACGCGGCGAATCCGCGACCCTTAACTGCAAATAATTCAAGTATAGCCGCCGATGCTGATGTGTTCGGCGGGAGACGGAACGCTTTGCGAGATTAAGGCCGAAGGGTCGGAGCTTTCCGCCTACATTCAAAAAGCGTGCCCACCGTCCTTGGGTGGGACGGCGGGCACGCTTGCTTAGCTGTTGCTGGGGCTACTTAGCCTTGCTGCGACGATGGAAGAAAGCGCCGATCGCGGCGATGATGGCGCCAAGACCACCGACGGTCGCGACGGTCGCCGCCGTCTGGTCTCCGGTATTGGGAATCGCCGAACCGTTCTTCTTGCTGCCCTGGGCCTTGTCGCCTGCGGGCTTGCCCGCCTGGTTGCCGCCGTTCGAGCCATTGCCGGAACCCTGGTTGCCCGAGCCGCCCTGATTGCCGGAATCGGCATCCTTGAGGCTCTCAATAGCCAGCTTGAGCTGGTCATAGGCCGCCTGGAGCTGGGTGTCGGAAGCATTCTCAGCACCCAAGACGTCCTCGGCGTAGGTAATGGCATCCGTCAGGGCCTTGACAGACTCGGCCGTCTTGCCCCTAGTGTCAGTCTCCTTCGCCTGCTTGACCAGGGCCTTGAGCTGCTTCTTAGTCGGTTTCTCGACCGGGGCCACCGGGGTCTTCTCGAGCGCGCCGCGGGCGCTCTCGAGCGCCCTGAGCGCCTGGTCGACCTCGTCCTGCGTGGCTTTCTCGTCGCTCAAGATGGCGCGGGCGCTCGCCAGGGCGTTCTCGAGCGCCGTCCAGGAGGCCTCGGTGTAGTCACCGGCCTTGAGGTCGCCGGCAGCAACCTCGGCATCAACCTTTTCGATCGCGGTAGCGAGATCATCCTTCGCCACCGGATCGGGGACGGCCGTACCGTAGAACTTGAGCTCCGCCATGCTGCAGTAGGCATCAACGTTGCCACCGCCGGCGTGAATCACCTTGACGGTCACGTAGCGACCGCGCGCGGCGCCAAAGCTCATCTGTTTCCAGTCGCCACGGTCGGTGAGCACGCGGCCGTCATTGTCGAAGGCGAACGTACCCATCGACGCGGCGGTGCCCATCTCATAACCGTCGGCAGTGTCGGAGACCAGTATCTCGGCCTCGAAGATATCGCCGTTAGTGCCGCCGTCCTGGCGCGGCAGGAATGTAACGTCGGTGAGATCGTAGTCGCGGCCCAGGTCGACACTCAGATACTGGGGCATACCGGTCCCATGGGCCCAGTCGCTGTGCCAAAGCGTCCGCTCGTCGCCGTCGAGAGCGTTGACGGCGTTGCTGCCCTCGTAGTCGGCCTCACTCGAGAAGCCGGCCACCTTGACGTTCTTGCGGTTCTCGGGCGTGTTGATAAGAATCTTCTCATCGACAGGGCGCATCTTGAGGCCGTCGATTGCCTTCTCGATCTTGGCTGTGGCGTCTGCGACATCCTTCTTGCTATAGCTGCCTTGGCCGCCGTCGAGGAGCTTCTGAGCCGCCTCGACCGCAGCGGTGAGAGCTGCATAGGAATCCTTAGTGTAGACGGATTCGCTGTAGCCCGCGGCCTCGGAAAGCGCTGCCACGAGCGCAGAGGTATCGACACCAGCCTTGACTTCGACCTCATAGGATGCGGTCTTGGAGGGGTCGAGTACCGACGCCACCGTGATCTTTGCCTTGCCGGCCTTGTTGGCACGCAGGTAGTAGCTCACGCTATCGCCAGCCTGAACAGCGGAGACGCTTACCACAGAGGGGTCGGAGCTCTCGACCGTCACATAGGGGTAGCCGGCGCTCTCAGGCGTGGCCTTGGCGTCGACGAGCGTAACGTCGCCTTCAAAGAACTCGGTCTGGTTCTTGCCTAGCTCGACACCCTCGATGGCCTCGACACCCTGCGTGTAGTTGAAGTTGACCTCACGCAGTGTGAGCATCTGGTCACCCGATGCCTCAAGCGGCGTGACCTCGACCTTGGTCGCCTTCTTGCCCTTGTTCTCGGCAGAGAGGCCAAAAGCGTAGCGAGCCCGGAAGGAATCGTACTCCCCGCCCGCGAACTCTTGGGTCGAGCCATCCTCGAACGTCACGACAGCCTTGATCTTCTGCACGGTTCCGTTGCCACCGTTGCGGTTAACGACCTCGACACTATCGAGTTTCGAAGGCGTCTTAAATGCGAATGTCATCGTGGTGGGAAGCTTCACGTAACTCGGAAGCTTACCCTCGCTGTCCCAGTTGCCGCTCCAGTTCCATAGGAACTCAAAGCCGTTGTCGCCCTCGTTATTATCGAACAGCGCGTTATAGCTCTTCTGCTGGATAAGTTTCTCGACGTTGGTCCCGTCGTCGGTCGTGAGCTCATCGTTGGTCATCGTGATGTTGAAGGCATCCTGACCGTACTCGGCGACCGTTGGCTGAGGAACATCCGGCATCGTCACCGTGCCGTCGCTCGCAAACTCAAGTGCGTCGCATGCCGGACCGATGAGCCAAGATGTCGAGGGCAGTTCGACCTTGCCGGCGGTCTTGGCCTTGAGCTTGAAACTCGCCACCGCGCCGGTACCGTTGTAGAGCTTGCCATCGCCGCGGTTGGCAAAGGCGAGATTGATAGTCTGCGTTCTGTCCGCGAACTGGACCTTCTCGCGAGACAGGTTCTCCATGCCGGCAGTCGAGCCGTCCTGCGCGATGCTCTCGGACACAAACTCGAACTGGTCGCTCTTGAAGTTGACGAGAGCGCCCAGGGCGTTGACGTTCTTGGCGTCGGCCGCATAGACATCAACGGTGATCTCATCACCGGCCTCGACCTCGGTCTTGCTCGGAATCACCGCGAGCGAACCTGCGACCTTGCCCTTTTGTTTAGTGCCGCCGTCAAGACCCGCCATGGTGAACGAGTAATCGTAGACGTCGTAAACGCCGTTATCGTTGAGGTCGGCGAAGTGGTCGCGGATCTGCGAACCGAACGTCGGGGTATCGGGCTCGCGGTTCTCGAGGCCCAGATAGTTCTTCATGTTGGAGTAGTCTCCGTCGGAGATCGTGGCCTTGTTGAGGTTGGAGCCCACGGCGAAGCCATCCGTGCCGTCGGTCTTGTAGATGGCAATCTCGGACGCGGAGAAGAAATTGCCGACCGAGGCGAGCGGTGTCATGCGCACGTAACGGGCGGCCACGGTGCCGTCAAACGCTACCGTCTTACAATCAGCGGAACGTGCCCAATCGACCTCCTGGCTCGTCCAGTGGACGCCATCGAGACTCGTCTCAACACGCATCTTGGTCACAGTGCCGTTTCCGGCGTCATCGCGCGGATAGTACTCGAGCTTATCGAGCTTGTAAGCGCGTCCATAGTCAACGGTAAGCGCCTTGCCCAGATCGTTGCCACCGGAGTGGAAACCGCCGTCGCCCGACTGGAACTCATGGTCGAAGGCAAGCTCGGCCTTATGGCTGCCGTAAAGTGAGCCCTCCCAGGTGATTTCCTCGGCGTCGGGGACGTTCCGCCACGGATCGAGTGCGGAGTTCGCCTCGAGCACATCGCTCCAGGCGGAGTAACCCTCGGCGTTGCGCGAACGAATCTGGTAGGTGTGCTTGCTATTGTAGGCGAGGTCGGTGTGCGTGAACTCGGCCGCATCACCCACGGCAAACACAGTGCCGTCGACCTTAAGGTCGTAGGAGGTAGCACCATCGACCTTTCCCCAGGTGAGCTTTATGCTCGTTGGGGTCGTGACGTCCTCGGGGGCAGCAAGGTTCGTGGGTGCGGAGAGGTTCTCGTTGAGGCGATCGGCTGTGAGCGTGGCGTCGGCATTCACGAAACCGCCCAGCTCAAGCGTCTGCGCCGCTGCAGCAACATCGGTCTTCGCGAACTTGACGTGGACCTTGGGGTTCGTGGTGATCTTGGTGTTGTTAAAGCTCTCGCCCTGCTCGGCCTCGGTGCCGTCCGCATCGCTGCCGTAGTGGTTGAGGTTGGGGGTCTCGCTGTAGAAGTAGACCGCCTGGCCGGCCTCGGGGGTCGCGGCGTCAAAGGTCTCCTGCGAGTCGACCTCAACCACGTTGAGTGCGGATCCGCCGTTCTTGGCGACAACGCTCGTGGGCTTGGCGGACACATTGGCCACGAAGGTCGTGGTGCGGTTGGAGTCGTAGCCGTTGTAGCCGCCCTTCGAGGCCTCGGCGGTAAAGGTCGCGGTGCCGCCTGCGGCCTTGGAGCTGTAGACGGTGCTCACATGCTCACCGTAGGAGATATTGTCGATCGTGCCGTAGGAATCGTCCTCAGTCGTGTTGTTTTCGATGGAGGAGCCGTCGTCCTCGTACTGCGTAAAGGTGCCGTCGCCCTCGGTGGCGAAGAACTCGACGATACGCTGACTGCGGTCGGTACCCTTGGTGTTGGTGTCGCTCACTGCCTCGGGGTTGTTGTTCTCGGCGTACATCGGCACGATAGCGTTGGCCTTCACAAACAGCGGCAGCTTCCAAAGCGGAGCCTCGTAGTTGTTGAGAACCTGGCCGCCGCGATACTGCTTACCCGAGAAGTAATCGATCCAGATGGTGGGATTCTCGTCGGTGCCGTAGTTGGGGAGGTAAATCCCATTGCGAATGTCGTTGCCGTTCTCGTCTGCCTGGGTATCCTGATACACCGGTGCCACTAGGAAGTTCTCACCGAACATATACTGGTACTGCGTCGAAGTGCTTGCGGCGTACTCGGAGTTGTCGGAAAGCAGCATGGCGCGGATCATGGGCAGGCCGGCATCGCCGTTACCCGTGTCGATGTTGGCCGCCGAGGCCGCGCTCGTGTAGATATAGGGCATGAGCTGCGCCTTGAGCTTGAGGTAGAAGCGCGAGATGCCTGTGTAGGGATCGCCGTGCGTCATGGGCGATTTACGGTAGGCGCCCCAACCGTCCATGTCAAGCATAGAGGGCGTGAACGTCTTCCACTGGTAGTCACGCGCAGAGATGATGGGGTCGCCGCCAAAGATGCCATCCATGTCGGAGCCGATGTTGGGGTTGCCCGAAAGACTCTGACCGATATACGTGGGGATATGGAAGCGAATGTACTCCCAGTTACCGCCATACTGGTCGCCGGTCCAAATGCCACCAAAGCGCTGCGTGCCGGCCCAACCATCGAGCGTGATGATGTTGGGGCGCTTGTTAGCGCCGGTCGTCACCGTGTCATAAGCTGTCTTGATGCCATTAAGACCAAAGGAGTAGCCAGATCCAACCCAGGCAACGTCGGTCTTAAGGGTAGAGATGCCTCCCGTCTTGACCTCGGCGTCGAAGTCGCGAAGCAGGTGCCACGGGGTCTCGGAGTTGCTGTCGGGCTCAAGGTTGGACTGGGTCCACAAGCCCGTGCTCACACCCTTGGAGTTGGCATACTCGGTGAACTTCTTAAGGTTGTCGACATTGGCACGCACAGCGTTAAGACGGTCGGCCGAGCTCGTTCCGTCGGAGTTGACGCCGCCGGTCTTGTAGTAACCGTTCTGGCCATAGCCGGCGCCGTAGCCGTCGTTCGGCAGGAACCAACCGAGCGGCATGTCGTTGTCCTCGTAGTCATCGATAACCTGCCGAGCAGAGAACTGGCGGTCGAAATCGGTCGCTTTCATGTTCTCGGTATCAACCGAAGGGCCCTCACCGTTGAGCGTCTCGGCCGCAAGTGTGCCGTCGAGCTTGTAGCCCGTCGACATGCCAGACTCGTACTTAACGTCGCCCTTCTCGCTCGAGGACTTGCTGCCCTTGGTCTCCCACTTCTTTTGACCCGAGGTCGTTGACCAGCCATCACGGTTATAGGCATTAAGATGACCAAGGTAGAACCCGTACTCGGGCAGCAGTACCGGGTTACCGGTCACCTTGTAGTAGTCCTGCAGCATCTCGGTTGCCACGTTCGAAGCGCCCTCGTTGGTCGCCACGAAGTAGTAGGCATCAAACTCATTCTCGCTGTGCAAAGTCGTGACCGTCGATGAGTCCGTGGAACCGAAGTCGTAGGAACCCTCTGCAAACGTGTTTCGGAGTACGCCGTAGCCGTCACTCGTCCAATAAAACGGGTTGGGCGAGGCAACGCCGCCATCAGTCCAGTTGTTCGTGTTGGAGATGGCGATGGTCTGGTTGGTGTGCAGGAAGCGTCCGTTCTGGGTGCCGCCGCCAAAGAAGTTCTCGGACTTCTCCTTGGCGAGCGTCTGGACGGTACCCTTCTTATCAAGGTCGAGGGACGCGGACTCGGAAACCACGACACGGTCGCCTGACTTGATACTCATCTTGCCAGTCGCCTTGTCCAGGATCACGGTCGCCTTTCCGCCGGTGATCTCGATAGTGTCGCCCTTGTCGGCAACCGTCGCGCTCGGCTTGCTGTAGGTGTCCGAGGTATCGGGCTGAGCCTGGATTTTAGCCGTGTGGGACTTACTGCGCGGTGTGGCGTAATCGGAAAACTCACCCTTGGGGTCGACGTTATAACGGAAAATACCGTCCTCGAGGAACGTAATACGGCCCTTGATGCCGTCAGCGAAATCGATGTCGACGACATTCGAGGCAGACTGGGACACGGTCGCTGAGTCGACGCCCTTGAGTGGCGTGGCAATCGCCTGCTGGGGATTGGCAAACACGAGCGTCGCTGCAGTGGCAACGAGGACCGCGCTTCCCTTCACCCACCGTTTCGTAAAAATGGAATTCCTGCGCACCTGGGCTCCTTTCTTCCGACATGCCGAGGACGCCCCCCCCGGCAGCATGGGAAAACGTATCAAACGGGGATGTTCGGTACATTCCGCACAATGGGGCCACCCGTTACCAAGGGGCCAACTGGTAGTAACCAGATAGCCACCTACTAGGTCATATCAATATATGGGAGCACTTGCGCAACCAAGTTCGGAAGTCCACCAACGGCAGTAAAATGAGCGTCAACGGCAAGGTGGGCTTAATAAGCCATACCAATTGGTTCTTCAGTCAAATACCAATCTAGCAAAAATGTACTGTTTATCTGGTATTACACAGACCATACCTTTCCCTCGGGAACTGGACTTCGCGAAGTTTCCCGAGGGAAAGGCTCAGCCGCCATCCTGCAACCTACCGGGGATTGCCATGACGTACGTTGGCTGATTTGGTTTGGAATGAGATGTTGACGGTGGCTGATGGGCACAACTGTCCCGGGTGCATTTCAAGATGCACCTAAATGTCTGCCTTTATCCTTATAGATTGTCCAGGTAGTCGTCGGCATCATAGGTAAGGCTATAGGCTTTATTCAGAATGCGCACGAGCTCCTGGGCATCGTGCTCGCCGAGCGCTGAGAGTTGTTTCGAGAGCGATGCCACACTCTCGGCATTTTTTTTCGCCGCGAAATCACGGCCTTCCTCGGTGATGCTCACCAGCACACGCCGACGATCGTTTGGATCGGTCCTGCGCTGAACGTAACCCTTGCTCTCGAGTGAATCCAAGATATGCGACATGCGCGCACGGGAGAATTTCAGCTTCTTGGCAACCTCGGAGGGAATGACGTCACCGTCAATACCCGATAGATACTGTAAAACCGGTGCCTCGCCCACACTGGCGCCGCCGGCAGCACTCAAGGATCCCTTGGCAAGGGAACGTGAGTACACAATCAGTTTTCGAGCGACGTCATCGTAATCCACTGGGGATATTGTCCTTTGCAACTCTAGAAGGGCCATAAAACCGTCATTTGCCGTACATTAGTTAACATTCGCAACAATTATTTATGATACCCCAACGCGGAAGTCTATTGCTCGTCCTTCTTGCGTCGCATAAGCTCCTCAACGTCGATACCCGCGGCCTCGAGCATGCGCTCGACATTCTTTTTGGCGTTGGTCGTGCCAACCTTAAGCACGATCGAAAGCGGAGTGCCCACCACTAGGCACACGATGCCCACGGGGACACCCCAGCCGGGGCCTCCCTGCATACCCCACATCCCCATCAAAAAGCCAATCGCCACGAGCGAATAGCCCAGGCGCAGCCAAACGTTGAGCCGCTGAATAGCATCGGTCTGCATCTTTGCCTCGCGGATCAAGTCGTCGCGCGAAAGGTCGTGTCCGTGTTTCTCGTGCATATGGGTCCTCCTCGTGCAAAGCGTGCATCATGTGCAAGTAGATCGTTTTTCGAATACGTCATCTTTCAAGAGCAATATAGCGGGTGTCGTGTAGGCGATGGAAGTCGCTGGCCATATTGCCCTCGAAGGGCGGCGCAAAATCAGAAGGCCGTGCGGTTGAGGCCGCACGGCCTTACAGGGGGCCAGGGGATGATGACTAGTAGCTCAGTGCCGGGTCGAAGAAGCCAATGAGAACGCCCACAAATGCGATCACAACGAGGATCAGCATCATAACGATGGGGTTGACCTTCTTCTTGGTCATCATGTACCAGCAGAAGATGATGAAGATCATCGGCAGCAGGTGCGGATAGATGCCATCGAGCGTGTCCTGGAACTTACCGCCACCGGGCAGCACCAGGTTGGGGCTGCAGGTGATGGAGACCCAAGTTGCGCCCACGGCACCGATGACCATGGTACCGACCATCACGATGGAATCGCGAAGAGCCTTTGCCTTGGGGCCAACGAGGGCCTCGACCGCCTTGCCGCCGAGCTCATAGCCCTGGTTGTAGGCAAAGCGCATGCCAAGGAACATGAGCAGGTTCCACACGACAATATAGAAGATGGCACCGAGCGGAGAGCCGCCGGTCGAGAGACCTAGGGCGATACCGAGCAGGATCGGGATCAGGGTACCGACGATCAGCGAGTCGCCAAGGCCGGCGAGCGGGCCCATGAGGCCGGCGCGGATGCCGTTGATAGCGTCGTCGTCGATGGCCTCGCCGTTTGCGCGAGCCTCCTCAAGGCCGGCGGTGACGCCGACAATCATGGTGCCGATCTGCGGCTCGGTGTTGAAGAACGCGGAGTAGGTCTGGAGGGCCTGCTTCTGCTCCTCGGGCGTGTCGTAGAGCTCCTCGACGATCGGAAGCATGGCGCACAGGTAACCGAAGGTCTGCATATGCTCCTGTGAGAAGCAGGTCAGGTTGCCATAGGACCAGTTGCGGAACGACTTGGCAAGCGTTTTCTTAGAGAGTTTCTTCTTCTCTGCCATTAGATGTCCTCCTCTTCCTCATCATCGGAGCCCGAGGCGATAGCTGCCTTGGGAGCGTTTGCGAGGTCGATCTTGAGCGAAGCGATCTCATAGTTGATCAGGGCGAAGAAGCAGCCGATGCCGGCGGCGGCAATCAGGTTGCATCCCATGACAGCGGACAGGGTGAAGCCGAAGAAGAACGTGAGGAAGTCCGTCGGCTTGGAGATGACCTGCTTGAGCAGGATGGCGATACCGACGGTAGGCAGCAGCGAGCCGACGGTGAACAGCGTCTTCATCGCGATGCCGTCCATGGGCATGTAGGTCTTCATAAGGTCGACCATGGCGGTGCCGCCCATGGTGATGATGAACGTCGGGAGGAACGAGCAGACGATGTGACCGATCCAAGGCAGAACGTTGTTGACCAGGTAGAGCTTGTGGAGGTCGCCCTTCTCGAGCCACTTCCAGCCCATGCCCTGCCACACCAGGTTAATGGTGGCGGTGCCATAGAAGAGCACAGTGCCGAGCGTGCCGACGGCGGCACCGAGGGATGCGGCCATGCCGGCAGCCTCAGCAGAGGCGGGATCGATGCCCGAGTTCTTGATGGCGAGGATCGCCAGCGGGATGCCGATATAGGACACGGCGCGGACGTCGGCGGAGACGGTTCCGCCGGGGGTCACGAGAGCGATGTAGACAACCTGGATGGCAGCGCCGACGAGGATGCCCGTCTGCATATCGCCCATGATGATGCCGACGATGAGGCCGGCGACCAGAGGACGACCCAGAGTGTAGTTGCCGATCGTCGTGCCGCCCATGCCAGGCAGTGATGCCAGGCAGGCGAACAGGCCGAACAGCGCGGCTTGGAATGCATTGATTGCCATGCTTTCCCCTTTCTTTATTCCTCAGCCCCTTTCCCCAGGGCTGTAGGTACCAAAATGCAGCTGGCGCCTAACTAGAAGCCAAACTGACCGCGGAACTTGGGCCACTCACCAATGGATTTCTCCTTGATAAGGGCGAACTCGACCGTGTAGCCGGCGTTGGTGAGATCCTCGAGCGCCTGGGCCTCTTCCTGCGTGATCGACTGGTTGTTGCCGAGCTTGGTGGCGCCGGGACGGTCGTTGCAGGGGCCGACGATGATGCGGTCCATGCCGGGCTTAAAGCCAAAATCGACGAGAAGTTCCTTCATGTCGAGCGGGTTCTTGGTGATCAGGAAGTACTTGGTGTTGGACTTGAGAACCTTCTCGGAGACCTCCTTGAAGTGCTCCTTGGTCCACACGAACGTCTTCTTGCCCGAGGCACTCTTGTAGGCCTCCTTGAGCACGGGATTGGACGCCGCGGCGTCGTTGACGGCGATAAGACCGTCGCAGGGATACTCGAGGGCCCAACGGGTAACGGTCTGTCCATGGATCATACGGTCGTCAATGCGGATGAACGAAATCATGCGTTCTCCCTTTCCTTATCACCGGGGGTCTTTCCTCTTAACCCCCGCTCCATCACGAAAATTGGGGCGGATGCCCTGCCTAGATGTCGTCGTCCTCGTCGTCGGCGTCATCGGTCGGGACAACGAGCTCGGACATACCGTTCTTGCCCTCCTGCAGCATCATCTGCTTGAGGGAATCCAGGTCCATGGTGGCAAGCCCCATCATGGCGGTCATAGCCATGGGCAGGTTCATGCCGCCGAAGGCAATGGTGTGGGCGAGCAGGCCCTTCTCGGCCAGCGTGTTCATGGCATTGGTGAGCGGCGATCCGCCCAGGATATCACCGAGCAGGACAACCTCGTCATCGGCGTTAACAGGAGCGACCATCGCCTTGACGTTCTCGACATATTCGTCAGCGCCCATGCCGTCCACGAGACTCGTCGACAAGATGTTCGGGGCGTCATTGCCGAGCATCTTGAGGACACTGTGCAGTCCGGGAGCGAGCGTTCCGTGACTGACCATTACCAGATACCGCATGCGGTCTCCTCTCGACCTGCCGTGTGTCGCACGGCTTTGCTTTTTGCCGAGATTATTGTTGCGCCGGGGCATGTTCGGTACAAGAAAATAGTTGCGAACGGCAACTATTCATCGGTTAACGGTAGCAACTATTTTTGTGCCTAAATTATTTTTTCTTCCAATTATTTTTAAAATAGCGGGTAGATTGCCTGGTAAATGTTTTATGTTCCTTATGTACCATACATACCGACAAGAATCGGGCCTGACATCACCGGTTTGTCCCGCAGTGTCAGACCATGTCACGTATGCTCACGACATGGAGGTACCCCATGGACATGATCTCGTTTCTCGCCTCCGAACCCTTCGATCGCAGCGGTGATACGCCGCTCTATGTCCAACTTAAACATCGAATCGCCCTGCTTATCGCCAGCCAGGCGTTCGACACCAAGACGCCGCTGCCACGCGAGCTCGAAATCTGTGAGCGGCTGGAGTTATCGCGCGCGACCGTGCGCCGTTGCTTCCAAGATCTCGTCATCGAGGGGCGCGTGGTGCGCAAACGCGGGCAGGGCACGTTCATCAAGCCCCAAACCTCAGCGCCCGGCATCGACCTGGCCCTGAATTTCAGCGCGCGGATGCGCGAAGCGGGACGGGTTCCGAGCTCACAGATTCTCGCCTTTTCAAGCATACCGGCCGTCCGCGGCATCGCCTCTGGGCTCAAAGTGTCCGAAGGGACACCCGTCTGGGAGATTCGCCGCCTGCGTCTCGCCAACGACAAACCCATGGAGCTCAACTACGTCTATATCCCCGTGTCACTTTGCCCCGAGCTCACACGCAAAGACGTGGATGGCTCGCTCTACGCCTACATCGCGGAAAAGACCGGCATCCTGCCCGCAAGCGTCGATGCCGTCTACGAGACGGTCAACCTCGACAAGCATGAGGCGCGCCTTTTGGGACAGAACACCGGTAAGGCGGCGATGCGCATCGTGCGTTCGACCTACGACAAGACGGGGACCCCGTTCGAGGTAGGCGTGCTCATCAGCTGCGACGGTCAGGCAAAGCTGCGCGTGCACATCGCCGCCGACAAAACAACCTTCACCGCCACAGCCCAATAAATCCAAAACGTGGGATCCGCCGTTCGAACGAACGGCGGATCCCACACTCACTTTCTTTTTCAGCCCTAGTCATCGCGCAAAGCCCCTTCGGCAGCACACGGTGCGGCCAAGTCACCGCAGGCCGGGGCGGGAGGGGCCGAGTTTCCTCCTGAGCGACTCTGCTTGCAGCCGGAGCGAAAGGGGGAAATCTCGGCCCCTCCCGCCCCGGCCGGACAGGTCACGCTACACCGTGTGCTGCGGCAGGTCCTGCAGGGCGATGACGTCCATGCCCATGTCGTTGGCGCTGCCGTGACCCTGCTGGTCCTCGCGCACCGCCTCGATGGCACTCACATACGTGTTGGCGGCAGACATCGCGGTCACGCAGGTCACACCGCGGCGCACCGCCTCGGTGCGCAGCAGATAGCCGTCGCCACGCGAGCCCGGACCGTACGGCGTGTTGATGATCACCGCGATCTTGCCATCGGCGATGAGGTCGCCGATGTTGGGGCGCTCGCCGTCGTGCGGGCCGCTAATCTTCTCCACGATCTCGCACGTCACGTTGCCGCCGCGCAGCACGCGCGCCGTGCCCTCGGTGGAGCAGATATCAAAGCCCAGGTAGCGCAGGATACGCGCGACCGAAAGGATATGACGCTTGTCGCGGTCGCACACGCTAATGAACACCTTGCCGGCGCTCGGGTCGGGCAGCTTGTAGTCGATCGCCAGCTGCGTCTTGGCGTATGCCTCGGGATAGCTCTTGGCGATACCCATGACCTCGCCCGTCGACTTCATCTCGGGCCCCAGGATAACGTCGGCGCCCGGAAAACGGCCCCAGGGCATAACGGCTTCCTTCATGCAGAACCAGTCCAGCTGACGCTCATCGCTCGGCAGGCCCAAGCTCGCGATGGAATCGCCCGCCATGATACGCGCCGCGCACTTGGCCAGCGGCACGCCGGTGGCCTTGGAGATAAACGGCACGGTACGGCTGGCACGCGGGTTGGCCTCGATCACGTAGACGGTCTCGCCCTTGATGGCATACTGCACGTTGACCAGGCCGCGTACGCCCAGCGCCATCGCGATGCGGCGCGTGGTCTCGCGGAGCTTCGCCTGCAGGCTCTCGCTAAAGCTAAACGGAGGGATGCAGCTCGCAGAGTCGCCGGAGTGAATACCGGCCTCCTCAATATGCTCCAGGATGCCGCCGATGTAGACCTCTTCGCCGTCGCACAGGACATCGACATCGGACTCAATCGCACCCTCCAGGAAGCGATCGAGGTACACCGGGTAGTCGGGGCTAATGCGCGCGGCCTCGGCCATGTAATCGCGCAGATGCTCGGCATCGTAGGCGATCATCATGCCGCGGCCGCCCAACACATAGCTCGGACGCACCAGAAGCGGATAGCCGATGTGCGCGGCCACGGCCTCGGCCTCCTCAAACGAGGTGGCCTGGCCCGCCGGCGGGTACATGATGCCCAGCTTGTCGAGCAGAGCGGCGAAGCGCTCGCGGTCCTCGGCAAAATCGATGGCGTCGGGCTTGGTGCCCATAATGTTCACGCCGCTCTCCTCGAGCATGCGCGCCAGCTTAAGCGGAGTCTGGCCGCCGAGCGTCACCACGACGCCGTCGGGGCGCTCGACATCGATAACGTCCATGACGTCCTCGTAGGTGAGCGGCTCAAAGTACAGACGGTCGGACGTGTCATAGTCGGTCGAGACGGTCTCGGGATTGCAGTTGACCATGATGGTCTCGAAGCCGCGGGCCGCCAGCGCGTAGCTCGCGTGCACGCAGCAGTAATCGAACTCGATACCCTGGCCAATGCGGTTGGGGCCGGCGCCCAGGATCATCGCCTTGGGCTTGTCCGCCGGCGTGGTCTCGTCGGGAGCCACGCACTTCTTGGCATCCGGGCTCGTGCGGTAGATGTTCTCGTACGTCTTGTAGTGGTACTCCGTGGCGCTCGAGAACTCGGCCGCGCAGGTATCGACCGTCTTCATGCTGGGAACCACGCCCAGACCCTTGCGATAGGCGCGCACAAAGCGCTCGTCCGAGCCGGTCAGCGCGGCAATCTCGGCGTCGCTCGTGCCGTATTGCTTGAGCAGGCGCATCGCGTCGGCGTCGATATCCTCCACACGCAGGCCGCGGATGCTCTCCTGGACCTGCACCATGTCGTTGATACGATTGAGGTACCACGGATCGATACCGCAGATGGCATGGATGCGGGCGATGTCCCAGCCACGGCGCAGGGCCTCGACCACAAAGAAGATGCGGTGCTCGGTCGGGGTTGCCGCGGCCTGAGCGAGCTCATCGTCGCTCAGCTTGTCGGCACCCTCCTTGCCACCGGCGCAGATGCCCTGGTGACCGTCCTCCAGTGAGCGCATGGCCTTGCCGAAGGCCTCCTCAAAGGTGCGGCCGATCGCCATGATCTCGCCCACGGCCTTCATGCGCGTGGTGAGCGTGGGGTCGGTACCCTTAAACTTCTCGAAGGCAAAGCGCGGCACCTTGACCACGCAGTAGTCAATCGTGGGCTCAAAGCAGGCGGGCGTTGCCTTGGTGATGTCGTTGACGATCTCGTCGAGCGTGTAGCCCACGGCCAGGCGAGCGGCGGCCTTGGCGATGGGGAAGCCCGTGGCCTTGGAGGCCAGTGCGGACGAACGGCTCACGCGCGGGTTCATCTCGATGACGATCAGGCGGCCGGTCTGGGGGTTCACGGCAAACTGCACGTTGGAGCCGCCGGTCTCGACGCCGATCTTCTCCAGAATGGCGAGCGACGCGACACGCATGCGCTGGTACTCAAGGTCACTTAGTGTCTGCGCCGGCGCCACGGTGATGGAGTCGCCGGTGTGCACGCCCATGGGGTCGAGATTCTCAATGGAGCACACGATGATGCCGTTGCCGGCGTGGTCGCGCATGACCTCCATCTCATACTCTTTCCAACCCTCGATGGACTCCTCGACCAGCACCTCATGGGCAGGCGAGAGCTCAAGGCCCTGGCTCACGATGGAGACGAGCTCCTCGTGGGTGTGCGCGATGCCGCCGCCGGCGCCGCCGAGGGTAAAGCTCGGACGCAGCACGCAGGGATAGCCCACGCGCTCGGCGATAGCCTCGGCGTCGGCCACGCTGTAGGCATAGCCCGAGCGCGCGACCTCCAGGCCGATCTCGGCCATGGCCTCGTTAAAGAGCTTGCGGTCCTCGCCGCGCTCGATAGCGGCCAGGTCGCAGCCGATCATCTCGACGCCGCACTTGTCCAGCGTGCCGTCTTTCGCCAGCTCGACGGCGGCGTTCAGACCGGTCTGGCCACCCAGCGTGGGCAGCAGCGCGTCCGGATGCTCTTTCTTGATTACGCGCTCGATAAACTCGGCGGTGATGGGCTCGACATAGGTGCGGTCGGCCAAGCCCGGGTCGGTCATGATGGTCGCCGGGTTGGAGTTGACCAGGATGACCTCAAAGCCATCCTCCTTGAGCACCTTGCAGGCCTGGGCGCCGGAGTAGTCGAACTCGCAGGCCTGGCCAATAACGATGGGGCCCGAACCAATAACGAGGATGCGCTTGATGTCAGTACGTTTAGGCATGTTAAAAACCTCCTAGAGAGGCTGACTCAATGTTTTGGAAAAGTCAGCGAGGGTGCAGCTGGTGCATCAGGTTGCCGTGATGCGAGGGCGCGCTGGGCTTATGCCCGCGCGTCCGAAGCAGAACGGCAAGATGATGTGCCAGATGCAGCCGCAGCGTCGACCGGTCCGCCGTTCGGTAGAACGGCGGAACCATCGTCGGCGAAATTCCAGCCGGCGAGGCGGTCCTTCGCGGTGTCGATGTCCAGGTAGTTCTCCTCGCCGTCCATGAGTCGCGTAAAGGCGGTAAAGAGATAGTGGGCATCGGTGGGGCCAGGCGAAGCCTCTGGGTGGTACTGGACCGAGAAACACGGGGCGTCGAGCAGCTGGATGCCCTCGGCGGTGCCGTCGTTGAGGTTCACATGTGTCAGGCGAATGCGACCAAAGCGCTCGTTCATCACGACCGGCGCGATGCCGCGACGCACCCAGGCGCGCAGGTCACCGTCGGCCGCATGCTCGGTTTCGCCGCCGGAAAGCTCCGGAATCAGTTTGCCCAGACTGGGGAACAGCAGGCCAAAGCCGTGGTTTTGCGCGGTGATCTCCACGCGACGGCTCACCAGATTCATAACCGGCTGGTTACCGCCACGGTGACCGAATTTAAGCTTTTCCATCTGGGCGCCGCAGGCCAGGCTGATCATCTGGTGACCGAGGCAAATGCCAAAGACCGGCACCTTGCCGATCAGCTGCTGTACCTGCTCATAGGTCTCCACCACGGCATCGGGGTCGCCGGGGCCGTTGGACAAAAAGACGCCATCGGGATTCATGTCGAGTACCTGCTGGGCGGGCGTATCCCACGGCACGACGGTGAGATCGCAGCCGGCACGGACCAGGCCCTCCAGAATACCGCGCTTCACACCGCAGTCGTAGGCGACCACTTTGTGACGGGCAGGAGCGGCAGCCGCAAGCGCAAAGTCATGCGTGGCAGGCAGGTCGGCGGCCACAAACTCGTGAGGCGCGGGGCAACTTACGGTCTTGACCAGGTTCTCGCCTACCAGCGTGGGCGCAGCGGACAAGCGCTCGGCAAGCTCGTCGACGTCAAAGATCTCGGTCGAGATAATGCCCATCTTGGAACCATTGTCGCGCAGATGGCGCACCAGAGCGCGGGTGTCGATACCCTCGATAGCGACGATGCCGTGAGCGCGCAGGTACTCCGGCACGCTGACGGCCGAGCGCCAGTTAGAAGGCGTGGCGCACATGTCACGAACGATCATGCCGCGCATAGCCGGAGCGCTCGCAGGGCGCACGGCGTCGCCGGGGAAGGCCGACTGGACATCGGTCTCGTCGATACCGTAATTGCCGATCTGCGGATAGGTCATGGTTACAATTTGGCCGGCATAACTCGGGTCGGTCATGACCTCAAAGTAGCCCTCGAGCGAGGTGTTGAAGCAGACTTCGCCGGTCGCGGTGCCCTCGGCGCCGCATGCACGTCCATAAAAAATGGTCCCATCCTCAAGATACAGGATACAGGGACCGCAGGTGCCCTTGCTGGTTTTGGCCAGCATACGCTGGCAAAGCTCGCTGGGCGCGAAGGTGCGGGCGGCAGCGCCCGCGGTATGGTTGTTCGCCATAATTCTCCTTCCCGGTCTCACAGGACCGGCTTAAAGGTGTGTAGTTAGGCCTCGCGGTATTGTAACCGCAAGCATGCCTCATGGCGTTAATTTCATCGAAATGTTTACGAAATGATAATTATGACTTTCTATGCATAATGATTATTTAATCCCCGTCCCAGAAAAATTATCCCGCGTGGGCTTGTGGCTCACGCGGGATAATGGCCTCTTACTTTTGCTTGTCCTGTTCCAGCAGATCGGACGGTGAGCGATCGGGCTTGCCGCCGCGGAAAATCTCGCGGCCATGCAGACGATGCTCCAGGTCACGTTCGGCCTTTTCCTCGTCAATCTTGGTCTGGCTCACCACCGGGTCCTCGATCAGCGACGAAACCGAGTTCACCTGTTTTTGAATGCGCTCGGCAATGGTGTCGTCCATGCTTACGATGCGCATCTTCCAGTCGATACTCGTGGCGTTGGATGAGCTCTTGGTCCACACGAACGTCAAAATGGCGCTCTGATGACCCCGCGCGGGAAACATGCCAAAAAAGGAATCGTGCTGAATGTTGCTATCCTCGTCGATATAGGCGTGAACGTTATACACCACGCGGTCGATCTTATCGTTGAGCAGGGCGTTGGTCGCAAGCGCCGCGGCCTGGATCTGCCCGTTGGACAGCAGCTCGAGCTCATTGGCAGACGATGTGTCCAACACCGTCACCTCAACCGTGCCCGTGCGCTCATCGGCCTCGTCGACGGTAAAATCGAGCGGAAACTGCGTAAAGCCGTTGCCCCACTCAAGGCCGCCCTTCAGCGCCGTCGAGACGGTATCCACCGAAACGCTCTCGGACAGGTTGGCGGTATTCAGACGGCGCATCACGCCGTAGCCGATCTGCATGCCCACGATCAGCACCAGAATACCGATGACCACGGCCATCGCGGTCTTCGTAATGGTATGGCTCACCTGCGAGCCCGAAGGATCGTCCTCAGACAGCGGGTCGATATGTTTTGCCTGGCTCGCACGGTCCTCGCTGCGCAGCTGCGCTAGCGCCGCTTTGTCACCGCGCTTGGCCGCAGCCTCCTTCTCACGCATGCGCTCGGTTCGCTTTTTGGCAAGCGTGGGATCCAAGACGCCGGATGCATCGATTTCGGAGAATAACTCCGTCACTTCTTCCGGAGTCAAAGGGTTCTTGTCAGCCATAAACTTCCTGTCATATCAATCAGTCGAGCTCGTGCGCACGCGCACCTTCGAACTGCATTCGATAGTAACGGGCATAGGTGCCGCCACGGGCGAGAAGCTCCTCGTGCGTGCCACGCTCCACAACGCGACCATGCTCAACGGTCGCAATCTCATCGGCATGCTTAATGGTCGAAAGACGATGGGCAATGATAATCGTGGTGCGGCCGCGTGCCAGCTCTTCGAGTGACTCCTGCACCGCCTCCTCGCTCTCGTTATCCAAAGCACTCGTCGCCTCGTCCAAAATCAGGATCTTGGGGTTCTTGAGAAACACGCGCGCGATGGCAACGCGCTGTTTCTGTCCGCCCGAAAGACGGCTGCCGCGCTCGCCCACGACCGTGTCATAGCCCTGTGGAAGCGACTCGATAAAGGCATCGATGTTGGCGCGACGGGCGGCCTCGGCGATCTCTTCTGCCGTAGCGCCCGGCTTGCCGTAGGCGATGTTCTCGCCGATTGTTCCGTCAAACAGGTAGACATCCTGCTGCACCAGGCCGATAGCGCGGCGCAGGCTCTGCTGCGTCACATCGCGCACGTCCTGACCGTCGATGCTAATGGACCCAGCGGCAACGTCGTAAAAGCGCGGCAGCAGCGAACAGGTCGTCGATTTGCCACCGCCCGAAGGGCCAACCAAAGCGATGGTCTGCCCGGGCTTGATAGACAGATCCATATGGTCGATAACGGGACGCTCGTCGGCATCGCCCTCGCCCAGCTCAACATCCTCGTAGTTAAAGCACACGTCGTGATACTCCACGGCGCCGGCAGTCACCTGCAGATCCGTGGCGCCCGGCTTGTCCTGGATATCCGGCGCGGTCGAGAGTACCTCGTCCATACGCTTAAAGCCGGCGATAGCCTTCTGATACATTTCGGCCGAATTGACGAGTGTCTCGAGCGGCGTGCAGAACAGCGAAATGTAGAGCGCGAAGGTTGCCATATCGACTGCCTGCAGCTGGCCTTGGGCAACCAGCCAACCGCCCAGCAGCACCACGATCACATAGAGCACACCCGAGAGCAGGCCATACGTCGCGGTATAGACGCCCATGGCGTGATACATGTTCTCCTTGGACGAAAGATAGCGATTGTTGGAGGCGCGGAACTTGAAACGTTCGGTCTCCTCATTGGCAAAGCTCTTGACCACGCGCATGCCCGCCAGCGAATCCTGCAGCTGCGCATTGATGCCGCTGATCTTTTTGCGGTTGTCGCTAAAGACCTCGCGCATGCGCATGTTCTGCCAAAACATGATGACCGCAAACGCCGCCGTCACCACGGCCATGGCGAGCGCCAGCACCGGGGCGATGGTAAAGAGGATCACAAACGAGCCGATAATCTCGATGCCGCAGATGATGATCCACTCGGGCACGTGGTGCGCCGCCTCGCAGATATCGAACAGGTCGTTGACCACGCGGCTCATCATGTCGCCCGAGCTGTTGCGGTCGAAGTACGCAAAGCTAAAGCGCTCATACTGGTCGAACAGGTCCTCGCGCATTTTGGACTCCATACGCGCGCCCATCACGTGACCCCAATAGCTCACAAAATAGCGGCAGGCGCAGCGGATGGCATACATCAGCACCAAGCCCACCGCGATCATGCCGAGCGCCTGCATAATGGCAGCCTGACCCTGGGTAAACAGCCCACCGGTCAGATTGCGCAGGATAATGGGGAACGCCAGGTCAATGGCGGCAAGCACCAGAGCACAAACAGTATCAGCAACAAAAAGCCCCATCTGGGGCTTGTAATACGAAAGAAACCTCTTCAGCATAATCACCTTACGCGGTTTTACCAAACCGCGTTTCATCTCGACGCTGCAAGTGCTCCATTTGGACAATCTGGCCTTCAATCGTCGGTCGCGTATACCCATACGCTTCCCTCCTCTTTTAGGCCACCTTGTCTCAAATGGAGCACTTTCGCTGACTTACACAAACCTGCGGGATCATTCCCGCTCGTTAAATCTCCGCTCCGCCCAGCCTGTGTGCGATGCTGTCGCAGGCAAGCGCGCCTACAACGGTCTTGGCGTCTTCGATCTTGCCGTCGAGCACGGCGTCGATCAGCTCGTGCAGCGGCACCAGGTCCACGTTGACAAACTCGTCATCATCGGGGTTGGGCGCATCAAACTCGAGCTTGGTAGCCAAGTAGATGTGGATGATCTCATCGCAAAAACCGCATGACGTGACAATCGACGTCAAAAAGCGAATACGACCGGCCCTAAAGCCCGTCTCCTCATGCAGTTCGCGCTTGGCGCAATCGAGCGGGTCCTCGCCCGGGTCGAGCTTGCCGGCGGGAATCTCGACCGTCACGCGGTCGATGGCGGTGCGGTACTGACGCACCAGTACGATCTTGCCGCTCTCGGTCAGTGCCACAACGGCCGCCGCACCCGGATGGCGAACGATATCGCGGGCGCTGCGGCGACCGTTGGGCAGCTCAACCTCAAGACGGTGGACGTCGAGGATCTTGCCCTTCCAGGCGCACTCCTCCGAAAGAATCTTCTCGTGCAGCTCGGCATCGTGCGGGTCGTCGTCGCCCAGCACCAGCGCCGGCTCGTCAGCGACCTCGCCACCAGGCTCGCCCTCGGCGTGCCCATACATGCGGCTGTCCTCCTCGACGATCTGCGCGTCCACGAGTTCTTCGTTCTTCTCGTCCATCCGTCTCATTCCTCTCGGATTTTAGGCATCCCAGGCGTCGCGGCCGCGCAGCGCGCGCAAGCCGATGTCGTGACGCAGGGTCTTGCCCTCAAAATCAATCTTCTCGCAGGCCTCGTAGGCAAGGTTGCGAGCGTTCTCAAACGTGTCGCCCAGAGCGGTCACGGCAAGCACGCGGCCACCATTGGTCACGAGCTGGCCGTCCACCACGGCAGTGCCCGCGTGGTACACCGTCACGTTCTCCATGGCCTCGGCATCCTCAATACCGGTGATGACCTTGCCTTTCTCGTAGCTGCCGGGGTAGCCCGCGCTCGTCAGGACAACGGCCACGGCCCACTCGTCGCGCCAGTCGAGTTCAATCTGGTCGAGCTCGCAGTTGGCGCAGGCGAGCATGACCTCGACCAGATCGTTCTTAAGGCGCGGCAGCACGACCTGCGTCTCGGGGTCGCCAAAGCGGGCATTGAACTCCAGCACCTTGGGGCCGGCAGGCGTGAGCATAAAGCCGCCATACAGGCAGCCGCGGTAGTCGATGCCCTCGGCAGCAAGCTCGGCCACGGTCTGCTCCATGACCGCCACCATGGTGGCGTGCTCCTCGTCGGTCACGATGGGCACCGGGCTATAGACGCCCATGCCGCCGGTGTTGGGGCCCTTGTCGCCCTCGAGCGCGCGCTTGTGGTCCTGCGAGGTGGCCATGGGACGCACGGTCTTGCCGTCGGTAAAGGCCAGCAGCGAGCACTCGGGACCAACGAGCATCTCCTCGATAACCACGGTGTTGCCGGCATCGCCAAAGGTGCCGCCAAAGCACTCGCGCACGGCCTCCTCGGCCTGCTCAAGTTCGGTCGCCACGATAACGCCCTTGCCCGCGGCAAGACCGTCGGCCTTGACGACCAGCGGAGCGCCCTGCTCGCGCACGTAGGCGAGAGCCGAAGCCTCGTCGGTAAACGAGCCGTAGGCTGCCGTCGGAATGCCCGCACGCTCCATGAGCTGCTTGGAGAACAGCTTGGAGCCCTCCATCTGGGCGCCCTCGGCACCCGGGCCAAAGCAGGGAATACCCGCCGCGCGCACGGCGTCGGCCACGCCCGCCACGAGCGGAGCCTCGGGGCCAATTACCACGAGTCCGCATCCGTGGCTCTGCGCAAACGCCGCCACGGCAGCAGGATCGCAGTCGTCGAGAACAACGTTCTCGCCACAGTTCGCGGTGCCGCCGTTACCCGGCGCGATGTAGAGCTTGCCGGCGCGCGGTGATGCTGCGAGCTTCGCTGCCAAAGCATGCTCACGGCCGCCGCTGCCCAACAACAGGATGTCGATGGTTTGAGTGTCCGCCTTCAAGGGTGCCTCCTCTATGGATTAACGGCCCGCTCCGCGCGAGCCCCTTGCAAGCAAATATACCCCTCGGCCGCCCGCTTGGGCTGCAAAGGGGTATATCGCAATAACCAAATGGTCCCGATTACTTCCAGAATCGGTTGATGATCTGCTCGCGACCGGCGCCGACGCCGATGAACGTCACGCGGGTGTGTGCCAGATCCTCGATAAATGCCACGTAGTCCTGAGCCTCCTGCGGCAGCTCATCAAAGCTGCGGCAGCCGGTGATGTCGCACTTCCAGCCAGGGAGCTCCTCGTAGATGGGCTTGGCATGCTCAAAACGCACCTGGTGCTCGGGCACGCTCGTGTAGCGCTCGCCGTCGACGTCATAAGCAACGCACACCTTAATGGTGTCGAAGGCCGAAAGCACGTCGAGCTTGGTCACGGCGATGTCGGTGAGGCCGTTGACGCGCGAGGCATAGTTGGCGATAGGGCCGTCAAACCAGCCGCAGCGACGACGGCGACCGGTGGTCACGCCGTACTCGTAGCCCTCCTCGGTCAGCGTGTGGCCGGCCTCGGACTCATAGGAAAGCTCGGTGGGCATGGGGCCCGAACCGACGCGGGTGATATAGGCCTTCATGACGCCCAGCACGCGGTCGACGTTCTTCATGCCGACGCCGGAACCGGTAATGGCGCCGCCGGCGGTGCAGTTAGAAGACGTCACGTACGGATAGGTGCCGTGATCGATGTCGAGCAGCGTCGCCTGGGCGCCCTCAAACAGCAAATCCTTGCCCTCATCGATCATGTTGTTGAGCAGCAGGCTCGTCTCGGTGATGTAGGGGCGCAGGCGCTCGGCCATGGGCAGGTACTCATCGCAAATCTGATCCACGGTGTAGGTGGGCAGGTTGTAGATGAGCTCTAGCTCGGGGTTCACGCGGGCAAGAGCGGTCTCCAGCTTATCGCGGAACAGCGCCTCATCCAGCATGTCCTGCATACGCAGGCCAATACGGGCCATCTTGTCCTGGTAGCACGGACCGATGCCGCGCTTAGTGGTACCGATGTTCTTCTTGCCGAGCTTCTGCTCAAAGGCGCCATCCAAATCGATGTGGTACGGCATGATGACATGCGCGTTGCCGCTGATCTTGAGATTCTTGGTGGTGATGCCGTCGGCCTCGAACATGTCGATCTCCTCAAGGACGACCTTGGGGTTGACGACGCAGCCGTTACCGATCACCGACACGTGGTCGGAATACATGATGCCGGAGGGCACCTGGTGCAGGCCGTACTTCTTGCCGTTGACGACGATGGTGTGGCCGGCGTTGTTGCCGCCCGAATAGCGCACGACGGCATCAAAGTCGCCGGCGACCAGGTCGCAGATCTTACCCTTGCCCTCATCGCCCCACTGGGCACCGACCAAAACGGTTGACGGCATGTTTACTCCTCACATTCATGGACTGTCCGCACACCGCAAGTGCGCAGAAGCACAAAACATTCCCAGTATACCCGTGCAACGGGCGCCTGTCCTACTCCTCGGTATGCGCCCCATCAAGCTCATAGAACTTGGTGGATGCCGGCAGGAACATCAGGTCGACGTCGCCAATCGGGCCCGAACGGTTCTTGGCCACGACGATACGCGTAACGCCCTCGTCGGGTCGGTCGTCGCGCGAGGCCTCGGCCTCGTCGGCGGATCGGTCCAAGAACATGACGATATCGGCGTCCTGCTCGATGGAGCCCGATTCACGAAGGTCGGACAGCTGCGGGCGCTTGCCGGTACGGGATTCGACCTGACGCGAGAGCTGCGAGAGCGCGATCAGCGGGATCTTGAGCTCCTTGGCCATAATCTTCAGGCCACGCGACATCTCCGAGACCTCGACGGTACGGCTCTCGGAACGACGTCCCGGCGGGGGACTCACCAGCTGCAAATAGTCCAGGATGATGATGGCCTTCTCCTTGTTATGGAGCATGCGGCGGCTCTTGGCGCGAATCTCGGTCACCGTGGTGCCGGGCGTATCGTCAATCAGAATATCGAGCTTGGACAGCGTCTGCGTGGCCTCATTGATGTTGGCCCACTGCTCGGGGCTAATGCGGCCCATGCGGAAGTCACTGATCGAGATCATGGCGTAGGCGCAAATCAGACGCTGGGCAATTTCCTTGCCCGACATCTCCAGCGAGAAGAAACCGACGGTGTAGCCAGCAGCAGCGGCATTGAGCGCCAGGTTCAAGGCGAACGACGTCTTACCCACGGCAGGACGGGCGCCGATAATGATGAGCTGACCCTCGCGAAAACCCATGAGCATGCGGTCGAGCGACGGGAAGCCCGTGGGCACGCCCGCAGCCTGACCACCGGCCTGGCACACTTCCTCGGCCTCGTTATAGGCCTCGACCATAAACTCGGTCAGCGTCTTGTAGCTCGACTTGACCTCGCGCGCCGTGACCTTGAGCAGCTTGCTCTCGGCCAGCTCCACGACCTCTTTGGTGTCGGTGGGGGCGTTGTAGGCCAGCGCGTTGATCTCGTTGGTGGCGCCAATCAGCTCACGCAGCATCGAGTCGCGGCGAACGATGGCGGCATGGTGCTGCCAGTTGACGAGCGACAGAGTCTGTCCCATCAGCTCCAAAATGTACGCCTCGCCGCCCACGGCATCGAGCTTGTTGATGCTTCGCAGGTAATCGATCAGCGAGATGGAGTCGATGGGGATGCGGCTGTTGTACATATCGACCATCGCGGTATAGATGGTCTTATGAATGGGCCGGTAGAAGTCATCGGGCTGCAGCTCGACCTGGGCCTCTTCGACCACCTCGGGCGATAGCAGCATAGCGGCCAGTACGTTGGCCTCTGCATCTTGGTTTTGGGGGAGACCCAACTTGGAGCCACGGTCCTCGACCGTCAGCCCCGTCTCCCTATCGTCATATGCCATGAGCATCCTCATTCATATCGCTTGCGAGCATCCATAGTATCAGTCACAGTCCCAAAACGGGCCGCGCCCCGGCAATCATCACCGGACGAAACGGATGAACGGTCCTGTATATAGGACTTCGACGCAACGTTCACCATGACACTCACTCAGCGCAAAAAACAAAAGGGCGCCCTGGTTTCCCAGAGCGCCCTTCTTAGAACAAGATTGTTGCGTTGCAGCAAATGCTACTCGGCAGCAGCCTCAGTCTCGACCTCGGCGGTCTCGGCCTCGGCGACCTCAGCGGCCTCCTCGACCTCAGCCTCGGCAGCGAGCTCCTCGGCGGTAACGCCGACGAGAACGACAACCTCGGCCTTGATCTCGCGGTACAGCGAGATGGCAACGGTGTGGGCACCGGCAACCTTGATGGGCTTACCGAGCTCGACGCGCTTGCGGTCGATGTCCATGCCGAGCTGAGCCTTGATGGCGTCAGCGATCATAGCGGCGGTAACGGAGCCAAAGAGGATGCCCTCGTCGCCGACCTTGACGTCAACGGTGACCGTCTTGCCCTCGAAGGCAGCCTTGGTCTCGTTGGCGGTAGCCAGACGGACGGCCTCGCGCTTGGCGATGTTGTTGCGACGCTCGTCAAGCTGCTTGAGGTTGCCCTTGGTGGCGGCAACAGCGAGCTTCTTGGGGAACAGGAAGTTCTCAGCGTAACCCTGAGCGACCTCTACGACGTCACCCTCGCCGCCCTTGCCCTTGATCTCATCGAGAAGAATAACCTTCATGATGCGTCTCCCTTCTTAGCCGCGGTCGCGGTTGCCACGAGAGGAAACCACGGGGACGGTGTACGGCAGGAGAGCCATCTCGCGGGCGCGCTTGATGGCGTTGGCGATGTCATGCTGATGCTGCGTGCAAGCGCCAGTGACGCGACGGGGCTTGATCTTGCCACGGTCGGTCATGTACTTACGGAGAAGCTGAGTGTCCTTATAGTCGATGAACTCAGTGTTCTCCTTGCAGAACTGGCAGTACTTACGACGCGGCTGACGTGCAGAAAAATCATTAGCCATGTCAAAATACCTTTCATTTGGCAACTTCGGCGAACCGAAGCCGCCTCTCACTCAAAAATAGGTGAACAACCCTTAGAACGGGATGTCCTCATCGTAGACGTCGACCGCGGGCGGCGTGGCCACCGGTGCGGCAGGACGTGCTGCGGGCGCGGGAGCTGCGGGGGCGTAACCGCCCTGATCGTAGCCACCCTGGCCACCACGGGAGCTCATAAACTCGATCTCATCGACGATGACTTCAAGCTTGCTCCGGCGCTGGCCGTCGCGCTCCCAAGAGCTGTAGCGCAGCTTGCCCTCGATCGCGACCTTGTTTCCCTTTGCCAGGAAACGGCTCACGGCCTCGGCGCGGGTGCCGAACATAGTGCAGTCGACAAAGTTGGGATAGTCCTCCCACTCGCCAGTCTGCGCGTTGCGGCGACGATCGTTCACGGCGACGCCAAAGGACAGAACCTGGGTTCCGCCGGCAGTGGCGCGCAGCTCGGGATCGCGGGTGAGGTTACCGGTGATGTTCACTCGATTGATGCTCATAACTCACTACTTCCTCTTGGGGCACAAGCCCAGTCCAAAACGACAGTCTTACTCCTGGTCGTCGCGACGGACGATCATGTGGCGGACCACAGCGTCGGTGATGCGCAGGACGCGATCAAGCTCGGCGATCTGGGTAGGATCTGCGTGGAAGTTGATGAGGGTGTAGTCACCATCGGTGAGGTCGTTGATCTCGTAGGCGAGCTTGCGCTTGCCCCACTCGTCAACGGAGTCGACCTTGCCAGCGCCCTCAGCGATCGTGGTATCGATACGCTTCATAACAGCGAGACGAGTCTCGGGGTCGAGCGACGGGTCAACAAAGAACAGCAGTTCATAAGCCTTCATATTGTCACCTCCTCTGGGCAAATGTGGCTTCAGGTCGTGAAGGTGCGCCTGAAGCAGGAAAAGACTTGGTAATAATATCTTTCAACCTCCCAGGCTGCAAGAATATGCAGCTACAACCTCATGACCTCCACATATGCCCATACTCACACGACGTTTCATGCGCATTCCAACCAAATGCTGACCAAAAGCTTGACGGATCTGTTGACAAGATACGGTGCCGTGGGGACAAGCTGAGCCAAGCCGCAGGTCAACGGGCACAAGGCTGTGGTCGCAAAATGCATACCAGTGGCCCACAGCACCACCCAAAGATTTTTAAATTCATTGCCAAGTCGCTTATGAATACCCTTTTTTGAACAATTGAGTTGATCAACCACGCTGGTCGGAAGCCGTTTTTTGGCACCTCAAGCCCCACTGCAGCGCCAAGCACGGCCAAGCGTTTTAAAAAATGCCAACTTTTCTGTTTGCACTTTGCGATTCCTCGTGTATACTGACTTTCGCATTTAACGGAGAGTTGTCCGAGTGGCCGAAGGAGCACGATTGGAAATCGTGTAGGCGTCAAAAGCGTCTCCAGGGTTCAAATCCCTGACTCTCCGCCAGTTAATTCCAAAGCAGGCCTTCGAGCCTGCTTTGTTTTTACCCCACGCGGAGGGGTGGCAGAGTGGTTGAATGCGGCGGTCTCGAAAACCGTTTGGCCTGTATAAGGTCACGAGGGTTCGAATCCCTCCTCCTCCGCCATTTTGGTTGAAAAAGCTCCCGAAAACGGGGGCTTTTTTGTTTAGAGTCCCTTACAAGCAAATACGGCGGAGGAGGAGGGATTCGAACCCGCCAGGGCGCGGAGCGTAAAGAAAACGCGCCAGTGGCGCGTTTTTAGCGCAGCGCGGTCGGCGTAAGCCGACCGGATAAATTTTGAGCGCTGCTCAAAATTTAGACATCCCTCCTATTCAACCCACATCCTCATCGCGTTCAATCCCAACCCAACATCCCAAACATGTACATCACCCTCCAAAGATGTCAAAAAATGTCGTTTTTGGAGGGTGGTGTACACGTTTGTATATGACACACGCCGTGCATGAGTCGACTTACTCGCATCCGGTATATTTCCCCACCTCAACGGACATAAGAGTTGGGTATCGACTCAGAGCGAGAGGTCCCCAATGGATACCCCTGTTCTCATTTCGCATAAAACTGCATGGCTCGTCCATCACGCGCCACAAGGCCTGGTTCAAGCGGTCGCGCAACACGACTACCAGATAGGCGCAAGAGGTCTCTCCACCCAGCAACGCATCGCGCGCATACGACAGGCCCTCACCGACTGCGGCATTCCGCCCGATATGTTCAAGACTATCGATATCTCCGTGGTGTTTGCTTTCGAGCGAATTCGCACTAACGGTGTCGCTTGCCATGTTCTCGGCCAAAGCCTACCCTATGGCCATATTGACGAGCTTACGCCCGGCATCTTTATCACCGACGAAGCCTTCACCTTCGTGCTCGCCGCCGAGTGGATGGATAGAATCGAATACCTCGAGTATGGCTACGAAGTTTGCGGCGACTATCGCATGGGCCTTAATCCCTCTGACCCTTATACCGAGCAACCAGCAACCACCTCCAAGGACGAAATTGTCGAGCTGCTCGATCAACACCCCGGCAAACCCGGTGCCACACGCGCGCGACTCGCGCTCAGACATGTCTACGACCACTCGGTCTCGCCTATGGAGGCCGCATCGGCAATCGCACTTTCACTTCCAACAAGCGAAGGCGGCGTTGGCATTCGAGGCATCGAGCTCAACCAACCGCTCGAGATCCCTCAACGTCTTTGGCATTGCACCAAAGCCCGAACACTCAAAATCGATGCCCTCATTACCTATAAGCGCAGAGAGCTCGGCATCGAATATAAGGGTGGCTTTCACGACGAGACTGGCCGTAAGGGAGCAGATGCGGAACGCGAAGCTGTGCTCGCCCAAATGGGTTATCGCATCGTCACGCTCACCTCAGCGCAATTTGCCAGTCAACTCGCTTTTCACCGTGCCATGAACAATATCCGCGAAGCACTCGGTATGCCCCGCTGCACCGATGCCGAGTATCAGCGAAAGCAAAATGAACTGCGCAAGGCACTTATCCGCAATTGGAAGGGCACGAAGGACATAGAGACGCCCTCCGAGTAACGTCACCCGCTCGGTGCGCGCCAAAACATGTACACCATCCTCCAAAAACGACATTTTTCGATATCTTTGGAGGCTGGTGTACATGTTTGGTACCTACGCCCCCACCCAATCCCGACCGTTTACCGAGCAATAGGGTCGCCACACCCGCCGACCATGTACTATGTACGGGCATTGTCTAAACTCGCAATCAGAAGGACCCCATCTTGCCCGTCGTCGCCGCTATGACCGTTACTTCACACGCTTCGGATGCCATGGTCGCTATCCCATTTTGGCTCGAGATGTTCGCCGTTGTCGCGGCGTCGATCTCGGGCGTGCTGGTCGCGCGCGAGCACAAGCTCGACCTGGTGGGCGCGGTCGCGCTCGCGGTGGTCTGCGGTCTGGGCGGCGGTCTTTTGCGCGATATGACACTCCAGGTGGGCAACGTCTACATCCTCAATCAACCAATGGCGTTACCGCTCTCCATCGCCACGGCGGCCATCATCTACATTTTCCCGGCAATCGTCGACAAGCCCGAAAAACTCATTCCCCTGCTCGATATCATCTCGGTGGGTATTTATGCGGCAACCGGCGCAGACAAGGCGCTGGTCTACGGCTTTGCGCCCGCCGTGTGCATCATGATGGGTTTCTTCACCGCGGTAGGCGGCGGCATGCTGCGCGACGGCTTTATGGGCGTGGTACCGGGCATTTTCCAACGTACGAACTTTTATGCCATCGCGGCCATTGCCGGATCGACAAGCTATGTCTGCCTCGTCATGAGCGGCCTCGTGAGCAATGTCGCCGCGCTGGTCGCATGCGTCGTCGTGACCATGGGGCTGCGTTGGCTATCACTGCGCTTTGACATCAAAAGCCCCACCGAGGAAGATATCGCGCGCTTTTTGCACCGTAAAAAGTAGATAGCACGGCACAACCCTTCGAAATGCAACCGAGAGGTTCTTTTAGAGCGCCCGCGCGTTGGGTACCCTGTTAGATACATGTCGAGTATCTAACGAAGGATTCACTATGCCCCGCAATCAATTCCCGTCGACCCAGCGCCGTAAAGCGTGGGGCCGCATCACCATGCTATTTGCGCTCATCGCGCTGGCGCTCATCGCACTTCCCGTGGCGTCGTTCGCCGGCACGGACACCGCAGGAAACGTACTTGCGACTGACGGTGACGCCAATCCGTCCGGCGTCGAGGGCGACCTGTACTGGGCCGGTCAGGCCCTCAACTTGGATGATGCCTCCATCGACCGCGATATCATCGCGGCGGGCGAGACCCTCTCGATTCGCGACTGCACCGTGGGTGGCGCCGTCCGACTGGCGGCGCGCACCATCGACATCGCCAAGACCACGGTTGATGGCAGCGTGACGGTGGCAGGCCAGCACGTCGTGCTCAACACCGATAGCACCGCCAACTGTTTTTACGCGGCAGGCGAGACGGTCGCCCTGCGCGGCTCCGTCAAATCGGCGGCGCTTGCGGGCGACACGGTGACCATCGATGGCACCGTCGAGGGCGATGTCGAGGTTTGGGCCGATAAGCTCATCCTGGGCAAGAACGCCCACATCACCGGCACCGTGAACGCGCACGTCTCCGAGGACCCCGAGCGCGCCGCGGAAGCCGAGGTCGGCGCGCTCAAGATCGACCGCACCGAGAACGAGAACACCTCTACGGTTAACGACACCATCGGCGGCATCGTGGCCGCAGCCCTGTCGACTTGCTTTATCGCCCTGTTGCTCGAGCTCGTCTTTCCGCGTGCGACCGCCAGTGCCGCCGGAATGCTCCACCAGCATCCCACGCCCCTGTGGGTGAGCGGTCTTTTGGGCACGATTGCTATCGTCCCCGCCGTCCTGCTGCTGATTATCTCTATCGCCGGCCTGTCGCTTGCCGGAGCCCTCATGTGCGCCGTGATCGGCGTCGCGCTGGTCTCCACCGCTTTTGCTGGCTGCGCGATCGCCCGCATGGTCGGACACAACCAGAACCGCTACGCCATGGCAGCCGTCGGCGGTGTGGCCGCAGGCGCCCTCACAGGACTTCCCCTCATCGGCGACTTCATCAGCGGCGTGGCCTTCGTCTTTACACTCGGCTACGTTATCCAGATCATCTGGCACAACGCCCACCTCAAGCCGCAGCAGCCGGCTAATACGCCGGAACTCCCCACCGCTTAGCCGCCAACCACCACAAAGGGGACAGGCACCTTTATGGTGGTGCAAAGGGGTCAGGTTACTTTGCACCAATAAACGAAGCGGGGCACCCGATCGCATCGACCGGGTGCCCCCGCTTTTTCATGCTCGTGTTGATATTCGAGGCGAACGATTACTCCTCAGAACCCTCGTCGCGCTTACGACTACGGATGAGATGCACCACGCCAATGCATAGCACCGCGCCGCCGGCGATCCAAGTGAAGGTCACGCCGTTAAGGCCGGTGAGGGGGAGGTTGGAGCCCTTCTTATCGGTGACGGTGAGGTGCACCATGCCGATGGTAGATTCTTTCCTCTCCACGAGACTCATATTGGCAGCGCTAACAATATTGCAGTCGGGCTTCACCGCTTCCGTATTATTTGCCGGAAGCGCATTTCGGCTGATTGTAAAATGAATACCATCGCTATGCGAGTTGTTGTAGCCGGGCGCAGCAGCTTTCTCGGTAAGAATATATGTACCTTGATCGATACCGAAGACGTTTATTTTGCCTTTGGCATCAGTCTTAAGGACTGCCTCATCGGCATTGTCTGTCGTGGTGCCGTTTGCCTTTATGTACTTACCGGACCCCTCTTCCTTCAGCAAAAACTCAACGTTCGCCAGACCATCATTCGGTTTGTCGGAGCCGACCTTGGTAACATCGATGCCATAAGTGTAGTCATAAGCAGAATGTTCGACCGTACTGCCGATACCTTCGCCATTCGGGTTGTTGGAGTACTCCAGTTTGACCGTGTTCTCCTGAGGCGCGCCGAGGATATCCTCGTACTCTTGCTTGATCGTGCCATCATTCTTATTGCAGATAATACCGGGATCAAGCATGGCCTCATACTCAACAGTCACCCTAGAATCAGCTGACACACCAATCGTTTGGCCATTGGCATCCTTGCAGTTCTTGAGGTCACCGAAGTGAACCGTGAGCACATGGTCCCGGTAATCAACCGAGCAGCCATCCACGACAGACTCGCCGTTAATTTTGACCGTAACATCCAGAGCGCCACTGCCTTCACTACCCTTGTATTTCGGCGACATGGTCTCAGGCAGTTTATCCTTAAAGGTGTACTCATAGAAACCATATGTATCGATATTGCTCGCAACGGTGCCAACGAGCTGATATTTAACGTACTGGCCAATAGAGGAGTCGGCGCCCTTGTTGGGAGAAGTGAGAATATCGCTGCCACTAAGTGTCCACATTTTATCTTCATCGTCGTAGATAGCCTTGTTGACGGTGGGAATACTGGTCTTCTCGGTAACGGACACGGGACTGCCGCCGATAACAGCGAAAATCGGAGAGGTGCCGGTATCCGGCTTTTTAGTCTCATCATCCGATTTGCTGAGCCTGTTGCCGTCGGTCAGAATGAGATAGTACCCAGATTCACTGAAAGAAAACGGCTGGTTCGCTGGAAACGACGGTTCCGTAAGCCCAATTGGTGTAGCAGGATTAACGCTCTTCTGAACTTTCTTGGCAAGCGTATTGAACAAATCATTCTTGCCGACGATGGTCTTATCGTCATAAGTACTGAAATTGTCCTTCAGCCAATTTGCGACATCCTGCGCGCTGGGGCTAACCTTGAGCGAGTCGGAGCCATTATCATCAACTTTTTGAATGGCGTCGATGATTTCAGTCTGAGCTGAATCATTAACGGCCCACTCGACATTTGAAACGACCTTGCTCGAACCGTCGTTTCCATCTACAACATCGGCCTTGAAAATCTGGTAGGCCTTGTACGTCACATCGCCATTCTGTGCGTTCTTATTGATCTTGATGCTATTGGTCGTAGTAGTCGCATCCTCAGCGAACGCCATCGCGACCGGGGCCATAACGCCGCCGAAGCTCAGCGCTGCTGTGAGGCCGGCGGTTACTGCCAGGCGGGCGATGTTCTTGGTTGTCTTCATGTTTGGTCCTCTTTCTTGGAGGGTTCTCTAGTAACTTTTCAAAACCAATGATCATCAGGTCGGTAGGCCTGCGCGTCACTCGCTACGGAGGCAGTACGCAATTGAGCAAGGGGGGGGGACAATTATTTTTCACGGCGATCTCCTCCCCACTTGATGACGAGCGCGGCAACAATAGCCGCCGCTCCGATGGCAGCCAAAGCCGCCACCAGCACCAACGTTCTATCTCCCGTCGAGGGCATAAAGCCTCGACTTGCTTCTTTGCTTGGGGTGTTGAGCACCGACAGCTCAATCGAACCCGTCCCGGCATCGGCGGTATCAACCCGCAGGGGGCTTTCGGCCGACACGGTCACTTTGGGCTTCGCGACTGCCACCTGCTTAACGTCCAGGCCCTCGGCCGTAACCGTCACCATACGTTTGCCCTCAAAGGCGGTGTAGCCCTTGGGTGCCGCGATTTCCTCGACGGTGTAGACGCCCGCGTCCACACCGGTCAATTCCACATGGCCGTCCGAGCCCGTGGTGACGCACGCGTCGGCATCCGTCGACCACGAGCCGTCAGTCGTTAGAATGCGCCCGCGGTCATCGATGATGCGCAGCTTGGCGCCCGCGAGCGGCTTATCGTCCGAGCTTGAGCGCTTGATCAGACTGAGTCCCCAGGTGTAGGCGCACGCATCATCGCTCGGCGTACGGGTGAAGCCGGCGTCGCCGGACTGGTCGGCGAGAGGAGAGCGCGGATAGCGCAGGTAGACCTCGTTGGGATTGCCCTTGGTGGCGCCTCGATTGCAGTTGGCCCCCAACGGCGCATTGTAGACAGCAACCACGCGGGCGCCCGCGGCGAAGGCGTCAACCCCGCCGAGCGCGGCGATCAGGTCGCCGGTGCGCACGGTGAAGGCATTGCCCTCGACCGAGACCCTGCACTGTGAAGTAATGTCTGTCCACCCTTTAGCCGGCGTCGAGTTGGCGTTGCCGCCCTCACATGCGACGGCGTCAAAGCCGCCGTCCGCGCCCGCCGCCACGTACACGCGCACGCTCGCGGCCACCTTGGAGGGGTCGAGCCCCGCGCTCATGGTGTCGACGAACCGTACCGTATAGGTGTCGTAGGCCGCGAGGCCCGCCGGGACCGTGGCAGAGAGGCGCCAGTACAGGTCGTCGGCAACCGTGGCGTCGGCGGCCTTGCCCCAGGCGGCGGTGCTGTCCTCCAGCACGTGCTTAGCCACCTTGGGAGTGGCGGCCTTGGGCTTGACGGTGACGGCGCTGCCGCCGACCAGGGCCATGATCGGCGCGGTGCCGGCCTCGTTCTGGGCGATGGCGTCGTCGTCGGCGACGATGAGCCAGTAGCCACAGGGCAGCTCGGCCGTCGTGCCCGCGGTAAGGAAAACGGGCACGGCGCCTGCTTTGACAATTGCGTGGGCAAGTTTTGCCGTCAGCGCCGTCGTCATGCGTCCGTCGGCATTCATCCATTCGGCTGCCTCTTGCGCCGTCGAGACCGTGCTGTCGAGCCCCGCATCATGAAGCATCGGAAGAACAGCTTGACGAACCGTGTCATTCGCCCACGTTACGTCAGTTGCAATTTTTTGGTCAGTATCGGCGTCGCCGACAACGGTCGCCGAAAAGAGCTGGTACGCGTCATACCGCGTCGCAACCGTACCGCTCACCGTAATGGCACCGGTATCGGTAGCATGAGCCGTCCCAGGGGCAATCGCGAAAGACAGAATAGCGACCATGATTATCGTCGCGGCAGCCAACAAGCGGCGACAAAGCCTACTCACGGCGACCACCTCGATCTTGATCGCGATGGCGACGAGCATGCATCCATGTCGCAGCAAAACACAGCAGCGATGCACCAGCCAGATACGTCATAGTCAAGCCAGCCCCGCCCGCCTCGGGAAGCGTGGTCGAATACTTGTTGGTAAAGGTCGGCGGGGTCGAAGAGCCGTTGTCGTAGGTGACCTCGGTGTTTAGCTTTCTTTCTCCATTAGTCACGACAACCTTAACCTCATGTTTGGTCGTGTCGTAGGTGATGTGGTCCTTGACGTTGTTCTCAGCGCCCGCGGGAATGACCTCGGAGATGGCGTACTCATAGATCCCCGTCTTGGTGTAATCCAAGACAAAGTTGATATCACCATCCGCACCGTTCCTGATGGTCCGGAGAACCTTACCGGTCTTCTTGTCCTTGAGCACAAACCCGAACTGGCTTTCTTGCAAGGTCGAGCCTTCGAGCATCTTGGTGGCAGAAATTGTAGCTTGACCGCTATAGGGCGCATCATAGACCGTGATGTCGGTACTCACCGTTGGGGTGTCAATGTCGACACCCTTTGCCCTCAGCTCTTCTGCCTTAGTAAGGGCCTTCTGATAGTCGTCCTCATTGTTGCCTTTGAGCAGAATCCACACCGGTTTAGAGGCAATATTGTATCCGCCGGGCGCCTTGGTCTCCTCAAGGCAATACAACTTGTAGGCTTCCATCTTTTGCGTAGGAGTGCCGAACGTTACCATGCCCTCTTCGTCTGTTTCATCACTCCGAATCAGCGTTTTCGCAGAATCGAGGCCGAACTCTAATGCCTTGTCCATATCAACCTCGTAGAGCGTGAACTCAGCACCGGGCAGTTTCTTTGTGATATCGCTCGCATCGACCTTGGTCACCGTAACACCGTAGCCGCTGCCACCCGCCGAACCGGACACCCGCTGAATAACCCAGTTGTTTGAATGCTCCACATCACCGTCGCAAACGCCCGTAAGCGATGCTTTATTAGTCAGAGAAACCGTATCCCCCTCGTTGCCAGCAGGAATCACCTTATACTCGACCTTGAGATATTCCTTATCGGGCACCCTGAGCGTCATCTTTGTACGCGCAGCACCGTTTTCGTCCATAATGCTTTCGGCGCCGGCGGTGTATTTATCCGAGCCAAGCAAGTCCCAGCCCGTCCCATTGTATTGGTACACCTTGACCGAATCAGTAACTAACGTGCACTTCGCGTCCATCGTGTCGAGGAGCTCGAGATAATCGCTGTCCTTCTTAAGGTCAACCGCCGATTCGTTAACAAAGATGGTGTACTTGATGCGGTTGCTGTTAGAGACTTGATCGCCGGTCTTTTGCAGTACGTTGTTCTTAATGGTGACGGTTCCACTACCGGAGTCGAACGTCTTGCTCCCCGACTCGGCACTGGCCGAGTTGGTGAACTTCCCTTCATTCTTGGAGGTATCGAGCTCACCGCGCTTGACCGCCGTCTAGTACGTGAGCTTTGCGAAGCCGGCATAGTTGCCGAGCGCCGTCGTGGGGATGGAGAAGGTAACGGTGCCTTTGTCATCACTGACGTTCGCAAGGGGTAGGCTGTCGGCGACGGTCTTCTCTCGCTGGGCGGTACCGTTATACGCTTTCTGGTCATACGGATTCTGAATCAGCGAGTATTTAGCAGACCCCGGCACATAGCTCATACCGCTCGGTAGTGTGTCCACAACGTTCAGCGGTTGGTTATCAAGCTTGCCGGCGCCGTAACACTCTCCGCTTGGCGTCTTGCCTCTGTTGGCATAAACCGTCCAGTCAACGATCCATGCGCCCTTTTCCTTAGATCCGTCGATTTTGCTCCAGTCGAAATCCCCCTTCCAAGAAACTGCAGTCTTCGACGAAGGCTTCTCGACCCCAGGAGTTGAGTTTGCATCGACGTAGTAATAGATAAAGTCCGTGAAATACTTAGTACCGCTTACTTCCACTGATGCAAAATTGGAGTACCAGCCAGGAAGCGCATCGGATTTTGTCTTATAACTAATTACCGCATCCGGGTTATCTTTGAGCGCACCCTTCACCCTATCGCTTATCCGAATGAACAGGTTGAAGTTTTTCTTGGTTCCAAACGACGTTGAATCACTGCCGCCTTCGAACCACCAATCGACGCCTTTTTCCAAAGGGACATCGCCGATTTTAATAGAATAGCTGTCGACGTCTGGGCCGATATTTTGGTTCCAGGCCGTCTGAAACGTATCGTAAACCTTGACCTCTGATGGATTCATTGTATTAACAATGGAACCCAGTGCTATCCGAAGCTCCCAGGTTGCCTGACCTGTTGTCGCCGCATCAGAGTCATTCACAAGTCTCTTTTTAATCTGCGTCCCCACCAACTTCGGCGCAAACGTGCCGCTGTCCGTGCCGGAAACGGAATTGTCACGCGAGATATTCGCACTATTGCTCACCGTGTCATACGAGTCCTGATCTTTCATTTGAGTGTGATAGACAATGCGATAGGGCTTGTACTTATCTGTGTCAGATAGACCTGAGAACTTATAGCTAAACGTTTTACCAGTGGAGCTATCGAGATCGCCGCGGGCGATCTCGTCTTCCCCGTAGAGTCCCCTATAAACGATATAATTACCCGTATACGTCTGCTTGTCGTCCACCGTGTCGGTGAATGTATAGCCATTCATGTCGACCTTGATATCGCCGTTGTTGAGCGTAACGGTCCATTTAATATCGGACGGCGTTCCTTCGCCGCCAGCCTTCTTGATCATGTCATAGCGGAAATCATTTGCTGAGACTGGATTCTCTAATTTGCCGCCACGGTTTTGGTCCCATGTCCAGGAGGCATTGTTTTTTGAACCGTCGAGGCGATTGATCCACTCTTTGTCGCCCACAGATACGTTCGGATTCAACACCGAATCATAGGTAATCGTATATGTCCCCTTGGACAAGTTACCCAGGCTCAAAGTCGCGGTCTGCTCCTGAATGCTCGGCTGTTGCTTGAGCGTCTCGCCGTTCAACTTAAACGACCAAGGCACAAACGAAAAATTCTCACCAAGCACATCAGTGAGTTGGACATTGTGAGCATAGGACTGGACCTCGAGATTGAAGGTCCATGTTACTTTTCCCTCGCCGCCGGATTGAGAGAACTTTCCTTCCTTCGTTCCCGCCACGTCTCCGTCTTTGGTCGCAATGTCAATTCCGGCCGTTCCAGGAAATTCGATTTTCGTTTTATCGCCGGAGCCAACGTTCTCATTTGCCAGCTTGAATGAAAAATCGGCACCGACATGAACATCGGATGGATGTGTCTTAATCCATGACTCATTAAAAATAAAAATCAGCTTATTGTTCTCGCATCTCCAGCTACCGGCCTCTTTGGTACCGTCCATAAGACTACCGCCGGTATTGTCAAATGCTTTAATACCGTCTGGAAGAGAGTACTCCGCAACGTTTTGTACCTCGCTCGGTTTATGGTTTGCCTCAAAGTTCGCACGAAACGAACCATAGAGCGAAGCGGTCGAAAGCACGGCGGTATTACTCAAAGGCGTTTTACGACCCTCATCGGTAAACAGCTCAACCGTAACGGCCGCCGTCGTCTCATCAATCACAATCGGCGTTGGTGTCGTCGCATCCTCGGCGCGCACGGGGGCTGCACCGTGAAAAACTGCGGCGGTGAGGCTAATTAAAATGAAGATCAGGGCCGCCATACCCAGCGACCGTGAGCGGTGTGCGTCCATAGTTGTCCCCTAATTCCTACAACACGTTGTGGAATACGGCGAATCGTCGGATCGAACACAAACCCCAACATCAACGAGAACCTACCTAGCGCATTGCAAGAACCCATCGGGGAGCAACTTCTAAGACGGTTCGTCTATGCCACAATGCATAAAATACAATATAGATACCAGTCATGTAAACCGCAGGTAAATAGGTCTTTTAATTTAATACCAGTTGATATTTACCTGTTACCGTTTATGCATTAAAGCGGTTGTATTTCAATGATTCATGTATATGTTTAAACAACTTAACTTTGCTTGAAAAGCCGCTCGGGGGGATAACCTCCTCCGCCGTGGTGCAAACGAACCCGTCCCCTTGCACCAAAAAGGGCGCCGACCATCGCGGTCGGCGCCCTTTCTTGTTAGTCGCTATAAAGCCCAGCGCTTATTTGTTGACCTGGCCGGCGCGGACGGCGGCCTTCTTGCGGTCGGTGGCATTGAGCAGACGCTTGCGCAGGCGGATGTTCTTGGGAGTGATCTCGACCAGCTCGTCGTCGGCGATGTACTCCAGCGCTTCCTCCAGCGAGAAGGTGCGGGGCGGCACCAGCTGGACGGAGATATCGGAGGTCGAGGAACGCTGGTTGCCCAGGTTCTTGGTACGGGCGATGTTGACGACCATGTCGCCGGCCTTGCTGCGCTCGCCCACGATCATGCCCTCGTAGCACTCGGTGCCCGGCTCAACAAACAGCTGGCCGCGCTCCTGCAGCGTACCCAGAGCGTAGGCGACGGCCTTCTCGGTGGTCATGGAGATCATGGCGCCGTTCTGACGGTTGCCGATCTCGCCGGCGTAGGGGCCATACTCCAAGAAGGTGTGGTAGAACACGCCCTCGCCGTGGGTGACGTTCATGATGCGGTTCTTAAGGCCCATGATGCCGCGGGTCGGGATCTTAAACTCGAGGTGCGTCACGATGCCCGAGGTATCCATGCTCGTCATGATGCCGCCGGAGGTACCGAAGACCTCAACGACCTTGCCCGAGTACTCGTCCGGGCACTCGACGACGGCCTGCTCGACGGGCTCCATCTTGTTGCCGTTCTCGTCCTTCTTAAACAGAACGCGGGGACGGCCAACCTGGAACTCAAAGCCCTCGCGACGCATGGACTCCATCAGAACGGACAGGTGCAGGATGCCGCGACCCGAGACCTCGACGCCGCTCTTGTCCTCGAGCTCCTCGATCTTCATGGTCACGTTGTTCTCGGCCTCGTTGAACAGGCGCTCCTTGAGCTGACGGGCGCCCACGATGTCGCCGTCGCGACCGACGAGCGGGGAGGTCGAAGCCTCAAAGACGATGGACAGGGTCGGCGGGTCGATCTCGATGGGCTCGAGCTCAACGGGGTTCTCGGGATCGGTGTAGACATCGCCGATATCGGTGCGGTCGATGCCCACGACGGCAGCGATGTCGCCGGCGCCGACTTCCTGGCACTCGGTGCGGCCCAGGTAGTCGAAGGTAAAGAGCTGCTTGACGGTAGCGGTGGCGCTGGAGCCGTCGTTCTTGACAACCAAGATCTGGTCGCCCTGGTGGATGGTGCCGGAGTACACACGGCCGATGCCGATACGGCCAACGAAGTTGGAGTGGTCGATGGTCACGCACTGCATGGCCAGCGGGGCGTTCTCGTCAACCTCGGGCGCGGGCATGTCGTCGATGATCATGTCGAGCAGCGGATACATGTCCATGTTGCCGTCGTTGGGGTCAAGGCGGGCAAAGCCATTCATGGCGCTGGCGTAGACCACGTGCTCCATGGCGAACTCGAGCTGGTCGTCGGTGGCACCCAGGTCGGCCATGAGGTCCAGGCAGTCGTTGTAGGCCTTCTCGGGGTTGGCGCCCGGACGATCGATCTTGTTGATGACGATCATGATCTTAAGACCGGTGTCGATAGCGTGACGCAGCACGAAGCGGGTCTGGGGCATGGGGCCCTCAAAAGCGTCAACCAGCAGCAGGGCGCCGTCGGCCATACGCAGCACACGCTCGACCTCGCCGCCAAAGTCGGCGTGGCCCGGGGTGTCGATGACGTTGATCTTGACGTCCTTGTACTCGATAGAGATGTTCTTGGCGAGAATCGTGATGCCGCGCTCGCGCTCCTGGTCGTTAGAGTCCAGGACGCGGTCCTCGACCTGCTGGTTGGCACGGAAGGCGTCCGTGGCACGCAGGAGCTTGTCGACCATCGTCGTCTTGCCGTGGTCGACGTGGGCGATGATGGCGATGTTCCTCAGATTGTCTACGCGCATGTAGTTCCCCTATCTTCTATCCATATACAAACGGCACGCGTATGCGGCCCGCCCAGCGACACAACGCTCAGCGGGAATATTGAGCCTTTTACCGAAAACTCGTTTATTTTAGCGATTTTAGATGAGAGGGGTTTCCTCACCTGCAGGTTCAGGGTCGCTCCACATAAAACCATCGCCGGCACCCATGCCCTCATACAGCACGTATGCCGAAAAACCGCTCTCGAGCGTGGTTTCGAAGAAGCTCACGAGCAGGGCGTCGTGATAGCCGCCGTCAATTTCGACACAACCGGTGTAGCCGATGGCATAGCGGGCGATGCGGCCCAGCCCCTCGTCCTTAAGACCCATCTTGTGCTCGGAGATAAAGTTGGTGGCAGCCTCGAGGCATGCCTCCTCGCCATCTTCGTCGAGCGCCGCCAGATATCGGTTGGAAGCAGCGTCCTCGATCGCCACAACTACGCCCGGATTCTCGCCGACGGCAAGGTCGTCCAAGAACGCGCCGATCAGATCGCACACCATGGCGTCGAGCTCGGCGGAGACGTTACCGGCGTCCTGCATATCCTGTGCCATCTTTAGACCTTCCCATCGAGTCTCGCGTCGTTACAGTTCCTGTGCCTCGGCAGCGATCTTGGCGGCAGCGTCGCGGGCGCGCATCATATCCATCGCGCGCTTGTCGAGTACCTTGATCTGGTTGGTCAGCATGACCGCATCGACCACACCCCAGATTACCAAGCCTGTTGAAATCGAAAACCCAAGCGCACCAACTGTACCACGAAGGCGCGAGCAGATTGCCGCGACAAGGGCGGAGACGACAACCATCTTGATAAACGAGCCGCGGCGCTCGCGAAGCGTGCGGGCCTGCGTCACATAGGCAATGCGAGCCGCCTCAGAAGCCTCCGAGCGCATCTGGGCCTCGCGTGCAATGGCCGCCGCCTCAACCGACATACCGCTGGCCATCAGCGAACACTCCGCAACCCTGCCGCCCCGCATTTAGAAGTCATCGGGGGAGAGCGTATGGACGAACTCGTCGAACTTCTCGAACTCCTGCTCGTCGTCGGCTTCCTCGGCGTGGGTAGAAACAGTGCCCAGGCGATTCATGATGTCGTCCTCCACAAACATGGGAGCATTGCTGCGCACGGCAAGGGCAATGGCATCACTGGGGCGGGCGTCGATCTTGCGCTCCTCGCCATCGACCAGTACGACGATCGTCGCGTAGAACACCGGCGGCTCGGCGCGAACGATCTCGATGCGCTCGAGCTTGGCGCCCAGGGCGTCGACGGTGTCGAGCAGCAGGTCATGGGTAATCGGGCGCTCGGCGCGGCCGCTATCGATGCCGCGGCTGATGGCAGCAGCTTCAAACGAACCAGTCTGAATGGAAAGGGAACGCAGCGGCGCGGGCGAGTCCGATTTGCTGCTGCGCTCACGAAGTACGATAAGCGATGGCACGGGACCGGCGGCCATGACGATGGTCTCTATGTCGACACGAACCATGGAACACCTCCGGTACGTAGCGGTTAACACGCGGCAGCCCGCCGCATTGAATAGCTATACTACCCAAACTTTCGCACAGCACACAAAATCAAAGTAGTTAATTTGGGGCGGGGCTTTTTTGACTACTTTCAGTAGGTAAGAAAAAAGCCCCGAGGCAACGCCCCAGGGCTCTTCACAGTTTTGATGGTGGACCTGACAAGATTCGAACTTGTGACCTCCCGGTTATCAGCCGGACGCTCTAACCAACTGAGCTACAGGTCCATCATGGTGGAGGTTAGGGGGATCGAACCCCTGACCTCAGGCTTGCAAAGCCCGCGCTCTCCCAGCTGAGCTAAACCCCCACGGAGACAGTAATAAACACCCCAGCGGCGACTCGGCTCTCGCTGGGGTGTTTATTGCGAAAGAAAGTGGTGGACCTGACAAGATTCGAACTTGTGACCTCCCGGTTATCAGCCGGACGCTCTAACCAACTGAGCTACAGGTCCATCGCGCAAGGGATATATTAGACGAGTCGTTACGCGCGCGTCAACAACTTTTTTGAAAATCTTTGAGGGGTGTCGGCCCCGGCTTCCCGGCGGCATGCGAAGTCGCCTGCTCGGACAGTCCTGCTCGCACGGAGAGCACATTAAGTGCTCTCCGGCTCGTGCGGAACTCGCGATCGACTTCGCATGCCGCCGGGCAGCCGGGGCCGACGCGAGGTTCAAGATTGTCAAAAAAGCGGTCGGCGCGCAGTGCGCCGACCGCCGATATATGGGGTCTGATATTTTCTACCAGCTAGGGCCTCTTACTCGTCTAGGAGATCCTCTGGCATGTCGTTGCCGTCGCCTAGATCGACAGGGGTTTCTTCGGGGGCAGAGCCGTCTTCTGTGGCTTCGCCTTCGGGCTTCTCCTTGGCGGCCGTCATGCGGGCTACGGCGCAGATGCGGTCGTTGTCGTCAACGGTCATCATCTTGACGCCCTGGGTAGCGCGGCCAGTCTGGCTAATCTCATCGGTCTTGACGCGAATGACCGTCGCGCCCTCCGTCACGATGAACAACTCGTGCTGCGGGCCCACCGTCTTCATGGCCGCGAGGTTGCCCTTACGCTCGGTCATTTGGATGGTGTAGACGCCCTGGCCGCCGCGATTCTGCTCCGGGTAGTCCGCGACCGGCGTGCGCTTGCCGTAGCCGCGCTCGGTGATGACGAATAGATCGCCGTTGCCGTTAGTGACTTCCATGCCCAGAACGCTCACGCCGTCCTTCATACCGATACCGCGAACGCCGCTAGTATCGCGGCCGGTGGCGCGCACCTGCTCCTCGGAGAACATGATCGCCTTGCCCGCGGTGGTGGCCAGGATAATCTTGTCGCCCTCGCGCACGCGGCGCACGTTCAGCAGCGCGTCGTCGTCACGCAGGTTGATAGCGATCAGGCCGTCGCGGCGGCTGCGGTCATATGCGCTCATTACGGTCTTCTTGACCATGCCGCTCTTGGTGGCAAACATCAGGTACTCGTCGGCAGGGAACTCGCGGCAGCTGATGACGCTCGCGATCTTCTCGCCCTCCTCGAAGGGCAGCAGGTTGACGATTGCGGTACCGCGCGCCTGACGCGTACCCACCGGCAGCTCGTGCACCTTCAGGCGATAGACCTTACCCTTGCTCGAGAAGAACAGCACGTACTCGTGCGTGGACGCGATGAACATCTCGTCGATGACGTCGTCCTCTTTGAGGTTGACGCCCGAGACGCCCTTGCCGCCGCGCTTCTGGGCGCGGTAGGCGGCCACCGGGATGCGCTTGACATAGCCGGTGTGGGTGATGGTCACGACCATGTCCTCGTCGGCAATGAGGTCCTCGACGTCCAGGTCCTTCTCGACATGGCTGATCTCGGTGCGGCGCTTATCGCCGAACTTCTTGGAGATCTCGCGCATCTCTTCCTTAATGACGCCCAGGATCTTCCCCTCGTGCGCCAGCAGGTCCTCGTAGTAGGCGATGGCGCGGCGCAGGCCGTCCAGCTCTTCCTGAATCTTGTCGCGCTCCAGGCCGGTCAGGCGGCGCAGCTTCATCTCGAGGATGGCCGTGGTCTGCTCGGGCGTAAAGCCAAAGCGCTCGATCAGGCGGCTGCTGGCCTCGGAGTCGGTCTGCGAGGAACGGATGATGCTGATGACCTCGTCAATATGGTCGAGAGCCATCAGGTAGCCCTCAAGGATATGCGCGCGGGCCTGGGCCTTCTTAAGGTCGAAGCGGGTGCGGCGGGTGACGACGTCGACCTGGTGGTCGATGTAGTGCTGCAGCATCTCGCGCAGGCTCAGGCATTTGGGAACGCCGTTGACAAGCGCCAGGTTGTTGGCGCCAAAGGTCGTCTGCAGCGAGGTGTACTTGTACAGGTTGTTGAGCACGACCTGCGGGATGACGCCCTTCTTGAGTTCGATGACCAGACGGATACCCTTCTGGTTGGACTCATCGCGCATATCCGAGATGCCCTCGATGCGCTTGTCGTTGACGAGCTGGGCGATCTTCTCCTGCAGGGCGCCCTTGTTGACCATGTAGGGAATCTCGGTAAAGACCAGGCGGCTGCGGCCGGTCTTGGTGGACTCCACGTGGGCCTTGGCGCGCACGGTAATGGAGCCGCGGCCGGTCTCGTAGCTCTGCTTAATACCGGCACTGCCCATGATGATGGCGCCGGTGGGGAAGTCCGGACCGGGCATGATCTGCATGAGCTCGTCGACAGTGGCGTCGGGATTATCGATCAGGTAGCAGGTTGCCTCGATCGCCTCGGTGAGGTTGTGCGGGGCGATATTGGTGGCCATGCCGACGGCGATGCCCTGGCTGCCGTTGACCAGCAGGTTGGGGAAGCGCGCAGGCAGCGCCTGAGGCTCGGCGAGCGATTCGTCGTAGTTGGGCTGCCAGTCGACGGTATCCTTCTGCAGGTCACGCAGCAGCTCCATGGCGGGCTTTGCCAGGCGGCTCTCGGTGTAACGCATGGCTGCCGCGCCGTCGCCGTCGATGTTGCCGAAGTTGCCGTGACCGTCGATGAGCGGCGTGCGCATGGAGAACCACTGCGCCAGGCGAACCATGGCCTCGTAGACCGCGAAGTCGCCATGCGGGTGGTACTTACCGATAACTTCGCCGACCGTCCAGGCCGACTTCTTGTGTGGGCGGTTGGGGTAGATGCCGCTCTCGTTCATTGCGTACAGGATGCGGCGGTGCACCGGCTTTAAGCCGTCGCGCACGTCCGGCAGGGCGCGGGCCGTAATGACCGACATCGAATACTCGATGAACGACTGCTTCATCTCGCGGCCAAACTCCGAAATCTGGAGCTGGCCGCCGTTGATATCCTCACCGGCCGAGGCACCACGGTCGACTTCGCCAAAGCTCTCCTCGAGCTCGGCGTCGTCGTCCTCTTCCTCATCATCATCGGCATCGGGGTTATAGGCGTCCGGGTCGCCGTCCTCGCCCTGCTCAGCACGGGCAAGCAGGCGCTTCAGATCATCGGGCATACCGGCGTCGCCGGCCTCGTCCATACCCTCGTTATTGTTGATATCGTCTGCCACGTTACCTCCTCATGGTTTGCGTGGTCCATTAGTTCCCTACCACGGAGACGAATTACCGGGAACACCGGATAACCCTCCTAGGTTTTCCAGGTGCCCCAGGTTGCCCTGAAGGATGAGGGCGCGCGCCTTGCGTGCGGCGCCCGAAATCCTGAAGGGCAAGATGGGGTGCCTGGGAAAGCTAGGCGTCTAAGAAGCGCGCGTCGTGCGCATGTTTCTCGATGTACTCGCGGCGATAGCCGACCTCGGAACCCATCAGCTCGCGCACGGCGCGGTCCGCCACCACGGCGTCCTCGATCGACACGCGCTGCAGGATGCGGGTCTTGGGGTCCATCGTCGTCGAGGCGAGCTGCTTGGGATCCATCTCGCCCAGACCCTTGTAGCGCTGGACGGTATAGCCCTTGCGCTTCTTGGTGATCTTGCCATCCTTGGCCTTGCCGTCTTCGTCGTTATCGTCGGGGTTCAGGCCCAGACTCTGGATGGTGTCGCGCAGGATCTCGTCTTCGGGCTGGCGGCCATTGGGATACACGTAGTGGATCTTGTTGCGCACCTTAATGCCAAAGATGGGCGGGCAGGCGACATAGACGTAGCCGGCATCGATCAGCGGACGCATGTACTTGTAGAAGAACGTCAGCAGCAGGATGCGGATGTGCGCACCGTCGACGTCTGCATCGGTCATGATGATGATCTTGTGGTAGCGCGCCTTGGTGATATCGAAGTCGCCGCCGTCGCCGGCACTCGTCGTGACGCCACAGCCGATCGCGGTAATCAGCGACTGGATGGTGTCACTCGAGAACGCGCGATGGTCACCAACGCGCTCGACGTTCAGAATCTTGCCGCGCAGGGGCAGAATCGCCTGGATGTCTCGGCGACGGCCGTCCTTGGCCGAACCGCCTGCCGAGTCGCCCTCTACGATGAAGAGCTCGGTCAGCTCGGCATCGCGCACCGAGCAGTCAGCGAGCTTACCGGGCAGGGATGCCGTCTCGAGCAGGCTCTTGCGGCGGGTCGCCTCGCGCGCCTTGCGGGCGGCGTTGCGCGCCTTGCAGGCCTGTTGCGCCTTCTTGACGATCTCGCGGGCGGGCTTGGGATGCTCCTCCAAGTAATCGGCGAGGCCGTCGGTCACGATCTTGAGCGTGAGCGCGCGCATATAGGAGCTACCGAGCTTGGCCTTGGTCTGCCCCTCAAACTGCGGATCGGGCAGCTTGACCGAGATAACGGCCGAAAGGCCCTCGCGCACATCGTCGCCGGTCAGGTTGGCGTCTTTTTCCTTGAGCAGGTTCTGTTTGCGCGCGTAGTCGTTGATCACGCGGGTGAGCGCGGTGCGGAAGCCCTCAAGGTGCATGCCGCCCTCGGGGGTGTAGATGTCGTTGGCAAACGACATGACGTTCTCGCCGTAGCCGCTATTCCACTGCAGGGAAACCTCGACCTCGCCCATCTTGGCCACGGGAGCGTCCGGGTCCGATTTGCCCTCGATGTAGATGGGCTCCTTAAAGGCCTCGGGGACGTCCTTGCCCTCGTTGAGGAACTTGACGAAGTCGAGGATGCCGCCCTCGTAGCAAAACTCCTCCACGTGGGGAGTCGCCTCGCGCTCGTCGGTCAGCACGATCTTGAGGTTCTTATTGAGGAACGCCGTCTCCTGCAGACGGTTGTGCAGCGTATCGAAATCGTAGATGCAGGTCTCGAAGATCTCGTCGTCGGGCCAGAAGGTGACGGTGGTGCCCGTCGAATCCGAGGTGCCCACGACCTCCATCTTCTTGACGGTCTTGCCGCGCGAGAACTCCATCTCGTAGGTGTTGCCATCGCGACGAACCTGAACGACCACGCGCTTGGACAGTGCGTTGACGACGGAGATGCCTACGCCGTGCAGGCCGCCCGAGACCTTATAGGCCGAGTTATCGAACTTACCGCCGGCGTGCAAGATCGTCATAACGACCTCGAGCGTCGGGATCTTTTTAACAGGGTGCTCGTCGACGGGGATGCCGCGCCCGTTGTCGACGACCGTGATGGAGTTGTCGGCGTGGACCGTCACCTGGATCTCGGTGCAGAAACCGGCCATGGCCTCGTCGACGGAGTTGTCAACGATCTCCCACACCAGGTGATGCAGACCGCTGGCGCTCGTCGAGCCGATATACATGCCCGGGCGCTTACGAACGGCCTCGAGACCTTCGAGAATCTTAATCTCGCCGCCATCGTAATCGTTTTCGTTTGCCACACGTCCTCCTTCAGTCAAGAAAATGTGTACAGCCTTACTAGTTTATCGTAAAAAAATACCCTCGGGAACGAGGGTATTTGGCTCTACAAGGCCACCAGATGCGATTTAAGGCTCTTTTTTGCTTTGCACGCCCTTGGCCCACTCGGCACTGGCTCTCATGGCATTCTCGAGGGCCTCGCGCAGTTTTTGGTCTTCGATGGGCGCCACTTGGCGCTCGATCTCGGTACGCTCGGCCTCACTTAGGTCGGCGTGCGGGGCCGGCGGTCGCTCGGTCGTCGCCGGGCGCAGGCGCTCCTTGGCGGCGGGCGGCGTGTGACCGGGCGCGGTGGTTTTGAACACCAGGCCGTCCACATGCGCACCGGCGCGCTCCATGCGCGCGCGGATGATCTCGCGCAACAGCGTCATTTCCTGCGTCCACGAGGGCGAGTCGAGATACACCAGCAGCTCATTGGACTCGGGCAGGTAGCGCAGTCCCGTCACATGCCGTCCCTCGCGCGTGCCCGAGCACACCGCGTTCCATGCGCGATAGACCGCGCGCGACTCCTCGGCGGCCTCCATCTGCGCACGGCGCTCGGGGGTCGCGGACGCCAGGATGCGCTGGCGCTCTGCGTTCAAAAACCCGCTGAAGGCGACCGTCTCGCTCTCGCGCTCGTAATTAGCACGTCTCACCCATGCTCACCACCTTGGCTCGATCAAGCAGGTCATCGGTAAAGTACCCCAGGTTGGTCGTAGTTATGACCGTCTGGATATCATCGCCGATCAGCCGCAGGAAAGCGCCGCGACGCTCGCCGTCGAGCTCGCTCATCACGTCGTCCAGAAGCAGCAGCGGGGCAGTGCCCAGGACATCGCGAGCCACGGCGACCTCGGCCACCTTCCAGGACAGCACCAGCGTGCGCTGCTGTCCTTGGCTGGCAAATGAACGGGCGGAGCGACCCGCCACGGTGAACTCAATCTCGTCGCGATGCGGTCCCACCAACGTCACGCCGCGGCGAATTTCCTCGTCGGCATGCTCGTCAAGGGCAGCCAGCATGCGCTCGTACGCCCAACCCTTCAGCTCTTCGCGATCCTCGACCTGGGGCAAATCCCCCAGCGTGGACGCATAGGTCACGTTGGCGGCCTCACCTGACGCCACTTGCCCGTAGGCAGTGTGCACATGGCCCGCCAGCCGGTCGAGCAGGGCCAACCGGTGCACGAGCAGGGCCGAGCCCGCGCGGGCAATCGAATCGTTCCACGCGCCGAGCATCTCGCGGCAGCACCAGGTCTCCTTGAGCAAGGCGTTACGCTGGGTCACGCAGCGCCCATAGGTGCTCGCAAGATCGGCATAGCGTGCGCTCAGCTGCATGCCAAAGTCATCGAGGGCGGCGCGGCGCACACTGGCGCCTCGCTTAACCATGTCCAGATGGTCGGGGCAAAACAGCACACTCGGCAGAACCCCGCGCACACCAGCGGCAGAGCATCTCTTGCCGTTGCGGCTAAACGAGCGCCTACCGTCCTCCGCGCTCAATCCCATATCAAGCACGCGGCCGTCGCCCTCGAGCCTCAGCTCGATCTTGCACGAGCCCACGCCGTCATGGACGAGCTCGGCTGCGGTCGGATGCCTAAACGAGGCGCCGCTCGTCAGCAGCTGCAGCGCCTCTATGAGATTGGTCTTTCCCGCCGCGTTGGGTCCCGCAAGTATCGTCACGCCCTCGTCCAGGGCAAGGCGATAGCTATCGAAGCTGCGGTAGTGCGCGACGGAAAGATCGCGGGCGAACATGGTCATGGCGCAGCGCTAGATGCGGACCGGCATGACCAGGTACAGGTAGTTAATCCTGTCGTAGGACTTAAAGATGCCCGCCTGCGAGTAGCTCTTGAGCTCCAGCGTGATCTCCTTCTCCTTGGACAGGGCATTGAGGCAGCCGAAGATGTAGTGGTAGTTGAAGGCGATGGTGCCCGACTCGCCCTCGGCCTCGACATCGATCGTCTCCTGCGCAAGGTCCTGGTCATTGGAAATGGAGGACAGGCCCATCTGACCGTTCTCGACATCGATCTCGAACTTGACGGCGGGGTTGGCGCTCGCGATAACGGCCACGCGCTTGAGGGCGGCGTTAAAGGCGGCGACGTCGATCTTGACGCTCGTCACGCACGAATCGGGGATGAGCTGCTTGTAGTTGGGGTACACGCCCTCGATACGACGCGACACGTAGGTGGTGTTGCCGGCCTCGAAGACGACCTGGGTGTCGGTAGCCCCGATCATGATGGTCGCCTGGCTGGCCATGATGTTCAGCGCGTCGTTAAAGGCGTCAGCCGGAACGTTGAGTTCAAAGGAGCCCTCGAGGGTCGAGGTCTCGACCTGCGTATCGCACACGGCCAAGCGGAAGGAATCGGTCGCCACCAAGCGTACGGTGTTGTTCTCGACCTTCATGTGCACGCCGCCCAGGATGGGGCGAGCCTTGTCGGTCGAGGTGACGCGCCACACGCGGCCGACCATTTCGGACAAGATATCGGTCGGCAGCTCCACGGCACTCTCGATGGCATAGGCCGGAAACTCGGGGAAGTCATTGGCATCGAGCGTGTTCAGCCTAAAAGAGCTCTTCTCGCAACCAATCAGCACCTGGCGCTCGGACAGCTCAAAGGTGACCGGGGCATCGGGGAGGGTCTTGGTGATATTGGAGAGCATCTTACAGGGGATAACCATCTCGCCCTCTTCTTCGACATGCGCCGCGATGCGATGACGGATCGAGATGGTGTAGTTAGAGGTCTGGAATTCCAAGATGCCGTCTTGGGCCTTAACGAGCACGCCCGACAGGATGGGAAGGGTGGATGCCGAAGCGACACCCTTCATAACGACGCCGATGGCTTGTGTAAGCGAGCTCTGGCTGACGGTGAACTTCATCTTTTAATACCTTTCTATAGATATAAATATCTTAATAATAGTAATAGCACTGACGAAACTGTTGATTACTCCCAAAGACGCAGGTCAGACCCAGAAAGAGAATCGACAGCAACCTGTGTGCAACAGGGGTGGTTTTCCACGTTCAAAACCTGCGCAAAACTTTTCATCACCGCGGGTTGGGTTTTAGACACCTTATGCCCGTGGTTTCGACAAGTTTTCAACAGGTGTCTCTATTTCCCTACGAGCGCAGTGTAATTTTATCGCGCAGCGACTTGAGGTCTTCGGTGACGGTGCGGTCTTCCTGGATCATCTTCTGGACCTTTTTGTAACTCGTGCTGACGGTCGAGTGGTTGCGGTTGCCAAATTCGGCGCCCACCGCCGTGGTCGTCATCTCGCACATCTCGATGGCCAGGTAGATAGCGATATGGCGTGCTTTGGCGATATTGGCGTTGCGACGCGGGCCGATGAGCTCCTCGTGCGTCACGCCGTACTGCTCTTCGATGACGGACTGAACCGTCTGGACGTTGATCTTTTTGGCCGATGTGTCGAAGTACTGGCTGGCGATGGCGTCGATATCGTCAAAGGTGAGCTCCCCGCCCTCGCGCTCGCGGTCGCCCGCCTCGCCGGCGCAGCGCTCGCAAAAGCTCTCGAGTTCGCGGATGTTGGTGCCCGAGACCTCGGCCATGTGTTTAAAGTGCTCGTCGGTCAGGTGCCCGCTGTCGCCCCCATAGGCCGCCAGCAGCGAGTCGTCGCCTGCCTCGGGAGCGGCGACGATGGTGTTCTCGTAATAGCGCTGCAAGATCTTGTATTTCATCTCGTAGCTGGGCTCTGCGACCAGGCAGAGCATGCCGGCGTTGAAGCGGCTGGTCAGACGCTCGTCCATGCTCAGGTCCTTGGGGGCGCGGTCTGCCGCGATGACGACCTTCTTGTTGTTGCGGATGAACTCGTCCATGAGCTGGAAAAAGTAGTCCACGCTCGCGCGCTTGCCGATGATGTTTTGGATGTCATCGATGATGAGCACGTCCACGCCGTGGTACGCCTGCATGATGGGGGCGTTGCTCTTCTTTTGGCGGTCGAACTCGGTCATCAGGTCGTCCAGATATGCCTGGGAGTTGGCATACTTGACCTTGATCTCGGGCGACTTCTCGGCGAGCTCGTTTTTGATGGCAAGCAGCAGGTGCGTCTTGCCCAGGCCCGATTTGCCGTAGATGAACAGTGATGTGCACGTGCCGCGCTCGTCCGCGAGGGCGGCAAACTTGAGTGCCGAGCGATAGGCATGGCTGTTCTCGGGGCCGTAGACAAAGTTCTCAAAGGTAAATTTTGAGTTCGCGGCGAGTGGGGCTCCATCCGTATTCTGCTCGGCCGGCACGGTCGGTGCTGGCATGGGTGAAGCGGGGGTCGCGGCTTGCGTGGACTTAGTCGGCGCTCCGCCCTTCATCTGGTTCATCATGCGACGAAAATCATCGGCCGAGAGCGTGTTCTTGATTGCAATGCCCGAATCCGCGCCCGCCGCTGCGTCATGAGCGATGGGCATGTGCGTGACGGGTGCGTTCGTTGACGTCGCAGCGGCGGTCGGCAACGGTGCCATGGTTTCACGGGAAACATTGCTGTGCTGGTGCTCGATTGTCGGCACGTCGCCTGCGGAGGCTGGCGCCGCAGGGGAAGCAGCGGGAGCCGTGGCGGGCACCGTCGCGGCAGCAGATTCGGCCGTTGCGCCTTGCGGTGCCACGATGTCGAGCGCGATCGGAGCAAAGGCGATTTCTTCCAGATAGGCCTCAATAGTCGGCTGATGCTTTTTGAGCTGCGCGATGGCAAAGCGCGAGGGGGCCTCGATCGTGAGCGTATCTTCGGTCAGGCTTATGGCGCGCGATTGCCCCAGCATGTTGATGAGGCGTGCATCTTGGCCGTCGCGCTGGCAAAAGGCGATGGCATCCCCCAGGATGATGCTTGCTTCCTCGTCCACTGTCTCTCCCGTTCTTTAGCTCTGAGCTCGCACACGAGCGGCGCCGAGTTCGGTCAGATGGTATTTCTGGCCATGCTTGATGACCAAGCCGGCCTGCGCCAAGTCATTGAGCGTGCGTGACCAAGTGGGGGCCGAGTTTCCAAACGCCCTCGCCAGATCGGTTGCACCGCACGCTTGATTTTGCGCCAGATAGCCCAGCGCGGCGTTGCCGCGATCGCTTACGAACACGTCCGGCTGTGGCTGCGCATACTGATTTGCTGCATTAGGATACATCATTTGAGCTGCTGATTGTTGAGAACTCTGCATCGGCGGCATTTGCTGTTGAAAACTTTGAGGCCACTGTTGGTAAGGCTGCGGAGTCATCTGCTGGGCCCAGGGGTTGTACTGCTGCTGCGGCATCTGCTGGTACGGCTGCTGATATCCCTGCTGGTACTGCTGTGGGAACTGCTGGCCATACCCCAGTGGCGGCATCTGCTGATATGGATATCCCTGTTGGTACGGCTGATATCCCATTTGCTGGCCACCCAGTGCCCCCGTCGCCTGCTGCATTGCTGCTGCATCCTGATCCGCCAGTGGCATGGCCTCTGGCACGTTTGGCGGCATCGACATCGACGCCGCCTGGGACTCTTGTGTAGGAAGCATTCCGGGCTGCTGCATCTGTCCCACGCGGGGCTGCATCTGTTGCGTTGCCATGGGCTGCTGCGCAAAAGCTCCCGGCAGGGGATATGCGGGCTGCTCCGTCTCGGGCCGCACGGCAGCACCGCGCCCGCCGGCGCGTTCGATTTCCTGCACGCGTTTAGGATCCAGGCTTACCGTAACCACGGTGCCGTTGCCCATGTTGTCCTCGATGGACACGGCCCCGGCGGCGTTTTCCAAATACTCCTGCACCATGGGAAACCCTGCTCCGGTTCCACGGATATAGCGCTTCATCTTGCTGTTTGCGCTGGTAACGCCAAAGTCGAAAGCGCGCTCCTTGTCGTCGATGCCGGGTCCTTGATCAGCAAAGCGGATGGTGTCTCCGCCGTCCAGAATCGAGATGATGGGCTCGGCAAAGTGCGCGTGGATAAAGTTTTCGACAATCTCGCGGATGACCATGAGCGAGATATGGCCACCTTGTTCTTTCATGCACTGGTAGACGGTGTTGGTCGTCTCTTCCAAATACGTGCGGACATCTTGCGGATCAATGACGATCACACGCGGTGTCGACAGCATGTCGTCATAGACGGCGATGCGCGCGGCGTACATGGCTTTTGGCGCCTGCGTGGTCGTCTGCTCGCCTTCCTCACGCTCTTCGCGCACGCCGGTGATGTGCTCGTTGTCGGGTGCCGGGTCTCCGGAATCGACCATGGTGTAAAAGTCGTCAGACATGCCGCTCGCAATCTTTCAAAAGGTTTCGAACAAATAGTAGCTCACCGTGCAATGTTTCTCATCTTTCGACAACTTTTCAAAACCTGTTGAAAACTTTGGAAAACGGACGAAAAGTTCTCAACATTGCCAACATGACCTGTTGAAAACCCGATGAAATATCGTGAAAAGTTGCCATGCACCGCTAAATCGAGCTCGGCTTATGGGGGAACCGTGTGAACTGCGCAACCTTTTACCTTTGATTTCTTGACATTTGAACATTGATTTCCCTACAATCTTCAAGCTCACGTGTCTATATCTGCGTCCGCGCCCCCGCGGACACTCGAAATGCAGCAGGAGGAACTTAAGATGAAGCGTACGTATCAGCCTAATAAGCGTAAGCGTGCCAAGACCCATGGCTTCCGTGCCCGTATGGCCACTAAGGGTGGTCGTGCCGTGCTCGCCCGTCGTCGCGCCAAGGGCCGCAAGCGTCTCACTGTCTAGCAGCGATACACACATCTCGCATGAAGACTATTAAGTCTCGGCAAGATTTCGAGCATGTGTTCAGTCAGGGGCGTCGTTTCAATCACCCTCTGATTCGAATGACCATATGTGAATCGGTTGGCGAAGGCGACTCCGGAAGGGTCGCCTTCGTTGGTGCTAAACGGCTCGGTTGTGCTGTCGTGCGCAACCGTTCTAAGCGTGTGATGCGCGAGGCCGCCCGCAGCTGTGGATTTCCCGTTGCGGGTTATGACATCATCTTGTTCGCAACTCCCAAGACGAGGGTTTCTTCGCCTCAGGAGATGGACAATGCATTGCGTTCGCTTATGAAACGCGCCGGCGTTGCCGGGGAGGAGCGATGAGCAATCACGTTTTGCGACGTGTTGCCATCGCTCCTATTCGCATATATCAACAGGTTATTTCGCCCTTATTGCCTGACGCCTGCATTTATTACCCAACGTGCTCGCAATACGCCGTCCAGGCGATTGAGAAGTACGGTGTTTTGAGAGGCTGCTGGCTTGCCGTGAGGCGCATCGCTCGCTGCAATCCCCTGCACGTCGGCGGTTATGACCCTGTGCCCTAGCGGGCACTCGCTATCGGAGGAAAACTTACATGTGGGATTGGATCGTTAACATCCTTTTCGAGCTGCTCAAGCTCATCCAGACCTTTGCGGTCGACTGGGGCCTGTCCATCATCATCCTGGTGGTCATCATCCGTCTGCTACTGACGCCGCTTATGCTCAAGTCGACTAAGTCGACGGCACGCATGCAGGTGCTGCAGCCCAAGATGCTCGAGATCCAGGAGCGCTATGCCGACGATCCCCAGCGTCAGGCCGAGGAAATGCAGAAGTTCTACAGCGAGAACAAGTTCAACCCGATGGCTGGTTGTCTGCCGCTGTTGATTCAGATGCCTGTCCTGTTCGCCCTATTTACGCTGCTGCGTAACCTGCCGGACTACTTTAACGACGGCGCGTTCTCGTTCTTTAATATTCTGCCCGACCTGACCACCACGCCGAGTGCCTCCTTTGCCGATGGCTTTATGGTCGCGCTGCCTGCGCTGGTCTGCCTGATCCTGTTCGCTGTCCTGACCCTGATTCCGCAGCTCTATATGTCGCGCAACCAGACCGGCCAGCAGGCTCAGAGCATGCGTATGATGGCCGTTGTCATGACGGTCATGATGCTTTGGATGGGCTGGAGCCTTCCCGTTGGTGTTCTGCTGTACTACGACGTCTCGTCTGCTTGGCAGGTTATCCAGCAGATTTTTGTGACGCAGAAGGTCATCGACAAGGCGAAGGCCGATGAGGAGGAGCGCCTTAAGAACGCGCCGCTGCAGGTTGAGGTCACTCGTCGCGAGAAGAAGCCGCGCCCGCACAAGAAGAAGTAGCGGGATATCAATCTTATTTAGGTACCTAACTTTTGGAGTACGTTATGTCTGAAGAGATCATCGAGGATATGCTTGAGGAGGTTGCCCCGCAGGTCGCGGACGATTATCCCGAGATTGCACAGCGCTACAAGGCCGGTGAAGAGCTGACCGACGAGGAGCTCGACACCATTGCCGATGTCGCGATTTCCATCCTGCGTTCCATCCTTTCGCACTTCGATGCCGCCAACTCTCCTATCGATGAGTATGAGGGCGACGAGGGTGAGCTGATTCTGGATGTAACGGCTCCCGACCTTGCTGTTCTCATTGGCCGTCATGGTCGCACCCTTGATGCCCTTCAGGTTATGTTCTCTTTGCTAGTGAGCCGCAAGCTTGGCTTTAGGTATCCGGTTGTAGTGGACGTCGAGGGATACAAGAGCCGCCGTCAGGACAAGGTTGCCTCCATGGCTCAGTCTGCAGCCGAGCGTGCCATCCGCACTCATAAGAGTGTTTCGCTTCCGCCCATGAATGCCTACGAGCGCCGACTGGTTCATATTGCACTTCGTGGCAATGACGCCGTCGATACTCATTCTGAGGGTTCTGACCCTGATCGCCATGTGGTGATTGTTGCTCGATAATCTACTCGAGCTTATGCTAAGGGGACGTGGTTTCCACGTCCCCTTTTTTTGTCAAAAGTTCTCGATACACTGATTTTTGTCAGAAAGGAGCTTTCGTTGTTAGTACTTACTGATCAGCAAGCTGACGAGATGTTGACTCGTCTAACTTCCTATTGCAAAGAGTATTCCTTGAGCGTATCTGATGTTGAGATGAGGAATTGTATTCAGCATTTGGATTTGGTTCTGGAAACAAATAAGACAACTAATCTCACCCGTATTCTTAACGTTGAAGATGCTGCGGTACTTCATATCCTCGACTCACTTGTTTTGCTCCCCTATATCAATAAGGCTCCTGAGGGAGCTTTGCTCGATATGGGGACAGGTGCGGGCTTCCCTGGTATTCCGTTAACCATAACCACGCATCGTAAAGCTACTTATATTGACTCTGTTGGTAAGAAGGTTGATGCCGTCAATTCTTTTGTTCATGCTCTTGGGTTGAAACATGCTCATGCGGTCCATGATCGTCTTGAAGAATATGCTCGAAGCCATAAGAAGCAGTTCTCTGTCGTAACTGCCCGCGCACTGGCTCCTCTACCGATTCTTGTTGAGTATGCAGCTCCGTTCCTCAAGGATGGAGGGCTATTTGTTATCACCAAGGGCAATCCTTCGGATGAGGAGCTTGCTTCTGGCATGTCAGCAGCTAAGATTTGTGGCTTCACTTTGCTTCTGAATGACGCAATCGATTTGCCTGAGGGCTTGGGCCACAGGGAGTTCATTGTTCTTAAGAAGAGTCATCCAGCATCTGTTTCATTGCCTCGTGCAAATGGCATGGCAAAGAAGAATCCGCTTGCCTAGATGTTTCACGTGAAACATAATGGATACTAACAACTTGCAGTGTTTCACGTGAAACATGGCAGCTGATATCGAATCGGAATGTTTCACGTGAAACATCCTCCGTTTGACAGCTTTAATACACACCAGGAGGGACCGTGGGATTTCGCGACGTTAAGCGTTCTAAGAACGCAAAAGACACGCGTATCATTGCAATCATCAATCAAAAAGGCGGCGTCGGTAAGTCAACAACGGCAGTAAACCTTGCAGCAGCACTGGGTGAGCAGGGTCGTAAGACACTGATTGTCGATTTTGATCCGCAGGGAAACAGTACCAGTGGATTTGGAATTGAAAAAGAAGACCTTGATCACTGCATCTATGATGCATTGTTGAATGATGTGCCGGCAGAATCGCTTGTTCTTGATACAAATTGCAAAAAGGTATTCGTAATTCCAGCTACGATTCAGCTTGCAGGTGCTGAAATTGAGCTCGTAAGCGCAATTGCTCGTGAAACCCGCCTCAAAGACTTGCTTGAGCCGATTCAGGACGAGTTCGATTTTATTTTCATTGACTGTCCTCCTTCGCTCGGCCTGCTTACAATCAATGCCTTGACCGCAGCAGATAGCGTTTTGATTCCAATCCAGTGTGAGTATTACGCACTCGAGGGCGTTACGAAGCTGCTTGAGTCAATGAAGATGGTCAAATCACGTCTGAACAAGGGCTTAGACACCTATGGCGTGCTTATGACCATGTATGACTCACGTACTTCTTTGTCGAATCAGGTTGTTGAGGAAGTTCAATCGTACTTTGGTGATAAGGCGTTTAAGACGCTGATTCCCCGTACTGTTAAAATCTCTGAAGCTCCGTCTTTTGGAGAACCGGTAATTACCTATGCACCTCAAAATAAGGGTGCAAAAGCGTATATGAACCTTGCAAAAGAGGTGATCAAGCGTGCCTAGTGCAAAGAAACGCGGTGGATTGGGACGCGGACTCAATGCTTTGGTCTCAGAGGCTGAGTATGAGACCGGTGGTTCTGCTGCATCTGCTTCAAATACAGCATCTGAAACAAAACTACCGGTTGAGGATATCGTTCCCAACCCTAATCAACCGCGAATTCACTTTAATGAAACTGAACTTCGCGAGTTGAGCGAGTCAATCCAAGAACATGGCGTTTTGCAGCCGCTTTTGGTTCGCAAGCATGGAAACGGCTATGAGATCATCGCTGGTGAGCGTCGTTACCAGGCGTCAAAGCTTGCTGGTCTTGAGGAGCTGCCTGTCATCATTAAAGATGTTAATGATGAAGAGATGCTGGCTCTTGCTCTTATCGAAAACCTTCAGCGTTCTGATCTGAATCCCGTCGAAGAGGCTAAGGGCTATCGCCAGCTCATTGATGCCAGCGGTATGACCCAGGAGGCATTGTCGAAGGCAGTAAGCAAATCACGCTCTGCAATTACAAATTCGCTGCGCCTTCTCGATCTCCCCGAAGTAGTTCAGCAGATGATTTTTGAGGGTAAACTTACTGCTGGTCACGCACGTGCGATTCTTGCAGTTCCCTATGAGGATGCTCGAATTCGACTTGCAGAGAAGGTTGTTGCGGAGGGCCTTTCCGTAAGAGCGACAGAAAATCTTGCTCCATTGTTTTCTGCCGGAGAGACACCTAAGACGCCGCGGCCTGCAACGCCTCAGTCTTTTAAAAAGGCTGCGCGTGTACTTCGTCAGGTATTTAATACCAATGTGCGCGTGAAAAGCTCGCGTGGAAAGAATAAGATTGAGATTGAGTTTAAAGACGAGGAAGAGCTCTCTCGTATTCTTGGTGAAATGATTCAGTTTGATCAAGGAGGCCAAGATGAGGAATAAGATTTTAACTGCGATTGCATTGGTGACGACTGTCGCGGCCGGTGCCTTTGCTGGCTATAAGATCGCGACAGACGATGAACTTCGAGGTCGTTTGCTTCGTGGTGCGCAAGATATTGTCGATTCTTCCAAGAAGAAAATGGATGTTATGACAGAAGATGTTGCCATGCGCACTGCTCAGGTAACAAAAAATCCTAAGATTAATCAAGGTTGGGTTAGCAACCAATGGGAAAATGTAGGCTATTAGGTACCTAACAATTACCCTGCATATTTTGAGCGGCCCTTGTCTGATTCATGAGACAAGGGCCGCTTATTTTGTCCGTAAACAATGGGGAAGCTAGCAGCGGTCCAAAATTGAGGTCAATAAATGAAACGGCCCCTGTTGCATATCCTGCAACAGGGGCCGTCCGATGTTTCACATGAAACGTTTTGGAGTGCGACTCCCCTATGCGTTCTTCTGAACTTTGAAGCGCTGTTTCAGCTGTCCGCAAGCGGCGTCAATATCGTTACCACGGGAGTTACGAATCGTGGTCTCGATGCCACGGGACTCAAGACGACGCTGAAGATCCTCAACCTTATGAATCGGCGACGGCTTGAGCGGACTGCCCTCGATGTCGTTAAGTTGAATCAGGTTAACGTGGCACAGCGTTCCCTCGCAGAAGTCGCAGAGTGCCTGCATCTCGGGATTCGTATCGTTGACGCCTTCGATCATGGCATACTCATAGGTCGGGCGGCGGCCAGTCTTCTCGGTGTAGAGCTGAAGCGCTTCGTGAAGGCGAAGCAGCGTGTATTTCTTAACACCGGGCATGAGCTTATTGCGCGTCGACTGGATGGCGGAATGCAGGGAAACGGCAAGCGTGAACTGCTCGGGGATATCGGCAAATTTGCGAATACCGGGAATAACGCCGCTGGTAGAGACGGTGAGGTGACGAGCGCCGATACCGATGCCATCGGGGTCGTTGAGGATACGCAGTGCCTTGAGAACCTCGTCGTAGTTGGCAAACGGCTCGCCCTGGCCCATGAAGACAACGCTTGTGGCACGCTCGCTAAAGTCGTTGGATACATGAAGCACCTGGTCGACGATCTCTTGAGCGGTCAGAGAGCGCTTGAGGCCGTTGAGACCGGTAGCGCAAAAGGCACAGCCCATGCCGCAGCCTGCCTGGGTGGAAACGCAGACGGAAAGCTTGTTACGACGGGGCATGCCAACAGTCTCGACGGAAATGCCATCGTGGTACTCGAGCAGATACTTGCGCGAGCCATCTTTGGAAACCTGCTTGGTGAGTTCAGTCGGCGTATCAAAGGCAAAAGCCTCTTTAAGCTGCTCACGGAAAGCCTTGGGGAGGTTGGTCATATCGTCAAACGAACAAACGTTCTTCTCAAAGACCCATTCGATGAGCTGCTTCGCGCGGAAGGCAGGCTGGCCAAGTTCGGCCACGAGCTCGCGAATATCGTTTTGGCTCAAGTCGCGAATGTCCTGAGATTTAGTCCTGGGATTCATGGAAGCCTTTCGATTTTGGGGAAACGTAGAGGGTATCGCTACAATATGGTATCAGCTGCAGAAATTATAGAGGAGGAGTCTGCCCATGCCGGGTAAAAGCCTAGAGAACATGCACGTAGCGGTCTTGGCGGGCGGTCATTCCGCCGAGCGCGAGATCTCGCTCGATTCGGGAAAGAACGTTGTGGTGGCGCTGAAGGAAGCCGGCTACACCTCGGTGGAGCTGCTTGACACGGCCGCTGATGACTTTATGGTAACCATGGCGACCGGCGGATTCGATGTGGCATTTATCGCCATGCACGGCGCCGGCGGTGAGGATGGCGCCATGCAGGGTGCCATGGAGACCCTGGGTATCCCCTACACGGCCTCGGGCGTACTTGCCAGCGCCTGCGGTGCCGACAAGGAGGTCTCTAAGCTCCTATACGCCAAAGCGGGCATTCCCATTGCCCCCGGCCTTGCGCTCGAGGTGGGCGACGAAGTCGATATCGATCATATCGTCGAGGTTTGTGGCGAGCGCTGCTTTGTGAAGCCGGCCGTCAACGGTTCCAGCTATGGCATTTCCCTGGTCCATGAGCCCTCCGAGCTGCCCGCGGCAATCGCCAAGGCGTTTGAGTACGGCGACAAAGTGCTGGTCGAGAAGTGCATCGAGGGTACCGAGATCACCGTCGGCGTATACGGCGAAGATGACGTGCGCGCCCTGCCGATTGTCGAGATTCGTAAGCCCGAGGACTGCGAGTTCTACGATCTGGACGTGAAGTATGTCGACCCTACGGATATCCATCGCATTCCGGCGCAGATTTCACCCGAGAATTACGCTCGCGCTCAGGAACTTGCCTGTGCCGCTCACAAGGCCCTCGGTTGCCTGGGTATCTCGCGCAGCGACTTTATTGTGAGCGAAGACGGTCCCATTATCCTCGAGACCAATACCATTCCCGGCATGACCGATACGTCGCTGTATCCGGATGAGATCCGCCACACCGACGACATGACGTTCCCGCAGGTCTGTGACAGCCTGATCCGTATGGGCCTTCGTCGAGCGGGCATTGCATGCTAATCGAGGACGCGGTTTCGTCAGGAACGCCGCAGTTTGTCATCGACTCCTATGCCACGCTTGCCGACCGCGCCAAAACGCAGTCCTTCGGCCTTATCGAGGAAGATGTGATTGTCCTCGATACCGAGACCACGGGTCTTTCGGTGCAGGACAACGAGCTGATCGAGATCTCGGCGGCCCGTCTTTCGGGCCGCGAGGTCATCGACCGCTTCGATACCTTCGTGCATCCCAAACAGCTGATTCCCGCCGAGATTACCGAGCTCACGAGCATTACAAATGCCGATGTGGCAGATGCCCCGTCGGCGGTTGAGGCCGTCGCCGCTCTCGCCGATTTTGTCGGTGGCTGCCCGGTGATCGCACACAACGCCACGTTCGACCGCTCGTTTATCGAGTCGGTCAAAGGCGGCGTCAACGTGAGCGATATTTGGATCGATTCGCTGGCGCTGTCGCGCATCGCGCTTCCGCGCCTGGCCTCGCACAAGCTGTCTTTTATGGCCGATCTGTTTGGCTGCGACTCGGTATCACACCGTGCCAATGCCGACGTCGACGCCCTGTGTGGCGTATGGCGCGTGTTGCTCGTGGCGCTCACCGACTTGCCCCAGGGCCTCATGGCGCGCCTAGCCGACATGCATCCGGACGTGCCTTGGTCCTATCGCCCTATCTTCTCGTTCTTGGCAGGGCAGAACCCTGGTTCTATCTTCTCCCTCAGCGCCGCTCGTGCTGACGTTCTCAAGGCCGATCGCGCCGACGATCGGGTGGACGCCGACGAACTGCCGGTCCTCAAGATGCCGAGTCGTGAGGAGATTGAGGCGGACTATGCGCCAGGTGGCCTGGTCAATCGCATGTATCCCACCTACGAGCCGCGTGATGAGCAGATCGCGATGGCGCTCGAGGTCCACGATGCGCTGGTCACGGGTACTCATCGTGTAATTGAGGCGGGCACAGGCGTCGGCAAATCGATGGCCTATCTGGTGCCTTTTGCCGAGGCAGCACGCCGTAACAACATCACGGTTGGTATTGCGACCAAATCGAACAATCTTGCCGACCAGCTCATGTACCATGAGCTGCCAAAACTTGCCGAGCAACTGAACGGTGGTCTGTCATTTTGCGCTCTCAAGGGGTATGACCACTATCCGTGCCTGCGCAAGCTCGAGCGCATGAGCCGCGGCCAGGTCGAGATCACCACCAAGCGCGATCCGGCGGACACGCTCACGGCGGTCGCGGTCATTATGGCGTACGTCTGCCAATCAGCCGATGGCGACCTCGACTCGCTCGGCATTCGGTGGCGCAGCGTCAACCGTCCCGACTTTACGACGGCCTCGCGCGAGTGTGCTCGTCGCCTCTGCCCGTTTTTCCCTGATAAATGTTTGGTCCACGGTGCTCGCCGTCGTGCGGCGCATGCCGATGTGGTGGTCACCAACCATTCCCTGCTGTTCCGTAACGTCGCGGCCGAGGGCAGGATTTTGCCTCCGATTCGTCATTGGGTAATCGACGAGGCCCATTCCATCGAGCGCGAGGCGCGCCGTCAGTGGGCGCGCGTGGTGTCGGCGGACGAATCACGCGTCCTGTTCGAGCGCCTGGGTGGCTCGAGCACCGGCGCACTAAGCCAGGTTTCCCGTGATTTGGCAACCTCCGAGGGCTCTACGCTCTATCTGGGCCTTACTGCCAAGGCGACGTCGACGGTTGCCCGCGCGAGCATGGCAATCGCCGACGTGTTCGATGGCGTTCGCGAGCTCGGCCGCCGTGCGCGTGGGGGTTATGACAATGCCAATCTATGGATTGGCCCCGAGCTGCGCGAATCAGACGACTGGCATGATTTCTTACAGTCGGCCTACACTGGCATCGACGCATTGGAACAAGCTGACAAGAGCGTCGACGCGCTGGTGCAAGCCGTCGCCGCCGACAAGCCCGAGGTTGTTGTCGACCTGGGTGATATCTCGCGCCGCCTGCACGAGCTGGCCGAGAACCTCAAACTCATCATTGATGGCACCGATGAACACTACGTGTACTCGCTGCAGGTCAATCGCAGACTTCGTGCCGGCGGAGAGTCGATGACCGCAGAGCGCATCGACATTGGCGAGGCTTTGGCAACCGAGTGGCTACCCGAGGTTCACACGGCTATCTTTGCCTCGGCGACCATGACGGTGTCCAAAAGCTTTGAGCACTTTAACCATGCGGTCGGCCTTGATCGCATCGGTGCTTCAACGTCGTCATCGCTGCACTTGGATTCGAGCTACGACTTCGATTCGAACATGGCTGTAGTCGTTGCGGGCGATATCCCCGATCCGCGCGATCGTGAGAGCTATCTTACGGCGCTCGAGCGCGTACTGGTCGACGCCCATCTTGCCATGGGCGGATCGGTGCTCACGTTGTTCACCAATCGGCGCGACATGGAGGACCTATACGCCCGCGTTGAGCCCAAGATGGCCCGTGCGGGTCTGGAGCTCAACTGCCAGCAGCGCAACTCATCTCCTCGTCGCCTGCGCGACCGGTTTATCAACGAACCGGCCTCGTCGCTTTTTGCGCTCAAGGCCTTCTGGGAGGGGTTTGATGCCAGCGGCGAGACGCTGCGCTGCGTCATCATTCCCAAGTTGCCGTTCTCGAGCCCCACGGACCCGCTCTCGTGCGAGCGCAACCTGCGCGAAGACCGCGCATGGGCGCGCTATTCGCTGCCCGAGGCGGTGCTCGAGGTTAAGCAGGCCGCGGGGCGTTTGATTCGCTCGTCGACCGATAGCGGTGTGCTGATCTTGGCGGATCCTCGCCTGGTGACGAAGGGCTATGGCAAGAAGTTCTTAACGTCGCTGCCCACGAGCTCCTACCAGCGCATCGAATCGGCGCAGATCGGGCACTATCTGCAACTGTGGCGCGCACGCCACGAGCGGCGGCGCTAAAGCGGACAGACGAGAGTTTTTGCCATATCGCACAGACGCTTTGACAGGGTGGGGTTATCCAAGATGCGGATGGCTCCGCCCGCTGCGATTATCTGGCTCAGTAGCCAACGCTCGGAGCCGTAATGCACGGTTACCGTTGCCATGTCTGCCCCGCTGCGCTCGATGAGGGTGATGCCGGCCCAGTCCAGATGCTCCGCCATATCGAATGGCATCAAGAGCTTTGCGCTACGCTGCGTCCGGGCAAGGGAATCGTGGAGGGATGCGACGTCCGGTGCGTGAGGCACGACGGAGTCTTCCGTCAAGGTGAGTCCCTCGATTTTATCCATGCGATAGGTGCGCTGCTCATCGACCGCGATGTCCCAGGCAATCAGGTATGTTTGGTCGCCGTTTGCCGTAATGCGCAAGGGGTCGACCAGACGCTCGCGTGGCCGTGCATCGTCCATCGAGCGATACGAGATGAGGCAGCGAACGCCGTCCTGAATGGCGCAGCTCAGCTGCTGCCAGTGCGACCCGTGGTTGACGGTGTCAAAGACGCGCTGGTTATAGCCGAGCTCTTCGGGTAGAAGAGCGTGTCGAATCCGAGCTGCCGTCTGCGGCTCGATCCCCAACGATTCAAGTTCGTGGTTGAGCACAGCGCCCTCGGCGGTACTCAAGCGCAGCGGTAGCACACGTCCGGCGTCACCGGTGAGGACCACACGCTCGCCGTGGCATTCGCAGATGATGCGCGCACCCGATTCTCGGTCCGCGAGCGTCGAGACGATCTCGAGAATCTCGTCGAGCGACACTCCCGTGATGTCAAAGCGACTGCAAATCTCAGTTCGTGTCATGCCGCTCTCGCCGGCGGCGTAGAGGGCCTCCATGATGTCGATGGCGCGCCAGAGCCTCTGCTCGCTGGTGAGTTTACGCACGGGCATGCTCGTGCACCGTCCTTTCAATGAGGTGGTTCCACGCCTGCTTGAGCGATTTGGGGGCCATGGGCCTCATGCCGTCCATGGCGTGGGCCATGCAAAATGAGGCGGCGGCTTCAAGATCGCGCACGTCAACGGTCCAAGTCCATCCCGAATCGGTGTGTGCGAGCTCACCTCGCCCGCGCGTGAGGCCGTTGATCATATCGATCTGCGTCTGCGGGGCGAACGAGAACGTAGCCGCAACGGGCGGGCGGTCGGCAAAATCGAATTCAAAGAACAGGTAGTCGCTGAGGTTGAAGTCCGCAGGGATAGCGTAGGCCTTTGAGGGGCGCCAAGCGCGAACGATACGGTCGCAGCGGAATGTCCTGATGTCGTCGGTGGCATTGTCGAGGCCGCAGAAGTACGCAACGCCCTCGCGCTCGAACATGCCGTAGACGCAGACGGTACGCTCTTTCTGCTCACCGCGTCCGTTCTGATATAAAAATCGCAGCGCGCATCGCTCGGCAAAGGCGCTCCATACCGCATCGACGGTGGGAGAGCGGCGGATCGGTGCTTCGTCCGCCGTCGTCCTGCCGGTGAGGTAGGCAATCTTGGAACGAATATCGGCAAGCGGCGCGGCAAAAGTGGATGAGCCGGCCGCTATTGTCTGGTCGATAGCGTTGAGCAGGATATCGGCGTCGTCTGCGGTGATGAGGCCGCCTGCCGCAAACGTGTGCTCGCGGTCGATTGTCCACGAGCTTTCCTCGGTCTCCTGCGCACCGGCGGGGCGAACCTCCTTGATTAAGATGCCACGCTCGAGCAGTTTGTCACGATCGCGCCGAAACTTGCGCTTATCCGAGTCGATGTTGCCCGAGCCATATCCCAGGTCAGAATCCAAGACGATCTGCTCGGTCGTCAGCGGTTCGGGGGAGCTGTTGAGCACAAAGAAAAGATTGAGGATGCGCTGGGCCGTTTTATCGAAACTGGGCTCCGAATTCCCCTTTTTAATTGTCTCGGTCGTGTCGCTTGCCGTCATAGAGTCCTCGCATGAGAAGGTGGTTTGCTGCCATGATTTTAGTCCGATATGGAGATTAGGCTATATCCTTGTCCGCTCGGGGCGTTAAGATGGCCCGAATTCGGTCGTTTGCGCTCGCTCGGGGTATACTTTCGACTATATACGGTTCTAATGTGCATGCATTGGGCCTATTTGTCGGATTATGGATGTGGAGCGCACATGGCGAACACCCAGAACTATATTAACCACCTGCTGCAGAACACCGGCATTACGCCGGCATGCAGCGAAGAAGAGCGCTTGGCTGCCGAAGATATCGCTCAGATCTTCCGCAACCACGGCTTTGACCCCGAGGTTCAGGAGTTCAATGCCCCGGCGCCCAGTAGGTTGGCATTTGCCGTTACCGGTATTCTTGCGTTTGCCGGCGCCCTGCTGATGGGCATCGGCGGCGGTATCGGCTTGGTCGGCACCTTGCTGGCCATTGTCGGCGCCGTTCTTTACGTGCTCGAGCGCACGGGCCACCCCGTGGTTTCGCGCCTGGGCAAGACGGGCGTGAGCCAAAATGTCATCGCCTACCACAAGGCCTCGGGCCCGCTCGCGTCCCCGCGTAACCGCCCGGTGGTCGTTGTCGCACACTACGACTCTCCCCGTGCTGAGCTGCTCGCCCGCGAGCCTTATGCTTCGTATCGTGCGCTCATCGCCAAGCTGTTGCCCGTTGCCACGGTTGCCCCCGCTGCCGTTGCCATCCTGCGTATTCTGCCGCTCCTCGGCGCGCTCAAGGTTCTACTGTGGATTGTCGCGATCCTCGCTTCCCTCGTTGCACTCGCCAACGCGGTAAACATCATCTCTAACCGCCACATTCTTCCCTATACGTCTGGCGCGGTGTGCAACAAGTCTTCTGTCGCCGCTATGCTCGGCGTTATGGACAACGTTGCTCCCTTCCAGGGCGAAAACGAGTTTCCCGACGATGTTCCGTTCGATACCTATTTTGGGGAGCAGAAGCGTCGTGCCGAGGAAATGGCGCGCGCGGCGGCGGAATATGCCGCGGCCCAGCAGCAAAACGACTACGGCAACACCATCGAGTATGAAGAGCCTACCTACGCCGAGGACGAATTCGGTCAGCCGATTGCTCCCGACGCTCAGACCGAGCCCGAACAGGGTGAGGCTTTCGACGAGCAAATCGAGGGCTTTGAGGGTGCGTCTGCCGACGAGACGCTGATCGGCGCTATCGTGCCCGAGGATCAGAATCAGGCTGCCCAAGCCGAAGAGTTCAATGACGAGGTTCCCGCTGCCGAGCCGGCGGAGGAGTCTGCCGAGCCCGAGCCCAAGCTCTATCGCAACGCCGCCGGCAACATCCGCTTTGGTTCGGATGCCATCCGTGCGCTCGGAATGCTTCCCGAGTCCTGCACGCTCGATTACGAGGAGGGCGAGGAGCCAACGTTTGAGCCCGAGCCTGCCCCCGTCGTGGCTGCGCCTGCGCCCGTTGTCGCTGCGGATGATGAGTCTGCCGCGGTTACCGCTGCCGTTGCCGATCCCGAGGCGGTGTCCGCGTTCGATCCCGCGGCAGGACTGGACATTTTGGCTCCCGCCGCGCCGGCGCAAGACGTTGCGGACGAGTCTGACGACGATTACGTTGAACAGCCGAGGCGCGTGTCTTACGAGAGCGATACTGATTTCTCGGCCGAGATTCCCGCGGCAACGCCGCATGCCGACATTGCATCCGCGTTCTCGTCGATTGGCGCCAGCGCTTCCAACTTCTTTAAGGGTGCGTTTGCAAAGGGCAAGAAATTTGTCGACGATTTCGAGGAGAAGCGCGCTGCCGCACGCGAGGCTGCCGAGCAGGAGGCTATCGCTCAGCAGCAGGCAGCCGAGGCGGCACGTGAGCTCGCGGCGCAAGAGTTCGAGCAGAACGAGGCTATGCAGTCCGCGCCCGTCGAAGCCGCCGAAGCTACAACGTCCTTTGAGTCCCAGCAACCGGCGTCCGCGGATGTTGTTGAAGCGACGACGTCTTTCGAGGCTCAGCAGCACGTCGATAGCACCATGTCGTTTGATGCCGCGCAGTTCGATTCCACGATAACGTTTGAAAAACAGGGCACTGCGATTGCCGAGCCCCTTCCTGTTTCCGATGAGCAGGGCGACGTGGCAGACGATGACGAGCCTGTTGATGCTGCCGAAATCCAAGATGCCGCCGAGGACGAGCCCGTCGAGGCCAACTCTGACGAAGAGCAATACGCGGCAGCCGAGCAAGATGATTCGACCGAGGTCGAGCAGGAGGAAGTGCCTGCGGTTTCCGAGACTCCCGAGACGGATGAGTCGAGGCCTTATTCCACGCAGATTTTCACCATGCCGACCCCGAGTGGTTCCGGTGCCACGGTTGCCAATGTCGCTCCCACCCAGGACGAAACGGTCGATTCCCTTATGGCCCAGATTTCCTCCCAGGCATCGCCGCGCCCGCAGATGAATGTTCCCGATCCGGCGTCGGCACCGTCGCCTGCACCTTCCTCGTCTCCGCTGGCTTCGGTCCCCGATCCGTCGCTGCCGTCTATGAAGCAGGCAAACGTTGCGTCTCGCACGTCGCTGTTCGACCTTCCCGACCCCTCCGCACAGGTCAACGATCCCTTTGCTACTGCCCAGGGCCCCGAACCCACATCGGCACCCGTTGCGCCTCCTATGCCCGTTGCGTCGGGCGCACAGCCGATCGAGACCATTTCGGCTCCCGCCCCGGCGGCACCCAAGTCTCGTAAGCGCGGCCTGGGTGGTCTGTTCGGCCGTAAAAAGAAAAACGAGCAGGACAGCATGAGTGACTGGCTGGGCGTCGAAGACGATTACGATGCCAAGAAGTCCGGTCGCGGTATCGGTTCGTGGGATAACTTCGAGGACGATAACGATGGCTGGAAGGGCGGCGCTACGTCTTCCGATGGCGCTTCTTCCGAAGATATGCTCTCGGCTGTCGCCTCTATGGGCGATGATGAGCTGCTCGGTCACGATATCTGGTTTGTGGCAACGGGCGCCTCGGATTGTGATGGCGCCGGCATGAAGGCCTTCTTGGCTTCGCATCGCGATAAGCTCCGCGGCGTATTCTTCATCAATCTTGAATCCGTCGGCGCCGGTAGGCTTTCGGTGGTGACGGTCGAGGGCGAACAGCAGCTGCTCAAGGGCGATCGCCGCATCATGAACCTGGTCAGCAAGGTGTGCAAGTCGTTCCATGTCGATTGTGGCGCGCTCGAGATGCCCTATGCCAAGACCGATGCCTATGCCGCGCTCGAGGCGAGCCGCCGAGCCCTCACCATCGCCGGCGTGGACGGCACGCGTCTGGCTTGCGCTCGTACCGAGGACGACCTGCCCCACAATGTCAACCCGACGAACATTGCCACGGTATCCGAGGTCGTGACCGAGGTTATCCGCCGTTCGTAGACGGAGCTCTAAGGAGTCAACGTGTTTTCGTATATTAAGCGCCATTGGCCTGTCTACGTGATTTTGACCTTGATTGCCATTGCGTTAGGATTTGGGGCTGCCTACATCGTGGGTGCAAAGGGCTCGACCCCCGCCTCCGCAATCAGCGAAGAGGTGGAGCAAGAACAGAGTACGGGTGCCGATGGGATTCCTGAGTCCGAGCAGGCAATCGTTGATGGTGGATCTTCGTCTGCAGAGTAGATACGGCGATTTACATGATTGAAAGCGGGCGAGCCAGGGGACTGGCTCGCCCGCTTTTTCATCGCGCTAGCGCTTCTTTGGGATCGACCTAAGGCGAGCGAACCATAGGGCTGCGGCACCCGAGGTCAGGAGCGCGGTGATGCAAGCGGCGATGGGAGCTGATCCTGTTGCCGGTAGGTCCTGCGGTAGGGTACAGCGTTGAATGACACGGTCATCGTCATGTGACTCAAGTTTATCGCCGCCGCCGTTGCGGCAAAGATCGACGTGTGCGCTGTTGGTGAGTGCGGTTTGGGGCGTATAAGCCGACGTCGCCTGCATGTGCACGATTGCGCCCCGAGCGTCTGTGCCAAGGATTGCTTTGGCATCGTCAAGATCGTCGTGCTCATCTTTGAGATCATCGCGGTTCCAAGAATCCGCATCGCTTCGAGTCGTAAAGTCGGCGGCTACCGCACCGTATTCAATTCGAATGCCCGTTACGACGGTATTGGATGCAAGGTCGAGTTCTTTCGCCTCGAGTGTGGTGGATTCCGTGGTCGAGATATCCGCCTTCCAGAGGTGCCAACCGTCGTAATCGACGAGGCGGCAATCCTCACCCAGACTTTCCCTTACTTCGTCGGACTCAAGCCAAGGATTTTCGTGCCCATCGTCAAGTGTCGCGTTTGCCGGCTCATCGACGTCTGTCGAGTCCAACGGCGTCGTGCGATACCACACGTTGCACAGACCATTGAGGTCGCCGATGGCGACGGGGGTTTCGATTGAGACGAATCTCGCTGTATCGTCCTCGGCACACTCAAGATCATCGGTAAGTGTGAACTCATCAACCCAGGTAGTTGAATTGTTTCGAGCGTCGATGGTATAGGAGAAAAGCCCATCCGTATTGGTTTGCATCGCGGCACGGTTTTTACCATCGCCGTTAGCCAACAGGCCCTTTTCGATAGGTTGGACAAGTTCCTGACGCTTGTCGACCTGCCCCTTGATTTCGATGGGCGCATCCTTCATCGCGACGGATTGGACTTCTCCCGTATCCTTTATTTCAAACGTTATCTCCTCGGCAAGGTCATAGGTCCGCGGAGACATCATTTCGCGCAACGAGTAGGTGCCGGGTGCAAGATGTTCGACGCGGTGTGGCTTGTCGGATGAGGTCCAGGAGTCTATTTCGGTTTTATCGGGACCATATAAGGTGAGCTGTGCGCCTTCCACTTCCTGCTCACCGCTTGCATCGACCTTGGAGATATCAACCTTGGTGTAATCGTCGGATACGTTAAGCCGTGCTTCTACAACGGGTGTTTTCTGGTCGGCATAAGTAAGGTCGACAATATGGGTTGTCTGATCGAGCAAGAAGCCTGCCGGCGCTTGAGTCTCGACAACCTCGTAGCGTGCGGTGTCAGATCCCAGTGGGAGGTTGTCCGCGCGTGCTTCTCCAGTTTCATCCGTCGTGACGGTCGCGACAGTCTCACCGTCGAGCGCGGCAATGCTACCGTCGGGGCGCACGATATCACCCGAGGCACGGATCTCAAAGACGGCGCCCGCGAGGCTGCTCCCGTCTATGGCATCGGTTTTAACGATTCTGATGTTTCCGGTCGCGGCGTGGTCATAATACGAGGCGATTGCAACGGGCGTTAGGTTCATGTCGGTGGGTATGTTTACCTCGATCTCTTCGCCGACAAGATAGGGCTCTTTGGCCGAGGTTTCGCGTACATAATAGGTGCCCGGCACGAGCGATTCGGGCAGTGTGACGGTCCCGGTCGCGTCAGTCGTAAAGGTGTCCATTACGTTATGTGCTGGATACCAGCAAGTTTGTGAGACAGGTTCGTGATTGCTGTCGAGGAGTTGGAAGGTGAATCCGGCTAGGGGAACAGAAGCGCCTGTTTGGGCATCGCGTTTTACAATCTGGAGATGCGTCGACAGAGCGTGGTTGTCTACGATATATTGAAGCTCGGCGCCGTCGGAAATCTGATTGGCCCCGACGGTCCATTCCCCTGCACGTTTAAAACCCTCGGGGACGGTTTCCGGAACCTCGCGAACCGTGTAGCCGGCACGGTCGTATGGGACGGCTCCGTGGACACCGGCGGGTCGCTTGCCTGTGCCGAACCATGCTTCGGGCTGATCTTTGGTGGAGGCAAAGCCATAGATGTTTGTGGTCAGTGTGCCAACAACCTGCTGAGAGCTGTTGCTGACAACCTCAAAGACAACACCACCCGCCGGCTGCTCCAGGCCGGATTGGTCGCTATTGCCGTAATCCTTGAATTTGGAAATCTCAAGGTTAAACGCAATGGGGATATCGGAAACGCGAGATTCGATCTCGACCACGCCTGAATCGCCGAGTTGGTCGGCTCCAACGGTATAGGTCCAGCTGTCGTTGGATGGCAGGTAGCCCTCGGGGGCTTTTGATTCGTAGATGGTAAAGGTTCCTAAGGGGACATCGGCGAGGGTGGCCCGACCGCTTTCGTCGGTCGTGAGGATTTGTGCCCATCCAGGGGTTGATTGCGACACACACGTGAACTCTGCTCCTGCGAGTGAAGATCCCACCTGGGGGCCGGCATTCGTCGCGGCATCGAGTTTTACGATACGCAGATTGATGGTGCCGGGCTGTTCATCAATGGCGGCCCGCCCGCCGTCATTCCCCGTGGTAAAGGCAATACGATCGTGGCGGGGGACATAGCCGGCCGGCGCCTTCGTTTCAACTAGGTAGTATGCCGTGTTGGGCAGAAGTGTTGCTTGCGCTCGACCGTTGCTGTCCATCTTGATGGTGCCGACACGCGCGCCGCTGGCGCTCTCAAAAATATCGAATGTTGCCCCGGTAAACTGATAGGTATTGTTTCCGCTGGTAATAACGGTGTTAGCAGACTGCTTTTGGAAGGAAACAGAGACCGCCGGCAGTACATAGAGCATGTCTTGACGTTTGCTGCCGCCCGATACGGCCCCTAGATAGCGTCGCGCGCGGTGCGGAGCGGCTTTGATGCTTCCTGATTTTGCGCTGTCGTGGAGCCACCGCGCAGCCGCCACGACTTCATTGTCGGCGGTAAAGTGTCCGCTCTTGGTTTTACCCTGAGCGGTCGTGTAGGAGTAGGTGCCGTCGACATGGGTAGTGCCGTTGAGCATCCATACGGCAAGCTGGGTGGCGGCGCGGGCGCGATCGGGTGAAAGATGGTAACCGCCAAACGACGTGGTGGTGGGATATCCGTGACAAACGATTGCCGCGAACTCGTCGTCGAGCCACACCCAGCCTTGATCAAAGTTGAGCCATGGGCCGCCCGGTTTGGTGGGGCCGGGGCGCTCCTGGTTCATGCAGTAGGCAATTGAGGTGTCTTGAGCTTCATACTTGCCGATGAAGAAGGGCCCACAATCATCGCTAATAGTGCGGAAGCCGAGCTGGTCGTAGCCATCGACGGCAAATGCGGCTCCCGGTGCCAGGCAGCCGAAAAGCAGGAAGAGGAGCAGGAGCAGCGGACCTGTTGCGATTGCGCTGTGGACAGAGTGCATGGGTGCGTTGGACATGGCTGCTCCTTATCCCTCGTGCGCCGCATGGGGAGGTTGCGACGCGTAGGATGAGGCTACCCCCGAGGTTCATGCGGGTAAGTACCGGAGCCTGACCAAAAGCTTGCCCGATTTCTGACAAATCGAGCTCAAATACAACAATCAGATAAAAGTGCAGGTAGAAGATGGTAAGAAAAGAAAGACAAAGGTCCTCATCTCCACAATTGGCGCGGTTTTCAAACGATTCTCCACAGCTAAAACAAGCATCGACACCCTTGTATCGAACAAGACAACCGCGTTATACTATCCCCCACATATGCGGGCATCGCCAAGTGGTAAGGCATCAGCTTCCCAAGCTGACACTCGCGGGTTCGAGTCCCGTTGCCCGCTCCAGTAAAAAGCACAAGCACGACAGCGTTACGTTGCCGTGCTTTTTACTACTAAGCGCCGGGACTCGAACCCGCCAGGGTGCGAGCGTTAAGCAAACGCGAAGCGTTTGTAGCGAGCAGGCGAAGGCGCCGACAGGCGCCTGAAGCCGGTGCGGATTTGCGAAGCAAATACGCGGACGTCCCGTTGTCCGCTCCATGGAGCACAGAAGACCTCGGGACGGCCAATTCAACAAAGTCTCCCCCATCGTCACCGTGAATCCGAGGGGATCGACCGCAGCCGGTGCGGATTTGCGAAGCAAATAACGCAGACGTCCCGTTGCTCGCTCCAATTCCAAAATGTTAGGTTAATGCCTGCTGCCCATACTTGCACCTGCGCACGGTACAATGGTTGGGTTACGACCAACGTGCCAATAACCAAAAAGGAGCCGCTATGATCGATCGCTATACCCGCCCGGAGATGGGACACATCTTCTCCCTCGAGAACAAGTACGCCATTTGGCAGGAGATCGAGGTTCTGGCCTGCGAGGCCCAGGCGGAGCTCGGCAAGATCGGTATTTCCAAAGACGAGGCCCAGTGGATCCGCGACCATGCCAACTTTGAGAAGGCGAAGGTCGATGAGATCGAGGAAGTCACGCGCCACGACGTCATTGCCTTTCTGACCAACATGAAGGAATACATCGATGCCGATGTTCCCGAGGGCGACCCCAAGCCCAGCCGCTGGGTTCACTATGGCATGACCAGCTCGGATCTGGGCGACACGGCCCTGTGCTACCAGCTCACCCAGGCCTGCGACCTGATCATCGAGGACGTCAAGAAGCTCGGCGAGATTTGCAAGCGTCGCGCCTTTGAGGAGCGCAACACGCTCTGTGCCGGCCGCACTCATGGCATCCACGCCGAGCCGATGACCTTCGGCATGAAGTTTGGCTCTTGGGCCTGGGAGCTCAAGCGCGATCTGGATCGTCTTGAGGACGCCCGCAAGAATGTTGCCTTCGGTGCTATCTCGGGCGCTGTCGGCACGTACAGCTCCATCGAGCCGTTCGTCGAGGAGTATGTCTGCGAGCACCTGGGCCTGGTTCACGACCCGCTGTCCACGCAGGTTATCAGCCGCGACCATCACGCCTATCTCGCCGGCGTTCTCGCCACCACCGCAGCCACCTGCGAGCGCATCGCTACCGAGGTCCGCAATCTGCAGAAGACTGATACGCTCGAGGCCGAGGAGCCGTTCCGTAAGGGCCAAAAGGGCAGCTCAGCCATGCCGCACAAGCGCAATCCCATCACCATGGAGAAAGTCTGCGGTCTGTCGCGCGTCGTGAAGTCCAACGCCCAGGTTGCCTTCGATAACGTCGCCCTGTGGCACGAGCGTGACATTTCGCACTCCTCTGCCGAGCGCGTCGCCCAGGCCGATAGCTTCATCGCCCTCGACCACATGTTCCAGTGCCTCATCCGCGTTATCGACGGCCTGCAGCTGTATCCCGCCCGCATGATGGCCAACCTCAATAAGACCCGCGGCCTCATCTTCTCTTCCAAGGTACTGCTCGCCCTCGTCGACACGGGCATCACCCGCGAGGACGCGTACGCCATTGTGCAGGAGAACGCTATGGCAACCTGGCACGAGGTACAGGATTGTGTCTCCGGCCCCACCTTTAAGGAGCGTCTCGAGGCCGACCCGCGCTGCACCGTCAGCCAGGAGAAGCTCGACGAGATCTTTGATCCGTGGGACTTCCTCACCCGTATCGACACGGTCTTTGATCGTCTGGAGCAGCTGAGCTTCGAGTAGGTTCGGGCATAACGTTAGCTTTTTAGGGCGCTTTGCTGGTAATGTGTGTTGCCGGCAAAGCGCCTCGTTGCATTTAGGGAAAGACGGGGATAATAGTCGTCTCGAATAACATTCTGAGAGGGGATCGCATGATTTCGTTTGATTACAAGCCTCAGGGCGTGTGTGCTCGCAATATTCACCTTGACCTTTCCGATGACGGCAACAAGGTGATGGGCGTTGAATTTACCGGCGGCTGCGACGGCAATCTCAAGGCTATCTCCAAGCTGGTCGAGGGCGCTCCTGCCGATCGCGTAATCGAGGTTCTCGCCGGTAATACCTGCGGTATGAAAAAGACCTCCTGCGCCGACCAGCTTACACGCGCTATCGAGGCCGCTCGCGCCGAGATCGCCTAATGGGTATCGCCGATCACATCAAGAACGGAATATCGCGTCGCGGCTTCGTACTCGGTGGGGCTGCCGCGGGCGCTGCCACGGTACTTGCCGGATGCTCGAAAAAAACGGGCACCAGCGATGATGCCGCCGGCGAGCCGCAGGTTATCAAGGACGATTCCAAGATCATCTCGATTACGGATGAGTACGAGGCAGTCGACATCGATCTTGAGCCGGCGGCGTCGTGGACGCTGCCTCTGGGTACGCTGCTGTACTACTGCGACGGCGATTACGCCGCGGCGATGATGGCGCCCGCATCGGCGCTGCACGCCAACACACTCGGTGTGCTCAACCTGGGTGATGGCTCGCTTACCACATTAATCGAGGATCCTATCGAGGGCACGGGATATGCATTCTACGATGTCCGTGCCGGCGACGGCGTATTCGCGTGGGTTGAGATGAACTTTGCCAATTCATCGTGGAAGCTCTACGCTCAAAATCTGTCGGGCGCTTCGCTCTCTGGCGACGTGGTTGAGCTCGATCGAGGTGGCAAGGACTATGATCCGCCCTTGTTTACGGCGTTCGGGTCATCGGTCATCTGGTATAAAATGCCTTCGGCAGGCGGCAATAAAACGAGTAGTGATTCGTTTTGCTATCGTCGCTCGCTTGATGAATCCAAGGCCGAGGTAATTTGGAAATCGACGGGCCGCTTTGCATCGGCCCCGCGCGCGAGCGACGGCATTTTGACCATCTCGCCGCGTGTCCGCAACGACGAGGGCGTCTACTACGGCATAACGGCAATCGATCTGACCGACGGCAACAACACCAAGCGTGCCCAGTTGGTCCTCCCTTCGCCAGTTTCGCCTTTCGAGGCCGTATATATGGGCGATACCTTCGTGTTTTCTATCGAGGCGGCCTATAGTGGCGTGGGCAGCCTGGGCAATATGGGCACGTATATCGGTAATGAGGGAGGGCCGTACCTCTTCCTGTCACGCGAACCGCTCGCATGTGCGGCTGGCAAGAAGAATAAATACCTTGTTAAGGTACAGGCGTCGCATTTCCTGATCGACACCTCTGCCAAGACCTATGGCTCGCTGCTGTCGCCCGACCGCGCTTTGGAGTATGGCGATTATCCAGCTACGGCGGGAAAATCGGACTCATTCCTTACGTACGCCACGGTGCGCAACAGCCAGGGTATACCAGAGACAGTCACTGCACGCCTATTCTCTCTTTAAGCTTAGAGGGGTTAAAAAGGCGCCAACAGGGGAATAAACGCGTTGTAATTGTGAGTACCGCCCGCCGAGCTGCCGCGTCATAGCGGCATCTGGCGGGCTCAGGTGCGTTAAAATGGGCTTGTTCTTAGCTAATTGAGACAGGGGGGCCGTGTTATGGCTTCAGATGCAAAAAAGATTCTGCTGGTCGAGGATGAGAAGGCAATCCGTGACGCCGTCGCTGCCTATCTCGAGCGCGAAGGCTACTGGGTTGTGGGCGTCGGCGACGGCCAGTCCGCGATCGAGGAGTTCGAGAAGCATCAGTTCGACCTGGTCGTGCTCGACCTTATGCTCCCCAAGATCCCCGGCGAGCGCGTTTGCCGCACCATTCGCGATACCTCGGATGTCCCCATCATCATGCTGACGGCTAAGGGCGAGATCGAGGACCGTATTATCGGTCTTGAGCTCGGCGCCGACGACTATCTGATTAAGCCGTTCTCGCCGCGCGAGCTCGTCGCCCGCGTTCGCGCTCTGTTCCGCCGTGCCCATCAGGCCGACGAGCCCGCCGTCGAGGTACTCGACTTCGGCGATCTGGTCATCGATATCTCGGGCCACAAGATCTTGGTCGAGGGCAAGGAAGTCGATCTGACGGCTTCCGAGTTCAAGCTGCTCACCACGCTTGCCCGCCATCCCGGCCGTGTGTATAACCGCATGGAGCTGGTCGAGAAAGTGCTCGGGTATGACTTTGAGGGCTATGAGCGCACCATCGATAGCCACGTGAAGAATCTTCGCGCCAAGCTGGGCGATGATCCCAAGAAGCCCAAGTGGCTCTACACCGTCCATGGTGTCGGCTATCGCTTCGAGGCTCCGGCCAAGACCGATAAGTCGGACGAGAAATAGGGAAATCACATATGACACCTGCGCGCTTTGAAATCGGACAAAAGCACAAGCAGGAGAGCGAGGCGGGTTCCAAGGCTAGTTGGAACACGCCTCGTTCCGATTCACGGCCAACGATGAGCTATCCCTCGCGCATGGCACTTGCTTTTGCTCTGACATCGCTCATGACGGTATTGGTGCTGGTGGGCGTGGTCTCTGTTGTGTGGGGCACGGTCTTTTCGGATTACACGCGCTCCAATATCGTCGAAATCGCAAATTCCGCTGCCGAAAAGCTTGCGACGTCGTATGAGGAAAACGGCAATTGGACTGCGGGCGAGCTACGTACGGTCGCGACATCGAGTTTGGTGTCCGACGATTTGGGTATGCAGGTCGTCAACAAGAAAGGCGTTGTCGTTTATGACGACTCATGGCCTTCGGCAAGCGCGACCGCCGATGTGCGCGAGAACGAATCGCCGTCGAGCAGCTCGAGCGGGAAAAAAGCATCGCATAGTCCGGTCTCGTCGGCTCCCACCGGCTCCGATAGCGTTGCAAACGTCGAAATCATAACGTCTTCCGGCGAGCATGTCGGACAAGTAAAGCTGTGGGCCATCGGCTCCGATGCCTTGCTCACCAAGGCAGATTCTGCGTTTAGGGAGAAGACCTTTAACGCCATGGCCCTTGCTGCGGTTGTTGCAGTTTGCATTTCGGTCGTTATCGGATCACTCGTGTCGCGCATGCTCACCAAGCCGATTCACCGTATTACCAGCACGGCCAAGCAAATTCGCGATGGCGATCTGTCTGCTCGTACGGGCTTGCGCGGCGATGACGAGATTGATCAGCTGGGTGAGACCTTCGATGAGATGGCCACTTCGCTCGAGAAGGATATGAAACACGAGAAACGTTTGACCTCGGACGTGGCTCACGAACTTCGTACTCCACTTATGGCCATGCTCGCAACGGTCGAGGCCATGCAGGATGGCGTATATCCTACCGACGATGAGCACTTGGAGACTGTTGCTTCCGAGACGCGTCGCCTGGCTCGTCTGGTGCAGCAGATGCTCGACCTGTCGCGCATGGAAAACAGCACGGCTCCGCTCAACCTTGAGCCGGTGGACATGGTTCCTTTCGTGCGTTCCATCGTCAATGCCCAGGAGCGCCTGTTTGTCGACCGCGATCTGCGCTTGCGCTTTGCTGACGAGACCCAAGGTCACGACGATGTCGTCGAAGCCGATCCCGACATGATCACACAATGCGTCATCAATCTCATGAGCAACGCCATGCGCTACACCCCCGAGGGCGGTTGGGTCGTGGTGTCGGTGCTCAGTGACCGCAAACACGTCAGCGTCGCCGTTTCTGATACCGGCATCGGTATTGCCAAGGATGACTTGTCGCGCATCTTCGGCCGTTTTTGGCGCGCCGATGCCAGCCGTGCCCGTGAGGCGGGCGGTCTGGGCGTGGGCCTCGCCGTGACTAAACAGATCGTCGAGCGACATCATGGCTACATTTCCGTGGAGTCGGAGCTTGGAAAGGGTACGACTTTTACGATTCATCTGCCTCGCGAGCACACGGCGGACGCGGCATCTACTACAATGGAGCACTAGCTTTTCGCTATTCGGTGAAGGAGGGGTTTCATCCCTGCCGCTCCGAGTTTGCGAAAACGTGCGGGAAAGAACCCGCATTACTGTCGTATTTTGGTAAGGAGTGACTCACGTGACAACGATGGAGCGTCGTCCGGATTCCCGTGGCAAGGTTCGTGATATCTACGATGCCGGTGAAAACCTGCTGATGGTCGCCACCGACCGCATTTCTGCGTTCGACTTCATTCTTCCCGACGAGATTCCGTTTAAGGGAGAGGTGCTCAACCGCATCTCGGCATTCTGGTTTGATAAGTTTGCCGACATCGTCCCCAACCATCTCGTTTCCATCGACCCGGCGGATTTCCCCGAGGAGTTTGCTGAGTATCGTGACTACCTCGCTGGCCGCGCCATGCTGGTTAAAAAGGCCCAAACGATTCCTATCGAGTGCATCGTCCGCGGCTATCTGACCGGTTCGGGCAAGAAGACCTACGACGAGAACGGCACCGTCTGCGGCATCCAGCTGCCTGAGGGCCTGACCGAGGCTTCCAAGCTTCCCGAGCCGCTGTTCACGCCGTCCACGAAGGCCGAGATTGGTGACCACGACGAGAACATCTCGTTCGAGCGTTGCTGCGAGATCGTGGGCGAGGATATCGCCACGCAGATTCGTGACCTTTCCCTCAAGATCTACAAGGCCGCTGCCGAGTACGCCGCGACCCGTGGCATCATCATTGCCGACACCAAGTTCGAGTTTGGTGTCATCGATGGCAAGGTCACGCTGATCGACGAGTGCCTCACGCCCGATTCCAGCCGTTTCTGGCCTGCTGCCAGCTACGAGGAGGGCAAGATCCAGCCCAGCTACGACAAACAATTCGTCCGCAATTGGCTCAAGGCCAACTGGGATATGACGGGGGAGACCCCGCACCTGCCCGCCGAGGTCATCGATGGCACGTCCGAGCGCTATCGCGAGGCCTTCCAGATCATCACGGGCTCCCAGTTCACAAGCATGAAGGAGAACGCATAAGTGAGTACCCGTAGCGCCACGAACAAGCGCACGCAATCCCACGAGGTTACCGGGGTTGCGCGCAAGTCCGCCGCATCTGCTAAGCCTGCCCGTCAGGCAGCGAGCTCTGTCCGCGTCGTGCCGGCTTCGTCTAAGGCACGCCGCAAAGAGCTCGAGAAGGGCGAGAACCTCGAGGGCCTCTCTAAAGAGGAGAAGCGCGCCCGCAAGGCTAAGCAGCGCGCCAAGGAGGACCGCATCTACACGGTGTCGAATATCCTTCTCAAGCAGGATGAGGACTACACCAAGCGCCGTCGTATCTGGTGGGCCGTGCTTACTATCGGCATGGTGCTCGTCGTGGCCATTTGGGCTTCGCTGTACTTCGCTCCCGCTGGCATGGTGTCCAGCCCTGTCCAGATGGTCGGCATCATTTTGTCCTACGTCGTCATTTTGGGTGACTTCATCTACGACTTCGTTCGTATTCGTCCCCTGCGCAACATGTACCGCGCGCAGGCCGAGGGCATGTCCGAGAACAAGCTCAACGCCCTTATCGAGCGCTCGGCTGCCGAGGAGGACAAGAAGGACTCCAAGAAGAAGTAGCGTTTGCATGCATACTTATCGCTAAGATATAAGGCGCGCCGTTTTTGCGGCGCGCCTTTTTACTGTTCTATAGATAGATGGAGTGGCACATGATTCGAGCTGCCCTGACGGTCGAAGAAGCTCTGGAGGGCATGAAGGCCCTGGAGCCCAAGATTAAAAACTATGCGCGTCTGGTTGTCCGCAAGGGCGTAAACGTCAAGCCCGGCCAGGAGGTTGTCGTTCAGTCTCCGGTCGAGTGCGCGCCGTTTGCGCGCGTGGTGGTCGCGGAGGCTTATGCCGCCGGCGCTGGCCACGTGACAGTCATTTGGGCCGATGACGCCGTGACAAGGCTTACGTACGAGCATGTCGATAAAAGCTATTTTGAGCAGACGCCCGAGTGGAAGCGCCTGCAGTTGGATTCCCTGGCCCAGGACGGTGCCTGCTTTATCTTTATCGAGGGTGCGGACCCAGCGGCTCTGAAGGGCATTGACCCCGCCAAGCCCGCCGCGGCTTCCAAGGCAAGGAATACGCAGTGCAAGGTCTTCCGCCGTGGGCTGGACTACAACATCAACCCGTGGTGCATCGCCGGCGCGCCGGTCGTTGCCTGGGCTCGCGAGGTGTTCTCGGGCGATGCGGATGAGGTTGCGATCTATAAACTATGGAATGCGATTCTGCACACCGCTCGTGCCGATGGCCAGGACCCGGAGAGCGACTGGGAACTCCATGACGCCGCATTCGAAAAGAATCTGCGTTTCCTGAACGACAATCGTTTCGACTATCTGCATTACACCTCGGCAAATGGAACCGATCTGACGATTGGCATGACGAAAGGTCACGAGTGGGCCGGCGGCAAGGGCGAGACGCCCGATGGGCACCCATTCTTCCCCAACATTCCCACCGAGGAAGTCTTCACCTCGCCTGATCGTATGCGCGCCGACGGTATCGTGTACTCGGCCATGCCGCTCATTCACCACGGTAACAAGGTTGATGATTTTTGGATTAAGTTCGAGGCCGGCCGCGTAGTGGACTACGATGCCCGCGTGGGCAAGGCGACGCTTGCGAGCATCATTGACACCGACGAAGGCGCCGCTCGTCTGGGCGAGGTCGCGCTCATCTCCAAGAACACGCCGATTCGCGAAAGTGGCGTTCTGTTCTACGATACGCTCTATGACGAGAACGCTAGCTGCCATCTCGCGCTAGGTGTCGGTTTCCCCGAATGTATCGAGGATGGGTACGACATGTCCAAGGAGGAGCTCCTGGAGCATGGCGTTAACGTCTCGAGCACGCACGTCGATTTTATGATCGGCACGGACGACATCGATATTACGGGCATTACGCCTGATGGACGTGAAGTTGTGATTTTCCAGAACGGCCAATGGAGTTGGGAATAGTCCCAGACCGTGGTACAATGCCACCCGCGGGCCGTTAGCTCAGCTGGCAGAGCAGGGGACTTTTAATCCCAAGGTCCAGGGTTCGAACCCCTGACGGCCCACCATAGAATGGAAAAGCGACTGGCGGATGCCGGCCGCTTTTTTGTTGCCGCGACATGGGTTCGAACCCGAACTTCTCTATATATAAGAACGCTTGGCGAACAAAACCTGCCTTTTACCGACGGGAAACAAATAGCTGATGCTTTTGGAGTAAAGTGGCGCTCCAGAGATGACCGATGCCTTAACACCTATAAACCAGCTGGTCATCGCCAATATCAGAAGCCAATGCTTCAGTTTTAACCTCAGTGATGCGACTGAGGGACCTATTCATTTGTGAACAAAATATGGAGTGCGCGATTCCCGCCCACGGCGCCCCTCCGGTCTGGCAATATATCTCCTTGCCGCGCGGCCCGGTCGGACCGGATCAGCCGCCAGGCGTGCACCTTGAGAACCGGATACTGCGAGGATGGACACATTCAGTGTCGCATCCGGGCAGACATCGAACCATTTGAAATGGTCTAACTTGGATTTGTTTTTCGCAAGGCCGCCGAGAGGCGGCCCCGAGAAATTCCTTTTCCTATACTAGAACCATATGAATCGAACGGA
>UQWZ01000002.1:0-287469 GCA_900544895.1 uncultured Collinsella sp.
GGGAGCCCCTTCCATGAATGCGGCGTGGCCGCCACGGTTGGATTAGACACTCACCATTGTCGGCCTAATCCGCGGTCTTTCATGCAGCAGGGGCTCTCAATGTTTTTATGTCCTGCTCATATCGTCTGGCAGGTAACGTTGCCCCGACGAGCGCGTCGGATTTCCGGACCGGGCGGCCCAGGTTTTAAGTTTGTCGCGAGTTCCGCACGCAAAGGAAAGCACTTAACGTGCTTTCCGTCTTGCGCAGGACTGTAGAGCAGCAAACTTAAAACCTGGGCCGCCCGGGCCGGAAATCCGCCCCCGCGCACAGGAGGGGATTCCTTTTGTGTAGGCTTTGCGGAAATGTGCTCATTTTAGGATACGCCCGGCGGCGTGGTCTGTTGACGGCACAGCTAACGCCACGTATCCTATCGAACTGCGTGTTTCGTAGGGGGATGCTGACCCCTCGATTCAAGCCGTTGCACTTTACAGAAAGCTGGAATCATTCGAGAAGGAGTACGCTTTGCCTACTATTAACCAGCTGGTTCGCCAGGGCCGTCGTTCCGTGCCCAAGAAGTCCAAGAACGCTGCTCTGCAGCACAACTCCCAGAAGCGCGGCGTGTGCACCCGCGTCTTCACCACGAGCCCCAAGAAGCCGAACTCGGCTCTTCGTAAGGTTGCCCGTGTTCGCCTTGTCAACGGCATCGAAGTTACTGCTTACATCCCGGGTGAGGGCCACAACCTGCAGGAGCACTCCATCGTGCTCGTCCGCGGCGGTCGTGTCCGTGACCTCCCTGGTGTCCGTTATCACGTCATCCGTGGCGCCTACGACGCTGCTCCGGTCCAGAACCGTATGCAGGCCCGTTCCAAGTACGGTGCTAAGCGCCCCAAGGCTAAATAAGCCAGATAACGTTTTGATACTTTCGCCGTGTGCCGCCTAAGCGCCGCACGGTAGACACTTAAGGAGATTTCACATGCCGCGTCGTGCAGCAGCTAATCGTCGTGAGGTTCAGCCTGACGCCGTTTACAACAACCGCCTGGTGACTCAGCTCATCAACAAGGTCCTTCTTGACGGCAAGAAGGCCACCGCTGAGCGCATCGTTTACACCGCTTTCGAGATCGTTGCCGAGAAGTCCGAGGGTGGCGACGCTCTCGCTACCTTCAAGAAGGCTATGGACAACGTCAAGCCCACGCTCGAGGTTAAGCCCAAGCGTGTCGGTGGCGCTACCTATCAGGTCCCGATGGAGGTCAACTCCCGTCGTTCCACCGCTCTGGGTATCCGCTGGATCGTCAACTTCTCCCGCGCTCGCAAGGAGAAGACCATGGCCGAGCGTCTCGCCAATGAGATCCTCGACGCTTCCAACGGCCTGGGCGCTTCCGTCAAGAAGCGTGAGGACGTCTTCAAGATGGCCGAGGCCAACCGCGCGTTCTCTCACTATCGTTGGTAAGTTAAGGTAAGGAACTAACATGGCTAAGCCTAAGTACAAGCTTTCCGATACCCGTAACATCGGCATCATGGCCCACATCGATGCCGGTAAGACCACCACGACCGAGCGTATTCTTTACTACACCGGTAAGACCCACAAGATCGGTGAGGTCCATGAGGGCGCTGCCACCATGGACTGGATGGTTCAGGAGCAGGAGCGCGGCGTAACCATTACCTCCGCTGCTACCACCTGCTTCTGGAACAAGGACGGCAAGGACTACCGCATCCAGATCATCGACACCCCGGGCCACGTTGACTTCACCGCCGAGGTCGAGCGCTGCCTGCGCGTCCTCGATGGCGCTGTCGCCGTCTTCGACGCCGTTGCTGGCGTTCAGCCTCAGTCTGAGACCGTTTGGCGTCAGGCTTCTACCTTCAACGTTCCCCGCATCGCCTTCATCAACAAGTATGACCGCGTGGGCGCTGACTTCTTCAACGCTATCGAGACCATGAAGGATCGTCTCGACGCTAACGCCGTGGCCGCTCAGGTCCCGATGGGCGCCGAGGACAACTTCTGGGGCGTCATCGACCTGGTCACCATGACTGCATGGGACTTCAAGGCCGACGAGAAGGGCATGACCTACCCCGAGCCGATGGACGAGATCCCGGCTGAGTTCGCCGACATCGCTGCCACCAAGCGCGAGGAGCTCCTCGACGCTGCTGCCAGCTTTGACGACGAGCTCATGGAGAAGATCCTCATGGAGGAGGACTTCACCGTCGAGGAGCTCAAGGCTGCTCTGCGTAAGGGCGTTCTGGCCAACGAGCTCAACCTCGTCTTCGTGGGCTCCGCCTACAAGAACAAGGGCGTCCAGGAGCTGCTCGACGCTGTCGTCGACTACCTGCCCAGCCCGCTCGACGTCGAGGCCGTCACCGGTACCGATCCGGACACCGGCGAGGAGATCCAGCGTCATCCTTCCTTCGACGAGCCCTTCTCCGGCCTGGTCTTCAAGATCATGACCGACCCGTTCGTCGGTAAGCTCACCTACGTCCGCGTTTACTCCGGCCGCGCTGAGTCCGGCTCCTACGTGGTCAACGCTTCCAACGGTCAGCGCGAGCGCCTCGGCCGCATTCTCGAGATGAACGCCGCCGAGCGTATCGACCGTGATGACGCTGCCGCCGGCGACATCGTCGCTTGCGTCGGCTTCAAGAACTCCACCACTGGTGACACCCTGTGCGCCGAGGGCAAGGAGATCGTCCTCGAGAAGATCGAGTTCGCTAAGCCCGTTATCGACGTTGCCATTGAGCCCAAGACCAAGGCCGAGCAGGACAAGATGTCCCTGGCTCTGACCAAGCTCGCCGAGGAGGACCCGACCTTCCAGGTGTCCACCAACCACGAGACCGGCCAGACCATCATCGCCGGCATGGGCGAGCTGCACCTCGAGATCATCGTCGACCGTCTGCTCCGTGAGTTCAAGGTTGACGCTAACGTCGGTAAGCCCCAGGTTGCCTACCGCGAGACCGCTGGTCACGACGTCGAGAAGGCTGAGGGCAAGTTCGTCCGTCAGTCCGGCGGTCGCGGTCAGTACGGCCACGCCGTCATCAAGCTCGAGAAGATGGAGGAGGGCTTCGGCTACGAGTTCGTCAACGCTATCGTCGGCGGCGTCGTGCCCAAGGAGTACATCCCGTCCATCGACAAGGGCATCCAGGAGGCCCTGAACACCGGTGTTATCGCCGGCTTCCCGGTCCTCGACGTCAAGGTCACCCTGTTCGACGGTTCTTACCACGAGGTCGACTCCTCCGAGGCCGCCTTCAAGATCGCCGGTTCCATGGCTATCAAGGACGCCCTCAAGAAGTCCGATCCGCAGCTGCTCGAGCCGATCATGGCTGTCGAGGTCGAGACCCCCGAGCAGTACATGGGCGACGTTATGGGCAACCTCTCCGGTCGCCGCGGCAAGATCGAGGGCATGGAGGATCGCAAGAACAGCAAGCTCATCCGTGCCAAGGTGCCGCTGGGCGAGATGTTCGGTTACGCTACCGACCTTCGCTCCCAGACCCAGGGCCGTGCATCCTACACGATGCAGTTCGACTCTTATGAGCCCGCGCCCAAGTCCATCGTGGACGAGGTCATGAGCAAGAACGCCTAAGTTCGAGCTCCCTGTTACGTAATCCGCGAGAACATCTCTCGCACTCTTTGGAGGTTTAAGTTGGCTACCCAGAAGATCCGCATTCGCCTCAAGGGCTATGATCACGAGGTCGTCGATCAGTCCGCGAAGCTCATCGTCGAGACCGCTCAGAAGACCGGCGCTCGCGTTTCCGGCCCTGTCCCCCTGCCCACCGAGCGCAACCTGTACACGGTTATCCGCTCGCCGCACGTGAACAAGGACTCCCGTGAGCAGTTCGAGATGCGCACCCACAAGCGCCTCATCGACATCCTCGACCCCACCTCGGGCACCGTTGATTCGCTCATGCGTCTCGACCTCCCCGCTGGCGTCGACATCGACATCAAGCTCTAAGCGATATCGCTCATAGCTTAAAGGGCCCCGCTGCCGTTACGGTAGCGGGGCCCTTTTGTTTTGAGTTTAGATTTTGGGATAGCGAATTCGTCTGCCGAGCCGGCGGCTGCGGCGCCCTATTCGCTCAGGGGGCGCAAGGATGCTTCTTCGAAGTGGAAGACGCACAAGCCGCTCTCGGTCTCAATGCATGCGCGGCCGCAATCGTCGACCGTTCTAAATATGCCTCGTGCCAGCTCGTCTCCAGCGGGGGAGCGGGCGATAACGTGCTTCCCGATCCAATTGAGGTGAGCGATATATTCGTCGTGGACGGGCGCGAGCGGACCGGCGTCTTCTTCCTTGGCGTTGAGGCGCTCTGCCCAGCTATCTACAGCGTCTATAACTGCGTGATAGACCTCATCGAGGAGCATGTCGACGGCGGGAACGCTCTCGTTGAGGTCCGAGAGGCCAATTGCCGCCAGGCCGCCATCGGGCACCTCTTGGGGCGTGTAGTTTACGTTGACACCAATGCCGCAGACGGCGAAAGGTTTGCCTTCGTTATCGCGTGCGGCCTCGACCAGAATGCCGCCGAGCTTGCGTCCTCGCGCGACCAGGTCGTTGGGCCATTTGAGGCCAATCTCGTTTGCAAGACCCTGCTTTTCGAGTGCTTCGAGCACCGCTAGGCCGCTGACGGCGGCAAGACCAGAGTACTTTGCGGGATTAACGCATGGACGCAGGACAATCGAAAGCAATAGGTTGCCGGCGGTTGAATCCCACTTGTGGCCGCGCCGGCCGCGTCCTGCCGTTTGCGCGCGGGCGGCAAGTCCTGTGCCGTGCGGCGCACCCTGTTTTCCTGCCTCGAGCAGGTCATCGTTGGTCGATCCGGTTACGTCGACGATCGTTAATTTGGCATCCATAACGGCTGCTACCTCCTAAGTTAATAAGGCAATCGCGCAATGGTGTCGAGAGATAGACACAATGTGAAGCCTTTGTCGCATTTGGACAATTTAATGTTAACACGTCAACAACGACTGAAATGCGCTATCCTCTCTTGGTCGATGTAAACACGTCAACAACTCAAAGGAGGTTAGTGATGGGTTTCACGATTCTTGGAACAGGCTCGGCGCTTCCTAAGCGCAGTGTTTCCAATGACGAGCTGTCTGAGTTCCTCGATACCTCGGATGAGTGGATTTTTACCCGCACCGGTATCAAGAGCCGCCATGTCTGCACCACCGAGTTACTTGACGACCTTGCTGTAGCGGCGAGCGAGCGGGCACTCCAGGTGTCCGGAATCGACGCGAGCCAGCTGGATCTGATCGTCTGCTCGACGACGACGGGTGACCACCTTGTTCCCGCTGAGGCGTGTGCCGTTGCTGAGCGACTAGGCGCGACGTGCCCTGCCTTCGATGTCTCGGCGGCCTGCGCCGGCTTCGTATTTGCGCTCGATGTCGCCGAGGGCTATATCGCCCGCGGCCGTGCCGAGCGCGTGCTTGTCGTTGCTGCCGAGCAGATGACGCGCGCGCTCGACTGGACCGACCGTGCCACCTGCGTGCTCTTTGGCGACGGCGCGGGCGCTGCAGTGATAGGGGCTGGGGGAGACAACCCCCTTGCCGTTGAGCTTTCGACGGCGCCCGACGTCGAGACGTTGCGCGTTCCCGGTCTGGTCGGCACCTCGCCGTTTAAGGACTCCGCAGATAGCGCGAGCGTGCTGTCCATGAATGGTCGCCGCGTGTTCAAGTTCGGCGTCAACGCCATCTGCGACACGGTCCATAAGCTTGCGAGCGATGCGGGCATTTCGGTCGAAGACATCGATCATTTTGTATTCCATCAGGCTAACGAACGAATCCTGAGTCAGGCGGTCAAGCGTCTCGGCGTGCCAGACGAGCGCGTGGTTCGAACGCTACGCGAGACCGGCAACATTTCGAGCGCCTGCATTCCCTTTGCGCTTGACCGGCTGGCACGTACCGACGCACTGAATGAGGACGACACCATCGCCCTCGTTGGATTTGGCGCCGGCCTGGATATAGGTGGCTATCTGCTTCGTTGGAAGTAGTCGCACATAGGAAATAAAAACGCCCCTAGGGCACAAACAAAGGAGAACTACCATGGCAGATCAGAAGACCTTCGAGCGCGTTTGCGACGTTATCCGCGAGACCGCCGGCCTTGACGATGTCGAGATGAAGCCCGAGTCCACGCTCGAGGAGATTGGCCTCGACAGCCTGGGTACCGTCGAGATCCTCGTTGCCGTCGAGGACGAGTTTGGCATTGAGCTCGATACCGAGGAGAACCCCAAGACGGTCGGCGAGTTCGTCGATACGGTCGAGGCGGCATTGGAGAAGTAGTGATGCTCAAGTCTCCTCTCTGCGATTTGCTCGGCATCGAAAAGCCCGTGTTCCAGGGTGGCATGGCCTGGATTGCCGACGCCTCGTTGGCATCTGCTGTGTCCGAGGCAGGCGGCTTAGGCATTATCGCGGCCATGAATGCCGACGCAAACTGGCTGCGCGATCAGATTCACGAGCTGCGCGCCAAGACGGATAAGCCCTTTGGCGTCAACGTTATGCTCATGAGCCCGTTTGTCGACGAGGTCGCACAAGTGGTGATTGATGAGCAGGTGCCCGTAGTGGTGACCGGTGCCGGCAATCCCACCAAGTACATGAAGGCCTGGGGCGATGCAGGCATCAAGGTTATTCCCGTCGTGGCTTCGGTGGCGCTGGCGCGCCTCGTGGCGCGTCGTGGAGCTACGGCGGTTGTTGCCGAGGGCACCGAATCGGGCGGCCATATTGGCGAGACCTCGACGATGGCACTTGTCCCGCAGGTTGTCGATGCGGTCGATATTCCCGTGGTTGCGGCTGGCGGCATCGCCGATGGCCGCGGTGTGGCGGCCGCCTTTATGCTCGGCGCTGCCGGCGTCCAGGTGGGAACACGCTTTCTGGTCGCAAACGAGTGCACCGTATCCGAACAGTACAAAGAGATGGTCCTGAAGGCCAACGACACTTCGACGCGTGCGACCGGTCGCTCGACGGGACATCCAGTGCGCGCCCTCAAGAGCCCCTTCACCAACGCCTATGCCAAGAGCGAGGGTTCCGGCGCGAGTGCCGAGGAGCTCGGTGCTATGGGAACCGGTGCGCTGCGTAAGGCCGCCAAGGACGGCAACTACGAAGAGGGTTCGTTTTTGTGTGGACAGATTGCCGGCATGGTCAACGAACGCCAGAGCGCACGCGAAATCGTTGACGACCTGGTCGATGGCGCCGAGCACGTCCTGAAGGGTGCGTGTGCATGGGTGGCGTAGCGTTTTTGTTTGCCGGCCAGGGTGCCCAGCACCCCGCGATGGGCGTCGACTTGATCGAGAAATCGCCGGCGGCCGCCGAGGTGTTCGCCATTGCCGATGAGGTGCGCCCGGGGACGAGCGAGCAGTGCCGGAGCGCCTCCAAGGAGGAGCTCTCGCAGACCGAGAACACGCAGCCTTGCGTGTTCGTGCACGACTTGGCTGTCGCCGTCGCCCTGCGCGAGCGCGGCGTGGTGCCTGCCGCCTGTGCGGGATTCTCGCTGGGCGAGGTCGCTGCACTCAGCTTTGCGGGGGCATTCGATACGCGAGCGGGTTTTGAGCTCGTGTGTGAGCGCGCGGCATTGATGGCCACGGCGGCCGAGCGTCACCCTGGCGGCATGCGCGCCGTCATCAAACTTGATGCTGCGCAAGTCGAGAACCTGGCTGCGCAGGCCGGCGAGGACTGCTGGCCGGTCAACTACAACAGTCCCCAGCAGACGGTTGTGGCCGGAGCGCCCGATGCGCTGCAGACCCTCGACGTCCTAGTAAAAGAGGCTGGCGGCCGCGCCATGAAGGTCGCGGTGTCGGGTGCATTTCATAGCCCCTATATGGCCGAGGCGACCTGTGGCCTTGCCGCATATATTGAGGCCGGTCACGCGCCGTCCCCGTTGCTCATTCCTGTTTTGGCAAATATGACAGCGGCGCCCTATCCGGCGGACCCCCAGACGGCATCGGATGTCTTGGCCAATCAGGTGAGCCATGCCGTGCGCTGGGTCGATACGCTGCATGCTCTGCAGGATCAAGGCATCGACACATTTATTGAGGTCGGCCCCGGCAAAACGCTGTCCGGCCTGATCAAGCGTACGTTGAGCGACGTTCGTGTGTATTCGTGCGAGACGGCCGAGCAGGTCGCAGCTATTGCCGACGAGCTCGCATAGTCCACAGGGCTGTAACCCGAAAGGAATGACATGGGCAACTTGAACAATGGCGCGCTCGAGCGCAACGACTCACGTCGCGTGGCACTGGTCACGGGCGGCTCGCGGGGTATCGGCCGCGCCTGCGCTATCGGTCTGGCGGAGGATGGCTACGATATCGCCGTCGTCTATGCCGGCAGCGTCGATGCGGCGCGCGAGACGTGCGACGCCTGCGGGGCGGCTGGCGCCACGGCGCGCTCATATCAATGTGACGTGGCCGACCCCGCTGCCGTCAACGCGTGCGTGGAAGCGGTCCTCAACGACTTTGGCTCCATTTGGGCGCTCGTCAACAACGCTGGCATCACCCGCGATGGCCTGCTCATGCGCATGGGCGATGACGCCTTCGATCGCGTGCTCGATGTCAATCTTAAAGGAACGTTTAACACGACGCGTGCGCTCACCAAGACCTTTATGCGCCAGCGCGGCGGCTGCGTCGTCAACATGAGCTCGGTTGTGGGCCTGATGGGCAATGCCGGGCAGGCCAACTACGCTGCCTCCAAGGCGGGCGTGATCGGCCTGACCAAGGCGGTGGCGCGCGAGCTTGCGCCCCGCGGTGTACGAGTGAACGCGGTCGCCCCCGGGTTTGTCGAGACAGATATGACGGCAAAGCTCTCGGAGAAGGTGCGTACGGTAACCGAGGAGCAGATTCCCCTTAAGCGTATGGCGCAGCCCGAAGAGGTGGCCGGTGTGGTGCGATTTTTAGTGAGCGATGCGGCTGCCTACATTACGGGCGAAGTCATACGCGTCGACGGCGGAATGGCGATGTAGAAACCAGGGCCGAAGAACGGCTTGGATGAGGAGACCATGATGGAACAGAGAGTTGCAATCACCGGCATAGGTGCCGTATCGCCGCTCGGCAACACCGCGCTTGCCACCTGGGCGGCCATGTGCGCTGGCACGTGCGGCATCGGCCCGATTACGCACTTCGATACCGATGCGTTTGCCGTCAAGGTAGCGGCCGAGGTCAAGGGCTTTGACGGCAACGAGTACTTTGGCAAGCGTGATGCAAAGCATCTGGACCCCTGCGTTCAGTTTGCTATGGCGGCTTCGGACGAGGCCATGCGCGATGCGGGCTTTGATGTCGAGGGCGCCATTGATCGCGAGCGCCTGGGCGTCTACGTGGGCTCGGGCGTGGGCGGCATGACGACGCTCGTCGACAACGTCCATACGATTGCCGATCGTGGGCCCCGCCGCGCATCGCCTTACATGATCGCGATGATGATCCCCAACATGGCTTCGGGCAACATCGCGATTCGCCATAAGGCAAAAGGCCCGACCCTGCCCGTCGTGACTGCCTGCGCGACTTCTGCCCATGCGGTGGGTGAGGCGTTCCGCGCCATCAAGCATGGCTATGCCGATGCGATTCTCGCCGGCGGTGTCGAAGCGGCGATCATTCCCGATGCCGTTGCGGGCTTTACGTCCTGCCGTGCATTGACCACCAACCCCGATCCCGCGACGGCTTGCCGCCCGTTCGATGCAGACCGCGACGGTTTTGTGATGGGTGAGGGTGCCTGCGTGCTCGTGCTGGAGAGCATGGAGCACGCACTGGCTCGCGGGGCTCACATTTACGCCGAGGTCGTGGGCTACGGCAATACCGATGATGCCTATCACATCACGAGCCCCGATCCCGAGGCTGCCGGCATTGCCCGCGCGATATCGCTGGCGGTGGCCGAGGGCGACGTCAAGCCTTCCGAGGGTCTCTACATCAACGCTCACGGCACCTCGACCAAGCTCAACGATTCGTCCGAGACGGCGGGCATCAAGCGAGCGCTCGGCGAGGACGCGGCGCGCGCCGCGCACATCTCGTCGACCAAGTCGATGACCGGCCACATGATCGGTGCCACGGGCGCCATCGAGGTCATGGCCTGCGCCATGGCGCTCGAGCAGGGCGTGGTGCCCCCGACCATTAACTACCACACGCCCGATCCCGCCTGCGATCTTGACTACACGCCCAATCGCGCGGTTCGCGCCGACCTTACCTGGGCGCTTTCGACCAATCTGGGCTTTGGCGGACACAACGCCGCCATCGCGCTGCGTAGATATGCAAGGAGCTAGAGCATGGATTCCAAAAGACTTGCCGAGATAGCCGATGTTATGGAGGACCGCGGCCTCACGCGCGTGCGCGTTGAGGAGCCCGATGGCACCGCGGTCGAACTTGAGCGTGCGAGTGCCGCGCAGCCGGTTGCCGTGCCCATGCCCATGCCGAGTGCCATGGCTGCTCCGGTTGCAGCTCCCGCAGTTGCGCCTGCCGCGCCGGAGCCCGTCGTGCAGACACCTGCCGCCGCGCCGGAGCCCAAGGGCACCGAGGTGACTGCTCCCATGGTGGGCGTCTTCTATGCTGCCCCTGCGCCGGGCGACGAGCCATTTGTGCGCGTGGGCTCCAAGGTCAAGGCCGGCGAGACCCTCTGCATCATCGAGGCCATGAAGGTTCTCAACGAGGTGACGGCCGAGGCGGACGGTGAGGTGCTCGAGATCTGCGTGGCCGACGGCGACCTCGTGGAGTTCGGCAGTTGCCTTATGAGGATCGGATAGGTGATATCCATGAACAAAGAAGAGCTCAAGAAGCTGTTACCGCATCGCGAGCCGATGCTTTTGCTCGACGAGGCCGAGCTGGTGGGCGACGAGGCCCACGGCAAGATCACGATTACAGGCGACGAGTACTTTTTGCAGGGGCATTTTCCGGGAAACCCGGTCGTTCCCGGCGTGATTCAGTGCGAGATGCTCGCCCAGAACTGCTGCGTGCTGCTGATGGGCGATGAGGAGGCGCGCGGCGCGACGCCGTTCTACACGAGTCTGGACAAGGTGCGCTTTAAGCGTCCGGTGCGCCCGGGCGACACGGTGGATCTAGTGTGCTCCATCACGCGTGCGCGCGGGCCGTTCCGCTTTGCGACGGGTACTGCGAGCGTCAACGGTGAGGTTTGCTGCCGCGCCGATATGTCTTTTGCACTCATGCACGAAAGTTAAGGAAGGCTCCATGTTCGACAAAGTGCTCATCGCCAACCGCGGCGAAGTCGCGGTCCGTGTTATCCGCGCGTGCCGCGATATGGGCATCAAGACCGTCGCCGTTTATTCCACGGCCGATGCGGACGCGCTACACGTGCAGCTTGCCGACGAGGCGTATTGCATCGGCGGCCCGCGTCTTGCCGAGAGCTACCTCAACGACGATGCCGTGCTCACCTGTGCCGTAAAGTCGGGAGCTAAGGCAATTCATCCCGGCTATGGCTTCTTTTCCGAGAAGGCGAGCTTCGTGCGCGACTGCGACAAGTTCGGTCTGGCGTTTGTCGGTCCTTCGGCCGAGGTGATCGACAGCATGGGCGACAAGGACGCCGCACGCCGAACGGCCGCTGCTGCGGGCGTGCCCATCGTGCCGGGCTGCGATTTGCTCAAAAGCCCCGAGGAAGCAACGGCCGAGGCCGAGCGCATCGGCTGCCCCGTGCTTATTAAGGCGCGCGCGGGCGGCGGCGGTCGCGGTATTCGCAAGGTCGAGCGCGTGGAAGATGCGGCAAAGGCGTTCATCGAGGCGCGTGCCGAGGGTGAGGCCGTTTTTGGCGACGGCGAGTGCTACATGGAGAAGTTCGTTGCGCCGGCGCATCACGTTGAGGTACAGATTATGGCCGATAAGCAGGGCCATGTGTTTTCGCTCGGCGAGCGCGAGTGCTCGGTGCAGCGCCGCAACCAAAAGCTGATCGAGGAGAGCCCCGCGCCGTGCCTCGACGGACGCGATGATATTCGCGCGCGCATGCACAAGGCCGCGCGCGACCTGGCTCGTGCCGTTGGCTATGAGGGCGCTGGCACCATCGAGTTTTTGTACTCAGATGACGGCAATTTCTACTTTATGGAAATGAACACGCGCTTGCAGGTGGAGCATCCGGTTACGGAGTTTGTGACCGATACCGACCTGGTTAAGTGGCAGCTGCGCGTGGCTGCCGGCCAGCCTCTGCCCTTTGAGCAGGAGGACGTACCGGTCCGCAACCACGCCATGGAGTGCCGCATCAATGCCGAAACGCCGGACTTTCTACCGTCATGTGGAACGGTCACCGCGTTGCGTGTGCCGGGTGGTCCGCGCGTGCGCTGGGATTCCGCCATGTTTACCGGAGCGAAAGTTCCGCCGTACTACGACTCCATGCTCGGCAAGCTCATCGTGTGCGCGCCCACGCGTGACGGTGCCATTCGCAAGATGCGCTCGGCCCTGGGCGAGCTCGTGATTGAGGGCGTGAGCGAAAATAGCGAGCTTCAGCTCGACGTGCTGGCAAACGACGAGTTTTTGTCGGGCATGTATCACACCGATCTGATGGGGCATCTCTATGCTGATGAATAGAAAAGCGAAGACGGTCAATGTCCTTGAGGGGCCGATAACCGAGTCGTGCGCCGAGTTCCCCGCGCGCCACGTGTTTGTCAAATGCCCGGAGTGCCGCCGTGTGATCGATGAGGCGCGCCTGCACGACAACCTCGAGGTCTGCCCTCGTTGCGGCAAACACTTTCGCGTGAGCGGTCGCGCGCGCATGCGCATGACGGTCGACGCGGGTACCTTTGAGGAATGGGATGCCAATCTGGCGTCGAAGGACTTCCTCTCGTTTCCCGGTTATGCCGACAAGCTTAAGAGCGTGAGCGAGCGTTCGGGCGAGCGCGATGCCGTTGTGTGCGGCAGGGGCAAAATCTGCGGCTGCGATACCGCGCTCTTCTTTATGGATGCCAACTTTATGATGGGCTCAATGGGCTCCGTGGTGGGCGAGAAGATCTGTCGTGTCTTTGAGCGCGCGGCCGAGTTGGGGCTGCCGGTCGTTGGCTTTACCGTATCGGGCGGCGCCCGCATGCAGGAGGGCGTGACCTCGCTCATGCAGATGGCCAAGATTTCTGCGGCGGTTAGGCGCCACAGCGAGGCGGGCGGCCTGTATATCACGGTGCTCACCGATCCCACGACCGGAGGTGTAACCGCGAGCTTTGCCATGGAGGGCGACATTATCCTGGCCGAGCCCGATGCCCTGACGGCATTTGCCGGCCCGCGCGTGATCGAGCAGAACATGCACAAGCGTCTGCCCAAGGGATTTCAGCGTTCCGAGTTTTTGCTGGAGCACGGCTTTTGCGATGCCGTTGTTCCGCGTGGTGAGATTGCGCTCACGGTAGGCGAGCTGCTGGCGCTGCACGAAGGGCACGCGCCCGGCCTGGGGGCACCGCATGAGATCGTGCATACGGGTCGTCGCGACAAAAAGCTGGGACACTTGTTTAAGCGCTCGGCCGCACCAAAAAGCGCGCTCGAAATCGTCAAACAGACTCGCTCGGCGAACCGCGCCACGGCAGGCGAGATGATCTCGTTGGGTCTCGACGGATTCGTAGAGCTGCACGGCGACCGCTACTTTGGCGACGATGCTGCCGTGGTGGGCGGCATCGGCTGGAAAGACGGGCGACCCGTGACGGTTATCGCCATCGAGCGCGGTACCACGACCAAAGAGCGCATGCGTCGCAACTTTGGTATGGCACATCCCGAGGGCTACCGCAAGGCACGTCGCCTGATGCACCAAGCCGAGAAATTTGGTCGGCCGGTTCTGTGTCTGGTTGATACTTCGGGCGCGTTTTGCGGCATCGGTGCCGAGGAGCGCGGCCAGGGCGAGGCGATTGCCCAGAATCTCATGGAGATGAGCGGCCTTAAGACGCCGATTGTCTCGGTGGTGACAGGCGAGGGCGGCTCTGGTGGCGCGCTGGCGCTGTCCGTGGCCGACCGCATCCTGATGCTCTCGAGCTCGGCCTATTCGGTCGTGAGCCCCGAGGCCTGTGCGTCGATCCTGTGGAAGGATACCGAGCGCGCGAATGAGGCCGCTGAGGCGCTTAAGCTCACGGCCCCCGATCTGTTGGCGCTCGGCATCATCGACGGCATTGTTGACGATAGGGGCCTGTCGCATGAGGAGATCGCCGGTGTCGTCATGTCCTCGGCATTTGATGCCTTCGATACGCTTGGGCAGCTCGACGACGCGACCCTCACAAACCTCCGCTACGAAAAGTACCGCGCAATCGGTCAGTACCGCACGATGTGACAAAGGGACAGTCCGCATGTCACATTGGGAAAGGCGTTCCATGTCACAAGTTTCTAACACCTCGTTTACAACGACGGTTTCATCAAACGCCATGGCCGTGGTGGACTATCTGTCCAAAAGCATGATGTCGGCGTTGCCGTTTATTGTCTGCGCGGCGCTGTTCCGCACCGTTGCCGTCATTATGGGCGAAGGCATGCTTGGTCTATGGCCTGCCGATTCCGAAATCTATCGCCTGTTTTACAGCTGGCTGTATAACGCTGGCTATTACTTTTTGCCCATCTATCTTGGTTGGGCCGCTGCCCGCCAGCTCGGTTGCTCGGAGCAGCTGGGCATGATGCTGGGCGGCGTATTGATTGTGCCCGATCTGCTTAAGCTCGTTGATGCCGCATCGACGACGGGGGCATCGATGACTTTCGTGTATGGTTTACTTCCCGCGCCGGTCAACGATTACACGACGACTGTTATTCCGGTTCTCATCTCGGTGCCCGTGCTATGGCAGGTGGAGCGTTTCTTTAAGCGCACTATCCCTCAGGCTGTGGCGTTTTCTTTTGTACCGTTTGCAACCATGCTTGTCATGGTTCCGGTGTCGCTGTGTGTTACGGCGCCGGCAGGCAGCTATCTGGGCATGCTGTTGGGACAGCTTATGTTTATGCTTGGCAATTCCGGTGGCATCGTGTCGCTGCTCACGCTCATGGGGCTTGCCGCGGGCTGGGAGTTTCTTAAGATCGCGGGTGTCAGCAACGTTGTCCTATCGCTCGCCTATGCGCAGTTTATGAGTGTGGGAACGGATTCGTGCATCCTGATCGCCGCGACGATGGCAACGTTCGCCGTTTGGGGTATGCCCTTTGGCGCGTCGCTCCGCGTTGCGGATAAGGACGAGAAGGCGCTCATGCTGGGCTATTCAATCTCGGGTATTCTTGGCGGCGTAAGCGAGCCAGCGCTGTACGGCTGCGGCTTTAAATATGGCAGGTGTCTGACATGCATGGCCATTGGCGGCGCCGTCGGAGGCCTTGTTGCGGCCGTGGGCCACGTTACGGCCTATACCATCGGCATGACGAATGTCCTTATGGTCATTGGCTTTGCCACGGGCGGCATTTCGAACCTGCTGTGGTGCTGCGCTGCCGGTGGCACGGCATTTGCGGTGTCTGCGGCGCTGAGCTACTGCTTTGGCGTGGTGCCGGCGAAGGAGCAGGTGACGGGGGACGGAGCCGATTTGCCCGAAACCTCGAAGAGCGTGGCCGAGGCAAACGCATAAACCTGTGCGACAAAGGGACGGTCCCGCATGTCGCATTCCAAGGCCGTGGCCCGTGTGGGTTGCGGCCTTTTTGTATCTGGGGGACAAAGTAGCTACACTACAATCCGTTTGAGCAATAGATATATAGGTAGTACCGTGGGGGCGGATGCAGATGGTCGAGTGGATTGTTCGTCGTGCGCAGGGCGACCGTGCACGCGTGGGAACGTTGACGGGCATGGTGTGTATTCTCGCCAATGTGGCACTATGCGCTGCGAAGGGTGCAATTGGCGTGCTGTCGGGATCGGTTTCAATCGTGGCGGACGCTATGAACAACCTGTCTGATGCCAGCTCGAACATCGTGAGCGTGCTTGGCTTTAAGCTGGCGGGCAAGCCGGCAGACCCCGAGCATCCTTACGGCCATGGCCGCTACGAGTATCTCTCGGGTCTGGTCGTGGCGGCGCTCGTGCTGCTGATCGGCCTTGAGCTTATCAAGTCCTCGGTTGAGCGCGTCATCCACCCCGAACCTGTCGAGTTCTCGCTTGCCCTGGTGGCAGTCCTTGCGCTTTCGATGGTCGTAAAGCTTTGGATGGCGGCCCTCAACCAAAAACTCGGCGATCGCATTGAGTCCGAGACGCTGCATGCGACCGCGCAGGATTCCAAGAACGATGTTCTAGCCACGGGCGCCGTGTTGGCGTGCGCGATTGTTTCGCAGGTGACGCATATCAATCTAGATGCATGGGTCGGCCTTGCCGTTGGCGCCTATATTGGCTGGAGCGGCTTTGAACTCATCCAGGATACGGTGAGCCCGCTTTTGGGCCAGGCGCCCGATCCTAAGCTGGTCAAGCACATTCGAGACAAAATCATGAGCTACCCCGGCGTTTTGGGCGTTCACGATTTGATGGTTCACGACTACGGCCCAGGCAGAAAGTTCGCAAGTGCCCACGCCGAGATGGCGGCTGAGGCCAGCCCGCTGGAAAGTCACGACACGCTCGACAACATTGAACAGGCATTTAGGAACGAAGACGGCATGATTGTCACGCTCCATTACGACCCCATCGTGACCGACGATCCAAAGGTGGCGAGCATGCGTCTGCGCATCAACGCTATGGCTCAAGAGATTGATAGCCGCCTCTCGATCCACGACCTACGCTGTGTTCCGGGCCCCACGCACACCAACGTGATCTTTGACTGCGTGCGTCCCTCGGATTTGGCGATGAGCGCCGAGGACCTGAAGCGCGCGCTGGCGAAACGGGTCGAATCGGAATATCCCAAGTCGGTCGCCAAGATCACGATCGACGAAGACTACGTAGGCCATACCCACGAGTAGGGCTGTGCCAGCAAAGCAAGTTATATAGAAGGGGAGAGCATGAAGCGTCTATATCTACTCCGCCACGGTCAGACAGAATTCAACGTTAAAAAGCTCGTCCAGGGCCGCTGCGATTCTCCGTTGACCGATCTGGGCCGCAAGCAAGCGGGAATGGCAGCCGCATGGCTCAAAGCCCACGGCGTCGTCCCCGACAAAGTGGTCTCTTCGCCCTTAGGCCGAGCCATGGACACGGCTCAGCTCGTCGCATGCGAGCTCCTCGGCCCGGACACAGCAGTCGAGCCCTGCGAAGGCATCATCGAGCGCAGCTACGGCACCTTCGAAGAAGGCCCCCACGACGCCCTACCCACCGACGTCTGGGACCCCGGCGAGGACCTGATCCCATTTGGCGGAGAAGGAAGCCATGCCCTGCAGGAGCGCATGGTGGGCACCCTCACCAATCTCATGGGCGCCGAGGGCATCGAAACCCTCCTAGCAGTAAGCCACGGCAGCGCCAGCCGCCAATTCATCAAGGCTGCAGCCCCAGAGGGCTTCGAGCTCCCAACAAAACTCCCCAACTGCGCCATTATGATTTTCGATTTTGATGAGGCGGAGCCACAAGTAGAGGGCGAGCCAATGCAATGCAAGTTCACCCTCCAGCAAATAGTGGACCCCCAACAAAGTCATTAGCCTGAGCGAGCAGAGTTAAGCAGACATCAACGTGTCGTCTCCCGAGCACGGCGGAGGGCCGGAGAAATATATTAAGGTCATCGCGAGTTCCGCACGCAAAGGAGAGCACTTAATGTGCTCTCCGTCTTGCGCAGGACTGTAGAGCAGGGACCTTAATATATTTCTCCGGCCCTCCGCCGTGCTCGGGAGCCATCCACGCACTTTACCTGCGTAAACAATGTGAGTGAAATATGAATCTCGATGGATACGCCCGCAGCCGTGTATACTAAACAGCTGTGTGAAACCAGGGGAGTATTCTGGCTGGACAAAATGCCTGCTTAATAGGGTTGTCAGGTAGTCCGGGCGAAATACAAGGCTGGGGAGCACGTCGTGTAAGTAGTGGTCCTCTAGGGGCGTACGCTCGGTGGTGTACGCATTGTCCCAAGACCACGCGAGAGTTGGGATCATATCTTGATCAGCATGATTCTCGGCCGCAAGATTGGCATGACCCAGGTTTGGGACGAGGACGATAACGTCGTTCCCGTCACGGTCATCCAGGCTGGCCCCTGCGCTGTCTCGCAGGTTAAAACTCAGGCAACCGACGGCTATGACGCCGTCCAGATCGGTTTCGGCGACATCAAGGCCAAGAACGTGAACAAGCCCATGGCTGGTCACTTCGCCAAGGCTGGCGTCGAGCCTGTCCGCTTCCTTCGTGAGGTCCGCGTCGAGAACGGCGAGGAGCACAAGGTCGGCGAGGTCGTCACCGTCGCTGATTTCGCTGATGTCGAGAAGGTCGACGTCATCGGTACCTCCAAGGGTAAGGGCTTCCAGGGTCGCATCAAGCGCTGGGGTCAGCGCCGCGGTCCTATGACGCATGGTTCTCACTTCCAGCGTCACCCCGGTTCTATCGGTCAGTGCGCCTATCCTGCGCGCGTCCTCAAGGGCGTCAAGATGGCCGGTCACATGGGTAACGAGCGCGTTACCGTCAAGAACCTTTCCGTTGTCCGCATCGATGCCGAGCAGAACCTCATCTTGGTCAAGGGCGCTGTCCCGGGTGCCAAGAATGGTCTCGTCGCCATCCGTATGGCCTAAGGGCCCAGCCCATTTAGCCCAGCGTCATACCAAGGAGAACACTTAAATGGCAAAGTTTGAAGTAAAGAACAGCGAGGGCAAGAAGGTCGCCGAGGCCGAGCTCGCCGCTGAGGTGTACGGCATCGAGCCGAACATCCACGTTATGCACCACATCGTCAAGTGCCAGATGGCCTCTTGGCGTCAGGGCACCCAGTCCGCTAAGGGCCGCTCTGAGGTTTCCGGTGGCGGCAAGAAGCCTTGGCGTCAGAAGGGCACCGGCCGTGCCCGCCAGGGTTCCATCCGTGCTGCCCAGTGGCGTCACGGTGGCGTTGTCTTCGCCCCCAAGCCCCGTTCCTACGCTAAGCGTATGAACAACAAGGAGGTCAAGCTGGCTATGCGCTCTGCGCTGTCCGCCAAGCTGGCCGATGGCGAGCTCGTGCTCGTCGACGACTACGGCTTCGAGAAGCCTTCCACCAAGGCTGCCGTCGCCATGCTCAAGGCTCTCGGCCTTGAGGGCAAGCGTCTGACCATCATCGTTCGCGATGAGGACGTCAACGCCTACCTGTCGTTCCGCAACATTCCCAAGACGTTCATCATCACCGCCGATGAGGCCAACACCTACGACCTCGTCAACAACAACGCTGTGCTGATGCCCGCCGACATCGCCGCTCACTTCGGGGAGGTGCTTGCATAAATGACCGCCCACGAGATCATCATCCGTCCGATCGTGTCCGAGCGTTCCTTCTCCGGCATGGAGCAGAACAAGTACACGTTCGAGGTCGCCAAGGATGCTAACAAGTATCAGATCAAGGACGCTGTCGAGGAGATCTTCGGCGTCAAGGTCGTTCGCGTGAACACCCTGACGGTCAAGCCCAAGACCAAGCGCGTGCGCTATGTCGCCGGCAAGACCCGTTCTTGGAAGAAGGCCATCGTCACGCTGGCCGAGGGCGACACCATCGAGGTCTTTGGCAACCAGGCCTAAGACTCGCTGCTGTTGAGTGAGCTCATGCCTCCCAAATAGGGGAGGCGAGAGCTCAAGGTTTTGGGCGTATAAAATGGACACGCCCGGAACCGTGTATACGTCCGGTGTCATCGCACCCGAGGCAGAACCTCGAATCCCTGTCTGCGATGGCTAACGGATTCCTATTGAAAGGGATTGTAATGGCTGTAAAGCACCTTAAGCCGACCTCCGCTGGTAGGCGTTGGCAGACGATCTCCGACTTCTCCGAGATCACCTGCACCAAGCCCGAGAAGTCTCTTCTCGAGCCCCTGCCCAAGAAGGCCGGTCGTAACAACAACGGCCGCATCACCACCCGCCACCAGGGCGGCGGCGTGAAGCGTCGTTACCGCGTGATCGACTTCAAGCGCAACAAGGACGGCGTGCCCGCCAAGGTTGCCACGATCGAGTACGATCCGAACCGTTCCGCTCGCATCGCTCTGCTGCACTACGCTGACGGTGAGAAGCGCTACATCCTGGCTCCCAAGGGCCTCGAGGTCGGTCAGACCATCATGTCCGGTTCTGACGCCGACATCAAGCCGGGCAACGCTCTGCCCCTCGCCGACATCCCCGTCGGTACGCTCATCCACGCCGTCGAGTTCCAGCCGGGCAAGGGCGCTGCTATCGCCCGTTCCGCCGGTAACTCCTGCCAGCTGATGGGTAAGGAGGGCAAGTACGCTATCGTCCGTATGCCTTCCTCCGAGATGCGCCGCATCCTCGTTACCTGCCGCGCCACCGTCGGTGAGGTCGGCAACGCCGATCACGCCAACATCGTCATCGGCAAGGCCGGCCGTAAGCGTCACTTGAACGTGCGCCCGACCGTCCGCGGTACCGTCATGAACCCTGTCGACCACCCGCACGGCGGTGGCGAGGGCAAGAACCACACCTCTGGTCGTCCCTCTGTTACCCCCTGGGGTAAGCCGACGAAGGGCCTTCGTACGCGCAAGAAGAAGAAGGTCTCGAACCAGCACATCATTCGTCGCCGTAAGAAGTAATTTCGGATACCGAGTTTTAGGAGAAAGCACTTATGAGCAGAAGTCTCAAAAAGGGCCCGTTCGTGGAGACTCGCCTTCTCTCGCGTATCACCGCGATGAACGAGGCTGGCAAGAAGGACGTCGTGAAGACCTGGTCCCGCGCGTCCACCATCTTCCCCGAGATGGTTGGTCACACCATCGCCGTCCACGACGGCCGCAAGCATGTGCCCGTGTATGTTACCGAGTCCATGGTTGGTCACAAGCTCGGCGAGTTCGCGCCGACTCGTACGTTCCGTGGCCACAAGGCCAAATAGGGGGTTAACCGTAAATGGCAACTAAGTCTATTGAAACTGAGGCCACCGAGGTTCGCGCCGTCGCTAAGTACGTGCGTGTTTCCCCCAGCAAGGCCCGCCTGGTGGTCGATCTGATCCGCCGCAAGCCTGTCGCTCAGGCCTTCGACATCCTCCACTTCTGCGACCGCGCCGTCGCCGTGGATGTCGAGAAGGTTCTCCGTTCCGCCGTTGCGAACGCCGAGAACAACAACGGTCTGCGTGCCGACAACCTGGTTGTCGCCGCTGCCTATGTTGACGAGGGTCCGACGCTTAAGCGCATCCGTCCCCGCGCCAAGGGTTCCGCTTCTCGCATTCTGAAGCGTACTTCCCACATCACCGTCGTCGTTGCTCCTCGAAAGGAGGCGTAAAGCTGTATGGGTCAGAAAGTCTACCCCACCGGCTTCCGTCTTGGCATCACCGAGAACTGGCGCTCCCGCTGGTTCGCAGAGAAGGATTACGCTAAGACCCTCGGTAACGATCTCGAGATCCGCAAGTACCTCGAGAAGCGTCTTTCCCGCGCAGCTGTCTCCCGCGTCGAGATCGAGCGCGCTGGCGACAAGGTGAAGGTCATCATCCTCACCGCTCGCCCCGGCGTTGTCATCGGTAAGAAGGGTGCCGAGATCGATACCCTCCGCACCGAGCTCGAGAAGGTTGCTGGCGTCTCCAAGGGCCAGCTCTCCGTCGACGTTGTCGAGATCAAGCGCCCCGAGCTCGACGCCAACCTCGTTGCTCAGTCTATCGCCGAGCAGCTCGAGGGCCGCGTTGCCTTCCGTCGCGCTATGCGCAAGGCTGTCCAGTCTGCCCGCAAGGCCGGCGCTAAGGGCATCCGTATCCAGTGCTCCGGTCGTCTCGGCGGTGCCGAGATGGGCCGTCGTGAGTGGTACCGCGAGGGTCGCGTGCCTCTGCACACCCTCCGTGCCAAGATCGACTACGGCACGGCTGTCGCCAGCACCACCATGGGCGCTTGCGGCGTGAAGGTCTGGATCTACCTGGGCGAGAAGCTCCCGGGCCAGCCTGTTCCCAACCCTGCACTCGAGGGCTCTTCCCGTCCTCGTCGTCGTAACTCCGAGAGGAGGGGTCAGTAGTGCTTGCCCCTAAGCGTATTCTTCACCGCAAGGTGCAGCGTGGCTCCATGAAGGGCCAGGCCAAGGGTAATACCGAGCTGCATTTCGGCGAGTTTGGTATCCAGGCTCTCGAGGCTCATTGGATCACCAACCGTCAGATCGAGGCCGCTCGTATTGCCATGACCCGCTACATGAAGCGTGGCGGTCGTGTCTACATTACGATCTTCCCCGATAAGCCCATCACCAAGAAGCCTGCCGAGACTCGCATGGGTTCTGGTAAGGGTAACCCCGAGGAGTGGGTGGCCGTCGTCAAGCCCGGCCGCATCATGTTCGAGGTCAAGGGCGTGCCCGAGGAGGTCGCTCGCGAGGCTCTGCGTCTTGCACAGCACAAGCTTCCCATCAAGACCAAGATTGTTGCTGCCAAGAACGCTGAGCAGCGCATCGAGAAGGAGATGGCTGAGGAGGCCGCTCTCGAGGCCAAGTGGGCTGCTGAGGACGCCGCCGCCGCCAAGGAGGAGAACTAATGAAGCCCGCAGAGATTCGTGAGCTCTCGGACGCTCAGCTCGTTGAGAAGCTGAAGGAAATGCGCGCCGAGCTCTTTAACCTTCGTTTCCAGATGGCCACCAGCCAGCTGGACAACACCGCTCGCGTCAACACCGTGAAGAAGGACATCGCTCGCGTCCTCACGGAGCAGCGCGCCCGCGAGATCGCAGCGGAGAAGTCCGCTGTCGCCGAGTAGGACCTAAGGAGAGAACATGACTGATTCGCGTAACTCGCGTAAGGTCCGTACGGGTGTCGTTACCTCCGTCTCCGGTGCCAAGACCATTGTTGTCACCATCACCGAGCGCAAGCGTCACCCCAAGTACGGCAAGATGATGACCAGCTCCAAGAAGCTGCACGCTCACGACGAGGAGTGCACGGCTGGCGTGGGCGACACCGTCCGCGTTATGGAGACCCGTCCTATGTCCAAGATGAAGCGTTGGCGCCTCATCGAGGTCGTCGAGCGCGCTAAATAAGCAGTCGCTCTTACGACTTGTACGTTTCCGAAGATGTGCGTATGCCTGGCTTGCATACCACGGGCCGTATAAAGGCTGCGCACCTCTCTTCGGTTCTTAGTTCGGAGGAACATCTACCATGATTCAGATGCAAACCATGCTGAACGTCGCCGACAACTCCGGCGCTCGCAAGATTCGCTGCATCAAGGTGCTTGGCGGTTCCAAGCGTCGTTATGCAGGCATCGGCGATGTGTTCATCGGTGCTGTCCAGGAGGCTACCCCTGGCGCCAACGTCAAGAAGAAGGACGTTGTCCGTTGCGTCGTCGTTCGCACCGTTAAGGAGATCCGCCGCAAGGATGGCTCCTACATTCGCTTTGATGAGAACGCCTGCGTTGTCATCAACAACGATGGTTCGCCCGTCGGCACCCGTATCTTCGGGCCCGTCGCTCGCGAGCTTCGTGACAAGAAGTACATGAAGATCGTCTCGCTCGCTCCCGAGACCCTGTAGTTAGGGGAGATATATGTATATCAAGAAGGGCGATAAGGTCCAGGTTCTCTCTGGTAAGGATCGCGGCAAGCAGGGCGTTGTCCTGCGTGCTCTCCCCGCCGAGAACAAGGTCGTTGTCGAGGGCGTTTCGGTCGTCAAGAAGGCCGTCAAGCCCAACGCTGCCAACCAGCAGGGCGGCATCGTTTCGCAGGAGGCTCCCATCGACGCCTCCAACGTCAATCTCGTCTGCCCCGAGTGCGGTAAGGTTACCCGCGTCGGTCACGAGAAGGACGGCAAGAACAAGCTGCGCGTCTGCAAGAAGTGCGGCCACAAGTTCTAACCTGCCCGCAACATCAAGTTGCTAGCAAAGGCCCGGATGCCACGGCACCCGGGCCTTTTTCTATCCCCACTCGATGGCTTCGGTTCTGCCGTCCTGTCATTCCGGTTGCATCCAGTTTTCGGTGCCGTCTCGAATCGAGTGCCGCCAGGTGACACCCTGTCGCGTTTCGTCGGCTTCGGGGACAAAAGTCGGGACAACTCCAAAAACTATTTTCGAACTCAGGGCTTTGAGTTTTTGTTTTTGTCCCAAAGGGCGCGGCGGGATGCCTTTGGAGGCTCGATAGCGCCGAAAACGCCCGTTTTGAAACTTAAATGCCTTTTCGCGTGCAAGCCGCCAGCTGCAATAGGAAGTGAATCAACGCAGGTGGCTTTCAAGCAGTTTGCAAAACTGCAGGTCGCAGGTCTTCATTGCCAGTAGGAGAAATGAGTAGTCTCAGGTGGCTTGCCCATGAGTTGACGAACGGGATTTGAGATTACGCTGACGTCCGGAAACGCTTCGAGCACGGCGTTACGTTTTTGGGGTTTGGGCGTAGCCCCTGCACCCGCGAGCGCGGGCCTTAAGCCCGCCGAGAGGGTGACGCGTCGAAAACGAAGGGGAAAGAGAGAAGGGGCCGTCCCTATCATTCAGGTTGCGACCGAAGAAGACAAGGAGACCCCCTGAGCCTGAATGATGCCCCACATACCGCGTCCGACCGAGCTCAAGCCGAGCTTTTCCTGACGTCCGCCTTCGCGAAGATGATGGCTGGATTGGCTATGGATTGGCAACACTTATTTGGACGATTCCGGGAGGGACGGCCCCGCCTCCCTGAACTCGACCGGCGACATGTAGCCCAGCGTCGAGTGGATCCTGAAGTTGTTGTACCAGTGCACGTAATCCAAGAGCTTGGCTCGGAGCTCGCGCGTCCCTCCTCGGTCCTTCGGAGTGGCCGACGATCTCCCCGTTGCAGAGGTCGACGAGCAGGCAGACGTAGTTCCACGATGCCCCGACGCGCACGCAGGCCAAGTCGCTGCATATATGAGTGCACGGCGCCCTGCCGCCGAAGCCGCGCGCGACGACGTTCGACACGTCGGCCTCGTTGACCGCCCCGGGGTGCACCTTGAACCTCTTCCTGCCGTATGCGCCGGCCAGGCCGTTCTTCCTCATGATGCGGCAGACGCGGCGCCGGCTGACGGTAACGCCCGACCTCCCGGGCGACGCCTTGATCTTGCGCGATCCGTTCCGGCCCTTGCTGGCGGCGTGCGCCGCCGCGGCCGCCGTCGCCCCCGACATTAAGGTCCTCAAGGGCCGCGTCGTCTCCGGCGACCAGTTCGTCTCGCCCGCGGAACAGAAGGAGCGAATCCTCGCGACCTTCGGCGACCTGTGCTGCGAGATGGAGGGCTGCACCATCGCGCAGGCCGCTTATCTCAACGGCGTGCCCCTCGTCGTCGTGCGCGCCATCAGCGACAAGCCCTGCGCCGAGGGCCGGGTCGTCGACTACAACACCTTCGAGAAGAAGGCCGCCTGCGACTGCGCCCGCATCGCCGCGCGCATGGTTAAGCTTTAGGCCCTGCGCGCCGGGGCCCTTCTTTATGTTGGGACCCCGGCGCGCCGGGCCCTTTCCAAAGCGAAGTGTCGAGCCGAAGTGTTGAGCGTCGGCCCTGAATGTTCAATGGCCGTTGTTTTCTGCCCCTCAAGTGGTGGACTTTTCCTCGGAGCTGTTGATTCCCCCACGCGCCCCCTTCCGTTCTCTGTTCTCCCCTTATACTCCTTGTACGAGGAGGTAAGAAGTCATGGACAAGACCACACAGGACAGCTTGGCAAAGAAACCCGTCGACATGAGGGACAGGATTCTCGAGCATCTCGAGGCCCTCACCTCTGCCGTCTCGCTCGACGACCTTGCCCGTCTGTCCACCTCCGACATCGCCGAGACGCTCATCATCTCCAGGAGCCTGGCGAGCCAGTACCTCAACGACCTTGTTCGCGCCGGCCTTGTGGTTAAGGTGGCGGGCAGGCCTGTCCGTTATTTTCATCGCCGCGCGTTCCAGAAGCGTTTTCAGGTAAAGCTCTCTGCAAGCGAGTACGCCTCGCTCGCCGACCTCATCCAGGCGACGGGAATCGCCGATCACCGCGACTTCGCGCGTGCCGTGGGCTTCGACCTGAGCCTCAGCTCCGTTGTCGAGCAGTGCAAGGCTGCGGTTCAGTACCCTCCGTTTGGCCTACCCATCCTCTTGAGCGGCGGCGTGGGTGTCGGTAAGTCTTTCCTTTCTCGCCTTGTGTACGAGTACGGCAAGAACCAGGGCTTGCTGTCCCGCGACTCCTCCTATGTGCGCATCGACTGCGCCGGGGTCCCGGACGCCGCCTCGTTCAACGGGCTTCTTGACGAGTCAATCGCGAAATCGCGCGGGGGTGTGGTTTTTGTCAACGGCATCGAGGCACTCTCTCCCTCTGCGATGGAGCACTGCCTTGCGACGGCCCTCGGGCTCGATGCCTCCCAGGATGCGCCGCGCGCTCGCCTCGTTCTTTCGACGACGCTTTCCGCCGATGACCTGAAGGTTTCCTCGGCCTACAGCAAAATGCCCATCTGTGCCCGTGTCCCCTCACTCAAGGAGCGGACCCCCGAGGAGCGCGAGGATCTCATCTTGAGCTTCCTGCGCAGCGAGGGGTGCCGAATCGGTTCTGATGTGAAGATCAGCCGCGGCGCATACCGTTGCCTCGTGAACGCGGACTTTTCCGATAACATCGCCGGCTTGCGCGCCTGCGTGACGAACTGCTGTGCCAAAGCGTTCCTCAATCGCGAGGGCGACTACGTCGTCGTTCGCCCGTATCTTCTTCCCAGCGGGCTCCTCTCCTCCGCGCAGATCGATCAACAGCCCGACGATGGCGTTCTGATCGACGCGTCTCTGGATGCCGCCGAGAGCACAGGGCCGGTCGAGCAGGCGCTCGATGCCCTGTGCTCCCTCGATGAGCGATTCTGCGCCGGAGAGCTCTCTGTCTCCGAGCTTGTCTCGCAAGCTGTCTCCGCTGTGCGCGGCGTTGAGGATCACTTGATCTTCGACCACGGCGTCGCCTCCTCGAGGTCGCGCGCCTTCGAGCGCGTCGTGGGCGCGGTCCTTGCCGACGCAGGCTCTTCTTATGGCATCGAGCTTTCGAGGAAGGTCGCTTTTCTACTGGCCCAGGAGATTTGCCTGCAGTTGTGGCCGGGTATCGGCCTGGCTAAGCGAAAGTCTGCCTGTGCGGAGCAAATCTCCCATCTCCTCGGTGCCGTGACCTCCGAATTGCCGTTTGCCTCGAGTGTCTCCGATCAGGTCGCCGCAGACGTGGAAGGGGCGCTGGGAATCTCGCTCGATCACTTCACGAAGACGCTTCTGACGCTGTGCGTCGCATCGGAGTCTCGCGATGCGAAGGCCCTTCGGACGCTCTGCGTCATCTTGTCCCACGGCTACTCAACGGCGACGAGCATCGCCGACGCGGCGAACCGTATGCTCGGCATGCATGTGTACGAGGCTGTTGACATGCCCTACGACCAGCAGCTGAAGGACATCGTCGGTCCGCTCCAGCGCCTCGTCGACCGCCATTCCTACTGCACCGGGGTCGTGTTCCTCGTCGACATGGGCTCCTTGGAGGAGGCCTATAAGGCCCTCGAGAACGTTACCGACTCCACTATCGGCGTGGTGAACAACGTCTCTACCGGTCTTGCGCTCGAGATCGGGGTCGGGCTGCTCGGCGGCAAGTCCATCGCCGAGGTTCTTGGCGATGCGACCGCCGCGTGCGTGACGCACTGCAAGGTGATCGAGCGCGTCAACCGTGAGGACGCCATCGTCTTCTGCTCCGAGTCCGGGGTCGACGCCGCGGAGAGGATACGCCAGCTCGTCTCGCAGAGCCTCCCGCGCACCATAGGCGCGCGCTTGCTCACGAGGCCCTTCAAGCAGCTCGTCGCGAACGGGTCGAACGACGCCGTTTTCTCCGAGCACCGCGTCTGTGCCGTCATCGGCACGGGAGACCCCGGGGTCGCCTCCGTCCCCTTCGTCGCCCTCGAGGACATCATGTCGACGGCGTCCGCCTCTAAGGTTGATGCCGTGTTCGGCAGGTGGCTTGACGCTTCCGAGCTCTCTTCTTTCCACGAGAAGCTGCTCTCGAACATGACGCTGCAGAACGTCATCCGCTCCATCACCATCCTCGACCCGGAGCGGCTATTCCATGAGATCGAGAGCGCCGTGCACGAGCTTCAGCGCAGGACAGGCGAGAAGATCGGCAGCAACGCCATCATTGGGCTCTACGTTCACCTCTGCTGTCTCGTCGAGCGCCTTGTTACCAGAAACCCCATTGAGACCTACGTTGGCCAGGACCGCTTCGAGGAGGAACGCGCCGATTTCATCGAGTCCTTCAGGCAGAGCTTCTCGAGCATCTCGACGCGCTATCGCGTAGAGGTTCCCGTAAGCGAGATCGCATATGTCTTCGACTACATAAGCGTGAGCGCCGCCCCGGCGCGAGAAGAGCGCCTCGGCTCCTCGGACCTCCTGCTCGACGAGTGACCTTCCCCGCGCCGCCGCAAGCTGACCGCGCGTCCTCAATAATCCGATAACCCCTTGCCCGGCGCGAATCCGGATAGCGCCGAGGCAGTACCGAACGCAAAACTTCATTTGATAGGAGCAAACATGAGTGTTGTTATGGCACGAATCGACAATCGCCTGCTTCACGGCATCATCGTGACGCAGTGGGCCCCGGTGTCGGGCGCGACCCGAGTCATGGTCATCGACGACAAGGTCGCCGGCGACGAGGTCCTGAAGTCCACCATGAGGATGGCGCGCCCCGCGGGCATGGCCGTTTCGATCATCTCCGAGCAGACCGCGCTCAAGAACTTCGCCGCGGGCAAGTACGACCGCGAGAAGGTCTTCGTCATCGCCAAGGAGCCCGAGACGATGCTTCGCCTGGTCGAGTCGGGCGTCGAGCTCCCGTCGCTGGTCGTCGGCGGCTCGCTCGTCAAGGAGGACGGCATCCAGCTCACCCAGCGCGCCTACGCCTCCGCCGAGAACGTCCAGAGCTACAAGGCGCTCATCGCCCGTGGCGTCAAGGTGACGGCCCAGTTCGTGCCCGCCGACAAGCCCGTCTCCGTCGCAGACCTCATCTAAGGGGGAAATATGGTCAACTTCACTATCCTGCAGGTCGTCCTTTTGACCCTACTGGCCTTCATCAAGCACGTGGACTACTACGGCATCCCGATGATCTTCGTCAATTACGCCGTTTTCTGGGGCCTCATCACCGGAGTCGTCATGGGCGACTGGAAGACCGGCCTTGTCATCGGCGGCACCATTCAGCTCATGCAGCTCGGCGTCGCGGGCTTCGGCGGCTCCTCCATTCCCGACTACGGCACGATGGCCATCATCGCCACCGCCTACGGCGTGACCCTGGGCTCCGACACGGGCCTCGCCATCGGCCTGCCGGTCGGCATGCTCGGCATCCAGCTCGACGTCGTCGCCAAGATCCTCAACGGCTTTGTCGTCGAGAAGTCCCAGAAGTTCTGCAACGAGGTTAAGTTCAATCAGATGAACGCCATCCTGTGGGTCTGCCCCGCGCTCTTCGGCCTGTGCGCCGCCCTGCCCGTCTTTGTCTCCGTGACGCTCGGCCAGCCCGCCGTCAACTGGCTCCTCGAGGTCATGCCCCAGTGGTTCCTCTCCGGCCTCACCCTCGCCGGCAAGATGCTCCCGGCCGTCGGTATCGCCATGCTGCTCCGCTACATGCCAACCGCCAAGTACTTCCAGTACCTGCTCGCCGGCTTCTTCCTCTCGGCCTTCCTGAACGTGCCCATCATCGGCGCCGCCATCGTCGGCGTTGCCCTCGCGATTGCGTTCTACCAGCGTGCCGAGAGGGACACCGAGCTCGCCGCCCACGCTTCCGCAGACGCCTTCATCGGAGAGGATGAGTAACCATGGAAAACGAGAACATCACCGCCGTCGCCGAGGGCAAGCCCTCCGGCTACAAGGTCACCAAGAAGGACCTGCGCAACGCGAACTGGCGCTGGCTCATGAGCGTGTGCACCTTCAACTACCAGACCCAGCAGGGCGCCTCAGTCGCCTACGCCCTCTCGCCGGTCCTGAGGAAGATCTACACGAACGACGAGGACTATAAGCAAGCGCTCAACAACCACTTCCGCTACTACAACACCCAGCCTTGGCTCGCCGCCATCATCCTTGGCGCCTGCGTGGCCATGGAGGAGCGCGACGGCCTAGCGGCGGCGGACGCCGTCCAAGACCTGAAGATCGGCACCATGGGACCGCTCGCCGGCGTCGGCGACTCCCTGCTCATGACCATGATCCCGACCATCATGGGCTCCATCGCCGCCTACATGGCCATCGAGGGCAACCCCGTGGGAGCCGGCATCTGGTTCGCGCTCATCCTGGCCATCTTCTGGGTCCGCATGCACGCCCTCGAGTTCGGCTACAAGCAGGGCGTGAAGCTCGTCACCGACTTCAGCGAGAAGCTTCCCAACCTCACTGCCGCCGCCTCCGTGCTCGGCCTCACCGTGGTCGGCTGCCTCATCGCCTCGGTCATCGGCGTCACCTGCCCGATTAGCTTCAGCTTCGGCGACGTCGCGATGGAGATTCAGCCGCTGCTCGACAAGATCCTGCCTGCCATGATCCCCGCCGCCATCACGGGAAGCGCGTATTACCTTCTTACCAAGAAGAACGCGAGCATGACGGCCCTCATCCTCGTGGTGATCGTCCTCGCGATGGTCGCCTCCGCCGCCGGCATCCTCGCCTAGCTTCGACCCAAGAGATTGGTGAATCAATGAGAAAGATAGTTGTGGCGAGCCATTCCCTTCTCGCCCAGGGCTTCAAGGACACCCTCGAGTTCCTTACGGGTAAGGGCGACGCCGTCAACGCCGTGTGCGCCTACGTGAACGACAACGGCGAGGGGCTCGACGCGGCGGTCGAGGCGGCTCTTTCGGGCACTGACGAGGTCGTCGTCCTCACCGACGCGTACGGCGGCAGCGTGAACCAGCGCTTTTCCCGCTTCGCCTCCGACCGGATCCACGTGATCGCGGGTGTCAACCTCCCGCTCGCCATGACGGTCGCGCTCGCGCGCCCCGACGAGAAACTCGACTTCGACGCCCTCGTCAACGAGGCGCGCCAGCAGATCATCTACGTGAACGGTGCCAGTTCCGCCGAGTGCGACGACGACGAATAGAGGAGGTCGACGATGAGAGAGTTCCTTAAGGACGTGTGGATGCACGGCGGTGAGGAAAGCCGCGCCATCACCCCCGAGAACATCACGGGCGAGAAGGGCCGCGCCGCCATGTCGGCCAGCCACCTCGGCGTCGGCCGCAAGGGCTCGTGCTGCGTGCCCCTTGAGTCCGGCGAGACCATCACGCTCGCGGACATCGAGGGCCCCGGCATCATCCGCCACATCTGGATGACCGTCCCCGACAAGACCGCCGCCGGCAGCTTCGTCATGCGTGACCTCGTGCTGCGCTTCTACTGGGACGACGAGGAGACCCCCTCGGTCGAGTGCCCTGTCGGCGACTTCTTCTGCAACGGCTTCGGTGAGCGCGCCATCGTCAACTCGATGCCCATCTGCGTGAACCCGACGGGCGGCATGAACTGCTACTTCGAGATGCCCTTCAGGAAGCACGCCAAGGTCACGCTTACGAGCGAGCACCCCGGGTTCATTAAGTACATCTTCTACACGTTCAACTACGCGCTCACCGACGTGCCGGACGACGCCATGTACTTCCACGCCCGCTTTAACCGCGAGCGCAGCACCCGCAGGGGCGTCGACTACACCGTGCTCGACGGCGTGCGCGGCAAGGGCTACTACGTCGGCACCTACATGGCCCTGTGCGCCCTGGAGCGCTATTGGTGGGGCGAGGGCGAGATGAAGTTCTTCCTCGACGGCGACGAGGAGTTCCCCACGGTCACCTCGACGGGAGCCGAGGACTACTTCGGCGGTGCCTGGGCCTTCCTCGACAGGCCGCCCCACGCGTTGCCCGAGGCGCAGTGCTTCAACACGCTGTTCGCCGGCTACCCGTACCGCTCGACGCGCGACGCCACGCGCGACCGCTTCAGCGCGGGCAAGCCGAACCCGAATCCGATGCTCGCGACTAACGACGACGCGCTGCCCAGGCACGGCCTCTACAGGTGGCACCTTCCCGACCCGATCTCGTTCAAGGAGGACCTGCGCGTGACGTTCCAGGACCTCGGCAACGACGACATCAAGCTCTACGAGCGCGAGGACGACATCTCCACCGTCGCCTACTGGTACCAAAGCGAGCCGCACGCCGTGCTCGCCCCGTTTGCCGCAAGGCAGGACCGCGTGCCCAGGTAGGGTCGCCTCGAAACAAGCCAACGTTATGGGCGCCCGCGGTTGACCATGACTGCGGGCGTCCCTTTGTAAGGAGGATCACATGAGCGAAAAGCAAATGAGGCTCGGCGCCCTCGAAGCCGGCGGGACCAAGATGGTCTGTGCCGTGGTGTCCGGCGACGGCGAGGTCCTCGACCGTATGGAGACCCCGACGCTTACGCCCGCCGAGACCGTCCCGCAGATGATCGAGTGGTTCACCGCCCGCGATGTGGACGCGTTGGGCATCGGCGCCTTCGGCCCGACCTGCGTCGACCCCAACGACGAGCGCTACGGCTCCATTCTCCAGACGCCCAAGCTCGCGTGGCGAGGCCATGGTCTTCGCGCCGCGTTCGCCGACGCCCTCGGGATTCCGGTGGCCTACGACACGGACGTGAACGTTGCCTGCCTCGGCGAAGTGGTCTTCGGCTGCTGCAAGGGGCTCGAGGACGCCGTCTACGTGACCATCGGCACCGGCGTGGGCGCGGGCGTCATGTGCGCGGGCAGACTCCTTCACGGCATGCTGCACCCCGAGGCCGGTCACATGCTGGTAAGGACCCGTCCCACCGAGGAGGGACGCTGCGTCTGCCCGAGCCACGCGAGCTGTCTCGAGGGGCTCGCCTCCGGCCCCGCCATCGCCGCGCGCTGGGGAAAGCCCGCGGCCGAGCTCGCGGACAACGATGAGGTGTGGGCGCTCGAGGGGGATTATCTGGGGCAGATGTGTGCGAACCTCGTGCTCATGTACTCGCCTCGCCGCATCGTCCTCGGCGGCGGCGTGATGCACCAGGAGCAGCTCTACGGCATCGTCCGCAAGAAGACCCTCGAATATCTGGGTGGCTACATCCAGACCGCCGAGCTTAAGGACATGGAGAGCTACATCTGCGCCCCGGGCTGCGGCGGCGACCAAGGAATCCTCGGCGCGGCCGAGCTGGCAAGAAGGGCGCTCGCGTAACTTGCGCTCTCTCCGCCATACAACGCGTTAAGAAAAGACGAGCGCTTCTTGCCAATTGAGCGGCAAGAAGCGCTCGTCTTTTGCATTTGTTTTTGGGGCAGGACGCCCCGCCTCCGCTAGAGTCCCTGGACCGCCACACCCACGAGGTTTGGACCGGTGTGGACAAGAAGCGCGGGGCTGATGTCGGAGCGGACGACCTCCACCGCGTTGGCCACGCGCTCGCACAGGGCCTGCTCCATGCGGTCGTAGAGGTCGGCGTGGGCCGAGGTGCGGCTCGCGGCAAAGCGCACCTCGGGGTGCTTCTCGACGATGGCGGCGATGAGCTTGACCTCGGTGCGATGCGGTACTTGCACAGCCATTTCGTGTACGCGAGGCTGTTGGCTTTCTGGGCCACAGCAATCACCTCCCCCTAGTATGATGACCTGAACAATCCTCATGCTAGGGGGAAGGTTTTTGTCGCGTAGCGGAAATTGGCCTCCACCCGCTGAGTGGGTGGCTTTCTATGCCGCGCGTGCCGCGCGGCACGGACTAAAGTCCATGAATAAAAACGAGGAAGGCCACGTCCGGCCTCCCTCGCAAAGGGTCTCTGATTACTCCCACTCATTGGGGACAGACTTAAATGAGTGCTCTTGAAATGCCGGCGTCTGGGGACGTTCTTTTTCTGTCTGCAGTTTGGAACGTTCCTTTTCTGTCGGCAGTTTGGGACGGTCCTTAGAGCTGCAGCGCGCCATGAGCGAAGGCGAAGCGGATCATCCTGTCTTTTGAGTTCTAAGCATAAGCCCCTGTCTCTGAGCAATGACCGGTTCGCATTTGTGCGTATTTGTGTGCGTGGGATTGCGTGAATATGCGTATAGATGCGCCGTTTACGGGACAAAAATGACCGTTTAGCGGTGAGATACGCAAAAACGCGCACAGACGCGCGTGTTTGTGCGAATATAGAGCTATCCGAAATGCAAGACGTTCTATGACACAGGAGGCACATATGGTAGATTCCAAGCAGGCTCCACTCGACTCCGCGGCAGCCGCAAAAGCAGCGTTCGCTTCGGTCCAGGACAAGCCATTCCCCGATGATATCTTTACGGCTCCCGAGCTTCGTTGGGCTGTGATCGGGTGCGGCGTTATCGCCAACCAGATGGCCCAGTCTCTCGCTCTTGCCGGCCGCAAGCTTGCGGGCGTCGCCAACCGTACGCTGTCCAAGGCTCAGGCTTTTGCTGAGCAGTATGGCATCGAGAAGGTCTATGAATCGGTTGAGGACCTCTACGCCGATCCGGGCATCGACGCCGTCTATATCACCACGCCGCACAACACGCATATCACCTATCTGCGCGCTGCCCTGGCAGCCGGCAAGCACGTGCTCTGCGAGAAAGCCATTACCCTCAATTCCGCTGAGCTCGACGAGGCGCGTGCCATCGCCGACGAGCACAACGTCGTCCTCATGGACGCCACCACGGTGCTCCACATGCCTTTGTATCAGGAGCTGCGTCGTCGCATGGATGTCGGTGAGTTCGGCCGCATGAATCTCGCTCAGCTCAACTTTGGCAGCTACAAGGAGTACGGCGATCTGACCAATCGCTTCTACAACCGCAACCTTGCTGGCGGTGCCATGCTCGATATTGGCGTGTATGCCCTGTCCGTCATGCGTCTCTTTATGGCCAGCCAGCCCGCTGAGGTCGTTTCACTGGGCAACACCTGTGAGACTGGCGTTGACGTTGCGGGCGGCATCGTCTGCCGCAATGCCGAGCAGCAGCTGGGCGTCGTGAGCCTTACGCTTCACTCCAAGCAGCCCAAGCGCTCGGTCATCAGCTTTGACAAGTGCTACATCGAGGTCAACGAATATCCGCGTGCCGATCACGCGACCATCGTGTGGACTGCCGACGGCTACCGCGAGGAGGTCCACGCTGGCACCGAGGCCTACGCACTGTGCTACGAGATGGCCGATCTTGAGAAGGCCGTTGCCGGCGACGACTCCAAGCGCGAGCTGCTGGATTATGCTTCTGATGTTATGGAGCTTATGACCAAGCTTCGCGCCGACTGGGGAGTCGTGTACCCCGAGGAGGAGTAAGCGATGCTTGCGGAAGATAGGCTCAACGCAATCGTATCGATGGTGCAACAGACGGGCTCGGTTACCGTACCGGAGCTTGCTGAGGCCCTGGGCGTGACGGCGTCTACCATTCGGCGCGACCTGCAGACGCTCAATCGCGCACACCGTATCGCCAAGGTGCACGGTGGGGCGACGAGCCTTGAGCGCGCGCACGTGACGCGCGACCTAACGCTTAATGAGCGCAGCGATCTCCATAACGACGACAAGGAACGTATCTGCGCCCGTGCGGCGGCGCTGGTAGAGCCCGAGAACTTTGTGTACATCGATTCGGGTTCGACGACGCTCAGGCTCATCGAGCATCTTCCGCATCTCGAAGGGGTCACCTATGTGACTGATTCCGTGCTCCATGCTCAGCATCTCGCTTTGCGCGGCATGCGTACCGTGGTGCTGGGCGGCGAGCTCAAACCCGAGACCGAGGCGCTCGTTGGCCCCGATGCCTTGGCAACTCTAGACCGCTACAACTTCAACTGCGGCTTTTGGGGCTCTAACGGCATTGCCGCCGAGCAGGGCTTCACGGCGCCCGATATCGAGGAGGCACAGGTCAAGCGCATCTCGATGCGCCATACGGCCAAACGCTTCGTAATCTCGGATGCCAGCAAATTTGGCATGGTGGCGCCCGTCAAGTTCGCGGACTTCCGCGACGCAACGATTATTACCGCAGGCGAGGTCCCCGCCAAGTACCGGGCAATGGACAACGTCATCACGGTCTAACAGCAAGGGACGGGCTAAGGCCAAAACCACCGCGAAGGGGCAGGAACCTTTGTGGTGGTTTTGACGTTTGTCCAGATAAAACCTGCCAAAATAAACCTGTCCCTTTTTGGCAGGTTTTAGGGCTCCCAGGGGCAGGGGGCTTCGATGTGGATGTGCTCGCCGGTTACGGGATGCGTAAAGGACACGCTGTGGGCGTGGAGCATGAGGCCACAAGGACGCGGCGTCCCGTACAGGTCGTCGCCCACCAGGGGATGGCGCTCGCTCGCCAGGTGCACGCGAATCTGGTGTTTGCGGCCGGTGAGCAGCTCGACATCGATATACGAGCGCGTGGGCAGGCCGCGGCGGCTCTTAAGACGCTTGAGCACCTTCACGCGCGTTTGAGACGGCTTGCCGCTGGCGCCGACGCGCATCTTTCGGCTGTCGTGACGGTCGCGGGCGATGGGCTTGTCGATGAGCTTTTCGTTCCAGTCGATCTTGCCCTCGGCGAGCGCCAGGTAGTGCTTTTCGAACGCGTGGTCGATGATCATCTGGTCAAAGGCGGGCTGCGTCTGCTTGTCGAGTGAGAACAGCACCACGCCGGTGGTGTCACGGTCCAGGCGATTGAGCGGCTGCATGTCGGTCGCGGCAAAGCCGTCGCCCATCGCCAGCAGCAGGTCGCTGGCGTAGTCGGTAAGTGTGCGCTCGCCGGTGCCGTCACCGTGGACGATCATGCCGGCGGGCTTGTCGATGGCCATGAGCCAGGCGTCGCAGTAGAGGACTTGAGGTTCTTCGTTCACGTGTAAGCCTTTCGGTTAGCTAATTCCCACAAACATGCAGCCCGAGGTGGCGCCGCGCAGGCGGGCGGCCGGCTTGCGGCCGGCTTGAGCCGCCTCGACAGCGCGACGGACGCGAGCGACGGCACGGCCAATCTCATCGGCCTCGAGCAAGGTTCCGTCGACCATAAGACGGCGCACGCCGGCATCGAGCAGCTGCGGAACTTGCGGCGTGAGGTCGATGGGGTAGGCGTCGTACAGGCGTGAGCGGCCGTGGATGTCGGTATGCACCGGCATGACCTTGCCGTCGATATTCTTGAGCGAGAGCTTGCGGGCACGCAGGCGGCAGTTGGCACAATCGTGGATGCAGCCGTTGGCAACCTGCAGAATGCAATGCTCGCTTGTCATGACGCGCGGGCGGCCAAAGACGGTGATGCCCAGAGCCGCGGGCGCGGCGGTGCCGAGCGAGATAATCTCGTCGAGCGTGATCTCGGGCGAGAGCCAAAACGCACCGGCTCCGCGCTCGGCAAGCGCCTCCATGCAGGGCGTGTTGTGCACCGGCAGGCAAGAGCGAATCTCGGCCGTGGCGCCAACCTGGGCGGCCAGGGCAAGCTCAGAGATGTTGCCAATAGCGACCGTGGCGCCGGCAACAACCCATGGGTCAACGCGGACGTGGTCAACGGCGCGGCAGACCTCATCGAGCACGGGTACGATGCCCTGCTCAAACGTATCGGCGGGGGAGAGTTCGGCCGCATCGAGTGCGTCGGTGGTCATGTAGATGCGCGTTGCACCCTCGGCGCGAGCGGCCTCGGCGGCCTCGAGCGAGGTGACGGTAGCGCAGATCTGCGGCTCATCGCGGTAGTGCTCGGGCGCGGGGCGGGAATCATTGGTGACAATCGCCGGTAGCTCGAGCGTGCGGGCGCGCTCCTCGTACGGTGCCAGAATGGCCTCTTCCAGCGCCTTACAAGCGGCGGCGCGCACCTTGTGCACGGCGGAAAAGCCCATGCCGCAACTCTCGTCGAGGGCCACGTCAAAGCTCGCGGCCTCAAAGGGAGAGGAGCCCATGCGCCCGACGTGCTCAACCAGATCGGATGCATCGACGGCGCGTGTCTTGGCGGCCTCGACGGTGAAGCCTGTGGCGGTGGCGGTGAGCGCGGGGTCGTCACAGCAGGTGAGTGTGACAGTAAACGGCTTGCCCAGGCGCGCCACGACGGACACATCAACAGCGCGGCGGCGCAGCACATCGCGCTTGAGCGCGGCGCCGGCGGCGTCGATGGCACGCTGGCTGCGAATCACGCGGACGCGGCAGCCCTCGGGCATGCTACGGGGCACGCGACACTCGATAACATCGCCGGCAGCGGCATCATCGGCGGCAATGGTGGTCAGGAACTGGTCAAACTCGTTATCGTGGCGAAGCTCCAGCAGGTCGCCCTTGCCCACGGGCTCAAACAGCTCAATGCGGGCGATGGCGGCGCGGCGACGGCGGTCGTCGGGCTTGAGGCCGCGCACATCGCGGTTGGCCGGGCGGCTGCCCAGCACCGTGCCCACGATCTGGCCGCGGTTGTTGGAACGCTCATAGCTCATCATCTCGTCGCCCGAGGTGCCGTCCTGATAGGCGTGCGTAAAGTCGCGGTTAAAGCAGCGCTTGAGCTGGCGCTGGCGGGCGGCTTCCTCGTCCTTGGCAACGGTGGCTCCGGATAGCATGTCGTCAATTTCGTGACGATACACATCAACGATGGAGTACACGTAATCGGGCGCCTTCATGCGGCCCTCGAGCTTGAGCGACGTGGCGCCGGCGTCATACAGACGGCGAACAAGCTGCGAGGTGTTGGTGTCACGCGGGCACAGCGCGCGCTCGCGGCCGGCGGGGGAGAGCGTGCGGCCGTTCTCGTCGATCAGCTCGTAGGGCAGGCGGCAGGGCTGGGCGCACATGCCGCGGTTGGCCGAGCGGCCCGCCATGGCAAAGCTCGACAGCAGGCACAGACCCGAGTAGCAAAAGCAGATGGCACCGTGGCTAAAGACCTCGAGGTCGACATCGGGCGCGGCGTCGTGGATGGCGGCGATCTCGTCGATGGAGAGCTCGCGCGAGAGGGTCACGCGGTCGGCGCCCTGCTCGCGGCACCAGATGGTTCCGCGGTCGTCATGGATGTTCGCCTGGGTTGAGATGTGCGTCTCGATGCCGGGCATCGTGCGCTTGACCTCAAAGAACAGACCCCAGTCCTGGATGATAAAGGCGTCGGCGCCCAGCGTGGAGCAGCGATGGATGAGTTGCAACGCATCGGCCATCTCGGACTGCTTGATGACGATGTTGACCGTGACGTAGACGCGCGAGCCGGCCAGGTGTGCAGCGCGGCAGGCCTGCTCAAAGGCCTCGTCGGTAAAGTTCGTTGCCTTGCGGCGGGCGTTGAAGCTGCCCATGCCACAGTAGATGGCGTCTGCCCCGGCAGCGAGTGCGGCGGCGAAGGGCTCCGGGCCTCCGGCGGGGGCCAAGAGCTCGGGTCTACGGTTGGTGGTTCGACTGGCGGTTGCGGTCATATCCTGCCTTTCAAAATGCTCAGATACTCAAAAGTATAGTGGTGCCATCGCGGCAGGCGATGCCCGTGCCCTAAGCGGGATAAAGTCTTCAGCAGCTTGGACTGGCTGCTTCACATGAGAACCGTTCAGCGGTCCGGGGAAACCGTTGGGCGATAAAATATTCTCGAAAGCTGATAATTATCTTGCATCGGGCAAACTCATCCCCTACTATCCCAGTTAAGCGCGGTGTTCAGACCGAACTGTGCCTCCCGGTGTGAACGCCGCGCTCACGCTCTCTCAACTGATCGTAAGGAGAAAAACATGAGCAAGACCGTCGTGTCTTCCGATAACGCACCCGCAGCCATAGGCCCGTATTCCCCCGGTATCCAGGCCGGCAACATGGTGTTCCTGTCCGGCCAGCTGGGCATCGACCCCGCAACCGGTAAGATGCCCGAGGGCGTCGAGGCCCAGGCCAAGCAGTCCCTTGCTAACGTCGAGGCCCTGCTGACCGCTGCCGGCGCCACCTTTGCCGATGTCGTCAAGACCACGGTCTACCTGGCCGACATCGCCGACTTCGCTGCCGTGAACGAGATTTATGCCTCCAAGTTCGAGGCTCCGTTCCCCGCGCGCAGCGCTTTCCAGGTTGCCGCTCTTCCGGCTGGCGGTCTGGTCGAGATCGAGGTTGTCGCCGCTCTCTAAGGCGTTGGCAACAACTAAACATGACATGCAAAAAGACCCTGCAGTGCGAGCTGCAGGGTCTTTTGTCAAGTGACGAATCGCTTGTGGAGCCGCGCTCCATTTTGCTCGTTAGCCCTCCTTGCGGACTTTTTGCAGGTAGCGGTACACGCTGGGCTCCGAGATGCCCAGCGCGGTGGCGGCGCAGGCCACGGCGCCCTTGAGCATGAACACCCCGTTGCCGTTGAGGTGGCGAATGACGTCCACGCGGTCGCTCTGACCAAGCGACGCTACATCCAGCCCGCGCGCGCTCAGCAACTCGGCAATGCTGCGGTCGATGAGCTCCTGGGTGGACTCCGAAAGGCTTTCGACCTCGATAGGGGCGGGCTCCGTGCGCGTCGGCGCTGCGTCGAAGCACGCCATGAGCTGCTGCGCCATGGCGTTGATGGAGCGTACGGTCGAGAGGTCGGTGTTGACGCAGAGCATACCGACGATCTCGTCATCCTCGCGGATAAAGTACGTCGCTGACTCCAGCGTCTTGCCACCGGCGCCGCGCCCCTCGTAGCCCGTAATAAACGGCAGGTCGCGATACTTGGCGTCGTGCATGATCTTGAGCGCCAGATCGGTGGCGGGACCGCCGACCTTGCGGCCGCTCACGATGCCGTTGCGAATATCGACGATGGCGTGGTCGGGATCCGAGAAATCGTGCAGCACGATTTCGCTGTTTTTGCCGAGTATCTGCTCAAGGAAATCGACCATCGGCAAAAAGCGACGTACGGTCTCGTTCACAGGCAACTCCTTGGGGTGAAATCGGAAATGTTCATAACAATTTTTTCTCATGGTAACACGGTGTCTATTGCCTCGCATATTCGCAGGTACATTGCGTAATACGGACGAGCGGTAGGAATTTGGCGGTAAACGGTCGACCAAAAGAAAAGTTAGATGTTATTTTGACCAGGCACTTTCCTGACCTGCGGAAATGCATAATCCCAGCTCAAGAACAGTCTGATAACAAAAAATTATCATTGAGAATGAGAATCATCTTTAATACGATATGCAACGAAGGCACAACCTCAACCCCGCACTGCGTCACAATAGAGCGTTAGATGCGAAAACAACTACTTCGAGGATTGGTGGTCAAATGACCCAGGAGACGGTTACGAACGGCACTGAAGCCCTGTTCACTCGTGAAGGCATGCCTCCCGTTAAGGAAATGATCCCGTGTGCCCTTCAGCACGTACTGGCTTCGTTTGCCGGTATCATCACCCCGGCTGTCATCATGGCCGGTGTCTACGGCTTTAATAGCCAGCAGAGCACCGACATCATCCAGGTCGCGCTCATTCTTTCGGCGATCGACACGGCCCTTCAGGCCTTCGCTCCCTTCCGTCGCATCGGCGGCGGCCTGCCCATCGTCATGGGCGTTTCGTTCGCGTTCCTGCCGGCCCTGCAGGCCATGGGTGCCTCGGGCTTTAGCTTTGGTGCGCTGCTGGGCGGCGAGATCGTCGGCGGCGCCGTCGCGGTCCTCTTTGGTCTGGCCTACAGCAAGATCAAGTGGCTGTTCCCGCCCGTCGTGACCGGTACGGTCATCTTCTCCATTGGCGTCTCTCTCTATCCCACGGCCGTCAAGTACATGGCCGGCGGCATGGGCACGCCGCTGTGGGGCACCCCGCAGGCCTGGTGCGTCGCTCTTATCACCTTCGCCGTGGTCTTTGCGCTCGCCAACTTTGGCAAGGGCACGCTCAAGCTGGGCTCCGTGTTCTTTGGCATGATCGTTGGCATGATCGTCTCCATCCCCTTCGGCATGATCGACTTCTCCAGCGTCGCCACCGCTCAGGTCTTCGCCCTTCCCAAGCTCATGCCCTACGCGCTCGAGTTTGATCCCGAGGTCTGCATTACCCTCGCCGTCGTGTTCCCCATGGTTGCCATCCAGGTTATCGGTGACGTCTCCGCCGCCTGCCTGGGCTCCATCGACCGTATGCCCACCGAGCGCGAGCTCTCCGGCGCTATCGTGTCGCAGGGCCTCACCTCTATGGTCGGCGGCCTGCTGGGCGGTCTTCCCACCAGCGCCCTTGGCCAGAACGTGGGCATCATCTGCTCCAACAAGGTCGTTAACAAGTGGGTCTTTGTGATCATCGCAGCCGTCTTTGCCATCGCCGGTCTGTTCCCGCAGCTCTCTGCCGTCCTTTCCGCTATCCCGCAGCCCGTTATCGGCGGCGCGACCGTCGGCGTCTTTGGCACCATTACCATGAACGGCGTGCGCATGTTCACCCGCGAGGGCCTCACGCAGCGCACTACCACCATCGTCGGTACCTCCGTCGTCTTTGGCCTGGGTATCTGGATGGCCAGCGGTTGCCTTGCCGGCGAGGGTATGCCCGCCTGGGTGTCCACCGTCATCGGCTCCAATGCCGTAACCCCCACCGCCATCATGGCCATTGTCCTTAACCTGATCCTTCCGCAGACGCCGGTCGTGGCTCAGCACATCGATGCCGCCAAGGACGCTGCCGTGGATCTGGTCTTGCCCGAGAGCAAGAAGTAACCAATTCGGTGCTATTCGTCGGCGGACGCATCGCCTCGTCCGCCGACGTCATGCGGCGCCAAGCCGCACTTCAAAGGGTTTGTCCCTTTGGTGAAGCGTTGACGGGAGAGGGCCCGTTTCCGGTGTAGGCCGGCGCTTCGCACTCCGCCATGTCAGAGGTGTCAAACCCCGCCTCTGATGTTGAAGGGAGCATCCATGCTTCTGGTCGCTAACGGTTCCGTTTTTACCCGCAACGCTCAGACCCCGTTTATTCCAAACGGTGCGGTCGCCATTGACGGAGATACGATCGTCGAAGTGGGCCCCGAGTGCGAGCTCAAGGCCAAGTACCCGGATGCCGAGTACGTCGACGCCCAGGGCAACCTCATCATGCCCGGACTCATCAACTGCCACACCCACATCTACTCGGGTCTGGCCCGCGGCCTTGCCATTAAGGGCTGCAACCCCACCAACTTCCTGGAGAATCTTGAGCAGCAGTGGTGGAAGATCGATGACAACCTGACGCTCGACGGCACCAAGGCCAGCGCCTATGCCACGATTCTTGACTCCATCCGCGATGGCGTCACAACGATCTTCGATCACCACGCGAGCTTCTGCGAGATCCCAGGCAGCCTCTTTACCATTAAGGATGCAGCTCAGGAGCTGGGCATGCGTTCGTGCCTGTGCTACGAGGTCTCCGACCGCCGCGGTCAGGAAAAATGCGACCAGGCCATTGCCGAGAACGCCGAGTTTGCCCAGTGGGCCGCCAAGGAGCGTCGCGATAACCACAACCACATGATCGCCGCCATGTTTGGCGGTCACGCCACCTTTACGCTGTCGGACGAGACCATGGATAAGATGGCCGAGGCCAACAACGGCCTGACCGGCTTCCACATCCATGTGTGCGAGGGCATGAATGACGTGTGGGACTCCCGCCTCAACCGCGGTGGCATCAGCCCCGTCGAGCGCCTGCTGCAGCACAATTTGCTGGGTCCCGACACCATGCTCGGCCACTGCATCCACGTGACGCCTGCCGAGATGGATATCGTCAAGGAGTCCGGCACCTGGCTCGTCAACAACCCCGAATCCAATATGGGCAACGCCGTGGGCTGCGCTCCCGTGCTCGAGTTCTTCCGCCGCGGCATCCCCGTGTGCATGGGCACCGACGCCTACACCCACGATATGCTCGAGAGCCTCAAGGTCTTCCTGATCATTCAGCGCCACAACGCAGCCATGCCCAACGTGGGCTGGTGCGAGGCCATGACGATGCTGTTCGAGAACAACGCCAAGATGGCGAGCAAGTACTTCGATCGCAAGCTCGGCGTGCTCGAGGCCGGCGCTGCCGCCGACGTCATCGTTATGGACTACAAGCCCTTTACGCCGCTGAGCGAGGAGAACATCGACGGCCACATGCTCTTTGGCATGATGGGCAAAAACTGCCGCACCACCATCATCAACGGCCGCGTCCTGTACAAGGATCGCGAGTTTGTCGGTATCGATGAAGAAAAGATCAACGCGTGGACCATGGCTGAGTCCAAGAAGCTCTGGAGCACGCTCAACGATCGCACCTACTAATTACAAGTAGATTCACGCGCGTCGGATGTTTCGCCGCATCCGGCGCGCGCATAGGCGGCCTCCGCGGGGTCGCCGGCGCTTGTGCTAGCGCTACACCGTATTTGCGCCCGCCGCGCGGTCTCGCCGGGCGTTACAGAGAGGAGCTCACTATGAGCGACATCATGAGGCCGATCCCGTTTTCGCAGCTGATGAACTGGATCATCGAGGAGCACAAGACCCAGGACGCCATCTTTGGCGTGCGTAAGATGGTCACGACCAACCAGGAGGGTGCGCTTCCCATTTTTGACGAGCGCATCGAGACTCCGTTTGGCCCGGCTGCCGGTCCCAATACGCAGCTGGCCCAGAACATCGTGGCCTCTTATGTGGCCGGTTCTCGCTTCTTTGAGCTCAAGACCGTCCAGGTTATGGACGGCGAGGAGCTCTCCAAGTGCGTCAACAAGCCCTGCATCGTGGCTCAGGACGAGTGCTACAACTGCGAATGGTCGACCGAGCTCGAGGTTCCGCAGGCCTTTGCCGAGTACGTGAAGGCATGGTTTGCCTGCCACCTGATCGCTCGCGAGTACGGCCTGGGCAGCCCGGACGGTTTTGTCTTTAACATGTCGGTGGGCTATGACCTCGAGGGTATCAAGAGCCCCAAGGTCGACGCCTACATCGAGGGCATGAAGGACGCCAGCGGCTCCGAGGTTTGGAACGAGTGCCGCACATGGGCGCTCGCTAACCTGGACAAGTTTGAGCATGTCGATGCCGCGTTTGTCGAGTCCATCCCGGCGCGCGTCTCCAACTCCATCACCGAGTCCACGCTGCATGGCTGCCCGCCGGCGGAGATCGAGCGCATCGCGACCTATCTGATCACCGAGAAGGGCCTCAACACCTACATCAAGTGCAACCCCACGCTGCTGGGCTATGAGTTTGCCCGCCAGCGTCTGAACGAGCTGGGCTTTGACTACATCGTCTTCGACGATACGCACTTCCGCGAGGACCTGCAGTGGGCCGACGCCGTGCCCATGTTCGAGCGCCTGATTGCCCTGTGTGCCGAGCGTGGCCTGGAGTTTGGCGTCAAGCTGACCAACACGTTCCCCGTCGACGTGACGAGGAACGAGCTGCCTTCCACCGAGATGTACATGTCGGGCCGTTCGCTGTTCTCGCTGACCATCGAGGCCGCCCGTCGCATTACCGAGCAGTTCGATGGCAAGTTGCGTATCAGCTACTCCGGTGGTGCCACGGTCTACAACATCCGTGCCCTGTACGATGCCGGCATTTGGCCCGTTACCCTGGCGACCGACGTGCTCAAGCCCGGTGGCTACGAGCGCTTTAGCCAGATGGCTGGCGAATTTACCGATCTGGACGGCAAGCCGTTCGCGGGCGTCTCGCTCGAGGCCGTGACTGCGATCCAGACCGACTCGCTCACCAACCCGCTCTGCAAGAAGCCGCTGCGCCCGTTGCCCGACCGCAAGGTTGCCGGCAAGAGCCCGCTTTCCGACTGCTTTACCACGCCGTGCCGCACGAGCTGCCCCATCCAGCAGGATATTCCCGCCTATCTGGCGGCTGTTGACGAGGGCCGCTACGAGGACGCACTCAACATCATCATCGAGCGCAACGCCCTGCCGTTCATTACCGGCACCATCTGCCCGCATCCCTGCGGCCGTGCCTGCGAGCGTGCATTCTACGAGCCCGAGGGCGCCCAGATCCGCGCCAGCAAGCTCAAGGCCGCCCGCGAGGCCATGACCGCCGTGCTGCCCAAGCTGCGCGCCCAGACCATCACCAACGACGGCGAGCGCAACGTTGCCGTTATCGGCGGCGGCCCGGCCGGCCTGGCGACGGCGTTCTTCCTGACGCGCGCTGGCGTGCCCGTCACTATCTTTGAGGCCCGCGATTCGCTCGGCGGCGTGGTCCGTCACGTGATCCCCGAGTTCCGTATTGCCAGCGACGATATCTCCCACGACGCCGAGCTTTGCCTGGCCTTTGGTGCCAAGGTTCAGCTCAACGCCCGCGTGGAGTCCATTGACGAGCTCAAGGCCCAGGGCTTTACCGACGTGGTCGTGGCCACCGGTGCCTGGATGCCCGGCTCTGCGGGCCTAGGCGAGGGTGCCGAGCTCGATGTGCTGGAGTTCCTCGAGGCCGCCAAGAAGGGCGAGAAACTCGAGCTGGGCGAGGACGTCGTGGTCATTGGCGCCGGCAACACCGCCATGGACGCCGCCCGCGTGGCCAAGCGCCTGGCAGGCGTGAAGAACGTGCGCCTGGTGTATCGCCGCACCAAGAAGCAGATGCCCGCTGACGAGGAAGAGCTTGATCTTGCTCTTGCCGATGGCGTTGAGTTCTGCGAGCTGCTGGCCCCCAAGGCGCTTAACGGCGCCGTGCTGACCTGCGACGTTATGGAGCTTGGCGAGCCGGATGCAAGCGGCCGTCGCAGCCCCGTCGCCACGGGCGAGACCGTCGAGCTTCCCGCCACCACGGTGATCTGCGCCGTGGGCGAGGGCATCGATGCCAGCCTGTATGATGCCGCGGGCGTTGAGCACGACCGTTGCGGCCGCCTCGCCGCCACCTCCACCGGCGTCGAGGGCGTCTGGGCTGCCGGCGATTGCCGCCGCGGTCCGGCCACCGTGGTCGAGGCTATCGCCGACGCCGCCGAGGTCGCCCGAGCCATCGCCGGTGTGGACTTTAACAAGTACGCCGACTGCAACGAGCAGGCCGGCCGCGAGGATACCTGCTACGAGCGCAAGGGGACGCTCTGCCGCGACAAGCGCAACTGCACCAAGACCCGCTGCCTGGGCTGCGGCTCGGTGTGCGAGGTCTGCTGCGACGTGTGCCCCAACCGCGCCAACGTTGCCATTAAGGTGCCGGGCCTGGCCAAGCATCAGGTCGTCCATGTCGATGGCATGTGCAACGAGTGCGGTAACTGCGCCGTGTTCTGCCCCTACCAGGAGGGTCGTCCCTACAAGGACAAGCTCACCCTGTTCTGGAGCGATCAGGACATGGAGAACTCCGAGAACGAGGGCTTCCTGGCCGTGGACGAGGACCACTTTAAGGTCCGCGTCGCCGGCACGGTCCGCACCGTCTCGGTCGATGCCGTCAACACCGGTCTGCCCGAGGCCGTCCGCCTGACCATCAAGGCCGTGCGCGACAGCTATCCGTATCTCCTTAAGAAATAGGCGAGTCTCTTATGGCCAAATCCATTCAACATAACGTGGCCTACGTTGCCTGCGGAAGCGGTTGCGCCTCCGCAGGCGGCGACGCCCGCTGCAGCGAAGGCTGCATTGGCTGTGGCGCCTGTGTCACGGCCTGCCCCCACGGCGCCATCGCACTGGTTGATGGCGTCGCCCGCGTGGACCGCTCCAAGTGCACGGGCTGCGGCCTGTGCGGCATGGCATGCCCGCAGCGCGTGATTGCCTTTGTTCCCGGCTACCAGAACATCCTGGTGCGCTGCAACAACACCGATAAGGGCGCCATCGCCCGCAAGATTTGCGACACGAGCTGCATCGGTTGCGGCATGTGCGCCAAAAAGTGCCCTGCCGGCGCTATCCGCATCGAGGACAACTGTGCCCACATCGACGGTGCGGACTGCCTGTCGTGCGGCATGTGCGCCGTCGTTTGCCCGCATGGCGCCATCCACGACCGCACCGGCATCGCCGCCGGCGTGTAGAAGGGAATCACCATGGCACAGGAATTCACTTTTACCGTTAACGGCGTGGAACGCACAACGACCCAAAACAAACCGCTGCTGCGCTACCTGCGCGACGACCTGCATATCCATTCCGCCAAGGACGGCTGCTCCGAAGGTGCTTGTGGCACCTGCACCATCCATGTGGACGGCGCGGCCGTCAAGGCGTGCGTGCTGACCACCGCTCTTGCCGCCGGCCGTAATATCGTGACCGTCGAGGGCCTGCCCGAGGACGTGCGCGAGGCCTTTGTGTACGCCTTTGGCGCCGTGGGCGCCGTGCAGTGCGGTTTTTGCATCCCCGGCATGGTCATGGCGGGCGCGGCGCTCATCGCCGAGGACCCCGAGCCCACCGAGGAGCAGATCAAGTACGCCATCCGCGGCAACGTCTGCCGCTGCACCGGCTACAAAAAGATTATCGAGGGCATCTCGCTGGCCGCTGCGGTACTCCGCGGCGAAAAGCAGATCGACGAGGATCTGGAGCGCGGCGATGACTACGGCGTGGGCAAGCGCGCCTTCCGCATCGACGTGCGCAAGAAGGTGCTCGGCGAGGGCAAGTACCCCGACGACATCGACGAGATCGACCAGCCGGGCCTGACCTATGCCAGCGCCGTGCGCTCCAAGTACCCGCGCGCCCGTGTGCTCTCCATCGATACCTCCAAGGCCGAGGCCCTGCCCGGTGTGGTGGGTATCCTGCGCGCCGAGGACGTGCCGGTCAACCAGGTCGGCCACCTTATCCAGGACTGGGACGTCATGATCGCGGCGGGCGATATCACCCGCTGCGTGGGCGATGCCATCGTGCTGGTGGTTGCCGAGGACGAAGCGACGCTCGAGAAGGCCAAGAAGCTCGTAAAGATTGATTACGAGCCGCTGGAGCCCGTGCGTAACATTGTCGAGGCCAGGGCCGCCGACGCCCCGCGCCTGCACGACAGCTTCTTTGCCTTCGGCAACACGGTGGAGCTCAAGGACAACGTGTGTCAGAGCCGCCACGTGACGCGCGGCGACGCCGCCAAGGCGCTGGCCGAAAGCGCGTTCACCGTGACGCAGCGCTTTACCACGCCCTTTACCGAGCATGCCTTCTTGGAGCCCGAGTGCGCCGTTGCCTTCCCGTACAAGAACGGCGTCAAGGTGCAGTCGACCGACCAGGGTGCCTACGACACGCGCAAAGAGTGTGCCCACATGTTTGGCTGGGACAACGAGCCCGAGCGCGTGGTCGTCGAGACCATGCTCGTGGGCGGCGGCTTTGGCGGTAAGGAGGACGTTTCGATCCAGCACCTGGCCGCGCTTGCTGCCTATAAGCTCCAGCGTCCTGTGAAGTGCAAGCTCACGCGTGCCGAGTCGCTCGCGTTCCATCCCAAGCGTCATGCCATGGACGGCACCTTTACACTGGGCTGCGATGCCGAAGGCAACTTTACCGGCCTGGATTGCGAGATCAACTTTGATACCGGCGCCTACGCTTCGCTGTGCGGCCCGGTGCTCGAGCGTGCCTGCACGCATGCCGTCGGTCCCTACAAGTACCAGAACACCGACATTCGCGGTTTTGGCTACTACACCAACAACCCGCCCGCCGGTGCGTACCGCGGCTTTGGCGTTTGCCAATCCGAGTTTGCGCTCGAGAGCCTGATCGACCTGCTGGCCGAGAAGGTCGGTTTGGATCCGTGGGAGATTCGCTACCGCAACGCCATCGAGCCGGGTGAGGTTTTGCCCAACGGCCAGATTGCCGACTGCTCCACGGCGCTTAAGGAGACGCTGCTCGAGGTCAAGGATGCCTATTACGCGCATCCCGGACACGCCGGTATCGCCTGCGCCATGAAGAACGCCGGCGTGGGCGTGGGCCTGCCCGATGCCGGCCGCTGCAAGATTCGCGTCGAGGGTGGCCGCGCCGTGGTCTACGCCGCCACGTCCGACATCGGCCAGGGCTGCAACACGGTCTTTTTGCAGGACGTTGCCGAGGCATGCGGTCTGCCGCTGAGCTGCACTGCCAACGGCGAGTGCTCCACCGAGAACGCTCCCGACTCCGGTACCACGTCTGGTTCGCGCCAGACGGTCGTGACCGGCGAGGCCGTGCGCGGCGCCGCCTTCCTGCTGCGCGACGCCATGGTCGGCATCGAGGCCGGCAAGCCTGCGCCTACCGCCCCGGTGAGCGCGCATGGCGACGGCGTCAAGATCGAGTATGACGACGGTCGCGCCTACCAGCTGCGCACACAGGAACTCGTCGCCGGCCAGGGTATGCATCCTCAGGACCCTGCTGCCACCATCAAGGCGCTCGAGGGATGCGAGTTTGGCTACGTGTATCTGGAGCCGACCGACAAACTGGGCGCCGACGTTCCCAACCCCAAGAGCCACATCTGCTACGGTTTTGCCACACATGTGGTCATTCTGGATGATGACGGTCGCGTGAGCGAGGTCTATGCCGCACACGATTCCGGCAAGGTGGTCAACCCCATCTCCATCCAGGGTCAGATCGAAGGCGGCGTGCTCATGGGTATGGGCTATGCGCTGACCGAGGACTGGCCGCTCAAGGACTGCGTACCCCAGGCAAGGTACGGCACGCTCGGGCTGTTCCGTGCGCCCGAGATTCCGGATATCCACGCCATCTACGTGGAGAAGGACGAGCTGTTGCCCGTGGCATACGGCGGCAAGGGCATCGGCGAGATCGCAACGATCCCCACGGCGCCCGCCGTGCAGAACGCCTACCGCGCATTCGACGGCAAGCTGCGTCCGGATCTGCCCATGGTGGATACGCCGTACAGCCGCGCTCGTCACCGCGGGTAGGGTAGGGCGCGGACAGCCATTGCTGACTGCCGTCTGCGCTTGCCATCAACTGTATAAGCTGCGCCTTTGGCCCCAGCTCCATCGTGAGCCGGGGCCTTTTGCTTGGAGCGGAAAGCGTGTCCCGGAATGAGCGCTCAGAATGGGATGCAGTTTCCCCTTGGAGCCCTCGGCGGAAATTACATCCCAGAATCGATGCTCAGAATGGGATGCGCTTTCCGGTAGAGCCTCTGGCGGAAAGCGCATCCCGGAATTCGGCTCCAGAGTGGGACACACTTTCCGGTTGGAGCTTCAACCGGAAAGTGTGTCCCGGTTTGGCAGGCAGACGGGCATAAGCTCAACAGCTCCTACAACTCCACCTCGTTGAGCCATGCCGGCAGAGCGGTCTGCCGGATGCCTGCCGTCTGCAGCTTTTTCGCGAGCATGCCTGCCGAACGGACTTCGATCATGGTAAAGCGGATGAGCGGATGGCCGTAGAGCGATAGGCGCGCCTCGCGCTGTCGTTCGGCGACGAGCGCCTCGGCGGTGGTGCGTCCGGCCAGCATGGTCTGGTCGGTATATTTGATGAGCCCGTCGAGCTCGCCCAGTGTGAGTTCCCGCGCCTGGCGCTCCCAGGCAAAGTCCGTTCGTATGGGCTTGGTCGAATTGAAGGGGTCCGTCAGCTCGTATTGAAGCCAATCGGGCGCAAAGCCCGTCTCGATCATGATGGCTCGGGCGACCGATTCCCCGCCGCTCTCGGCGCGGGCGTCGGCATATCGAAGTGTCGTGAGGGCGGTGCGAATCGTGCGACCATTGCGGGCGGTCGCTCGTTGCTCGACGGCCTCCATCAGCTGTTCCCGCGCAAGGCCGAGCTTTAAGATCGTCGAATCGGCAATGGGCATGCCGTCGGCAAAACCGGTCTGCAACAGGCAATCTGTGACTGTTTGGATGGGCGGCGTTACCGATATGCCGGCTCTGCGTATTGCTCCGGCCGGCTCAATCTGGTGCCGCTGAATATGTGCGCCCGGGCGAGCCGACGGCTTTGTCGAGCTGCAGACACGCACGACATTCAGGTGTCGCCACGAGACCTCGAGCCCCAGCAGACAGGCGGCCGAAAACGAGCAGAACGTCCAATCGGGGTGGATGATCGCAAGGGCGCGGAGGATTTCGCAATGGCGTTGCGCTCGGTTGAGTTCATCCCAGCGCGTTTTTCGCGCAAACAACCCCGGCATGGGCGAGACAACCGTGCCGCCGGTGCGCCGAAGGAGCGCTTTTCGGATCGCCGTGCTCGGGGGAATCAGACAGCGCCCCTCTTGTTCGGCTTGAGTGAGCAGTTGGTCGATGAGCTGGTCATTGCAATGGGTCATGAGCTACCGCCTCCTTTTGGGTAGCAAAAACGTATCAGCTGGAACTTGCCGCTCAGCTGACCAAAAGCTGACCAAAATCTAACCATGCAGGTAGATGGCCTGCTTTTGGCGACATATTTCTTGTTTGAATCGGTGGGCGGTAATCGGCGACCGTGAACGGTAGCTGGATATGAAGTCTTGGTAAGTTTCGGGACGTGTACTTTTTGAAAAAGAGCATTCTATCTGCTGTTTTGTGTTTCTGGATCGCATATTTGAAGGCATGTGATAAGGCCGGCGGACTGTCGCCTTGTATCTGCGGAAACTGTGACCCGGAATTGTCGCTCGGAATGGGACGTGCTTTCCGGATGGCATGCTTGGCGGAAACTACGGCCCAGTTTTTGGCTCCAGAACGGGATACATTTTCCGGAACGGTCCACGTGCGGTGGTGTACCGCCCCTTTTGCGTGCGCCGCTTGTCGAATTACGTTATAGCTAGCTATATTATAGGAAGGTATAATATAGCTAGCTATAACGTAAAGGAAGGATGGTCCTATGTTTATCGGAAGAACAGCGGAAATGTCCGAGCTCAATCGACTGTATGGCACGGGCTCCTTTGAGATGCCTGTGATTTACGGCCGCCGTCGTGTGGGTAAAACGCGTCTTATCACAGAGTTCATCCAAGGCAAGAAGGCTATTTACTTTCAAGCTCGTCGTACCAATGCAGAGGCAAATCTGCACGGCTTTAGCCAGGCGATACTTGCGGGTTCGGTTGGTGCTGCAGGCGTGTCGTTTCGTAGTTTTGACGAGGCGTTCGATGCATTGGCCACCATGGCTCGCACGGAACGTTTGATTGTCGTGATTGACGAGTACCCCTATCTCGCCCAATCGAATCCCGAGATCAGCTCGTTGCTGCAAGACAAGATCGATCACCTGTACAAAGAGACCAAGCTCATGCTGATTCTATGCGGCTCGTCTCTTTCGTTTATGGAAGAGCAGGTGTTGGGCTACGAGAGCCCACTATACGGTAGGCGTACAGCCCAGTTTAAGATCATGCCGCTCGATTTTACGACGACCCTCGGCCTGTGGCATAGCATGGGTCGCGAAGACGCTGCGGTTTGCTATGGCATGACGGGCGGCATTCCTGCATATATCGAGAAAGTCGATCCTGCCGCACCGCTCAAGGACAACATCAAACGTCTTTTTCTTACTCCTACGGGTTATCTCTTTGAGGAGCCGAGTAACCTGCTGTTGCAAGAGTGCCGCAATCCCGAGCAATATGATGCGATCGTGCAAGCAATTGCCCAGGGGCGCTCGAGAATTTCGGAGATTGCGAGCTCCACGGGAATCCCTGCGAGCAACGTTAAGAGCTATGTGGATAAGCTGGCGTCGCTTGGGATTGTCGAGCGCGAGCTGCCCCTAAACGAGACGAGCAATAAGCGGGCCGTGTATCTGCTGAGCGACCAGATGTTTAGGTTCTGGTACAAGTTTGTGCCGCAGAACATCGGGCTGATTCAAAACGATATGGCCGAGATGGCGTATAAGCGCATTGAGCCGCACATATCGGATTACATGGGTACGGTCTTTGAGCTTATATGCAAACAATACGTGTACGAACTCGCGCGCGCGGGCCAGCTCGATGTGGTTCCGGCGAGCGTCGGGCGCTGGTGGGGGACGGATAATCGCACGCATACGCAGGAAGAAATCGACTTGATTGTTGACGATGGCGAGGGCACTGCACTGTTTGCGGAGTGCAAATGGCGCAATGAACCGGCGGGCGCAGACGTGCTGCAAAAGCTCGTTCATCGAAGCGAGCTCTTTAGACGGCAACGAAAAAGCTATGCACTTTTCTCAAAAAGCGGCTTTACGCAGGGATGTCGGGATGCCGCGGAAAGTAGGGGAGACGTCAAACTGATCTCGTTAGCCGAGATGTGAGGGCGCAGCGGCGGTTGCCGAGGCCTCGTTACCGAAAAACCATTTGTTATACCTGGCGCCCGTAGGTAGAATAAAGTCGACGGCAGCCCAAGTTGTGGTTAGCTGGGCAGCGCCGTTGCTTAGATTAGGGGGTCAATGCCTTAACGGCGTCGACCCCTCTTTTTATGCTTCGAACGCTGCTTGAGTGCCTCGGAAAGTCCGATAAGCGCCGTGAGGAGCGTGGCCAAAGCGGCCAGGAGCTTCACGAACTCTGTTATATCGGTCATGGGCATCACCTCCCATCGCATGGAGGGCGCTGCCCGGCACATGGGACTGCCGTCAACAACAGCTATCCTATCAAATTACAGCTAGAAATACGAATATATGTTCGCTTATGATGATGTAACGAGCCGCCGGCTCCCTTTCCCTCGGACTGGGCCGACCTGCAGGCGTTTTACACCTCGATCATGGACGTGGGCAGCCACGGGTGCGTCTCTTTGAGTGACGCGGCAGCGTGGTTTGGCATCGATTTTGACGAGTCGACGGGTCACGCCCACAGCGCCTTAGCCGATGCGCGCGTGACCGCCAAGCTGCTCAAGCAAGTGATGGACGGGGACTACCGCGTGAGCCCGCGCGCCCAGGAAGTCCGCCAGCGGTGGGGGATAGGTGAGCGAGCTTAGACACGCCTTTCCAAGAAGTGCCCCGAGCTAGGCGACCTGCTGCTGAAGCTGAAGGCGGAGGGGAAGTAGGGGGCGTCAGCTGTCTGCGTGGCGCGTGCCTGTCGCGTATCGCTACTCTTCCTGCTGCTTGGCAGGCAGGATGTAGACGTTCTCGGCGTCCACAGCGATTTGCGTGGGGCGGTTGTAGAGGGCATCGATCTCCATTATGCTCTGCCTGAACGGCGCGACGTCGGGTGTCTTTGCCTGGTGGAGCTTCTCAATGAGCTTCTCGGATTGCTCGTCGTTGAACCTGCCGATGTCCTCTCCTGCACCCTCAAGCGCCTCGTCTATGGGCGTGAGCTCGCCGATGGGCGTCGCCGCGATGGCGCGACCGAGCATCTTGCCTGCGGAGGCGATGCCGCCCAGAAGTGCCACATCGATAGTGCCGGCAGTGCTCGCCTCGAGTGCGTCGTAGCATTCGGTGTAGAGCTCGCGGTACGCAAGCGAGTCCGCCTCGATTTTTGCGGCAGCGTCTGCGAGCTTTGCAGGTTTGAAGTTCTGGGTGAGCATGGGCTCGAGGAACAGCGAGAACGCGTGGATATAGGTGGCGAGCTGGTAGTCCTTGAGATAGTCGAGAACCTTGTCGAGGCGCCTTTTCACGTCGTCTCGCACCTCGATGAACCCTTTCTTTTTCAGGTCCGCCTGCGCCTGCGAGCGGAAGAGTTCCATGTCACGCGTGGACGCGTGCTCGATGTCGAGCACCTTCATATGGGCGTTGGCCATGTAGGTGGCGTCGCCGCAGTTGAAGCTGTAACCGTTGAGGATATCTGCGAGCGTCTTGAGATCGCCACGCATGTTGGCCTTGTCGCGCTGACGCATGTACTCGAACATTTCGTCGACGGACTCCTGGATGGAGTCGAGTTTTTGGTTTATCTGCGCGATTGCGGCTGCCATGAACAACGACGTTGGATCGTAAGGCACCTGCGTGACGCTTGTGGCGATGTCGCCCTCGACTACGTGGAGGCGCGCCTGCCCGAAACCCTTGGCCGCATCGCGGTAGGATCCCATGAGGCCACTACCGTCCTTGAACGATTGGAGCATCGACGGGTCAAGCGGATTGCCAAACTTATCGGTCGGCTGGAGCAGCATAGGCACGCTCACTGTGTTGGTGACGGTGCGGAATGTCAGGGGAGTGAGGCGAGCGCTATGCCGAGCTGGGGGACTCGTTCGAGCGGGAGCTTGATGGCGCCGGAGACGTCCGCCCGCTCCTGAGTGAGCGCGAGGTGGATTTTGGTGGATGCGAGCTGTTTTGCCACGAGTTCCTCTCGGCCGCCGTCCGTCGAGGGTTTGATCTCGTTGTCTGCCATAGCGTGCTCCTTGCTTACGTTAATAGTCGCGGGCATTATCTCACCGTTGTGTGACCTGCTGGGAGGGGACGGATCAGCGGTAGCACGAGGCCGATTGACGGTCGAGGCACATCGACCTTAAGGACTTTCCTGCGGACGCTCATGTGACAAATCTGCCGTATGTGGATAAGCAATAAGTCAATGGCCCCGGGAATGACCTCTGATACAAGTCATCGGGGCTCATTTTGCTTTCTTCGGAGCTTTCTCACGGGGCTGACTTTACTCCGTCTCATTTCGTATAAAGCAGCTGCTAGATTATATGGTGATGATAAAATTAATCAATTCAACATCAGCAGCTGTCGCTTTGCGCGATGAGGGGTTCCGAGACGTATGAACGAGTCTGATACACGGCTTAAGCTCATCGATCCTGCGATTATGAAGTCGTGGGATCGTAATACCCAAGTCTTCACTGAGTATTTCTTTACCAGTGGCGAGATCGTCGTGCGCGGAAGCATGGTCACCCGTAAAGACAAGAAGAAGGCGGACTACCTTCTTATGTACGCTCCCGGTATCCCTATCGCAATTGTCGAAGCCAAGGATACGGAGCACACCGTTGATGCCGGTCTCCAGCAGGGGATGGGATATGCCCAGCTGCTCGATATTCCATTTGCGTATAGCTCAAACGGAAAGGGTTTTGTTGAGCACGATTTTCTTACCGGGAAAGAGCGCGCTCTCGCCATGGACGAGTTTCCCACCCCGGCGGATCTCTGGACGCGATACTCAAAAGCTAAGGGGCTTGAGCATCCGTATAGCCAGGAGATTGTGACCGCTCCGTATTACCAGGAGCACGGTGGCAATCACCCTCGCTACTATCAGTGCATCGCTATCAATCGTACGCTTGAAGCTATTGCGCGAGGCAAGAATCGCATCTTGCTCGTTATGGCGACGGGAACGGGAAAGACTTTTACGGCTTTTCAAATCGTTCATCGCTTGCGGCAGACTACTGAGGTTCGTAAGGTTCTCTATCTGGCGGATCGCAATATTCTCGTCGATCAGACCATAGACGGCGATTTCAAGCCTCTCAAGAGGGTTACAACCAAGGTCGTAGGTCGAAAGCTCGATTCTGCTTACGAGGTCTATTTCTCGCTCTACCAACAGCTTGTTGGAGAAAACGGTGAAGAAATATTCCGCGAGTTCGACTCGGAATTCTTCGATTTGATTATCGTCGACGAGTGCCATCGCGGAAGCGCCGCGGCGGACTCCGCATGGCGTAAGGTACTTGAGTATTTCAATTGTGCAATTCAAATCGGTATGACGGCCACGCCAAAGGAGACTGAAGAGGTTTCAAACATTACCTACTTCGGCGAACCTGTCTACACCTACTCCCTTAAACAGGGAATCGAGGATGGCTTTCTTGCCCCGTATAAAGTTATTCGTCCTAAGCTGAACGTCGACATTTACGGATACCGTACTGAGGAAGGCACCGTAGATGATCGCGGCGAAGCTCTGCCCAAACGTGTTTTCGAGAAGCAAGACTTCGACAGTGAGATTGTCATCAAAGAGCGCTACGAGGAAGTTGCCAAGCGGATAACTCAATTTCTAAAGGAGACGGATCGTTACTCCAAGACCATAGTCTTTTGCGTTGACATCGAGCATGCCGAAAATATGCGACGTGCCCTTGTAAACGAGAACGCCGATATCGTAAGAGATCACCCCACCTACATCATGAAGATTACGGGCGACGACAGGGAAGGTAAGGCCCAGCTAGATAACTTCATCGACCCCGACGAGAAATACCCGACCATCGTTACGACTTCGAAGCTTCTCACCACCGGTGTTAATTGCAAGACATGCAAGGTGGTTGTGCTTGACAACAAGTTTGGCGAACATGGGATGACGGAGTTCAAACAGATTGTTGGTCGTGGCACCCGTATTTGCGAGGACTATGGCAAGCTCTACTTCACTATCCTCGATTTTCGCGATGCGTCGCGCTTGTTCGCTGATCCCGAGTTCGATGGTGAGCCTGTTGTTGTGTTTGAGCCTAATCCGGGTGACCCCATTTCAGACCCGGGTCCTGGCGGCAATGGCGGCAGCCCCGTCCCGCCTCCGCCTCCGATCGTAGACCCACCCGTATTACCGCCGGATGATTCGTCCTCTCATGTGAAATATCACGTTCATGGGGCCGACGTCTATGTAGTGTCGGAGATGGTGCAGTATTACTCCTCCGATGGCCTTCTTGTAACTGAGAGCCTTAAGGACTATACGCGAAAAAACATTCTCGGCGAATACGACACTCTTGACCACTTCCTAGCGGCGTGGAACTCTGAACATAAGAAGCAAGCGATTATCGATGAGCTGCGCGCGCGTGGCGTATTCCTGGATGAGCTGCGGCTCGAGACTGGACAGGAGCAAATGAGCGACTTTGACCTCATCTGCCATATTGCTTACGACCAGAGGCCCCTGACGCGCAGTGAGAGGGCCAATAGTGTCAAGAAAAAGGGCGTGCTCTATGAGTATGCCGGCGTCGCGCGCGAGGTCCTTGAAGCGCTTCTCGACAAATATGCGACGTCGAACCTCGTAGACTTGGACGATACCCATGTCCTCGATCTCGAGGAGTTCCGCCGGTTTGGCAGCCCAATGAAGATCGTTGCCGCATTCGGCGGCAAACAACAGTACATTCAGGCAGCGCAGATGCTCGAGGACGAGCTCTACATCGCATAGAGAAAGGTAACGATAGCAAATGGCACTGGGATCTCTTGTAAAGACCCTGCAGAACATCATGCGCAAAGACGCCGGCATCAATGGCGATGCGCAGCGCATCGAGCAGATGACTTGGCTTTTCTTCCTCAAGATTTACGATGCCAAGGAGCAGGAGTGGGAGTTCCACGATGACTCCTATCAGTCCATCATCCCCGAGCGCCTGCGCTGGTATAGCTGGGCGCATGATGCGAAAGACGGCAAGGCGCTTACTGGCGATGAGCTTCTCGACTTTGTAAACAATGATTTATTCAAGACTCTTGAGAGTCTTGAGCTTGCACCTGATGCGCCTTTGCGACACGTCGTCGTCAAGGCTGCTTTTACTGACGCCAACAACTACATGAAGGATGGGATTCTGCTGCGTCAAGTCGTCAACGAGATTGACGAGTCGGTTGACTTTACCGAGTACAAAGAGCGCCACGCCTTCGGTGAAATTTACGAGACCATCCTGAAAGACTTGCAGTCCGCAGGTAATGCCGGCGAGTTTTACACGCCCCGAGCGGTGACTGACTTTATGGCCCAGGCGCTTGCGCCCAAGCTCGGCGAGACTGTGGCTGACTTCGCGTGTGGCACGGGCGGCTTTTTGACGAGCGCCCTCAAGATTCTCGACTCCCAGGTTCAGACTCCAGCCGATCGTGAACTCTATGCAAGATCGGTCTACGGTATCGAGAAGAAGCAGCTCCCTTACCTTCTGTGCGTGACCAACATGCTGTTGCACGATATCGATAATCCTGAAGTCTTTCACGATAACTCTCTCGAGAAGGACGTTCGCGAGTGGAAGCACAAGCCTGACGGTCAGTTTGACGTTGTACTTATGAACCCTCCCTATGGCGGGTCCGAGAGTGCATCGGTGCAAAACAACTTTCCTGTTGCACTCCGTAGCTCCGAGACCGCAGATCTATTCCTTGGACTCATTCTTTATCGCCTTAAGCGAGGCGGCCGCGCTGCCGTCATCATTCCGGATGGTTTTCTCTTTGGCCAGGATAGTGCAAAGACGGAGATCAAGCGTCGCCTGCTTGAGGACATGAACTTGCATACTGTCTTGCGCCTTCCACAGAGTGTCTTTGCTCCGTACACGAGCATCACTACTAACGTTCTGTTCTTCGATAATACGGGGGCCTCTGAGGGCGTTTGGTTCTATCGCATGGACATGCCCGAGGGGTATAAACACTTCTCTAAGACCAAGCCCATTAGGATCGAACATTTTGCATCTGTAAAGGAATGGTGGGAGAACCGTCGGGATATCGAGGAAGACGGCAATCCCAAGGCCAAGTTCTATACGGTTGACGAGCTGCGAGACGGCGGCTTTAACTTTGACGTATGCGGCTATCCTCACGAGGAAGAGGAGATCTTACCGCCCGACGAGCTGATTAGGAGCTATAAAGAAGAGCGCGCTAAGCTCGACGCCGAGATTGACCAGAAGTTGGCTCGAATTTGCGAGATTCTTGGGATGGATGACGTCATGCGAGCGGGTCGTGATGGCGTATCGCACTTCGTGGGGTCGATGCTTTATATCCCCGAGTCCGAGAGCTCTGCCACGAGCATTTCGCGCGTGCTTTTGATTGACGGGCAGCAGCGCATGACGACGTTTTCGTTGATGATCGCCGCCTTGGCTGACTATCTGGAGGGTTATCCCGACAAGGCCGGCTTCCTTGGCGATCTCAAGATTTCAGCGTTGCGGAAGAACTACCTCTTTAACGATGACGACTACAACGGCCTGGCGCGCTACAAGCTGGTGCTTTCACAGGACGATAAAGAGACGCTGTTCTCCATCGTGTCCGGGTCTCCCGTGCCAGATGAAAAATCGGATCGGATCGTCGAGAACCATGCGTTCTTCCGCGAGAAGATGCGTGGTAAATCATTTGATCCGGCAAGGCTTTGGGCGGGACTAAACCGCGTGCAGGTCATCGACACTAAGCTCACCGCTGGCGTTGATAATGCCCAGCTCATATTTGAGTCCATGAACTCCAAGGGCAAGCCGCTCACGCCTATCGACCTCATTCGTAACTACGTTCTTATGTCGCTTCCCAACGACGAGCAAACCAAGCTTTACGAGGGTTACTGGCATCCGCTCGAGCGCCTGTTCGGTAAAGGCGGCGAAGAAGAGTTCAATGCATTTATCTGGTACTGGTTGTGGCTCAAGGTTCCCAATAGGATGCCGAAGGAAAACGAGGCCTACCACGAGTTCAAACGCTATTTCGCTGACGACTACGATGGGGATACCGAGGGCCTGCTGAAGGAGCTCCGCGAATATGCGCAAAGATATGCCAGGCTGTTCCTTGGCAAGGAGAAAGACGAGGGTCTGCGCCGAGTGTTCGGCAGGATTGCCTGTCTTTATGTGAAATCGGTCAGACCTTTGCTGATGCTGCTTTACTCGGTTTATGAAGGAGGCAGGATTGACCGCAATGCGTTTTTACGTATCTGCGAGACTATCGAGTCGTTCCTGTTCAGGCGGGCGGTTTGCGGCAGGCTTACCACGGGCCTAAATAATTTCTTTGCCGGCATGTATCGCAATCTCGAGCAGCAGGATGATATAGAGGAGTACGTTACGGCGATGCTCCTTATCCACAGCAGCGGTATGACCGCGTACTTCCCGACAGACGAGCATTTTGTCGAGGAGCTTAAGACGCGTGACTGTTACAACCGCTTCTCTAAAAAGCGCTATTACCTGGAGCGCATGGAGAACTGGCACCACCCGAAGGAGCCCATCTCGGCTGACGATTACCAGATCGAGCACGTCATGCCCCAGACGATCGATGGTGAGCACGGCTGGAAGGAATCGCTTGGTGAGAACTGGGAAGACATCCACGACAGGCTGTGCAACAACTTGGGAAATCTTACGCTGACGGGCTACAACCAGGAGTACTCAAACCGGTCGTTCTCGGACAAGCTCAATCTTCCGAACGTGGGACTTAAATGCAGCCCGCTCTACCTAAACAAGTCGATCGCCTCGCATGAAAAATGGGGCGAGGAGGAGATTAGGCAGCGCGCGGACGATCTGGCGAAAGAGGCGTGTGAGATATGGAAATATCCCGACCTTCCGGCAGATGTCGTCGACAAGTATCGCCCCTCTCGTGGGAAGTCTGACGAGGTGCCTATTTGGACCTTGCAAGAGAACCATCCAACCTTTGCCGAGGGCGGGCTTAATCAAAAATTGTTCGAGGAGATACGCGAGTCTATTCTCAACGCCAATCCTTCGTGGGAATCCTATATGGCCAAGTACTACGTAGGATTCAGGTCGGGCAAACGGAAGTTGCATGCCGTGCTGGAAGGCAGGACTAGCAACGGCGGCTGGATTGCCGTTGGCTTGGCAAAGAGTGTGGACGAGCTGATTGACCCGGAGGCCATGTGTCAGGACAAGCGCGCACAGGGTGGATTTGGGCCGGGTATGCCGACCTATGTTGCACTCCGTAGCGCTGACGATATTCCGGCGGTGCTCGATCTTATAAAGCAGTGCTAGGTTGAAGGCCGGGGATTGGCCCCCCGGCCCTCATTGCCTCAGATTTGTTGGTGGCTCTTCACCGTAAAGCGCATCTGGTGGGAGAGGCTGCTCTTGGTCGGTTGGTGTCGGAATCGCGGGCAATTATTCGGCCTAAATCCGGAAAAGTGCAATATTGACTGGTATAAAAGTACGGAAAAGTGTCGTAATACACACTTCAAAACCTCGAAAAAGTGTCGATTTGAGCACATAACAATCACGGAAAAGTGTATCCTAGTGCTAAAACAGCACGTAATAAGGGGTGCGCTTATGCTACAGAGAAAAGCGAAAGCACAGTTTGAATCTTGGCTTGCCTCGTCGCCTAACAAGGCTCTTTTGGTCAAGGGCGCCCGACAGGTAGGAAAGTCATATTTGGTCAACGTCTTTGCAAATGAATCGTTCGAAAATGTCGTGACGTTCGACCTTATCGCCGACGCGTCCGTGCGCGATTCGTTTTTGGCGGCGAAAAGTGCGGATGATCTGCTTATGCGTATGTCTATTGCTGCAACGCAGCCGATGGTTGCGAACAAGACCGTTGTGGTTATCGACGAGGTGCAGCGATGCCCCAACGTGGTGACGTTTATCAAATATCTGGTCCAGCGCGGCGACTTTCGATACATCCTTACCGGATCGCTCCTTGGCGTTGAGCTCGAGGGCATCGATTCCCTGCCGGTGGGGTATGTCGAGCAGGTCCAGATGTACCCGCTCGACTTTGAGGAGTTTTGCTGGGCAAATGGCGTTGGTGCCAGCGTGTTTGACATGCTCAGGGGCTGTCTAAAGAATGAGGGGGAGCTTCCCGGCTATCTGTATGACCGCTTGCTCGATCTGTTCCATCAGTATGTGGTGGTGGGAGGCATGCCCGACGCGGTCAATTCCTTCTTGGCGACGCGCAATGTCGACGAGGTTCGAAACATCCACCGCGATCTTCACGCCCTGTATCGCGATGACATCGCAAAGTACGCTCCGCCCGAGCTGCGCTTGGTTATTCGCGATATCTATGATCTGATTCCCAGCGAGGCCGGTTCCAAAAACAAGCGATTCAAACTGTCATCGATTAACGGTGTCAAACGTTTTTCGCAGGTGACAGATCATTTCCTCTGGCTATCGGAGGCGGGTGTCGCGCTTCCTGTGTATAACGTAACGGCGCCCGTGGCACCCCTTTTATTGGGGGAGCAACGAAATCTGTTTAAGCTGTTTTACTTGGACACCGGAATGCTTATGTCGTCGTATTCCAAAAGGGTCGCCCAAGGCGTTTTTGATGGGGAGGCAGAAGGCCCCTTTGGCATGAATATGGGGGCGGCATTCGAGGGCTTCGTTGCCCAAGAGCTCAAAGCCCACGGATTTAGATTGCGCTACTTTACGTCCAAAAAGGTCGGTGAGCTCGATTTTGTGGAAGAGACGTTCGATGGGGAAGTGCTCGCCATCGAGGTCAAATCGGGCAAGAGTTTTAAGTCCCACGCGGCGCTCGATAACGCACTGGCAACGAAGGGCTACGGAATCGATCGCGCCCTGGTACTTGCGGAATGTAATCTTCACCGCGATGGTGACGTGCTGTATCTGCCCATCTTTATGGCAGGGCTTTTGGAGCCGTAACGTGCCGCCGACTCTTCCGACCCTCCCTTAGCCCTCGCTACTCGTCGTCCCCGTCGTTGGGGTCGCCCTTGAGGGTGTTGATGTCCAGATACTCGTTATCGTCCTCTTTTTGCTGGGTCTCCGACTCCGCTTGGGTGGGGCCGGAGAACAGCCGGAATCCCTCAAACGCAATGACACCGAGCAGGGCAATGACAATGGCGATAAAGGCAACCTTGACTGCCTGCGGAAATTCCGAGAAACGCAGCGCCTTTTCCTCGGCGTAATAATCGGCGAAGCATTCTTCGCCTGTGCTTTTGGTATACACCGGCGCGGACGCGGCCTCCGGGTCATATTCCGGTGCAGGCGTGGCAGCGTACGGATCGTTGAGATAATCGCTCGATGCGGTGCCATAATCCTCGGTCTCGATGCGACCGTTGCCAGCATAGCCATCGGAATAATCGGAAAATGCCGTACCGCTCTCATAGTCCGCGGCACTCGTGTTGGCGGCAAAAAGCGGGTTAACTGGAACGTCGAGCGCCGGCATGCCGGTAGAGGTCTCATCCAGATCGGTTGCAGCCCAGGAATCGTAGGCAACCTGATGGGCAACGGGCTCATCGAGCCTTGTGACCGGAGGCTTGCGTGCCGCAGGAACAGGCAACTGCTGGGCGCTGTACATAACGGTGCTGTCGGCCGATTTGCCCTGCGTCGCTGCAGCGAGAAATGCCGCCGTTTCGGACGGGTCGCTTGCGGGGCGGGGAGCGGGCGTGGTCGCCGAAGTGAGTGCGGGCGTCGAAACAGGCGACTGCGCAGGAGTCGGCGCAGATGCGGGCTTAGGCGCAAGTGCGGGATTGAGGCTTGACGGACGAGCCCCGCCGCCCATGAGTTCGTCGGCGGTCCACGGGCGATCATTCATCACGTCGTCAAGGCTCAGCGAAAACAGGTCGTCTTCACCCTCATCGAACATGCGGTGCACATGTCCACCAATTGCCGGAATCAATCCGCGACCGGTGCATGATGCCTTGCTCAACGCCATTCTGTTCCATCCTTCCGAAATACTAATGACATCGATTATATGGAACTTTCCAAGCGGCTCGGTCTTGGATTCATGCTTTCCAGAACTCGCGCCCAAAAGGGGAGGGGCAATCCAGGCGAGTGCCTACTTGTCGCCTGCTGCCGCCTTGGCCTCATTGAGGTAGCTATAGAAGCTGTACTTGGAGATGCCAAAGAACTCGCAGGCGCGTTCGCTCGACTTGGAAATGAGGAAGGCGCCGCGACGGTCGAGGTAGCCAATGGCACGAATGCGCTCGTCTTTGGTCATGAGCGCCGCGGGCTTGCCCACAAACTGCTCGCACTCGTGCAGCAGGTCCTCGAGCAGGTCGCCGATGTTCTTGGTAATGGGCTCGGGCTCGGTGTAGCCCGTGCCGCCGGTGCCGGTAAAGGCGTCGAGCGAACGCTCAAAAGCCTTCATAAGCGTAATGTCAAAGTTGATGCCCAAAATGCCGACGGGCTTGCCCTCGTCGTTGCGGATAAAGATGGTCGAGGACTTGAGCAGCTTGCCATCGGCGGTTTTGGTGAGGTACGGCTCGCGGTCGTGCACGTCGGCGGTGCCCTCGTGCATGGATTCAAGCACAATATGGCTGGGGCCGTCACCCAGTTTGCGCCCGCTAACGTGGCCGTTTTCGATCACTACGATGGAGCGGTCCACGTCCTCGGTCTCCAGGTCGTGGACGACGACTTCGCAGTTGGGGCCAAATTGGAGCGCCAGGCCGTGTGCAAGGCGCTTGTAGAACTCAATCTGTGCGGGGGTCATGGGTGCCTTCCTAAAAATTAGTTTGGGCTCACTGTGCCATAAACCCCACTTGTTCGCAAATAACGAAAGCGTCGCTGTGTTATGTGACCGTTCGGCGGCGAAAAGGTACCGATTACGGCAACAAACAATTTGTTAGGTTTTCCAATCAAAAAGTGTGATAGAACAGTGCTAACAAACTTTTTGTTTGGCATCCACATAAAAGTTCAGCCGTGTGAATGGGATCGGGCTGAAACGCGTATGCGGGGGCCGGCAAGAGAGAACTTAAGGAGTTCACCGTATGGCCGATAAGATCCAGTGGGCGGGCAACACGATGCCCAAGAGCGATGACAAGCACTTGGGAATCATGAGCCTCGACCACGTGAAGAAGGCCCGCGCCTTCCACCAGTCGTTCCCCCAGTACACCGTCACTCCGCTTGCCCGCCTGGATGGCCAGGCCGCGCGCCTAGGCCTGTCCAACCTGTGCGTTAAGGACGAGAGCTATCGCTTTGGCCTCAACGCCTTTAAGGTCCTGGGCGGATCGTTTGCCATGGCCAACTACATTGCCGACGAGACCGGCAAGGACGTTGCCGAGTGCACCTTCGATTACCTGACCTCCGATCAGCTTGCCAAGGACTTTGGCCAGGCCACCTTCTTTACCGCCACCGACGGCAACCATGGCCGCGGCGTGGCATGGGCTGCCAACAAGCTGGGCCAGAAGGCCGTCGTGCGCATGCCCAAGGGTTCCACCAAGCCCCGCTTCGATAACATTGCCGCCGAGGGCGCCACGGTGACCATCGAAGAGGTCAACTACGACGAGTGCGTGCGCATGGCCGCCGCCGAGGCCGACGCCTGCGAGCGCGGCGTCATCGTTCAGGACACCGCCTGGGAGGGCTACGAGAAGATCCCGTCCTGGATCATGGAGGGTTACGGCACCATGGCTTCCGAGGCTGCCGAGCAGCTGCGCGAGATGGCTATCAACCGCCCGACGCACGTCTTTGTCCAGGCTGGCGTAGGCTCGCTCGCCGGCGCCGTGGTGGGCTACTTCACCAACCTGTATCCCGATAACCCGCCCACCTTCGTCGTGGTTGAGTGCGCACCGGCCGCCTGCCTGTACAAGGGCGCTGCCGCCGGCGACGGAGATCCGCGCATCGTGGACGGTGACATGCCCTCCATCATGGCCGGCCTGTGCTGCGGCGAGCCCAACATCTTGGGCTGGGATATCCTGCGCAACCACACCACCGCCTTCGTGTCCTGCCCCGACTGGGTCACCGCTCGCGGCATGCGCACCCTGGGCGCTCCCGAGAAGGGCGACCCGCGCGTCATCTCCGGCGAGTCCGGCGCAGTGACCACCGGTCTGGTCGAGACCCTTATGCTCGATCCCGAGTACGCCGAGCTCAAGGAGCTCATCGGCCTGGACAAGACGAGCTCCGTGCTCTGCTTCTCCACCGAGGGCGACACCGATCCGGATCAGTACCGTCGCATCGTCTGGGAGGGCGAGTATCCGACCTGCTAGCAGACTGACCTGTCCGGAGGCAGCCGGAGGACTTTACTCCCTGCTCGGACAGTCCTGCTCGCACGGAGAGCACATTAAGTGCTCTCCGGCTCGTGCGGAACTCGCGACGGAGCAAAGTCCTCCGTCCGCCTCCTATGGTTACTTGCTTGTGGGGTGCTCAACCTCACGCCGCTTGGCACAAGTGATCTATCTGAAATATCTACCTGTAGGTAAACCCTTGTAGAAAGGTTGACTGTTATGACTAAAGAACTCGATTTTGATGCCATTAAGGCTGCGGCTGAGTCTCATCGTGCTGATATGACTCGCTTCCTGCGCGCTATGATCTCCCATCCCTCTGAGTCCTGCGAGGAGGGTGAGGTTGTCGCTTGCATCAAGGCCGAGATGGAGAGCCTTGGCTATGACGAGGTCAAGGTCGACGGCCTGGGCAACGTTATGGGCTTTATGGGCGAGGGCGACAAGATCATCGCCATCGACTCCCACATCGACACCGTCGGCATCGGCAACATCGAGAACTGGGATGCCGATCCCTATGAGGGCTACGAGACCGACGAGATCATCTACGGCCGCGGCGGCTCCGACCAGGAGGGTGGCATGGCTTCTGCTACCTACGCTGCCAAGATGATGAAGGACATGGGCCTCATCCCCGAGGGCTACAAGATCATGGTCGTCGGCACCGTCCAGGAAGAGGACTGCGACGGCATGTGCTGGCAGTACATCTACAACAAGGACGGCATTAAGCCCGAGTTCGTCATTTCCACCGAGCCCACCGACGGCGGCATCTATCGCGGTCACCGCGGCCGCATGGAGATCCGCGTCGACGTTCACGGCACCTCCTGCCACGGCTCCGCTCCCGACCGCGGCGACAACGCCATCTACAAGATGGCCGACATCATCGCCGACGTCCGCGCCCTCAACAACAACGGCTGTGACGAGTCGACCGACATCAAGGGCCTCGTCAAGATGCTCGACCCCAAGTACAACCCCGAGCACTTCGAGGACGCCCGCTTCCTGGGCCGCGGCACCTGCACCGTCAGCCAGATCTTCTACACCAGCCCCAGCCGCTGCGCTGTCGCTGACTCCTGCGCCATCTCCATCGACCGTCGCATGACCGCCGGTGAGACCTGGGAGTCCTGCCTGGACGAGATCCGTAACCTGCCGGCCGCCAAGAAGTACGGCGACGACGTGAAGGTCTCCATGTACATGTACGACCGTCCGTCCTGGACCGGCGAGGTCTACGAGACCGAGGCTTACTTCCCCACGTGGATCAACAAGGAGACCGCTCCGCACGTCAAGGCCCTCGTCGACGCCCACAAGGCCATGTTCGGTGACGAGCGCATCGGCTGCGAGCCCAGCATGGACAAGCGCACCGGTCGCCCGCTGTGCGACAAGTGGACCTTCTCCACGAACTGCGTTTCCATCCAGGGCCGCTATGGCATCCCCTGCGTCGGCTTCGGCCCGGGTGCCGAGTCTCAGGCTCACGCTCCCAACGAGGTCACCTACAAGGACGACCTGGTCACCGCTGCCGCCATGTATGTGGCTGCCCTGAACCTCTACGATCCGAGCCAGGCCGATGGCGACGCCACCGTGTTCCGCGCCGGTCTGACCAACAACAAGATCGATTAGTCCCATTCCTCGATCTTGTTGAGCCGGGGACAGCTCGTGTCCCCGGCACCCCCTGTTGACTTGGGGCCCGCGGTCGTTATCTCCCATGCTTCCTCGACGGTAGCGGGTCCTCGTCATAGTGCTCTGCATGTTCTAGCCACACGCGCATGCCGGAGCACATCTACTCATTGCAATCGTTTCATCTTTGGAAAGGATATTTACATGGACGCCAAGTTTACCGAGCTCGTCGAGCAGCTGAACGGCCTCGATTTTAAGGGCATGTACGGCAGCGACTTCCTGCACACCTGGGATAAGACCACCGATGAGCTCAAGGCGCTCTACATCGTCGCCGACGCCCTGCGCGAGCTGCGCGAGAACAACGTTTCGTCCAAGATCTTCGATTCGGGTCTGGCCGTCTCCCTGTTCCGTGACAACTCCACCCGTACGCGCTTCTCCTTCTCTAAGGCAGCCAACCTGCTCGGCCTTGAGCTGCAGGACCTGGACGAGAAGAAGTCCCAGATCGCTCACGGCGAGACCGTCCGCGAGACCGCTACCATGATCTCCTTCATGGCCGACGTCATCGGCATCCGCGACGACATGTACATCGGCAAGGGCGACGCCTACATGGCCGAGGTCTCCGAGTCCGTGCAGCAGGCCTACGAGGATGGCGTTCTGGATCACCGTCCCACGCTCATCTCCCTACAGTCCGACTCCGATCACCCCACGCAGTCCTCTGCCGACATGCTCTACCTCATCAACGAGTTTGGTGGTCTTGAGAACCTCAAGGGCAAGAAGGTTGCTGTCACCTGGGCCTATTCGCCCTCTTACGGCAAGCCGCTGTCCTGCCCGCAGTCGCTGATCAGCCTGCTGCCCCGCTTTGGCATGGACGTCACCCTGGCTCACCCCGAGGGCTACGACCTCATGCCCGAGGTCGTCGAGCGCGCCAAGGGCTATGCCGCCGAGTCCGGCACCACCTTTAAGCAGGTCAACACCATGGCCGAGGCCTTCGAGGGCGCCGACATCGTGATCCCCAAGAGCTGGGCTCCGTTTGCCGCCATGGAGAAGCGCACCAACCTGTACGCCGAGGGCGACGATGCCGGCATCGCCGCGCTCGAGAAGGAGCTGCTCGCCCAGAACGCTACGCATCAGGACTGGTGCTCCACGACCGAGCTCATGGAGAAGACTGCCAACGGCCAGGACACCATCTTTATGCATCCGCTGCCCGCCGACATCTCCGGTGTCTCCTGCGAGCACGGCGAGGTCAACGCCGACGTCTTCGACATGCACCGCGTGGGCATGTACAAGGAGGCCAGCTACAAGCCGTACGCCATCGCAGCCATGATGTTCCTGCAGAAGGTTGCCGATCCCGCCGCTACCCTCAAGGCCCTCGACGAGCGCAACGCCGCCCGTTGGTTCCAGGCCTAAAGCTGGGTTGAGGTAAGCCATGTAAAGGGGGCGCTCTGCCAACCGGCGGGGTGCCCCTTTTTGCATCGTGGGCGTGCGGGATAAGCGCTTTCGATGTAGATGCCCCGCGACGCGAGTTATGGGTACGATGGTTTCAGGGGAGGTATCGCCATGAAACTTGGTTGCGTCATTATGGCTTCGGGCGAGGGCAAGCGATTTGGCTCTAACAAGATGCTCGCTGATATCTATGGCGAGCCGCTGATTGCCCGGACCATTGATTCGGTTCCCCGGGGCTTTGACGTTGTGGTTTCGACGCGTTGGCCCGAGGTCGCTCAGATTTGTGATGACAAGCATTGCCCGTGCGTGCTGCACGATGGCGAGCTGCGCAGCGAAAGCGTCCGTGCGGGCCTTTCGTGGGAAGTCGAACGCAACTGGAAAGGTTGCCTCTTTTTGCCGGGCGACCAGCCGCTCGTGAGTTCGGATTCTTTTGAGGCTATGGTTCGTGCATTTGACGAGCGTGGCCGCAAGCATCCGGTGCGTCTTGCGTGCAACGGTGAGCCTTCGAGCCCGGTGCTCTTTCCGGCGGAACTGTTCGATGCACTTATGTGTCTTGAGGGTAAGGACGGCGGCGGTTCGATCCTCAAGGACCGTACCGACGTGGTGCTGGTCGAGGCGCGTGCCTACGAGCTGTGGGACGTCGATACCGTCAAAGGACAGCGACGCATAACGGAGCATATCGCCGCCTGCTCGTATTTTGATCGCGTGGCCAACTGCATCAATCAATAAGGAGCAATTATGATCATCATCAAAAACGGCGCACTCGTGACGCCCCAAGGGCTTCGCCGCGCCGATCTTGCCATGGATGGCGATAAGATCGTACGGATTGCCGCGGCGATTGAGCCGGCCGAGGGCGATACCGTCGAGGATGCTGCGGGCTGCTGGGTGTTCCCGGGCTTTATCGATGGGCACACGCACATGCAGTGCTGGACCGGCATGGATTGGACAGCCGATAGCTTTGAGACCGGCACGCGCGCGGCTGCCTGCGGCGGCACGACGACCATTGTGGACTACGCGACGGCCGATCGCGGCGTGACCATGCCCGATGCCTTGGTCGAGTGGCATCATCGCGCCGACGGCACCTGCACCGCCAACTATGCCTTCCATATGGCGCTTGCCGAGTGGAATGAGCGCAACCGCGCCGATCTTTCGGCCATGCGCGAGGCGGGCGTGTCGTCGTTTAAGACCTACTTTGCCTACGACCATCTGCGCCTGGACGATGCCGAGACGCTCGAGGTGCTGGAGGAGCTCAAGCGCGTGGGCGGTATCCTGTGCGTGCATTGCGAGAACGGCACGTTGGTCAACGCGCTGCAGAAGCGCGTGTTTGAGCAGGGTATCCACGGGCCCGAGGGCCATGCGCTCAGCCGTCCGGACGTGTGTGAGGCCGAGGCCGTGAGCCGCCTGCTGTATCTGGCGCACTTGGCCGGGGACGCTCCGGTCAACGTGGTGCACCTTTCGACCAAGCTGGGGCTCGAGGCCATTCGCGCTGCCAAAGCGCACGGGCAGAAGAACATCTATGTCGAGACCTGCCCTCAGTATCTGATGCTCGACGACACCTGCTATCTGGAGCAGGGCGAGGACGGCTTTGCGGGCGCCAAGTACGTGATGAGCCCGCCGCTGCGCCATGCCGGTGACCGTGCCGCGCTGCGCGAGGCGCTTGTGGCTGGCGAGATCGATACGATTGCGACCGATCATTGCAGCTTTAACCTGCACGGGCAAAAGGACCGAGGACGCGATGATTTCCGCGCGATTCCCAACGGCGGGCCCGGCGTGGAGCATCGTCCCGTTGCGATTGCCACGAGCTTTGAGGGACAGCTGGGTCCCGAGGATCTGTGCCGCTTGATGAGCGAGAATCCGGCGCGCGTTTTTGGCATGTATCCGCGCAAGGGCTGTCTTGCCGAGGGCGCCGATGCCGACGTGTGCGTGTGGGATCCGTGCGCGCGTTGGACGATCAGCGCCGCGACGCAGCATCAGGCCGTGGACTACACGCCGCTCGAGGGCTTTGAGGCACATGGCCGCGCCAAGGCAGTGTTTGTGAACGGCGTGCTGGCGGCACGCGACGGCGAGCCCACCGGAGCCCAACCCGGCCGCTACGTGCCCCGCTAACGGGAAGACCGCCGGGGTAGCTAATTTGGGAGATGATTTTTTGGGACGGGGTAGCAAAAAGAGCCCCGTCCCAAATTTGCTACCCCTGGAGGCTGGTGGCGATGAGGGGGCGGCCGAGGGCTGCCTCGAAGCAATCTGCCATCGTTGGATCGGCAAGCGTGTCGACTTGGTTGAGCATGATGCGGGCATTGTCGAGGTTCAGCATCTGCAGCTCGGCATTGAGCACCTGGGCGACGCGCTCTGGGGTGGCAGCGTCGGTGGGCTCGCAGCCGCAGCGCTCGCAGAAGAGCTCGGGGCGGTGGACAACCTCGGCGACGGGCTTGCCCAGCCCCGAGGCGCCGACGACCCAGACAACGTTTGCCGTGCCGGCGGGAACGACCGGCTCCCAGGCGGCATGTGCCTTGAGCGGGAGTCGCTTGCTGCCATCTGCCTCGGCCAACACATAGTCAAAGCGCTGCGCCAGCTCGTTGAGCGGCTCGGCGGGGGCGGAGAGCTTGCCTGTCTCCGGGTTCAAAACACCCGCCTGGCAGATACTTCCGCGGACAAGTCCCGCGCATGCCTCGCAGGTGCAGCCGGGAACATGTAGGGTCCCCGGCTTCCAAGGCGCGGCGTCCAGGCGACGGCTCGACCCATCCCATGGCACGCCGGCGACGGGAAACATGTGCGTGGTGGTACAGAGGAGCACGCGGCCGCCAGCGCGCATGAGCTCGAGACCCAGCGTCTTCAGCAGCGTCGACTTGCCGCCACTGCCGATAATCGCGGTAATGCCCGACTCGATTCTGAGCGCGGAGGCAAGATTGCCGCTAACCGTTTCCATCTGTTCACCGCCGTATAATACTGTGATAATAAATAATCATCAGAGTAGCGGCCGAACCGCTTTTGCTCTGCTCAAACCGTAGCACAGGGAGGTGCCCCGGGAATGCTCGTTTATGTTCGCGGCGCCGGCGATATCGCCACGGGCGTCGCCGCTCGCTTGGTGCGCGCCGGCGTTTCGGTCGTTATGGCCGATATCGCGGTTCCCACGTGCATCCGCCGCACAATCTGTTTTTGCGAGGCCATTCGCCTGGGCGAGGTCGAGGTCGAAGGCATTCGCGCTCGCTTGGCACGGACGCCGGCTGAGGCGCTTGCAATTACCGAGGCTGGAGACGTCGCCGTTGTGGTGGACCCTCAGGCCAAGATGCTCGGCGAGCTGAAACCCGCGGCTGTGGTCGACGCGATTTTGGCTAAGCGCAACTTGGGCACCACGCGCGACATGGCGCCTGCCGTCATCGCTGTGGGGCCGGGCTTTACCGCGCCGGTTGACTGCGACGCCGTGGTCGAGACCATGCGCGGGCATTTTCTCGGCCGTGTCATTACCCAAGGTTCGCCCCAGCCCAACACGGGCGTGCCGGGCATTATCGCCGGCTATGGCAAGGAACGTGTTATCCACAGCCCCGCCGCCGGCGTGTTTCGGTCCGACCGCGCAATCGGCGACATCGTGAGCGCCGGAGACGTGATTGGCTACGCGGGCGATACGCCCATGTGCACGCAGATCGATGGCTGTCTGCGCGGGCTTTTGGCGAACGGCGTGCAGGTGACTGAGGGCTTTAAATGCGCCGATGTCGACCCGCGCGGCGATGCCAGCTATATCAACTACATTTCGGACAAAGCGACGTCGGTCGGCGGCGGCGTGCTCGAGGCACTCGCTATGCTCACCGATGTCTTTAGAGGATAGAAGGCGGCAATGGAAAAGCTCGATGTTGTGAATGCGGCGCTTGCCGCCCTGCGCGCTGGCGAGACGTGCGAGCTGGTGGTCGTGGCCGGTACGGCGGGGTCGTCCCCGCGCGGTGTGGGCGCCTGGATGGCCGTCTTTGCCGATGGCAGCCAGGCGGGCACTATCGGCGGCGGCAAAATTGAGCTCTTTACGCTGGATGAGGCGCGCGAGCTCCTGGGCGCGGGACAGTCGCGTCTGGTCCGCTACACCATGGGCGGCGAGAATTCCGATACCGGCATGATCTGCGGCGGAGCCATCTGCCTGTGCTATCTGCACCTGGATGCGACCAAGGCGCCGTTGTTCCAGTCGGTTGCCGACATCTTGGCCTATCGGCGCATCGGCGACTTCGTCATCGACTTTGAGCCGTTTATCGCGAGCATGCTCGAGGGCGATGTGGCCGAGTACCATGGCGAGGAATCGCGCCGCACCATTGCGGGCTGCCCCGGGCTTTCGCTGGTGGAGGAGGGGAGTAAGGTCACCTACACCAACGCCGCCTCCGAGATTCCCACGGCGCACATCGAGACGCTCTGCCCCGAGGGCCTGACCTATATCTTTGGCTGCGGCCACGTGGGCGCTGCGACGGCTCGCGTGCTCACGGCGGCGGGCTTTGCCGTCGTGGCTTGCGACGACCGCCCCGGCACGCTGACCCCCGATTGGGTGCCCGGTGTCTACGACCGTCGTCTGGTCGACTACAAGAGCCTGAGCAAGCAGTGCCCCATCGGCCCGCGCGACCTGGTGGTCGTCGCCACGGCGGGTCACAAGTCCGATATCGATGTGGTGATTCAGGCCATGCGTGCCAAACCCGCCTATCTGGGCTGCTTGGGCTCGCGCCGCAAGACCGCCTTTGTGCGCGCCCGCCTGGAGCAGGAGGGCTTTACGCAGGAGCAGATCGACGAGCTGCACCTGCCGATCGGTGTCGCCATCGAGGCCGAGGACCCCGAGGAGATCGCCATCTCCATCGCCGCCGAGATGATCCGCCTGCGTCGCACCAAACTCGTCCCCCGCAAGCGCTAGTCGCATCCCAAATGAGCTGCCCTAGCCCTCTGCCGCATGCGGGTCAAAATGCTACCTGTGCCATATGCCCTATAATGTCCGACCGTTGAGCGGCATGGGGCCGCTGCCTAGGGTATGGGAGGCGCAAATGGCAGAGTCGGCAGCAGGGGATGCCCTGTTCGAGCGTATGGGAAAAGTTTCGTTTGTGCAGGTATTACCCCATGCACTGCAGCATGTGCTGGCGGCATTCGCGGGTATCGTCACGCCCGCCATCATTATCGCGTCGGTCTGTGGCTTTACCCCTCAAGAGGAAGCCGCTGTCATCCAGGCGTCGCTCGTCCTCTCGGCGCTCGACATTTTCCTTCAACAGTTCCCCATAAAAGGTGTCGTCGGTTCGGGCCTGCCCATCGTGATGGGCGCGAGCTTCACCTTCGTGCCGGCGCTCAAGGCAGTCGGTCTTGAGCTTGGTTTTGAGGCCGTACTGGGCGCCCAGGTAATCGGCGGCGCGCTCGTCGCGCTCTTCGGCCTACTGTTTAGGCGCGTGAGTTTTCTGTTTCCGGCCCCGGTGCTTGGCACCGTCATCTTTGTCATTGGCCTGTCGCTATGCCCAGTGGCAGTTGCCTCCATGGCGGGCGGGGAGGGCGCGGCCGATTTTGGCAGTGTCACCAACTGGGCCGTCGCGCTCGTGACGTTTGTCGTCACCTTTGTGGCCGGTAACTACGGCAAGGGCGCGCTTAGGCTAGGCAGCATCCTGGCCGGTATCTGCGCGGGCTTTGTTTTGGCGGCGGTGCTGGGCATGGTCGACTTCTCGGCTGTCGCGACCGCAAGCTGGTTTGCCCCGCCGGCGCTTGGCGCCCATCGCCTGGTGTTTGACCCGGCGGCGTGTGCCGTGGTGGGCGTTGTGGCCATTGTTAACGCCGTGCAGGTTATGGGCGAGTTTGCCGCTGTGTCCTCCGCCGCGCTCGATACCCCCGCAACCGATAGCCAGATTTCGGGCGGCTTGATCGCCAACGGTCTGGTCGGCATGCTCTCGGGCTTTTTGGGTGGCGTTCCCACGGCTACATTTGGCCAAAATGTCGGTATCATCGCCGAGAACAAGGTTGTCAACCGCATGGTCTTTACGCTCGCGGCTGCCATCCTGCTCATCTCGGGCCTGCTACCCAAGTGTGCGGCGGTGCTCACGTCTATTCCACAGCCGGTTATCGGTGGCGCCACGATTGGCGTGTTCGCGACCATCGGCATGAACGGCGTGGTCATGTTCGCCCGCCACGGCCTGTCTCAGCGCGATACCACGCTCATGGGTCTCTCTATCGCCTTTGGCACGGGCATTGAGCGCACGGCCGGCGCGCTTGCCGGCGCTGGATTCCCCGCATGGGTTGGCACCGTCTTTGGCGGATCCTCCATTGCCGTCGCCGCACTTGTCGCCGTCGTCCTCAACCTGGTCCTGCCTCGCCAAAAATAACGCCTCTGCCATTAGCTACCCGGGACATGCAGGTCATTTGTGCGCACGAGTTGTGGAGTTGTGCAGGCAGACGAGGTTTTTCTGGAAATACGCTCCCGATGCGCGTATAGTACCGATTGTTTTGTCGGCTCCTGCTGCGTCGAGTCCAAACCGCAAAATGCCATGAGCGGCGCGGATGCAGCCAGGAGGCACGAGGACAACCCATCGTGGCCACGCCCCGTGCTTAAAACCCCAAGAAGGAGTGAACAATGGCAGAAGAGAAGTATGTGCCGCGTCTGAAGACCAAGTACAACAACGAGGTCAAGCAGCAGCTTCAGGACAAGTTCCAGTACGAGAACGTCATGATGATCCCCAAGTTTGAGAAGATCGTCGTGAACATGGGTGTCGGCGAGGCCGCTACCGATTCCAAGGCCATCGACGGTGCCGTGCGCGACCTGCGCGCCATCACCGGCCAGCAGCCGATGATCACCCGTGCCCGCAAGTCCATCGCTACCTTCCGCCTGCGCGCTGGTATGCCGATCGGCTGCAAGGTTACCCTGCGTGGCGACCGTATGTGGGAGTTCTTCGATCGTCTGACCTCCGTCGCGATCCCCCGTATCCGCGACTTCCGCGGCATCTCCGCCAAGAGCTTCGACGGCCGTGGTAACTTCTCCATGGGCGTCACCGAGCAGCTCATCTTCCCCGAGATCGACTTCGACTCCGTCGATCACCAGCGTGGTATGGACATCACTTTCGTGACCACCGCCAACACCGATGAGGAGGCCAAGGCCCTTCTGGACGCCTTCGGTTTCCCGTTCAAGAAATAGGTTCACCTGCCCTATGAGCGCCGTTCCCAGAAGGGGGCGGCGCTTGGGGCGAACAATACTCTATGTGAGGAGGATATAAGTGGCTAAGACATCGATGATCGTCAAGTGCAATCGCAAGCAGAAGTTCTCTACTCGTGAGTACACGCGCTGCCAGCGCTGCGGCCGTCCGCACTCTGTGTACCGCAAGTTCGGCCTGTGCCGTGTCTGCTTCCGCGAGCTTGCACTCAAGGGCGAGCTTCCCGGCGTTAAGAAGGCCAGCTGGTAAGTCACTACCAGCGTTTCAAGCATCAGTTTGGAACAGGGAAAACGCGCTAAAAAGGCTTTGCCGTTAAGGGCGGCGAAGAACCAAGAGCACGTGTTCATCAAGAACGAAGGAGAATCTGTATGAACCTTACAGACCCGATCGCAGATATGCTTACGCGCATCCGTAACGCTAACTCTGTGAACAAGGCCACGGTCTCCATGCCGAGCAGCAAGAAGCTCGTCGAGATCGCTCGTGTTCTGCACGAGGAGGGCTACATCGAGGGCTACGATGTCGAGGACACCGTTCCCCAGAAGACTCTGCACATCACGCTTAAGTATGGTCCCAAGAAGGCTAAGGTCATCAACGGCATCCGCCGCATTTCCAAGCCGGGCCTGCGTAAGTACACCGGCGTTGCCGACATGCCCCGCGTCCGCGGTGGCCTTGGTACCGCCATTATTTCCACCAGCCATGGCGTCATGACCGACCGCGATGCTCGCAAGCACAACGTCGGCGGCGAGATCATCGCTTACGTCTGGTAATTCGCTCGGTAGGTAGAAGGAAAGGAGATCACCGTGTCTCGTATCGGTAATAAGCCTGTCCAGATTCCCGCCGGAGTCGAAGTGGCAGTCAACGGCAACAACGTTGTCGTCAAGGGCCCCAAGGGCCAGCTCGAGCTCGATGTCTTTGAGAAGCTCGCTATCAACGTCGAGGACAACGTCCTCACCGTTTCCCGTCCCGACGACGAGCGTGAGACCCGTGCCCGCCACGGCCTCACCCGCGCCCTCATCCACAACATGGTTGTTGGCGTTTCCGAGGGCTTCGAGAAGAAGCTCGAGCTCGCCGGCGTCGGTTACCGCGTGCAGCAGAAGGGCAAGAACCTCGAGTTCTCCCTGGGCTTCTCGCACCCCGTGATCGTCGAGGCTCCCGAGGGCATCACCTTCGAGGTTCCCGACAACACCCACGTGAACGTCAAGGGTATCAACAAGCAGCAGGTCGGTCAGATCGCCGCTGAGATCCGCGGCCATCGTCCTCCCGAGCCTTACAAGGGCAAGGGTATCCACTACGTTGGCGAGCACATCCGCCGCAAGCTGGGTAAGGCCGCCAAGTAGTCGTAACCGACTCACTCGCATAAGACCAGCACCCCGTCAGGTGCTGGCAAGATCAACCTTTTTAGGAGTTTACGTATGAACAAGCATAAGGCGAAGCTGGAAGGCCTCAAGCGTCGTCAGCGTCGTGTTCGCGGCAAGGTCTCGGGTACCTCCGAGCGTCCGCGTCTTCGCGTGACCCGTACTAACGCCAACATCTATGCCCAGATCATCGACGACAGCAAGGGCTCCAGCCTGACGCTCGTCTCTGCCTCGACCCTCGAGGCCGAGTTCAAGGGCACCCACACCTCGAACAAGGAGGCTGCGGAGAAGGTCGGTCAGCTCGTTGGCAAGCGCGCCATCGAGGCCGGCATCACCAAGGTCGCCTTCGATCGCGGTGGCCGTATCTACCATGGCCGCGTCAAGGCCCTCGCCGACGGTGCTCGTGCCGCCGGTCTCGAGTTCTAGGAGGTATGTAGCACATGGCTCGTAATCAGAAGCAGCAGCGCGAGGCCTCCGAGTTCGAGGAGCGCGTCGTTTACATCAACCGCGTGTCGAAGACCGTCAAGGGTGGTCGTCGCATGAGCCTCGTCGCTCTCGTCGTCGTTGGCGACGGCAAGGGCAACGTCGGCGTTGGCATGGGCAAGTCCGCTGAGGTGCCCATGGCCATCTCCAAGGCGTCTCTCGATGCCAAGAAGAACATGTTCCACGTGCCGGTGACCGAGCAGGGCACCATCCCGCACGAGGTTCTCGGCCACTTTGGTGCCGGCCGCATCATCATCAAGCCCGCTGTCGAGGGTACCGGCGTTATCGCCGGCGGCGCTGTGCGTCCCCTCTTCGAGCTTGCTGGCATCAAGAACGTCCTGTCCAAGTCCCTCGGTACCGACAACGGCCTCAACATCATTAAGGCTGCCGTCGAGGGCCTCAAGGAGCTCTCCAGCCCTGAGGACGTCGCGGCTCGCCGTGGCCTGACGGTCTCCGAGATGTTCGTCGGTAAGGAGAACTAAGCATGGCTGACACCATCAAGATCAAGCAGGTCCGCAGCACCAACGGTTGCAAGCAGGACCAGGTCCGTACTGTCCGTGCCCTCGGTCTCCACAGGATCCGCGAGGTTCGCGAGATTGCTGACAACGAGTCCGTCCGCGGCATGATCTTCAAGGTCAAGCACCTTGTCGAGATTGTAGAGGAGTAGCAAATGCAGCTTCACGATCTTACTCCCGCGCCCGGTTCCACCAAGAACCGCAAGCGCGTCGGCCGTGGCAATTCTTCGGGTCACGGCACCACTTCTGGCCGCGGTCAGAAGGGCCAGGGTTCCCGCTCTGGCGGCACCAAGGGTGCCGGCTTCGAGGGTGGCCAGACTCCGCTGGCTATGCGCCTGCCCAAGCTTCCGGGCTTCCGCAACCCCCGTCGTATCGAGTACACCGCTGTTAACGTTGAGCGTCTCGAGCGTAAGTTCGAGGATGGCGCTGTGATCGACGGTGCCGCTCTTAAGGCCGCTCGCATCACCAAGAGCGAGTTCGAGCCCGTCAAGGTGCTCGGCAATGGTGAGCTCACCAAGAAGTTCACGGTCAAGGTCGACAAGGTCAGCGCTTCTGCGCAGGCCAAGATCGAGGCCGCCGGCGGAAAGGTCGAGCTGCCGTGCTAAATGGTCTTAAGAATGCTTTCCGCATCAAAGAATTGCGCGAAAAGATTCTTTTTACCATAGCTATGCTCGTCGTGTACCGCATTGGTGCGCACGTTCCTGTGCCCGGCATTCCCTTCCAGGGGATGCTGGGCCTTTTCTCGACCGATAACAATTCGGTCGCCGCAGGTGCTATGGCCCTCCTGAATCTTTTCTCTGGCGGCGCGTTGAGCTATGTGTCGGTGTTTTCGCTGGGCATCATGCCTTACATCACCAGCTCAATCATCCTCCAGATGCTCCAGGCCGTTGTGCCTTCCCTGCATGAGCTTGCCCGCGAGGGCGAGGTCGGTCAGACCAAGATTACGCAGTATTCGCGTTACCTTACCCTGGCTCTGGCAATCCTCAACTCCGTGGGTTACCTCTTCCTCTTTAAGAGCTTCGGCATCAGCTTTAATGGCGCCGGCGCTCCCGAGATCATCTTCGACCTCATGATCGTCGGCACGCTCACTGCGGGTGCCATGCTGATCATGTGGATTGGTGAGCTCATCACCCAGCGCGGTATCGGCAATGGCATGTCGCTTATCATCTTCGCGAACATCATGGCCGGTCTTCCGCAGGCGATCTTCTCCAGCACCGAGGGTAACGCCGGTGGCATCATCACCATGGTGATCATCTGCGCCATCATCCTGCTGGTTATCCCGCTGATTGTTTTCCTTGAGCGCGGCCAGCGCCGCATTCCGGTCTCCTACGCTAAGCGCGTCGTGGGCCGTCGCATGATGGGTGGCCAGACCACCTACCTGCCCATCAAGGTTAACACCGCGGGTGTCGTGCCGATCATCTTCGCTTCGGCGCTGCTGTACTTCCCGGCTCAGATTGCTGTGTTCTTCCCCGGCATCGGCTGGATTCAGGCAGTTGCCTCTGCGCTTTCGACCGGTTGGCTCAACTGGGTGCTTAATGTTGTCCTCATCGTGTTCTTCGCGTACTTCTACACCTCCATGGTGTTCAACCCCGATGACACCGCCGACAACCTTAAGAAGCAGGGCGGCTTTATTCCGGGCGTTCGTCCGGGTAGGGCTACCGCGGCCTACATCAAGAACGCGCTCAACAAGATCACGCTTCCCAGCGCTGTCTTTTTGGCGCTCATCGCCATCGTGCCTTCGATCATCTTCTCCTTCACGGGTAACCATCTGATCCAGGCTTTTGGCGGAACGTCCATCCTCATCATGGTCGGCGTCGTGCTCGACACGGTCGATAAGCTCGAAGGCCAGATCAAGATGTATGATTACGATGGATTCTTTAAATAGGCTAGAGGAGGATTGCTCATGAACCTCGTATTGCTCGGAGCTCCGGGTGCCGGTAAGGGTACCGTCGCACAGGAGCTCGTCGCCGAGTTTGGCGTCGCCCACATTTCCACGGGCGACCTGCTGCGTGCTGCCGTCAAGGGCGGCACCGAGCTTGGTATTCAGGCTAAGAAGTACATGGACGCTGGCGAGCTCGTTCCCGACCAGCTCGTGATCGACCTTGTCAAGGAGCGCCTTGCCGCCGATGACGCCCAGCAGGGCTTCATTCTCGACGGCTTCCCGCGCAACACCGCCCAGGCTGTGACGCTCGATTCCGAGCTCTCCGCCATGGGTCGCGAGATCGATTGCGCCCTTCTGGTCGATGTGGCCCCTGAGGTCATTATCGATCGTCTGTCTTCGCGTCGCACCTGCCGCGCCTGCGGTTACACCGGCACTGCTGCCGATGCCACCTGCCCCAAGTGCGGTGGCGAGATGTATCAGCGCGACGACGACAAGCCCGAGACCATCAAGAACCGTCTCGACGTCTACGAGAAGTCCACGAGCCCGCTCGTCGACTACTATCGTGGCCAGGGTCTGCTCAAGTCGGTCAACGGTGACCAGGCTCGCGAGACCGTGTACGGGGATGTCAAAGAGGCTCTCGGTCTATGATCAAGATTAAGTCTGCAACGCAAATCGAGCAGATGAAGAAGGCAGGAGCGCTATCTAAGATGGCGCTCCGCCACGTTGGAGCCATGGTGCGCCCCGGCGTTTCGACTTTTGAGCTCGATCAGCTCGCGGAGCAGATTATCCGCATGCATGGCGGCACCCCTGCCTTTAAGGGTTACGGCGGGTTCCCGGGGACCATTTGCGCATCGATCAACGATGCCGTGGTCCACGGTATTCCCAACCCCGACATGATTCTGCGCGATGGCGATATCATCTCCATCGATACGGGAGCCGTTGTCGACGGTTGGGTCGGCGATAACGCATGGACGTTTTTCGTCGGCACCCCCACGCCCGAAGCCAAGGCTTTGTGCGAGGTCACGCGCGATTGCCTTAAGGCTGCCATCGAGCAGGCTGTTCCCGGTAACCATATCGGGGACGTTGGTTACGCCGTTCAGTCCCTTGCCGAGTCTCACGGTTACGGCGTGCTTCGTGATTATGTGGGTCATGGCATTGGCCGCGTGATGCACGAGGACCCCAACGTTCCTAACTATGGAAAGAAGGGGAGGGGCGTTCGCCTCCAGGCCGGCATGGTCATTGCCATCGAGCCGATGGTTACGATGGGTTCCAACCATGTGAGCACGGGCTCCGACGGTTGGATTGTTACGACCAACGACCACCTGCCCGCCGCGCACTACGAGAACACCGTCGCCATTACCAATGACGGTCCGGTGATTCTCACCACGGATGCCCAGGGTGCTTGGTGTTCCTTGCAAGGCGGTGAAATGTAAAAGTCGCCGCCCCCTGATGCCCAACCTCGCCTTTCAATTTCGAAGGCATGACCCCAAGGTCTATGCCTTCTCATTTCAAGGCGATTTTGGGTATCAGGGAACGGCTTTGTTTTACATTTCGAATGTAACGAGTTCCACTTAGTTGTGGAGCCATTACGAAGTTATTACGATGCGTGCATACGTGTTGTAGAATACTCAATCGCTGTCGTTTTCTAGAGAAAGATGATTGCTTGTGAAGAAGGAAGACGCAATTGAGCTCGAGGGTACGGTAAAGGAACCGTTGCCCAATGCCATGTTTAAGGTTGAGCTCGAGAACGGTCATTCGGTTCTGTGCAACATTTCTGGCAAGATCCGAATGAATTACATCCGTATTCTCCCCGGTGACAGGGTTGTCGTGGAGCTTTCCCCGTACGACCTGACCCGCGGCCGCATCACCTATCGCTACAAATAGCGGCACGCATACACGCACTCCATTTCCGACTGCAGGCTTAGCTCAACCTACGGTCGGATTGTGTGTGAAGACCAGCCATAGTTTTAAACGCCTGCGGCTGGGCGAGTAGATAGTAGGGAAGTAGTTTGAGCGCTACCGAAAGGAAGAACGATGAAGGTACGTCCTTCGGTCAAGAAGATGTGCGATAAGTGCAAAATCATTAGGCGCCATGGCAAGGTCCTCGTCATTTGCGAGAACCCCCGTCATAAGCAGCGTCAGGGTTAAGAGAGGAGACTACGTTGGCCCGTATTAATGGTGTCGACCTCCCGCGTGAGAAGCGCGTTGAGATCGGTCTGACCTACATTTACGGCATCGGCCGCACCACTGCGACGAAGATCTGCGTCGAGTGCAACGTTAACGTGGATACGCGCGTTAAGGACCTCACCGAGGATGAGGTTAACGCCATCCGCGATTATATCGATAAGAACCAGATCATGGTTGAGGGCGACCTCCGCCGTGAGCGCAACCAGAACGTCAAGCGCCTTATGGACATCGGCTGCAACCGCGGCCTTCGTCACCGCAAGGGCCTCCCGGTCCGCGGCCAGCGCACCCACACTAACGCTCGTACCCGCAAGGGCCCGAAGCGTCAGATCGGTGCTAAGAAGAAGAAATAAGGAGCGCTAGATAGATGGCTACTGCTAAGAAGAACGTTCGCGCTGCCCGTCTGAAGCGCGCGGACCGTAAGAACATTTCCGTGGGCCAGGCTCACATTCGTTCTACGTTCAACAACACGATCGTTTCGATCACCGATCCCCAGGGCAACGTCATTTCCTGGAAGTCGGCTGGCCAGGTGGGCTTCAAGGGCTCCCGTAAGTCCACGCCGTTCGCTGCCCAGATGGCTGCCGAGGCTGCTGCCAAGCAGGCCATGGAGCACGGTATGAAGAAGGTTTCCGTCTTCGTCAAGGGCCCCGGCTCCGGTCGTGAGACCGCCATCCGCTCCCTCCAGGCTGCTGGCCTCGAGGTCTCGAGCATCCAGGACAAGACCCCCATTCCGCACAACGGCTGCCGCCCCAAGAAGCGTCGCCGCGTGTAACTGAAAGGATCGTATCAATATGGCAATCGACAGGACTCCTGTTCTTAAGCGCTGCCGTCAGCTCGGGATCGATCCCGCTGAGCTCGGTTACAGCAGCAAGAAGGAATCTATCCGTCAGCCCAAGCGCCGTCGCAAGGAATCTGAGTACGGCATGCAGCTGCGCGAGAAGCAGAAGGTCAAGTTCATCTATGGCGTTCTGGAGAAGCAGTTCCACGGCTACTTCAACAAGGCCCGCAAGATGAACGGCGTCACCGGTGAGAACCTCATGATCATCCTTGAGTCTCGCCTTGACAACGTCGTCTTCCGTCTTGGCTTTGCCCGCACCCGCAAAGAGGCTCGTCAGTCCGTCCGTCACGGTCACTTCACCGTGAACGGCAAGCGCGTGGACATCCCGTCCTACCGCGTCAAGGCCGGCGACGTCGTCGCTGTCGGCGAGAAGTTCCGTGACCTCCTCCCCATCAAGGAGGCCCTGATTTCCTCCGAGCGCTTTGAGGTCCCTGGCTGGCTCGAGGTCGATATCGAGAAGCTGTCTGGTAACGTGCTCGCTCTGCCGACGCGTGAGCAGATCAGCGGTGATATCAACGAGCAGCTCATCGTCGAGCTCTACTCTAAGTAGTCCATCCGGGCTGCTGAGGCTGGAGGTAATACATGTCAGAATTCATTAGGCCTCAGGTTCAGGTCGAAGAGATCAACGAGACGTCTGCTCGTGTCTCCGTCGAGCCGCTCGAGCGTGGCTACGGCGATACGCTGGGTAACTCCCTTCGCCGCGTACTTCTGTCCTCGCTCGAGGGTGCCGCCGTCGAGGCTATTCAGATCGATGGTGCACAGCACGAGTTCATGACCATCCCTAACATGGTCGAGGATGTCACCGACATCGTCCTGAATGTCAAGGGTCTTGTCTTCAGGGCTCTCGGCACGACCGACGAGGCGACCGCCACCATTTCTGTTGACGGCCCCTGCGAGGTCACCGGTGCGGACTTCTTTATTCCGTCCGAGTTTGAGCTGGTCAACCCCGAGCAGCACATCGCTACGCTTACCGAGGGTGGCCATCTCACCATGAGCATGCGCATCGGCTATGGCCGCGGCTATGTCTCTGGCGAGGCTAACAAGCGCGACAACGATCCCATCGGTGTGATCCACGTCGACTCGCTGTACTCGCCGGTGTCCCGTTGCGCCAAGCTCGTTGAGGCTTGCCGTGTCGGTCAGCACACCGACTACGACCGCCTTGTCCTCGAGATCGAGACCAACGGCTCCATCGCTCCGCGCGACGCCGTGGTCCAGGCTGCCAATATCATCAACCAGCATATGGCTGCCTTTATGAACCTTGCCGAGACCCCCGAGGTCGAGGAGGAGGCTTCGATCTTCGCTCCCGAGGTCACCAACGACAACGCCGAGCTGGACAAGCAGATCGAGGATCTGGACCTTTCCGTCCGTTCCTACAACTGCCTTAAGCGCGCCAGCATTCACTCGGTCCGTCAACTCGTTGAGTTCTCGGAGAACGATCTGCTCAACATCCGTAACTTCGGTGTTAAGTCGATCGAGGAAGTGAAGGACAAGCTTGAGTCCATGGGCCTGAGCCTGAAGGCTTAATGCTTCGCATATTTGAGGAGAAACTAGACCATGCGTCACAACGTTAAGAAGGGCCTGAAGCTCGGCACCGATGCGAGCCACACCAAGGCCATGAAGAAGAGCCTTGCTAAGGCCCTCTTCGAGAACGACCGCATCAAGACCACCGAGACCCGCGCTAAGGCGCTGCGTTCGGTCGTCGATCCGATCATCACTTGGGCCAAGAAGGGCGACCTGCACTCTCGTCGTCTGGCTATCGCCAAGCTCGGCGATAAGCAGCTCGTTGCCGAGATCTTCGACAAGGCTGCTCAGGGCATGTGGCAGGACCGCAACGGCGGTTACACCCGCATCATGAAGCTCGGTAACCGCAAGGGCGACAACGCTCCCATCGTTATCATGGAGCTCGTCACCGAGCCTTGCACGCCTAAGGCCAAGAAGGCTGCTCCGGCCCCCAAGAAGGCCGCTGCTCCCAAGAAGGTCGAGGCTGTCGAGGAGACCGCTGCCGAGGAGGCTCCTGCTGAGGAGACCGCTGAGTAGACATTCCGTCTGCATAGGCTATATTCGAGGGGTACGTTCGCGTACCCCTCTTTTTTTGTCGCGATACCGTTGCTTGTTTGTTGGGAGCGCCCATGACTGCGCCGTCTGATTTCAATTCGATTTCCGAGCTTGACGCCACGCTCGTATTTCGCGTGGCCTATGATGGCTCATCGTATAGCGGATTTGCCGAGCAGCCGGGACAGACGACGGTTGCGGGTGAGCTACGTCGAGCCATCGAGACGCTGCTTCGCCGCCCGATCGATCTGACGTGCGCGGGGCGTACCGATGCCGGCGTGCATGCCGTGGCTCAGTACATCAGCGTGCCCGTAACGGACGCTGAGCTCGCTTGTACGCGCCGTAGGTGGCTGCGGGCTATGGATGCCCTGCTGCCCAAAGATATCGCCATTAACGAGGTCTACAAGGCCCGTAAAGGCTTTTCTGCGCGTTTTGACGCGCGTTCCCGTACGTATACATACCGCATTGCCGATCGAGATGCGCGCCCTGTGCTGTCCCGCGGTGCCGTGTGGTGGCATCGCTATCCCTTGGATGTTGAGGCTATGTCTGCTGCCTGCGCCGCACTGCTGGGCGAGCAGGACTTTAAAAGCTTTTGCAAGGTCGCTTCGGCCGTTGGCAAGCCCACGCATCGCTGCGTGATGCGTGCCGAATTTGGCCATGAGGTTGCGTTTGGCGAGGACATCCTGACGTTCACCATCGAGGGCAATGCGTTTCTGCATTCGATGGTCCGTTCGATCGTGGGCACGCTTGTCGAGATTGGCATGCATCGCCGTGAACCCGAGTGGATGCGCGAGGTTATCGATGCTTGCGACCGCACCGCTGCGGGCCCCACAGCTCCTGCCTGCGGCCTTACGTTTATGGGCGTGGATTACGATCCCGCCGAGCTTGTCGTGCTCGACTAGGGTAGGGCTCGACGTGTCGTGCGTCGACACCTGTCATCTGTGGGCTGCGCGTGTGCAACATCTGTTCTTGGCGTGCAATGCAACCGGTGTCTCATTGCTTTTATTGCCGGGGTGTACCATGAACCACGGTTTGATTCATTGCTGTCGAGAGGACGGATAATTTGGTTCGACGTGGCTCGCATCCGCGACTTTCGGTGATCCTTGTGGTAGAAGGTTCGCCCAGCTATGCGATGCGTGCGCTCGAGAGTATCCAGAACCAAGACCTCTACGATTTGCAGATTGTCGTTGTTTGCCGCGATGCTGCGCCCGGTGTGCGCCATTCGCTTCAAGTTGCTGCCGACAGGGACATCCATATTGATTTGATTGACGTCGAGGACGCGAAGCGTGGCGCTTGTCTTTGCGCCGGTTTTGATGCCTCGCGCGGCTCTCAAATCATCGCCATGAACGCCGATGAGTGGTTTGCTCCGCAGGCCCTTTCCAAGATGGTCGATATCGCGTGCGATACTGCGGCAGACATTGTGCTCCCCTCGGTGTCGCTCGATCGATACGATGCGCACCGCGAGCGTCATTCGCGCGTCTTGGATGCTGCCTCTATTGCCATAGAAGACGAGTCTTCTATGGTGACTGGGCTGCCCCAGTTGATTTTAGGCGGCCTAGTCGCTCAGACCTCTGGCGTGATGTATAGCCGTCCGCTGTTTGAGGCATGCCTGTCGCGCGGCAAGGCGTACCGTACGGTTGAGTTTATGGCTTATGCGCTCTCGCAGGCACGATTCGTGTCCGGCTGCGGCGACGCTTGTTTCCACGCGGTGGCACCTAAGCTTACAGATGCCTTTGATCCCACCATGTATGCCAGGATATCCGATGACACTCGAGCGCTCGACGAGCTTGCGGACTCACTCTCGGAAGCAGATAGCGGTGGTCGGCTCAAGCTGGCAAGCCAAAAGTTCTACTTTGCCGGACTGGTCGCCTGCATCGAGAATTTGTGTCTGAGCCCGCATGGAGTGTCGTCAATCGAGCGTTCCGCCCGCATGCGTGATATGCTCGAGGCGCCTCGAACCCGTCAGATGGTCGCCGCGCTCAAGGACAACCATCGGGGACTCGGTCTGTTGTTTGGGCCGATCGCCAGCGCCAAGCCTGCGCGCTGCGTGATGTGTACGCATCTGGCAGCTTTTCTTAACCGGACGGGCGCAAAAACCGCCTAAACGGCTCATTTCGAAACAAATTTGCATAGAATTGTTTCGAAATGCGTTCTTATACACAAAAGCCTTCAAATAGCGTTAAACTATTCAATCACTGATTGATTGTCTCCGCCATCTTTTGGAGAGAGGGTTTGTATGGCTAAAAAACGCAATGGGCGCCAGGATGCCATTAGAGATATTGTGCGCAATAAGGACGTCCGCACGCAGCGCGTGCTGGTCGATGAGCTCCGCGCTATGGGCTTTGATTGCACGCAGGCGACTGTCTCTCGCGATATTGCCGATATGGGGCTGCGTAAGCTCCCTGAGGGCATCTATGTTCTGGCAGAGGACCTGCACCTGCAGCGTATGGTTTCCGAGCTCGTAACGGGCGTTCTGCGCACCGATAATCTGGTTATGATCAAGGCTCAGCCTGGCACGGCTTCCGGCATCGCCGCCGCTGTTGATGCGGCAGAGCTGCCCGATGTGCTTGGCTCGCTTGCCGGCAACGATACGATTTTGGTTATTGCCCAGACGGCCGAGGACGGCGAGCGTCTTGAGGCGCTGATCAATAAGTTGAGCAATTCTCGCAAGTAGGTGTGCGGGTCGTGCGCTCGGCATTGTGTGCGCTGACATAGTGGCTTGTAAGGGGCATCGACGTTGGTCGGTACCCCTTTTTGTTTGCCGGTATAAAGACCGCCCACCAGGTCGCTTCAAACTAAAAGGCCCCGAGCAGTTCAATAAGCTGCTCGGGGCCTTGTTGGCTTTAGTCGCGTACTTCTTAGCCGACCGTATCGTCAGGCGTGGGCGAGGGGTCGGGAGTGGGCGTAGGCGTAGGCGTAGGCGTAGGCGTAGGCGTAGGCGTAGGCGTGCCGCCATCGCCGCCGGTCGAACCACCAGTGGAGCCACCCGTCGAGCCACCGGTCGTACCGGTGCCGCCGGTGGTGTCGCCGCCCGTGGTCTCGGTGGTCGTGGTCGTCGTGGTAGTCGTTGTGGTGGTTTCCTCTTCCTCTTCGTCCTTGTCCTTGTCGTCGTTCTCCGACTTCTTGGTGTTGTTGGTGCCGTAGAACTTCCAGACGCTGTTGTTCTTGTAGGTGGGCGCCGTTCCGGTCGCAAACTCCTCGCGCTCGGTACCGGTCAGAACGGTGTTCATAAACCGCTTAAAGACAGGCAGGTTGGTGCTGTCGCCCAGCAGGTCCGTGCCGTACTTTTGGATGGGGATCTCGCCCGCGGAATAGCCGGTCCACAGGGCGCACGCCAGCTGCGGGGTATAGCCGCAGAACCACAGGTTGGTGGTGTTGTCGGTGGTGCCCGTCTTGCCGGCATAGGGCTGGTTGACACTCAGAGCGCCGGCAGCACCCGTACCGCTGCCCTTCATGACGCCGGACAGAACATCGGTGACCGCGGCGGCCTCGCCCTCGGTAAGCACCTGTGAGGGATTGTCGGTGTGCTGGTACAGCACCGAACCGGTACGAGAGTCAATCTCGGTGATGGCGATCGGCTGGCGATAGTAGCCGCCGTTGGCAAACGTCGCGTAGGCGGCGGCCATCTCGAGCGGCGAGATCGAGCCGGTGCCGAGGGTCATGACGGGAACGTCCTCGATGTTGTCCTTGGCGGGGTCGATGCCGAGCTTTTTGACGAGCGAGATGATCTTGCTGTTACCGACGGCTTCCGCCACCTGGATGTAGCCGGTGTTGGAGGAGTATGCCGTCGCCTGCTTAAGCGTGATGTTGCCATAGCTCTGGTTGGCGTAATTTTGGACCTCGGTCGTGGTGCCCTTGGCCTTGAGCGGCGAGTTGCAGTTGAGGGTGACGTTGGGGTTCATGCCGTTTTGGATGGCAGTTGCCAGCGTAAAGGCCTTAAAGGTGGAGCCGACGGGACGCTTGGCCGTGGCATGGTTTACGTGGTTCTCGTCGGCGTTGTAGTCGTAGCCGCCCACCATGCACTTGATGTAGCCGGTCTTGGGGTCGACGACGACCATGCCCATGTCCAGGCCGTCAAGCGAGAGCGTGTCGAGCTGCTCGCGGACGGCATTCTCTGCCACCTGCTGCATCGTGGGGTCGATGGTGGTCTTGACGGTCAGGCCGCCCTTAAAGAGCACGTCGGTCGAGAACTCCTGTTCCAGCAGCTGCTTGACGTAGGAGACAAAGTAGGGCTGCGAGTAAACGTCGACGCCGCTGCCCGAGATTTCGGTCACGTTGAGGGTGATGGGCTCGGCCTGTGCGGCATCGTGCTCCTCCTGGGTGATGTGGCCCAGGCGCAGCATGTTGTCGAGAACCTTGTTGCGGCGAGACAGTGCCAGATCGGGATTGACCGTGGGGTCGTACTGCGAGGGCGAGTTGGGAAGGCCGATGAGTAGCGCGGCCTCGCTCAGGGTGAGGTCGGCGGCGCTCTTGGACAGATAGGTCTCGGCTGCGGCCTCGATGCCGTAGGCGCCGTGGCCGTAATAGATGGTGTTGAGGTACATCATGAGGATCTCGTCTTTGGAGTACATGTCCTCCATCTTGATGGCGATGTAGGCCTCGCGCACCTTACGCTCAATGGTCGAGTCGAATTGCTCCTCCTGCAGGATGGTGTTGCGCACAAGCTGCTGGGTGATCGTCGAGGCGCCTTCGTGTCCGCCGCCGAGGGTTGCCACCGCAGCACGCGCGATACCCCACAGGTCGATACCGCCGTGCTCGTAGAAGCGCTCGTCCTCGACGTCAACGGTGCCCTGCAGCACGTAGGGGGAGACCTCGTCCTTGGTGATGGACTTGCGGTTTTGCGTGTAGAAGCTCGCGATCTTGTTGCCGTTGCAGTCGACGATCTCGGTGGGCTCGCTCACCAGATACGCGTTGGCGTCGGTGTAGTCGGGCAGATCGGACAGCCAGCGGTTGACGTTGCCGACCATGCCGATGCCAAATGCCACGCCCGCAATCAGCAGAAAGCCCAAAAACGAGAGCAGGATTATGGGCAGAGCATGCGTCTTTGAACGGCTGCGTCCCTGTCGTTGGCGAGGACCCATATATTGACCTCCAGGTATGTCGTGCCGGACGGTGGATGTGCCGTCGGGGCAGGATGGACATAAGTTATTACACGATAAACCAAACGGGGCGCGCGAGGCCTCGTGTATGCTGGAAGACGGCATTTTTCAGAGTGAATGCATACCTTGGTAAGGAGTTTGTCGATGGCGATTCGGGCGATGGGGCCGAGCGGACAATACGAGACTGGATTGGATGCTGCCGGTGCGGCGCTGCCCGAGCTGCTGGCGCCGGCGGGGGGACTCGACCAGATGCTTGCGGCCATCGCCGCGGGCGCCGATGCCATCTATGCGGGGCTGGGCGGCTTTAACGCCCGTGTGAGCGCCCATGGCTTTACGGATGACGAGTTTGCGCGCGGTTGTGCCGTGGCGCATGACCATGGCGTGCGTGTGTACGTGACGCTCAACGTGTTCGTGTTTGACGATGAGTTGTCCGACGCGGTGGCGTTGGGGGCTCATGCACTGGAGCTGGGCGCCGATGCTCTGATTGTGGCCGATGCCGGGTTGGCCTGCGCGCTGAGCGCGGCGATTCCCGGGGTCGAGATTCACCTGTCTACGCAGGCGGGCGTTCATAGCGAAGGCGCCGTGCGGCTTGCCGCCGATGAGTTGGGGGTCGAGCGCGTGACGACGGCGCGCGAGCTGACGGTCGACGAGATTGCGGCGCTCTGTGCCACGGGCGTGCCCATCGAGGTATTCTGCCACGGTGCGATTTGCATCGGCTATTCGGGGGCGTGCGAGTTCTCGGCCCTGCGGCGTGGACGATCGGCGATGCGCGGCGACTGCACACAGCCGTGCCGTCTGGCGTACGACCTAGTGGACGAGGCGGGACAGAGCGTTGTCGCCGTCGAGGGGGATCGTCTGCTGTGTCCGCATGACTATCTGGGTATTGCGCATCTGCCCGAGCTTGTAGATGCCGGCGTGGCGTCGCTCAAGATCGAGGGGCGCATGAAGAACCCCGATTACGTATTCAACGTGGTGCGGGTTTGGCGCCGGGCGCTCGATATGCTGCGCGACGGCGCGTGGGACCCCGGTGCCGTGGAAGAGCTTGAGCGCGAGCTGGGAAGGTCGTTTAACCGTGGGTTTACCGATGCGTACCTGCGAGGGCGTTCGGGTGCCGAGCTGATGAGCTTTGAGCGTGCAATTAACCAGGGCGTGCGCGTGGGGCGCTTGGTCGCTGTGGGTCACGAAGAGGTGACCGTTGAGCTCGATGTCGCCGTGGCGGCGGGTGACACGCTCGAGATTCGGTTCTATCCGGGCGTCGACGCGCGCTCCGATGTGCCCAAGCGCTGGCCGCAGGTGCCCTGCCCGGTGGATGCCGCAGCGGGGAAGCGCGTCGTCGTGCATTGCAAGCGTAAGGTGGACGCGGGCTGCGAGGTATACCTGATTCGCAGCGCCGGCGTGTTGGATCAGACAGCGGCGGTGTTGGAGCGCATGCGGGCCGAGGCGGATGCGATTGCACCCGTTGCGCGCGCCGTTGAGGTGCTGCCCTTTGAGGACGTTGCGGTGGATGGCGGTGCGTCGACGGAGTTGGCGGAGCGCGCGGTTCCCGCTCACATGGTTTTTGCTTGGCAGCTGATGGATGCCGATCCGCGCGGAGAACGCGATTTATCCGACGCCGTTGTGGTGCTGGACGAGGTGTGCCGCACGGGTGACGTTGATCGGACCCGCTCGCTTATGCAGCGTGCCGGGCGCGTCGTCTGCCGCAACCTGGGACAGGTGGTGATCGCTCGCGAGCTGGGCATGACGTTTGACGTGGCGGCGCCGGTGTTCTGCGCGAATCGGGTCACGCTTACCTGGCTGCGCGGACTCGGGGCGGGGCGGGTGTACTTGTCGGCCGAGTTGCTCGGCAATGATGCGGAGCGTGTTGCCGAGCTTGCCGCTTGTCCCGGTGTCTTGGGGCCTGTCGATGCCGACCGTTCCGAGCTCATGGCGTGCGAGCACTGCTTGCTGACTGCCGAGGGCGCCTGCGCCACGGATGCAACGGGGCAGATCCGTTGCCGTGACTGCTCGCGCCGTCAGCGGGCGCGCTTTTTGGTCGAACGTGACGGCACGCGTTTGCCGGTCGTTATCGACGCGTGCGGCAGGACGAGGATTTTCCTGTCGTAGGTGTTCGGCCGCGCCGTTTTGGTTATCATAAGAGAGTTTATGAACTTCCAGCACCGCCGTATCCGGTGAGGGTGCTATAGCAAAAGGAGGATACCCAATGCTGTCTGTTGACGAGCAAATGCGTATCATCACCTCGGGTGCAGCGCAGATCGTCCCCGAGGCCGACCTTCGCAAGAAGCTTGAGAAGGGCGAGCCCCTCAACATCAAGCTCGGCGTCGATCCCACCAGCCCCGACCTGCACCTGGGCCATGCCGTGCCCCTGCGCAAGATGCGTCAGTTCCAGGACCTGGGCCACAACGTCACCCTTATCATCGGCAACGGCACTGCGCTGATCGGCGACCCCTCGGGCAAGAACTCCACCCGCCCGCAGCTTTCGCAGGAGCAGATCGAGGCCAACGCCGAGACCTACGTGAGCCAGGCCATGAAGATCCTGGACCCCGAGAAGACCACCATCGTGCACAACGGCGACTGGATCCTTTCGATGGACCTGGCCGGCCTGCTGCAGGTGTGCTCCAAGTTCACCGTCGCCCGCATCCTTGAGCGCGACGACTTTACCAAGCGCTACCAGTCCCAGACGCCGATTGCCCTGCACGAGTTTCTGTACCCCGTGATGCAGGCCTTCGACTCCGTGCAGATCAAGGCCGACGTCGAGATGGGCGGCACCGACCAGCTCTTCAACCTGCTCGCCGGCCGCGAGCTCATGGAGAAGATGGGCATGGAGCCGCAGATCGCGCTTACCATGCCGCTGCTCGAGGGCACCGACGGCGTGCGCAAGATGTCCAAGTCCTATGGCAACTACATCGGCCTGACCGACGCTCCCAAGGATATGTTCGGCAAGACCATGTCCATCCCCGACGAGATGATCGGCAAGTACTATCGTCTGGCCAGCTCGCTCGCCCCGGCCGAGGTCGACAAGATCGATGCCGCCCTGGCCGACGGTTCCGCCGACCCCTACGAGCTCAAGCGCGCTCTAGGCCGCGACCTGTGCGACACCTACCACGGCGCCGGCGCCGGCGACGAGGCCCAGGCCGAGTTCGACCGTGTGTTCAAGGAGGGCCAGCTTGCCGACTTCCCCGAGAAGCACGTTGAGCTGACCGTCAACGACGAGGGCCAGATTTACCTCGCTGGCCTGCTCAAGGACCTGGGCCTTTCGGCCAGCGCCGGTCAGGCCCGCCGCGACATCGACGGCGGCGGCGTCAAGATCAACGGCAAGGCTGTGGCTCCCAAGAGCTACAACATCGATCCGAGCGCCCTCAAACTGGGCGACACCCTCTCCGTGGGCAAGCGCAAGGGCTTTAAGTTGGTCTAACGAGCGAGTTGACCTCACAAGTGCAATAAGGCCGCAGCCGGGAATCCCGACTGCGGCCTTTTTGGTTGCGACGATCCCTTGGGGACGGAGGGATCATTTGGCGGTGCCGTTAAGCGGAAGGGGTGTTAGCGGGACTTTCTTTTTGGCATACAATGGCTATTGGCTTGCTGCGGTGAAGGTCTGTCCGCTCCGCAGCTTTTTTCTACGGTTAAAGGAGTATGTATGTCCGTTGAGGTCATGAGGTCTGTGATCGATGCTGCCGAGGGGCGCGTGCCCGTCGACACGCTGTTTGCCAATGCGCAGATTGTCGACGTGTACGGTCAGCGCGTGGCGCCCGGTAGCGTTGCCGTCAAGGACGGTCTGATCGTCGGCGTGCTCTACGATGGTCGCGACGATGCCGCTGACACCTACGAGGCAACTGAGGTCATCGACTGCCAGGGTCGCTATCTCGCTCCTGGTTTTATTGACGGGCATCTGCATATCGAGTCTTCGAACATCCGCCCCGCCGAGTATGCGCGCATGGCGGCGACGCGCGGTACCACCACTGCCATTGCCGACAGCCACGAGATCGCCAACGTGGCGGGCCTGGACGGCCTGCACTTTATGATCGAGGACGGTCGCCGCGCGCCCATTTCCATCAAGTACATGATGCCCTCGTGCGTGCCCGCGCTACCCGATGAGCAAGCGGGCGCTGTGATTACCGCCGCTGACATGCAGGCGTTTTTTGCCGAGCATCCGGGCGATGTTTTTGGCCTGGGCGAGATGATGAACCTGCCGGGTGTCTTTATGGCCGACCCCGAGACCTGTGCTCGCATCGATGCTGCCAACCAGACGCCGTCCAAGCAGGTCGACGGCCATGCACCGCTCGTTGCCGGCAAGGACCTTAATGCCTATGCCGCGGCGGGCATTATCGCCGATCACGAGTCGACGATTCCCGAGGAGGCGCTCGATAAACTGTCTCGTGGCATGTACGTGATGCTGCGCGAGGGTACGTGCAGCCATGACCTGGCCAATCTGTCGCCGATGCTGCTGGAGAACCCCGCGCGCGCCCGCCGCTGCTGCTTTGCGACTGACGACCGCGCCCCTTCCGATGCGCTTGCGACTGGCATGATCGACAATGCCTGCCGCGTGGCGATTGAGGCCGGTATCGACCCCGTGGTCGCTATCTCTATGGCGTCCCTCTCCACGGCCGAGGCGTTTGGCCTGGATCACGGCTGCCGCGACCCGCACGAGCTGCGTGGTGCGATTGCCCCGGGCAAGCGCGCCGACCTGCTGGTGCTTAATGACCTGACGTTCGCCACGGCTCCGCATCGCGTATATGCCGCCGGTGCTCTGGTGGCGCAGGACGGCACCTTTGTGGGCGAGATCGCACCCGAGATGGCTGAGGTTGCGGCGCTTGCCGATGAGCTTCGCGCCTCCGTTAAGCTGCCGAAGCTTTCGCTCGACGTGTTTGACTATGCCTTTAAGCCGGGCGAGGCCGTTATCGATGTCATCCCGGGTATGGCTATCACGGGTATGGTTCGCCCCGAGAGTGCCGAGGGCCTGCGCCGCATTATGCTGATCGAGCGCCACGGCCGCGGCGTGTCGCTGCAGGCCGAGGGCGCCGACGGTGACGGCCCCGCGGGTCTGGGCTTGGTTGGCAAGCATATCGGTCGCGGCTGGGTGCGCGGCTTTACCATCACGGGTGGCGCCATTGCCTCCACGATTGGCCACGACTCGCACAACGTGTGCGTGGTGGGCGACAATGCGGCGGACATGATGGCTGCCGTTGAGGCCGTGGGCCAGGGCGGCCACGTGCTGGTGCGCAACGGCGAGGTCGTGGCGCGCATTCCGCTGGCGCTCGGTGGCCTTATGAGCGAGGGCACGGCCGAGGATGTCGCCGCGCAGCACGACGACTTTATGGTCAAGGCGCGCGCCATGGGTATCGAGCCGCCGCTCGACCCCATCATGGGCATCATCTTCCTGCCCCTGCCGGTCATCCCGACGCTCCGCATCCGCCCCGAGGGCATGTTCGACGTCACGACCTTCACCTACGCCGACTAGTCATCGGGGACGTTCTTAAACGACTATCCGTCGGGGTGGCGTGTCGCCTGACGCCGCGACCGTGAGACCTCTGGCATGTGTGAGCTATTTGCCAGGTCCTTGTAACGTTTACGCCCGCGGAGTCTTATTTGAGCTCCCTTTGGGTACGTTGGAATCGGATACACGTTCGATTCCAACAAGCCCGAAGGGAGCTTTTCTATGTTTAAACTGATTGCATCCGATATGGACGGCACATTGCTTGACGAAAACGGCCAGGTGCCTCCCGAGACCTACGAACTGATTCTGGCGCTACACGAGCATGGCGTGCATTTCGCCGCATCGTCAGGTCGTCGCTACGATCGCCTGTGCGAGTTCTTTGCGCCCGTTCGCGACAAGATGGACTTTGTCGCAGCTAACGGTGCCCAGGTCTTCGCCGACGGCAAAATGGTAGACCGCGAGGTGTATTCGCACCTGGCGATTCGAAGGCTCGCCCAAGCCGTCAGGACGTTTCCCAATCTGCATCTTGCGCTCTTTGACCGAACCAAGTCCTTCCTGCTCGATGACGAGTGCAAGTTCGTGCGTGAGGTCGATAAGGACCTTCCCAATGCCGAGCGTATTTGGGAGCTGCCCGATCCCAGCGTAAATATCATCAAAGCGAGTATCTTTTGCGACGACAGTGCGGTTATGGACAGTGCGTACGTGCTACAGCGCGAACTTGGTCAGCTCTTTACTTTTGCGCCTTCGGGCAACGCGTGGATCGATGCCATGCAGCCTGGTGTGTCGAAGGCCTCGGGTATCGCGCAGCTCGCGGAGCATTACGGCATTGGTCGCGACGAGGTCATGGCGTTTGGCGACTCGATGAACGACTACGAGATCATTCGCTTTGTCGGCACGGGCTGCGCGATGGAAAACGCGCGCCCCGCGCTCAAGGCGGTGGCCGATCGTGTCGTAGGCTGCAACCGCGACCACGCCGTTCAGCATGAGCTCCGTCGCGTGCTGGAGAGTCTCTCCTAATCAGGCAGCTGGCGACGTTCCTTTTCTGCCGACAGTGGGGGACAGTCCTTGCAGCTTTTTGCGAAGAGTGTCCCCAGTGACTAGTCTTAAGAACATCCCCAGTGACTGGCCAATGACTAGGCGAGGGCGGCCATGATGGTGCGGGCGACGCCGTCGTGGTCGTTGTCGTATTCGGTGATGGCGTCGGCGGCCTCGCGGTCTTCGGACTCGGCGTTGATCATGGCCATGCCGTGGCCCGCTGCCTGCAGCATGGGGATGTCGTTGATGTTGTCGCCGAACGCCCAGGCGTCGGCGAGACGCTCGCCCAGATGCTCACATAGCCACGTGAGGGCTGTCCCCTTGGTGGCACCCTCACCCATGACCTCGATATTCATGGCGTAAGAACGCGTGATCTCAATGCCTCCGAGCGTGTCGAGCTCAGCCGCGATGGCGTCGCGATCGGCCGGGTCGTGCCAGTACATGGCGATGCGTTCGAGCGTCTCGACCTCGTCGATCTTGCTGTCGATATCCATGTCGATCGGTGTTCGTGTGCGCTTGAGCGAAGCCGCGATGTGGGGGTCGCCGCCGCAGAACTCATCCAGGCGCCCGTAAAGCGAGCGGGGGAGGAAGCACTGTCCATCCGCGAAGATATCGAAGGTCACATCGTGGCCGGCGGCAATGCGATGGATGCGGTGGGCAATGCCGCAATCGAGCGGACGGCTCAAGATGCGCGTGGCGCACGAGGCGTCGGTGGGCACATCGTCGTCGAGTTGCCAGACGCTGGCGCCGTTGGCACAGACCGCGTAGTGTACGGCGGAATGGGCGAGAATGGGCTCAAAGATGCCCGACAGCGGACGCCCCGTGCAGGGAACAAACTCGATGCCACGACGTGCGAGCTCGTCGAGCATTGCCCAAGTGGCGTCGCTCATCTGCTTATCGCTCGTCAGCAGTGTTCCGTCCATATCGGAAAACACAATCATTTGATGCAGCCCTTTCTATTGGCAAAAAAGCGTGGCCAAGGGCTTGGGTCCCTGGCCACGCTCAAGATCTATAACGGTCCGCGTCCTATCGGTCGGCGAGTGGCTTGTACTCCAGCGGCTCGATCACCGGACGATAGGCCGGGCGAATAATACGGTGCGCGCAGAAGAGCTCTTCCATGCGGTGCGCCGACCAACCGGCCATGCGGGCGACGGCGAACAGCGGCGTAAAGAGCGTCTCGGGCACGCCGAGCATCTTGTAGATAAAGCCCGTGTACAGGTCGATGTTGGCGCAGATGGGCTTGGTCATGCCGTGGTCGCGCATGACCTGGGGTGCCAGGCGCTCGATGCGCTCGATGAGCGCGAACTCATCGCCCAGGTCCTTCTTGGCGGCAAGCGTGCGCGCGTAACGGCGGCAGACCTCGGCGCGCGGGTCGCTGAGCGTATAGACGGCGTGGCCCATACCGTAGATGAGGCCCGTGCCGTCGAAGGCCTGCTTGTCGAGGATCTTGCCCAGGTAGGCTGCGACCTCGTCCTCGTCCTCCCAGTTGGAGACATGCGCGCGGATGTCCTCGTGCATGGACACGACCTTGGCGTTGGCACCGCCGTGGCGCGGGCCCTTGAGCGAGCCGATAGCCGCGGCGTAGGCGGAATACGGGTCGGTGGCCGAAGACGACAGCACGCGGCAAGCGAAGGTGGAGTTGTTGCCGCCGCCGTGCTCGGCATGCAGCATGAGCATCACGTCGAGCAGCATGGCTTCGTCGCGGGTGAACGCCATGCCACCGCGCAAGACCTGTAGGATGGTCTCGGCGGTGGAGAGACCGGGCGTGGGGTGCGGCACGTGAACCTCGGAGCCGCGAAGCTTGGCGACCGAGGCCATGTGTGCGAAGGCGGCGATGCGCGGGAGACGTGCGAGCATGGAAATGGCGACGTCGATTTCGTGCTCGGGCGTGATCACGTCTGGTTCGGCATCGAAGGCGTAGAGCAACAGTACGGCGCGCTGGAGCACGTTCATGATGCTCGACGACACCGTGGTCATAGGGAACTCTTTAACGTACTCGTCACTCAGGTGTCTAAAGGCGCCCAGGCGCTCGCAAAAGCCGTCGAGCTCCTCTTTGTTGGGCAGCGAACCCGTGATAAGCAGATAGGCGACTTCCTCGTAGCCGTAGCGATTCTCGGCCTGGGCATTGTTGACCAGATCCTCGATGCTGTAGCCGCGAAGCGTGAGCTTGCCCTGATCGGGCACGACCTTTCCGTCGACCTTGTTGTAGCCGTGCACATCCGAGATACGAGTGAGGCCCGCGACCACGCCCGAGCCGTCGGCATTGCGCAGGCCGCGCTTGACATTGTGCTCTTCGAACAAGCCCTCGTCATAAGGGTCGGTCGGCAGGCCGTGGTAGAGGCTTTCGCTCTCAGACGAAATCTGGCGGCTTGCTTCGTAATCCAGAACCAGTCGGCTCAAGTGGTCATCGAAGCGGTAATAGATTTTCTTGGCGTCGTAGGCCATGTGCGCTCCTCTCCGGGCCGTGTGGGGGGCGGCGTGCTTGAGTGCAGATGCGCCGGCCTGTTCCTGCACGGCCTGTTCGCTACAGGCGGTACATAAAGTTAAAGACGTCCTCGCGCTGGATGGACACGTTGACGCCCGAAAGCTCGCCGGCCTCGGCCAGGGCCTTCTGCAGCTCGGCAAAGTCGAGCTTGGACTCGGCGGTGTCGGCCAGCATGGTCATGGTGAAGATGTCCTCGATAATGGACTGCGTGATGTCGCGGATGTCGACGTTGGCCTCGCCCAGAACGCGGGTGACGCCGGCGACGATGCCGGGGCGGTTCTTGCCAAGGACGGTGATGACGATACGGGAGGACGAGATCTCGGCCATGGGAAACCCTTTCGCGTGATTGCGGCGCGCGCGGGGCGCTCCGCTACGGTACAGTGTTCATCATTGTACCTGTCTGGCGCAAAAAAGGCGCGCTCGCTGCGGCGTTACATGCCTGCAACATGAGCGTAAGGGGGAAGGCCGTACGGGGAAGAGCCGTCTGGCGCGTGTCCGGCTCGTGTTGGGTTGATTTCCGATCTCAGCCGAACACATTGAGCGGACAGGCCGTTCCCGCAGTCAGCCGAACGCCTCCGACGGCTGATTCCGAACTGGAAGCGGAGGGCATCCCCGCCCTTCGGTAGGGGATACCGCTCCGCGGCGCATGCCGCGGGCGGCGCCCCTATCGGACCACCGTGACCTCAGTTGGGATGGGCCCAGCACTGCCGCGTACTCGGTGAGCTAGAGCCAACTGTTCGTCTTCACGTCGCGTATGGCGATATTTCGGTCGTCCGGCTCGGTGATGCCGTAGCCGAACGCCTGGAGCGTCTCGATGGACTCCTGGATCCTCTGTTGGAACATGGGACCCGGATCGACCCTCGGCCCGAGGTGCCCGCGCCAAAGGCACGGCGTGGCGCGCAGCATGTTATGGATTTTGGAGATGGGCTCGATGTCGGCGTAGACGTTGAGCGTCGCCATGGCGTCCTTGTGGCCGAGGATCGATTGGAGCGCCTTGATATCGCCGCCTTGGCGGATCCACTGCGTTGCGAACGTGTGGCGAAGGCCGTGGAACGTGATCAGCTCGTCGTTGGTGCCCATGAGGCCGTTGGTCTCCGAGAACGTCTTGAACGCCCTGCGGATATAGCTTGTCGTCGCGAAGGTCGCGCCCGGCTCCGACAGGATGTAGCAGTCCCCGATCTCGACCGCCCCGGTAAGGCCGCGCAAGCGCAGCTTTCCGCAGTCGATCTCGTGGGTCTCCTTCAGGAAGGGGAGTAGGCCGACCGGGTCGATGGGGATACCCCTGGCGTCATGGGTCTTGGTGTCCTTGATGAACGAACCCATTCCCTTCGCGTACGCCACCGAGTGTCTGATCGAGATCAGGCCCGTCTCGAAATCCACATCGCACCACCGAAGGCCGCAGACCTCGCCGATTCGCATCCCCGTGTGCAGGGCGAGTACGACCGCCCTCTAATCCTCGGCGGATCAATCGAGTCCGAACTCCTTTCGGGCATCCTCTTCGCTCATGACTTCGAGAAGGTCTCCGGGTTGGCAACGAAGGGCGAGGCATAGCTGCTCGAGTGTGTTGAAGCGAATGCCGCGAATATGCCCTTTTTTAATACGGGACAGGTTCACGGGCGTGGTTCCAATCCTTTCGGCAAGTTCGTTCGAGGAAATCTTTCGCTCGGCCATGATCTTGTCGAGGCGAACAATTACGGGCATGGCGTTTCCTTACGCAATCTCGTCGGAGTCGAGGTACAGCTCTCGGGCGTACAAGAAGAGCTGGGAAAGCATGAACAGGACGATGCCGAGAACCAGAGAGGTCCAATCGAATGATGAAGCGATCTCTTGGGCGCCGACGGCCCCCTCGCCGCCAAACATCGAAACGGAGGTTTTGAGTGAGCCGGCGTAGAGGCTGGTGGCAGCTTGAACAACGAAGAGAATGCCGAGCACCTTCAAGCATGTCGCAGACCCTTTCTTGAAGGGGTCTGCGCTCTTGATCGTCCACACGAGAACGGCGCTGAGGATGGTCGTAGCGATACCGATGACGGCAGGGACCAATGTCGAGATCGCAAGGGCTGGATACGCGGGGGAGTCTGCAATTACAGGGTTGTCGAGCACTTCGATTGCTGGCTTTAAGGAGAACGCCACTTGTGCGATGGCGGTGGCGCAAAGGGTCGCAGAGGCTATCGCACATGCGATGCGGAAGGAATGAAGCCGGGGAGTGCGATTGTCGGAACTCATAATAACCTCCGAAGAATTTAAAAAACTCAGGTTACTTTTTAACAGTTTATGTTAAATTAACTTTGCCGGCAAGTAATCACAGCGTGCTGCAACCGAAACCCCTCTAGATTGGAGAGGATTATGTTCAGTACTGTTAAGTCGTGTAAGCTCTTGGTTTTCCTCGGCCTCGCTCTTTGTCTGTTGCTGCCGGGAGCCCCCGCTTTTGCGGATACCCCGATGCCTCCTTCCCAGGAGAGCAGCCAGTGTGCCCTCGTTGAGCCCCTCGGGTATACGGACGACGTCGTCGATACCTACTGGAGCTACAGCTGTCCTCGCGGCGTAAGCGGGCACAGCATCTCGATGTTCAACATCTCTTACAAGACGATCTCCTACCGAAATGGCTATCGCCGATCCGCGCATCATAGGGAATCCCGCCTCGCTGCAATGTGCTCCTGTGGTGTTCTTGGCGCAACTGATAAATGGCAATTTGTCTATAGCACTTACTAGATGCGAGGAAGGGCCGAGCATTTTGTTCGGCCCCTCTGTTCCGACTGGATGAGGTTAAGGTTGGCGATGAATATGCTCAAAATCTCGAAGGCGATCTTTAGGTCGCTTCTCTCCTCCAGGTCGCTCTGTGTTGTCGTTGTTGCGTTGATGGTTCTTTGTGCTCTGCCCGTCTTCAGGAGCGCGGCTGTCATCGACGGACGGGTCGAATACCTCGAGTCGGGAATAACCCGTGTTGAGCAGGAATTGTCAGCATCCTATGCGGATGCGCTTGTGAATGCGGGGGAGGACGGTGTCTATACCTCTTCATCAAGCATGCCCGCGCTTCTGTACCCTCTTGCCGCGGGACGTCTTATCTTGGCACCGCTCTCTCCCCTACTTCCGTTTCTGCAGATATCGGATGGAGAGTACACCTATTATGACGGATCGAAGGAGTACTTGCTATGGGTCGCAACGGCCGTTGCCGTCTCGTTCCTTGCCGCGCGTCTTAACAAACGTGAAAAGCTCATCATCCAGGCACCGATGGGCGAGCTGGGTAGACTTGTTGCATCGAGCGTATGGGCGAGTGTTTTTGCAATGCTTGCCGTCCTCGCCATCAATCTTCCAGGGATAATCGCCGCGCTTGTGAAGAATGGCCCGGGCTCGCCGTTCTATCCGATAGGCTACATTCAATATGCGACTCCGGTTATCAAACCGGCTTGGCTGGTGTTCGCGCAGACGGCCATCTTGCAATTCTTGGTGGCAGCGTTCATCTCGCTTGTCGTTCACCTTGCCGTGAAGATTGCCAATAACCCTACGCTTGGAATCGTGTTCGTATGTGCCCTGATGGGGGTGACGATGGTTCCCGGGTATTACGGAAGATCCATCGCTTTACGTGAGTTCGCCCTGTTGAATCCCCTTACGTATGCGAACACTGAGTTGACCGTCGGCGCCTATAGCCCGTACCCGACAACGCAGATAGTGAATCTGCCTGGACTTTGCTTCGAGCGTGGCGCGATTGCCCTCGTATGCGCAATCGGGATCGAGGTGCTGGCAATTAGCCTGCTTTGCGTTGCTGGAAAGAGCGGCTGCGCGTGCCCGATATCCCCGATTTGTCTTGAGAGAGGTTCCTTCACTGCATCGAGAACGGCAACTCGTTCGAGCGCTTGTGCCTCCGCCGTTGCATACGTAAGAACGATGGGGAAACTGCTCCTGCGTTCTCCTACCCTCGCCGTATGCGCGATTGCAATGTCGACGACGATGCTGGCCCCGGCTCTGGTCGAGATGTTTCCTGACGCTGATAACGTTTCCGCTGTTCGGTATAGGGATGGGGAGCTCCGTTCAATAGATCGGTATCTAGAGCAGAACGCTGCGAATATGGACGTCGAGGGCAAAGCGGCCCTGGAAGACATGCGGGATGCTCTTTCGGGTTTCGTGTACGCGCCTATGCCTGCGGAGGGGTTTCGAAGCCTTGCGACGTACGAGCGCGCTCGAGGTGAGCTGGGCGCGGCAGATGCGACTCTCCTGCAATCGATCGGAATCGAGCCGGAGACTCCTTCTCGTGCGGAGGCGCGCGCCCTTCTGCTTGAGTCGATCGCGAGCTTGCCGGACCCCAAGGTTTACGAGTTAAGTACGAAGATGCCCCCATTAATCCTCCTTTCGTATCTCCAGGCAGCGCTTCCCTCCTTATTTTTGCTGTTGCCCGTGGTTGTCACATCGCTTGCGTGCACCCACCTGCAGTGTCGTTCCCTTCTGGTTCTCCAGATCCCCGCAACAGCGCATGTGCGTTTTCTGACGGCTGTTGCGCTGGCTCTCCTGCTTGGCTTGGTGCTGCTTTTGGTGTCGATGGTTCCCGCTGTCGTTGTGTCCGTGATTAAGAACGGTGCGGGTGGATCGGAGTATCCCGTCGCTCTCATTCGGGCGGGAGCTTCGACAACGTCCATGGTGGGGGAGGCGGTGTTGTGCAGTATTCCGTTGCTGGTCATGGCATACGGCGTGATTTCCGTCGTCGCTGCGTTGACAGCAGCGATTAGCCTCAACCCCGTTGTCACCGGAATGGTTTGCGCGGTTCTCTTGGTGTTGGGTTCGTTGAGCGCTCATGTTGAAAGCGTGGGCATGGGCGTCGCGCTGCTGGCTCCATTCGCCTCGTTTGATCCCGCTTCCCAGGTGGGGACGATTGGGTTCCTTGGGCGAGGGACGAACGCGATGCCTTTTGGAGAGGTCGTCGGCGCATCGGGCGCTCTGCTGGTGGTCTTGGGCGCCGTATCTCCGTTGATGGTGCGCCTGAGTGTTCCAAAGATCGAAAGGGGATGATCTCGATGATTGACCTTCAAACGCTGACGATCTCTTATGGAAAGAAGGTGCTCGTAGATTCGGTGAACGCTGAGTTTGCCCCGGGTACGGTCTACGGTCTCGTCGCTCCGAACGGGCATGGAAAGACGACGTTGCTGCGTGCGATGGCAGGTTTGCCGGGTCCTCGCGTGGACGGGAGCATCGTTCTGGATGAGGTGCAGGGTACGGGTGCGAGAGAGGTCCGTTCTATGATCTTCTATGCACCTGGTGAGGGGACGCTGCTGTATCCCGGATTGCGTGCGGAAGATCACCTCAAGATGGTTTGCGATATGTGGCCGCATGCTCGCGATATCGAATAGATAGTGGAACAAACGCAGATAGGCGAGTTCGCGAAGATGAGGATCCGCACTCTGAGCCAGGGCATGAAGCAGCAGCTTACCCTGGCGATTGCGTATGCGACGGGCGCGCGGTACCTTCTATTAGATGAGCCCATGAACGCGCTCGACCCCAGCAGGGTGGACTTGCATTCCGAGATTCTCAGGAAGCTGGCCGATTCTGGTACGTGCATCATCATGTCATCCCACATCTTGGATTCGGTCGATAGGCTGTGCGATGAGATTCTGTTTTTGAAGGATGGGAGGCTCATTAGAAGCATTCCGCAAGATGATGCTGCGCCGAAGTCTCCTGGATCCCATTTCGCAAAGCCTGCCGGACGCGCCGAGGGTGCGCTAAGCACGTATCGGCGACTCTACGAAAAGGGCGGGTAGAAATGCAAGTTAAAAACCTATGTGGTCAATATAATACCGTTGAACCAGCGTATCGATACCGCTCAGCCATTCGCCTCGCCCCCATCGCACGCATCTTCATTCGGTCTGTCATTATTAATCTAACAATTCTTTGAGGAACGTAGGTGCTTCTAAATGTACTGTCGACTTCTTCTCAAACTAATCCTAAGAGACAAGGCCGTATGGATTTGTACGCTCGTTCTCGCTGCAGCCTTTTCCGTCCCCATTGCGTTCAATTCACCCATCTACGGGCCCTTCTTTATGAAACAGGGCATGCAGAGCTTTGTCGACGCATTCAATACGCGCGCGCCCCAGGCCAGCGGCACAGACCTATCTCCAGAGCAGCAAAATGACGCGGAGCTTGCAAGATGCGCGAACGCCGCCCTTGCCGCTCAAACCGACGCCGCCTTTCTCGATTCTGCCGAGAGCTACTACGCGCTCATGGACGAAGGCTTCCAATCCGGGTCCATCGTGGGAGACCGAGAGACCAATGACGCGGAGCTCGCATATTGCCGTGCTCTGAGCAGTTCCGGCATCACGCACATTCCGGCCTCCGCAAGCGATCTGCCATTCCTTTCCTTCCTGCCTTACGCCGTTGCCATGGTTCCGTCTTTCCTTCCCTTCATCCCCTTCCTTCTCTCGTCGATACTCGTGCTCGGCGCCACAAGGCCCGGGACCCTGGCGGCGAAGGCGCCCGTGCCCAAATTCCGGCGCCTTATCCAGATCGTGTTTTCGATAATCGTCGCGGGGACCGCGATGCTCCTCGCCGGCCTCGCACCCGGGGGCATTTACGCCTTGGTCCTAAACGGCTTCGGGCAAATTGGGTACCCGATCGCCTTCTTCCATGACGGCGCGCTTACCACCACGACCGCGGGAAACGTCTTCACAGCCCTGCTTCTCGCGCTGCTTGCGGGCGGAACCTTGATATCCGTTTGCTCCGCCGTCATATCGACCGCAACGAGGCGCGTCCTCGCGGGCCCCCTTACCTCCGCGCTGCTTGTCGCGGCCCCGGTATTCCCGTTACTGTCCGATTCGGCACTGGAGCATAACGCCGCGCTCAATCTCCTGCCGCTGGCCGTATTCTCGCCTATCGAGGCAACGGGTTACGTAGGATGCTTCCCGACAGAATTCATTGGCTCCGGTTCAGGCAGCGCATCGATGCTTGCCGTGGCCCTGGCATACGTCGCGGTCTTTTTTACGGTCGGCGCCGTTGCGACACGTTCGCCCAAACAGTCTGGACCCGCGAAAAAGCGCCATGGGCTCGAGCTTCTGGACGCGAGCGTGGGATACGGAAGCACGACGATACTTTCAATCGGGTCGCTTTTCCTGAGCCCGGGAACGGCGGCGGGCCTCGTTGCTCCCAACGGCTCGGGGAAAACCACCCTTCTTGAAGCGCTGTCGGGCCAATTTCCCACCCGCATCCGCTCGGGAAGCCTGGCGGCAGACGGAATCTGCCAACGTCGATCAGCCGAATTTGCAGAACTCGTCTACCTGAGCTCTTCGGGCGGCGCGGATCTCTATCCCACGCTATCGGCCATCGAGCACCTTGCTTTCGTTAGGGAGGCGTGGAAATCGGCCGCCGACATCGACTCGCTCTGCGACTCCCTCGGAATCTCCCCATATCTCGACAAGCCGACCCGTAAACTCTCGACAGGAATGAAGCAGCAGGTAAAGCTTGCCATGGCGATAGCGACCGATTGCCCGTACCTCATCCTCGATGAACCGCTGAACGGCCTCGATCCGGGAAAACGGAAAACCTCCTGCGACGCGATGCGCAGCGAAGTGGCGCGGGGACGCAGCGTGCTCATTTCAAGCCATCTACTCGACGACCTGGCAGACCTCACCAACTCGTTCTACTTCATCGAGGCCGGCACGCTCGTGGAAAAGATCAAGTCGTCCTCGCAGACGCTCAAGCAGGAATACCTCGATACATACGAAGGAGGTGAATGACATGAAACTATTTGAACAGCTGAAGTCCAATGCGTCGCGCATGGCTGTCTACGCCATCCTCGTGGCAACGGCTTTATGCGGAATCGCGGCACCCGTCTATGCGCTCAACGGGGAGAAAGGCGATGTCGAACCCGCGTACATGGCTTCGACGGTTAAGGACCGGTACAAAGCCTTCTCTGGAGACACGTTTTACGTAGCAGAGTACGACACGACCTACCGTCAGCTTCGCCACAACAAGGGCTACGACTATCTAGGCGCAGAGGCAATCAGCTATACGTCGGGTTGGTACCGCTCCAACTATGGACACATAACCCAGTTCAAGTGTAACTACCGTGTGTACAACTAAAGCAACCGGCCGGGACGAGGGGTGACGCAAAAGCGTCGCCCCTCGTTTTTAACCATGTCAACTGAACCTAGTTCAGTTTGGTTGATTTCCGATCTCAGCCGAACACATTGAGCGGAAAGGCCGTTCCCGCAGTCAGTCGAACGTCCCCGGGGCCCTTCTCAGGCCCCGGGGACGGCATTTTCCCAGTTGAAGGAACGGTGGAGATGTGTTTCGATGGGTCAGATTCGTGTCGTTCCGAAAAGACCGTGAACCTTTTGTGGGACGCGCGGCGCCGTGGTACCATAGCCGAGTTTGTTGTCTTGGTCGGAAACCAAGACGCCTTATGCGCTGATCGGTAACCAGCGCCTGACTAATAAGGAGTCCTACCATGAAGCAGGGTATCCATCCCCAGTATGTCGAGTGCACGGTGACGTGCTCTTGCGGCAACACCTTCAAGACGCACGCTACCGTGTCCGAGATGAAGGTCGAGCTTTGCAACGAGTGCCACCCGTTCTACACCGGCCAGCAGAAGTTCGTCGACACCGGTGGACGCGTCCAGCGCTTCGCCGACAAGTTCGGTGGCGCCGCTGCCGCTCAGCTCAAGAAGGCTGAGGAGGCCAAGGCTGCCAAGGCCGCCAAGGCTGCTGAGGCCGAGGCCGCTCGCAAGGCCGCCGCTGAGGCTAAGGCTGCCGAGAAGGCTAAGCGTGCCGCTAAGTTTGCCGAGGAGGCTGCCAAGCAGGCCGCCGAGGCTCCCGCAGAGGCTCCCGTCGAGGAGGCCGCTGCCGAGGCCGAGACCACCGAGGCTGCTGAGTAAATAGCTCGCCGAGAGAATCGCTCGCATTCATGGCATGAGGGCCGTGCATCCGTTTGGGTGCGCGGCCCTTTTCTTTTTATTGGTGCAAGCTGACCTGTCCCCGTGGCACCAAATGGCAGAGAGACGGCGTTTGCTCAGATAAAACTTGCCAAAATAAACCTGTCCCATTGTGGCAGGTTGGTCATAGTTATTACGTGGCGGTCGAGGTCGACCGTATAGGCCGCGCCTTGTTTGGCTAAAGTACAATCATCTGTGTTTAACTCGCCCGCAGCTGCACGGCGTGGGCGATGGCCAAAAAGGAAAACCACATGGGATTCATGTCAAAGCTGCTGTCCTTTGGATCCGATAAGGACCTTAAGCGCTACTACAAGATCGTCGACCAGATCAACGGTCTTGAGCCCCAGTTTGAGAAGATGACCGAGGAGGAGCTCCGCGCCCAGACCGATAAGTTCCGTGAGCGTTACGCCAACGGCGAGTCGCTCGACGATATGCTCCCCGAGGCCTTTGCCACCGTGCGTGAGGCTTCCAAGCGCACCATGGGTATGCGCCACTTTGACGTGCAGCTCATTGGCGCCATGGCACTGCACGAGGGCCACATCGCCGAGATGAAGACCGGCGAAGGTAAGACCCTCGTCTCCACGTTGGCTGGCTATCTCAACGCTATTGCCGGCAAGGGCGTGCATGTCGTTACCGTCAACGATTACCTGGCAAAGCGCGACTCCGAGTGGATGGGCCGCATCTATAAGTACCTGGGGATGACCGTCGGTCTGCTCCAGAACAATATGCCGCTCGAGCTCAAGCGTCCGGCCTACCAGGCAGACGTCACCTACGGCACCAACTCCGAGTTCGGTTTCGACTACCTGCGCGACAACATGGTCACCCGCCCCGAGCAGCGCGTACAGCGCGGCCATAACTACGCCATCGTCGACGAGGTCGACTCCATCCTGATCGATGAGGCCAGAACGCCGCTCATTATCTCGGGCGCCGGCACCAAGTCCGCCAGCACCTACAAGGACTTCGCGCGTGCCGTGCGCGGCCTGGAGCGCGGTGAGGACGTGTCGCACGACATGCTCACCGCCACCGAGGACGTCGAGCCCACGGGCGACTACGTCATGGACGAGGCCAAGCACACCATCGCTGCCACCGAGCGCGGTCTTAAGAAGATCGAGCGCCGCCTGGGTATCGATGACATCTATGCCGATCTCTCCGGCCAGCTGGTCAACCACCTGCAGCAGGCGCTGAAGGCCCAGTACATGTTCCACCGCGACAAGCAGTATGTGGTCACCAACGGCGAGGTCAAGATCGTCGACGAGTTCACCGGCCGCATTATGGAAGGCCGCCGTTACTCCGAGGGCCTGCACCAGGCCATCGAGGCCAAAGAGGGCGTGCTCGTGCGCGAGGAGAACCAGACGCTGGCGACCATCACCCTGCAGAACTACTTCCGCCTGTATGACAAGCTCTCCGGTATGACCGGTACGGCACTCACCGAGGACGCCGAGTTCCGCGAGATCTACAAGCTGCCCGTCGAGGTCATCCCCTCCAACAAGCCCGTGCAGCGCGTGGACCACGAGGACCTGGTCTACCGCACCATTCAGGCTAAGTACAACGCCGTTGCCGACGACGTTGAGCGTCGTCACGCTAAGGGCCAGCCGGTCCTGGTGGGTACCGTCTCCATCGAGAGCTCCGAGAAGCTGTCCGCCGCCCTCACGAAGCGCGGTATCGCGCACGAGGTCCTCAACGCCAAGCACCACGAGCGCGAGGCCCATATCGTTGCCCAGGCTGGTCGCTATGGCGCCGTGACCATCGCTACCAACATGGCCGGCCGCGGTACCGACATCTTGCTGGGCGGTAACCCCGACGAGCTGGTGCGCGAGCGCCTGGAGTACGAGGGCCTGACCATGGAGGACGTGACGCCCGAGCAGCTTGAGCAGTTTAACGCCGAGGCCAAGGAGACTTGCAAGGCCGAGCGCGAGCGCGTTCTTGCCGCCGGCGGCCTGACCGTTATCGGCACCGAGCGCCATGAGTCCCGCCGTATCGACAACCAGCTGCGCGGCCGTTCCGGCCGTCAGGGCGATCCGGGCGAGACCCAGTTCTACCTGTCGCTCGAGGACGACCTCATGCGCCTGTTTGGCGGCGACAAGATGGACCGCGTCTCCAAGATGATGGTCACGGCTGACATGGGCGACGATATGCCCATCCAGCACAAGATCATCTCCAAGGCTGTCGAGAGCGCCCAGCACAAGGTCGAGAGCATCAACTTCTCCATGCGTAAGAGCGTTCTTGAGTACGACGACGTCATGAACAAGCAGCGCCAGGTCATCTACGCCGAGCGCAATAAGATTCTGGACGGCAAGGATCTGACCGACCACATCACCGAGGTCATGCACGATACCGTGTACCGCTGCGTGCAGGAGTTCTGCACCAAGGACAGTCACGATGGCGAGCGCGACCTGGAGGGCCTGCGCAAGTGGGTTGTAGAGCTCACCGGCCACATCGATACGCCGAAGTTCCCCGACGAGGATTATGAGGCTCTGGCTGCCGATGTCCTGGCTTACGTAGAGAAGTGCTACAACATGAAGGCCGAGCGCTTGGGCGAGGACCTGATGCGCGAGCTCAACACCCAGGTCATGCTGCGCGTCATCGATACCCGCTGGATGAACTACCTGCAGGAGATGGACTACCTCAAGACCGGCATCGGCCTGCGCGGCTTTGGCCAGCGCGACCCGCTGGTCGAGTACAAGACCGAGGCCTACGGCGCGTTCCAGATACTCGTCGACACCATGTACGAGGATTACCTGCGCACGGTTCTGCGCATCGAGATCAAGGCTGCCCCGCGTGCCGTGGAGCACAAGGAGGAGCCCGCGCTCGAGGGTGCGCACTTCTCCGGTCCTGCCGAGGTCGATGGTGACAACGGCGACTCGGTGCTGCGCAAGCAGGCGCAGGTGCAGGCCCGCACGGCTGTCCAGGGTGGTCCGGCTGCCGTCAACAACGGTGGCAAGGTGACTACCTATCGCAAGTCCGAGAGCGACGATCCGTACGTCAACGTGGGCCGCAACGACCCGTGCCCCTGCGGTAGCGGCAAGAAGTTTAAGTACTGCCACGGCAGGAATCGTTAATGGCTGAGGCTTTAGAGGTAACGCCCGCCGAGCTGGACGCGTTCGCGGATCGGCTCGGCGAGGTCGAGTCGTATCTCCATTTGGACGAAAAGCGCACGCGCGTGACCGAGCTCGAGGCCAAAAGTGTTGCCCCTGGCTTTTGGGATGACGCCGACGCCGCCCGTGCCACCATGGAGGAGATCGCGCGTACCAAGGAAGATATCGCTGCCGTGGACACCGCGCGCGGCGAGCTATCTGACGCCCGCGCGGCGCTGGAGCTTGCCGAGGAGATGGGGGATGACCCCGACGCCGCCGCCCTTCGTGAGGAGGCTACAGCCACGGCTGAGCGCCTGGCACGTGTCATCGATGAGCTTGAGCTTTCGAGCTGGTTTACCGGTGAGTTCGATCACGGCGATGCCATTGTGACCATCAAGCCCGGACAGGGTGGTCTGGAGGCCCAGGACTGGACCTTCATGCTCTTTAAGATGTACATGAAGTACTGCCAGCGTCGCGGCTGGAAGGTCACCATCAACGACTGTCCCGCAGCCGAGGTCATCGGCATCGACCGCGCGACCTTTACCGTCGAGGGCATGGACGCATTTGGCATGCTGCGCGCCGAGGCCGGCGTCCACCGCTTGGTTCGCATTAGCCCCACCGACGACAAGAAGCGCCGCCAGACCACGTTTGCCGGCGTCGAGGTCATCCCCGTGCTACCCGATGATATCGACATCGAAATCAGTCCCGATGACATCCGCGTGGACGTGTACCACGCGAGCGGCCCGGGCGGCCAGGGCGTTAACACCACCGACTCCGCCGTGCGCGTGACGCATTTCCCCAGCGGCATTGTGGTCACCTGCCAAAACGAGCGCAGCCAGATCCAGAACAAGGCCGCGTGCATGCAGATCCTCAAGGCTCGCCTGTACGAGATTGAGCTCGAAAAGCGTGCCGAGGCCCTGGATGAGATTCGCGGACCCAAGACCACGATTGGTTTTGGCAACCAGATCCGCAGCTACGTGCTCTACCCATACCAGATGGTTAAGGACCTGCGCACGGGCGTGGAGACCAGCAATGTCGAGGCCGTTCTTGACGATGGCGATCTGGATCCGTTTGTGATTGGCTATCACCGTTGGGCTACCGGCAACGCCGATGCGGAGGTTCCATCTGCCTAAACCGCTCGGTTTAGGCGAGGATGAATTAAAACCCTCCCAGCAGGGTGGTTTTGTATCCAGAGCAAACCCTGCGCAGGGGTGTTTTTTGTCCGGCGAATCGGTAGAATCGAATACAAGAAGAAGTTCAAAGCGCATCCGATGGGGTGCGCTTTTTTGAGGGAGGCAGCATGGCATATCGTCTGGACATCAAGCGCATTCTTTCGATGAACTTCTTTCACGATCTGCCCCAGATCATGTTGGGGTGTGCCTTGGCCGCCATCGCGACCGACCTGTTTTTGATTCCCAATGGTCTTGCCGCCGGTGGCGTTACGGGCCTTGCGACTATTATCCAGGCAGTCGGCGCGGCGCGAGGCGTGTCGCTTCCCGTCGGTATCCAGACCATCGTGATGAACGCCTTGCTGCTACTGGTCGTTATGCGCGAGGGCGGCATGTTCTACGTGGTGCAGACCGCGACGGGCTTTGTGCTGCTGGGCTTCTTTACCGATCTGTTCGCCCCGTTTGTAGCGCCTCTGGCACATGCAGACCTGATGCTTCCCGCTATGTGGGGCGGCATTATCACGGGCATCGGTTACGGCATGGTGTTGCGCGCCGGCGCCAACACCGGCGGCTCGGACACGATTGGCCAAATCATCTCGCGTAACACCTCGCTGCCGGTGGGCTCGACCGTCATGGCGATCGATGTTGCCGTGTGTGCGCTGTCGGCTCCGGTCTTTTCAATCGAAAACGCACTGTATGCAGGCCTTTCGATGGTCATTAGCGGCTACGTGATCGATGCCGTGGTCGATGGTGGCAACAAACGCCGTATGGTACTCATCATCTCGGACAAGTTCCCTGATATCGCTGCCGATATCATGTATGGCCTGGGTCGTGGTTGTACCAAGTTTAAGGCGACTGGCATGTATTCGGGTGCCGAGAAGCCGGTGATTATGGTCATCGTGAGCCGTCGAGAGCTCAATACCCTCAAGACGATCGTGCGCGAGCGCGATCCTCACGCCATTGTGACGGTCGCTGACGTTACGGAAGCCTTCGGCGAGGGATTCAAGGACATTAGCGCGTAGGGTCGACCGCGTTCCATCCAAAAGACGTTCACATTGATAAACCGTTTCATCAGCGGTTCTGCCTGCTAAATTGTTCAAATAATGATAAAAACTCTGGTAAAGCCATCAGTTTCCAGCATAATGAATGACGTACGTGCATTGCGGCTGTGTTGGGATTACCTTCGGTGCCGTGCGCATTTTGTCTAATGAGGATGAAAGGAAGGCACAATGAGCGACGAAGAGCTCAAAAAGGTTGCCAACGAGGTAAGGAAGGGCATCGTCACCGGCGTGCACGCTGCCAAGTCCGGCCATCCGGGCGGTTCGCTTGGCGCTGCCGACATCATGACCTATCTGTACTTTGAGGAAATGAACGTCGACCCGGCCGACCCCCGCAAGGCCGACCGCGATCGCTTCGTGCTTTCCAAGGGCCATTGCGCTCCGGGCCTGTACGCCGTGCTCGCCGAGCGTGGGTTCTTCCCCAAGGAGGATCTCGAGACGCTGCGCCATATCGGCAGCCACCTGCAGGGTCATCCCAACATGAACGACACCCCGGGCGTCGACATGTCCACCGGCTCGCTCGGCCAGGGCATCTCCGCCGCCGTGGGCATGGCCGTTGCCGCCAAGCACTGGGGCGACGACTATCGCACCTACGCCCTGCTGGGCGACGGCGAGAGCGAGGAGGGCCAGGTCTGGGAGGCCGCCATGTTTGCCGGCAACCAGCAGCTCGACAACCTCTGCGTGATCGTCGACCATAACGGCCTGCAGATCGACGGCCCCGTCGAGGAGGTCAACGACCCCATGCCGCTCGCCGACAAGTTCCGTGCCTTTAAGTTCCACGTGGTGGAGCTTGCCGACGGCAACGATTTCGACCAGATCCGCGCCGCCTTTGCCGAGGCTCGCGCTACCAAGGGCCAGCCGACTGCCATTATCGCCGAGACCATGAAGGGCAAGGGCGTTTCCTTTATGGAGAACCAGGTGGGTTGGCACGGTAAGGCCCCCAACGATGAACAGTTTGAGCAGGCCATGGCAGAGCTCACGGCCGCCGGAGAGGAGCTCTAGGATGGCAGACGTCAAGAAAATCGCCACGCGCGTAAGCTACGGCGAGGCCCTCGTCGAGCTCGCCAACGAGCACGATGACTTTGTGGTCCTCGACGCCGACCTGGCCGCCGCCACGCAGACCGGCAAGTTCAAGGCAGCCTGCCCCGACCGCTTCTTCGATGTGGGCATCGCCGAGAGCAACCTGATGGGTGTTGCCGCCGGTATCGCAACCACCGGTCGCGTTGCCTTCGCGAGCAGCTTTGCCATGTTCGCTGCTGGCCGCGCCTTTGAGCAGGTCCGCAACTCCATCGGCTATCCGCACCTTAACGTTAAGATCGGTGCCACGCACGCCGGTATCTCGGTGGGCGAGGACGGCGCCACGCACCAGTGCTGCGAGGATATCGCCCTGATGCGCGTCATCCCCGGCATGACCGTGATCGTTCCCGCCGACGACGTCGAGGCCCGCGCCGTGACGCGCGCCGCCTACGAGTGCGACGGCCCCGTGTACATGCGCTTCGCCCGTCTGGCCTCGCCGGTTATCAACGACCCCGAGACCTACAAGTTCGAGGTGGGCAAGGGCATCGTCATGCGCGAGGGCACCGACGTCACCATCATCGCCTGCGGCCTGATGGTCGGCGAGGCGCTCGAGGCCGCTGAGCAGCTTGCTGCCGAGGGCATCGATGCCGAGGTCATCAACATGCACACCATCAAGCCCATCGATGCCGACCTGATCGTCAAGAGCGCCACCAAGACCGGCCACGTCGTGACCGTCGAGGAACACTCTGTGATCGGTGGCCTGGGCAGCGCCGTTGCCGACGTCCTGTGCGAGCAGTGCCCGACGCCGCTCAAGAAGATCGGCGTCAACGACACCTTCGGTGAGTCCGGCCCGGGCGCCGAGCTCCTGCACAAGTACGGCCTGGACGCCGCCAACATCGTGGCAACCACCAAGGAGTTCTTGGCATAAGGCAAGACGAGGCAAAGTATCGCGTCGACAACCGCAAACAAGCCAGAACAGGGGCGTCCTCAAAGAGGGCGCCCCTGTTTATGCTGAATTTAAATTAGAGTCCTGCCAAGCAAAGTTCCCATGGGGAAACGGGCCCATCCCAGCAAAGTGCAATTCAGACCCTTCCAACTTTGTATGCGCAGCATCTCAAGTTGGTGCGTCGGCCCCATAGTAGCCGCAGGCCGGGCGCAGGGTTACCTCCCAAATCTTTCCGCAGCGCAGGCCGGCGTTTGTCCGCAGCTCCGCAGGAGCAGGACAAATGCCGGCCATGCGCGAGGACGATTTGGGAGGTAACCCTGCGCCCGGCCGGTGAGACCCAAACCCCGCCATGCTTCTTATGTGCAGTAAAGCTAATGCTGCTAAAATACAAAGCGCTCATGTAGTTTAAACGCACGACGATAAGGAGCACCAGTGGGTAACCACTTCCGTACCTCCGGTGCGGGCGATGATGCCCCCAAGACGCAGGCAGGCGTCCAGGGCAGTCGTTTCGCCACTCCGGATTCAGAGGGCCAGCCTGTTGCTCAGGCCCCCGCTCAGCCGGCAGATCAGGCACAGCCGGCATCCGATCCCTTTGCCTACAATCCAACCAGCGATGTCGCGCTTTCCGGCGCGGCGGGTTTTGAGCCCGTTCAGGCCGTGACCGCTCGCGTGGAGCAGCCTCAGGCTGGCGCCGCCACGCCGCAGCCTACCATGGCCGCTATTCCCGACCCCATGGCCCCTGCGACGCCGGCTCCTCAGCCTGCGCAGTCCGGTCTCTTTGCCGCTATTCCCGACCCCACGCAGCCTGCTGCCCCGGTGGTCGAGAGCGATCAGGCCGCCGAGGTCGCAAGCCTCGATAACGCGCTCAACAACCCCGATTTTACGTCGGTGTTTGCGCCCATCGATCCGCAGGCCAGCCGCAAGAAGATGGCCAAGCAGGCCGGTGTCGAGCCCGTCATCCTTATGGAGCATGTCACCAAGATCTATCCGGCACAGCCCAACAAGCCTGCACTCGACGACATCAACATCGAGATCTATCCGGGCGAGTTCGTCTTCCTGGTCGGTCACTCCGGCTCGGGTAAGACCACGCTGCTGTCGACGCTCAACCGCGACGTCAAGCCGACGAGCGGCCGCATCCTGGTTGCCGGTCAGGACCTCATGAAGATCAAGAACCGCAAGGTTCCGTTCCTGCGCCGCCAGATTGGCGCCGTGTTCCAGGACTTTAAGCTTCTGCCGCAAAAGACCGCCTACGAAAACGTGGCGTTTGCCCTGCAGTGCATCGGCAAGCCCAAGGGCGTCATTCGCAGCCAGGTGCCCGAGGTGCTGCGCCTGGTCGGTCTGGCCGATCAGATGGACTCGCTGCCCGACCAGCTTTCCGGTGGCGAGCAGCAGCGCGTTGCCGTCGCCCGTGCTATGGTCAACCGTCCGCCGCTGCTGATCTGCGACGAGCCCACGGGCAACCTCGACCCGGCGATCTCGCTGGGCATCATGAAACTGCTCGAGCGTATTAACCGCACCGGCACCACCGTGATCGTCGCCACGCACGACCGCGAGATGGTCGATAGCATGCACCGTCGTGTGATCGCCCTCGAGGGCGGCCACGTCATCCGCGACCAGGAGAGGGGAGGTTACGGCAACTATGGCACCAACTAACGTGGGCTACTCCTTCAAAGAGGCAATCAGCCACTTCTTCCGTAACTGGACTACCTCGCTCGGCGCCGTCATCACGATCTTCCTTTCGCTGTTTATCATCGGCCTGTTCATCATGGGCTCTGCGATGCTGAACTCCGTGATCGGCACCGTCGAGGATCAGGTTGTCATCAACGCGTTCATTAGTGATGACGCCGATCAGGCCGATGTTCAGGCTTTTGAGGCCGAGCTTAAGACGTGGAATAACGTCAAGTCCGTGACCTATAAGGACAAGGACGACGCGCTGGCCGAGTATACGAGCAAGATGTCGGGCAACGCCGACGCCACCATGAGCGCGCTCGATGGCCAGAACCCGCTGCCGGCTTCCTTCGCTATTGAGATGGACGATCCGTCCAAGGTCGAGAGCACGGCAAAGAAGCTCAAGAAGGATGCCGATTTCCAGAAGATCGCGGATGACGGCGACGTCAACGCGAGCGTGCTGTACGGCCAGGAGGAAGTGAGCCGCCTGTTCCAGGTGACCAACTACATCCGCATCGCCGCCGTGGTGCTCGTTGGCCTTCTGACCTTTATCGCATTCATCTTCATCAACAACACGATTCGCCTGTCCATCACGGCGCGTCGTCGTGAGATTGCGATTATGCGTCTGGTCGGCGCCAGCAACGGCTTCATTCGTGGCCCGTTTATCACCGAGGGCGTGCTGCAGGCCATTTTGGGCTCGCTGCTTTCCATCGGCGTTCTGGAGCTGCTGCGCAATCTGATGATTCCGCGTCTGCAGGAGAGCATCGGCTGGATGTCGTTTGCCCTGCCGATGCAGTACTACCTGGTGACCTATGCTGCGCTGATTCTGGTCGGCGTGATTATCGGTCTCTTTGGTTCTGCCATCGCCATGCGCCGCTACCTGCGCGTGTAGGCATGCCTGGAATTCATCCCTTCCAACGGGTCGTCTCTTATGGGGCGGCCCGTTTTTTGATCCCTAGGGGACGGCAGGATGGCGAATCATTTGGGTAGACTCTTTGGAGTCGGCAATCGATAGTTAGGAGGCGCCATGGGGCGCAATAACAAGCATAAGCGTGGAGCTCGCAATAAGCGCGGGCCGGTGCGCAGCGAACGCCGTCCGAGCCTGACCGGGCGCGTGCAGCTCCATGAGCACAGTGCCTATGTCATAACCGAGAATGGCGACTACAAGGTCATGGGTCGCGGCAAGCGTGAGATCATGGACGGCGATACCGTTGCCGTGAGCATTAAGAACAGCCCGCATGGCGAGCGTCGCGCCGTGATCGAGGGCGTGGTTGAGCGCGCAGCTATAAGCGTGGTGGGCACGTACCAGACCGCCGGTCCGCTCGGTGTGATTGAGCCGCTCGATTCGCGCCTGAAGGCCGACTTCTTCATTTTGCCCGAGGACACCTCGGCGGTTCGTCTGGGTGTCCACCCGGGTGATGCTGTTGTCGCGCGCATTTTGACCTACCCGACGCGCCTGGAATCGGGCACTGTGACGATCGAACGCCGCATTGGCGGAGATGACGCGCCCGATTTGGGCGTTCAATATGTGATGGCGCGTTACGGCTATACCGATAGCTATCCCGAGGCCGCGCTAGACGAGGCCGAGGGGCTTTCGCTCGATGTGTCCGCGGCGCTTAAGGACCCGCTCCGCCGCGATCTGCGCGACCGCTTTGTCATCACGATCGACCCGGTCGACGCGCGCGACTTTGACGATGCCATTTCGCTGGAGCGCACGCCCGAGGGTGGCTACAAGCTGGGTGTGCATATCGCCGACGTTTCACACTATGTGGCTTGGGACGGGCATATCGATCTTGAGGCTCGCCATCGCACGACATCGGTGTATCTGGCCGATCGCGTGCTTCCTATGCTGCCCGAACGCCTGTCCTGTGACCTGTGCTCGCTTCGCCCTGACGAGGACCGTCTTGCGTTTACCGTCGATATCGAGCTCGATGCGCAGGGTCGCGTGCGGCATTACGATCCGTACCCCAGCGTGATTCGCTCGCGTGTGCGTATGGACTATGACGGCGCCGAGGCGCTGCTGGTGCGTGCCGGCGCGGTTGAGTATTCGGTGCTGGAAGGCGCCGCCGAGGATGTTGCGGCTGCCGAGACCTCGCGCGAGGAAGCGCTTGAGCGCGGTCTTGCGTGCGAGGAGACCGCCCGCGGCTACAACATCGACCTCGGCGATTTCCTTGTCGCCGCCAACGAACTCGCCGAACTTCGCCGTCGTATTCGTCGCGCCCGCGGCTCAGTCGATTTTGACACGGCCGAGATTCGCGCTCTATTGGATGAGGACGGAGTACCCGTGCAGATTGTGGCGCGTGAGCGTTCGTGTGCCACGTCGCTTATCGAGGAAGCCATGCTGCTCGCTAACGAGTGCGTTGCAGAGTGGCTGGCAGACCGTGATATCGAGGCCTGCTATCGCGTGCATGAGGATCCGAGCCCCGATAGCCTGCACGGTGCCGCCGTTGCGCTGGCGCAGCTAGGCATCATCGACGATCGCCGTGCTGCCGGTATTGCCCTGGGGAGTCCCGATGAGCTGCAGGCTGCAGTCGATGCTGCCGCCGGTACGGCCAACGCGCCGCTCGTCAACACGCTGCTTCTGCGCAGCATGCAGCGCGCGCTGTACAAGCCGCGCAACGAGGGCCACTTTGCGCTCGCCGCGCCGTGCTACTGTCACTTTACGAGTCCCATCCGTCGCTACCCCGATCTGGTGGTGCATCGCGTACTCAAGCTGCAGCTGGCCTACGAGCAGCTGGGCGGCAAGGACGCCTTGGTGCGCACGCCCCGGCTCATCGGTAAAGGTCGCGAGTCCCTGCCACGCATTCTGCCGCAGATCTGCCGCGCATGCAGCGATGCCGAGCGCGCGGCAGATGCCGCCAGCCATGCGACGCAAAAGATCAAGATTGCCCAGTACTATGAGGACCGTCTGGGCGAGCGCTATGCCGGAACCGTCTCGTGGGTTAGCAGCATGGGCCTTTTTGTGCGCTTGGACCTAACGCAGGTCGAAGGTTTGGTTTCGATCAAGAGTCTGGGCAACGAGTGGTTCGAGTTCGACGAGGACGCGCTCACGCTCACAGGTGCCGACACGGGCACCCGTTACGAGCTGGGGCAGCGCGTGATTGTCGAGGTCTCGCGCGTCAATACCACGCGTGGGCACTTGGACTTTAAGCTTATCCATTAGCCAAATCCCGACTCATGGTGGGGGAGCGGAGGGCGGCCTTTCGAGACCGTCCTTCGCATTTGAATCGTGGCTACCTTGCCGTCTACTCGGCCGCCCGCTTACCTGCTATTTGAGAGGTAAAACCTACCAAAATAAACCTGTCCCTTTTTGGCAGGTTTACAAGAAAGCGGGGATGAGATGGCGACGGTGTACGGTTATGCGCGGGTGAGTTCGCGCGATCAGAACCTTAATCGGCAGCTGGATGCGCTGGGCGCCTATGGCGTGGGCTCGGCGAATATTTATGCCGACCATGCGAGCGGCAAGGACTTCGATCGACCGCGTTATCGCGAGCTGCTGCACGTCCTGGGAGACGGGGACGTACTGGTGGTGCTTTCTATCGACCGACTTGGCCGTAATTACTCCGAGATTCTTGAGGAATGGCGACGCATTACCAAGGAGCTCGGGGTTGCCATTGTGGTGTTGGACATGCCATTGCTTGACACGCGCGCTAGGGCCAGCGGCGCGCCGGATGTGACCAACGTCCTGATTGCCGATATTGTGCTGCAACTGCTGAGCTACGTGGCGCAGGTAGAGCGCGAGAATATCCATCGGCGCCAAGCGGAGGGGATTGCAGCGGCGCGGGCGCGAGGGGTCCGTTTCGGTCGACCTCGCAAGCCATGCCCTCCTCAGTTTGAGCTGGTGCGCGATAGCTATGAGGCAGGCGATATTACCCGCAGCCAGGCAGCAAAGTGCCTGGGCGTGTGCGTGGGGACGTTCGATCGCTGGATGCGCGAGGCGGGGTAGGGGGTTTGCGTCGCTTTGTCGCTTCCTGTTGCGATTCAAATTTTGATACGGTGACGATGCCATTTGGGGCTACACTCGCTGATATTCAAAAAAGGAGGTTGGCCCTTGGCGCGAGTAAAACAAATAATCGGATTGACCGCGATCGTTCTGTTCGCTGCAACGCTGGCGGGCATCTGGGTGCTGACGGAGCAAAATGCGGTGGAGACGTCGTTGCTGAGCGAGTCCACCGCGCGTGTGGTGGAGGGCCAGGCTACGGGCGTTCAGGCTGTCGATGCCACGGGTGAAGCCCAGACGGAGTACGGAATGACCGGGGGCGCCGATTCGACTGCCTCGAATGTCCGGTCTGGCCGACTTGCTTCCATTCGCATGTGGGTGGGCACAAACGTCCGTCGCGTTGCCCATACCGTAGAGTTTTTCTTCGTCGGATTGTTCGCCTCCGTGGTCGTGGTTTGCTTTTCCAGGCGTCCGTGGAGCGTATGCTCCCGTTGCGTGCCCGTATTGCTCTTTTGCGCCGCCTGCTCCGTTGGCGATCAGGTGCATAAGATCTTTGTTCCCGGAAGGCATTTCGACGTTATCGATTTAGGATTCGACGCTGCGGGCTATGTCACCGCCATGCTGTTGGTATTGCTGGCGGCGGCGTTGGTGCGCCATGCGACTCGGCCGATCGGCGCCCATGCGAGGCGCTAGCCGGTAACAAACCCGTTTCTGATAATGCGGCCTCGTTGAATTATTTTGTGTCGCGCGTATTTCCGAGCGGTCGGATTTGAGAGGCGAGCGGTAGAACGCTCGCCCTTTGTGCGCCACGATGCGGCACAATGTACCGCAAAAGCTGTTTGTATCCGGTACGAATCGTTCGTTGGTCTTTAATTCTTTTCAACGGAGGTGTTTGAGATGGCAAACGGATTGCTTTTGCGGCTTCGCGAGCGTGAGCTCAGCGCGAGCCCGGCGGAACGCAATGTCATCGCATATGTAAGCGCTCATCCGCACGAGGTGGTCGGGCTGTCCGTCCGCGGTCTTGCCGATGTCACGTTCTCCTCGCCCTCGAGCATTTTGCGCTTTTGCAAGCGTTTGGGTTTTGCGGGCTACAAGGAGTTCCAGCGCGAACTGATTGCCGAGCTGGCGCTCTTAGGTGACAAGAAAGACGTAGCTCTCGAGGACATCTCCATGGATGACAGCGTCGAACGTATCGTGGGGAAGGTGATGAAAAGCAACGTGCGCACGATCGAGGCGACGGCACGAACGCTCGATTACACCGTCTTGGAGCGATGCGCGGCCCGTCTTAAGCGGGCACGCGCGGTCAATCTGTTCGGTATTGGTGCCTCTCGTTTGGTCGCACACGATCTGGCGCAAAAGCTCATGCGTGTCGACAAAGAGTGCCATCTGTACGACGACTGGCATGATCAGCTCTTGTGTGCCAAGAACATGCATGAGGGCGATATGGCAATCGCCTTTAGCTACTCGGGCTTGACGCAAGAGGTGCTGGACTGCACCGCCGAGGCTCAACGTCACAACTGTCCCGTTGTGGCCGTTACCAAAGTAGATGGATCATCCAAGCTTGCCACCATGGCCGATGCCGTGCTCGGCGTCGCCGCGAGTGAACCCTTGGTCCGCAGCGGTGCCATGGCTTCGCGTATGGCCCAGCTTATGGTTGTCGATGCCCTGTACGCTGCTTACGTTGCCAGCGACTACGAACGGGCGACGCATGTCATAAAGCAAAACTACATCGAGAAACAGGAAAGATGAGGTGAATGAAATGCTCGATTTAACAAAATTCACGACCGAACAGCGTAATCAAAGGTCAATGGACCTCGATACGATGACATCGCTGCAAATCGTCACGACGATGAACGATGAGGATCTTCGTGCCGTCCAGTCGGTCACGAAAGTGTTGCCCCAGGTTGCCATGGCAATCGACTGGGCTGCTGAGACACTCGAGCGCGGCGGGCGCGTCTTTTACATGGGCGCAGGCACCAGCGGTCGTCTGGGCGTACTCGACGCTTCGGAGTGTCCGCCCACGTTTGGCGTGTCACCCGATCTGATTGTCGGGCTCATTGCCGGAGGCGAGACGGCGTTTATCAAGGCTGTCGAAGGTGCCGAAGACAGCGAGGAGCTTGGCGCGAGCGACCTGCGGGAGCGTGGACTCTCGGACAAGGATCTTGTCGTTGGCCTGGCGGCAAGCGGCCGTACTCCTTATGTGGTGGGCGGCCTTGCGTACGCCAAGGCAACTGGGTGCAAGACCATTGCAATTGCCTGCAACCAAGGGTCGAAGATCGGGGAGAGCGCAGATCTTGCCATTGAACCCGTGCCCGGTCCCGAGGTACTGACCGGCTCAACGAGGCTCAAGGCGGGAACGGTTCAAAAGCTCATTCTCAACATGATTTCGACCGGTGCCATGGTCAAGATCGGCAAGGTATACCAAAACCTGATGGTCGATGTGCAGCAGACGAACGAGAAGTTGGTGGTGCGCGGCCAGAACATCGTGATGGAGGCGACCGGCTGCACGCGCGAGCGCGCTATTCAGGCGCTTGCAGATGCCGGCGGCCACGTAAAAACCGCTATTGTCTCGGTACTGCTGGACTGCGATGCCGAGCAGGCTGCGGTAGCTCTTGAGCGAGCGCGAGGCCATGTCGGCGCTGCGGTGAGTGGCCATGAGAAGAGCGATGCCGATGCCCAATAGGTGTGCGGCGTGAGCTGATATGACATCCAGACGAGATACCCAATACAAGGAGGAGTTATGACGAACAAAGAGCTGGCTCAAAAGCTGCTGGACCTTTTGGGCGGTAAAGACAACGTGCTCGCAAACGCGGCGTGCATGACGCGCCTGCGCGTGACCGTCAAAGACACGGGCAGCGTCGACACGGAGGGTATTGAGGCATTCGACGGCGTGATGGGCTTGGTCGAGGACGACACGATGCAGATCGTGCTGGGGCCGGGCAAGGTGAATAAGGTGCTCGAGGAGTTCTCCAAGCTCACCGGCCTTGCGAAAGGCGTTGCCGACGAGAGCGTGGTTGACGCTGCGGCCACAAACAAGGCCGCGCAGAAGGCAAAGTACGAGTCCAAGCCGGTTCAGGCCTTCCTCAAGAAGATTTCCAATGTCTTCGTCGCCCTGCTTCCCGGCATCATTGCGGCTGGCCTCATCAACGGTATCTGCAACGTCATTAACGTCTCGACGGCAGGCGCGCTTGCAGGCGAGTGGTGGTACCAGGGCATTCGTTCCATGGGCTGGGCCCTGTTTGCCTATCTACCCATCTTGGTGGGCTATAACGCGGCACGTGAGTTTGGCGGCTCCGCTGCGCTGGGCGGCATCGCCGGCATGATGTGTATCGCCAACAGTGCCATGCCCCTGCTTGCGCCTGGCGCGGCTGATCCTGCCACTGCCATTCTGCTGCCGCTCACCAATGCGCAGTACAACCCCGCAGCGGGCGGCATGATCGCGGCTCTTATCGCTGGCGCATTTTTTGCCTGGATGGAGCGTCAGATTCGCAAGGTTATGCCCAACGCACTCGACACGTTCTTGTCCCCGCTGCTGGTGCTCATCATCGGCGCCTTTGCTCTGATGCTCGTCATCCAGCCGGTTGGCGCATGGCTGACGACTGCCATCTTTAGCGTTTTGACCTTTATCTTCGAGAAGCTGGGCGTCCTGGGCGGCTATATCCTGTCGGCAGGCTTCTTGCCGCTGGTTTCCGTCGGCCTGCATCAGGCGCTCACGCCGATCCACGCTATGCTCAACGATCCCGACGGTGCTACCAAGGGTATCAATTACCTGCTTCCCATCCTTATGATGGCTGGCGGCGGCCAGGTCGGTGCCGGTTTGGCGCTGTACTTTAAGACCAAGAACGCCAAGCTCAAGAAGTACGTCGCAGAGTCCATTCCCGTTGGAATCCTGGGTGTGGGCGAGCCTCTGATGTATGCTGTTACGCTGCCGCTCGTTCGTCCGTTTGTGACGGCCTGCCTGGGTGCCGGATTTGGCGGCGCGCTCGCGGCGCTGCTTCACATCGGCACGGTTTCTCAGGGCGTTTCCGGTCTGTTTGGCCTACTGATCGTTGTTCCTGGCCAGCAGCTCGGCTACGTTGCCGCTATGCTGCTTGCCTATGCCGCCGGCTTTGTCCTGACGTGGTTCTTTGGCGTCGACGAGCAGAAGATCAACGAGTTCTTTGGCGAGTAGTTTGATATCGCGAGCCGTGTTGCTCGGGGCTCGCGGTGCGCGGCAGATTTCTTGATGCTATGGTTGTGCCGGCGGGGCTAACTGCTCCGCCGGCCTTTTTTAAAGGAGCGTTGAAGCGTGAAAACGGGTATTTCGATTTATCTTTCCAGCCCTCTGCAGGATATTGAGCGGACGATTGAGCGTGGTGCCGCGGCGGGTGCGCGCTATGCGTTCACCTCGCTGCATATTCCCGAGGATGGGGGAGCGGCGTATGCCGATAAGGTCCGTCATGTGCTGTCGCTGCTTTCCGCCCGCGGCATTGCGCTCATTGCCGATGTGGGGCCGCGTACGTGCGATTTGCTCGGGCTTGAGCGTATCGAGGACCTGCGCGATCTGGGGTTGGAATACCTTCGTTTGGACTATGGCTTTAGCGCCCAGCGGGTCGCGGAGCTGTCCGGTGTATTTCGCATTGTGGTCAATGCATCGACGGTGAGTTCTGATGAAATCGCATCGTGGCGTGAAGCCGGCGCCGATGTGACTCGTTTTGCCGCCTGCCACAATTTTTACCCCAAGCCTTATACCGGTTTAGCTCTTGAAGATGTTGCTCGGACGAATCTTCGTCTTGCGGCGCTTGGATTCGAAATCATGGCTTTTGTGCCGGGTGATGCTAACGTTCGCGGGCCGGTATTCGAGGGACTGCCGACGGTCGAGGCGCAGCGCGGTCGCGCGTCAAAGGTTGCTCTCAATATGCTTGAGCTTGCACATGGCGCCGATTGCGACATTGTGTTGGTCGGCGACCCCGATCTTTCCGATGCGGGCTGGGCGCAGTTTGCTCAAGTTTCCGCCGGATACGTGGACCTGCAATGCGAGCTTGAGCCCGGTTATGCCTATGTGCGCGGGCAGATTCATCACGACCGGCCCGACTCGAGTGTCCTCATCTTTAGGTCTCAGGAGTCACGTACGAAGCTTAAGCCGGATTCCGTGCCGACGGATGCCGGAGCCGGCCTGCCGCGAAAGGCGGGGTCGATCGCTGTGAGCAATAGCGGATATGGGCGCTACGAAGGCGAGCTTGAGATTGCGCGGGTCGATCTTCCCGGTGACGAGCGCATGAACGTTGCGGGCCATATCACGCCCGAGGCAATGGAACTGCTGCCGTTTATCAAGCGCGGATTCGGGGTACGGTTCGTTTAACGTGTGACCCGCGGGCTACAATTGGCCCATCATACGAAGGCGCCTCGTGTGGCGTGTGCCTGCGTTGGCCGATCTATATTCGGAGGATTCCCATGACTGTACTGTTTGTTGAATATCCCAAGTGCTCGACCTGTAAGAAGGCCAAGGCATGGCTGGACGAACATGGGGTAGAGTATATCGATCGCGATATCGTTTTGGACAATCCCACGGCTGATGAGCTTGCGACCTGGATTGCTCGTTCGGGGCTGCCGGTGCGGCGCTTCTTTAATTCATCGGGCATGAAATATCGAGAGCTGGGCCTGAAGGCGCGTCTGGATGCGGGCATGACGGATCGGGAGTGCTACGAGCTGCTGGCGACCGACGGCATGCTGGTCAAGCGTCCGCTGCTGGTGGGCGACGACTTTGCGATTCCCGGCTTTAGGGAAGCGGCTTGGGCCGAGGCGTTGCTGTAGCGGCTGCGGAAAGTGCGACCCGGAATTCGCTTCCAGAATGGGATGCGCTTTCCCAAAGTGGCCGGTTGCGGAAAGCACGTCCCATTCTGAGCTTCGATTGTGGGACACGGTTTCCGGTTGAGGGCTCGACGGGAAAGTGGGGACCAGTTTGAGCTTGAAATCTGGGACGCACTTTCCGCCGGCGGGCCTGCCCCAGTCAGTCCGCCAGCTGTGCCCATTCGTGCGGATCGTAGACCTTTACGTGTTTGTTGGGCTTGCCGCTCCAGTACTCCTCGTCCATAAAGGGCAGATATGCCTGAATGCCGGGGCAGATAAAGGGAATCCGCTGCTGTTGCAGTCGCTCGCGCTGGCGCTGCTCCAGATGCGCCTCGGATATGACGGTCGGCATGCCGGACAGCTCGACGAGGCTTGCCTGGATTCGCTTAAGGTCGGGGAGTCCCGCGTGCCATGACATCCGCATGATCAAAAAGGATGCACGGCGGTATTTTGCCTGCACCACAGTAATGGCGGGGCGCAGTGTGGGATGGATTTTGTCCCGTTCGGGCCAAAGGTCGGCAGTGATCTCGAGGCCCAGGGTCTCCCATAGGTAATCAAGCTCTTCGTCCATGGCGCCTCATATCTACGCGATCATTGATACTTCGATTGTGTTGCCTGGCGCTATCGTTTTCACGGTAGAATCTGCCAACGGTTGACGGCTACCGCTCGCGGCGTTTTGCCCTTCGCGTACAGCGGTTGGCTTCACAGGTCCTTCACGGGTTGGACTAAATTAGGCCAATTTGACTGAATTTCAAAAAAGTCAAAATCGGGGCTTGCGTCACGGCGAGACTTCCCGTATATTTCTTTCTTGCGCAAAGGCACAGCCGAGCGCAGCGATGCAGTCATTGGGATGTCGTCTAATGGCAGGACAGCGGATTCTGGTTCCGTCAATGGGGGTTCGACTCCCTCCATCCCAGCCATTGCATTTGCTACATATGGCCCGTTCGTCTAGCGGTTTAGGACGCCGCCCTCTCAAGGCGGAGATCACCAGTTCGAATCTGGTACGGGCTACCAAAATTGAACGCCCGGGCCTCGTAAGAGACCCGGGTTTTGTGTATTGACCGTATATACGGCGCCTGCCGTGTTTCGCTCAGATCGAGGAGTAGCCATGGATCTGCCCATCAGCTTGCAAGACATCACGTATGCCGAGAACTATCTGGCGCAGGGCGACTTGGCTACGGCGACGCCGCTGCTGGAGCGTCTGGTGGAGCTCGCCGAGGAGTATATTGATGCTGAGTGCAAGACGGAGGAGAAGCGTCAATACTTTAGCTTCGATAGCAAGTTTGAGCGCTTGGCCTATCGCCGCGTGGAGAAGGATCCGCGCGAGCTCGTGCAGGTCGAGGTGCCGTTTGACCGCCTGTACTCTGACATGGCGTTTGCCTACATTCGCCAGCAGGATTATGTGAGCGCTCGTAATGCCCTGATGCAGGCTGTGCGTTGGGACCCCATGAACTGCAACTATCGCTTGGATTTGGCCGAGCTGTTCCGCGCACTCGAGGACAAGCAGGAATGGGCATCGCTCTCGTTCTCGGTGCTGGAGCGTGCAAGCGATGGCAAGTGCGCCGCCCGCGCTTACGCCAATCTAGGTCAGTACTTCTTGGAGCCCGAGACCGAGAACGTTTCGGCTGCCGTGGGCTGCGCGCGTCTGGCGCTGCGCCTGGCGCCCAACGATGCGCATACGACGCGCCTGCTCAACAAGATCCATACCACCTATCCGGATGCCGCTGATGAGAGCGACGACCACGTGATGGGTGAACTGGCCCTGCAAGGCGTGCCGACCTCGCCTTCGGCCGAGATTGCCATCTGCCTGATTATGTGCGCGACCGATGCTGCAAGCGACGGCGACAAGCAGGAGGCGACGCGCCTGACGGTGCGTGCTCGCGACTTGGTGGGCGAGGAGGCCTGCGCGGCGATTATCAAACTGGTGCGCGAGAGCGATGCCGAGCTCAATGCCGAGCGCAAGGCAAAGCGTGAGGCTGCGGGCTCAAACGCCGATGGAGCCAAGGAGGCCGGCGATGCCCAGTAAGCGCGAGCGCAAACTCATTTCCAAGAATCGCTCGGCACATCACGAGTACTTTATCGATGAGACGTTTGAGTGCGGTATTGAGCTGAGCGGCACCGAGGTCAAGTCGATTCGCGAGCGCGCCTGTCAGATCACTGACACTTTTGCGCTGATTCGTGGCGGCGAGTGCTGGCTCGTCGGACTGCATATCCACCCTTATAGCCATGGTGGCGTGTGGAATCGCGATCCCGATCGTCGGCGTCGTCTGCTGCTGCACCGCAAGGAGATCGACTTTCTTGACGGCAAACTTCGCAACCGTGGTTATGCGCTGGTTCCGTTGGAACTCTACTTTAATACCGACGGCCGCGTAAAGCTGCTGCTGGGTCTGGGTCGCGGCAAGAAGCTCTACGACAAGCGCGAGGACATGGCCAAGCGTGATGTCCAACGCGAGATCGACCGCGCCCTTAAGGAACGCAACCGCTAGGCACTCTGTATAAGTTGCGGTGGAATACGGACTGTTTTGCCTGTTTGAGGGGCTATTCAGTCCCTATTTCACCGCAACTGCGGGCGTCTCATCTTTCTTACTGTTCTGACACATATGTCTCAAAGGCGGCGTCCGTTATGGGTGCCGCCTTTTTTGTGGGTACATACATTCATGAGGTTCCAACCCGAGCTAGGGGAGTGATCGTTATGGACAAAACTGCGTTCTTTACCATGCCGAGCGGTCTGTACGTGGTGAGCGCTGCGGCAGACGGGCTGCGCGCCGGCTGCGTCATCAACACTGCGGTGCAGGTGACGTCCATGCCGCCGCGTATTTCGGTTGCCGTGAACAAGGACAATGTCACCTCGGGCGTCATCGCATCGGCCAAAGCGTTCGCGCTGACCGTGATCGATCAGACGGCCGACATGCTCTACATCGGTAACTTTGGGTTCCGCACCAGCAGCGATTATGACAAGTTTGCCAAATACGAGACCCGCGAGACGGCTCTGGGCATGCCCTATGTGCCCGAGCACGCGGCGGCCCTGTTTAGCTGCCGTTTGATCGACACTGTGGATGTGGGCACGCATCTGCTGTTTATTGGCGAGGTCGAGGATGCCGAGCGCCTGAGCGACGAGACGCCGCTGACGTACGACTACTATCACAAGGTGCTAAAGGGCAAGACGCCGCCCAAAGCCTCGTCGTATCAAGGCTAGAAATGTTCTAAAAATACTTGCATTATACTATTGAGAATATATACTAATAAGTAAGTACACCAGCAGTCACGTTCGAGAGGAGAACATCATGGCTGAGGAAAAGAAGACGTATAAGTTTGTGTGCACCGTTTGCGGTTACGAGGTTGAGGTCGACACGCCCGAGCTGCCCGAGGATTACGTGTGCCCGGTGTGCGGCGTCGGTCCCGATCAGTTTGAGCTCGTCGAGGAGTAACTCGCAGGCACACGGCGAAAGCCGAACATAGCTCTGTCCAAGGGTCCCGGTCGAATTCTCGGCCGGGACCCTTTTGATTTATCTGACGGTTTAAAACGGTCTCACGTGTTACAGATTAAGACGTTATATCTGGACAGCCACGCCATCCCAATTACATTCCCGTTAGCAGCACGATGTCGAGAATCGTCACGATGGCACCGATCCCTACGAGCAGCGCGTTGAGCGGGCGCGAGTTGGCGTATTTGCCCATGACGCGGCGTGAGCTGGTGAGCCGTATGAGCACAAAGACCGTAATCGGCAGCTGAAGAGACAGCAGCGCCTGACTCCAGATGAGACCCTCAAAAGGATTCGGGACGACCAAGCACGCCGTCACTGCGCCGACGAAACAGGCCGCCACCCCGATCGAGGAATGTCGGTCGTGGATATCGTATTCCTCGTCGAACATGCCCGCAGTGATGGTTCCCGCCGCCATGCCCGCTGTCACGCTGCTCGATAGTCCCGCGAACAGCAGCGCCACGGCAAAGATGGTCGAGCTCGCCGGGCCCAAGATGGGGGAGAGCGTGGCCGCTGCGACGGCGAGGTCGTCTACGACCATGCCGTGCGCAAAGAAGGTCGTTGCGGCCAGGATGACCATGGCCGAGTTGATTGCCCAGCCCACGCCCATCGAAAAGAGCGTGTCGAAGAGCTCGTAGTGCAGACGTTCTTCGATAACTTGCTCGCCTTGGCCTTCGAAGTGCATGGATTGGATGACCTCGGAGTGCAGAAAAAGGTTGTGTGGCATAACGACCGCACCCAGGACACTCACGATAATCGCGGCAGAGCCAGTGGGCATACTAGGCGTGATCCAGCTTGCGGTTGCTTGCGGCCAGTCGACTTTGACCAGCGCGAGCTCTGCTAAAAACGAGAGTCCCACCACACCCACGAAGGCGATGATCCAGCGTTCGGCGCGCTTGTAGGAGCTCGTCATGAGCATCGCCATCGATACTGCCGCCACGATGACGCAGCCCGCGCGCACGGGCAGCCCAAAGAGCATTTGAAGGGCAATCGCGCCACCCAGGACTTCGGCCATGGCGGTGGCGACGGTCGCGAGATAGGCACTGGCGAGTACCGTGCGTCCAACGAAGCGGGGGAGGTAACGTGTCGTGGCCTCGGCAAGGCAGGCGCCCGTGGCGATACCCAGGTGCGCCGCGTTGTGCTGCAGCACAATGAGCATAATCGTGGACAGCGTGACGATCCACAGCAGCGCGTAGCCAAACTGCGAGCCCGCGGCCATATTGGAGGCCCAGTTGCCCGGGTCGATAAAGCCGACGGTCACGAGCAGCCCGGGGCCGATATGCCGCGCAATGTCTAGGCCTCCGTGACCGCCGGTGCGCCGGGAACCAAAGTGTTGTTTGAGATGGTTGAGCATGGTGCGCTCCTGTGTATGGGCCGCGTGACGTCGCATCTGGGCCGTGCGGCGCCACGCGTCGGATTTGGGTTGGGGCTACTTGTGCGCTTTGCCCTGATTGGCCACGGCGTCGATCTTGGCGGCGATGGTCGCCGGGTCACCGATGTAGCGCTTGTCGAGGACATTGAAATCGGTATCGAAGGTGTAGACGAGCGGCACGCCAGTGGGGATGTTGACCTTGAGGATCTCCTCGGGCGTGAGGTGCTCGAGCTTCATGACGAGTGAGCGCAGGGAGTTGCCGTGCGCGGCGATGAGTGCGCGCTTGCCGGCGAGCATCTGGGGGCGAATCTCGTCTTCGAAATAGGGCCAGGCGCGGGCGATCGTGTCCTTGAGGCACTCGGTATAGGGCAGCTGATCGGGCGCGACGTCGCGGTATTGCTCCTGGGTGTGGGGGTCGCGCGCGTCGTCCGGCTCGAGTGCCGGCGGGCAGACATCGAAGGAGCGGCGCCAGATGAGCACCTGTTCGTCGCCGTGCTCCGCGGCGGCATCGGCCTTGTTGAGACCCTGCAACGCACCGTAGTGGCGCTCGTTGAGCTTCCAGGATTTGATGACGGGTAGCCACTCGCGATCCATTTGGCCGAGCACGATGTTGAGGGTGTGGATTGCGCGCTTGAGGCGCGAAGTGTAGCAGACGTCAAAGTCGAAACCGGCTTCTTTGAGGGCGCGGCCGCCTGCCGCCGCCTCTTCGCGGCCCGTGTCGGTGAGCTCGACATCGGTCCAGCCGGTGAACAGGTTGAGCTTGTTCCACTCGGACTCTCCGTGACGGATAAGGACGAGTTGCATCGTCTGCTGGTATGCTTGGTGCGCCATAGGGGCCTCCTTGATCTGGCACGGTGTGCGTGCCGTTTGCTTGACGCCGCAAAGGATACCCGTTTTAAGCTTAGAAGTTAACCAAGACTAACAAAATTGTTCTATTTGAATGGGATGGTGAAGGGGGGCTGCCGAAATGTCTCGATCTGTAACAACGAGGGATGGAAATTGGGCCTAGGTGTTACAGATCGAGACAAACCAAAACCGTCCCGCAGAAAATCTCAATCTGTAACATCTAGGCGCCAAAATCGGTTCCTCCTGTTACAGATTGAGATGTTTGAAGCGGTGAGCTTACAAGCCGAACTTGGGCGCCTTGTTGCCGCCTTGAGATCTGCGGTGTCGAGTCGCATCATGCAAAAGTCTGCGTGGCCCTCGTTTCCAGAATAATTCAAAGGGTTTGGATGCATATGTGCCGGCTGTCCCTGCACTAAAACGTGTACGTCAGCCTCCAAAGATGTCAAATTTCGACATGTTTGGAGGCTGACGTACATGTTTGATAGCAAGGCGTTGATGGTCGGCGTGCGTTACGCGATTGTTTCGAAACGGGTGGGAAACACAACGGGCCGGCGATGCTCATAGTATGCCTATTCAACTGACTGTCTAATATCTAGGGGAGGATTGCGATGCAGGCAGATTCCGCTCAGCAGCAGGGCCTTTATCGCCCCGAATTCGACCACGATGCATGTGGCATCGGCGCGCTTGCCGATATCAACGGTGAGCGCCATCACCAGATTCTGGACGATGCACTGTCCATTCTGGTCAACTTGGAGCACCGCGGCGGTACGGGACTCGAGAAGAACACCGGCGACGGTGCCGGTATCCTGTTCCAGGTTCCGCATCACTTTTTCCGCAAAGAGGCTCAAAAGTGCGGCCAGATTCTGCCGGCAGAGGGCGACTATGGCGTGGCCATGCTGTTCTTCCCGCAGGACGACAAGGGCGTAGAGGATGCCCGTCGCGTGTTTGAGGAGGGCTGCGCCGAGGCCGGCGTGCCGCTGCTCTTTTGGCGCGAGGTGCCCGTCGACCCGCACGACTTGGGCGAGACGGCACGCGCCTGCATGCCCACCATTCTGCAAGCCTTTCTGGGCCGCCCCGACGACACGCCCGCCGGCGATGCCTTCGAGCGTCGCCTGTACGTGTGCCGTCGCACTATCGAGAAGAAGGCCGATGCCGAGTTTGCCCTGCGCGACAAGATCTTCTACGTGTGCTCTATGAGCTCGCGCACCATCGTGTACAAGGGCATGCTGGTCGCCACGCAGATGCGCCGCTTCTTCATCGACCTCAACGACGCCGCCGTCAAGACGGCCGTGGCGCTCGTCCACTCGCGCTACTCCACCAACACCACGCCCAGCTGGGAGCGCGCGCACCCCAACCGCTTTATCATCCATAACGGCGAGATCAACACCCTCAAGGGCAACGTCAACTGGATCCGCGCCCGCGAGCCCAACCTGTACAGCCCCGTGCTGCAGCACGATCTTGAGCGCGTGATGCCTATCATCAACCGCGAGGGCTCCGACTCCGCGATTCTGGACAATGTGCTCGAGTTCCTGGTCATGAACGGCCGTCCGCTCACGCGTGCCGCATCCATGTTGCTGCCCGAGCCGTGGGACCACAACGACAACCTGAGTGAGGAGCGCCGCGCCTACGACGCTTACCAGTCCATGCTCATGGAGCCGTGGGATGGTCCGGCGGCCATCGCCTTTACCGACGGTCGCACGCTGGGCGCCGCCCTCGACCGCAACGGCCTGCGCCCCGCTCGTTACTACGTGACGCGCGACGGTCGCTTTATGCTGGCAAGCGAGGTGGGCACCATCGAGGTGAGCCCCGAGAACATCCTGACGAGCGGCTGTCTGGGGCCGGGCCAGATGCTCGAGGTCGACTTTGCCCGCGGGCGCGTCATCTACAACGACGAGCTGCGAGCCCGTTACGCCAAGGAAAAGCCCTACCGTGATTGGATTGCCGAGGAGACGCTGGCCGTCGACGCGCTCGATGAGCCCGCCGCGCCCGCGCCCGCCGAGGATGCCGAGGTACCCGCCGCCGTGCGCATGGCTAAGCTCGGGTATCACTGGGATGACGTCGATGAGGTCGTGCGTCCCATGGCCCAGCAGGGCAAGGCCCCGCTCGCCTCGATGGGCATCGACGCGCCGCTGGCTTGTCTGTCCAAGAAGACGCGTTCGTTCTTCGACTATTTCTATCAGCTGTTCGCTCAGGTCACGAACCCGCCCATCGATGCCCTTCGCGAGCACATGGTGACTTCGACCACGCTCTACCTGGGCAACCACGGCAACCTGCTCGAGGATTCCCGTACGGCCTGCCAGCTGGTTCGCCTGGAGCGTCCGCTGCTGAGCGAGGAGGAGTTCGACCGCATTTGCGCCATCGACCGCGTGGGCTTTAAGACTCGCCGTTTCCGTGCCGTCTACCGTCGTGACGCCGGCGAGGGCGCGCTGCAGGCTGCGCTCAAGCAGCTTGCAGAGGACGTTGAGGCTGCGGTCCGCGACGGCGTGAACATCGTGGTGTTGAGCGATCGTGCCGCTGCGGGCGAGGTGCCCGTGCCGTCGCTGCTTGCCGTGGGCTGTGTGCACAACCACCTGATTCGCGCTGGCGTGCGTACCTTTGCCGACATCGTGGTGGAGTGCGGCGATGCCGTGTCCCCGAACGACTTTGCGGCGCTGGTGGGCTACTCCGCAAGCGGCATCTATCCGTACAATGCGCATGCGTGCATCCGCGACTTGGCAGCACGCGGCGACCTGGACGTGACGGCCGAGCAGGGCATCGACAACTACAACAAGGCCGCGACGGCGGGTATCGTCTCCATCATGTCCAAGATGGGTATCTCCACGGTGCAGAGCTATCACTCCGCGCAGATTTTCGAGGCCGTCGGCTTTACTCCGGAGTTCGTCAACGCGTACTTCGCCGGCACGGTGAGCCGTGTGGGCGGTATGGGTGTCGAGGACGTTGAGCGCGAGCAAAACGAGCGCTATGACGCTGCGCTCGCCATCCTTAAAAGCCCGGCTCCCGATCAGCTGCCCACGCTGGGCCTGACCAAGTGGCGCCCGCTCGGCGGCGAGGAACACCTCATCGACCCCCAGGTCGTCTACCTGCTGCAGACCGCCTGCCGTGAGGACAGCTACGACACCTTTAAGGAGTACAGCGCCCGCCTGCACCGCACCGGCCGTGCCGTGCGTCTGCGCGACTTGCTCGACTTTGATGCCAGCGGCCGCACGCCGGTTTCGCTCGACGAGGTCGAGCCCGCGCTCAACATCGTCCGCCGCTTTAACACCGGCGCCATGTCGTACGGCTCCATCAGCAAGGAAGCACACGAGTGCATGGCCATCGCCATGAACCGCCTGCACGGCCGTTCCAACTCCGGCGAGGGCGGTGAGGATCCGCGTCGCGAGACCCCGCTGGCTAACGGTGATTCCAAGAACTCCGCGATCAAGCAGGTGGCAAGTGCGCGCTTTGGCGTGACGAGCCGCTACCTGTGCAGCGCCTTCGAGATTCAGATCAAGATGGCCCAGGGCGCCAAGCCCGGCGAGGGTGGCCACCTGCCCGGCAAGAAGGTCTACCCCTGGATTGCCGAGGTCCGTCAGTCCACGCCCGGCATCGGCCTGATCTCGCCTCCGCCGCATCACGACATCTACTCCATCGAAGACCTGGCCGAGCTCATCTTTGACCTTAAGAACGCCAACCCTGGCGCACGCGTGTCGGTCAAGCTGGTCAGCGAGGCCGGCGTCGGCACCATCGCCACCGGTGTGGCCAAGGGCGCTGCCGACAAGATCTTGATCAGCGGCCACAATGGCGGCTCGGGTGCCGCTGCTCGCGATTCGATCTGGCACGCCGGTCTGCCGCTGGAGCTTGGTCTTGCCGAGGCTCAGCAGACGCTGCTGCAAAACGGCCTGCGCTCGCGCGTGGTGCTCGAGGCCGACGGCAAGCTCATGGACGGCACCGATGTTGCCGTCGCCTGCCTGCTGGGCGCCGAGGAGTTTGGCTTTGCGACCATGCCGCTCATCTCGATGGGCTGCCTCATGCAGCGCGACTGCCAGCAGGATACCTGCCCCGCCGGCATCGCCACGCAAAACTGCCGCCTGCGTCGCGGCTTCCGCGGCAAGCCCGAGCACGTCGAGCACTTTATGCTCTTTGTTGCCGAGCAACTGCGCGAGGTCATGGCGAGCCTGGGCTTCCGCACCGTCGACGAGATGGTCGGCCATCCCGAGTGCTTGCGCCAGATTGAGGTCCCGGGCAACCGTAAGGCCAACCTGCTCGATCTGTCGCCCGTGCTGGCGAGCGCGACCTGCGAGTTCGGTGCCCATATCCCGGGTGCCGACGGTCGTCACTTCCTGCCGCAGATGGCCGCGGACAGCGAGCTCGACAAGACGCTCGACTCCACGCTGTTCGTGCCCTATACGGCCGATGCCCGTGCCCACTTGCGCCCGATTCGCTTCCGCGCCGATATCGCCAACGTCAACCGTTGCGTGGGCACCATCCTGGGTAACGCGGTGACCAAGGCACATCCCGAGGGCCTGCCCGCCGGCTCCATCACCATCGATTGCGATGGATCGGCCGGTCAGAGCTTTGGCGCCTTCCTGCCGCGCGGCATTACGCTCAACGTGTGCGGCGACGCCAACGACTACTTTGGCAAGGGCCTTTCGGGCGGCGAGGTGTCGGTGCGCCCCAACCCGCATGCGACCTATAAGTTCGACGAAAACATCATCGTGGGCAACGTTGCGTTCTTTGGCGCCACGAGCGGCCGTGGCTTCATCAACGGCCTGGCAGGCCAGCGCTTTGGCGTACGCAACTCCGGTGCCACCGTGGTGGTCGAGGGTTGCGGCAACCACGGTTGCGAGTACATGACGGGCGGTCTGGCGCTCATCTTGGGCGAGGTCGGACAGAACTTCGCTGCTGGCATGACGGGCGGCGTGGCTTATGTCTTTGACCAGTACGGCACGCTCGATGCCCGCGTGAACCACGAGAGCGTTGAGCTCAAGGCCCCGACTGCCGGCGAGCTGGAGCAGGTCCGTGCGCTCATCCAGGAGCACGTGGACGCGACGCAGAGCCCGCGCGGCATCAAGCTGCTCTACAGCTTTGAGACGATGAGCAAGCACTTTGTGAAGGTCATTCCGACCGAGTACGAGCGTGTGCTGGCGATTGTCGCCGCCGCCGAGGCCGTCGGCAAGACGCATGCGCAGGCCGAGGAGCTGGCGTTTGACATTGTGACCGGTCGCGCGAGCGCCGCGGATGTCGCTCGCTTCGATATTGCGGGCGGTGTTGCTGGCGCTGCGTCTGTGGCTGCCAGCTCTGTTGCTTCGACCAAGAAGGAGGCGTAAGTGCCATGGGTAAGCCCGGTGCTTTTCTTGATATCGATCGTGTGACCCACGAGCTTCGCCCCGTGGAGGAGCGCAGCCGTGATTTCGATCCGCTGTACGTTGAACTCGACGACGATGCACGCCGTGCCCAGGCGAGCCGCTGCATGATGTGCGGCGTGGCGTTTTGCCAGATGGGCGTGAGCTTTGGCAAGGCACGTCCGAGCGGCTGCCCGCTGCATAACCTGATTCCCGAGTGGAACGAGCTGGTGTACCGCGGCCGCTGGGATGAGGCTGCCGAGCGCCTGTCGCTCACCTCGCCCATGCCTGAGTTCACGAGCCGCGTGTGCCCGGCGCTGTGCGAGGCCGCGTGCAACCTGGGCTCGGTCGACGGCCAGCCTACGACGATTCACGATAACGAACGCGCGATCAGCGACCATGAGTGGGCAAACGGCGGCCCGCGCCGCTTTGAGCCGGCAGGGGAGGATACGCCCACGGTCGCCGTGGTTGGTTCTGGACCGGCTGGTCTGGTGGCTGCATGGGAGCTCGCGCGTCGCGGCGCCCGCGTGACGGTGTTTGAGCGCGACGACCGCCCCGGCGGCCTGCTCATGTACGGCATTCCCAACATGAAGCTCGAGAAGTCTGTGGTCGAGCGTCGCGTGGCGCTCATGCGCGAGCTGGGTATTGTGTTCGAGCTGGGCGCCGACGTGAGCGATCCCAAGGTTACCGCCAGGCTCGACGACTTTGACGCCGTCGTGGTGGCTGCCGGCGCCCGTGCTCCGCGTGGGCTTTCGGCTGCGAACATTGATGCCCCGGGCGTGGTGTATGCCGTGGACTACCTGACGGCTTCGACCGTCTCGGTGCTCGATGGCGGTGAGCCTGCTATTGACGCGCGCGGCCTGGACGTCGTGGTCATTGGCGGTGGCGATACCGGCAACGACTGCGTGGGTACCGCGGTGCGTCAGGGCGCGCGCAGCGTGCGCCAGTTTGAGTTCTTGCCGGCTGCGCCCGATAAGCGCGCGGTAGGCAACCCCTGGCCGCAGTGGCCCAACGTTAAGAAGACCGATTACGGCCAGCAGGAGGCTATCGCTGCGATGGGTGGCGAGATGCGTGCCTGGGCCGTGGATACACTCGAGGTGCTGCTGGACAAGAAGGGTGCGGCTGCGGGTCTGCGCGTGGTCGATCTGGACTGGTCGGCGGGAAAGCCCGAGCGCATCGCGGGCTCCGAGCACGAGGTGCCAGCGCAGCTGGTGCTCATCGCCTGCGGCTTTACGGGTCCGGAGTACGGTGTGTTCGATGCGGTGAGCGTACCTGTTGCCACCGCTGGTCGTCCGCTGCCGGTGATGGCTGCCGAGGGCTCGCATCTCGCGGCTCGCACGGAGGGCGTCGCCGCGGATGCCGCGCCGGTGTATGTGGCGGGTGATGCTCGCAACGGCAGCTCGCTCGTGGTGAGTGCCATGGCCGATGCCCTGGCCTGCGCAGCCGAAGTCGCCGAGGCGCTGGAGCTGTAAAGTAGTCACGGAGATATTCAACAATCGAATCGGCAAGGGCTGTCCCTAACTGCCGGCACAAAAGGAACGTCCCTAAGTGCCGACAGTTAGGGACGTTCCTTTTGTGCCGGCATTCGGGGACACTCCTTGCGGATTTGCGAGCAGTTTGCGCGTTTGTCGACGTAAGGATGTTCATTTGTCGACTTCTTGGGCTGTGGTCACCTGTTGTTTCTGTGGTGGCTGCAGGCATCTGGCTCAAAAGGGCGGGTTGGCCGTCTATGTTTGCCTGCGGTTTTGTTGCGGTGCGCATTTTCGGTCAAGCTTTTCGTCAAGTGTTTGGTCAGCATCTGGTTTGCAGTCGGAGGCCTATTTTGCCCGCGCTGGTCGTGGCTGTCCACCCTCCTCGTAAGCTCAAATTGAGGTCCATCAGTTTGAGGAGGATGCCATGACTGACCACGCTTTTGACCGAGCAGAGCTGGCTGAAGCCGTCGGCAACGATATTGCCGACATGGCTCACTTTTGGATGCTGCGGAAGTTTCAATTCCTGGAGCCGGCACGCGAACAGTTCGAGATTATCGTCGACCCGTGGCTCAGCTATTGCGAGGAACCTTCTCAAAACGAAATCATGGCCTACAACATGGCGTTTACCGATTGGCTGCTCTTCGAGCGCCCCTATCGCCATGGCAAAACGCTGCTCGAGCTATATGTTGACGAGCCGCCGGCATCGCTTTCGCCTGCCTCGCTCAAGCGGCTCGAGCGGGTACGCGACACGCAGTATTTCTCGCGCTTTGGCATTTTGGACAAGAATCCTGCGTCCGGCATGGTCGTGCTGAAGGACACGCGCACCGATCATCGCTTTGATGTCTACGACCCGCATATCGTGCAGAAGGAGCATTGGAACGACGGCGCGATTGCGGTGCGCCTCGCCTGCGTCGACGATGTCTGGCTTACGGCGGGACAGCTCTACCTGTATGACATCGCGCGCCTGAACGACACGGCGGTCGACGGACCGGGTGCGGTGCATCCCGAGGATCTGCAGGACGGCTTTGACACCTCGTGCATCAGCTTCTTCTTGCGTCTGGTCCGCGACATCATGGGCGCCCAGGGGCGGTACGTAAAGTCCCTCAACATCTACGAACAGGAGTGGGAGTAGGGGATGGGTAGTTGTCGCCTGCCCTGCCTTTTGCCTTTTTGTCTCAATCTGTAACATCTACAGGCCAAAAATCGGTTTTCCTGTTACAGGTCGAGACAAAGAGGTGCAATGCTGCACGAATGTCTCGATCTGTAACGTTTGGCGGCCGCTTGTGCCCGTAACTGTTACAGGTCGAGACGTTTGTCGGCGGAGGCAACGGTGACGATGGTCCATTTGTCCGATGTGGTGGTGATGGAAGTGCCTAATACCGTTCTCAAACACAAACATACGACTCGTAACACGTTGGCGCGGAATAGGATGCTTGCCAGGCTCACGGAGGCGGCTGAACAAGGCGTGCTGCTTGTGACACACGACAATGCCGAGCTCATGTGGCTACGGCGTCATGTGGGAACCGATGATATTGCGGAGCCCGAGCCGTATTTGTTCTGTTTTCAACATGATTGGGATGCGCTGACGCCGACGGAGCGAGCGCTGCGGGCCATCAAAGGGCTTGCGGAGTTTCATCCCGATTGGGCGTTTTGGGGCTATGACGCGGCGCTTTTGTGGGGTCTGGAGGTGCCGAATGATCTGCTTGGGCCACGATACCTTGTTAAGACAGGTTGCTCGGTGCCACTGAGTGCAGGATGTCGGCTGTTGCGTCCGCAGGCGGCGGGCGCACTTGAACAAGTCGACGGCGTGCAGGTGACGTCGTTTTGGCGCACGGTGGAGGATTGTCTACTGCGTGCGCCGTTCTCCTACGGGTTGGCGATTGCCGATTCTGCACTGCGGGCGAAAGGCGTATCACGTGGGGATTTGTGCGAGCGCCTCCGCGCCGATTGCGAGGGCAGGCGAGGGTATCGCAGGGCACAGGTGATTGCGTCGTATGCGGACGGGCTGTCTGAAAACGGCGGCGAGTCTCGGTTCCGAGCATTCTTTATTGCGTACGGCTTTCCGGTTCCGGAGCTGCAGGTGGAGTTTCGCGACCCGCTCGATCCGAGCCAGGTGTTTCGCGTCGACTATTTTTGGCGGCTCGAGGACGGGACGTGTGTCATCGGCGAGCTCGACGGAAAGGGGAAGTACACCTTGCAGAGCGGCGAGGGTCGGGAGTCGGTTGACCCATTCGTGGCAGAGCGTCAGCGGGAATCTCATCTGACAATGCTCGGGCATAAGGTGCTTCGGTTTACGTTTAATGAACTCAAAGGCCCGGGGAAGCTAGTCGAGAAAATGAGGCTGGCGGGTATTCCTCGGCAGGTTGAATTGGCTGAGGAGTGGAGATGCCAGTGGTATGGGCGCTGAGAGGTTTTGTCTCGATCTGTAACGTTTAGAGGTTGTTTGAGCTCGTAATTGTTACAGATCGAGACAAGCCGGTGAAACGTCGACCGAATGTCTCGATCTGTAACATCAGGGGGCCCAATAACCCTGTACCTGTTATAGATCGAGAGATTTCCCTAGTGCCGCTGGGATGGGACTGCAACGTATTCCGTCCCCCACATCCTCTCTTCCTTCCGTTAACCGATGCGTCTGCAGCAATCCAGCGGGACTAGGTGATAATGGACAAATGTTCAAGTTAATCGTGAGGGAGGAGCTCGATATGGCGTCTGCCGATCGTTCCACGTTGTTTATCAATGCGACCGTCTTGGATGGTTCGGAACATATGGAGCCGCAGCCCGACATGGCCGTGGCCGTTGAGCACGGTCTCATCACGTGGATGGGGCCGAGTGCCGTGGCGCAGGCGCCTGCAGGTGCCGAGGTCATCGACCTGGCAGGGGCGTATCTCATGCCGGGCCTCATCAATATGCATGTGCATCTATGCGGCTCGGGCAAGCCGGTTTCGGCGGGCGATGCGGGCGCGCTGATGAAGAAGCTCGATAATCCCGTGGGGCGCGCCATCGTGCGCCACATTCTTAAGGGCAGCGCCCAACAACAGCTGGCAAGTGGCGTGACCACGGTGCGCGGCGCGGGCGACCCGCTGTTTGCCGATCTTGCCGTGCGCGATGCTATCGATGCCGGCAAGTATCAAGGTCCTCGCCTGGTGGCGCCGGGAACGGGCGTCACGGTGCCGGGCGGCCATGGTGCAGGCTTGTTCGCCCAGGTGGCCAACAGTCCCGCCGAGGCAGCCGAACAGGTGCGCGACCTGTATGCGCGCGGTGCCGACGTCATTAAGCTGTTCGTAACGGGCGGCGTGTTCGACGCGACCGAGGTGGGCGAGCCGGGAGTGCTGCGTATGCCCGTGGAGGTTGCCGCAGCGGCGTGCAAGGCGGCACACGATATGGGTCTTCCGGTTATGGCCCATGTCGAGAGTACCGAAGGTGTGAAGGCCGCGCTTGAGGCCGGCGTTGACACGATTGAGCACGGCGCTCCGTTGACGCCCGAGATCCTGGAACTGTACCGCGGCGCCGCGGGCACGCAGCTTGAGGGGCGTGCGCCGAGTGTGACCTGCACTATCAGCCCGGCGCTGCCGTTTGTGTTGCTCGACCCGGAAAAGACCCATTCGACCGATACGCAAAAGAAGAACGGCGACATCGTGTGCTCGGGTATCATCGAGAGCGCTCGTGCCGCACTGGAAGCTGGCGTTAAGGTAGGCCTTGGCACAGATTCGAGCTGCCCGTTCGTGACGCAGTACGACATGTGGCGCGAGGTGGTCTATTTTGCCAAGTATGTCGGCGTGAGCAACGCCTTCGCGCTGCATACGGCTACGCAAGTCAATGCCGAGCTGCTGGGCCTGGGTGACGAGACCGGTACGATCGAGTGCGGCAAGGCGGCCGACATTTTGGTGACGCGCGAGAACCCACTCGATGACCTGTGCGCGCTGCGTGAGCCGACGCACGTGATGTGTCGCGGTGATCTGGTGCGCAAGCTCAAGGTGAAGCATATTCCCGAGGTGGACGCTGAGCTCGACGCGATTATGGCCATGCCTGCCGAGGCGTTGGCCGAGGAGCTTGCCCGCGACGGCGTGGCGTAGGTGTGACAAAGGGGCGGCCCCTTTGTCATAATCAAAAAAGCCGAGGTCCCAGTATGAGGCCTCGGTTTTTATTTGTCCCGCGTGCGGGCGCTACGAGCGCGTCTCCATCTTGGCGTGGCACTTGGGGCAGGTGACGCGGATCTTGCCCTTGCCCTTGGGGACGGAGAGCATCTGGCCGCAGTTGGGGCACTTGAGGTATGCCGTAGTCTTGCGACCCTTCCACATCTTCTTGGCTGTGCGCTTGGCGCGCTCAAAGTCTTCCTTACTGGTACCGGCTGCGCGCGAGGCGTTGGCCGCTGCAGCTCCGCCGCCCAAGCTAGCTACAAACTTGCCCAAGCCGGGTACGTTTGCAGTCGCGGCGACAAAGGCCTCGTTCTCCTTGCGACGTGCATCGATGTTTTTGGACAGGCCGCGCAGCACGCCAATCACGATAACGGCGATGGCGATCCAGCTGAGCCACTGGATGCGGGCTATCGATCCGATCATCGCGATGACGATGCCGGCAAAACCCATCACGATGGTGAGCTCGTCGGCGCCATTGCGTCCTTTCATAAAGTCATTCATGCAAATTGCCTTTCGTTCGATATGCTGCACGCCTTTATACCCGATTTAGAGCAAGGGGGACAGGTTAATCTGCACCAAGGTGGTGCAAACATTCCTGTCCCCGGAACACCAAGACGGTGCAAAGTAGTCTGTCCCCAATGCCCCAATTACTTGGAGAGCTTGTCGACGACGCGTTCGATCTCGGCGAGCTTGGCGGCTTTGAGGTCTTCGTCGCCCGATTCGATTGCCGAAGTCACGCAGCCCTCGATATGCGCCTTGAGCACGTCGGCGTTAATGCGCGCGAGGAGCGCCTGTGTGGCCATGAGCTGCGTGGAGATATCGACGCAATAACGGTCCTCATCGACCATCCGCAAGATGCCGTCGATCTGGCCGCGTGCCGTCTTGAGCATGCGGGTCACCGATTTGTGGTCTGCCATCATGTCGGGTCCTCGTTTCTGGTCGATCTTCCGGATGCCCCCGTCAGTTGCGGTGAAATAGTTCTTGTTTGCAGGCTTGAAGCGCTAAAACAGGAACTATTTCACCGCAACTTCTGAGGATTGAGTAGGCAGCGTCTGCTACGCGGCGGTCACGGACAGGGCGTGGAACTTCTCGCCCGCGGCCTCGACGGCGGCGGCGAGCTGCTCGGCGGTCACGGTGTCGGCGCACTCCACCTGGACGGTCTGGGTCTCGTGATCGGCGTCGGCGTCGGTCACGCCGACCACGTTGAGCAGTGCCGTCTCGACAGTGGCGTCGCAGTGGCCGCACATGAGGCCGGAAGTTTTGATTGTGTAACGCATGGGTATCCCTCTCTGTTGTGTTGGCTTTCTCAACCACCCGACCTTGACCTTCAAGCCGTCGCTCGCGTACCAAAGTACGCGTCGCTCCTCTTTCAGGTCAATCTCGGGCACCTGGAAAACCCGTTCTAAATGGACTTAATAGTGAGCCTATTTTGCCACTTTAGGCTTAAAGGATTTTAGGCGCAGCGCATTGCTTACGACGCAGACGCTCGACAGGCTCATGGCCGCGGCGCCAAACATCGGCGAGAGCTGCCATCCGGTGAGCGGGAAGAACACGCCCGCGGCGAGCGGAATGCCGATGCCGTTGTAGAACAGTGCCCAGAACAGGTCCTGCTTGATGTTGCGGATCGTCGCGCGCGACAGCTCGATGGCGCGGGCGACGTCCATGAGGTCGCTGCGCATGAGCACCACATCCGCCCCTTCCTTGGCGATGTCGGCACCAGTGCCGATCGCAAGGCCCACGTCGGCGCGCGCCAGGGCGGGGGAGTCGTTGATGCCGTCGCCCACCATGGCGACCTTGCTGCCCGCATCCTGCAGCTCGCGCACGTGGCGCTCCTTGTCGGCGGGGAGGACGTCGGCGATGACCTGCTTGCTGCTCAGCCCCACGCGGCGGGCGATTGCCTCGGCCGTCACGCGGTTATCGCCGGTGAGCATGCGCACGTCGACGCCGAGCTTGCGGAGCGCGGCGATGGCCTCGGCGCTCGTCTCTTTGACCTCGTCAGCCACGGCGATGGTACCGACGAGCTCGCCGTTCTTGGCAAAGAACAGCGGCGTCTTGCCTTCGGCGGCAAATTGCTCGGCAAGACTCGCGGGCACGGTAACGCCCAACTCGTCCATCAGGCGTACGTTGCCGGCTGCAATGGTGTTTTGCCCCTCGCGCGCCGTCACGCCACGACCGGGCACGGCGGCAAAGTCCTCGACCATGCGCGCGACAATTCCGCGCGCCTCGCACTCGGCCAAAATCGCCTCGGCCAGCGGGTGCTCGCTTGAGCGCTCCAGCGCAGCGGCCAGCTTGAGCAGCGCCTTTTCGCTCATGGCGGGCGAGCCGTCGGCGCGCGTGGCCACCACGATATCGGTCACGGCAGGCTTGCCGCGGGTGACCGTGCCCGTCTTATCGAGCACCACGGTTCCCACGCTGCGCAGGTTCTCCAGCGCCTCGGCGCTCTTGAACAGAATGCCCATCTCGGCGCCCTTGCCGGTGCCTACCATAATGGCGACGGGCGTGGCCAGGCCGAGCGCGCACGGACAGCTGATCACCAGCACGGCCACGGCAGAAGTGAGTGCCTCGTTCACGCTGCCGGTCAGTGCCATCCACACCACAAAGGTCACGGCCGAGATCGCGAACACCACGGGCACGAATACGCCGGCGACCTTGTCGGCCATGCGGGCGATGGGCGCCTTGGTGGCGTTGGCGTCCTCGACGAGCTTGATAATCTTGGCGAGCGATGTCTCGGCGCCCACACGCGTGGCACGGAAGGTAAACGAACCGGTGCGGTTGACGGTGGCGGCGTTGACGGTGTCGCCGGCGGTCTTTTCCACGGGGATGGACTCGCCGGTGAGCGCGCTCTCGTCCACAGCCGAGCTACCCTCGAGCACCACGCCGTCGACGGGGATGGACTCTCCGGGGCGTACGTGCAGGACCTGGCCGGGAAGGATGTTGTCGACGTCGACGGTGGTCTCGCTGCCGTCCTCTGCCACGACGGTCGCGGTCTTGGGCGCCAGGTCGATCAGCGCCTCGATGGCGCCGCCGGTTTTGGACTTGCTGCGCGTCTCAAGGTATTTGCCCACGGTGACGAGCGACAGGATTGTGCCCGCGCTCTCAAAATACAGATTGTCCATGCCTGTCATCATGGCTTCGTGGACCTGACCCGCGGCTAACTGGTCGGCCATGATGAACATGGCGTAGAGCGACCAGGCGATGGAGGCGGTGGCGCCCACGGCGATGAGGGCGTCCATGGTGGGCGCGCCGTGCGCGAGCGATTTAAACCCGTTGATAAAGTACGCGTCGTTGACATAGACGATGGGGATGAGCAGGACGAGCTCGGTGAGGGCGAGCGTCATGCTGTGGGTATGGTCGGTGAAGACGCCGGGCAGCGGCCAGCCAAGCATGTGCCCCATGCCTATGTAGAACAGCGGGATGAGGAATACGATTGAGACGATGAGACGAGTGCGCATGGCAGAGGCGGCGGCCTCCAGTTTTTTGGTGGGCGACTCCATATGGGCGGCGCCGGACCCGGCTTGCGTACTGCCGCTTTGGGCGGCGTCGGTGCCCGTGCTGACGGGTGAGGCCGAGTAGCCAGCACGATCGACGGCGGTGCAGATGTCGTCGGGGGTGACCTGCGCGGGGTCATAGTCGACCATCATGGAGCCGGCGAGCAGATTGACCGCGACGCTCTCGACGCCATCGAGCTTGCTCACGGCACGGTCCACGTGCGCCTGGCAAGCGGCGCATGTCATGCCGCCCACGTCGAACTTATCTTGAGCCATGGCTTCTCCTTTCTGTAGTTTAGTGTTGGAATTGTTAACCTGCTGATACTATACACCCATACCCCCTGGGGGTGTCCAGTAATGGTTGGAATGTATGACTTTTCATTACAGATGAGGGCGGCTGCTCAATCGTTGGCAGTCCCAACCAATCATCTCAATCTGTAACATCTAGAGAAGTTTTAACCCCTTACTGTTACAGATTGAGATGTTGTCTCGCAGGGTTGGGGTTTTGTCTCGTTCTGCAACATCTAGACCTGTATCTGCCGAGCTAGTGTTACAGATCGAGACAATTGCCGGGGAGGGGTCCCGTCACGGCAAGACGCCCGCCGCCTAGATACAGAACCCGGGGATCACACAGGTTAGCTTGTTTGGCTTTTCCGCAGGCGTTGCGTACGTAAAGACGTCGCCGTCGTGCCCCACGCGGTTCATATAGAGCGTGCCTTCGCTCTCCGATGTGTCGGGACTCACCGTTCGTTCCCACCAGCAGGTGTCCTTGCCCTTCCACTGGCGAACCAACGTCTCGTTCGTGGTATACGGACTTACCTTGAGCTCGCGGAAGAGTTGGTACTCCTTGCCCTCGCCGTTATAGATGTCGGCCAGGTAGTGAAAGTCCTTGGCAAACGAATTGGGCGGTTGCGTACCGCACAGCTCGACCATGGCGGGCAGCCAAAGGGTTGCGGGCAACTCGCTCTGACACGATGCACTGTTGGCGGCGCCAACGTTATTCGAGATCTTTTTGACAGACTTGATGAGCGCGCGCAACTCGTTGGGCAGCAGCTTAAGGCCGTCGCTGTCGAGCCATTCCCGCAGCTCGCAATCTGCCCAGCCGGCGCTCGGCGGTTCAGCCGCAGCGTTGCGCTCGGCAATACCCGCGTCGAACATAAACGTCAGCCCGGCCTTGCCTGTCCCGTCCAGAAGCTCATCGTGACGGATGCCCACAAGCTGCGCGCCGACCTCCAGCCCGTTGGCGAGCTTCACACGCTTGGTGCACGGATAGGGGATATGCCCATCAGCGTCGAGCAGGTGGTAGCGCTTGGCAATCTCGCGTGCCTCGCTACGGGTCTCGGCGGCCTTAATCTTGAGCGAAATCTTCTGCAGCTGGTCCCAAGTGTAGTCGTCAAGCGAACCGCGGATGCCGTCCAGGTAGTCGGGGATGCCGAAGCCATGGGTTGCCGCGCCAACGACGCCGAGTCCCGCAACGACCGCAACGACGCCGCCGATAATAAAGCGACGGCGGGTCATGGCGTCGTGCCGGGCCTGCTCCAGGATCTCTCGTGCGCGCTCGCCGGCGACGTCGACCTTAAGGTGCGTGCCAGAATCGATATCAATTGCGGCCTCGTCTCCTGCACCCTCGCGGTCCTCAGATTCTGCAGCGGGGAGGTATGTCGAGAGCACCTCGAGCATCTGCTGCTCGGTAGGGCGATCGCCCTGTTCGACCGAGATGCCTTTCATGATGATCTGGACGAGCGCTTTGTCGCCCTCGCAGCGCGGCTCGAGCGGCGCCGGCTTGGTCTTGGTCTTTATGAGGTAGAACGAGCCGGTCGCCGCGGCACCCGTCGACTCGACATCGAACGGTTTGCGACCGCTGTAGAGCTGGTACAGAATGCTCGAAAGCGCATAGACGTCGATCGCGGGCGAGCGGCGAAGGGCCGCGATGCCTTCGATATCCTGCGTGAGCATTTCGGGCGCGGCGTATGCGGGCGTGGCAAAGCGCCAGATGTCGGCGCGCCGGGTGATCGTGTCGTCGCCGAGGGCCATGGTCGCGGAGCCCATGTCGATGAGGCAGGGGTCAAAGGAGCAATCGGCAATCTGCTGCTCGAGCGTTCGGCTGGTGGTGCGGAACATGATATTGGCAGGCGACAGGTCGCGATGGATGACCGGATTCACGAGGCCTTGGGTCATCAAGAGCGCGCGAAGTACGGCGTTTCCGACGGCGGCGACCATCTGGGTGGTCAGCCCGCCCGAGGCGTCGTGCGGAAGCAAGGGCAGCGCCTGCTTGAGCGAGGTGCCCTCGACCCACTCCATGAGGATGAGCGGGTCGTTCTCGCACGATCCGTAGCCATAGACGCGCGGAAATCCGCGCAGGTGCGAGACGGTACACAGATGACGGTACTCCTCGAACAGTGCGGCGGTGTTGGCCAGGTGCGCGGCCGATTGCTCGGCGGAGCGGTCGGGGGCTTGGCCGGAAAGGATGGCGTTGTCCTTGAGCAGCTTGACGGCAAAGACCTCGCCGCTCGTGTTGGTCGCGCGCAGCACGTGCCCGATGTTGCCGTTGTTGCGGTGGGCCGTCTGGAGAATAAGCGTCATAAACCGACGCTTGGCGTCGTCCTCGGCGCTGGGGTCGACCGCCACGGCGGTGTCGAACGTGTCAAGACGGATGAGTTTGTCGCCATAGGCGCTATCGGTAGTATCCATGGCGTTCCTTTGTCTAGCATGGGTTGCTGCGCGTATACGTGGGCAGTGTGGATATCGGTAAAGTACCATGATAGCCACACTGCCCACGTATACCGCTGAGTATTGTCGTTTACGACGCAGAAGGTAGAAGACGAAAGACGGACGGCGACCGTCTTTCGATCGCCGTCCGCGCTAGTCCACAATGACAAGGAATGTCGTGTAGAGACCCAGATGGAGCCTGTCACTGTTTTCGATTTCCACTGGGGGATAGATCTTGCCGGGCTCGCGTTGGTCGCGCGGCGGCTCAATCACAATATCGCCGTCGCCCGCGCCCGATTCGAGCACTGTGCCGTTGGTCGACCCAAGGCCCTGGGCGTACCAGCGTCCACCTTCGAGCCAAATGCGGAGATGCTCGCGCGATGCATCAGCGCCTACATCGGTGATGCTGGGCGAAGTTTTGGGCAAGGACCCAATTACCGTGCCGCGCGGATCGCGTGTGAGGGGATGGATTTGCATGTCGGCGCAGTTGTCGGCATGGGTTCTGAGCAGACCGAGGTTGGGGGCGACAGTGCGCGGCTGCTCCAGGCTGCCCATAAAGCCACGTCCGACGGTAGTTTCGGTGGTGCCAAAGTGCCCGCCCGTCTTGCTGTCGCAAAAGCGCTCGACGGTGGCCACGCCTTGAACGGGATCGGCAAGTGCACCCGTTGCCACAAAGAGCATCAAGAAGAGCGTGCTTTTTTCGCGCACGGCATTGCCGTCAAAGTTGTCGATGCGATTGAGGGCATTTGCATATAGGCGGCTGTCCAGCTTGTAGCTGGCGAGAGCCGACATCATTTCGTTGGCGGCCGGACCGCGATAGTGCTCGGCGATTGCCTGATAGGCGGACTCGCCGCCGCCGAGCTTGCTGCAGATTGCCGCGGAAAGGTTGAGCGTGGTGACGGTAAAGTCGCTGTAGATGGCGGGTGCGCACTGGTCGGGCTCGCGATGGACGATGTAACGGGTGAGATACGAGCGGTTGGAAGAGCATTTCTCGAGCAAGGTGCTGCCGAGATAGGAGTTTCCATTGATAAACATTCGGGCGATTTCGAGATGCTTAAGACCGCCGAACGAGCGAATATCGTTATAGAGGACCGAGCAAGGCGTCTCTGTTGCCACGGATACCTCCTTTGATTGCTTCCTAGCCAATATGGCGATAGGAATTAATGCCCCCCGGTGGGCGACGTATTAAATGGCTGCGCAATATATAGCGTAACCAAAGCAACATTATAGGCCACATGTTCGAAATTGCAGGAAGACTGAGAGATTTGGTTTGGACTGGACGGAAATTCCCCTCTGTCTTGATCTGTAACAATTGGGGCCGGTTTTGCTCCGTAACTGTTACAGATTGAGACGTTTGTGGGTCGTGTCGACCGTTTGTCTCGATCTGTAACACGTAGAGGAAGATTTGCCCTGTAGATGTTACAGATCGAGACAATCGGCCGGGCCCACCTCGAGCCCGCCTCGTCATCTGTGGTTTACGTGGGGGCATGCGAAGCACGGGTATACTAACCCGCGGCGAATCTGCTCCATCGCTTAGAGCTGCTGCGTCTGGACGGCGCGTGATAGGGCTGCCAAAGCGATCGCCAGCGTGCTGAGCAACGTCCTCTCTGTGCGCACCCGTTTTTGTATGTATTAGCGCACTACCAAGCACGCCCGCGCGGCCGCATGCCGTGCCCATTGCGCGTGCAGATAAGGAACAACAACATATGCGTAATTCTGTATCCGACGTCACCGACGCCGAGATCCTGGACGAGACCCGTGAGGCCATGACCCAGGCTGCCTTCGATGCCGCCGATGAGGCCAATGCTGCCCAGGCCGTCGAGTCCGCTACCGAGAGCCTGCCCGCCTTTGACGAGCTGGGCCTTTCCGACGAGATGCTTCGTGCCATCGAGAACCTGGGCTACACGGCGCCGACGCCCGTGCAGGCCGGCTCGATCCCTGTGGTGCTCGAAGGCCGCGACCTGCTTGCCGCCGCTCAGACCGGCACCGGCAAGACGGCCGCCTTTTTGCTGCCGACCATGAACAATCTGGAGCACATCGCTCCGCCCAAACCCGTGCGTGAGCGCGGCGGCCGCAACCGCCGTCGCGGTGCCAAGAAGCCCGAGGGCAACGGCCGTGGCCCCGTGATGCTCGTCATCACCCCTACGCGCGAGCTTGCCCAGCAGATCGACGAGGTCGCGAGCAAAATCGCCGACGTCACGGGCCACGTTGCCGTGACTGTCGTGGGCGGCGTGAGCTACAAGCCGCAGACCGCGGCACTTAAGTACGGTTGCGATATCCTGGTTGCCACGCCGGGCCGTCTGGTCGATCTGATCGAGCAGGGCGCTTGCCACCTGGACGAGGTCAAGGTCCTGGTGCTCGACGAGGCCGACCGCATGCTCGACATGGGCTTTTTGCCCGCCGTCCGCCGCATTGTGCGCGAGACGCCGGCCGAGCGCCAGACGCTGCTGTTCTCGGCGACCCTCGACGAGGAGGCCGTGGGCGAGATCACCGACCTGGTGAGCGACCCGGCCCGCGTGGAGATCGCGCCGGCCACGTCGACCGCCGACACCGTCGACCAGTTTGTGTTCCCGGTGTCCATCGAGGCAAAGAACAACCTGCTGCCTGAGTTCCTCAAAAAGGAGGGCCCGGAGCGCACCATCGTCTTTATGCGCACCAAGCACCGCGCCGACAGCTGCTGCCGTCGCCTTGAGCGCAAAGGCATCAAGGCCGCCGCGATTCACGGCAACCGCAGCCAGGCCCAGCGCGAGCGCGCGCTTTCTGCCTTCCGCGACGGCACCGTCGACGTGCTGGTGGCAACCGATGTTCTCGCCCGCGGCATCGACATTAGCGACGTGCGCTACGTCGTGAACTTCGACGTGCCGGCCGAGCCGACCGACTATATCCACCGCATTGGCCGTACGGGCCGCGCCGGCGAGCTGGGCTGGGCCATTACGTTTGTGACCGAGCAGGACGTCGACGAGTTCTACGAGATTGAGAAGCTCATGGACAAGACGGCCGACATCTACGAAGCCGGCGAACTGCATGTGGGTCCCAACCCGCCCGCCGTCGATCCCGAGCGCGATCCTGCCGCCTTTAAGGTGAAGAAGAAGACCAAGCGCGGCAAGTCCAAGAGCAAGAAGAAGCTTGAGCAGGCGCGTCGCGACGGCAAGCGTAACGGCGACGATTACGGCGACGTGGCTGGTCGTTCCAACCGCGGTCGCGACGAGCGTCGTGGCGACGGCGAGCGCCCGAGCCGTCCCAAGCGCGGCGGCAAGACCCGCGTGCGCGAGGGCGTTCAGGCTCGCGTGGACGAGGCTGTTGAGAGCGTGGCTCGCGAGGCGGCTGCCGAGGAGCGCGCTGGTGCTGTTGAGCAGGGCCCGCGCGGCAACCGTGCCGAGCGTCGTGCCAAGCAGTTCCAGGGCGAGGCACATCGTCGTCGCCGCGAGGACGAGGACCGCGGCGGTCGTCGCCGTGTTGAGCGCGAGGACGAGGGCCGTGGTTCGCGCGGCGGCAAGCGCGGTGCGGGCGACCGCCGTCGTTCCGGTCGTGATGATGAGCGCAGTGGCCGTGATGAGCGTCGCGGCGGCGAGGGTCGCGGTGAGCGAGGCGCCCGTGGCGGTGAGTCCCGCGGCGGCAAGCGCTTTGAAGAGCGCGGTAGCCGCGGCGGCGAGCGTCGCGAGGGTGCTCGCAGCAATGGCGGCCGCGGCGGCGCTGGTCGTTCTAACGAGTCGCGCGATCGTCGTGACCCGCGTGCCAGCCGCGATCGTCGCGATGACTGGCGCAACTACGACGATACCCGCGAAGAGCGTCGCGGCGGCTATCGTGGTGGTCGTGGCGGCAACCAGGCCGGCTCCCGTGGCGGCCGTGCCGGCGGTCGCGATAACCGTGGCAGCTACGGCAACAGCCGTGGCGGCAAGCGCGGCAGCAGCTCCCGCCGTCCCGGTGACGGCGGCGGCAAGCGCAAGTAACATACGCGTCGCGCGCTAGAGCGAGGCGAACTAAGGGCCCCGAGCAACTACGCTCGGGGCCCTTTTTGGTGTATCGGGCTGCCTGGCGCACCAAAACGGGGAGCTCCCCCACGCGCCGTATACTCTGTCTGAATGTGAAAACGGCTTGACGCGTTGCCGGGCGTAGGAGGAGGGTGCCTCGATGAGCGTATTCGAAATTGTGTTTAGTCCGACGGGTGGAACGCAGAAGGTGTCTGGCCTTGTGGCTGGAGCGCTGGACAAAAAGACCGTTACCGTCGATCTGACCGATAGCGGGTTGGATTTCCACGAGGTCTCGATGACGAAGGACGACGTGGCTGTTATCTCCGTGCCAGCGTATGCCGGCAGAGTCCCTGCCGTGGCGGTCGACCGACTGAACATGGTTCACGGCAACGGAGCGCGGGCCGTTCTGGTGTGCGTCTACGGAAACCGCGCGTTTGAGGACACGCTCGTAGAGCTGGAGGACGTTGCGAAGCATGCGGGATTCCGGGTAATCGCGGCAGTTGCAGCCATTGCAGAACATTCCATTGCGCGACAGTTTGCTGCCGGTCGTCCGGATGCGCAGGATGCGGCGCAGCTCGCAGAGTTTGCGCAGCAAATTCAGCAAAAGCTGTTGGCTGAGGATGCATCCGAGCCCTCTATTCCCGGCAATCGTCCTTATAAACAAGCCAGAGGTCACCGCATGGCACCCGAGGCAACAGAGGATTGCGTCTCCTGCGGTGCATGCGCCGCGGCGTGCCCCGTTTGTGCTATCGACAAGGGTGACCCCAAACGAGCAGCTGGCGAGGCGTGCATCTCCTGCATGCGCTGCATTGCCGTATGCCCGCGAGGCGCTCGTAAGCTTGATCCCAACAAGCTATCCGCTGTTTCCCAGATGCTGAGCAAGGTTTGCGTCGTGCGGAAGGAATGCGAGCTCTTTGTCTAGCGCATACGAAATTGGTGCAATGGGGCCAGGTTAATCTGCACCAACCTGGTGCAAACAAACCTGTCCCCAATGCACCAGAGTGAAGAGTGTCCCCGAGTGCCGGCGGGAAAGGAACGCCCCTAAGTGCCGCCTAAATACCGTTTATCGAAGAAAAAATACCGCTCACCGGTCATAATGATTGTTCTGGCTTTGGGCTTGTCTACAATAACTCCCGTAAAAAGAAATGCGGAAGGTTACCGAGTCCCTCGAACGTGGGCCTAACCAAAGTCTTTGAACGGGTGCGTCTCTATGGATGTATTCGCTTGATTTTGGTTGGGCTATATTTATGAAGGGACATGCCACCATGGGTTTCTTTTCTCGCCTGATGGGCGGTTCGGATGAGCAGAAGACTGCAGCTTCCGAGTTCGAAATCCTCGCTCCCGTTTCCGGCGAGCTTGTTCATCTAGAAAATACCAATGACCCCGCTTTTAGCAGCCGCGCCGTGGGCGATGGCGTTGCCGTGGTTCCCCAAGAGGGAACGGTGTGCGCTCCTGTTTCCGGCACCGTCGCGGCGTTGTTTCCGACTGAGCACGCGCTGGGCATCATGTCCGACGACAGCTCTGCTCAGGTGATGCTGCATATCGGAATCGACACTGTTAAACTTGAGGGCAAGGGCTTCCATGCGCTTGTTGCCCAGGGTGACCATGTCGACGCGGGCCAGCCCCTCGTCGAGGTCGATTTCGACGCGGTCCGCGCCGCCGGCTTCGATCCCACGGTCTTCGTTATCGTGTGCGAGCGTTCGGAGAACTCGACTCTTCGTGAGCACGCTTCCGGCCCTGTTGCTGTTAAAGAGCCTGTCGTCTGGCTTTCCGAGTAAATTCTTGTGGTGGGTACCGTGGTTATCAAGCGAGTTTTCAACAACAACGTCGCAATGGTCACTTCGGACGATGGCTCTGAGCTCATCGTCATCGGTCGAGGCCTCTGCTTTGGCCGTCATGCCGGCGATGCCATCGACGAGGCATCGGTCGAAAAGACCTACGCGTTGCAGGAGGGAACTTCTCAGGATTCGCGTACGATTGACCGCTTGGCACATCTTTTAGAGTCCATCCCCACCGTCAACCTCGTGATTTCCGAGGACATCGTTCAGATGCTTCGTCGAGAGCTCAATGTTGATATCAATGACAAGATTCTCATCGCTCTCGCAGATCATATAAGCCTCGCCCTTGATCGCGAGCGCAAGGGCATTCCGTGCGAGAACCCGTTGCTGCTCGAGATCCAGCAGTTCTATCGCAAGGAGTACGCGCTCGCGGGCCGTGCCCTTCAGATTATCAAGGACTACCTGGGCATCGAGATGAGCGAGGAGGAGCAGGGCTTCATCACCTTGCATATCGTCAACGCCACCATGCCGCAGCGCTCTGACCGTCTGATTGTTTCGGTCCAGCTTGTTCGCGACGTGCTCGCGATTGTTTCCGAGCACTATGCCACGACCCTTGACGTCACCTCGTTGCCTTACGAGCGTTTCGTTCGCCATCTGCAGTTTTTTGCGCAGCGAGCGCTCGATCCCGCGGCGGGGCAGGTCAATGGCGACGCGCTGTTCCGTATCGATGAAACGGCGTATCCGAGGGCGTTCTCGTGTGCGGAGTCAATTGCCGACCACTTAGCGTCTACCTATAACGTTGTCGTTACCGATGCCGAGAAGAGTTATCTCGCATATCACATTGTTAACCTGCTTGGAGAACCTGGTCTCTAGGCATAACGTGCCCACACATCGATTGATATAAGGCAAGGCTCACGGTCTTGTCTAGGGCACACCTATCTCAATTTGCGGAAAAGGAAGGGGAGTACCGCTATGACCGCAAAAAAGAAGTTCAATTTCAAAGCGCCGTTGGAGGTGTTCGCGAAGTCGATCGTTCAGCCGATGATGTATCTCTCGGTTGCCGGCATCCTGCTCATCGTGGGCATCATTCTGACCAACAAGACCATCTGCGCTGTGGTCCCCGTGCTGGGCTCCGGTCCGTTCCAGCTTGTGGGCGCCGTTGTCTATCAGTCGCTGATGTTTATCATCAACAACCTCTCGATTCTGTTCTGCGTGGGCATCGCCGGCGCCATGGCAAAGAAGAACAAGGGCCATGCTTCGCTGATCGCCCTGATGTCGTTCTTCCTGTTCCTTCAGGCCAATAACATCGTGCTCAACGCCACCGGCTCTCTTGCCGAAGCGAGCGGCATGCTCGGCCTTACCGGAACCGGCCAGAGCACCGTTATGGGCATTCAGGTGCTCGATACCGGCGTGTTTGGCGGCATCATTCTTGGTTGCATCACCGGTGCCGTGTTCAACAAGTACTCGAATAAGCAGTTCCCCATTGCCCTTTCGATGTTCTCGGGCGTTCGCTTCCCGTTCCTGATCATGATCATCATCTCCTGGATCATGGGCGCTGGCTTCTGCATCGTTTGGCCTCCGGTTCAGGGCGCCATCTCCTCCGTTGCCGGCATCATTAAGGAGTCGGGCAACATCGGTCTGTTTATCTACGGCATGCTCAACAAGCTGCTCGTTCCCACCGGCCTGCACCACCTCATCTACACCCCGTTCCAGTTCTCCGATGTGGGCGGCACCCTTACGCTGGGTGATCAGGTTATCGCCGGCGCCTATCCCATCCGTGTTGCCGAGATGGCGATGACGGGCCAGCCCTTCTCCGATAGCACCTACTTCAACAGCTACACCTTCAACAACCTGTGGCCCTACATCGGTATCGGTCTCGCCTTTATCTTCACCGCTTACAAGGGGAACAAGGATAAGACCAAGGCCGTTATCATCCCGCTGATCATCACCGCCGTGCTCTCCTGCGTGACCGAGCCCATGGACTTCCTCTTTGTCTTTGCCGCTCCCGTGCTCTTTGTCGTTCACTCGATTCTTTCCGGCATCTTCCTGGTTCTGCTCAAGGTCCTCTCCGTGCCCGCTTCGACTGCAGGCGGCATCATCAACATCGTGGTTTCCAACCTGGTCCTCGGTGTCGACAAGACCAACTGGCCGGTTATGCTGGTGCTTGGAGTCGTCAACGCCGCTCTGTACTTCTTCCTCTTCACCTTCCTTATTAAGAAGCTCAACCTCCACACGCCTGGTCGCGAGGAAGAGTCCGAGCTTGCTGAGTCCGTTGCCGAGGGCGAGCCCGCCGCGTCTGTCGCGGTGAAGCAGGGCGCTGTTGCCGCGGCCCCCGCAGAGGGCGTCGATGCAGGTATTGCCGACCTGGTCGCAGGTCTTGGTGGCAAGGACAACATCGAGGAGCTCGAGAACTGCTTTACGCGTCTCCGCGTGAACGTTAAGAACCCGGACCTCATCAATGAGGACCTCATCAACCACGTGCCCAACAGCGGCATCAACCGCAACGGCAATAATATCCAGATCATCTTTGGCATGAAGGTCGCCGAGATGCGCGACAAGGTCGAAAACGCAATTGAGAAGGAGCAGTAAACAATGATCATTACTCTGTGTGGTGGCGGATCCACCTTTACCCCCGGCATCGTCAAGTCCATCGCTCTGCGCAAGGACGAGCTCGACGTTGACGAGATTCGTCTGTACGACATCAACGAGGAGCGCCAGCGCAAGATCGGCGTGCTCGTGGACTGGATTTTGCACGAGGACCTTGGCCTGGACATCAAGCTCACGGTGACCACCGACAAGGAGACTGCCTTTACGGACGCGAGCTTCGTGTTTGCCCAGATGCGCGTGGGCGGCTATGCCATGCGCGAGCAGGACGAGAAGATTCCGCTGCGTCACGGCTGCGTGGGCCAGGAGACCTGCGGTTGCGGCGGCCTTGCCTACGGCATGCGCACCATCTTCCCCATGGTCGAGCTGATCGATGACGTTGAGAAGTACGCCAAGAAGGACTACTGGATTCTCAACTACTCCAACCCTGCTGCCATCGTGTCCGAGGGCTGCCGCGTGCTGCGTCCCAACGCTCGCATCATCAACATCTGCGACATGCCGATCGCGATCATCGACGTGGTTTGCGCCGCACTCGATATCGACAAGAAGGATGTCGAGTACGATTACTTTGGCCTCAACCACTTTGGTTGGTTCACCTCGATCCGCCACAAGGGCGAGGAGGTGCTCCCGCAGCTGCGCGAGTACATCAAGGAGCACGAGATTCTGCTGCCCGACTCCTACCTCAAGGGCATGGGCTCGCTCATGGCAAAGAAGCCCGAGGAGGCCACTGACGAGCACCCCGAGCAGAACCGCCACACCAAGGGCAGCTGGTACTACGTCTGGAAGGGCGAGTACGAGATCATGGAGTGCTTCCCGGAGTACCTGCCTAACACGTATCTGAACTACTACCTGCAGCAGAAGGAGTTCGTCGAGCATTCCAACCCCGAGCGCACCCGTGCTAACGAGGTTGAGGAGACGCGCGAGAAGAACCTCTTCGACGGCATCGACCACTACGAGAAGACCGGCGAGATCGACGAGAGTACGTTCTATGCGGGCAGCCACGGCGACTGGATTGCCGACCTGGCCATCGCTCTGAAGAACGATACCAAGCAGCGCTTCCTGGTCATTTGCGAGAACAAGGGCGCTATCCCCAACATGCCCTACGACGCCATGGTCGAGCTGCCTGCCTACATTGGCAAGAACGGCCCCGAGGTCATCAGCCGTGACAACATTCCTCTGTTCCAGCAGGGTCTTATGATGCAGCAGCTGAACTCCGAGAAGCTCGTGGTCGAGGCCACGATCGAGGGTTCGTACGAGAAGGCGCTCAAGGCCTTTACGCTCAACAAGACCGTGCCTTCGATGAAGGTCGCCAAGGAAGTTCTCGACGACATGATCGAGGCCAACAAGGGTTACTGGCCCGAGCTTAAGTAAAAGCAACAGGGTCGCTGGCCGCATACCTGGAGCAATGCCCCGTCCACGTGATTGCGTGGGCGGGGCATTGTCATTTGGTAACGCGTTTTACCAAATATGGCATTTATCTGCGGTAATGTTCTATTTCACCGCCGAGGGTGACATTTCATACCGCCTGCCGAACTGCGTGGAGACCTAACAACTTTTTAGGTCAGTGTTGTGCGTGTAGCAACTTCGTCCGGCCTCGCCTCCGGGCTGCCATGTGAGAGGGGATCTTATGGCTCGACTGCACGTAATGGAACGCAGCCACGCTCAGGCCGTCATGGACGACCTGCACGATGCGCTCGGACGTCGTCTGGCGGTGAGTTCGCTCGCCCCGTGCCCCGTTGAGTTTACGGCAGCGCTCGTCAATCTGTGCTCCACCCAGAGCTGCGGCAAGTGCACGCCCTGCCGCGTGGGCCTGAGCGCGCTGAGCGACCTGCTCGCCGATGTGCTCGAGGGCCGCGCCGACGAGTCCACGCTCAACTTGATTGAGCGCACCGCCCGCACCATCTACCTTTCGAGCGACTGCGCCATCGGCTACGAAGCTGGCGCCATGGCACTCACGGCCATTCGCGGCTTCCGCGACGATTTTGAGCATCACATCCGCGAGCACTCCTGCGGCTTTGACCGCGAGGCCCGCGTCCCGTGCGTTTCGGGCTGCCCGGCGCACGTCGACATTCCCGGGTACATTTCGCTGGTCGAGGCCGGCCGCTATGCCGACGCCGTCAAGGTCATCCGCAAGAACAATCCGCTGCCGCTCGTCTGCGGCCTGGTGTGCGAGCATCCCTGCGAGATGCACTGCCGCCGTGGCATGGTCGACGACCCCATGAACATCCTCGCCCTCAAGCGTTTTGCCGTTGAGCACAGTGACCTCAACGACCACAAGCCGCATGTAGTGGACAACACCGGCAAGCGCGTCGCCGTGATCGGCGGCGGCCCGGCCGGCCTTTCCTGCGCCTACTACCTGGCCGTGATGGGCCATAAGGTGACCATCTTTGAGCAGCGTCACCACCTGGGCGGCATGCTGCGCTATGGCATCCCCAGCTATCGTCTGCCGCGCGAGCGCCTGCAGGCCGAGATCGACTGGATCTTGAGCGCCGGCATCGACGTTGAGCTCGATCACTCCGTCAACGGCGAGGAACTTGCCCGCCTGCGCGACGAGTTCGATGCCGTCTACCTGGCCATTGGCGCCCACAGCGATAAGAAGCTCGGCCTTCCGGGCGAGGAAGCGCTCGGCGTGGAGTCGGCCGTCAAGATGCTGCGCGCCATCGGCGACGACGAGCTGCCCGACCTGAGCGGCCAGCGCGTGTGCGTCATCGGCGGCGGCAACGTGGCCATGGACGTGGCGCGCTCCGCCGTGCGCTGCGGTGCCGAAAAGGTGAGCATCGTCTACCGCCGTCGCATCTGCGACATGACGGCCCAGGACGCCGAGATCGCCGGCGCCCAGGCCGAGGGCTGCGAGGTGCTGGAGTTGACCGCCCCGCTCGCTATCGAGACGGGCGAGGAAGGTCGCGTGAGTGGCCTGCGCGTGCAGCCGCAGATTATCGGCGCGCCCCGTCGTGGGCGTCCGGCCCCGCGTGCCGCCGCCACGCCCGAGCGCGTCATTCCCTGCGAGCGCGTGTTTGTGGCCATTGGCCAGGACATCGATTCCAAGCCGTTTGAGGACATGGGCATCGCTTGTAAGTGGGGCTGCGTGGTCACCGATTCGGATGGCGCCGTGCCCAACTTCGATGGCCTCTTTAGCGGCGGTGACTGCCAGACCGGTCCCGCCACCGTCATCCGTGCCATCAACGCCGGCCGCGTGGCTTCGGCAAATATCGACCGCTACCTGGGCTTTGACCACAAGATCAAGCTCGAGGTCGAGCTGCCGACCGTCCAGTTTAAGGGCAAGCATGAGTGCGGCCGCTGCGAGCTGGGCGAGCGCGAGGCCGGCGAGCGTATTCACGATTGGGATCTGGTCGAGCAGGGTCTCACCGAGCAGGAGGCGCGCCAGGAGGCGAGCCGCTGCCTGCGTTGCGATCACTTTGGCTTTGGCGCGTTCCGCGGAGGGAGGAACCTGGAATGGTAGAGCCCAACAACACCACCGTCAGCGACAACACCGAAAACGGAGCGCATAACATGGTCAAGCTCACTATCGATAATTGCGAGGTCGTGGTTCCCGAGCACACCACGATCCTGGATGCGGCCAAGTCCGTCAGCATCCAGATTCCCACCCTGTGCTACCTGCGCGATCTAAACGAGATCGGCGGCTGCCGCGTATGCGTGGTCGAGGTTGAGGGCTGCGACCAGCTGGTTGCCGCCTGCAACAACTACGTGCTCGACGGCATGGTGGTCCACACCAACAGCCCCAAGGCCCGCGAGGCGCGTCGCACCAACGTGCAGCTGCTGCTGTCCCAGCACGACTCGCGCTGTACGAGCTGCGTGCGCAGTGGTAACTGCAACCTGCAGATCATCGCCAACGACCTGGGTATCTTCTATCTGCCGTACGAGCAGCACCTGGCGCGCGAGGGCTGGGACTTCGATTTCCCCATCATCCGCGATAACGACAAGTGCATCAAATGCATGCGCTGCATCAAGGTGTGCGAGAGCGTGCAGGGCTTAGGGATTTGGGACCTGACCAACCGCGCCACGCATACCGCCGTGGGCACCCGCGGGCGTGCGCCGATCGGCAAGACCGATTGCGTCGCGTGCGGTCAGTGCATCACGCATTGCCCGACGGGCGCCCTGCGCGAGCGTGACGATACCGAGACCGTGTTCGACGCCATCGCCGATCCCGACAAGATCGTACTGGTGCAGATTGCGCCGGCCGTGCGTAGCGCCTGGGGCGAGGAGCCCGGCATTCCGCGCGAGGAGGCCACCGTTGAGCGCCTGGCTTGCGCCCTGCGCCGCGTTGGCTTTGAGTACGTGTTCGACACCGATTTCTCGGCCGACCTCACCATTATGGAGGAGGGCTCCGAGCTGCTCGAGCGCCTGGGTGCCGCTGTCAAGGGTGGGGGCGATAGCCGCGGCTGGCCCATGTTCACGAGCTGCTGCCCGGGCTGGGTGCGCTTTGTGAAGGCGCGCTATCCGGAGTTTGTCGACAACCTGTCCACGTCCAAGTCGCCGCAGCAGATGTTCGGCGCCATCGCCAAGACCTACTACGCCAAGGTGCTGGGCGTGGAGCCCGAGCGCCTGTTTGTGGTGTCCGTGATGCCGTGCACGGCCAAGAAGGCCGAGTGTGCGCTGCCGAGCATGATGGGCGAGGGCGGCGCGCCCGACGTGGACGTTGCGCTGACGGTGCGCGAGATGGTGCGCATGATCCGCGCGAGCCACGTGAGCGTTGACACGCTGGTCGAGGAGCCGCTCGATACGCCGCTGGGCTTCGGCACGGGCGCGGGCGTGATCTTTGGCGCCACGGGAGGCGTGATGGAGGCTGCCGTGCGCTCGGCCTATTACCTGGTGACGGGCAAGAACCCCGATGCGGATTTCTTTACCGACGTGCGTGGACTCGACGGCTGGAAGGAAGCCGTTGCCGATATCGATGGCACCAAGGTTCGCGTCGCCGTGGCGCACGGGCTGGGCAACGCCGCCCGCCTGCTCGATGCGATTCGCGACGGCCGTGTGAGCTATGACTTCGTTGAGGTCATGGCGTGCCCGGGCGGCTGCGTCGGTGGCGGCGGTCAGCCCATCCACGACGGCTGCGAGCTGGCAGCCGAGCGCGGCCAGGTGCTGTGGGGCCTGGATGCCGCTGCGGACATTCGCTTCTCGCACGAGAATCCCGATGTCCAAGCGTGCTACCGCGAGTTCTTAGGTGAGCCGCTCTCGCCGCTGGCCGAGGAGCTGCTGCACACTGACCACCACGCCTGGTCGATGCCTAATGAGGGGACGTGCTAACGATGCGCGCATGTAATGTTGAGATGTCGCGCCGAGGGTTTGCCTCAGCGCTTGCCGCGGGCGCGTTGTCGCTTGCGCTCGCGGGCTGTGGCGGCGGGGCTGCCGGTGCCGGGTCCGCCGCGGGCTCGGCTGCCACGGACGGCGCCGGTGCTGCTGCAGAGTCGGTCGAGGTGCATGTCGCCTCGCTCAAGGGGCCGACCTCGATTGGCCTGGTGCAGTTTATGGACCAGGCCGCAAACGGCGAGACGGACAACGAGTTCGACTTTACGATCAACACCGCCGCCGACGAGATCGTGCCCAAGGTCATTCAGGGCGATATCGACATTGCCCTGGTGCCAGCCAACGTGGCGAGCGCGCTCTACAACAAGACCGAGGGCGCGGTGCAGGTCATCGACATCAACACGCTGGGCGTGCTGAACGTTGTGACGGGCGATGCGAGTGTGGCCTCGTTTGGCGACCTGGCGGGTCGCACCGTCTACATGACGGGCAAGGGCACGACGCCGGAGTACGTCATGAACTACCTGCTGGAGCGCGCGGACCTGACCGGCCAGGTGACGCTCGAGTTTAAGAGCGAGCCCACCGAGGTGCTGTCGGCCCTGCTTGCCGACCCGTCTGCCGTGGGCGTGCTGCCGGAGCCGTTCAAGACCGCTGCTATCGCCAAGAGCGAGGGCAAGCTGTCGGCACCGGTGAGCCTGACCGATGTGTGGGACGAGCTGGCAGGAGACACGGGCTCGCGCTTGCTGACGGGTGTGACCGTGGTGCGCCGCGCGTTTGCCGAGGAACATCCCGAGGCCGTGGCGGAATTCCTGAGCTGCCACGAGGCGAGCGTGAAGGCTGTCAATGCGGCGCCGTCAGACTGGGCGCAGGCCGTGGTCGATGCCGGCATCGTGGACAATGCCAAGATCGCCGAGAAGGCGATTCCCGGGTGCATGCTTGTCTGCCAGACGGGCAAGGATATGAAGGCGGCACTTAGCGGGTATCTGCAGGTGCTGTCCGACGCGGACGCGAGTGCCGTGGGTGGTAAACTTCCGGCTGACGATTTCTACTACTTGGAGTAGCCCGTGCGTGCGTTTGCTCGACAAATGACAGAGCGTATGAAGGCGGTGGCGGCAGCAGGTGCCGTCGCCGCCTTTTGGCTTGCCGTGTGGATCTTTGCGGCGTCGCTGGTGGCGCAGCCGCTGATCTTGCCGGGGCCGGGTGCTGTTGCCTTGGCGCTTCTGCGCCTGGTGTGCGATGGCGGTACCTGGGCGATTTTGGCGGGCTCGGGCGCGCGGATACTGGGCGGGCTGGCGCTTGCCGCGGTGTGTGGTGGTGTGCTTGCCGGGATTTCGTCACGTTCGCGGGCGTTTGCGCACCTGGTGGCTCCGGCGCTGTCGTTTGTAAAGGCGACACCGGTCGCCTGCGTGGTGGTCCTGTTGCTAATCTGGCTGGGGTCGGCGCGCGTGAGCATCGCGGCAGTCTTTTTGATGGCGCTGCCGGGCGTGTATTTCTCACTGGTCGAGGGCTTGTCGCAGGTTGATAAGCCGCTGAAGCAGATGTTCCGCCTGCATGGCGTGCGGGGCTGGCGACTGTTTTGCGCCCACACCTGGCGCGAAGTCCTGCCGTTTGTGCTTTCGTGCGCCCGCGCCGTGATTGGCATGAGCTGGAAGGCCGGCGTGGCAGCCGAGCTCATCGGCATGGCGGTGGGCACCGTGGGTGAGCGCATCTATCAGGCGAAGCTTTTGATCGAGACGGCTGATCTGCTGGCGTGGACCGTGCTGGTCGTTGCCGCCTCGTGGGCGTGTGAGCGCGTGCTGGTGTGGCTGCTGCGGGTTTCGGGACCCGTGGCGTGGCGCGTGGCCGTGCGGGCGCATGGGCGCGGCGCTCGCGGGCGTGCGGGGGCTGCCGGGGGCGGCGCTGCGGCGGAGCTTGCGCTCGCCGTGGGCGAGCGGGCGCCCTGGGCTCCGGCGCTCGACGGACTGACACTCCGTGTGCCCGCCGGTGGGCGCGCCTGCGTGATGGGCGCCTCGGGTGTGGGCAAGTCGACGTTGCTTTCGTTGGCAGCGGGGGAGTGCGCGCCGTGCTCGATGGTGTTTCAGGATGCACGCTTGGTCGAGTCCGCCGCGGCGCTGGATAACGTGCTAGTGTGCGCCGATGCACGCGTGGACGCCTCGAGTGCTGCGGCCCTGTTGCGCCTGCTGGTGCCGGGGGTCGATGTACATGCTCGCGTGGCCGAGCTTTCGGGCGGGCAGCGCCGTCGCGTCGAGATCGCTCGAGCCCTGCTGTGCCCGGGCGGCGCGGTGATTCTTGACGAGCCCTTTACCGGTTTAGATACCGCTGCGCGCGACGCATGCGCCGAGGTCGTGCTCGACTTGCTCGACGGCCGTATGCTGCTGCTTGCATCGCACGATGTCGCCGACGCTCAGGCCCTCGATATCTCGGACATCATCACGCTCTAAATACCTACTCAGCAACAAAATGATTCGTTTTCCTCCGCCCCCATGTGGTCGGGTGTGCTATTCTATCTGCGGGGTAATACTTAGGAATACCAAGTAATACCAACGCAGAAGAAACAAACTCCGGATGCGGGCCAATCGGGTTGCCTTCACAGCCCGTCGCCCAGCCGCGTGGCCCGCATCTATCCGCACCACCGTCGTTTCAAAAAGGAAGCGCCATGGCAGAACACATGACCCCGGTTGTCGCGAAGGTCTTGCCCGAGGAAAAGGCGGCCTTCGCGGCGGCAACCCAGCTCGTGGGCACCACGCCGTCCAACGCCATCCGCATGTTTATCGCCGCGTTCAATCGCTGCGGCACCTTCCCGTTCGACATCTCGCCCAACGGGGCCTTTGGCAAAGACTGTCCCCAACAACTAGTCGTTGAAGAACGTCCCCAATGACTAGTCGTTGGGGACGTTCTTAAATGACTAGCTGTCGGGAGGAGGTTGGCATGCTCAATGCGATGATTTGGGCGCTTGCCTGTTTTGGCGTCGTCGCTGCCGATATCGCCCTGAGCGTGGTTTTGTTCTCCGCTCTGGGCGTCGCATCGGTGTTCATGGGCTTTTCGATTGACGACCTCGATATTCAATTGCTTCAGGCTGCCGCGCAGATGGCATCGTTTTTAATGGCGCTGCTGTGGTGGCGTTATCTGTGGCCGCGTTCGTTTATGGCACGCCGGCAAAGCGCGCATCCGCTCGGCGGGGGAGCGCGTGGGGCGTGGAAGCGCATCGTCTGCGTTATCGTGATTGGCCTTGCCCTGCAGGTGGTCGTTGGCTACGTGACCGACGCCGTGCTGTCGCTGTTGCCCGAGGCCGCGGCCGACTACAGCGAACTTGTCGAGGAGACGGGCATGGGCGACACGAGCTATCTGGCCGTCCTGACCACGGTGCTCGGCGCTCCGTTTTGCGAGGAGCTGCTGGTGCGCGGTATCATTTTTGAGTTTTCGCTCCGAGCGTTTAATCCGCAGTGCCGCCCACTTTGGAAGCGCCGGCGTCGTGCGGGTGCGCAGGACGGCGCCATGGTGCCCTGGGCGGCCCCGAGCACGTGGGGTATCGCCGCGGCGGTCGTGCTGCAGGCGGCAATCTTCGGTTTTATGCACATGAACTGGGTGCAGGGCTGCTATGCGGGCGCTGCCGGCCTCATTTTTGGCTGGGTGCTCGTGACGACCGGGAAGCTCCGCTACACGATCCTGCTGCACTTTGCCTTTAATGCCGGGTCGTATCTCATGACGTTGCTCTGGTTTGTGAACACGCCGTTCGACGTGGTAATCACGGTCACCATCGCCGGCATCATCCTCGTGGAGGCGATGCGCTCACTGCGCCACGCATGCGAGATGGGCATAGCGACAGCACCGCTGCCCTAATTGCGGCGTCCGCCTCCGTTGGCGCCCTGACGCCCCTGAGCTGCACGGTTGCGGCCGGCGGTGTTCTGCGCACGCGACATGCCGCCGTGCCCCTTGCTGCCCTTGGGGCCCTTGCCGGCGCCACCGTGGGCCTTGCCGCCCTTCTTGCCGGTGCCATGCCCGCCGCCGGCAGAGGTCTCGCCCGGGCGTGGCGGCACGGGGCGAATCAGGCAATGCTTGGTGTAGCCGATCAGATCGCGACGGCCAGCCTTTTCCAGTGCCTCGCGCACGAGCTTGTAGTTCTCGGGCTTGCGATATTGGATGAGCGCGCGCTGCATAGCCTTCTCGTGCGGGTCGCGCGCCACATAGATCGACTGCATGGTGCGCGGGTCAACGCCGGTGTAGTACATGCAGGTGCTCATCGTGGACGGGGTGGGGTAGAAGTCCTGTACCTGCTCGGGCATGTAGCCCATGTCGCGCACAGCCTCGGCAAGCTCCACCGCTTCCTTCATCGTCGAGCCGGGGTGGCTCGAGATCAGGTACGGAACCACGTACTGCTTGAGTCCGTATTCACGGTTCAAGCGCTCAAATTTGCGACAGAACGCGTCGTAGACGGCGCGGCTCGGCTTGCCCATTACGGAGAGCACGGCGTCGCTCACATGCTCGGGTGCTACGCGCAGCTGGCCCGAGACATGGTGTTCCAAAAGCTCGCGCAAAAACTCGTCCGAGGTATCGGCCATGGTGTAGTCAAAACGGATGCCGCTGCGCACGAAGACCTTCTTGACGCCTGGCAGCTGGCGCAGGTCGCGCAGCAGCTGCGTGTAGCCGCCCTCATCGACCACCATGTTCTTGCATACGCTCGGCCACAGACAGCGCTTGTTCTTGCACACGCCGTGCTTGAGCTGTTTGTCGCAGGCGGGACGGCTAAAGTTGGCCGTCGGTCCGCCCACGTCGTTGATGTAGCCCTTAAACTCGGGGTCGCGCGTGAGCAGCTCGGCCTCGCGCATGATCGAGTCGTGGCTGCGCATCTGCAGCACGCGGCCCTGGTGGAAGGTGAGGGCGCAAAACGAGCACTCGCCAAAACAGCCGCGGTTGGAGCTAATGGAAAACTTGATCTCGGCAAAAGCCGGCACGCCGCCCGCTGCGTCGTAATCGGGATGCCAATCGCGTGCGTAGGGGAGTTCGGCCACCTCGTCCATCTCCTCGGTGGTGAGGGTGGCGCTCGGCGGGTTCTGCACCACATAGACGCTGTTGGGGTAGGGTTCTACCAGGCGATGCCCGGTGATGGGATCCATGTTCTGCTGCTGCACGTTAAAGCTGCGGGCGTAGTTGAGCTTGTCGGCAGCAAGGTCGTCCCAGCTGGGCAGCAGGTCGTAGTCGTAGACCTCGTCGAGCGAGTTGGTACGGTAGACGGTGCCGTTGATATAGGTGATTTGGTCGACGGGCAGGCCCGCGTCGAGCGCGTCGGCGATCTCGACGATCGCGTGCTCGCCCATGCCGTAGATGAGGATGTCGGCGCCCGAGTCGAGCAGCACCGAGCGCTTGAGCTTATCCTGCCAGTAGTCGTAGTGGGCCAGACGACGCAGGCTCGCCTCGATGCCGCCGATGATGATGGGCGCGTCCTTGAACGTTTGGCGGATGAGGTTGCCGTAGACCGTGACGGCGCGGTTGGGGCGGTGCCCCTCTTTACCGCCAGGGGTGTAGGCATCGGTGTGGCGACGATGCTTGGTCACCGAGTAATGGTTGACCATGGAGTCCATGTTGCCGGCACTGACGAGAAAGCCCAGGCGCGGCTCGCCGAGCACGGTGATGCTGGCGGGGTCGGTCCAGTCGGGCTGACAGATAATGCCCACTTTGTAGCCGTGCGCGTCGAGCACGCGGCTGACGATGGCCATGCCAAAGCTGGGATGGTCCACGTAGGCGTCGCCGCAGATGTAGACAAAGTCACACTGGTCCCAACCGCGCGCATCCATGTCGGCGCGGCTGACGGGGAGGAACTTATCGCGGCCCGGGCGCCAGGGGCGGGCGGGCGCTGCCTGGGCATGAGTGGCGTGGCCACCCTGGGCCTTGCCGCCACGCTTTTGCTGCTGGCCGCGCTGGGCATGCTTGCCGTGCTGGTTGTGCTGAGCGTCCTGGGGCTTTTTTGCCACGATCCCTCCCGGTGTTTGTATACTGCACGTAATTGTAACCAGTCTTTTTGGGACGGGGCTAAAAAGACTGGTGGAGTACACGAGGTCTCGGGTGTCGGTGCCGCGCCCGCCGTTTGTTTCCAGACTGTGTATCTGCGCGTTGGAGAACCCGTCTCGCGCACACGCCATGTTGTCAATGGGTTACAGTATGAACGGCGGCTATGTCTCCGCCAACGCACGAGAGGGTCGTCAACAAGGAGGATGCACGACGATGCAGCGTGCCAAACAGATATCGGAGTCCATTGAGCTGGGCATCATCTTGGCGCTCGCCGGTGGCTTTATGGATGTGTATTCGTACATTGGGCGCGACCATGTTTTCGCCAACGCGCAGACGGGCAACATCCTGCTGGTGGGCGTGAGCATCTCGGAGGGCAATTGGGCACTTGCGGGGCGTTACTTCTTCCCTGTGGTTTCGTTTGCTGTGGGCATTATGCTTGCCGACCTGGTACACGAGCGTTTTGGCAGCGTGATCCACTGGCGTCAGGTGACGGTGTTCTTTGAAGCCGTCATCTTGCTGGGCGTGAGCTTTATCCCCGGTGGCGATTTCAACCTGCTCGCCAACTGCCTTACCTCGTTTGCTTGCGGTATGCAGGTCGAGAGCTTCCGCAAGATCCACGGTCACGGCATCGCTACGACCATGTGCATCGGCAACTTGCGCAACGCCCTGCAAAACGTGGACGACTATATCATCACCCACAAGCGCGGCTTTTTGGAAAACGGCGCACTGTACTTTGGCGTGATCTTCACCTTTGTGTTTGGCGCCGTGCTGGGCAACTGGTGCATCGAGCGCATGGGGCTGCACGCCATTGCGGTGGCGAGCGTGCTGCTGTTTATCGCGTTTGCCATCATGTTTATCGATCGCGAACGCGACTTGCACAGGAAATGGGCCCGCATCATAGCTGACTGGCAGACCACGAGTCTTAAGCGCTAAGGTGCATGTTTGTAATGACAAGATTTGACGTCAGCAAAGCGTGCTGCTTGAGGCTATAGAATAAAAATGCCATCTTTCTAGCTATAATTATTAGTTGAGGGGATGGACATATGCTAGAGCTTTTTATTCAAAATAAGACGACAGTAATCAAGTTGATGGTGCTCTGCATTTTATCTGCCCTGGTGGAGCTGTCTGTTGTTAAAGCTGAATCGTTGATTATAGACTATGGCCTTCTTCGCTCTAATTATCGTAACGTTTTATACATTGGGTTAGGCCTGCTAGTATTGCTCTCAGTTGAGCTGGTGACAAACCTGTTCAGATCAAAATATGCGGAGCAATTGGCTTCCGATGGCGCTAACTGCTTCTATAGATTGCTTGCCCGCCGTGCTTTAGAGCGGCCCTTAGTTTTAGCAAAAGACAGTGACTACCTGTTATCGCGCATTGAAGAGGCTGGGAACCTACAGCCGATGATTGGAATATTTACAACTGCGTTTCTTCCGTGCCTAGTGACGGGTTTGGCATCGTTTGTGGCGCTATCTAATATCTCTTTGTTGCTTTTGATCCCTGTTTGTGTTTCGGCATTGTTTATTTCGCTTCTATATCCGTTCGCTCTTAGTAAGCTATCGACTAAGAGCGAAAAGGCATTGGAGGCCCAGGCGAGGTGTTCTGCTTATTTAGCCCAACTAATAAATTGTCGACTTTACATTCGAATTTCTCGTTCAATTAACTTGGAATTACTTCGCTATAAAAAGATGCTTAAAGCCTGCAGGAACTCTCGAGTTGAGGAGAGTGTCTTTGCGAGATTGGCAACTGAAATAGTTAACGCTGGCAACATCATTACTGGCTTGCTTTCAGTTCTGCTGCTTATTTTCCTTGTGTTAAAGCGCGGGCTGACGGTCGGGATTGCGGTGCAGAGTTATCAACTTGTGCTTCTATGCTATTCTCCTTTTCCTCTTGTTCTGAATTGTTGGGCTCAGCTTCAGCCGTCGTTTAGGTCGTTGCGCCGTGTCTTGGAATTACGTCGTCTTTTGGAAGCTGGAAAACCTAATTTGATATGCTTCGATCACGCTGATCGAATTAGTTGGAAAGGAATCAGTCTCTCGTTTTCGTCGAGCGAAACTAATGAGAGGATAACAATTCCAGATTGCACGATACAGGCACCTTGTCTGGTTTTAGTAAGCGGCCCTAATGCATGTGGCAAATCTTCATTTCTGGAAGTATTGAATGGATTGTTGTCGCCGGTTGCTGGCAGACTGTGTGTTAATGAGTCTACTGTCATTTTCGATGGCTTGACTTTAATCCAGCTACCCTGCGCAACTATGCCGCAAAGACATTTGATAATGGGGGGAACTTTCAGGAAGGCTCTTTACTATGGTCTTGTAGATATTGACTCTGAAAAACTCATCTATCTTTTGAAGGGTTTTAGCCTCGATAAATTATTTGAAGCCAATCCCATCATTGGAACTAGGGGACACAATTTGTCTGGCGGAGAACTGGCTTCTCTATTACTTTGTAGGGCCTTTCTGAGCAGCTATTCTATTATTATTTTGGATGAGCCTTGCAACAATTTAGATAATGCTTCGATATCCTTTTTGAAGGCGGTGGTTGCACAGGAGATGAAAGAGCGTATCGTCATCATTGCGGATCATGGACATGGTTTTGAACAATTTGCAGACTATGTAATACAGTTTCAGGAGCCAGAAAAAACTATCTAGCTCCTGAACGTTGCTACCAACTGCTATTTGCGAGTTATTCGAGATGCTCTTCAATGCGAGCTCTAAGAAGGGCAATGGCTGTGGGTATTCCAATTGCGGCAGCTAATTCGGCTTTATCCAAAACCTGTATGCTAAAGCACGATTGTTTATCACATTGAAGAACGGTAACTGAAGATACCCTCACTTCCCGTTGGCTGAATATATCGTAATCTCCAAAAAGGAAGTTACCTTTTATTGAGTAATTCGGTATGTTCGTTATGCACTTCATCTCAAGTCTGTTTAGGCCATAATCGAACACCGCAACTTCCTTATGTTCGATGACGAGCGCAACCCTGGGCATGTTACTAAAGCCACCGTCGACGACAGTAAAGAGCTTTTCATTTGTATCGTCATAAACGGTGTATTTAAGACTCAATAGCTGTCCTAGTGGACCCGTGAACCCATGTCTTTTGATGTTGAGGTTGTCTCCCACTGGGTTGGTGAGAGCTAGAGCATGCGGATAAGGGTTACCTTCAATTGAGATTCGATATTCGTTTGTAGCTGTCTTGCTCGATTTAGGACCAGTAGCCACCACGCGTCATCGCCTCAATCGCATTGGAACCGACTTCTGCTTCGTGCGGAGAATTACGCAGTACGTTGCAGTACATGCAGCTGCAATAACCGCATGGGCAATTTCTAATAAAATGAATGACGCTATTTACTGCATGCATGTTAAATGGTCGAATACTTCTCATGATTTGCCTCCCATTGTTCGATTGTTTCTGACTGTTCTATTACCTTCTTCACCTCCTCAACACTGTTGAACCCTATGTTTTCAATCGACGAGTACTCAACGTAAACAGAAAACCTGCTTTCAAGAAAAATTAGCAGTCGAACTAGATCCGATGAGGACAAGCTGAATGGGGAATCGGTCAATCGTTGATTTCTTAGATCTTGATCAAATTGAGTCAAATCCAAATCTCTAATATTGCTTATTGCTTTTTCGATTTCTGCGTAGATGGTTTCATCTTTACAATATGCTGTCATTTCAGTACCCCAAGATCGAAATCAAACAACTCGTCCTCGATTGTCTTGCAGCATAGTAATGATTCTTCTGGATCTAAGCTGGCTGAGAAACTGGGTATTCCTCTTAGTCGAAGTTCTCTTGCTGCTTGAATTGCTTTATCGCTAGATGAATAGCTTATTTGAAATTCATGCGTCTCCAACCCCTCTGTGGCGTCAAGTACTTCGTTTGTAATTTCAAATTGAACTTTCTCTGATTGCGTAAGCGTTTCAATTACGGGCATGAGCCCTAGCATTATGTCGTAGTCGGCTATCGTGTATGGGATATTGATAATGGCTAAGTCAGGGCAGAAAGCTCGACATGCAGCAATCGACCCCAATCCGTAATCTCCGAAAATGTGGTCGCTGTATTTCATAAGCACATTGGGCGTCTCTAATAGAGCTAGGTCGGATTTATCATTCTCAATGATGAGGTTGATCTGCTCGTTCATTTTGATGACGGCAGATTGGCCACCATCAAAACTAAGGGTGTTGCAGCCCCAGATTTCATTTAAAGGATTGAAGCTCAACGCGCATAGATTGGGATGGTGCTTTCTCATCTCGCTAACGATGCTACTGAACGTTATTGTTGAATTGGCGGGTGTATATAGATTCCCGACAACAATTTTTGGTATCAGGGCTAATTCCTGCATGTCGCTTTTGCTAGACTCGATTTGTTCAGCGGCGAGTTGGCTGACAACCGTCTTATTTACAGAATGAGCGTAGGTTTCAGCGTGTTTACTAAATTCTACGAGTCCTGCGGCGCTTTCTTTCGTCGATAAAACGACAACCAGGTCTGATTCATCGATTGTCGTTACATAGTTAATTCGATTTCTTATGCCAATTTCTTTGCAATTAACAAGGTTGGCGACATCTAGGCCGTCCGGTAGAATGCCGCATGGCGTTGATACCCGGATATTGTAGCCATTTCCTAGCAATCCAATCAGAAGAGGATAGTCAGCTCTTGTGAAAGATATAAGTCCGATTGTCTTCATGATTTTAATCGCTTGTTCCTTTTTAGAGCTGTTGCAATGGACACTTCATGTCTATGAAGCTCAAAGTGAAGTATTTTCTGATTAAGTCGGTCAAAGGCAATTCGTTTTGAATTGTCGCATGCTGTTCGCTTGTAATCAGGGCTTATTACTCCTTCGCAATCTGCGCTTTTTATGCATTGGGTGCACAGCTGAAATGCCCAACATTTTTTACATGAATCGCTGGTCAGCTTTGAAACATTGATTATCTTTTCAATTTGACCTAAATCAAATCCTGAATCCAATGTGCCGATATACATTTCCTTCGTTGTTTCGCTGACCCTTTCGCAAGGAAGAAGCGCTCCTGCTGTTGTCACAAATAGACGCGTAACCCCTGGTTCGCATGGGCCACCGGGTATAGCTTTTGCTGGGATGTTCGAAGGTGCAAATCGCTTTATGTTTTGGTTGATGTTTGCAAGCGTATATGAAGCGAGCCTATCGTTGCGGTTTCCTTTTTCGATTTCTCGCTCATCCATAATTCTTGCTTTAAATAAGGCGTAATTTAGCTGACTTGAGAACTCGTCATTGTAGGGGGCGATACGTCCGTTGCGTTCCAGGTAGTTGAATTGAACATCGCAATCTTCGATATCTTTATCATTTATAAAGGAAGAGACTGTTTTATAGATGTTGTTCGTGTCGACTACGGCATTAAAATGAACATATTTGTTGCGTTCAGGATGGCTGTCTAAAACCATATGAACATTGTCTATAACTGTTTGGTATGAGGACTTGCCATTAGCGTAATGCCTAGACTTATCATGGATTTGCTGCGGCCCGTCAAGACTGATTAACAAATAGAATTCATGCCCAGAATCGAAGAAGAATTTAACCATTTCTTCAGATAAAAGAGAGCAATTAGTTGTAATTCGAAATGAGATGTGTTTTCCTTCAAATACCTGCTCTGCATATTGAGTAATTAGCTTAATTTCATTAAATCGAAGGAGAGGTTCTCCTCCATAAAATGCTACGACCGGGTTTGAGTTGTCGATCGAGTGCATCTTAAAGAATTCGATTGCATGTTTTGCCGTCGAAATGGACATGGAGTTATGACTGTGGGCTCTGTTGTATGAGGAGTTTCCGGAATAGATACAGTAATCACATCGGAAGTTACAAGATTGAGTCAGCTGAAGGGTTAGCATCCGTATATTTCTTTCCAGCTTAACTTTCAAAAGGTCAATTGATGGATAAACGATATCCTGCAATGGCGAATCGCAGCAGTAGCCACATGATTGTAGTAACTGGAATTCTTGGTCTGATTTATAGGAAGCGTGGCAAACTTTTCCTGCTTGGACTTCTGAGATGTAATTGAATAGATCTTTGCTTACTGCAAGTATCTCGTTTCGATTGGCATCATAAATGTAGTGGCCCAAGAGGGTCTTTATGGGTAGAACTAACATCTCTACCGCCTCTTTCATTCCACTAATGTTATTTAGTGAACTAAGATGTTTACTATAAAGTATCCTTTTATAAACGTATTGTCAAACATATATTGCTAAAACAGAAACAATTTATAGGCTGAGTTGGTCGTATCCTTTGGGCGATTGCTCCTATAATCTAGCCTTCGCTGCTGTCGGGAGGGAAGGACTGGGGCTCCGTTATTATGTTGAAACGCTTTAACACTTTTGATGTTCTCACGTGTTTTTTGTTTCAAAAGCGTTAGGATGGGACTCATAGCGTGGGGCGTAATGGGTGCCCCGCACACGATGGGAGGCTATCAATGGCTAATCGTTTTGTTCTCAATACCATTTCTTATCATGGTTCCGGCGCCATCAAGGAGATCCCCGGCGAGCTCCAGCGTCGCGGCTACAAGAAGATCTTCGTCTGCTCCGACCCCGACCTGGTCAAGTTTGGCGTTACCGCTAAGGTGACCGACGAGCTCGACGCCGCCGGCATCGCTTGGAGCCTCTACTCCGAGATCAAGCCCAACCCCACCATCCAGAACGTCAAGGACGGCGTCGAGGCCTTCAAGGCCGCCGAGGCTGACGCTATCGTGACCATCGGTGGCGGCTCCTCCATGGACACCGCCAAGGCTATCGGCATCATCATCAACAACCCCGAGTTTGCCGATGTCCGCAGCCTCGAGGGCGTTGCTCCCACTAAGAACCACGCCGTGTTTACCATCGCTGTGCCGACGACCGCCGGTACCGCTGCCGAGGTGACCATCAACTACGTCATCACCGACCCCGAGAAGGTCCGCAAGTTCGTGTGCGTCGACACCAACGACGCCCCCGAGGTCGCCGTCGTCGACCCCGACATGATGGCTTCCATGCCCGCCGGCCTGACCGCCTCCACCGGCATGGACGCTCTAACCCACGCCATCGAGGGCTACACCACCAAGGGCGCTTGGGAGCTCTCCGACATGTTCCACTTTGAGGCTATTAAGCTGATCAGCGAGAACCTGCGCGACTCCGTCGCCGAGGCCAAGTCCGGCCAGCCCGGCTCCGGCCGCGAGGGCATGGCTCTTGGCCAGTATGTCGCCGGCATGGGCTTCTCCAATGTCGGCTTGGGCATCGATCACGCCATGGCCCACACCCTGTCCGCTCACTACGATACCCCGCACGGCGTCGCTTGCGCCATGCTGCTGCCGATCGCCATGGAGTTCAACAAGCCGGTTTGCGCCGAGCGTCTGGCCAAGGTTGCCGTCGCCATGGGCGTTGACACCACGGGCATGAGCACCGACGAGGCCGCCGACGCCGCCATCGCCGCCGTCAAGCAGCTCTCTGCCGACGTGAACATCCCGCACGTCTGCGAGGCCATGAAGGCTGACGAGATCGAGGTCCTGGCCAAGGACGCCATGGCTGACGCCTGCTTCCCGGGTAACCCGCGCGAGGCGACGCTCGACGACGTCATCGAGCTCTTCAAGAAGATCTGCCCGGCTGCCTAACTTGGTTCGGCGGGCCCCTGCCCGTTAGCCCCACAATCGTCCTCGGACATGTCGGAAGCCCCCGCTGCGCACTTCGTGCGGCGGGGGCTTTTTGTGCCGCGCCGATGCCCCGATATGGGCAAAACCAAGGCATGCTGCCCGCTGCGGATAGGTGGTGCACTTCCCAGCGTGCATTTTTGGGAGTATTCAGCAAGCTCTGAAAAATGCATAACGTTGTGAATGGGTCGTAGTGGCCCGCGGCGCCCATCGACAGCACTTGTGGGCGGGCTATCGATGGGCGGAGATGGCTGTCGCCGCGTTTTTGGTTTGCGCCGGCCTGCAACACTGCTGCAACCACATCGTTATGTCGTTTGTGATGGGGCCGTTGGGGCCCACGGTGCTGAATACTCCGTTTTTTGCACGGTCCAAGGTGGGGTACCCTAGGATGAGAGAAATTGATACCTCATATTTATGCATATATCGATATTTCTATGCAAGATTTGGATTGTAAACCGTGCGCGTGCATAAAACCGGTGTGGGGACGTCTGGAGTCGGCTCGGCTCCTGGGGCATTGCACGTGCAGAACGGTTAAAATCGGGACTCGGTCTTAGTTTTACTTGGAAGGATGCATATGGCTTCTAATGTTGATGCTTCTCTAGAGGAGACGCTCTCCTATATTACTGACCAGTTGAAGGCGCTTACCTCGATTGCTTCGCCTACGGGCTATACCCGTGCGGCGACTGATTATCTGATGGAGACCCTGCGCGATATGGGGTTTGGGCCCGAGCGTTCCAATAAGGGCAACGTGTTGGTTGAGCTTGGTGGCGAGGGTGAGCCGCTCGTACTGGCGAGCCATGTCGATACCCTGGGCGCCATGGTGCGTTCCATCAAGGACAATGGTCGCTTGCGTCCCACGACGCTCGGCGGGCATCAGTGGTCTACGGCCGATGGCGAGAACTGCACCGTTTACACGCGCGATGGCAAAGTCTTTACGGGTGTGGTCCTCAATACCGAGCCTTCGGCGCATGTGGCCGATGAGCCGGTCAAGACCATCGAGAAGAACATGGAAATCCTGCTCGACGAGAACGTTGACAGCAAGGACGATGTGCTCGAGCTGGGTATTCAGACGGGCGACATCATCGCTATGGATCCGCGTACCACGGTGACGGAGAGCGGCTACATCAAGAGCCGCTTCCTGGATGACAAGCTGTCGGCGTCGATTCTGCTGGGTCTGGCCCGTTCCGTTGCTGACGGCGAGGTGTCGCTTTCGCGCAAGGTGTCGCTGCTCTTTACCGTGTACGAGGAGGTCGGCCACGGCGGTGCCTTTGTGCCGGCCGACACGCGTGAGATGATCAGCGTGGACATGGGCTGCGTGGGTGACGACCTGGGCTGCACCGAGCGCATGGTTTCGATTTGCGCCAAGGATTCGGGCGGTCCGTACAACTACGACCTGGTAACCACGCTGTCCAACATCGCGCGCGAGCTGGAGCTCGATTACGCCATCGATGTGTACCCGCACTACGGCTCCGACGTCGAGGCCACGCTCTCGGCCGGCTACGACATTCGCCATGGTCTGATCGGCCCCGGCGTGTACGCGAGCCACAACTACGAGCGCAGCCACATCGACGGTGTGCGCAACACTTTCGAGCTGGTTCGCGCCTACGTCCAGCGCTAACGATGCAGCGGCCTCGGCTGACACGGCAGTACCGACCGAGGCTGTCCTCTCTAACTTGCGGTGAAATAGGGACTGTTTGGCGGTTTTAAACGCTTAAACAGTCCCTATTTCACCGCAACTTATGAAGGGGATGGGGCTATTTGATGGCGCCGGTCACGGTGCCGCCGCCCAGGACGATGTCGCCGCGATAGACTACAACGGCTTGGCCGGGGGCGATGGCGCGCTGCGGCTCGTCAAAGGTCAGCAACATTTGCCCGTCTTCGCCGCACGTAAGGATCGCTGCCTGGTCTTTCTGTCGGTAGCGGTACTTGGCGCCCACGCGGATGCCGCCGGCATCCAGCTCGGCCTCCATGCGGTCGGCAGGGGCGCTCCAGATCCAGTCGTTGGCCGTGAGCGCCGTGGCCGTCAGGTCCTCGGCCTCGCCCAGATGCACGGTGTTGTTAGCGGCGTCGACGCCCGTCACATACACAGGATGCGCCATCGCGACGCCCAGGCCTTTGCGCTGGCCGATGGTGTAGCGCAGCGCGCCGTTGTGGCGCCCGACCACGCTGCCGTCGCGCCACACAATGTCGCCCGGTGCAGCGGGATGTCCGCAGCGGCGCTCGATATAGCCCGCGTAGTTACCGTCTGGAATAAAGCAGATGTCCTCGCTTTCGGCCTTCTGGGCGTTGGTAAAGCCCTGCTCGGCGGCTATGCGGCGCACGTCGCGCTCTTTGTCTAGGCCTGCCAGCGGAAAGATCGTGTGCGCCAGGCGCTCCTGCGTGAGCGAATACAAAAAGTAGCTTTGGTCCTTTTTAGGGTCCTCGCCGCGATGCAGCTGCCAGGTGCCGTCTGCCGCCTGGCTTGTTTTGGCGTAATGGCCCGTGGCGATGTAGTCGCAGCCCATGTCCAGCGCTGCATCGAGCAGCGCGCCAAACTTAATGTGGCGGTTGCAGATAATGCACGGATTGGGCGTCAGCCCCTCCTGGTAGGCGTTCATAAAACGCTCGACAACGTTGCGGTCGAAGGTTTGCTGCAAGTCGAGCACGTGATGGGGTATCCCCAGGCGCTCGGCGACGGCCTTTGCATCGGCGATGTCGTGGTCGACCTTACTCATGCCCGTGGCGGGATCGGGCGCGGGGCAGGTGAGGCGCATGGTGGCACCGACACATTCGTAACCCTGACTTTTGAGCAGATACGCGGTCACGCTGGAATCGACGCCGCCGCTCATGGCGACGAGCACGCGCTTGTTGTGCATGAGGAGGTTCTCCTTGGTGGCATGTGGCCAAAAAAGAAAAGCGGCGCGGGAGGCTGGTTCCGCGCCGCAGACATTGTAGCAAGTTCGGACGTCTCGTGGGGCATCCTGTTGGGATGAGGTCAGACTGCCAGAAGAGAGGGGAGACCGGCGTGCCTTGGACTCGTTCTAAGAACGAGAAGCTCTAGTCCTGGAAGAGCGCCGTGGACAGGTAGCGCTCGCCGGTGTCGGCGAGCAGCGCCACGATGGTCTTGCCTTCGTTCTCGGGGCGCTTGGCCAGCTGCAGAGCGGCCCAGACGGCGGCGCCGGACGAAATGCCCACGAGCACGCCTTCCTTGTGGCCCACGGCGCGGCCGGTGGCAAAGGCATCGTCGTTCTCGACGGGGATGATCTCGTCATAGACCTGGGTATCGAGGACGTCGGGCACAAAGCCGGCGCCGATGCCCTGGATCTTGTGCGGGCCGGCCTGGCCCTTAGAGAGCACCGGGGAGGTGGCGGGCTCGACGGCGACGACCTGAATCTCGGGGTTCTGCTCCTTGAGGAACTCGCCCACGCCGGTCACGGTGCCGCCGGTGCCAACGCCGGCGACGAAGATGTCGACCTTGCCGTCGGTGTCGTCCCAGATCTCGGGGCCGGTCGTGGCCTTGTGGATGGCGGGGTTGGCGGGGTTCACAAACTGGCCGGCGATGATGCTGTTGGGGGTCTCCTTCTGCAGCTCCTCGGCCTTGGCGATGGCGCCCTTCATGCCTTTGGAGCCGTCGGTGAGCACGAGCTGTGCGCCGTATGCCTGCATGAGCTTGCGGCGCTCGACGGACATGGTCTCGGGCATAGTGATGATCACCTTGTAGCCGCGGGCCGCCGCCACCGAGGCGATGCCGACGCCGGTGTTGCCACTCGTGGGCTCGATGATGGTGTAGTCGCCACCGCGCACGAGCTTGCCGGCCTTCTCGGCCTCGTCAATCATGTTCTTGGCGACGCGGTCTTTGACGGACCCGGCGGGGTTGAAGTATTCCAATTTGACGAGCACACGGGCCTTGAGGTCCTCGTCGGCCTCGAAGTGGGTGAGCTCCAGAAGCGGGGTGTGGCCGATAAGCTGATCGATGGACGTGTAAACATTGCTCATGGTGAACCTCCAAAGTGTTCAAATGACTGGATACCGTGTGGTTTTACGGTGTGTGTGGCAGCGAAACCCACAAACCTTATAGGTTGTTCGTTTTGCTGTTGGCAAGCATAGTAGACACCAAAGCCTAGTAACGCAATAGGAAATAGAAGATTATTACGAGTCGATTAACCATCTTGACGGGAATAGGTATTTTCAAAACCAATTTTTCGGCTAGAATTTCTACGAATTAAAAGACCGAAAGGCAGCTATATATATGTTGGTTTCCACAAAGGGCAGATATGCCCTGCGCGTTATGGTCGACCTGGCCGAGCACCAGGCGACAGGCCGTATCCCGCTTAAAGAGATTGCGGCGCGTCAGGGTATTTCGGAGAAGTACCTCGAGAATATTCTGGCTACGCTCGTGCGCGCCAACATGCTCTCGGGCATGCGCGGCAAGGGCGGCGGCTATGTGCTCACGCGCCCGCCCGAGCAGTACACGGTGGGCGAGATCTTGCGCCTGACCGAGGGCAGCCTGGCGCCGGTCGCCTGCCTGGATGGCGACTGCAAGGGTTGTTCGCGCTCTGACGAGTGCCCCACGCTCGACGTGTGGAAGAACCTGGACAAGCTTATCAACGACTACCTCGACGGTGTGACGCTCGATCAACTTGTCGCTCCCAACGAAGGCTACGACTACGTGATCTAGCCCACCTGCCATTTGGGGACGGGGTGGAAATGGCAGATTCTCTCGCCCTTTGAGACTTGGCAAATAAGAAGGCCGCCCATTTTTGTGATGGGCGGCCTTCGTTTTGGGCTGTTGAGACGGGCGCGGCCGGAATGGCCGTTTTAGCCCTCGGCGATGCTGTCGAGGATGCTGCGCATGATGGACACCAGGATGCTGCCCATAAAGGCCGATCCAAAGCTGGCGATGGAGATGCCCGCGCCCAGCAGATTGACCGACAGATAGCTGGCCAGCTCGAGCATAAAGCTGTTGACTACGAGCTGAAAAATACCCAGCGTAATGATCGTGAGCGGCAGCGAGATAACCGTCAGGAACGGCTTGACGAGCGAATCGACGATGTTCAGGAACAGTCCCACGAAGGCGAAACAGACCCAGGCCTCGGCAAAACCGAAGGGCTGGATGCCGGGGACGAGGAACGTGGCAATCGCGATGGCGATCGAGGTAAAGAGCCAGTTAAGCATAAAGCGCATGGTGTGAATCCTTTCTTGCGCAGGGTGCGTCGGTGTCGCGTGAAGCGGTTTGCTGCGGCAGCTTGGACGGCCGCTCGGGTGTGCCGCCTTGTTCGGCCGCCCATTGTCTCAGATATTCGTGGAGCTTACGTGCGCATTCGGTTTCAAAACGGCGTTCGTCCTAGAAAACGCGCCGCTGGCAGAGAGTTTTGTCGCTTTAGTTTGGTGGTGTGCTAAACTGCTACGGGCAAAAGCCACAGGCGTTGCCCTATTGCATAGAACGGGCGAACGATGCCCGATGTCAGTATCAACTTCGATGCCTTTTGGCGGGTTTGGCGGTGATCGATGAATATCGAGAACATGTTTGACAAGCCTGATGTCAAGCAGCTGGTCCACGCATTTAGTCTTTTGGATGACGAGAAGGATATCCAAGCGTTTTTGACTGATATCTGCACGCCGCGCGAGATCTGCGATCTATCGCAGCGTCTGCAGGTTGCGCGTTATCTGGATGAGGGCGAGCCTTATGTTGAGGTTCAGGCCCGCACCGGCGCTTCGTCCACTACGGTGAGCCGCGTTTCAAAGGCACTCAACGGCGAGTACGGCGGCTATCGCAAGATCCTCATCAAACTGGAGGATGGCGAGTAGGCCAGCGGCAACAAACGAATTGCGCAGAACCGTCCCTTCGGGGGCGGTTTTTTGATCCTTTGGGGACGGAGGAAAACGGATCACTGGGTTAGACTGACCTCCTCGGTGATCCATTTTCCTCTGTCTCCAAGGGGTCAAATCTGTTGGCGTGGGGCAAATCTGTCCGCGCGGGCGGGTAGGATGGAAGCATTGAATATTGCGAACGGTTTGAGTGGAGGACCATGCCTGTTCGAATCTATACCACCAACGCCGGCGCGGATTTGAGCGATGCCGAGGCGGCGCTGCTTGCCGACCTTATTGCCCGCCACGGGCGTGCCGTGCTGCTGGCGCCAACGTTTGCCGAGCTCGACCTGTGCCGTCATGATGCGGCGGAAGCCGGCGTTTCGCTGGGTATTGACTACAAGACGCCTACATCGTGGCTTCGCTCGCTTTGGGAGCTTTTGGGCGACGGGCGCGGTTTCGTCGACAACCTGCAGCGCCAGATGCTGTTTTCGGACATGGTAGCGCGCCTCGACGACGCCGACCTGCAGCCGCTTTCGCGCAGCCAGGGCACGGTGCGTATGCTCGCGCGTATGGCTCGCGATGTGCTGCCGGGTGTGGCAGGGACAGGTGCCGAGCGTTGCTGCGACAACGTTTGCAAGCCCAAGCCCAGAAGCGACGCCGAGGCTCGCGTGTTTGAACTTTTGTGCGCCTATGCGCGCGGTTTGGACCGTCGAGATATGGTCGAGCCCTGCGAGACGGCTGACATTATGGCCGGCGCTTTGGCCGACAACCTGCCGGGGTGCGCCCGCGCCGTTTGCGTGCGCGGCGTCACGTCATTTACGTATAGCCTGCTCGAGCTGCTGTCCGCCGTGGCAAACAACGGGGGAGAGGTTGTCGTGCTGCTTGCCCGCGAGCAAGCGGCGATGCGCGAGGAGCTTGCCGCGGCATTTGATGTCCGCGGTGTGCTGTTTGAGATCGCGCCGCTGGGGGAGGGCGCCGCCGCGCCCCAGACTGCCTCCAAGTCCGCTGCTCAGCCTGCCTTTATTGAGGTCGCCGGCCCCCATGCCCGTGCCCATGCTTATGCGGACGTCATCGATAAGTTGGTGAAAGCGCACAAGGAGTCCAAGGACGATAAAGTTGCTGCAACACCCGCCGACCCCGTACGCGTGCTCGTTGTTTCTGCCCGGGCACCCCAGCTGTTCGGCGAGCTTGCCGCTCGTTTGGCGGCGCGCCACGTTGCTGCCGAGACGGCCGAGTTCACGGCGTTTTCCCAATCCATTGCGGGCAGGCAGTTCACGGCGCTCGCCAACCTGATCGAGCGTATGAAGGCCGCCGACGAAGGGGCAGCTTCTAAGACTGAGTGGTGGCCCGCTCCGGAGCTTACCGACTGGATTTACAGCCCGCTTTCGGGTGCCGACGCCGCCAGCGCGCGCACGTTCGACAAGAATATGCGACTGTCGCGCAGCAAGACCACTGCGGGCGTCAAGAGCCTGCTGCAGAGCGTGCAGGGCCAGGTGAGGGGCGCGCGTAAAGCGGCGAGCGACGAGAACTGGTTTAAGAACGTGCCGTGCGTGATCTCGGACGTGTTCCAGGCGCTGTGGCGCGACAAACCCGTGACGGCGCTCAAGGCTATGCTTGCCGTTGCCGAGGCACTGCCCGATCGCGCACTTGGCGGTCTCGACGGTCAGGCCCGTCGCCAGGCGGAGGTGGCCCTGCTGCGCCACGTCATCGACATCCTTATGAATGGCGCCCGTGCGCTCGACGTGTCGCAGGCCGCGACCGTGCCCGTGCTCGATGACATTCGCACCAAGGTGGACAAGCGTAGCGCCGCCTACGATTACGAGACCTACGAGGTTGACCGTGCGCCACGCGCCCAGGTTCGCTTTGCTTCGCTTGCCGATGCGGCGGCCCTGCGCCCCGGCAGCTACGATGCCGTGCTGTTTGCCGACGTCGACCTGGACAGTTATCCGCTCTCACATGAGGAGGGCCCGCTGGCAACGCTGACGGCAGAGTTAGATCGCAGCGGTGTGACGCTTGAGCCTGCGGCCTTGCTGCGCGCACGCTTTGGCCGCGCGATACAAGCGTCGCGTGGTCCGGTTACGCTCGCCCGTGTGACCCACGATCGTCAGGCGCGCGAGTGCTATCCGGCGGCCGTGTGGACCGAGTTGCGGGCGCATGCCGAGGCCGCTAACGATGCTAAGGCCGCTGACGCCGACAAGGCCGCTGACGACGCTAAGGCCGTTGGCGCCGACAAGGCGAAGTGTGTGGGTGAGGGCGATATCGTAAGGGACTTCGATCCCGCGGCAGGCGAAGGTCTTAGGCGCGAGCGCGTGACCTGCGAAGCTCCTCAGCATCTGAGCGATGAAGCCATTCCGTATTTGGTCCTGCGTCGTCGCGATGGCGAGGGCGAGGATGCGCCGCTGGTGCCGCGCCTGACGTCTGCCTCGCAGATCGAGGCCTATTCGACCTGCCCGCTATGCTGGTTCGTCTCGTACCGCGTGAAGCCCCAGTCGATCGACGCTGGCTTTGGCAATATGGAGAAGGGCAACTTTGTCCACGACGTGCTGGAACACTTGCATGCCCGTCTGCCCCAGGAGGGCATGGAGCGCGTGACACCCATGAATCTGCCACGCGCGAAGGAGCTGCTGCGCGAGGTCTTTGACGAGACCTTGGCCGAGCATGCGGGCAAGCGCGGTACCGAGGGCCCGCTCGTGCCGCTCTCCTCGGTGGAGGAGCGCCAGGTGGCCGAGATTTTGCCGCAGCTGGAGGGCGTTCTTGCCTACGAGTCCGAGGCGCTCGCGCCCTTCGCGCCGCGCTACCTGGAGTTTGCGTTCAACGAGCTCCAGGTCGAGTATGCCGGCTGGCCGCTCGGCGGGCGCATCGACCGCGTGGATGTGGATGCCGAGAATCGCGCCGTGGTAATCGACTACAAGCATCGCACGGGCGTTGAGGAGTTTAAACTCGCCGACCCCACGGTGCGCGACGAGGAATCGGGCGAGGCCGCCATCGACGACCCGCGGTGGCTGCCGCCCCATACCCAGACGCTTATCTATGCGCAGGCTATGCGCCGGGCGCTGGATCTGGACACCCGCGCGGCGCTCTATTTTTCGACCAAGGGCGGCAAACCGGCGCTGCGAGGCGCCGCGAGTGCCGAGCTGCTCGAGGAGGAGCGTGGTGACGGCCGCATCCCGGGGCTTAAGAAGGGCTTTCCCGGCGAGGGCGGCAGCATGGACTTCGACGCCCTGCTCGATCGCGTGGAGGACGGCATCGCCGAGCGCCTGCGCGAGCTCGAGGCGGGCAACGTTGCCGCCGTCGACCCGGCGTCGACGCAGGCCGCGCATGCGCGCTGCTCGTATAACCACGAAGGAACGTTTGTAAGGAGGGACGTGTAGAGCATGGATCTTTCGACTTTGATGCCGCAACAACTGCAAGTCGTCAAAACGCTCGACCGCCCGCTGTTTGTCTCGGCAGGTGCCGGCTCGGGCAAGACCTTTACCCTCACGCGCCGCATCGTCTATGCGCTCTCGCCCGAATCCGGTCCGTTTGTCGAGCATCTGGATCAGGTGCTCGCCATTACCTTTACCAAAGATGCCGCGGCCGAGATTCGCGACCGCGTGCGTCGCGCGCTCATCGACGAGGGCATGGACGAGGAAGCCCTGACCGTCGACGATGCGTGGATCTCGACCATTCACGGCATGTGCTCGCGTATCCTGCGCGCACATGCGTTGGAGCTGGGCATCGATCCCGAGTTCACGGTGCTCACCGATACCGACGAGCTTATGGACCAGGCTGTTGAGCATGTGCTGGCCCGCGCGACGGCGCCCGATGCCGCCCCCGAGCTCGCCGCTTCGCTTAAGGCCCTCTACGCTTGGTATCCCATGGCGGGCGAGGGTGGGCCGTTTGGCGCCGGTACCACCATTAAAGGGCTGGTGCGTGAGCTGCTGGAGCTCTCGAGCCAGCTGCCGGGCGGTATGGACGACGTGTGCGTGGCGCGCGGCCAGGCCGATACCTCGGCACTCGCCGATGCCTATCGTGCGGCGCTGGGCGCAAGCAAGGCCGCGACCGAGAAAGCGCAGGTGGCACTCGATGCCATCGACGCGTTTGAGGCGAGCGGCAAAACCATGGAGGATGCGGCGCGACTCATGATGTCGTGCAGCATGCCTCGGGCGAGCAAGGCGTTTCCTAAGGAGCAGGTGGAGCTGCTCAAGGCCGAGGCCGCCGATGCATTTATCAATATCGTGCTGGCCTGCGGTGGTCCCGCGCTCGATGCGCTGGTGGGGCTTGCTCGTGCTGTGGAGGCGGAATACCGCGCGCTCAAGGCTGACCAGTCCGCGCTTGATAACAACGACCTGCTGCGCATGGCGTACGAGGCGCTGCGCGATTATCCCGCCATCCGAGCGGCCTATGAGGGTCGCTTTAAGATGGTCATGATCGATGAGTTCCAGGATACCGACCAGATGCAGGTTGACCTGATCCGTTACCTGACCGGCGCGGGTGAGCGTGCGCTGTGTACCGTGGGCGATGCGCAGCAGTCGATTTATCGTTTCCGCGGCGCCGAGGTCGAGGTGTTCCGTCGCCAAGAGCGCAAGGTGGGCTCGACGGCGGCGTCCGAGACGGTCGACACGCTGGATGTCCCCGCCGGCGAGCTCGTCAAGCTTGTACGCAACTTCCGCAGCCACGACGAGGTGCTGCGCTATGTGGCGCGCGTCTTTGACGGCGACACCGGTGGTTTGATGCAGGGGTTCTTGGATCTTGAACCGAGCGACAAGCGCAAGGACAAGCTCGAGGCAAAGGCGTCGCGCCGCCAGGCGCTGTTCGTTGCCGGCGGCAGCACGCAGGAGCGAACGCAGGCGAAAGCTCGCGCGATTGCGGAGCGATTCCAAGCACTCGTTAAAGCGGGCCAGCCCCAGGGCAGCATGGTCCTGCTGCTGGGCCGCATGACCAACGCCGATGTCTATGCGCAGGCCTTCCGCGACCAAGGGCTCGACTGCGTGATCGCAGGCGGCTCGGTCTTTGCCCAGGCAGCCGAGGTACAGACGGTGCGTGCTCTGGTGTGCGCGCTTGCCAATCCGGCCGATACGGCGCAGGGCCTCATGCCGCTGCTGGCATCGCCGATGTTTGCGCTGGGCGCCCAGGAGTTTTTGGCGCTGGCGACCAAGCTGGACGACCAGACGGGGGAGACCTCGCGCCGCAACATCGACGCGGGCATCATGAGCGATTGTGACGTGCCGGGGCTGCGGGACCTGCCGCTGCTGACGCGCGCCCGCGAGGTGTTGCGCCATGCGCTTCGTCGCGTGGGGCGCGATTCGTTCGCCGTCATCGCGCGCGATGCCGTCAATGCCTCGGGCTGGTTTGTACGCCTGACAAAGCGCGGTCCCGAGGGCAAGGCGATTGCCGCCAACGTGCTCAAGGCGCTCGATGCCGTTGCCGAGGCGGAGGCTGAGCTCGGCAACTCGCCGCGCTCCATTGCGCTCGCTTTCGACCGCTTCTTGGCGGGCAAGGAGGCGCCGGGCGCGCTTAACGAGGAAGGCGGCGGCGCGGTGCGCATCATGACGGTGCATGCGTCCAAGGGTCTGGAGTATCCGGTCGTAGCGGTTGCCGAGTGTTTTGGCGTGCGTAAGTCCTCGGGTGCGGCACAGATGGTTCGCGTCGACGGTGGGGCGCAGGTCGTGGCGCTGCCGGCCCGTTTTGATGGCGTTAGGCTTGCCGACGGAACCTTCGTGAAGGGCGATGACGTCAAAAAGCAGTTTGAGCATGCGTTTAAGGGTAAGGGCACGTCGCTATGGTTGCCGCCGGAGCTCATGGAGGATGTCTGCGCGACGGGTTCTCCCGCCGAGGCATTCGTTCGCCTGCGCAACGACGACCTGCAGCTTTCGCTCGAGGAGCGGGCTCGCTTGCTCTATGTCGCCATGACGCGAGCGCGCGAGCTGGTCATTCTGGCGATGGATGTCGGCGTGAGCCGCGGCAAGGTGACGGCGCCGACCTTCGACGTCGAGACCGATCTGACCTACGACGTGCTGCGTCGTATTCTGCCGACGGACGGCCTGGACATGCCGCAGCTCGATGCCGACCGTTTGGTGTTCGACAACTCCCAGTCGGGCGACTACGAGCTCATCTCGCTGGCTGACTTTGCTTTTGGCGAGCAGTCGTTTGAGGCCAATGCTTCTCTGGATGCCGAGGGCAGGCTTGTCCGCGGCGATGCGGAGCCGGAGGGCGCCGGTGCAGATGCCCGCGCCGCCGTTCCCGGCCCTGCCGACCCCGAGCCCGATGCGTTTGAGCTCGTGTATCCCCAGACGGTGGGCGTGCGCATGGGCGCCTGCCCGTATCCGGCGCGCGATTCGTACAGCTACTCGTCAATTGCCGCGGCGCTGCATGCCGAGTCCGAGGACCGTGCCGCCGAGGCACACACGCCCATGGACGAGGCCGGCGATGATGCGGAGTCGGATGGTTCCGAGATGACGGATGCAGGCGTGGCCGCCGTTGAGCCCGCCGGCAACCCCATGGCGCTGGGCTCGGCGTTCCATGCCGCCTGCCAGTGGCTGATCGAGATGGGTGCCGATGCGCTGCCCGCCGAGCGTGCCGACGCCCTGGCTCGCCTGTGGCGCCTGACGCCGGAACAGCGCGAACGCTTCGACGTTGCCCTGGATCGCTGGCTCAAGTCGGCGGTCCGTGCCGAGCTGCTTGCCTGGCCGTGCGTTCGCGCCGAGGTGCCGTTCTTTTCGCTGGGTTGCGAGGATGAGGACATCGCTCGCTACGGTGCATATGCCGAGGGCGCCATCGATGCTTTGGCGACGAACCCGGCGGATTCGTCATGCGCGCTGGTCATCGACTACAAGACGGGTGGCACGCCGGACGAGACGCCGGAACAGCTGCAGGAGAGGCACGCCCTGCAGGCGCGCGTCTACGCTGATGTTTTGCACAAGGCGGGCTTTGAGGCCGTGACCGTCAAGTTCGTCCGCGTGGAGCAAGTCGACCTCGCCAACCCGTGCGAGCCTCAGGTGGTCACCTACAGCCTCTAGCCCTCAATAACTTGCGGTGGAATACGGACTGTTTTGGCCAAAAAAGCCGCCAAACAGTCCGCATTTCACCGCAACGCATGGGAGAGCCTGGGGCGGTACAATGGCTCGAACGGTTCAAACGAATAAGGAGCCATCATGCAGCTCGCCAAAACGCTTAAGGTGACGCCGGAGGAGCTTTTTGACGCTCTGGCGGGGTCTATCATGCAGGATATCGAGAACGCCACGGGCAAGCGTCCCAGCCGCAACAAGCTCAACGGCTATAAGTACGAGAAGCGCGCCCAGTCCGCAAAAGGCAAGGCCAAGGGCATGGCGATCAAGGTTAAAATCAAGCACTTTGACTACCCGTGTCTCTATGAGGTCCGTTTTCAGTATGCGGCGGGCATCAATACTATGCGCTATGAGGCTGCACCTGCTGGCGATGGTGCCTGCGAGCTCACCTATACCGAGGATTTTCAGGGTGTGGGTGGCAACACGTCTGGCACGCGCGGCAAGCTCGGCCTCTTCTTCTATGAGCGCAAGCTCAAGAGCCACGCCAACCAGACGATTGATCAAATCGTCAAATACATCGAGGGTGAGCGCCGCGTAAAGGCTAATCCCGCCTTCGCCGATGATACTGCCGAAAACGCTTCGGATGTATTCCATTGATACCCTGTGCAAAAGCTTTACCGCTCTTCACATCAACTGTGAACACTTCAGGCTTCGAGTCAGTAGCGAGCGGCCCGACAAAAGTAGTTGATGGAAGTGCCAAATGAATAAGAATGCCGCTACGCAACTGCACATCTATTCCGCCTTTTTCGTTCTCGCGGGATTTGTTTTAAATCGGGGAGTGTTTCTACTTTTCCTTGCGGAGAAAGGAATGTCTGTCACGGAAATCGCGCTTTATCAAGCCCTGTTTAACATTACAACGGTCGTCCTCGAGCTGCCAACAGGGCTGATAGGCGATTTCTTTGGAAAGAAGTTTTCGATTCAAGTGGGCGTGCTGCTGCTTTTCTTCCATACGGCTGGCATGCTGTTGCTCTCAGGTCCCTTTCTTGTCGTGCTTTCCCTTGTTGAGGCACTCGCCTACTCCCTTCAATCGGGATCCGAACAAGCACTTTTATATGAAATTGCCCGGAATGCCGGTCAAGGAGAGCGTTTCCTCACCATCAACGCTCGGCTGCTTGCCGCGCAATCAATCGCTACGGGAATGGCGATTGTGCTCGGATCTTTCATTGCCCAAGTATCTTGGAGCGCCCTCTACGTATGTGTCTCCGTTTTCTATCTCCTGCAGCTTTTCCTTCTGTATCCCATTGAGAGGACGGAAGCGACCCGTTCTGAAAGCTCTGAAAAGGGAAGGTTTGACGCGGCCAAGATGTTCAGACGCGAAACCTGGTGCATTGGAGAATCCGCTTTTGCGGTGTTGCTTCTTCTAATCGGCACAAGCATGCTCGATGGATTCTATGGGAGTTATTACAACTTGAATCAGTTGGTATTCGACGCATTTGATGCTCCCGTCTCCATAATAGGAATCTTTTTCGGTGCATCCTATGCAGTAAATGCGACGGCCTACATTGCAGCAGATTTCTTCTCATTGCGTTTCGGGAAAAGAAATACCATGCTCGGCTCGATGCTAATCGAGGCTGGCCTTTTCATGATTCTTCCGTGGTTTGCTTCAAATCCGCTGTGTTTGTTTGGCCTTAGCATGGTGCTTTGTTTTCTCCCAGAAGTGGTGTACATCACTTCGGAAAACTTAATCCAAGACGCGATAGCGGACGATCTCCGCGCGACGATCCTTTCCGTCGCGTCTCTGGTAAGGGCTCTCTTTTCTGCAGTGTTTTTCTCCATATTTGGACATGTGTTGGGGTTATATCCCATTCAGATAGCGCTCGGTATTATTGGTGCAATCGCGATAGCAATTACCGCCGTTGTTTCATTAAAAATGGTTGGAATACAGGTCTCCAAGAATTGATATATCGATTGACGAGCTATCCGAAGCGTCGAGCCTTCTTGATGGACATGACTATTCGTCACAAATCATTCCGCGCATCGCCGGGGTTCCAGTAATACTCGATATATCTGGATGCCCTCATTCCCCTTTTTGAAGGTCCCAAATTGACTACCCGTGTTGGTTTGGCTAGGTTCGGGTGCTATCCGCGCCGTGCGGTAAAATCGTTCAGTCAGAACACGAACCCGCATCGGAGCTCATCACATGGCATTCGTCCATCTGCACAATCACACTGTTTTCTCCATGCTCGACGGCGCAACCCGTATCCAGGATATGGTCAACCGTGCCGTAGAGCTGGGCATGCCCGCCGTGGCCATTACCGACCACGGCTACATGTATGGCGTACCCGACCTGGCGCTGGCCTGCGACGCCGTCAACCACAACACGCCCGAGTACAAGACATGGAGCCACGACAAGGCCTTCTTGGAAAAGGATCGCCGCGACGAGCTGGTGGAGCCCGATCCCGAGGCAAACCCGCGCGAGCATGCCCAGTATGTGAAGGACATGGCCATGTGGGACGAGAAGGGCAACATCGACGAGCTCAAGCCGCCCCTGGTCATCAAACCCATCTTTGGCTGCGAGGTCTACTTTACGCCGGACGAGACGCTCGCCCGCGACCACAAGCCCGAGCTCTACCACATGATCCTTCTGGCCAAGGACCAGGAGGGCTACGTCAACCTGATGCAGACGGTTTCCGAGGCAGCCGTGCAGGGCTTTTACTACAAGCCGCGCGTGACGCTCGACAACCTGCGCCGCCACGCCAAGGGCATGATCTGCACCAGCGCCTGCATCGCGGGCATCATTCCCAAATACATCGACCGCGGTGACATGGAGGGCGCCATCAAGTGGGCCGAGACCTTCCGTGATACCTTCGAACCTGGCGACTTCTACATCGAGATCCAGGAACACGGCATCACCACCGACAACGGCCTGACCGACGAGCAGATGGACCGCACGCTCATCGATATCGCCAAGCAGGTGGGCGTCAAGGTCATTGCCACCAACGACTTCCACTACCTGCGCCGCGAGGACGCGCCGGTGCAGGACGTCATCATGTGCATTGGCATGAACGCCAAGGTCGACGACCCCAACCGCATGCGCATGACCGGCTCGGAGTTTTATATGAAGACCGAGGAGGAGATGCGGGCGATGTTCCCGTATTGCCCCGAGGCCTGCGACAACACGCTCGAGATCGCCGACAAGTGCTACGTAGAGCTGGACTGGGACTCCATCATCCTGCCGCGCTTCCCGCTGCTCGACCCCGGCGAGACACACGAGAGCCAGTTCCGCCGCGAGTGCGAGAAGGGCCTGCGCCAGCACTATGGTGACGACTGGGCCACGCGCGAGATCGGTGGCGTCAACATCAAAGAGCGCTTTGAGTACGAATACAAGGTCATTTGCGACAAGGGCTTTGCCGCCTACTTTTTGATTGTTGCCGAGTACGTGCAATGGGCCAAGGACAACGGCATCGGCGTCGGCCCCGGCCGTGGCTCGGCTGCCGGCGCTATCGTCGCCTACGCCATGAACATCACCGCGTTCGACCCGCTCGAGAACGGCCTGATGTTCGAGAGGTTCCTGTCCCCGCAGCGTACCGAGATGCCCGATATCGATATGGACTTCGACGATGAGCGGCGCCTCGAGGTCGTGGAGCACGTTCGCCAGCTCTACGGCCCCGAGAAGGTCACCCACGTCATCACCTACTCGACCATCAAGGCCAAGCAGGCCATCAACGACGCCGCGCGCGTCCTGGACTACCCGGTCTACATGGGTCAGCGCCTGTCCAAGATGGTCTCGAGCGACCCCAAGGTCAAACTCAAGCAGGTGCTCGACAAGCAACCCGGCAAAGAGGATCTGTTTAACCCCGACTTTGCCGAGGCCTATAAAAAGGATGACGACGCCCGCCGCATCATCGACACGGCGCTCTCGATTGAGGGCCTCACCCGTGGCGAGGGCGTGCACGCGTGCGCCGTTCTGATCTGCCGCGACCCCGTCAACGAGCATGTGCCCACCAAGCTCGACACCAAGGGCGGCGTCGAGATTACCCAGTACGAGGGCCATACCGTTGCCGACATGGGCCTGCTCAAGATGGACTTCTTGGGCCTGCGCACGCTGACGGTTATCTCCAAGGCCAAGGCAAACATCAAAAAGAACTTCGGCATCGACATCAAAGAGGAAGAGATCCCCTTTGACGATCCCGAGATCTTTAAGCTCATGGGTTCCGGCCACACCGCCGGCGTCTTCCAGGTCGAGTCCGCCGGCATGACGGCCACGATCAAGAACATGAAGCCCACCGAGTACAAGCACGTCGTGGCATTGATCGCTCTGTACCGCCCGGGCCCGCTGGGCGCCGGCATGGTTTCGTCCTACATCAACCGTATGAACGGCAAGGAGCCGGCCGTCTCCTACGACGACCGCCTGGACGACATCCTGGGCGAAACCTACGGCACCATGGTCTACCAGGAGCAGGTTATGCTCATCTCCGTCGAGATGTGCGGCTTCTCCAAGGGCGAATCGGACTCGCGTATCCGTAAGCCCGTGGCTAAGAAGAAAATCAAGCTGCTCACGTCGACGGTGCTCCACTGGGAGGATGGCTCGGACGAGACCACCTACGACCACTGGATGAACGGCGCTATCAAGAACAACTACACGCGCGAGGTCGCCCAGAAGATTTGGGACGATGTTCTCGAGTTCGCATCTTACGCCTTTAACAAGTCGCACTCCGCCGGCTACGCCATCCTGGTTATGCAGACGGCGTGGCTCAAGGCGCACTATCCGCACGAGTACATGGCGGCCGTTCTGACGTCCTATACGGGCAAGACCGACAAGATCGTTCATTACGTTTCGGCGTGCCGTCACGACGGCATCCCCGTGCTGTCGCCAGATGTCAACGAGTCCGGTACCGAGTTCACGGCTACCAAGGAGGGCGTGCGCTTTGGTCTGGCCGGCATCCGCGGCGTGGGCACCGGCGTGGCACAGGCGATTATTGCCGAGCGCGAGGCGGGCGGCCCGTTTAAGACGCTGCACGACTTTGTCGAGCGCGTGGACTCGAGCCAGGCCAACCGTCGCGTGATCGAATCGCTCATCAAGGCAGGCGCCTTCGACTCCACGGGGTATCCGCGTCGCCAGATGATGCACTTTGTGGACAAGAACAACCCCGAGAACATCATCGATGCCGCGGTGAAGCGCCAGAAGGATCGCGCGAGCGGCCAGACGTCGTTCTTCGATATGTTTGGCGACGTTGAGGGCTCGGGCTTTGAGGTGAGCGTGCCCGATCCGGATGGCCAGGAATGGGACCGCCACCTTAAGTTGAGTCAGGAGAAGGAGGTTCTGGGCATCTATGTCTCGGACCACCCGCTGCGCCCGTTTGAGTATGCACTAGCCAAGGCGCGTGACTTCTCGTTCTCGCAGATCGACACCGGCTACGAAGTTCAGAATCCTACGGGCGGCACCATCAACCAGGAAATTCCCGAGGGCAAGGCGCTGTGGTGGGCCGGCATGGTCTCGAGCGTGTCCAAGCGCGTGACCAAAAACGGTGACCCCATGGGCATCGTGCAGCTCGAGGACATGGAAGGCGAGGCCACCGTCGTCGTGTTCCCCAAGACCTACAAGGAGGCCGAGGGGTACCTGTACGGCGAGGTCGATCCCGAGACCGGCGCGCAGCTGTCCGATGCCTTTGTGCGCATTAAGGGCAAGCTCGAGCGCTCGGACCGCGGCGACCAGATCATCGCGCAGGAGATCGTGCCGCTCGAGCTCAACGAGGAGAACAACAAGCCCAAGGTGTTTGAGGTCATGGTGCCCAACAGCCGCTTTAGCCAGGGCAATATGGCGCGCCTGGCCACGGTGCTCACCGCTAACCCGGGCGGCGACCGCGTGGAGATCTTTATCGAGCAGGTGGACGGGCGCGTGCTGCGTGCCGAGGTACCTGCCAAGGTCAACGCGCGTTCGATTCCGCTGCTGGCCGAGGCCAAGGCCATTGTGGGTAACCAGGGCCGCGTGACGGTGATCTAAGCTACCCCGGGTGAGATTGGAGGAAGTGATGGCGCAGGGGACGTTTGTGCAGGCGCTTCGCAAAGAGGCGGCGTTGAGCGGCACCTTTATGAAGGGCCGCTCGCTCATGCTCAACGGCGCCGTGCTGTCGATTGAGGACAGCGGCTCGCGCTTCTCCAAAAACGTGACGGTTGAGGGCTCGGTGCGCGGCTCGCGCGGCGACCTGTACAAGACGCACGTGGCGCTCGATATGGACGAGCACGAGGTTATCGACTACGACTGCGACTGCCCCGCCGCATACCGCTATCCCGGTATGTGCAAGCACGCCATCGCCACAGCGCTGGCGTACCTGGACACCAGCGGCATTGAGCCTGTTGAGGGGCTGCGCACGCCGGTTCGCACGTTTACGGCGCAGCCGAAACAGCCCGCGCGCGCCGCGTCCGCCGCGCCGGCCGTCAACCCCAACTTTCCCTTCCCGGCGCCCGTCCCCACGAGCCCGAGCCTTGTGGCGGCGCTTTCCGATCTTTCGGACGCGCGCATGGATGAGCTGGCGAGCATGCGCCGCAAACTAGCCGGTGCCGTTGATCCCGACGCCCCCAAAGCGGCGTTGGAGCCCTCGTTGGTGCCGTACTACAATCCGCTGTTCGCTGACCGCTTTAGCTGGGCGCTCGAGTTCCGCATTCGCTGTGGATCGGTCTCCTACGTGGTCAAGGACATCGACGGCATGGCCGATGCCTACGTGCGCGGCGGCACGTTCTCCTATGGCAAGAAGCTCACGTTTGTCCATTCACCTGAGGCCTTTGACGAAACATCGGCAAAGCTGCTCAACCTTGTTGTGACGACAGTTGCCTATCTCGATGACATCACAAGCTCGCGTTCGGCGTCGTACGACTTTGCCCGCAGTGGTTTTGTTGCCGAGCGTCAGTTGCCGCTGTCCGAGCATAGCATCGTATATGTGCTGGACCTGCTGCGCGGCCAGACCATCTCCTTTGAGCCCGCCTGGTCGCGGGGGATGACGACGCATCGCACCTACGACGTGGCGGTTGAGCTGTCTCCGCAAGGGGAGGACGAGGCATCCGCTAAGCGCCCACCGCTGCTTGCCGCCAAAATCGCGCCGGCGGCTGGTGGTAGCTATGACCTGCGCCTGCCCGCCGATATGTACTGCTTTGCGTCGGGCGATGCCGCCTACTTGGTTGACACGCGCCGCGCGCGCCGTACCGACGCTGCATTTGCTCAGCATGCCGCACCTTTTTTGTCGCGCTTGCTGCCGTGCCGCACGCCCGCCCATATTGCCGCCGAGCAGGTGGGTGAGTTCTGCCGTATGGCGCTGCCCATTTTGCGCGACTACACCGACCTCACCGCGCCCGCCGCGCTCGATACCGTGGCACCCGAGCCGAGCTTTGCTATGGCGATCGGCGTCGACGATGGGCTCGTGACCTGCAAAATTACGGTTACCTACGGCGATTGGTCGGCGGATCTCTTTAGCCTGGGCGCTCCGGGCAGCCCCTTCGAAGAGCAGCGCCCCGGTGTGCCGCCCCGCGACGAGGTGGCGGAGTTTCGCGTTATGGATACGGCGGCCCTGTACTTCGATTTCTACGAGCGCGGTCTGGCGTTTGAGGAGCGCGATGACGCCCGCTTGTTCTGCCTGCTGACCGAGGGCCTGTCTGCCCTGTCCGAACTGGGTGAGATCATGCTCAGCGACCGTCTGCGCCAGATCTCGGTCCGCCCCGCGCCCAAGCTCTCGGTTCGTGCGACCGTTAAGAGCAATCTGCTCGATGTCGAGCTGGGCGCGAGCGGGCTTTCGGCCGCGGACCTTGCTGTCTATCTCGATTCGTACAAGCGCCATCAAACGTTTGCGCGCCTTACGTCCGGCGACATCATTCGCCTGGACGAGGGGGCGCGCGCCGCGTTTGGCCTTGCCGAGGACCTGGGTGTCGATGCCGTCGACCTGCTCGACGGCGTGTCGCTTCCCGCGTCGAGCACCCTGTTCGTCGACAGCATGCTCGCACGCACGCCGGCGCTCGAGGCCGATCGCGACGCTGCGTTCCGCCGTACCGTCGAGCGCCTGGACACGCTCGGCAAGATGGACTTTACGGTGCCGGCATCGCTCAAGGCAACGATGCGCGGCTACCAGGTCGACGGATACCAGTGGCTCGGCTCGCTCGAACACCTGGGCCTTGGCGGCATCTTGGCCGACGACATGGGCCTGGGCAAAACGCTCCAGATGATTGCGCATATTCTGGCGCGCGTGGAGGCGGGGGACACCAAGCCCACGCTCGTGGTATGCCCGGCCTCACTCGTGTACAACTGGACTGCCGAGCTGGAGCGCTTTGCCCCGTCGCTCGATGTGTGCGCCATTGTGGGCGCCAAGGCTCAACGCCGCGTGCAGATCGCCGGCGTGGCCGAGCATAGCGTGGTCGTGACGTCGTATGACCTTATGCGGCGCGATATCGACGAGTACGTCGAGCGGGATTTTGCCCGCGTGGTGCTCGATGAGGCACAGTACATTAAAAATCCGCTCACGCAGGTGGCGCGCGCCGCCAAGCGCCTGCCTGCCGGCGTGCGCTTTGCCCTGACGGGCACGCCCATCGAAAACCGCCTGTCCGAGCTCTGGAGCATCTTCGACTTTTTGATGCCGGGCCTTTTGGGGACGCGCGAGTCGTTTGCCAAGCGCTTTGAGAGCCCCGTCGAGCATGCCGAGGGCGATAGCGCCGCTCGCCTGCAGGCGCTCGTGTCGCCGTTTGTGCTGCGCCGTGTTAAGGAAGACGTGGTGGCCGACCTGCCCGAGAAGATCGAAGACACCGTCATGGCGCAGCTTACCGGCGAGCAGCGCAAGCTCTACCTGGCCAACCAGGACCGCATCGCCCAGCAGGTGCAGCACCGCGAGGCTGGGGAGTTTAAGAAGGACAAACTCAAGGTGCTCGCCGAGCTCACCAAGCTGCGCCAGATCTGCTGCGACCCGCGTCTACACTACGAGGATTACAAGGCGGGGAGCGCCAAGCTCGATACGTGTATGGAGCTCGTGCACGGCGCACTCGACGGCGGGCATCGCATCCTGTTGTTCAGCCAGTTTACGGGTATGCTCGATATCATCGGTAAGCGCTTGGCCAAGGAGGACATCGCCTTCCTTAAGCTCACGGGCGCTTCGTCTAAGGAGAGCCGCGCCAAGATGGTCGCGCAGTTCCAAGCGGGCGAGGTTCCGGTCTTTTTGATTTCGCTCAAGGCGGGCGGCGTGGGCCTTAACCTGACGGCGGCCGACGTGGTCATCCACTACGACCCGTGGTGGAACGTGGCAGCGCAGGACCAGGCGACCGACCGCGCGCACCGTATTGGCCAGCAACATACCGTGACCGTGTACAAGCTCATCGCCAAGGACACGATCGAGGAGCGCATTATGCAGATGCAGGAGTCCAAGCGCGACCTGGTCAACAGCGTGCTCGGCGGCGACGGCATCTCGTCGGCGCTGTTTACCCGCGAAGATGTTCTGGCGCTGCTGGGCGGCGACGGGCGCTAACCCGCTCGGGTGGGGCCGCCAGGGCGGATAGCGCACGCTGCCCCATCGTCCCCGCCCGTTATGTGTTCATTTGCAATGCCGTGGATGGTTTGTCTGCCTTTGGGCATAAGAACCATCAAGAACATTGGCACGTCAGCAAAGGAGAACATCATGGCGAAATTCTTTAAGGACCCCGACGGTAAGCTCATTGCCGCCCTTGGCAACGACGTTGCAACCCCTGCCGGTTGCACGGAACTGACCGCAAACACTGAGGACGCGGCGCACGAGAAGCACGTGCCTGTTGTCGAGACCGAGCGCGACGGTCACGTGATTCGCGCACGCGTTGGCTCGGTCGAGCACCCCAGCCTGCCCGAGCACTATATTGAGTGGATCGCCCTTGAGGCCGAGGGCCGCTTAGAGGTCCATTACCTTGAGCCCGGCATGAAGCCCGCGACGTTTTTTGCCGGCGGTTCCAAGACCGGTACCGTCTATGCCTACTGCAACCTGCACGGGCTGTGGTCCGCGACGTTCTAGGAGCGCGCCCCCGCTCGGGGTATCATAGCTAGCATATGCACATGCGAGCGCCGACTGCATCATGCGGCCGGCGCTTTTACTACGATTTCGATGGTTTACGACGGAAAGGGCTGAGCCATGAAGCTCGCGCTTGCACAGATCGATATGCGCCTGGGTGATATTGAGGGCATTTGCGGCCGCATCGAGGACCAGGCTCGTCTGGCCCACGAGCGCGGGGCGCGCGTGCTGTGCGTTCCGGCTCCGCTCTTTATGGGCGCCATGCCCGGTGGCCTGGTGGGCGCTGCCGACTTTGAGCACGACATGCTTGCCGGCTTGACTGGTGTCGCCGAGCGCATCCAGGAGCTTGACATGATCTGCATCGTGCCCGCGGCGGTTTCGTTTGAGGGTCAGCCGCTGCTCGACTACATGATGCTCAAGGACGGTCATGTGGTGCCGGCGCGTTCGAGCATTGCCCTGCAGCGTGGCGAGAACAACGACACGCGTTGGGCGCCGCCGGTGTTCGACGTGGACGGCGTGCGCATCGCCGTGATTTTTGACTTGGACCGCGAACTCGAGATGTTGCCGACCGGTGTTGACCTCATTGCGTATTTCCAATTCAATGCGTTTGACATGACCGACCGCGAGACTGCCGCTATTGCCGCCGTTCGCAGCGGCGCCTACCGCAAGATCGCATCCAAGCGCAGCGTGTGGTTTGCCTGTATGGCGCCGGTCGGTGCTTATGACGAGTCGGTGTATACCGGCGGTTCGTTTGTGCTCGACGACTGTGGTCGTGTGGTGGCCCAGGCGCCGTGTTTTGAGGAGAGCCTGCTGGTTCAGGAGATTCAGCGCGGCGTGATGCTCGATGCCCTGGAAGATCACGAACTGCCCGAGTTCCGTTCCGAGGAGTGGCTGTGGCAGGCGCTGGTGCTCGCCGTGCGCGACAACGCCCGAGCCCACGGTGCGTCGCGTGCTGTGGTGGCGCTCGAGGGCGACTTGCCGTCGTCCCTGCTGGCGGCGCTGACCGTCGACGCTCTGGGCCCGCGTAATGTGATTGGCCTGGTGCTGGGGCGCAACCGTATCTTTACGCCGGCGCAGGAAGAGGCCGAGGCTGCCCGCTGTGCCGCCGTCCGCGCCATCGCCGAGCGTCTGCACATTCGCACCGTCGAGCGCGATGCACCGGATGCGGCGCGTGTGCTCGATCGCGACGTGTCGGCGGGCGATGCCGAGCGTCTGCGCTCGCGCACGCTGGGCCTCATGCTGGAGGACACGGCGCTCGAGCTGGGTGCGATGGCGCTGAGCCCGCTGTCCAAAACCGAGTACGCGCTGGCGGCGCCGGCGCTTTGCGGCGGCTACCAGGGCGATTACGCGCCCTTTGGCGATGTGTACCTGTCGACGCTTGAGTTTGTGGCGCGTGTGCGCAACCGCACGTCTGCCGTGGTGCCCCAAGAGCTCGTGACGCTCAACGCGGTGGAAGATTGTATGGAGCGAGTGCTGGCGCAGGCGCTCTCGACGCTCGACGGTCCGGTCGATATGCTCGACCGCGCGGCACAGCTGCTCGGCGGGCTTGAGCCGGGTGAGGTCGATGGCGCGCTCGAGGCGCACGTGGACCGCAATCGATCTTTCGACGACATCCCGATGGCCGCTGGCAAGCCTGAGGCCTGCTCGCTGCTGCTGATGCTCGTGCGTCAGGGCGAGGCCGCCCGCCGCATGCTGCCGACGGCGTCGATCGTCTCAGCCCGTTCGTTTGTCGAGCGCGCCTGGCCGTACATGCTCGCGTGGTCCGACCTGGGGCTTAACGGCAAGGAGCGTATGACGGTCGATTCGCTGGCGCGCGCCGAGGTGCGCCGTTTTGCTGACGAGGATACGAGCGAGCGCGTGCGAAACGAGATGATGGGCGTGCTGGGCGAGCTACTGGGTATTTCGCCCGAGCAGATGGAGGAGCTGCGCTCCGAGGACGGCCAGCGCCGCCTGCACGAGGGTATGAAGAAGTTTGAGGGCGAGGTCCAGGACGCCATCGATAAGATGATGGGCGGCCAGGGTGGCCCGCAGGGTGGGCCCCAGGGTGGCCCGATGCCGCATCCGCCGGTGGATCCGAGGCAGTTTCCCCTTTTCTCTCAAAACTAACTATGGGATAGGATTCGCTTCCAACCCCGACACTTCAACTAAGCATCTTGGCCCCGTTGTGTTATTCTAGAACAGACGTTCGTGAATGATGCTCGGGGCCTTGCCTTGTGCTGTACTTGTGACGAGGGGAGGTTGGCTTGGTCATTTTGGGTATCGACCCCGGTTTGGCCCATACGGGTTGGGGGATTATCGAGGAGCGGCGCGGCGAGGTTCGCTGCCGTGCCTACGGTTGTATCGAGACCAGCGCGGGTAGTCCGCTCGCGGTGCGCCTGTCGCATATCGCCCGCGACCTCAAGGGCGTCGTGGAGCGTTATCGACCCGATACTGCTGCTATCGAGAGCATCTACTTTGGCGCTAATGTCCGCTCGGCAATCCCCACGGCACATGCCCGCGGTGCCGCGCTCGTGGCGCTTTCGGAGTGCGCGCTCGAGATCGGCGAGTACACGCCTATGCAGATCAAGCAGGCTGTGGTGGGTACCGGCGCCGCGGACAAGCGGCAGGTCGCCTACATGGTGCGCACGCTCACGCAGCTCGACCACGACCCTCATCCCGACCATGCCGCCGATGCCCTGGCTTGCGCCATCTGCCACGTAAACCTCAGCCGCACCCGCGCCCTCACCGGTGGCGAGTTCTATCAACAGAGAGGAACCGGATACTGATGATTTCCCAGCTCCACGGAACGCTTGTCGAGGCCACGATGAGCTCTGCTGTCGTCGACGTGTCGGGCGTTGGCTTTGAACTCGGCATTTCTGGCGGCACTGCGGCCACGCTGCCTACGCCCGGCGGTGAGGTGCGCCTCTATACCCGTATGCAGGTGCGCGAGGACGCTATGACACTTTTCGGTTTTTCCTCTAAGGATGAGCGCACGATGTTCGACCGGCTTGTGTCCGTCTCGGGCGTTGGCCCGCGCTTGGCGCTCGCCGTACTTTCCACCTATACCGTGGGACAGCTGTATTCCCTGGTGATGGCCGAGGACGACAAGGGCATGGCCAAGGTGCCCGGCGTGGGCAAAAAGACCGCCCAGCGCCTCATCTTGGAGCTCAAGAGCACCTTTGCCAAGGACAAGGGCTTTGTGCCGGTCGATGCGATCCCCGGTCAGGTTGCGATGCCCGTGCCCGCCGCCGCTCCTTCGGCGATCGATGACGCCCGTGCGGCACTCCTTTCCATGGGCTTTAGCCCGCAGGAGACCGATGTCGCTCTGAGCGGGTATGATGGGCAGGATATGCGTGTCGAGGATTTGCTCGGCGCGGCGCTTAAGCGACTCGGAATGGATGCGTGATGTGGGAAGCCGATGACTCTCAGGACCTGTGGGCGACGCCCGGCAACTCGCCGGCGGCATCCATGGCGCACGGCGAGCGCATGGTGGGCTCGGAGCTGACGGCCGAGGACCTCGATGTCGATCGCACTTTGCGCCCCCAGCGCCTGGACGATTACTGCGGCCAGGAGCATATCAAGCAGAGCCTGCGCGTGTTGATCGAAGCGGCGCAGAGCCGTGGGGAGACGCTCGACCACGTGATCTTCTCGGGTCCTCCGGGCCTGGGCAAGACCACGCTGGCCACCGTAATCGCCAACGAGTTGGGCGCTCAGATAAAAACGACGAGTGGCCCGGCCATCGCGCGTACGGGCGACCTGGCGGCCATCCTTACCAACTTGCAGCCGGGTGATGTGCTGTTTATCGACGAGATCCACCGCCTCAACCGTTCGGTCGAGGAAGTCCTGTACCCCGCGATGGAGGACTTTGCCCTCGATATCGTGATTGGCAAGGGTCCGGCGGCGCGCTCGATTCGCCTGGATATCCCCAAGTTTACGCTGGTAGCAGCAACGACCCGCTCAGGCATGTTGACCGGCCCGTTGCGCGACCGCTTTGGCATTTCATATCGCCTGGATTACTACACGGTCGAAGAGCTCGCGCAGATTGTGACGCGCTCGGCAACTATTCTGGGCGTGGCGATCGACCATCCCAGTGCACTTGAGATCGGCTCGCGTTCGCGCGGCACGCCGCGTCTTGCCAACCGCCTGCTCAAGCGCGTGCGCGATTACGCACAGGTGCGCGGCAACGGTCCCATCGAGCTCGATATCTGTCGCCAGGCGCTCGAGTTCTTCGAGATCGACGAGCTCGGCCTGGACTGGATGGATATTCGTATCTTGGAGACGCTTGCCAAGACGTTCTCCGGTCGTGCCGTGGGACTTACGACCCTTGCCAGCGCGGTGGGCGAGGACCCGGGCACGCTCGAGGATGTCTATGAGCCCTATTTGCTGCAGTGCGGGTTGATGATTCGTACGCCGCAGGGCCGTCAGGCAACCCTGCGCACCTTTGAGCACCTGGGGATTGAACCTACCGTTTAGGGCGCTTTGTTTTGGCGGGCTGTTGGGCTATCGCCGGGCATCGGGTAAACATATCGCCGTTCATCGGTTATGGGCGTTTTACTATTGCGCGCCCGTGCTATGCTGAATTGGTCTTTTTCTCATTCGGTAACGAAAGGACCGCCCATGCCTACTGACATCGAAATCGCACGTTCTGTCACGCCGCTGCCTATTACCGAGGTGGCCAAGAACGCCGGCGTCGACGTTAAGCACCTTATTCCGTACGGCTTCGACAAGGCTAAGGTCGACTATTCACTGCTCAACGAGCCGACCGATCACCAGGCCAAGCTCGTCCTCGTGACCGCTATCAACCCAACGCCTGCGGGCGAGGGCAAGACCACCACGACCATCGGTCTGGCCGATGGCCTGCGTCGTCGCGGCGTCAAGAGTGCCGTGGCCCTGCGCGAGCCTTCGCTCGGCCCCGTCTTTGGTGTTAAGGGCGGTGCTGCCGGCGGCGGCTGGGCTCAGGTGATCCCCATGGAGGATATCAACCTGCACTTTACCGGCGACTTCCATGCCATCGGTGCTGCCAACAACCTGCTGGCCGCCATGCTTGATAACCACATCCAGCAGGGCAACCAGCTTGGCATCGACGTTAAACGCATCACTTGGAAGCGCGTCGTCGATATGAACGACCGTCAGCTGCGCCACGTCATCGACGGTATTGGCGGTAAGGCCCAGGGCGTGCCGCGCGAGGACGGCTTCGATATCACCGTCGCCTCCGAGGTCATGGCAATCCTGTGCCTGTCTACGAGCATCAGCGACCTCAAGGAGCGCCTGGGCGAGATCGTCGTCGGCTACAGCTTTGCCGGCGAGCCCGTCCGTGCCCGCGACCTTAAGGCCCAGGGTGCCATGGCCGCGTTGCTTAAGGACGCGCTCAAGCCCAACCTGGTGCAAACGCTCGAGGGCACGCCCGCGTTTGTCCACGGCGGCCCCTTCGCCAACATCGCCCACGGCTGCAACTCTATCATGGCCACGCGTATGGCGATGCGCTTTGGCGATGTTGCCATTACCGAGGCCGGCTTCGGTGCCGATCTGGGTGCCGAGAAGTTCCTCGACATCAAGTGCCGTATGACGGGCGTTCGCCCCAGCGCCGTCGTGGTCGTCGCGACCGCTCGTGCGCTGAAGTACAACGGTGGCGTCGCCAAGGCCGACCTCAACGAGGAGAACCTCGAGGCACTCAAGGCCGGCATGCCCAACCTGCTGCGTCACGTCGACAACATCCAGAACGTTTATGGTCTGCCCTGCGTGGTCGCCATCAACCGCTTCCCGACGGACACCGAGGCCGAGCTTGCGCTCATCGAGTCCGAGTGCCAGAAGCTCGGCGTCAACGTTAAGCTTTCCGAGGTCTGGGCCAAGGGCGGCGAGGGCGCGCTCGAGCTTGCCGATGAGGTCATGCGTCTGATTGAGCAGCCGAGCGAGCTCAAGTTTGCCTATGAGGACGGCGCCGATGTGGCCGACGCTCTTGAGGCCATTGCCACCAAGGTCTACCGCGCCGACGGTGTTGACTTTACGCCGGCCGCCAAGCGCCAGCTCGCCGAGCTGCGCGAGAACGGCTTTGGCAACCTGCCGGTGTGCGTGGCCAAGACGCAGTACAGCTTTAGCGACAACGCCAAGGCCCTGGGCGCTCCCGAGAACTTCCGCATCACGGTGCGCGAGCTCAAGGTTTCCGCCGGTGCCCACTTTGTGGTCGCACTGACTGGCAGTGTTCTGACCATGCCGGGCCTGCCCAAGGTCCCTGCGGCCGAGAACATCGACGTCGACAACGACGGCAACATCACCGGCCTGTTCTAAGCCTGCTGCCCATAGCTGCTTGTCCGCCCCGCCGTGCCCACAAGGCCCGGCGGGGCTTTTTTATCCTTAGGCCCGCGCATGTCTTGTAGATACCGACGGGCTCTGCCCATCATAGGCTTTTGCGCGGGTAGAATGCATGGATAACTTGATGCTCACGCGCGACGGAAAGGAATCGTTGCATGGATCAGGACAAGACAACCGTGATGGGCGGCTACGGTTCCGCGCAGGCTGGCGATAGCGCCGATGCGACCCGCGTTGTTCCCAACCCCGGATATACCGACCCCGCCGCGACGCAGCCTTCTGCCGAGCCCACCCGGGTTATGGGCTATGGCGACACGGCGCAGGATTCTTGCGCTGCATCTTCGCAAGGCCCCTATGGCAACGCAGCTCCGGACCCGTTTGATTATGCGTCGCAGGATTCTTATGCCGCTTCGACACCGAATCCCTATGATGACCTGCCGCAGAATCCCATTCCGCAGCCTCAGCAGACGACGTATATGCCTCGCACGGCGCAGCCTCGCTACGAGTCGCGCGAGCCGTATCGCGAGTACCCCAAGTCGATTCCGCAATATGGCGAGGACGAGGAGAAGAAGCCGTCGCGTTCGTCGAGCGTGATCAAGAAGATCCTCATCGTGCTGGCGATCTTCTTTGCGCTGTCGGTTGTGTTTGCCATCGTGTCGGGCATGCTCAACAAGCGAGGGAGTTCAACGGCCGATACCACTGCCGAGCAAACCGAGTCCGCCTCGTCTAGCACCGTCGATCTGAGCGATATCCCGGGGCAGTACTGGTCCAACGCCAAAAAGCTTCTCAAGTCGCGCGGCGCCGATCTTTCGAATGCCGTGGTCCTGACTGATGATGGCTCAACGCCCGTCATCGATGCCAACTGGGTCGTTACTTCTGCCTACTATAACGACAACGGCAACCTCGAAATTCAACTCACGCACAAGAACAGCTCGGGCAACTCGTCCGGCGGCCAAAGCGGTACCGACAGCTCGAGCTCCAATACGCTGGAGGACTTGAGCAACAAGGCACAGGAGTTGGGAGACAAGGCGCAAGAGCTGGGCGATACGGCACAAAACCTGGGCGACACCGCGCAGAACTTGGGCGACATGGCGACGGATGCCTGGAACGCACTGCAAAACGGCATCTCGGGCGCGCAGGGAAACTAGCTGTTAAGCGGGCTACAGCTGCTCTGCTGGACGGTCGGGCGAACTAAAGCCCGAGTCAAACGTAACGACGCATGAGACGTTGGGCCGGCGCTCGTGCACGATGCGCGTGACGAGCTCCAGCAGCTCCTCGTCGGATATGTCAAAGCCGTCGGGGCGCACCAGGTCAAACGAAACGAACCCGTCGTGCTCGTGCAGGTCGTGGATGGAGAGCGCGGGATCGATCTGCATGACGCCGCGCTTGACCCAGCCGCGCAGATCATCGCCGGTTGTCGCGATGGGGTCGCAGTGCAGCGTGATGCCAATGCCCATCTGGCGCTTGATGTCGTGCTCGATGGTGTCCAGGATCTCGTGGTGCTCAAATGCGTCGCCCTCGCCGGGCATCTCCACGTGGGCGCTGGCAAACTGACGACCGGGGCCGTAGTCGTGCACCATCAGGTCGTGTGTGCCCAAGACCTGCGGATAGGACATGATCTTGTCGCGGATTGCCTGGACGAGCTTGGGGTCGGGCGCTTGCCCCAGCAACGGGCTGATGGCGTCGCGCACCAGGCCCATGCCACTGATGCAGATGAAGACGCCCACGCCCAGGCCCGCCCAGCCGTCGAGGTCAAAGCCGGTCGTCTGCGAAATAAGCGCTGCGGCCAGGACCGATCCCGAGGTGATGACGTCGTTTTTGGAGTCCTGTGCTGTGGCGATGAGTGTTTCGGAATCGATACGGTTGCCCAGCGCACGGTTGAATGCGGCCATCCAGAATTTGACGAGCATGGACAAGACGAGAGCGGCTAGGGAGACCAGCGTGTAGGCGGTGGGGGAGGGCTTGATGATCTTAGTGACCGACTCGAGGATCAGGTTGATGCCGACGGCGCAAACCAGGACGGCGACAAACAAGCCGGCTAGGTACTCGTAGCGGCCGTGGCCATAGGGGTGGCCTTCGTCTGCAGGGCGGCTGGCAAGGCGGAACCCGAGCAGGCTCACGATGTTGCTCGAGGCATCGGAGAGGTTGTTGAAAGCGTCGGCGATGAGGGAGACGGAGCCGGCGAGCAGGCCTGCGATGCCCTTGGCCAGGCACAGGGTGATGTTGAGGCCAATGCAGATGAGGCTTGCGGCGAAGCCCGCGTTGGTGCGACAGGAGGCATCGACCGGCTCGCCCTCGCTGCCGGGAACAAGCGTATGTACCAGCTGATTTACAAATAGCATAGCGGTCGTCCTCACAATCATGTTTAAGGGGATAGTGTAGCTCGCATGGGCGCACCGTGCGCCGGTGCTCAGAAAATGCAGCAATGGTCTGCCCGCGCTAACGAGCAGGCCTTCCCGTCTGCCTGGGTGGTCCATTTTGGGCCACATGGGTATGGGCATGTGCCAGTTTGCTCGACATACTTAATGTCGACAGCCCCTGTGCAAAGGAGGACGTTTCCATGGACGAGATGTTTGCCATTAAATGCCAAAACTGCGGCGGCCCTATGTACTCACACCAGGCTAAACGCAGCTTTGAGTGCGCCTATTGCGGCACGGTCGTTCCGTGGCAGGCCGATGCGGGGGAGCCCAAGAGCGCTTTGGGCATTCGCCATGCGCCGCTGACGGTTGTCGATGGGCTACTTAAGCTCACCCATGTGTCGCAGCTCGAGCGCCCGGAGGACCCGGACTGGTATTTCTTTAATTCGCACTGGCGCAATCAGTCGGTTCTGGAGCATCTGCTATGGGAGGACCGCGGCACGGCGCAGGAGTTCCAAGAAGCCACGCACGTGAGCATTCCCTGCCCCTTCTGCGGCGCGTCCTTTGAGGGCGAGTCAACGCAGCGTGTGTTTGAGTGCCCGTCCTGCGGCAACAAGATCGGCATTGCCGACCTGCTCAAGCCCGGTACGTTTAGCAAACGTCTGACCATGGGCGTGGGTGCGGAGTATGTGCCGGAGCAGGGTATTCCCTGCGAAATCTCACCGCAGCAGGCACGTGCCAACGCGCTGCAGCTGGTGCGCCAGTACCCGGATGCCTTTGCCGGGCACGACGTGGAAGACGCGATCCAAAACGACATGATGCTCTTCTATTTCCCCATGGCGCTGGCGGACCTGCGTATGATGGCGAGCTTCCCGGGCAAGGGCCTGAGCAAGGAGACCTTGGTGTACTACGAGGTACTCGATTGGGCGTATCCGCGGGCAAACTACCTGGACGTTCGTCTTATGGGCATTTTGGAGCCGTGGGACTTTGGCAAGGTGGGGCCGTTCGATCCTGCCATGCAGGAGGGCGACTTTCGCGTTGTCTCCGTCGATGCATCTACCAAGGACCAGGTGGTCATTGATAAGCTGGCGCTCGACATTGCCGGCAACGATGCCGAGGCGGTACTGGGGCTCAATAAAAAGAGCATTCGCATGTGGGCGCGCAAGGCCCGCAAGCAAAAGGACGGTCTGGTGATGGTGCCGGTCTACTTTGTCGATCGTCCGGCGACGGATAGCCGCGACGGCGAGCAGGTGCGCATCGCCGTGAACGGCCAGACGGGCCGCGCGGCCGCGGTGGTGTTTAGCGACAAGCGCGAGACGCATATCGTGGCGCCGCTCAACCTGAGCCTTCATCTGTCCGGCGAGAGCACCGTGCACGCCACGCCCATCGAGGTCAAATACGTTAAGTCGCCGTTTCTGTACCAGATCGTGCGCCGTGGAGGCGGCGAGCAACCGCGCCAGGTTGCAGCCGCCGTCGAGGGTTCCTACCGAGAAGAAAAGCCCAAACGCAAGGGCTTGCTCGCTGCGATCTTTGGGAAGTAGGGAAGCGCAGCGCGGGACGGCTCACAGGCGTGCGGGCGTTTCGGTCGCAACGTGCCGCTACCCTTGCGCTTCGCCATTAGTCGCTTCGTTGATGGCGCGGTACTCGGCACTCAGCTCGCGCGCCAGCTCTTCCTTGCTTGGAAGATACGGCAGGTATTTGGCGGCAAACACTTGGTCGTTGTCTTCGGGCAGCGTGTACTCGACGATCGAATCGCTTTTGTCCGCGCAGAGCACGATGCCTATGGGCGGATTGTCGCCTTCGTTCATGAGCTCGCGCGTGTAGTAGTTCACATACATTTGCATCTGGCCCAGGTCCTGGTGCGTAAGATCGTCCGTCTTAAGGTCGATGAGCACGAAGCAGCGCATCAGATAGTTGTAAAACACAAGGTCAATATAGAAATGGCGCCCATCAAAGGTGATGCGCCTTTGGCGCGCCTCGAAAGCGAAACCACGGCCAAGCTCCAGCAGGAACTTCTGAAGATGCGTGATGAGCGCCTGCTCTAGATCGCTCTCGCGAAACGCAGTATCGTCCGAGAAACCTAAAAACTCCAGTACATATGGGTCGCGGATGATATCCTCGGGGCGACGAGCCGGGGCGCTCTTTTGGATTTCCTGGGTGACGGCCTCCTTGTCCTTGCTGGCAAGCAGGCGCTCGCGGAACATGGTGTTGATCTGGCGCTCGAGCTGACGCGTGCTCCAGCGAGAATCGGCACATTCGTTCATGTACCATGTTCGAGCATCAGGGTCGGTTATACGCGATAACCTGCGGTAATGTGTCCAATTCAATTCGGAACGCAGCGCGTTCCGAATTGGGAACGCAAGATAAAACTGACGCATGTATCTTAAGCTTCTGGCGTTGAAGCCTCTGCCAAAATCCTTAGTCAATCTAACGGCAAGTTCGTCGATCAGTGCATCGCCATACTTGGCGCGCTCCTCTCCGCCCTGTTCATCAACAATACTCTTGCCGATCTCCCAATATGCCTCAACCATCGCAAAGTTAACGGCGGTATAGGCCTTGTCGCGAGCGGCGTTGAGAATCGAGGAAACCTGCTTGTAAAAACCTTCGGGCACGATTGCCGATTCTCCACGGTTTACCAGTTCGCCCATCACTGTCGCCCCACTTTCCTCTTGTGGAATGCATCTTTATCGCATCTAGTTTAAAGCCTCGCGCGGACACGAATTGCTGTGCTGTCTGGCACCTTCGCATGGGAGCCTTGCGGTGACTAAAATGTGGCAATAGAGACAGTTTTAGCGAACCCCACGGGAGTGACGCGTATGGACAACAACACGCTGCTATTCCAGGACAAAGGTTCGGGTAGGTTTAAAGACGTTAAGATCTACCCCAATCGTATCGAGGTGCTCAAGAAGGGCACTTTTGGCGACAGGCACACCGAGATTGTCTACCTTAAGGACATCACGGGGGTCAACAGGATCAAGGGTCGCGACGTTTCCCTGCGTAACAGGCTGTTGACCGCTTGCGTCTTTAGCCTGAGTAGCCGTGCGAAGGCCCGGGAATTTGTGAAAGCTCTGAACATGGTGATGTAGCCGATAGCGGCGTTCGGGCCAAGGTAAAAATCGGGGCGCAGAACGGTATTCTGCGCCCCGATTGAGTTAATGCGCCCAAAAGACTGGCTTGCCTATTCGTTAACGTCCTCGGTATTGTCGCGGTCACTGGCAAGCATTGCTGCACCTGCGACCGTTGTCGCCACGGCGGCGGCAGCGAGCCCGGCGGCAACGCCAGAGCCGTCGCCCGTGTTGGCGAGCTTTCCGCCCGAGCTCTTGCCCTGGCCTCTCTTGTTGCTCTTGCCGTTCTTGTCGGCGCCGCCTGCGTTGGAACCCGTGTCGCTGCCGGTGCCGCCTGCACTGCCCGAGGCCGCTACGGTAAAGCTTGCGGCTCCGTCGCTGGCGAGCGTGTAGTTCTGCGCCGCGTCGCCCAAGAGACCGTTCACGCGCACCCAGTACGTTCCTGCGGCAAATGTTTCGCCCTCGGCCATTGCCGTGCCCGGAGCGCCGTTCGCGTCGTGCACAAACTCGAGCTGGGCCGTGCAGGCATCGGTTTCGAGCTTGCCCTCGAGTGATGCCGCAATCTTGGCGCGCACGTCTTCGCCGGCCTTAAGGCCTTCGAGTCCCTCAAAATGGGGCGTCAGCGCGCGTGGATCGATATCGATGGGCACAGAGCCCTGCAGCCCCGTAACGGTCTCGTTGCCCAGGGCGTCGACATCCACGTATTCAATGGCAAACGCATGGCCCGAAGCTGTCGCGTTGAGCGCGTTGCTGCTGTCGGCAAGGCGGAAATGACCCTCGCCAACGGTCTTGCCATCCTGGAATGAGGCATCGCTCAGCGAGTCGCCGTACGTCATGCGCATGCGGGTCGGGAGATAGTACGGGAGATAGTACGAAGCCGTCTGCTTGTGCTCCGTATCGTAATTGCGCTGGTAGATGCTCCGGGCCAGCGCCGCATCAACAAAGTCGGATGCGATGATGCCAATGTGCTTGAGGTAATCTGACTTTGTATCCTCGGTGCCGCTGGGGTTGATGTACGGGCTCTTATACAGATGCTCGTTGACTACTCGTGCCGAGGTAAAAGGATTGCCTCCGTGCGACAAGCCCGTGCAGCTGGTGTAGTTGATAGACCAGCAGCGCTCCAGGACTTGCTCCTTGGCCCCGTTATCGTCCTCGACATCTACCTCGTTGCGCGTGCGCCCGGTCGTTTCCTTCAGCGCATTATCGACCCAGCTGAGCTTGTCGGTTCCCGTGAGTTTGTACTTGTCCTGGGCGTATACCTTGGTGCAATAGGGCTCTTTGTCGCCTGTTTCCCCCGCGGCTTCAAAGCCCCGCGCGTCTTGGACGAGACACATAGTGGCGCTGTCGGAGTGAGCCTTGATCTTGTCATCCCATTCGGTAAGGTCGAGGCCCCACGTGTGGCCGCTTACACTGTTGCCGGCGAGCCTAAATCGACGCAGCAGAACGATCTTTCCGCGCACCTCGTGTAGCGTGGGGATTCGGCTCGACGTATAGAACAGTTTGGGGTTGTCGTCCAAAACCTTGGCGAAAGCCGTCGTAACACTTTCGTCGGTAGCCTCGTCGTTGCCTCGTGATACAAGCATGATGAGCGCTTCTGTCGGGTTTTCGTTCAAAAACGTTTTGAAGTAGCCTATGACATCGGAAAGATGCATAAAGTACGCGTCTTTTTTGAGCAGGTAGTAATCCCCGTGGTCGATACCGGGGTCGTCGCCCTTTCCGAGCCGGATATCAAAATAGCGAATGCCTTCGAGCAACTGCGTGGGAATGTAATCCTGCTGGCATTTTACTTGCGAGGATTGGGGCTCAGTGTCGTTGTCCACGCTGCAGGTGCCCGAATCGTGCGTACCCGGGATGCTCAGCTCGTCGAGGAACTTGTTGTCGTCGACGTATTTCATCCAACATGGCCCATCGACGTAGCTGCTGTACGTGATCCAGTCGAGGCTGCTAACCGTGGCATCGTTCTTTTTCATGTCGTAACCGATAAGTTCGAGCTCCCACGGAATGCTCTTACTCTTATGGCAGATCTTATTGTTGTCCTGGTCTTCGCCGTTCGATTCTATTGCCAGGTACTTAATGTCTTTTTTCTCGGTTTCTTTCTCGACCGTGCGGTCTCGGATGATATAGGTTCCGTTTGATTGACGCTCGAACGCAAAAGCGCGGCTGGGCTTGTTGTCATACTCGCCGCCCCATACGTGGATGACCTTTCCATCTTTGTCCGAGTCGTCGTCGACCGACCAAATGCTGTAGCCCGTCTTTTTATGCTCTTCGAAATTGAGTAAGGTGCGGATGGCATACCAATTTGTATTATCTGCATCGGTCACTACGTGTTCAAGGATGAGTTTGCTGGACGTGCCGTCATTAAACAGGTGGCAGACGTTGCCGCGAACGTTGCCGTCTTGGTTGACGCTCGCGGTGCGAAAATAGCCCGCGGGGCGAAGGCGAATGACGAACTTGTCGAGGGTGGCCGCCGGTGTGGGCGTGTCTTCTGCAAATGCCGCGCGCACGGGAAGGCCCAGCGCCGCGGTTTCGGGCAGGCTTGCAAATGGCGACAATGCTGCGAGTCCTAGGCCCAGCGTAAATGCTCGACGACTGATGGCGTGGTGTTCGGTCATAACTCCTCCATTCGCGGGGTGCGGTTATGCGCTCGTTTTGGTCACTATACTGCCCGGATGTCTAAACGTGTTGGCTTAATTGTCTGCGCGGTGCTATTAATCGGCGGGCGGACGCGTTGGGGCGCTTGTCTATTTGTGTTGCTACCGCGCTGGGGGTGGTTTTGCCGTCCGGCACCCTCGCGTTCGCCGGCTATCGGCATAAGAAAGGGAGGGCCGGCGAGCCGATCCTCCCTTAGTACGAAACGCTGGGGCACCGTCGCTTGTTTGCACTGCGCTCGTGTTTCCCGTTACGCTCGCGAGTCGCTTAGCGCTTGATCTCGATATCGTCGAGCTTGACGTCCATGGCCTCGGTCTTGGCCTTGGCGATATCATCGGCAAACTCCAGGGACTTCATCATGGTCTCGACGGCGTCCTTGTGCTCTTCGACATTGTCGATGCGCACGTACACGCTGCCGCCGTCAACGTCGGTGAAGTACTCAGTCGTCACGCCGCCCGAGTGTGTATAGGAAGCGTTGCGCCAGGTCTTGCCGTTGTACTTGACGGGATCATTCTCGGTCCACTCAAAGTCGGTCTTCCACTTGGCCTCGTAGTCAAACAGCTCGTCGGCGTTCTTGTCAGGGTCGAAGACGGGGATGAAGCGGTCGCTGGCGTGCTCGCTCTTGGTGAACTTAAACTGGGCCCTGTCGGCCGTGTCGCCGGCAACGTCGGTAATCTCGACGCCCTCGGGGACCTCGACCTTAAACCAAATGAAGTCGGTCCTCATATCCACGGTTGGCTTTTCCGCGCCGCCGCCACCACTGCTGCCGGTAGCGCCACCGCTTCCGCCACAACCCACCAGGGCAACCGCGGCAAAGAGACTGATGCAGAGGGTGAGAATCGCAAAGGCCTTCTTTTTCATGGTCGTGTCCTCCTCGATCTGTAACCGCCCATGGATTACCTGTCTTTACTGTACGCGCGGGCGGCTCGTTCGGGTGGGCCATGTGTCCCATTCTGGGGGCCGGATTTGCGCCGGCAAGTGGCAATATGCGCGGGTGTAAAAGAGGGGAGGGCCGATGCTGTCGGCCCTCCCCGGGTTGGGCGCCCGTTGTTTTAATGGGGCGCATGTGCGCGGGTGCGCGTAGGCGCGTGCGGGTGTCCCGTTACTTGATCTCGATGCTCGAAATCTCGACTTCGCGTGCCTCGGAAACTGCCTCTTCCATGTCATCGGGGAACTCGATGGAGTTGAGGAGCGCCTCGGCTTCTTTCTTGTGCTGGTCGAAGTTCGAGATGAGGACGTAGACGCTTCCCAGCCCAACGTCGGTAAAAAGCATGGTTGAGATGCCGCTGTTGTCCTCGTATGTTCCGACGAGCCACGTCCTGCCGTTATACTCGACGGACCCGTCATCCTTCCACTGGAACGTATCCCCCTTCTTTTCCGCCTGGTCGGCGTGGGATTCCTCGGCCGTCAGCGCTTTTTTCCAAACGGGGATAAAGCGATCGGCCGAGGCGTTCTCGTCTTCGAGGAAGGTGAGCTGGACCCTGTCGGCATTCTTGCCGGCGGAGTCGCTTACGCCGACGCCCTCGGGCATCTCGACCTTAAACCAGATAAAGTCGGTCTTCTTGGCGACGGGGGCCTTTTCCTTGCTCTCGCTCTTGGGGGCGCTGCCGCCGCCCGATGCGCTCCCGCCGCAGCCGACAAGGGCAAACGCGGCAAAGAGGGCGATGCAGAGGGAAAGGATCGATAGGGTCTTTTTCTTCATGGTGGCGTCCTCCTTGTCTGCCGATGACATCACGGCGCCGCATGTTGTTGGGGTACTGATTGCGCTGGCGGCGGATGTCTCTGTGTACTGTGCGGCTTATGCCTCCGTTCATCGCTTGTGGCCGTTGCGCGGCCGTGCCCCAACGGGTTCCTTACTTATAGATATGCCCCAGCTTGTGCTGCCCGGGAGTCTCGAAAGGTGGGCCATGTGTCCCATGTTTGTGTCGCTGCCGCCTATCGTGTGCCATAGAAATCCGCGATGGCCAGGTGCGCTGACGCTCATGTGCTTATGGGCTAGACTTAGCACCATTACGTGATCGATGCGGTCGGTCGGCGGTTGCCATCCGACCGATGTATATGACTTGAAGGTGCATGTGCATGAGCCAAGAGATGATGGACAAGACCTGCCGCGGGTTTGCCGAGGCGCTGGCCGCGCGCGAGCCGGTTCCCGGCGGTGGCAGCGCGAGCGCCTTTGTGGGCGCGCTGGGCGCCTCGCTGTGCGGAATGGTTGCCCGCTACGGTGCGACCAATCCCGCGCTTGCTGATCGTGCGGATGACCTGACGCGTGCGTTTGTCCGTGCTGATGAGCTGGCCCAGGAGCTTGTCGAGTTGGTTGCCGAGGACGTTCGTGCCTATGGGCAGGTGTCCGCGGCGTACGGTATTCCGCGTGACGATCCGGCTCGAGCGACCGCGATTCAGGATGCGCTGCATGTGGCCGCTATGCCGCCGTATCGCATTATGGATGCCTGCGGGCGTGCGCTGGCGCTGCTCGAGGACATGGCCGACAAGGGTTCGCGTCAGCTGCTGTCCGATGTGGCGTGCGGCGCCGTGTTCTGCCGTTCCGCTATGCAGGGCGCGAGCTTGACGCTCTTTGCGAACACCACGTCTATGAAGGATCGCGCTCGTGCTGAGGAGCTCGAGACGGCGTGTGATGAGTTGCTCGACACGTGGTTGCCGCGCGCCGATGCGCTGGCGCGCCGCGCCGCCGACGCTGCAAGGAAGAGGGGATAGCCATGGCTGAACTGCTGAAGGGTGCTCCCGTTGCTCGCGCGCTGACTGAGGAACTTGCTGCTCGCTGCGCAGCCCTGCGCGAGCGAGGCGTTGTTCCGACGTTGGCTATCGTGCGTGTGGGTGAACGCGAGGACGACCTATCCTACGAGCGCGGTGCGCTCAAGCGCTGCGAGAAGGTTGGCATTGAAGCTCGCCGCGTTTTGCTTTCTGCCGATGTTTCGCAGGACGAGCTGTTGACGGCCATCGAGGACATCAATACCGATTCGTCTGTTCATGGCTGCCTGATGTTCCGCCCGCTGCCCGCCGGCCTTGACGAGGACGCGGTTGCCGCAGCGCTCGATCCTGCCAAGGACGTTGACTCTATGACGCCGGCTTCGCTGCTCACCACGCTTTCGGGGCGCGGCGAGGGTTTTGCCCCCTGCACAGCCGAAGCCGTGCTTGCTTTGCTGGATCATTACGGCGTTGAGCTGGATGGAGCTAAGGTTGCTGTGGTCGGGCGCTCGCTGGTGATCGGGCGTCCTGTTGCCGCCATGCTTACGGCGCGCAATGCGACCGTGACGACGTGCCATACGCATACGCGCGACCTTGCTGCCGAGTGCCGTGCTGCCGACATTGTGGTTGCGGCCGTTGGACGCGCGCGTACGATTGGCGTGGATGCGGTTCGCGAGGGCCAGACGATCATCGATGTTGGCATTAATTGGGACGAGGCCGCTGGCAAGCTGGTGGGTGACGTCGATTCTGATGCTGCGGAGCCGGTCGTTAACGCCATCACGCCCGTGCCGGGCGGCGTGGGCGCCGTGACGACGGCGATCCTCGCCAAACACGTGATCGAAGCGGCCGAGCGTGCATCGAAATAGGCGTTTTGGGCTGTTTGAGGGGTTAGTTCTATACCCCGTGGACAAAAAATGCCAAATATGAGTACTGTTGCCAAGATAGTCACATATATTTTAGGTCAAATAGGCTCTCTAACGATATTTATTATCGATAGAGAGCCTATTTTATTGGACCTATGAGGAATTACATCATCTAATTTTTGAACAAATGTAGGCTTTCGACACCCATGCGTAGCAAAATTGCTGTTACTAAATTGGTGACAGTACTCATATTTGGCATATTTTGACCACAGGGGTTGCCAGCGCCGCGGTTTCGCCCTTTCTGCGCCGAAGCGATACACTGTTATCGTTTGATTTCTTCGCTCAAGGAGGATGCGCATGCCGTGCACAACGATTTTGGTTGGTAAGAACGCGAGCTACGACGGGTCGACGTTGGTTGCCCGCAACGAGGACTCGTCCAACGGGGTGTTTGAGCCCAAGCGTATGCGCGTGGTGCATCCCGACGAGCAGCCGCGCGTCTACACGAGCGTCCTGAGTCACCTGACCGTTGAACTGCCCGATAACCCCATGCGCTACACGAGCGTCCCCGATGTTGTCCCGGGCCACGGCATCTGGGCCGAGGCCGGCTTCAACGAGCTCAATGTGGGCATGTCCGCAACCGAGACGCTCACCACCAACGAGCGCGTTCGCGGCGCCGACCCGCTCGTGGACTACGTGCCCGCCAAGGGCAACGAGGGTGAGGACGGCTATGTGCCGGCGCAGCCTGGTGGCCTGGGCGAGGAGGACATGGTGACCCTGGTCCTGCCGTACGCTAAGTCCGCCCGCGACGGCGTTCGTATCCTGGGTGACCTGCTCGAGCGCTACGGCACCTACGAGAACAACGGCATCGCCTTTAGTGACGTTGACGAGATCTGGTGGCTCGAGACCATCGGCGGCCACCACTGGATCGCTAAGCGCGTGCCCGACGACGCCTATGTGACCATGCCCAACCAGCTGGGTATCGATAGCTTTGACCTGGATGACGCCGAGGGCGCCCAGGCCGACCACATGTGCTCCGCCGACCTGCGCTCCTGGATGGCCGAGTGGCATCTGGACCTGACGCTGGGCGTCGAGGGCGACGGTCCGGCCGCGGTCTTCAACCCGCGCGAGGCCTTTGGCTCGCACAGCGACAGCGACCACGTCTACAACACGCCGCGCGCCTGGTATATGCAGCGCTGCCTTAACCCCAGCGATGTGTGGGACGGTCCCGAGGCCGACTACACGCCCGAGAGCGATGACATCCCCTGGAGCCGCGTGCCTGAGCGCAAGGTGACCATCGAGGACATCAAGTACGTGCTTTCGAGCCACTACCAGGGCACGGAGTACGACTGCTACGGCAGCAAGGGTACGCCCGCCACACGCGGCGCCTATCGTCCCATCGGCATCAACCGTAACAGCCAGCTCGCCGTGCTGCAGCTGCGCCCCTATGCGCAGCCGGCCTACCGCGCCGTGCAGTGGATGGCCTTTGGCTCCAACTCGTTTAACGCGCTGGTTCCGCTGTACGCCAACGTCGAGACCATGCCCGAGTACTATGCCGACACGCAGGCTCGCGTGACGTCCGAAAACTTCTACTGGGCCAACCGCCTGATCGGTGCGCTGGCCGACGTTCGCTTCCATGAGTGCGGCCGCGCCGTGGAGGACTACCAGGAGAAGGTCGGCGGCATGGGCCACAAGCAGATTCACGACGTTGACGCTGTCGTAGCCACGCTGCCCGAGGCCGAAGTGCCCGCCGAGCTCGCCCGCGCCAACGAGGGGTTTGCCGAGCGTGTTCGCGTAGAGACCGATGCTCTACTGGGCAAGGTGCTCTACACCACGAGCTGCGCCATGAAGAACTCTTTCGCGATGAACGACAACGTGAGGTAAAAGCCGTATTGTAACGAGCGAGCGGGGCAAGCGCCGTCAAGGCTTTGACCCGCTCGATTTCTATCTTGGCGGTAAAACGATTTTGTGTCGTTCGCCCAATCTTGGGTACAAGAAGGCCAATGCAGTTGTTTGTGATTGGAGACAACCATGGTTATGAAACTCGATCAGCTTGTTAACGGTGCCATCAACGTGGGCTTTGGTGCTGCTGCCGTCGCCGTCGAGGGCGGCAAGAAGGTTCTCGACGACCTTAATACCAAGGGCGAGCAGGTGCGCAAGGACGCAGGCGCCCCCGATATCGCCCGCAGTGTGTCCGACATGTTCGAGCAGGCCGGTGGCACCATCTCCGACCTGACCGAGCGTCTGGGTATGCAGGGCGAGACCGCGGCCCAGCGCGTGCTTGACGAGCTCATCCTTGCCCGCGTCCGCGTCATGACCGCCCCCGAGCGCACGGCCTTCCTGGCCCATGTGCGCGACATCGTCGATTCGGTCGAGGACAACGTGACCTCGGTGCCCGTCGAGTCCGTTGAGCCCGACGATGCGAAGGATACCGAAGAGGCCGAGTAGTAGCGCAGATGGCAGATTCCACCACCGATTACAACAATCAAGATCCCTTGTGTGACGAGGCGGCGGTTGTCGACGAGGTCGATGCCGCCGTCTCGGGCGCTCGCAAGAAGCCGCGCGCTGTCGATATGGTCCCCGAGGAGCCCGACGCGATGGCGCCGGACGAGGAATACCAGCTCACGCCGGCGGGCCGCCGCGAACGCATCGGTCAGATCGTTCGCCTGATCAAAAAGTATCGCGTGTGGGATAACCTCACGCCGGTTCGTTTGCGCCGCCTGCTCGAGGAACTCGGCCCCATGTTCGTCAAGATGGGGCAGATTCTGGCCAACCGGTCCGAGATTCTGCCGCAGCGGTTTTGCGACGAGCTGCGTCGTCTGCGCTCCGACGTGGAGCCGGTGCCGTACGAGGTCGTACTCAGTTGTCTGGAAGAAGAATACGGCCTGCGCCTGGGAGAGATGTTCGATGCGATCGACCCCAATCCGCTTGGTAGCGCATCGCTCGCGCAGGTGCACCGCGCTCGTCTGGTGACGGGCGAGGACGTGGCCGTCAAGGTGCAGCGCCCCGGTGCGCAGCAGGTTATGGCACAGGACATCGATATCATCCGCTCGGTGGTGCGTATCGTTTCCAAGTTCGTCAACACCGATCAATTCGTTGACCTGCACGGCGTAGTCGAGGAGTTGTGGACCTCGTTTCGCGAGGAGACCAACTTTTTGGCCGAGGCCAAAAACCTCAACGACTTCTACGAGTTCCATAAGAGTGTTCATGGCGTGACGTGCCCTAAATCCTATCTGGACCTGTGCACCGAGCACGTGGTGGTTATGGACTACGTCGACGGCATTTCGATCGCCGATCCTGAACGCTTGGTGGCCGAGGGCTATGACTTGGAAAAGATCGGTGCCGCAATCGTCGAGGACTACTCGACGCAGGTGCTCGATGACGGCTTTTTCCATGCCGACCCGCATGCGGGAAACATTATTCTCAAGGACGGCATCGTTTACTTTATCGACTTGGGCATGGTCGGACGCATGTCGAGTCACGATCGCGGTATCGTCAAGGACATGATTTTCGCCGTGGCCGAGGGTGACGTGCCCATGCTCAAGGATTCGCTCATGCGCTTCGCCGTGACGCGTGGCGATTCGGCAGAGCTCGATCATTCGGCCTTTTTGTCCGATTTGGACTTTATCGTCGCAGACTTTGCGGGCCTCGACCTGAAGGATCTGGATATCGGCGAGTTTTTGACCTCGCTGTTAAACCTCGCGCGTAAGAATGACGTTGAGCTGCCGAGCGTGGTGACGATGTTCGCGCGCGGCATGGTGACGCTCGAGGGTTTGCTGACCGAGTACATGCCCAACGTCAACATGATCCAGATCATCCAAACGCACATTAAAAACGAGAAAAGCACCTATGCGCGCGTGCGCGACATGGGGCGCGATCTTGCCGCGAGCAGCTATCGCGCGGCGAAGGGCTCGCTCGAGGCGGCCGAGTATCTTGGCCTGGCTTCGCGCATGCTCACGCGCGGCCAGCTTAAGGTGAACACGCAGATCATGAGCAGCGATAAGGCGCTGCGACAGCTGGGCGGAATTATCGACCGTATGTCGATGGCAATTGTGATTGCTGGCCTGTTTATCGGTTCGTCGGTGGTGTACTACGCGCGCATCGAGCCGGTTGTGTTTGGTATCCCAGTCATTGGCTTTATGGGCTACGTCAGCGCACTGGTGCTGGCGCTTATGCTGGGCCGCAATATCTGGCTCAACAGTCACGGCGGCAAGCACTAGAGGCCGCGACCGTCACCGCATTTTCCTATCGCAAACAATAGCTTTTACCTTGGGCTTCGCCTGCGTGCGAGGCCCTTTTGCGTGATACCATTTTGACGGTAATAATCGATGGCCTAGATGGTGGTGCGGAGACGCATGAATGCGCGGTTTACCTGCGCGTTTGGGAGAATTGGGGTGCAAGTCCCCGGCTGTACCAGTAACCGTAATTCCTCTTGGCTCGGGATGTTCGCGTCGCAGATCGGACGACGTGCCCGAGTCGTTAAGGTTAAGTCGGATCGCCTCCCATCTTGCATGCGGCTGCGGCGTATGCCGCCGGTGTGCATAGGGCTCTGGAGGGAAGGGGGACCCCGATGGGGGAACTCGAGCGCAACATGCGCGATGACGTGGGGCAGCCTCAAGGCAACGCTCCAAGTACAGACAGTAGGAGACAAATGGATATGTTTGTGGACGAGCGCCAGCGCGTCTCGCATCGCCGTGGCGCGATTGCGCGCGGTGTAGCTAAGCGCGGCCTGGTGGCATTCCTGGCCTTCGCGATGGCCTTTGGCACCACGCCGGCTCAGCTGTGGGCCGAGGGCGCCGAGGGCATTGCCGAGGCTGTGGCTCAGGCTGCGACGCCGGGCGAGGGCGCGGGTGCCGCGGACGGTGCTGCCGAGCAGAGCGGCGCCGAGGTTTCGGATTCCGGGAGCGCGCCTGCGGCTAGTGCCGCCACAACAGAGGCAGCAACTGGCGACGAAGGCTCGGCGACGGGGGAGAGCCCTGCCACGAGCGAGCAGTCTTCGACGGCGCCCACTGGCCAAGCAGGATCTGCCGCCGCGGCTGCCGTCCAGACAGAGAACCCGACAGAAACCGGCGATGTCGCCAAGAAGCAAGTTGAGGTCTCGTTCTCGATTATCGGCACCGATGCCGACGGCAAGGCTCAGACCTGGGTGGCACCTACGCAGCTTAAGCTCGACGAGGGCTCGACGGCTGCGGACGCCTTCGTTAAGCTGCAGGAGAAGACGGGCTTTAAGGCGAAATACGATCCGAACACGGCATACGGTTTCTACCTCGAAAGCATCACGTCCCCGAGCGATGGCCGCACGCTTGCCTTCGATCCGGCGACTTATGCCTACTGGCAGCTGTTTGTCGACGGCGCGTCTTCCTCGGTTGGTGCGAGCAGCGTCAAGCTCACCCAGGGGCAGAAGATTGAGTTTGCCTATACGGCTGGTAGCTCGTCCCCTGTCGTTAAGGACCAGGTTGCCGCAAATGTGACCGTCATTGGTCGCGATGCCCAGGGCAAGACTCAGACTTGGGTCGATAACGCGCAGTATGTGGTGACGTCCGGCTCGAACGCACTTGACCTTACGAAGGTCGCGCTCGAGGCGAATGATATTGACGCCGTTGTTGCGGGCTCCTTCATTCTGAGCCTTAAGTACAACGGCGTTGAGCTGGGTACGCCGCTCGATTATTCGACCTCTTGGCAGCTGTTCATCAACGGCAAGTCGAGCGACTACACGGCGGACAATGTCACCATTCATGCCGGCGATACCGTTACGTGGTTCTACGGTGGCTGGGGCGACCAGTTGCCCTCTGATTCCGTCCATGCTTCCGTTCAGGTGCTTGGCAAGGACAAGGACGGCAAACAGCAGGTGTGGGCCTCGACGGGCCAGACGAGTCTCAAGGCGGGCTCTACTGCCAAGGATCTGCTGGAGCAGACCGGCCTTAGGCTCGATTCTAGCGAATCGTCTTGGGGCTGGTTCCTCAACGGCATTTATTCGCCGTTCGACGTCGACGGTAAGCCCTATGTCGGGGATGCTGCAACCAATAGCTATTGGCGCTTCTACGTAAATGGCGAGTTCAAGAACGTTGGCGCTGGTGCCTACGAGCTCCAAGAGGGTGACGCCGTCACCTTTATGTATGCTGGCGACAGCGATGCCCTTCCTGGCCAGGTTCTTGGGTCTGTCGATGTTATCGGTCCCGATGTCAACGGCAACAATACTCGCTGGGGCTCGGCAAGCAATGTTTCTTTGCCCGAAGGCTCCACGGCCCAGAACCTTATTGAGGCATTTCTGAAGGCCAAGAGCGTTGCGTATAACGGCTCCCAGAGTGGTGTGTACTGGCTCCTTAATTCCATTACTTCGCCGTTCGATCACAAGCCGTATGCCTGGGATGGTGCGACCAATAGATATTGGCATCTGTATATCAACGGAGAGCTCACATCTCTCTGCGCCAACCAGGTCACGCTCAAGAGCGGCGACAAGGTTACGTTTGCCTACACCACCGATAATTCGCCCATGCCCGATCCCGACAAGATTGTCGTGGACCCGAGCGCGACGGCTCCTGATTGGGATGCCGAGTGGGCCGGCTACGGCAACAGTGGCAACGGTTCGACCGTAACGGATGCCAAGACGCCTGCGCAGGCTGCCGGTCTTAAGTGGGCCTTCGATTGGAAGGCCGAGTCTGGTCAGCAGTATGCCAACTGCAGCGAACCTGTCATCGCTAACGGCTTTGTGTACATCGCGACCGAGAACGAGCTCATTAAGATTGATTCGTCCACGGGCAAAAAGGTTGCCTCTGCGCCGCTTGCCTCCAAGGTGAGCTATACCTCTCGTCCGATCTATACCAATGGCCTTATCATCGTTCCGCTCAACGGCGGTGCGGTCCAGGCGATTACTGCAGACAAGCTGATCTGCAAGTGGCTGACGCCTGGTTTGACGGACTTGACGCAGAGCTCCTGCACCGTCGTTTCGGACGGCGAGTACGTCTATGTAGGCTCGGTCGATATTTCGTATGACGAGAATTACAACGCGACCTACGGCAACGGCTCCTTTGCGCGCATTAAGATTGCCACGGGCGAAGTTTCTTGGCAGAACATCGACCCTGCCGAGGGCTATTACTGGACTGGTGCGGCTTTGACGGATAAGTATGCCATCGTTCCTACGAGCGCGGGCACGCTTAAGTGCATTGATAAGACGACGGGCGATGTCGTTTCGACCATGAAGCTCGGCGCTGTCGCAAATGCCGATTGCATTGCCGATCCGTCCAATGGTTCGACCTTCTATCAGATGACGCACGACGGAATGCTCCATGTGATTTCGCTTTCGGCAAAGGGCGTGCTGAGTGAACAGAAAACGGTTGATCTGGGCCTTACGAATAATCTGAGCGCCCCTGCGGTGTCTGGTGACAATCTGATTGTCGGCGGACAGACGGCTACTGGCTCTGCTCTGGTTCTCTATAACCTGAAGACGGGTAAGACCACGATGGTCGCTGCTGCCGACGGCAAGGCGCTGCCGGCTGGCCTCAACGGTATTGCTGCTACTCCGCTGGTGAGTGTTCAGGGCGGCAAGACCTATGTGTACTTCACCGTGAACAGTGCGGATAGCAAGGATTACGTCAACTACTCTGCTGGCGGTGGCGTGTATCGCTATACGCTTGGCGACGCAGAGGCGACGCAGATTTATGATGCGGCTGGCCATTACCAGTACTGTGACTCTCCGGTCATTGCCGATGCATCTGGCAACCTGTACTACATCAATGATTCGGGTACGCTGTTCAAGCTCGGGGCTGTTGAGTCTTGGACGGTTGCCTTTAATTCCAACGGCGGGTCTGTTTGCGACACTAAGTTTGTTGCTACGGCCGACGGCAAGCTGGTCAAGCCGGCCGATCCGACGCGCGATGGCTACACTTTCGGCGGTTGGTTCACCGATGAGGCTTGCACGCAGGCGTATGACTTCAGTACGCCGGTGACGGCCGATCTGACGCTGTATGCCAAGTGGACCAAGAATGCTGTTAACCCTGGCGGCAATGGCGGTTCTGGCACTAATGGTGGCAACGGTGGCGCTGGCAACGGTTCCGGTGCTGGCACGGGCACGGGTTCCGGCTCCGGCACGAAGGGCCAGCAGGCCGGCGGCGCTATCGCCCCGGGTCATAAGCCGACGACCAAGACGACGGTGTCGACCAAGACCGAGACCAAGGACAACAAGTCCGACAAGAAGGACACCGATAAGTCCGATAAGAAGGACGAGAAGAAGTCTGACAAGAAGTCTGACAAGAAGGACAGCAAGTCCGACAAGAAGTCCGATTCCAAGTCCGATACGGGTGCTGCTTCCACGACCACTGCTAAGAAGTCCTCTAGTGCCTCCGAGCAGGAGGCTGGCACCAACCCGCTCGCCATTGTTGGCGTTGCCGCCGGCGTCATCGGTCTCGCCATCGTCGGCGTGTTCGTGTTCACCAAACGTCGGTAGGTGAGGGCTGTGTCCAATAAATCCAAGGACGCTGACCCCAAGCAACCAGATTCCTCGTTCATTCAGTTCGACGATGCAAAGCAACAGGGCGCCGCTTCGGCGGCGTCCGCCCCTCGTCGCAAGGCGCTCCTTGGCGTTTTGACTGCCGCGTGCACCATTCTGATCGTCGTCTCGCTGGGCTTCGTCCATCCTTCCGAGAGCGGCGCCTGGTCCATCGACTGGATCATTCAGGCCGTGACGGGGGAGAGCGTCGTCACCAAGGACACCAAGGCGTCTGGCTCGACTATGGCTTCGGGCGAGGCCAGTTCCGAGGACTCCAAGTCATCGAATGACGCAAAAGATGAGTCCAAGTCCAAGGACGATTCCGAGTCTTCAAACAAGGAATCGGACAAGAACTCGGATAACAAGAAGTCCGAGGACCAGGACGGCAAGAAGTTTGGCGATAAATCCGCTGCCCAAAATACGGGAGCCGGTGATACTTCCAATGCGTCTGGCGGTGGCCAGTCGTCTGATGGAGCCTCATCCTCTAATGGTGGAAACGCCTCCTCGGGCGGCCAGAGCGGCTCGCAGGAGTCCAGCTACGTAACAGTGACGGTTTCGGTCACATCGAGCGCTGTGGGCAATCCTGTGTCTTCTGGTGGCACCTTTACCTTTAACGAAGGCGTTACCGTCTACGATGCCCTGTGCGCGCTGGGTCTTTCTGTCAACGCACATGGCTCGTCGTACGGCACATATGTCTCCGCGATTGGTGGTTTGGCCGAGAAACAGTACGGCGGCACGAGCGGCTGGATGTACTCCGTCAACGGCACAACGCCTATGACGGCCTGCAGCAACTACGTTCTCTCCAACGGCGACAACGTGGTCTGGTATTACGTTACAGGCTAGAGGCCTCGACATAGCGCGCCAGACGGGCGGTTCGGACAAACATCCGGGCCGCCCGTTTTTCATGCGAATGAGATCGGGTCGCCGGGCCTCTCGGCAAACAAAAAACCGGTTGGAACGGGAATTCCAACCGGTTATACATTCAAGCTAATAATGAATCGACTACGACCGTGCGCCCTCGAGGAAGAAGCGGCGGCTAAAGTAGTTGTACCAGGTGACCAAGAACGTGGCGATGGCCTTCATGGCCTGGTAGCCGATGCTCAAAAACGTGACGCCCACAAACATGTACAGGTCGTTGAGGCCCAGACCGATCACCGACAGGATGGTGAAGATCGTGAACTCGCGCTTGCGGCTCATGCCCTCGCGATGGTCGAACACGTACTTCATGCTGAGCCAGTAGTTGACCACGACGGACGTGATAAACGAGACTGTGGTACTCATCAAAAAGTCGAGGTGGAACAGCTCGACGAGCGCAATGAGCATACCCCAGTCGATGCCAAAGGAGACAAGACCCACGACAGCGAACTTGAGGAACTGCTTGGTATGAGGTTGTGCCAGTGCCTTGCGCACGTAATCACATCCAATGCGTTGATGAATCGAGCAGAGGATACTTTAGAGCTTTTGCAAGGGAAACGTAAGGTCCTTGCCAAGAACTATACGAACTCGCCAAATTTTCAAGAGCTAATCCGCAAACGTTGAAAATTTGCCCGCAAACGAGCAATGCCCACGAACAACACAGCGCTCGACGCGCGTCATCCGTGGGCATTGTAAAGCTGTAAGGTTGCGAGTTACTTGGTCTCATCGCCTTCCAGGAAGATCTTTCGGGTCACAAAGTTGTAGACCATGACAAGCGCGGTGGCGCAAATCTTGGCGATATTGGCCTCGAGCCCCAGGCCGGCGTTGAGTGTCAGCACGATACCGTCGTTGAGTGCCAGGCCGATCACGGACAGCACGACGAAGATGATGAACTCGCGGCGGCGGCTCATGCCTTCCTTGTGCGCAAACACGTATTTCATGCTTGCGAGGTAGTTAAAGATGAGTGAGATGATAAAGCCGCTGGTGTTGGCGATTAGGATGTTGAGGCCCAGACCGTAGTGGAGCAGATTCATAATGCCAAAGTCGATGACCGTGGCAATGACACCGACGACGCCAAATTTCATGATCTGCGCAAGGAGCTTTTGCATTGTACCTGCCTTAAGCTGGCGCCGAAGCGCCGCGGGGATGAAAAACTTGGCACAGTTTAGCCAATCCCCACGGGTGGAGCTAGACGCGCTCCTCGATAGCACCGTTTCTATATGCATCGAGCAGCTGGCGCAGGTCCTGGATCTGGCTGCGGATCTTGGCTCCGGAATCGGTGTCGCTCACCATGCGGCGACGGTCTGCTTGGTCAAAACGGTTGGTCTCGCTCTCGATGTCCACGTTGCGTGTGAGTGCCTCGGCAACCGTCGTAAAGGCCCGGTGCGACTTGAGGCGGCAGCCGCGCGAGCTCGAGATGAGCGTATAGCCGGCGATACCCGTCTTGGGATGGTAAGCGCGGCAGAAGCCGCCATCGATGACCAGCAGCTTGCCCTCGGCGCGGATGGGCTGCTCGCCCTTGGTGGTTTTAACGGGCGTGTGGCCGTTGATGATGTGACCGGTCGGTGAGCATGCCATGGGCGCGACGCCAAACTCGCGCATGATGTCGTCGCAGACCGAGGGCGACTTGGTAAGCGTAAAGTACGGGTCCATCGGCTCGACCCAGGTGCTCTTATCGGCGATATAGGCGCGCTCAAAGGTACGCACCAGGCGTCCGCTGGCGGGTGAGTTAAAGCCGATCCACAGGTACCACATCCAGTCGAGGGCGTCGCGGTCGCCCATGCGCCAGGCGCGGCGGGCGATGTGGTCGCAAAAATCGAGATAATCGCGGCCAGCGTGCCAGGCGCCCAGGCAGTTCATGCTGCTAAAGGTGCCGTCTTCGTTGAGTGGCACGCAGCCATGGAACAGCAGGTTGCCGTTGGCGACTTTGTACATCGAGCCGTGGGAATAGAGGAAATCGATATGGCGATGCAGGTGATCGGCGGTGACAAACTCGGACACGAGCTTGTCGATGATGTGCTGCTCCTGAGACGTGAGCGTATAGGGGTCCGCCGGGTCGACGGTGGGGAAGTCGTTGGTCGTGAGCGGCCACACGCTGCCGTCGGCGAGCGTGACCGTGCCGGTGTCGTGATCGATCTTGTCGAGTAACAGGCGGTCGGTCATGTCGAACTCGGGATGGCGCTGGATAATCTGACCCTCGAGCTTAAAGAGCAGCACGTTGATGGCCTTGATCAGCGGGGTGATGGACTCACCGGCGGTGTAGGTGGCATCGGCAAAGGCGACAAGCTCACGCAGCGAGATGCCGTAGTCGTTCTCCAGGATCTCGTAGTTGTCGTAGCGTAGGTTGTTGCGCAGCACCGTGGCGATGCAGGCGGGCTCACCGGCCGCAGCGCCCATCCACAGCAGGTCGTGGTTGCCCCACTGGATGTCGAGTGAATGGTAGGTGAGCAGGCGGTCCATAATCTTGGCCGCGCCGCCACCGCGGTCGAAGATGTCGCCCACCAGGTGCAGGTGGTCGACGGCCAGGCGCTTGATGAGCGAGGCGAGCGACTCGATAAAATCGTCGGCGCTTGCTGTCTCCAGGATGGACTCCACGATGCGCTCGTGATAGCGCACGCGATAGTTGTTCTCGTCCGGGTGCGTGTGCAACAACTCGTCGATGATATAGGCGTAATCACGCGGGATGGCCTTACGCACTTTGGAGCGCGTGTAGCGGCTTGAAAGCGAACGCGCGACCATGATGAGCTGGTCAAGCATCGTCTTGTACCAGGTGGGCGAGTCCTCGCGCCGGCTGCGGACCAGCTCGATCTTCTCGCGCGGGTAGTAGATGAGCGTGCACAGCTCGCCCTTCTCGTCAAAGGAGAGCGTTTCGCCAAAGATTTCGTCGACATGCTCGCGCACGACGCCCGAGCAGTTGTTGAGGATGTGCATAAAGGCTTCGTACTCGCCATGCACGTCGCTCATAAAATGCTCAGTGCCCTTTGGCAGGTTGAGGATGGCCGAGAGGTTGATGATCTCGGTAAACGCGGATTGCTCGGTGGGAAACTGTCTCGACAGCAGGCGCAGATACTTGAAGTCTTGCGGATTGCGATCGAATGCGACCATGAAACACCTTCCGATAGGGCTGGTAAAACTGATAAACAGCGTCAAACGTTTATCAGTATGCGCCGCTTTTGTTTCGATTGGGGATGGGCGGCCGAATTGTTAGCCGAACGGTTTGGTAAATCGATTTAGTTGAGGTAGATATGGCGGTTGAGTGGAGACGACAGAGGGTGTTTTCTCAGATATTTATGCGTGGGGCCGGTGGAGACGATGGTGGTAAAGATGTTCGCTATTTTTGGTTCGATTTGGTAAATAGTGGACATATGTACCGTATGTAGGCTCACTGTGCGATAATTTGCGCAGCAATGAGTAAGGAGCCTCATATGAGTGATTTTGTCCTGACCTGTGAATCCGCCGCCGATCGAACTCGGGAGTTCTTTGAATCGCGCAATATCCCTGTCGTGTGTTTTCATTACGAGATCGACGATGTTGTCTATACGGACGATCTGTATCAGTCGATTACGCCGGACGAGTTTTTTGCCCAGATATCCGCGGGCGCCATGCCCAAGACGTCTCAGGTGAGCGTGGGTGAGTACGAGGAGTTTTGGGAGCCGCTTGTTGCCGAGGGTAAAGACGTGCTGCACCTGACGTTGTCGTCGGGTATTTCGGGTACGTATGGCTCGGCTTGCGTTGCGGCGCAGATGCTCGCGGATCGCTATCCCCAGGGCGGCAAGGTGCGCGTTATCGATTCGCTGGCGGCGTCTTCGGGCTTTGGCCTGCTGGCGGAATGTGCCGCCGACGTGCGCGATAGCGGGGCTTCACTCGACGAGACGGCTGCCTGGATCGAGGAGCACAAGCTCAACCTGCACCACTGGTTCTTCTCGACCGATCTGTCGAGCTACCTGCGCGGCGGTCGCATTTCGGCTGCGAGCGCGATCATCGGCACGGCGCTTAAGATTTGCCCGCTTATGACGGTCGATTGCGAAGGTGGGCTGTCGCCACGTGAGAAGATTCGCACTAAGAAGCGCGCGATTTCCGAGATGGCTAAGACCATGATGGCACACGTGCAGGACGGTGCGGATTATTCGGGTAAGTGCATCATGTCGCACTCGGCGTGCCGCGAGGATGCCGAGGCAGTTGCGGCGCTGATTGAGAAACAGGTTCCGCAGCTTAAAGGCAAGATTGAGATCAATAACATCGGTACTCTGATTGGCTCGCATACCGGACCTGGTACGGTGGCGCTCTTCTTTATGGGCGACAAGCGCGTGGATTAATTTGCCCCATCACATCGCTGCATGATTGCTCAAACGAAAACGGCCCGCCTCACGTTTGTGGGGCGGGCCAAGATGTTTTGCTAGCGTTTCTTTCCTCGGAAGAAAAAGCCGTGCAGTGAGGGCTTGAGCCCGCGGTTGGCGCGACGCTCCTCGACGCGCTCGTGGATCGAAGCGACGCGCTCGATGACCTCGTCGGGAATCGGCACGTCGGGATTCATGTTCTCGACCTGGCTGACTTCGGCGGCGGCGACCTGGTCGATAATGGGCACATCGTCGCGCGAGATAACGGGCGTGGCGTCTTCCTTCATCTTGCGATAACGCTGCATCATGTCGGTCTGTAGCTGCTGTGCCGAAGGCGGCGTCCAGATGATGGCGTTGGCGCCGGCGGCGATGGTCTCGCGGATGCTCTCGGGCGTCTTGCCGCCCGGCGCGATGAGCGGCAGGTTGGGATAGTGCTCGCGCAGTTCACGCAGGACCTGCGGCGTGTTTTTGCCAGCGGCGATGTTAAGAATCTTGGCGCCGGCGCGCACCTTTGCGTGAGCATCGTCGTCGCAACGTACGACCGTGGCGATGACGGGGATGTCGGCGATGTTGGTGATGTGCTCGACCATCTCGGCGGTGGCGGGGGAGTTGACCACACAGCCCGCCGCGCCCTGCATCTCGGAGACGGCTGCCATCTGAACGGAGCGCTTACCGGTCGTAGTTCCGCCGCCCACGCCTACAAAGACCGGGCACTCGGCGACGGTCAACAGTGCCTGCGTAATGGCCGGCTGCGGCGTGAAGGGGTAAACGGCAAAGACGGCATCGGCGTTGGAGTTGCGGATAACCGCGACATCGGTGGTGTAAATGAGCGACTTGATGCGGCGGCCGAAGAGCGTGAAGCCGCTGGCCTCCTCGATCTCGTCGGGCATGCGAAGGGCAGCCTTGCGCAGACGTCCGTCGATGGGCAGGGGCTCCATAGGGAGCAGGCCGTTGGGCGTGACGGCTACCTGGGGCTCGGTGAACTCGTCTGCGAGCTCGACCTCGGAGAAATCGACCGAGGCGACGATGTCTTCGTGAACCTCGGCGGGCACATCGATGGGAGCTTGGTCGTTTGCCGCGGCAGGCGTGTCGAAGGAGCTGGTGCCGACGAAGGCGTCGACGCGCTCGTTTAGATCGTTGAGGGTATCCATGGAGGCTCGATTCTATGTGATGACGGCCGGCAGGGTACCGGCAGCGTTGTGCTTGCTAAATCGTTTGACGAGTTGATTTTTCCCCACCGCGTCCTCCGTTAGACCGAAGGGCGGCGAACGTGAAGGAGCTGTGGTGGCGGGGATCGAGGTGCTATCTTGAAAGTCCCGTTTAAAAGAGAGGTGACGCGGTATGGAATTGACAGCAATGTTGGGCTCGATTGGCCTGTGTGTGGGCGCAATCGTTGCCGCCGCGGTCATCTACTTTGTGGTCACGGCCATTAAGGGCAAAAGGGTCGAACGCAAGGAGCGCGCGATGCTTAAACAGCATTGCGACCAGCAGGGCAAACGCGCACAGAGATAGCTTGTTGAGTTTTGGATCCGTGCGCTAGCTGCGTTTTCGGATCAGGGCAATGTAGAAGCCCTCAAAGTCGCGGCTAGGCGGAATGGTCAGCGTGCCGGGCATACCGTTGGCGACGGACGAGACGTGGCTGGCGGCGATGGCCTCGGTGAGGGCGTTGCACTCGATGCGTGGCTCTTCGCCAACTTCCTGAGCACGGCGCGTTTCACTTTCGCTCGGCGTGCCGTCGAGGGGGATAAGCTCGCAATCCATGTGCTTGTCGAGGGCCTCTTGCAGGGCGTCCTCGTTTTCCTGCGGCAAGATCGAACAAGTCGAATAGACGAGCGTGCCGCCCGGTTTAAGGGCTCCCATGGCGCGGTCCAGAAGTGCTCGCTGCGAGCGGGCACACTTGCTCAGCAGCTGCTCGGTCAGGCCGCGCAGGCTTTTCTCGTTGCCGCTGATGACGGTGCCCGTGCCGGTGCAGGGGGCGTCGAGCAGGATGCGGTCAAAGCGGAAGAACTCGTCGAGCTCGCGTGCGTCGATGCGCATGACGGGCACGTTTTTTGCGCCTTGGCGGTGGAGGTTGGCTTCGAGCTTCTCGGCGCGGGGAATGCTCATCTCGCAGGCGGTAAGGTGCGCCTGCCCCTGCGTGAGGGCGGCGATCTGCGTCGTCTTGCCACCGGGGGCTGCGCACATGTCCAGGATGTCCTCGCCTGCCTGTGCGCCCAGGACCAGCGGCGGCATCATGGACGACAGGCTCTGCAGGTAGATTTTGCCGTCGCGGTAGATGTCGAGATCCCACAGATCGGAAACCTGGGCCTCGGGCAGGATAAAGGCGTCCGGGTACCAGGCGACAGCGTTGTGGGCGATGCCGGCGGCATCGAGCGCCGCAGCGATGTCCTCGGCGGTTGCCTTGAGCGTGTTGGCGCGCAGCGTGACCGGGCGTGTGGCCGCGGCGCCGAAGCCCTCGATCATGAGCTCGGCATCGGCGGGCGCATAGGCGCCGGCGACCGTGTCGACCATAAAGCGCGGCAGGTCGGCGGCGCAAGGAAGGGCGGCAAGCTGGTCGGAAAGCTCGGTGGCGGCAAACTGCCTGAGCTTGAGCTCGGCCTTGACCTGCTTTTTCTGCTTACGACGACGCGGCTTGGACATCCGTCTTTCCTTCCCATTCCATTACATGTCGAGTGTTTAGTACTGGCTCTCGTGCTTGCTAAAGAAGTCGAAGCGCGGGGGCAGCGGCTTTACGCGGTGCTCGCCGGGCTTCTCGCCCAAGCTCTCCACAAACTCATCCGTGGAGGCGAAGATGTTATCCCAGCTAAAGAAGGCGACCGGGTCGATGTCGAAGTACTCGCAGATGAGCTCGCAGCCGGCAGGGACGATGCCGTGCATGAGCACGGTCGCCACGCGCAGCTCGGTAAAGGCGTCGACGAGCGCCTGCGTCATTGCGGCGTTTGCCTCGTTACCCTCGAGCTTGTTGGCGGCCTTGGAAGCGTCGCTCCAGCGCTTGTTGGCGGCGCGCAGGTAGTCGTCGCACACGGCAAGCGCGCGGTGCGTCTCGAACTTGTACATAGCCTGCTCAAAGGCGAGAGCTGCCTGCTCGGCGGCTTCGACCACGGTGTCAGAAGCGGCACCGGCGGGGATGCAGCCGTTGCGGTAGGGGCTCTCGTCGCCTTCCTTGACGGCGACGCCGTAGAAGCAGCTGCGGGCCAGACGGTTGAACACGCCGGTCAGCAGCGCGCTCTCCTTAAGGGCCGGGTCGATAACGCGCTTGTCGTCGCAGGCGCGTACCTCGTTGCCGTCCTTGTCCTTGCCGGTCACACGCGTGTCGTATGCCTTGGGGCTAAAGCTCACCGGCTTTTCGGATAGGCCGAGCGACAGCCAGTGCGCGCGCATCTGCTCGCAGGTGTAGTGGTTGAGCAGGTCGTCTGCCGGCGGGGGAGGCGTCTGCGAGGACGAGCTGGCCTTTTTGCCCATGTAGAGCAGGTGGTAGCAGGCGCTGACGGTGCTCTGCGTGAGGTCCCAGCCCAGGGCCTCCCACATGGCGGTCTGCGCGATGCAGTAGAAATAGATGTTGTCCTGACCGATGAACTGGTAAATCTGAGCGTCGTCAGAGCACCACCAGTCGCGCCAGTCGAGCGAGCTGTGCTGGTAGGTGGGTGCGGGCACCTGCGTGGAGTCGGCGGCGGGCTCGCCCATGAGGGCGGCATCCTGGGCGGCGACGCCCTCGGTCACGCCGGCGGCCTTGGCATCGCGCGCGAGCACGGTACGCGTATAGCTGATGGGCGCCCACAGGCTCTCGGGCCAGCACCAGCAGGTGACGTCGGAGACGCCATCGACCTCGGGCACCGGAACGCCCCAGTCGATGTTGCCGGTGATGCGGAAGGGCACGAGTGCCTTGCCGCTGCGGAAGCGCACGCCACCGTTGGCGAGCACCGCGTGGGCGTCGTCGCGCTCCTTCCAGCTGGGGAAGGTGACGGTAAAGCTGCTCTTGTTGCCCTCGGGCTCCAGCACGGTGTGCTCGGGGAGCTGGTCCTCGACGGCATCGAAGGCCTCGCGGAACTTGTTCTGGATGTAGAGCTGAGCCGGCAGCAGCCACTCCTCCATGGTCTTGGAGACCACGGAGCGAACCTGCGGGTTCTGGGCGAGCTTGGCGGTGTAGGTCTTCATAAAGTCGAGGTAGGCCGGCAGGTCAAAGTAGAGATTGTCGACCGGGCGCAGCTCGGGCACCTCGCCGGTGAGCTGGCTCTTGGGCGCGATGAGCTCCTCGGGCTCAAACTGGTGGCCCAGATCGCACTCGTCGGCATAAGCCTTCTCGGACTTGCAGCCCTGGATGGGGCAGCGGCCGATGACCTGGCGGCCGTTGAGGAACGTGCCGGCCTTGGCATCGTAGAACTGCAGCGTGGAGCGCTTGGAGATGGTGCCCTGCTCGTGCAGGCGCTCGATAATCTCGGCAGTCACCTCGTTGTGGATCTGGGCCGCCGGCTCAAGGCCCGAGCCGCCGTAGATGTCGCAGCTGATGTTGTAGTTGTTGAGGGTCGCGGCCTGGCGGGAGTGATTGGACTCGACATACTCGCCGATGGACTTGTCGTAGCCCTCGTTCTCCTTGAGCTTGCGGTAGCTCTCCATGATGGGCGAACCGTAGCAGTCGGTGCCCGAGGTGAAGATGACGTTTTCGCGGCCCAGGCGGTCGCGCAGGAAGCGGGCGAAGAAGTCGGCCGGGACAAAGACGCCGCCGACGTGGCCAAAGTGCAGACCCTTGTTGCCGTAGGGCTCGCCGGCGGTAACGATGGCGCGGCGCGGCCAGCTGGGACGGTCGTTCATGGAGTATTTGGATGCCATGGGACTCCTTCGCATATAGGTAAGAGCGCGGCCGGGCACGGGGTTCGGCGGCGCGGTGGTCAATTCGTGCATATCGTTCGACATTATCGCACATGCAGGCGGGTGCGTGGCAGGGGCGCTATCCTAAGATGCTATGAATGAGATTTCCAACATACATGCGTTTGAGGACGAGGATTTTCTACACGCTTGCTTCGTGTGGGGGATGGCCGTGATCGCGGTGTTTGCCGTGTGCCTGGTGCCGGTGTTTATGCTGTTGGGCGGGCCTGCGGACTTGGACGCGGCTGAGGCGGGCGGCTGGATGGCTGTCGTGGGCTGGATAGTCGGCTTGGCTGCGGTCTCAATGGCATCGTTTGCCGTGCACGAGCTGGTGCATGCGGTGTTTTTTAAGCTGCTGGCGCCTGCGGGCGCGCAGGTGACCTTTGGGGCGAATCGCGAGACGGCGATGATCTATGCCTGCGCCGAGGGCGTTGTGTATTCGCGCCGGCGGTACATGGCGGTTTGCCTGGCGCCGACGGTTGTTGTGACGACAGCATTTGCCCTGGGGTTTGCGTTCTCGGACTATCCGCTGCTGTGCTACCTGGCGGCTGGTCTGCACTTGTCGGGCTGTGTGGGTGATTGGTATTACGTGCGGACCATTCTGCGCGACCGCCGTATCGTCGCCTGCGAGGATACGTCCTTTGGCGTGCGCTTTTTCGCAAAGTAGTCTTTTTGGGACGGGGCTATTTTAGCTGCCATGATGTCGGGGTGAGTTTTCTGGGACGGGGATGTCGATGAAGTCGTTGTTGCTGCATGCGTGCTGTGCACCATGCTCGCTTGAGCCGGTTCGCCTGCTGCGCGAGGAGGGGTTTGAGCCCACGATTTGCTGGACCAATCCCAATATTCAACCGCGCGATGAATGGCGGCGGCGTCTGGACGAGCTGCGCCGGTGGTGTGCCGATGGCGACATCGAGCTCATCGAGGCGGGGGAGGACCGCGAGCGCTGGGAGGCCGGCGTGGCCCCGCTGGGTGCCGATCGGCCCCGTCGCTGTCGCTCGTGCTATGCCTTGCGCTTGGCCGAGGCATGCCGCGTTGCCCAGGAGCGCAGGTTTGAATATGTGGGTACGACGCTCGCCGTCTCGCCGTATCAGCTGTTCGACACCTGCAATGACGTGCTTGAGCGTTTGGCGGCCGCCCATGGGCTCACCCCGGTGATTCGCGATTTTCGCCCGTATTATCCCGAGGCTACGCGCCGTTCGCGCGAACTGGGCATGTATCGACAGAACTACTGCGGCTGCCGCTTTTCTGCTGTCGAGGCGGCCATGGACCGCGCCCGCATCCGCGACGAGCGCAAAGCCGCCAAAAAGTAGTTCGTTTGGGACGTCAGCCTGCTAGGATGTAGAGCGGACTTTAGCTATATAAGGAGTATCCGACGTGTCTATGCGTACCGATGATTTTGACTACAACCTTCCTGAGGAACTGATTGCCCAGGCTCCTGCCGAGCCGCGCGACTCCTGCCGCCTGCTGGTGGTGGATCGCAAAGGCTCCCAGGCGGGGAAGCCGCTGGAGCACGGCGGTACCGTTGAGCACCGCATCTTCCGCGACATCATCGACTATATCGAGCCGGGCGATGTGCTCGTCATCAACAAGACGCGTGTGATGCCGGCCCGCCTGATCGGTCGCAAAGCCGGCTCGGGTGGCGTGGTCGAGACGCTGCTGCTCAAGCGCCGTGAGGATGTTGACCCGCTGGGCCACGTTTGGGAGTGCCTGGTCAAGCCGGGTAAGCGCCTGAAGCCCGGTGCTCAGATTGAGTATCGCGCCGGTGGCGCCCATGCGCCCGAGGGGGCTCCCGTGGTGCTGACGGCCGAGGTCATCGACTTTGTCTCCGATAGCCGCGGAGGCCGTCTGGTGCGCTTTGAGCCGGCCGGCTGCAATGCCGCCGGCGAGCCGCGCACGCTCGACGAGGCCATTCATGCTGCCGGTCACGTGCCGCTGCCGCCCTACATTACCGATTACGAGGACGATCCCGAGAAGTACCAGACCGTCTACGCCATGAAGGAGGAGCACTCGGCTGCCGCTCCTACGGCGGGTCTGCACTTTACCCCCGAGCTCATGGCCGCTATCGAGGCCAAGGGCGCGAAGTTTGCCGCCGTCGAGCTCGAGGTGGGTATTGATACCTTCCGTCTGGTGGAGGAGGACGACCCCACGCAGCACGTCATGCACACCGAGCGCTACCACGTGTCACAGGAGGTTGTCGACGCCGTGCATAAGGCGAAGGCCGAGGGCCATCGTGTGATCGCTGTCGGTACCACGGCGGTGCGCTCGCTCGAGAGCGCGTTTGACGCCGATGCGCCGGTGTCCGATCCGGCCGTGACGGCGCGCTATTTTGAGGGCCGCGAGGATGGGGCCGATACGCTCGGCCGCGGCGACATCGTGGCGCGCGAGAACGCTACGACGCAGCTCTACCTCATGCCCGGCTCGACCTATCACGTGGTCGACGCGCTGATCACGAACTTCCACGTGCCGCGCTCCACGCTCATGATGCTCGTAAGCGCGCTTGCCACCCGCGACCAGATCATGGATGCCTACGCCGCTGCTATCGAAGAGCGCTACCGCTTCTTCAGCTTTGGCGACGCGATGCTCATTTTGTAGGTTACGGCGTTTTACAAACGCCGTAACCGGCCGACGCTGCAAACCCCCCTAAGCGGCAATCTGACGTTCAATCGTCGGGCATGACCAGAAGGTCAATGCCCCCCTCTTTCACGTCACCTTGCTCGCTTAGGGGCGTTTTCGCTGACTTTGCCAAAGCATCGGCAGGTACTCATTGGGGACGTACTTAAATGAGTGCCTGCAGAATGAGAGTGGATAATCTCCCGTTTTTGGCCTGCTTGGGGGCTCAAAGTGGGAGATTATCCACTCTCGTCATTGGGCTAGTCGTTGGGGACGTTCTTGTTTGACTAGTCGTTTAAGAACGTCCCCAATGACTACTTGCTTGCGAACAGCCAGACTAGGATGATCGCCAGGATTGCGGCGACGATGCAGACGATGGCGCCGGTGAATTTGATGCGTGAGTCGCGGGTGCGCTCTCGTACGTCGTCTTCGGCGGCCTCGAGCTGGTCGACTTCTTGCTCGGTCTCGGCGTGTTCGGCTTTGTCTCGGGCCAAGGATCCTGCAAGCGACTCAGTGATTTCTGGGTGGTCGTGCACCTCGGTCGCCTGCTCGATGATCGACTGTGCATGTGCGGCATCTGCTTGGGCGTTGGCGATGGTCTGCTCCTGCTCGCGGCGTGCCTTGTCCTCCGCGGCGATCTTCTCGCGCAGTTCGCGCTGACGAGTCGCGGCGGCGGTCTTCGCCGTCTGCAGCTCGTCGCGCGCGGCATCGGCTTCGGTCGTCACGGCTTGGTGCGCGCGTTTTGCGTCGGCGATAGGGGCTTGAGCCTGCTCGACGGCCTGCTCGGCTGCGGCAAGCGAGTGCTCAAGGTCGGCGGTGATGCGCGGGACATCTTCTTCGGCTTTACGCAGGGCATCTGCCGTGTCGGAAATCTGCATCGAGAGCTCGCTGGTGCGCACCGTATAGTTGGCGGGATTTGCCGAGGGATTGCGTTGCAGCTCGGCATACTCATGACGCAGCGTCTCGAGCTGGGCGCGCGTGGCGTCGACGGTTTGTTGTGCGGCGGCAATGCCGGCGTCTCGCTCTGCCTTCACCTTGTCGCGGATGCGCTTGGAATCCTCAAGACGTCGAACGAGGCGGTTGCCGGTCTCGCGCGAGCTCGCCTCGCGGGCCTCCACGGCGTCGAGCGCGGCCTTCAGACGGAGCTCAGTCGCGTCATCCTCTGTCTTCATTTGTTCGAGCTGACCCTTGAGCTCTGTCGCTTTGGCGGCGTGGGTATCACGGTCAATCTCGGCGGCCGCTGCAGTCTTTTGGGTCGTGGCAATCGCCTGGCGCTGGTCGGCGACGATCTGGTCGTAGCGGCCTGCGATATCCTGGCGCGTCTCGAGTTCCTCGGCCTGATCGGCAATGCGCTGCTCAAGTTCGGCCAGGTGGGCGCGGGCATCGGCAAGTGCCTTTTTCGCGGCGTTCATCTCGCGCATGGCCGAGGCGCCCTGGGCGATAAAGGTGCCCACGGCGTTCGCAGTGTTCGAGACAGCGGTCCCCAGATCGCGGCTCGCGGCGGGGGAGTGCGGGGCAGTCGGGCGAGCGGTGTCGGCAGCGTCCGCATCGGCAGTATGCGGCACGGCGATATTGCCGGTACCGCCTTCGATCACAGAAAAGCCTGCTGCGTGCGGGTCGACCGCATCGGTGCCAATCGTGGGATGCTCGAGCTGCAGAAACGAGGGCATGGTGCTGCCCTGGTCGGCAACCGGAGTCTCGCCGGGTACGAAGGTCGAGGCTGCCTCGGCGGCCTCCTCTTCCTCGGCGTCAACGTCAGCGTCGGCCACGGCGTCTTTCATCGCTTTGACGGCATCCATCATGGAGTCCATGACGGCGTCGAGCTCTTCTTCCGAAGAAACCTCGATAGGGCCCGCAGCTTGCGGAGCGGCATCCTGTACGGGGTGGTCGTCCTGAGTGGGCGCATCGTCGTTTTGCTCGTCTGCATCTTCGGCGCCAGGGGTTTCCGCCGTAGCGCTTTCGTCTAAGATGGGGTCGTCGAGGCCAATATCATCGCAGGTCACAGCGTCAGCATCTGCGGTGACGTCTGCGGAATCATCAATATGCTGTTGAGTCTGGGGGTCCAGCTCGTCTGTCATAGGCATGTGCTCCTCATCGTTGTTTGTCACCCTATGATAAAGTCTCGCGTCGACATCCCGCGCGCTGCAGCAAAGTTTCAAAACGTGTTCGATGGCTCGCGTCGATAGCAAAAACTCGGCCACTTTATCCAGTTTGTACTTGACAATCCCTTCGCCGAAAGACGTTATGCCGTTCGCCTGCCGAGGCCTTTTCTTTTCACTTGAACCCGTTAAAGTTGCATTTCAGCTTTTGTCGCGTTTATTTGGATGCGCGCAGTCGGCGGGTGCGCCCGTCGCGATTTGAAAGGACTTTGTATGGGACTTTTCACTGGTAAGACCGTGATCGTCACCGGCGGTGGCAAGGCCACGCTCAAGGACGGCTCCGCTGGCTCCATCGGCTACGGTATCGATATCGCTTTTGCCAAGGAGGGCGCAAACCTCGTCATTACCGGCCGCAACGTTGCCAAGCTCGAGGCTGCCAAGGAATCCCTCGAGGCCGAGTACGGCGTCAAGGTTCTGCCTGTTCAGGCCGATGTCTCGGCTGGTCAGGACAACGAGGCCGTCGTCCAGAACGTCATCGACAAGGCCATTGAGGAGTTCGGCCGCATCGACGCCGTCGTCAACAATGCTCAGGCCAGCGCTTCGGGCGTGACCATCGCCGACCACACCATGGACCAGTTCAACCTCGCCATTTACTCCGGTCTGTATGCCACCTACCTGTACATGCAGAAGGCCTACCCGCACCTGAAGGAGACCAAGGGCTCCGTGGTCAACTTTGCTTCGGGCGCCGGCCTGTTTGGCAACTATGGTCAGTGCAGCTATGCCGCCGCCAAGGAGGGCATCCGTGGTCTGACTCGCGTTGCCGCCAACGAGTGGGGCAAGGACGGCATCAACGTCAATATCGTTTGCCCGCTTGCTTGGACCGCTGCGCTCGAGAACTTCCAGGATGCCTATCCCGAGGCGTTCAAGGCCAACGTCCACATGCCGCCGGCTGGCCACTACGGCGACGTCGAGAAGGAAATCGGCCGCGTTGTCGTTCAGCTCTGCGGTCCCGACTTTAAGTATATGAACGGCGAGACCGTCACCCTCGAGGGTGGCATGGGCCAGCGTCCGTAGGAGTTACGGCGTTTTACCAAACGCCGTAACGGGCCGACGCTGCGCGGTCACCAGAGCGACAACTTGTCATTCAAAGAGGGCGGCATGACCAGAAGGTCTATGCCGTCCTCTTTTCATGCCAATTTGTTCGCTCTGGTGACCGCTCGCTGATGTTGTCAGAGCATCGGCGTTACCTTGACTGTTGGATGTAGTCGTTGGGGACGTTCTTGTTTGACTAGTCGTTTAAGAACGTCCCCAATGACTACCTGCAAAATGAGCGTGGATAATCTCCCGTTTTTGGGCTGTGCTTTGGGCAAAAGTGGGAGATTATCCACGCTCATCCGGTAAGCGTCCAAAAATCCACGCTCATTTGCCGTGTCCCTGCCGTATCCTCCTCGCGCCAGTTTCTGTCGAGTCGGTGCTTCTTGCGGGTTGCCCGTATAATGGTTTGCGTATGAACCGCAACCAAGGAGTTCCAGTTTATGGACCAGAACCTTTTTAAATTCGACCTGATCGCCGAGGACCCGACGACGCACGCGCGTGCCGGCGTACTGCACACCCCGCACGGCGACATCGAGACGCCGATTTTTATGCCCGTGGGCACCAAGGCAAACGTCAAGGGCATTCCTACCGAGACTGTCAAGAAGCTCGGCGCCCAGATCGTGCTCGCCAATACCTATCATCTGTCCATGCGTCCCGGCGAGGACACCATCGCCGAGCTGGGCGGCCTGCACAAGTTCATGAACTGGCACGGCCCCATCCTCACCGACTCGGGCGGTTTCCAGGTCTTCAGCCACAACGATGCCGTCAAGCTCACCGATGAGGGCGTGCGCTTTATTGTCAACGATTACGACGGCCGCCACGTGTTTTGGACGCCCGAGGACAACATGGAAATCGCCATGAAACTCGGCTCCGATATCTGCATGCAGCTCGACCAGTGCCCGGGCTATCCCGCCACGCGCGCCTACGTTGAGCGCGCCGTTGAGCTGTCGAGCATGTGGGCCGAGCGCTGCTATAAGGCGCATACCCGCGATGACCAGGCGCTCTTTGGCATCGTTCAGGGCGGCATGCACCTGGATCTGCGCCTGCGTTCGCTGCGCCATCTGGAGGAGTGCGGCGACTTCCCGGGCTATGGTATCGGTGGCTATTCGGTGGGCGAGGATCACGAGACCATGTTCGAGACCCTGGCGCCGCTCGTGAGCGAGTACATGCCCAAGCATAAGCCGCGCTACCTGATGGGTGTCGGCAACCCCACCACGCTCGTACGCGGCGTGGGCGTGGGCATCGACATGTTCGACTGTGTGCTGCCGACGCGCACCGGTCGCATGGGTACGGCGTTCTCCAGTGAAGGTCGCCTTAACTTCCGTAACGCGCGCTTTGCGCACGACGACGGCCCCATCGACCCCACCTGCACCTGCCCGGTGTGCACGGGCGGCTACAGCCGCGCGCTCATTCGCCACATGGTCACGCAGAAGGAGATGCTCGGCGGCATTTTGCTTTCGATGCACAATATCTACTACCTGCTCAACCTGATGCAGCGTGCCCGCCAGGCCATTATCGAGGGCCGTTACGGCGCATTCGTGAGCGATTGGATGAATAGTCCTGCCGCGGTGGATTACTAAGGGCGACAGACACGCTTGCAGAGCGTGGGCAACGGCAATGGTCGAGCGCCAGCCGGTCGTCACATTCGCTGACACCGGCTGCGCGACCGCTGGCCGATAGCTTGCAAGTGCTTGATGCATCGTGGGTACCATACCGAATAGTTGATGTTCGGGCGGGTGTTTGACGCATGGCGTCGACCCCGCCCGTTTTTCTTTTTCTCGATAGGAGTACCCATGATTAAGAATGAGAACGTCGAGGGCGAGCCTGCCTACGACGAGACGTACCGCCGCGGCCCCGTGGTCATGCGCGGCCCCATGATTCCTAAGGACAACACCTACGCCAACCTGCTGGCGCCCGAGGAGTCGACTGACTGGCTGCACGCCGACCCCTGGCGCGTGCTGCGAATTCAGGCAGAGTTTGTCGATGGCTTTGGCGCACTTGCCGAGCTTGGACCTGCGGTGACTATCTTCGGTAGCGCCCGCACGCCCAAGACCGATCCGCTCAACAAGGCGGCGCGCGCCGTCGGGCGCAAGATCGCGCAACGTGGCGTGGCGGTCATCACCGGCGGCGGCCCTGGCATCATGGAAGCGGCCAACAGGGGAGCGGCGAGTGTCAACGGCAAGTCAGTTGGCCTAGGCATTGAATTGCCGCACGAGCACGGGCTCAACAAATACGTGAACCTCGGCATGGACTTCCGCTACTTCTTTGTGCGCAAAACCATGTTCGTTAAGTACAGCTCGGGCGCCATCGTATTTCCCGGCGGCTTTGGCACGCTCGACGAGATGTTCGAGGTTCTCACGCTGGTGCAAACGCACAAGGTCAAGCGCATGCCGCTCGTGTTGGTGGGCAGCGAGTACTGGCAGGGCCTGTTCGACTGGCTCAACGGTCCGGTGATGGACGCCGGCATGATCAGTCCGCTCGATCCGGATCTGGTACACATTACCGACGACCTCAACGAGGCCGTCGATACCGCTCTGAGCGGGTTGATATAGGGCGAGCGCGCGTCACGTCGTAGTTATATGAATGGCATACTGATGCTATTTAACATCAGTCTGCCTTCTAAACTGGGTATACTGATGCAAAAGACGAGAGCGAGGAGGTCGCGTATGACTACTGCAACGGTTAAGCCTACGACGGTTCGCATCGAAGAGGGGCTCAAGGAACAGGCGACTGAGTTCTTGGATTCGGTTGGCCTGAGTCTCAATTCGTATCTCAACCTTGCTGTTCGGCAGCTTGTGAATCAGCGAAAGATTCCGTTTGAGATTGTGGGTCGACCCGAAGTTCCCAACGAGGCAACGAGGCGTGCCATGGTGATCGCCGAAGCTCATGAGTTGGGGATCCTGCCAGATGACAGCCCGTCGTTCGATAGCGTGGATGATCTGATGTCGTTCCTCGATGAGGACTAGCGATGTTTGAGATTAAAGTCGAGGCTCAGTTTAAGGCGGATTACAAACGGGCGATGCGCATTCATCCGCAGTTAAAAACCGAGTTTAAGGCGGCGGTCGCAGAGCTTGCGGCTCACGGCTCGCTTCCCGCAGAATATGGCGCCCACGAGCTTTCGAACCCGGGCGGCAATTACAACGGCCACATCGATTTCCATCTATCCGATGGTTTGGTCGATGTGGTCGTTCTCTACTTGCCGCATAAGACTAATCCGGTGATCCGGCTGGTGAGAATGGGTTCGCACGAGGAGCTGTTTCAGGGTCCGCAGGTCTGATTGCCCGCTTATAACTTGCGGTGGAATGGGGATTGGGCGGTGGCCGATTGGCTAAACGGCCCCTATTCCACCGCAACTGCTGGAGACATCCCGTTCGTTGCTGCGGGCTCCGGCTCTCCTCTTCGTTGGATTTCGCTCAAAAGCTCGGCTGCGACTTCGCTGCTTTTGAAACGAATGCTGCAGTCTTCTTTCTTAGGGAAAGCTAGTAATGGAATAGTTCCGTACCAGACGGTTTCCTCGTCAATCACTGATGCGCACAGGCGTCCTTCGGCTTCGATGGAATAGTCGACGTTCATCTCGGCAAAAATCGCTTTTACGTCATCGCGTGGAGTCGAGGCAATAGATATTTCAATGGCAATCCCGCGGGCAGCGGCGTTCGTGAGTGCGGCGGCGAGCTTCGCGAGGCATGCGGCGGATGCGTAGGGTGCGGCAATAAAAATGCTTTTCGATGCGCTCGCGATGTCATCCGCTAAAGCCTCCACGGCCTTTGCCGGCCTAACAAGGATGTTGCTATCGTTCTGTCTATCGTCGTTTGCTTCAAAGACTTCATACCCCAGCTTGGCGTAGGTCTTGAGTCTCTTCTGGTACATGCGCCCAAGCATGGGTATCGACAGATCAACATAGTCGAATATCTCAACCCGCTGCTTGCCCTCGTGACTTCTATGCAGCCTGCCTGCTTGCTGCGTTATGCTGCCGTCCCAAGATATCGGCGTGGCAATGAGTAGCGTGTCAAGGTAAGACAGGTCGAAACCCTCGCCCAGAAGGCTTTCGGTTGCGACGATGATTCGATGCTTGTGCTCAATGCCGGGAAGACTATTCAGTATTGCCTTTCTTTCTTTGGCGTCGATTTCTCCGGTTAAGAGTATGGGTTCGTGTCCACGGCTTTGAAGTAGCCTACATAGCTCTTCGGCATGCTTTTTCCTTTTGGATAGCACAAGCGGATGTCGACCGTTTGATGCGGTCTCGAGGGCGTCGTCGACAATTGCTTCGTTTCTTGCGGCGTGTGCACACAGGAGATCGAGAATTTGATTAAAGGATGCCCCCGGCTCGTAGGAGGGTAGCCTAACTCCGGTAAAACGCGGTCTAACGACGCGCTGAATCCCCTGTTGGATTGCTTGCTTTTTTGGATCGACGACATAGCGAAGCGGGCCACAGAGCATCGAGAGTGATCGCGTGAGTCCGTCCGAGCGCTCGGGCGTCGCGGAAAGGCCATATACATATTTAGCTGGAGCGGACTTGAGGACAAGCTCAAGCTGTGGCGCGGCCGCATGGTGACATTCGTCACAGATGATGAGGCCGTAATCACGAACGAGCTCCTTGGCTATTGGTTCTCCGGTCTGGGGGTCCTTGCCGGATAGCGACTGGAATGAAGCAATGTCGATGAGATGACTTATAGCGGTCTTGCCCCCTCCGATTTGCCCAATGAGCGGAGGCTGCCTTTTGCTGATTCGTCCTTTTGGGGTTCGGACGGGCTCCCTGTTGTCAGTTATGTCGAGAAATCGTTCGAGCTGGGATTTCCATTGGGCAATGAGCGCGGTCTTGGGGACGATAACGAGCGTTGGAAGACCGATAGCAGCAATAAGATAGGCTCCGATGATGGTTTTACCGAAACCCGTCGGTGCAGACATAATTCCGTCTTCATGGCCGAGCATCTGCTCGGCGGCAATTTGCTGTTCAGGGCGAAGCATCCCTTTAAATGCCATCCCAATTGGATTGCCCGATACGCGCTTGTCTGAATAGTGGGCAGAAGCGCCGGCTTCTTGAAGCAACCGCTCAAGTTGAGCCTTGCAGCCTCTGGGAATCGCGACGCAGCCATCTCTAAGTTCACTGAGGTCTATGTACCGCGGTTTGCCGAATACTGATTGATGCATAGATTGCGCCCGGAAGAATTCCGGGTTGGCAAACGTTGCAAGCCTGCGGACTTCCATTTGAGCTGCTGGGCTCAGAGACTTTTCGGGGATGTAGAGCATGTCAGCTTGCGTGACGGGCAGCGATGACGGAAAGTCCCGCGGCGTGAGCGGGAGCCGCTTTCGCGGCCTCTGGGAATGTGGCGCAGTGGTGTTTGCCGTCGCCGTAGCCGCTATTCCATGCGGTCTATTATCGATGCTCTCAATCAGACTTTGCACCGTCACGCGCGGGATTAACTGGATTTGCGAAAGGTAGAGCCATTGATCGGGAAAGGGCTCAAATTGCTCGTCAACAAATACACTGTTCCCTTTTCGCTGCGCTTTTCCTTGAAAGGGTAGCGCTATGAGATTTCCGAAGCCGCCCTCGGGAATGGTGGACTGCGCGGGCAACATTCGGTCAAAAGCTTCGAAGGTGATTGTCTTGTTGAGCATCGCCGCTTCGGCGATAAGGCTGCTTCCAAAATCTCGTGCAGTCTTTGCGCTAGCGAGCTCTAGGAAGAAAAACCAGACATGTGCGCCGTTGCCTGATCTCGATCGTTCAACGGCAGCATCGATTCCATGGCTTTTTGCGACAAGCCGAATGGCATTGGTCGCTTCTTTCCAATCGGCTCCGTCAAAATCGATGACCAGGACTTTTGTGTTGCTGTCACTATCGAGAACATACTGACCTATGACGTCTCGGAGCCTGTCGTCATTGCCTTTGAAATGGTCGATGATCGTGGCATCGCTCAACTCGGGGAAGACGCGGTTGCCGCATTCTGCGCATTTGACTTTCTGATGGCTCGCTTTGGGACAAGTGCCTGACTTCCACTCATTTGCGCAGGCGGGTGCATAGCCGATTCCCCCGTCTTTTCTGCGGTACCCATGAGCGTAAACATCTTTACGACCAGTAAAGAGATTGCGAAAGAGCTCGAGTTTGTCGCGCGCTGGGCTCGCGCTGGTGACGATGCCCTCGGCCTGTGCCCGTTTGTCGAAAGATCTGCCAGCTTTCTCCCATTCTTCGAGCGTTGCGTAACGGATGTCTGGACCGTTGCTGCAGATGACGATTTGACTTTGCGGCTCCGATACGTGAGAGATTGCTTTCTTGAATTGGAATAACGTGTCCCCGATGAGGGCGTATTGATGCGTGACGTTGCTCATGTAAATGCCGTCCTAGTCAGGGTTCATTGAAATGAGGGTACGTTATTTTGGTTGTTGGGGCGCTCGGCTCTTGTTTCGGTTCGGTGATAGTGGAGTGCGGCTCCGTGAGTGGTGTTCGGGTGGCGCCAAAGTGTGTGCGGCTGTTGCGGAATGGGTTTTAGCGGATATGGGGTGGGTTAGAGACAACAGGGAGTTGCCCCCGAATGGGCCGAATGGGCTGGCGGGCAAAAAATGGCAAATATGAGTACTGTTGTTGGAGTAATATCATATCATCTGGAATGAATCTAAGACAATCGCTTGAAATTGGATATAGTCAACCCCCTAAACAGGGCGATTCGGGACGGTATGGGGAGCGGTTTGCGGCCTTTCGACTAAAACGGTCCTGTTCCGCTGCAACTTCTAAAGAAACGCCGGCGCGCCCTGAGTTGGGTGCGCCGGCGTGATGGTTTTGCTGCGGCTGGTAGTACCTCGGTCGCTCGACAGTCCCGGCATGTCCGGCCTTGTCAGACAAACCTTTGTTGGCGCTTGACGTTTGCCCAGATAAAACCTGCCAAAATAAACCTGTCCCTAATTGGCAGGTTGGTAGCGGGGGCAATAGCTGATGGCTATGGCGTCCACGCCTACATGGGTGGCGATGGTGCAGCCGATGGGGCCGGTGCCGGCGTCTACGTAGTCCTGGCCCGCGAGCGCCCGGTTGACGAGCTCCCGCTCCTCGGCGGCGCCGGTCGTGAGCACGCGCACGCTGGAGCCTGGATGTTCGGCCAAAAATGCGAGGCAGTCAGCCATGGTGTTGGCGACGATACGCTTGGCGCCGCGGCCCTTTTTGATGGCCTTGATCTCGCCCGATTTCCACTCCGGCGAAACGGCCAGGCGAATGTTGAGCATTTGGGTGAGCTGGCCGGCGAGTTTAGGTGCGCGGCCGTTCTTAACCAGGTTCTCGAGCGTGCGGGGAATCAGCAACAGGTGCGCGTCGGGCAGCGTCGCGCGGATCTGCGCCTCGGTCTCGTCCAGGCTGCGACCGTCCTCGCGCATGGCGAGCGCGTACTCCACCAGCAGGCCCTCGGCACCCGAGCCGGTGCGCGAGTCGATGCAGCGCACGTCGAGCTCGTGGGTATCGGCTACCAGGCATGCATTGGAATAGCAGGCAGACCACTCGCTGCACAGCGAGATAAAGATGGCGCTGTCATGGCCGTCGGCGAGCACGCGGTCAAAGAGTGCCTTGAACTCGCCGGCGCTCGGCTGCGAGGTGTGCGGCAGCTGCTCGGAGCCTGCCATGCGGGCGACGTACTCCTCGGCGGTGATCTGCACCTGGTCGAGCAGGTCCTCGCCCTCGATAATCACATGCAGCGGAATCACGTAAATGCCGAGCTCTTGGGCGCGGGCGGGGGAGATGTCCGACGTGGAGTCGGTTATGATGGCAAAAGACATAATTGCACCTTTCGTTGGGGCGTTTGCGCGCCGCCTTCTGAGAGCAAAGTGCGACAAGTATAGTAGAGTCGTTCCACATTGCTAGGTTCAATTGTTGAATAGTCAACAGTTTGAAGTGTCGGTGTGGAAATCATCAATTGGGGAAGAGAGGGTGCCAGTGGAGCAGCTGGAGATATGCAAGCGGTCGGTTGTTCTGTTTGATTTCGATGGCACGGTGGCCGATACAGGCCGGGCGGTGATGACCTCGACGCGCAAGACGCTGGCTGCGCGCGGGTTTTCGGAGGTGCAGATGGGTGACCTGCGCCGCATGATCGGGCCGCCCCTGTGGAAGAGCTTTCACGACTTTTATGGCTTCTCGCGCGAGGAGTCGCTTGTGGTGGCCGACGAGTACCGTGCCTTTTTTGATGAGCTGGGACCGGAAGAGTACCCTGTGTTCGATGGAATTTCCGAGCTGCTGGATGGGTTGGCCGCCCAGGGGCATCGCTTGGCCGTGGCGACGTCGCGCATGGAGGCAAAGTGCATCGACATGGTGGGCGAGCTGGGGCTTTCTCAGTTTAAGGCAGTGGTTGGCATGAATCCGCCGCAGGGACGCGAGACCAAGGCCGATTCGGTCCGCGATGCCCTGGCGGCGCTCGGTGCGACGGCGGACGATGCCGTGATGATCGGCGATCGCTTTAACGATGTGGAGGGCGCGCACGCAATGGGCGTGCCGTGCATCGGCATCTATTCGGGTGCGGCGGCGCCGGGGGAGCACGAGGCCGCGGGCGCCGATGCGGTGGTGCACTCGGTGGCCGAGCTTGCTAAACTTTTTGCTATATAAGTATTTGATGTGAGGGGCGGCACACTTGCCCCTTACTGGTAAGGAGGTCGTCCATGAATCAGGTGGAGCAGAGCGTTACCGAGTACGTCGACGAGGTCTGGGAAGATGCCGTCGCCGATATCGAGCGGCTGGTGAGCTATCCGTCCGTGGCGGTTTCTGCCAATGCGGAGCCCGATGCGCCGTTTGGCCGTCCGGTTCGTGACGCGCTCGACTGCGCGCTCGGCATCGCGCAGAAGCTTGGCTACCAGACAAGCGACGACGAGGGTTACGTGGGTATTGCCGATATCCCGGGTCGCGGCGATAAGCAGCTCGCGACCATCTGCCACGTGGACGTGGTGCCCGCCGGCCCCGGCTGGAATACCGATCCGTTTGCGATGGAGCGCCGCGAGGGCTGGCTGCTCGGTCGCGGCGTGATCGACGACAAGGGTCCGGCGGTGCTGTCGCTCTACGCCGGCGCGTACCTGCTCAAGCACGGCATTGTGCCGCGCTACACCTTCCGCGCGCTGCTGGGCTGCGATGAGGAAGTGGGCATGTCCGACGTTCATCACTATCTGGAGAACTACGCAGACCCCGACTTTCTATTTACGCCCGATGCCGAGTTCCCGGTCTGCAATGCCGAGAAGGGCCAGTTTGGGGCGACGTTTGTGAGCTCCAAGATCGACGGCGGGCGCATTGTGTCCTGGAGCGGCGCCGAGGCGAGCAACGCCATTCCGTCGCAGTCTATCTGCGAGCTTGCGATTGCCGCCGATGAACTGCCGGCGCCGGTCGAGAACGCTGACCGCCTGGAGATCACAGCACTCGATAACGGGCATGCGCAGATTTTCGCCCACGGTATTGGTGGCCATGCCTCGATGCCCGAGGGCACTATCAATGCCGTCGGTCTGATCGTGGCGTATCTGCGCGAGGCCGAGGACACGTTTGGCGCCCGTGACGAGCGCCTGCTGACGCCTGCCGAGCACGAGTTCGTCAAGTTCCTGGCCTTTGTGCATGCGGACGCCTATGGTCGCGGCCTGGGTATCGATGCGACGAGTCCGGCGTTTGGCCCGCTTACCTGCAACGCTGGCGTCATCCGCGTGGCGGATGGCCATATTGAGCAGGTCATCGACGTGCGCTTCCCCGACAGCACGAGTGCTGATACCATCCGCGAGCAGCTCGATCCGCTCGTGGGCCGTTTTGGCGTGACGTGCCGTGTGGGTCGTGCGAAGGTGCCGTTCTCGGTCTCTGCCGACGATCCGGCCGTAAAGGCGCTTATTGATACCTATAACGAGTTTACGGGCAAGCATGCTGAGCCCTTTGCCATGGGCGGCGGCACGTACGCGCGCAACTTTGCCCGCGCCGTCTCGTTTGGCCCCGAGGAGACCGGTCTGGAGCTGCCCGAGTGGGGCGGCCAGATGCACGGTCCCAACGAGTGCGCCAACGAGGAACAGCTCAAGCAGGCGCTCAAGATTTATATCGTGGCGATCTTACGTTTGAACGAGCTTGAGCTTTAAGGCTGCGGCGTTTTAACAACTTAGCACCCCTTTCGTCCGGGCTTTTTAAGTTGCGGTGGAATAGTTCCTAGAATGGGCCATTTGATGGCCAAGCAGGAACTATTTCACCGCAACTTTGTTTTTATTGGTGTAAAAGGCGGGCCATGCTTGGTGGCGGGTTTGTTATTCGTTTGTAAAGCCGAGCCGCGCTTGCGGTAAGGGTCTATCAGATGCCCGTAATAAAGCGCAGCTGACGCGGGCGCTGCCCGATCGAGACCGTATCTTTCCAAACAGCAAAGCGGGCAGGGTGCCCGCGAGTCGCTTGTATGAAAGGAAGATCATGCTCGATCAGGCTTATTCTCGTCGTCAGTTCCTCGGCCTCGCTGGTGGTCTTGCCAGCATCGTCGGTCTCGGTCTCGTTGGTTGCGGCGGCTCCAACGCCGCCAACACCGCTGCTGAGGGCAGCGCCGCTGCTGCCGAGTCCGTCTCCGGCGAGGTGACCTACGACGGCGCCTCCTCGTTCCAGGCTCTCGTCGAGGCTGCTGCCGAGAAGTTTATGGATGCCAATCCCGACGTCTCCGTCTCCGGTTCGGGCAACGGTTCGGGCAAGGGCCTGACCGCTGTTGCCGCCGGCACCGTTACTATCGGTAACTCCGACGTCTTCGCCGAGACCAAGCTCGAGGCCGATCAGGTCAAGAGCCTCGTCGATCACGAGGTCGCCGTCGTGGGCATGGCCCCTGTCGTCTCCAAGAACGTCAAGGTCGATGATCTGTCCCTCGAGCAGCTCAAGGGCATCTTCTCCGGCCAGATCACCAACTGGAAGGAGGTCGGCGGCGACGACGCCAAGATCGTCGTCCTCAACCGCAAGGCAGGCTCCGGCACCCGCGCCACCTTCGAGGCCGCCGTCTTTGGCGACGAGGCCGTCGACTTTAAGGGCGACGCCGAGCTCGACAAGTCCGGCGACGTCCAGACCCAGATGGCCAGCACCGACAACGCCATCTCCTACCTCGACTTCTCGCACTTCGACGACTCCAAGTTCAACGCCATCAAGGTCGAGGGCGTCGAGCCCAAGAGCGCAAACGTTACCGACGACTCCTTTAAGATCTGGGCGACCGAGCACATGTACTGCTCCAAGGACGCCGACGAGGCCACCACGGCCTTCCTGGAGTTCATGCTTTCCGACGACGTCCAGGGCAAGCTCGTCGAGGAGCAGGGCTTTATCCCCGTCTCTGCCATGAAGGTCGTCAAGGACGCCAGCGGCAAGGTATCCGCTAAATAAGTAATCGCCCCGGAAAGGTTTGCAATGGCAAAACAGCTGCCAAAGCGCGACCTTGAGAACGTGGGCCTGGGCGTCACGGGCGCGTGCGTAGCGCTCGTGACGCTTGTCGTTGCCGCGCTCATCTTTATGGTCGCCCAAAAGGGCCTCTCGGCTTTTTTCAAGGACGGCGTCTCGATCGTCGAGTTTTTTACCGGTACCAAGTGGGACCTGGCCAACACGGCCGAAAACGGCCTGCCCTACACTGGCGCCCTGCCCCTGATCGTCACCTCGTTTGCGGTCATGGTGCTCTCCACGCTCATCGCACTGCCCATCGCCATCGGCTCTGCCATCTTTGCGGTCGAGATTCAGCCTAAGTTTGGCTCCAAGGTCTTTCAGCCGCTTATTGAGCTTTTGACCGGCATTCCCTCGGTCGTCTTTGGCCTCATCGGTTTTCACGTGGTCGTCGGCCTTATGAAGAGCGTTTTCCACGTGAGCACAGGCCTGGGTATCTTGCCCGGCGCCATCGTGCTGGCCGTCATGATTCTGCCGACGATGACCACGCTTTCGGTCGATGGCCTGCGCGCCGTGCCCGATAGCTACCGCCAGGGTTCGCTCGCGCTGGGCTACACCCGCTGGCAGACCATCTGGCACGTGGTGCTCAAGTCCGCCATGCCGTCGCTCATGACCGCAGTCATCCTTGGCATGACCCGCGCCTTTGGCGAGACGCTCGCCGTGCGCATGGTCATTGGCGGCATCGAGGCCATGCCGACGTCGCTGCTGTCGCCGGCGTCCACCATCACCACCACGCTCACCACGTCCATGGCGGTCTATGCCGAGGGCTCGGCCCAGGACGACGTCCTGTGGGCGCTCGGCCTGCTGCTGATGGGCATGAGCCTCATCTTTATCCTGATCATCCACCTTATCGGCCGCAAGGGGGCGAAGGCTCGTGGCTAGCACGCGCATCCACATCGACGAGGCGAGACTCGGGCGTGTCCAAAAGCAGGACTGCATCGCCACGGGCGTGCTGACGGCGATTGTCGCCATCGTCATGCTTATCGTCGTCTCCATGGTGGCCTACATCCTGTTCGAGGGTATCTCGACGCTGTTCCAGCCGGGCTTTCTCACGCAGCCCGCACGCGCCAACGGAACGCAGGGCGGCGTGCTCTACCAGCTGTTCGACTCGTTCTATCTGCTGCTGATCACCCTGATCATCTCGGTGCCCATTAGCCTGGGCGGCGCGGTCTTTTTGGTTGAGTACGCGCCCGATGGGCCCATCCGCGACATCGCCTCCACCGCCATCGAAACGCTGTCCTCGCTGCCCTCCATTGTCGTGGGCATGTTCGGCTTTCTGGTGTTCTCGGTGCAGCTGGGCTGGAAGTACTCCATCATCTCCGGCGCCGTCGCGCTCACCATGTTCAACATCCCCATCCTGGTGCGCGTGATCCAGCAGGCACTCGAGGACGTGCCGCAAGCCCAGCGCGATGCGTGCCTGGCCATGGGACTCACCCGCTGGGAGGCCACGCTGCACATTCTGATTCCCGAGGCCATGCCCGCCATCGTGACCGGCATCGTGCTTTCGGCCGGCCGTGTCTTTGGCGAGGCCGCGGCGCTGCTCTTTACCTCGGGCATGAGCTCGCCGGTTCGCCTGAACTTCTTGAGCTTTAACCTGTCGAGCCCCACCTGCGCCTGGAACGTGTTCCGTCCCGGCGAGTCGCTGGCCGTGCACATCTACAAGATCTATGGCGAGGGCAGCCCCGAGGCCCAGCAGATCGTCTGGGGCACCGCGGCACTGCTGATGATTTGCGTGCTGCTGTTTAACGTAGTCGCCCGTATCGTGGGCAAGCAACTGGCAAGGAGGATGACGGCCGAATGAGCGAGATGAATGCGACGCCCGCAACCGATGCGGCCACGTCCGAGACCCAGGACTTTCTGTCGAGTGTGGGGGAGAGCGAGAAGCACGTGCGCGTGAGCGGCAAGGCCGTGAGCGACGAGGTCGTGCTCTCCACCAAGGACGTCAACGTGTACTATGGCGACCACCATGCGCTGCACGACACGTCGCTCGACTTCCACAAGGGTGAGATCGCGGCGCTCATCGGGCCTTCGGGCTGCGGCAAGTCGACCTTCTTGCGCAGCCTCAACCTGATGAATCGCGAGATTCGCGGCTGCCGCGTGGAGGGCGAGATCAGCTACCGCGGACGCAACGTGAACACCAAGACCGAGAATACCTACGAGCTGCGCCGGTCCATTGGCATGGTGTTTCAGCAGCCCAACCCCTTCCGCAAGTCCATTCGAGACAACATCACGTTTGCGCCCAAGCGCCACGGCATCACCGACCGCGACGAGCTCGATCGCATGGTCGAGGAAAGCCTGCGCGGTGCGGCCCTGTGGGACGAGGTCAAGGACAAGCTCGACAAGAGCGCCTACGCGCTTTCGGGCGGTCAGCAGCAGCGTTTGTGCATCGCGCGCACGCTGGCACTCAACCCCGACGTAATCCTGTTTGACGAGCCCTGCTCGGCGCTCGACCCCATCTCGACGCTGGCGATCGAGGACCTCATGTCGTCGATCGTGGCCGACCGCGCCATCGTCATCGTGACGCACAACATGGAGCAGGCGTCGCGCGTGTCCAACCGCACGGCGTTTTTCTACATGGGCGATATGGTCGAGTACGACGAGACCGACGAGATTTTCCAACGGCCCAAGGATAAGCGGCTGAATGATTACCTCACCGGCATGTTCTCCTAGTCCGGGACATGCTTGAGGCCCGCGGCGGCCACGGTTGCCGCGGGGCTGATTGGAGAGGCGGGTCATCTCTTGCGGGAGATGGCCCGCCTTTTTGCGTCGCGTGCTGGTGCGCTTGCCCAAAACCACCACAAAGGTGCCTGTCCCCTTTGTGGTGGTTTTCGCTATCATGGACAACGTTGAATTTCTACGAAGGAGCAGGGCATATGGCGATTCTTTTGGGATGCGATTCCGTCAGCCTAGAGTTTCCCACCAAGCATATTTTCGATAGCGTTACGCTCGGCGTGGGCGAGGGCGACCGTATTGGTATTGTCGGTAAAAACGGCGACGGTAAGTCGACGCTGCTGAGCGTGCTCGCCGGCACGTTGGAGCCCGACGACGGCCGCGTGACGCACCGCCGCGACACGACGATTGGATTGCTCGGCCAAAAGGATAACCTGGTCGATACCGACACCGTGCATCATGCCGTCGTGGGCGACACGCCCGAGTATGAGTGGGCGTCGAGTCCGCGTACGCGCCAGATCCTCGCCGGCCTCATCAGCGATGTACCCTGGGAGGGCATGGTGGGCGAGCTCTCGGGCGGTCAGCGCCGTCGCGTGGACCTCGCGCGCCTGCTGATCGGCGACTACGACGTGCTCATGCTCGACGAGCCCACCAACCACCTGGACATGCGCACCATCAACTGGCTTGCGCGTCACTTAAAGGCCCGCTGGCAGCGCGGCCAGGGCGCCATGCTCGTGGTCACGCACGACCGCTGGTTCTTGGACGAGGTCTGCACCAGCATGTGGGAGGTCCACGACGGCCAGGTAGATCCCTTCGAGGGCGGCTACTCGGCATATATCCTGCAGCGCGTGGAGCGCGACCGCATGGCCGCCGTTACCGAGGAGCGCCGTCGCAACATGGCGCGCAAGGAGCTCGCGTGGCTGAGCCGCGGCGCCCAGGCGCGTTCCACCAAGCCCAAGTTTCGCGTTGAGGCTGCTCGCGAGCTGATCGCCGACGTACCGCCCGTGCGTGACGAGCTGGAGCTCAAGCGCCTTGCCGTGAGCCGCCTAGGCAAGCAGGTCATCGATGTCATCGACGTGGATGCCGGCTATGCGGATACCGATGGTGCGCCCAAGCAGGTGCTCACCGATGTGACCTGGCTCATCGGCGCGGGCGACCGCTATGGTCTTTTGGGCGAGAACGGCGCCGGCAAGTCGACCTTGCTCGACGTGATCCAGGGCAAGATTGAGCCCACGCGCGGCCGTGTGAAGATTGGCCAGACGGTGCGCTTTGGCGTTCTGTCGCAGCAGCTCGAGGAACTCGAGCCCTACATGGGTGACACGATCCGCGAGGTGCTCGGCAACTATAAGAAGTACTACGTCATCGACGGCAAGGAGACTTCGCCCGAGAAGCTTTGCGAGCGCCTGGGCTTTACGACACAGCAGCTCTGGAGTCGCATCGGCGATCTTTCGGGCGGCCAGCGCCGTCGCCTGTCGCTGCTGCTGACGATCCTGGACGAGCCCAACGTGCTTATCCTGGACGAGCCCGGCAACGACCTGGATACCGACATGCTCGCGATTGTCGAGGACCTGCTCGACGGCTGGCCCGGCACGCTGATCCTGGTGACGCACGACCGCTTCTTGATGGAGCGCGTGACCGACCAGCAGTGGGCGCTGCTCGACGGCCACCTGACGCATATGCCCGGCGGCGTGGACCAGTACCTGCGCCTGTGCAACGCTACCGCCGAGGGCGAGCCCGTGGGTGCGCCGAGCGCCAAGACCGGCACGTTTGACACCGGTGCCGCGGCGGCTGCGGCCGAAAAGCCCAAGTCGAGCGGCCAGCCCAATGGCCTTTCCAACGCCGAACGCCAGAAGCTTCGCCGCGAGGTGAGCTCGCTCGAGCGCAAAATGGAGACGCAGCGCGCCCGCGTTGAGGAGGCCGAGGCAGCAATGGCCCAGGTCGATCCCACCAACTACACGGCGCTGGGCGAGCAGCAGGCAAAGATCGACGAGGCCCACGCCGCCATGGACGAGTTGGAGATGGCGTGGCTCGAGGCGAGCGAGAAGCTCGAGGGCGAGGAGTAGGCGAGGATGATCAAGGCCGCGTTTTTCGATATCGACGGTACGCTGCTGAGCTTTAAGACCCATCGGATTCCGGCGTCGGCGCAGCAGGTGCTCGACAGCTTTCGCGAGCAGGGGATCGCGTGCGTGATCGCCACGGGCCGTCCGACCTACCAGATGCCGGACTGGCTGTTCGACCTGGGCTGGGATGCGTACATCACGCTTTCGGGTCAGCACTGTTTTGATGCCAAGGGCGTTTACCGCAGCTGCCCGATCGATTCGGACGACGTCGCGGCGATTGTGGACCAGGTGGCGCAGGGGCGCTACGACTCGCTGTGCATGCAGGGCGAGAATTCGTTTGTGAACCGCCTGTCCGAGCGCGTGGTGACGGCTGGCAGTAACGCGGGGATTGTCTACCATGAGGAGCCGTTTGAGCACGCCTTTGACGCGCCGGTCTACCAGTTTTGCGCCTTTGTTGATCCGGCCGACGAGCATATCGTGACCGATTCCGTGTCGCATTCGCTCACTACGCGCTGGTGCGATCTGTTCTGCGATATTATTCCCGCTAACGGCGGCAAGGACCTGGGCGTGGCGGCGACGCTGGAGCGCTTGGGCATCGACGCGAGCGAGGCGATCGCCTTTGGCGACGGCGAGAACGACCTGTCGATGTTCTCGGCCGTGGGCACAAGTGTGGCCATGGGCAACGCGCAGGATACCGTGAAGGCCGCGGCGACCTACGTTACGACCGCCGTAGACGACGACGGCATTTACAGCGCCGCCAAGCACTTTGGGCTACTGTAGCTGCGGCCGGCACTTAGGGACGTTCCTTTTCTGCCGGCAGCTGGGGACACTCCTTGCGGGGCGTCCCCATTTTGTTTTCGTCCCGCATGTTTTGTGAAACACGGCTAACTTTTAGGCAAAGTAGTAAGACATGGGCAACTTTTGCGGTAAAGTAAATCAGGCAAAAGTATCCAAAGGCTAACTAGAAGCCATCGCGAAAGGCGGCCCATGGCCCTGCGTGAATCCGGAGAAGACTATCTCGAATCGATCTACGTTCTATCGGAACGTCAGGGCATCGTGCGCTCGATCGACGTTGCGGAGTACCTCGGCGTAACCAAGGCGAGCGTTTCCAAGGCCATGGCGACGTTGGAAAGCAACGGCTATGTCGAAATGGGCAAGCGCGACGTTCATCTGACGGAGCGTGGTCTGGAGGTCGCTCGCCAAATGTGGGAGCGTCACTGCTTTTTCGTGGGGCTGCTGGAGGATGCGGGTGTTTCGGCTGAGGTCGCGTCGCAAGAGGGCTGCCACATGGAGCACTGCCTGAGCGAGGAAAGCTTCGAGAAGTTGAGGGCGATGCTGGGACGGGACAGCGACCGGGACCAGTAGCCCCGCCAACCAAGTCCAACTCAGACAAGGAACCCCGCCAGCAAGCGATGCCCAAGAACCGCCAGCAACGTTACCGCAGGCCGGGACCGGGCTTGGTTTTTGAAAACACTCCGCAGACCAGAAGCGCCCCCGTTCGTAGCTCCGAAGGAGCAGAACGGGGGCGCTTCATTGGTCGAGGACGTTTTCAAAACCAAGCCCGGTCCCGGCCGGAGGGACCACAGGCGCTACAGGTTCTTGACACCCATCGCGCGCATGGCGTTCAGGATAGCGATGATCGCCACGCCCACGTCGCCAAAGACGGCAAGCCACATATTGGCGATACCCAGCGCTGCCAGCACAAGGATCAGCAGCTTAATGCCCAGCGCAAAGATTATGTTCTGCCAAACAATCGACATGGTCTTGCGCGCCACGCGGATCGCGCGGGAAATGTTGGACGGCTTGTCGTCCATCAGCACCACGTCGGCGGCCTCGATCGCGGCGTCGGAGCCCATGGCGCCCATGGCAATGCCCACATCGGCGCGCGTAAGCACAGGAGCGTCGTTGATACCGTCGCCGACAAAGGCGAGCTTGCCCTTGCCACTTTCGGCCGCGAGTAGCGCCTCAACGCGCTCGACCTTGTCGCCCGGCAGGAGCTGCGCGTGGAACTCGTCGAGACCGAGTTGCTTGGCCACAGACGCTGCAACCTCCTCGCGGTCGCCCGTGAGCATGACGGTGCGGTTGATACCGGCGGCATGCAGGTCGCGAATCGTTTGCTCCGCATCGGCCTTAACGGTGTCTGCAATCACGATGTGGCCGGCGTACACGCCGTCAACGAGCACGTGGAGGATCGTGCCGACAACCTCACAGTCCGGTGCTTCAACGCCGGCCGCGGCGAGCATCTTGGCGTTGCCAACGACGACGTGCTTGCCGTCGATGGTTGCCGTCACGCCGTGGCCCGCGTCGTTGGCGGAGTCGCTCACGCGCTTGGGGTCGACCTCGCCCTGGTAGGCGTCGCGCACGGACTGCGCGATGGGGTGATCGAAGAACGACTCAGCAAGGGCTGCGACTTCGAGCAGCGACTGCTCGGTATAGCCAGCCTCGGGGTGCACCGCGACGACTGAGAACGTGCCGTTGGTGAGGGTGCCCGTTTTGTCGAAGACGATGGTGTCCACGTCGGCGAGCGTCTCGAGGTAGTTGGAGCCCTTGATGAGAACGCCCAGCTTGGACGCGCCGCCGATGCCGCCAAAGAAACTCAACGGTACGCTGATCACGAGGGCGCACGGGCAGCTGACGACCAGGAAGGTCAGGCCGCGCAGGATCCAATCGGACCAAGCGCCAGTCACCAGGCCGCCGCCAAGCGCGAGCACCGCGGCAGCGCCAGTGACGGCGGGGGTGTAGACGCGGGCAAAGCGCGTGATGAAGTTCTCGGTGCGCGCCTTCTTTTCGCTGGCATTCTCCACGAGCTCCAGAACACGCGCGACGGTTGACTCGCCAAAGGGCTTGGTGGTGCGCACGTGGATGAGGCCCGTCATGTTGATGCAGCCGCTGATGATATCGTCGCCGGTCTTGGCGGGGCGGGGGACTGACTCGCCCGTGAGCGCGGCGGTGTCGAGCTGGGTTTCGCCCTCGACGATGACGCCGTCGATAGGCACGCGCTCGCCGGGCTTGACCACGATCACGGTGCCGACGGCGATGTCATCGGGAAAGACCTGTTCGAGTGTGCCGTCGGCTTGCTCGACGTTAGCGTAGTCGGGCGCGATGTCCATCATGGCACTGATCGACTTGCGGCTCTTGCCCACGGCGTATGCCTGGAACAACTCGCCGACCTGGTAGAACAGCATGACGGCGGCGCCTTCGGCCATGTGCGGGTCGGTGTCGGGGAAGAGCACCATGGCAAACGCGCCGATGGTCGCGACGGCCATGAGGAAGCTCTCGTCGAAGGCCTTGCCGCGGCGGATGTTATTGAATGCCTTTTGCAGTACGTCGTAGCCGGCAATCAAAAACGGCACGAGGAACAGCGCGAAGCTGGCGTAGATGTTGCCGGGCTCCCCAAATGCGATAGTGAGGGCGCCGAGCTCGTCGAGGGCATAAACAACGGCAAAAATGCCCAGTGCTACCAGGATGCGGTTGCGCTTGTGCTCAAGGGACTCTTTCTTCTTGCGCTTCTTTTTTTTCTTTTTGGGGTCGGCGGCTGCCATGATTCAAACCTCCCATTTGAGTGTATGAACACTTGCTCATATAATTTCGCGAGCAAAGGCCGCGGCAAGCGCGGCCTTACAGGTCAACGTGTGCGCGGGTTAGAGAATGATCTCGCAGTCCGGCTCGGCGTCGGCGGTGAACTCAACGACGCGGTCCAGGACCTCGTCGAACTTGGCGTCGTCGGCCTCGAGCGTCAGCTTCTGGGTCATAAAGTTGACCGAAACGGACTTGACGCCATCGAGCTTAGCCAGCTCGTCCTGAAGTTCACGCGCGCAGTTGGCGCAATCGATCTCGTCGAGCTTAAACTGCTTTTTCATGGTGGGTTCCTTTCCCTGTGTTGGCGGTCTGGGTGCCGGCCGCGCTGATACCGTGGTTGATTGCTATTCGCAGATATGGCTCATGCCCTGGTTGAGCATGGTATAGACATGATCGTCAGCGAGCGAGTAGAGAATGTTGCGGCCGTCGCGGCGGAACTTGACCAGGTGCGACTGCTTAAGCGTGCGCAGCTGGTGCGACACCGCAGACTGCGAGGTCGCGGTCGCTTCGGCGATGTCAGCCACGCAGAGCTCGCGGCCCATGAGGGCATAGAGAATCTTGATGCGCGTGGTGTCGCTGAAGACCTTGAACAGGTCGGCAAGGTCGTAGAGAAGTTCCTCGTCGGGAAGGTCCTCGGGCGAGCAGGTGGTGGGGACGATCGGCTCGGTGGCCTCGATGCCAGTCTTTGTTTCATCAGCGTGGCTGCTCATTGCAATATCCTTTCATATGAACATGCGCTCATATAACTTACTTCCGATTATATGAGCGCATGTTCATATGTCAATGACGTACAGGTAATTCGTCGCATAAAATGATGGGGAATAGTGGACGAGATTCCGGACTGAGCGGTTTTGATAGCCGATGCCGGGGTGGGTGCCCCCGCGCCGTGCAAAAATTGGAGTATTCTGCAACTATAGGGGGTCCGTTAATCTATTCCAGGCCAAATAAAGCCGCTCAAGAGTTATCCAAGGGCGGTAAACAGACAAGGTCTTCCTCAAATGTTGCCTAACGTTCCCGTTCGATAGCGTTTTTGTTTTTCATTTGGATTAACTTGTGGGTGCTGGAGGGCCGACCCTGCTGAATACTCGCAATTTTGCACATCGCTAGGGTACCCACCTTGTTAGCCGGTCTAGCTTCCGGCCCCGAAGATTCTGCCCTCGGGCGCGAGGCTGCTTATTTGGGCAAATGATGGGCTGTCGGATTCGACAGTCTGCATGTCATCGATTGCCGGAACTTCATTTATTGTCGGGTCATCCAGCGTGATGCCTTCGAGTGTTGCTTTTTCGAGGTCGATTCGTTGACGATCTTCGGAATCCTGGCGAAGCTGCTTCTGAATTCTCTTTTTCTCTTCTATAAACCTTCTGAGCACAAACTGTCTCAGGTCCTCTTGCATGATTTGAAAGTCTTTTGGCAGACGCGAGGGGCGTATGCCCTCTTTCCGTTGGATCGCCTCCATGACCCTAACGAAAGCGCTGGCATGCATAAAGGAATAACGACTGACGGTGATGATTCCGTATCCCATGGACGCAAGCGCATTCTTGCGCTCCTCATCGATGGCGCGGTCTTCTTCCGCGTCATGATAAAACCCGTTGTATTCAATGTCTGTGCGAGATTTCTTTAGATACGCATCCATAAAGAACTTTTTGCGTCTCGTGAGATTCTTTGCGGCAGCGGTGACCTGCACCTCGCAATCGGTCTCAATTCCCTTAATACCAAGCCCTCCTTCGCTTTTAGGCAGCGTTAGCATCATGACAAAGGCCGTTTCCATAGGAGACCGGCATCCGTCGCGCACACATTGAATCGCCTTTCGGGCAAGGGCCAGACCGTCGCATCTGGTAATGGAATTAAAGAACTGTTTTAACCTTTCGGTCGAGGTGAGCGCGAAACGCTCGTTATACGAGGTGGAAGAGCCGGTTCCAAGGGAGTAAGCGCCGCACAATTCAAAGTAGTACTCCACCAGTTCGCGAAAAGGGAGATAGGTGGCGGCCTGAAGTGCGCAAAGCTCAACGCCAACAATGAAGATGCCATCTTTGAGCTCTATAAAGCGTGAGCTCGAGAATCGTTTTGACGAAACGTGGCATTGACAGTTCATTGCATAGCGCGCATTCCTGCGATCAAACACCATTACTTCGAGGCAATCATTTGCGTCAAGGGAAACATCGTGTTTGGTGAGCCATTCTGCGGCTGCGTCAAGGAGCGTTCCGGTGGGACATGATCCGTAAATCGCGGCAGGGTTACAGGGCTCGGTGTCTTTCGTAGACGCCGAATGCGCGGCCTGGTAGACCGCTTTTGCAGTGGTATGTGACAATACGATACTCATGGTATATATCGTGTCAGCTAATGCCGTGCTGATGGCGCTGAGTGGGAAAGTCGTTTTAGGGGCCTAACCAAATGCTGTCCAAAAGCTTGACGCAATTATGGGTTGGCATGCCTAAAATCAATGTTATCGCAGCTTAGCTATAGCATATAAAAACTCAATTGCTGCACATTTGATATCGATGCATCACCATCCGACAACGAATTACGTGTCGGGAATTGGCCGAAATCGTTCAAAATGAGGGTTCAGAATTTGTGATGGCAGATCTATCTGTGGAACGTAGGGCGGCCCCGCTGCGGTGTTTCCCGCTGCGAGGCCGCTCGTGAGCAAGTAGTGTTTGTCGCAGGCGTTGCTATTTCGCGAATAGGTTCTTGAGGTTGAACTCGGCCTGTACCGTGCGGAGCATGAGGTCGGTGTCGTCCAGACCCAGATGCTGCTCGTTGGCGTCGGGCGCGAGGGTGCCGCGACGGCGTGCCCAGTTCTCGAGCGCGGCGGGGGCGGACTCGCGGGGGAGCGAGCGCACGTCGGCGTCCAGGCTGCGGCAGATCTGGCGCGAGTCGATGACGATGATCTTGCCGGCGCGGCGTGCCTCGGCGTAGCCGTCCAGGTGGATCTTGAACCAGCTGTCCTCAAAGGCGGCGTTGTGTGCCATGTACGGGTACTTCTTCATAAGCTTGAGCAGCTGCTTTTGCAGCTCTTTGTTCTCGCGGAACGGCTTTTTGCCGTCGATGTCGTCCCAGGTGATGTGGTGGATATTCGACAACGGCACATCCTCGCCGCGGTAGATGTCGGGCAGGCCGCAGTAGTGTGCCTCGGCGTCATGCGGGACGGCGTCGCTGGTGAGCTCCATGATCTCCCAGCCCACGTTGATGATATAGCCGCGCTCGGGTGCACGTCCGGTGGTCTCGATGTCGATACCGAGCACGGTGCCCTGGATGGGCTTGCGGGCGTAGGCCACGCCGAGCGCGTCGCGGTCGCCGCGGATTTCGCGCATAACGGACGCGGCGGTGCGCTTTTGCATCTTGCCGATGGCGGCGCAGGTGTCGGCATCGGACAGGCCGCGCGAGAGCGTCGCGGGCGTCACGTTGCGCAGACGCGCCTCGCCAATCTGGTCGCACAGGTCGCGGTTGCGGTCGGCCAGGTCGCGCACGGTGGCAAAGTCGAAGCCGGGGTCGCCCTCGGCGGTAAAGTACTCGGTCTCGAGCACCTTGAGGGCCTCCTCGCCCTTCTGGCGCTCGGACTCCATGGCGCCGTGGTCGCCGTAGATAAACATGGGGATAAACGGCTGGCGCTCGTATTCGAGTGCTTGCGATACGTTCATATGCTACTCCTTGGACGGGCCGCGTTGTGCGGCTCGAGGTTACTGAGTTATGGCGAGATGATAGTTTACCATAGGCAACTATTGGCACTGCGCCCGGGACAACTACAATACCCTAGTTGACCGCTAGGACTTTTACAATGCTGCCGAAAGACACGAAAGGTTCCATCCGTCATGGATTTACTGATTGATATTCTGCTCGACGCCGGCAAGGACACGCTGTCGCTGGTGCCGTTTTTGTTGGTGACGTATCTTGCTCTCGAGACACTTGAGCACGTTGCGGGCGACCGCGTCAACGGCGCTATCAAGCGCGCCGGCGCTGCGGGTCCCGTGGTTGGCTCGCTGCTGGGCATGGTGCCGCAGTGCGGATTTTCGGCCATGGCAGCAACGCTGTACGCCGGCCGTGTCGTGACCTTGGGCACGTTGGTGGCGGTGTTCCTTTCGACCTCCGATGAGATGCTGCCGCTGTTGCTTGCCGAGCAGGTTCCCGTGCAGACTATGGCGATGCTTTTGGCTTCGAAAGCGCTGATCGCACTGGTCACGGGTTTTATCGTGGACGCTGCCATTCGCGGCCTGCGCCGTAACGCCCGCGCGCACGCGGCGATTCGCCGTACCGTGCTGGGAACCGCGGCCAACCCGGCCCACGTGAACTGCGCGCACGACGACCACAGCGGCGGTGACATCATCGACGAGGTGGCCGAGGCAGGCGTGAGCGCCGACCACATCCACGAGCTGTGCGAGCGCGACCATTGCGGTTGTGATGAAGACGAGGACGAGCACGAACACGGACATGGCCACGATCACGGTCATGAGGGCGAACATGAACACCATGATGGTCACGGTCACTCTCACTCCCACGAAGGGACGCCTGTCCTGTCGATCATCCGCAGTGCGATCTCGCACACCGTGCAGGTCTCGGTATTCATTTTTCTGGTGACGCTGATTCTGGTCGCCGTGCTCGAGACGTTCGGCGAGTCGGCGATCGAGCAGTTCCTGCGCGGCAACGAGACACTCGCTGTCCTGGGTTCGGCGCTTGTCGGGCTGATTCCCAATTGCTCGGCGAGCGTGGTCATTACACAGCTGTATCTGGAAGGCGCGCTGCAACTGGCGCCGATGCTCGCCGGCACGCTCATTTCCGCCGGCGTGGGTTATCTGGTGCTGTTCCGCACCAACCGCAGCGCCCGCGAAAATGCCGTGTTCCTGATCATGATGTACGTCATCGGCGCTGGCTGGGGCCTCATCCTCTCCGCCGTTGGCCTCTAAGTAGGCCTAAAAAATGGGCTTCAAATAGCCATGCTCAGCGCCTGCGCAATGCGGCGACGCATGGCATTTTGAAGCCCGTTTTTTGTTGAGCCATGGATTCCGAGCGCTCACACCGCTCAAAACAAAAAGGTAGATTTTAGGCATGTCTCAAAAATCTACCTTGGTTAGTGCAGCAACTCGGTGAGGTTGCGTTTAAAGCGGGCGCGGTCTTCGCTGGTAAATGCTGCCGGACCGCGAGTGCGTCCGCCGGCGCGGCGTACCTTCTTTTCCTCGTGGCGAATAAACAGCTGCATGTCGATAGTCGCCTTGTCGTACACGCGCCCGCGCACACCGATGGCGGCGGCATCGCGCCCGAGCACCATGCTCGCCAAGCCAATGTCCTGCGTCACGACCACGTCGCCCGCCTGCAGGCGTTCGACAATGGCAAAGTCGGCGCTGTCGGCGCCCACGCTCACGTCGAGCGTCGTGACCCAAAAGCCGCGTCGCGCGTGCTCGGCATCGCGCGGGTCGTCGCGGCGAATGTGCCGTTCCAGGTTTTGCGTGCTGTTGCCGGCGATAACAACGGCGACGCCCGCCCGCCGCGCGCAGTCAATCGACTCGCGCGTGACCGGGCAGGCGTCGGCATCAATAAAGAGCGTCTTTGGCATCTAGCGCACCAGTTTGCCAAACTGAATGGCGCGAACAATGAGCGTCACGCCAAACACCAGCAGCGCGGCACCGCTAAAGATGACGAGCATCTTGGCCGACCACAGCGGATAGATAAACACGAACATGCCGGCGATGATGGAGAGCGCGCCGCTCAGGATGGCAAGGGCGCGGTTGGACGAAAGCTCGGACTCCAGAATGGACATGACACCTTCGACAATCCAGCCAAAGCCGGCCACGATAACCACCATCGTGGTGAGTGTCGCGGTCGAGAAGGCCTGGTTGCGCAGGATTATGACGCCGCCCAGGATAATGAGTAGGTTGGAGATGATGCTCGTCACGCGCCAGCCAGTGGGCAGCAGCGGCTCAAAAATGGCAGTGAACAGCCTGATGGCAGCGGTGATTACAAAGTAAAAACCCAGGACGGTCGTCAAAAAGACGAGGGACTTGGCGGGTGCAAAAAGCAGCGCGATGCCAGCAATGAGCGCCACGACGCCCGTGATGGCGTAGATCCAGCGCACGGCCTTGACGGCTTTGCCCGCCATACTTTTCTCGTCAAATCCAAACTGGCTCGATTTTTGGTCATCGTTCCTAAAGATACCCATAACGTCTCCTTTCCGTGCGGCGTAAGCCTTGATCGTTACAACCAGTATCGCTTAAAGGCGCTGGCGTATGGGTCGGGGAGGGCGAAACGTAACCCAAAGGTCCCGAATTGTTTCCGTTGTTCCCCACGTCGCGGTTTTCTATTCAACAGGTGTAGAACATTGCAGCCCTGTTCGTTATTGCCTACGTTTTAGGTTAGATTTTCCTAAGGACAATTGGCTTGTATTGGGGGTCCCTATGAACGAAGCAGTTCCCGAGGCACCGTCGAGTGTCGAATCGATGGCAAAGCAAGGTTGCGAAAAGCTCGGTCTGGAAGCGTTTGATGCGCTGGTCCGTCGTGCCCGTACGTGCCGTCGCTTTGACGAGTCTATGCGCGTGCCGCGCGAGTTTTTGCTCGAGCTGGCGGAACTGGCGCACCTGGCTCCCTGCGGCGCCAATGCTCAGCGTCTGCGCTTTCACGTGGTGAGCGGTGCAGAGGACTGCGCGCGTGTATTTGACGAGCTTGCATGGGCCGGTGCGCTCAAGGATTGGCCGGGTCCCGATGAGGGCGAGCGCCCGACCGGCTACATCGCGATTCTTGCTGAGCGCGCCGTTCCGGGCAAGCCCGCCGCTCCCATTACCGATGTCGACACGGGCATTACCGCGCAGACGATGATGCTCGCCGCCCGCAGCGCCACGCCCGAGGTGGCAGCCTGCATGTTCAAGGCCTTTACGCCCCACGCGATCGATGCCATGGGGCTCGATAACGACAAGTATGAGCTCAAGCTGATCATGGCGTTTGGCATTCCGGCCGAGACACAGGTGATCGATGCGATCGATTCCAACCCCGACGGCTCCATCAATTATTGGCGCGACGAGGCGCGGGTGCACCACGTACCCAAGCGTCCGCTTGCCGACGTGCTGCTGTAGTTGTGCGTCGTTGCGGTGCAATCCGGCGGCAAAATGACCACAAAGGCTCCTGTCCCCTTTGTGGTGGTACGAGGGGAGGGTGTGTGGCAGATCTGTATTTGGTGCGGCATGGGCAGACTGAGCTCAATGTGCAGAGCATTTTGCAGGGCTGGCACGATTCGCCGCTTACGGCGCGCGGGCGCGAGCAGGCGCTGACGGCGCGTACGGCGTTTGCGGCGCGTGGCGTGGCCTTCGATCATGTGTATTCCTCGCCGTTGGGCCGGGCGCGGCATACGGCCGAGCTTATCGTTGGCGAGGGCCGTTCCATTGAGCTGGTCGATGACCTGCGTGAGTGGCATTTTGGCTCGCTGGAGGGCACATCAAATCGCGAGATGCCGCCGCAGCCCTGGGGCGATTATCCGGTGGCCTTTGGCGGCGAGTCGGAAGTGCAGCTTCAGTCGCGCATGGTCGCGGCGCTGTCCCGCATCATGGCCAGGCCGCAGCACGACTGCGTGCTGGCGGTTTCCCACGGCTCAGCCTGCCAGGAGTTTCTTGAGTATGTGACTGGCGGGGGAGAGCTGCCCGACAACGGTGCCGTGCTTCATTTTGGCTATTGCGACGGGGCGTTTTCGCTCTTGGGTTGGTAACGAACGAAAGGACCCCTATGAATAAAGATCTGTATCTGGTCCGTCATGGACAGACGATATTCAACCTTAAGCGTATCATTCAGGGGTGGAGTGACTCGCCGCTCACACAGCTGGGCTGCGATCAGGCGGCGCGTGCCGGCATGTTCTTGCGTGCGCGCGGCATTGAGCCCGACCACGCCTACACCTCTACGCTGCACCGCACCGAACAGACCATCGCCAACCTGTGGTCGGGCATGACGTACGAGCGCCTGGACGGTCTGCGCGAGTGGTTCTTTGGCGACTTTGAGGCCGAGCGCGTGATGCTTATGCCCGAGCGCCCGTGGCGCGATTTCTATCGCCAGTTTGGCGGCGAGGGCCAGATGCAGGTGCGCGAGCGCATGGTGACGACGCTGACCGATCTTATGCGACGCCCGGACCATTCGTGCGTGCTCGCGGTGAGCCACGGGTCGGCCATCAAGGAGTTTTTGGATCACGTGAAGGGCACGGAGGCCGACGAGCGCGAGCGCGTGCCGGGCAACTGCTCGGTGCTGCATTTCGTGTTTGACGATACGACCGATACGTTTGAACTGGTTGAGATCTTTACGCAGGAAGACTACGCGCGCGAGCTGGGGCTTGAGCCGCTCGTGGCTGCCGCGGGTCCGCAGCGCGGGTAGCGTTAGAACCGCGCGATTTGGTGAGTGAGCAGGCCCGTCGGAATCTGCGGTGCGGCGCCGCTGACCTGCGCGGTGGGGAATAACGCGGCAACGGTAAAGTTGAACGGTTCTTTGCCCGTGTAGGTGCCGGCTGCGCGGGCCTCGTCTGCCAGGAGCTGTGACGCTCCGGTCAGAGCGGCGGCGTAGGTGGGGTCGTCTGCCGGCGTCGGCTTCGGTGCCTGGTCGAGCATGGCTCGGATGGCGGCAACAGCGTCCTCGCGCTTGACTTCCCATACGCGATGCGTAATGCCGGTGGGGTCGGTGACGGCATAAAGCGACGCTCCTTCTTTGGCGGCGCCAAGGATGATATCCATGACGGGCGAGGCTTCGTAGGCGAGCGTTACAGGGCGGGGCTGCACCTTAAGCTCGGCGATCGTGCGCGCGGCGGCGAGTGCGTCGACGCTCTCGGCGGCAGCCTCGTCGCTACCCGTCAGTACGTTAACCGGGCAGATCGCCACGACACCCGTCACGCGTCCCGGCTCGCCCGAGCATTCGTACACGTAATACGCCGCACCCGGGTCCTTGAGCATCAGGCCATCGGCAAGGGCTCCGCGCAGAGCATCGTTGCCGCTCAGGATGCTGCCCATTGCAGGCAGCGCCTCGAGTACGCGGTCCTGAGCCGGGCGGATGCAGGGAAACGGAAGTGCTTTCATGGGCGGTCCTAACGCACGAGTCGGTTTGTTCGCGGCTTATTATGCCCCAACTTGGCCGCTCGCGTCCCAGAGCACGTTATCGGCGAGCGCGATTAGCACCTGCTGACAACGAACGATATCGGCATGGGGCACATATTCGTTGGGCTTGTGTGCGAGCGCGAGCGAGCCTGGGCCATAGCTCATGCAGTTGCGGTTACCCGTCTTGCCGGCAATGACGGCAGTGTCGGTATAGCCGGTAAAGAAGCCGACGGTCGTGTCCGTGCCCGTCACGTCATCGGCGGCACGCTTGAGCGCGGCTAGAAGAGGAGAGCCTGGGTCGCGCTCGATGGCGGGGCGGTCGCCTGTCACGGTGTAGCTGCCATGGCAACTGGGAACCGCGGCCTCAGCAGCGACAATGGCCTGCTCTACCATGCGCGTCGCGGCGGCCGTGTCGGTCGGCGGCGTTAGGCGCATGTCGACCCAGACCTTGGCGTGGTCGGGCACGACATAGGGACGGTAGCCGCCCTCGATCTGTCCAAACGTGATGGTCGATGGCCCCAGCTCATCGTGCGCGGGCAGCGCCGCAAACGCGCGACGAAGCGAACACACGACCTCGGCCATGGCGGCGACGGCATCCGCGCCCTTCCAAGGCTGGCTCGCATGCGCCGTCACGCCAGCCATTTCAATCTCGAACCACGTACGCCCCTTGTGCGCCACCTGGATCTGCCCGTCGGTGGGCTCGGTGTCCAGCACCCATTCGCGCGAGCCGACCCAGCCGGCATTGATGGCCGCCTCGGAGCCGCGCATAAAGTCTTCCTCGTCGACCGAGCAGATGAGCGAAAAGCCGCGGCGGGGCAGCGTGCCATCCGCCGCCACGCGCTCGAGCGTATGGACCAGTGCGGCAATGGCGCAAGCCAGGCCACCCTTCATGTCGCAGGAGCCGCGACCATAGAGTTTATCGTCGCGCACGATCGCTCCGAGCGGCGGCGTGTCTGCCTCCCAGCCATCGCCCAGGGTGACGGTATCCATGTGACAGATGTAGACGAGTCGGGCCTCGTCGCTTACGGCCGGCACGGTAATCATAAGGTTGCGGCGCCCGGGGAGTACTTCGAGCTCCTCAATCTGCACGGCATCGAGCGCAGGACTATCAAGCTGCGCCAGCTGCTGCTCAATGAGCCTCTTAATGAAGTGCTCGATCTCGTCCTCATACGCGCCCGGGTCTGAGCTGTCGATCCGCACGAGCTCCTGCGTAAGCCGCCAGGCAAAGTCCTCATCAACCATATGCAACCTCACAATCAGTCTGCTTTCCAAACTGATTGTAAGCCTCTTGAGAGATCCGCGGCGTGCGCGTAGCGGTATTTACCGTTCGCAGGCCGAGCCAGCGCGTTTGCCGTCCAGGCGGGTTTACAAACGGCGCGGTGGGTACGTAGCCTTTATGGACGACATGCTGTGCGACATATCTGCCTTTCGGTATCACCGGATACCTCCACAGGTTTTGGCGATAATGCCGGACCTGCCCGATTCTGCGGACGATCCGCGCAGGGAGCGCCTTTGCGAGCATCCGCTCGTCGCGCATTTCCTGGGCACCCCGTTACACGTTTTGGCGCAGGGCGGCTGCGGGCGTAAGGGCGATCGCATTGTCAGGCATGTTTGGAACGGGGAGAGACCGTTTGATTCCGTGCGGCAGACGGAGTTTGGCCTCGATGTTGCGTCCCCACTCTTTACCCTGCTGACCCTGGCTTCCTCGGTCTCAAACGAGCGTCTAATCATGTGCATGTATGAGATGTGCGGCACCTTTGCCGTGTGCAAGATTGCGCCTCAGGTAAAGTCGGCACTTGAGCAGGCATACGGGGGCCGGTGGGGTGACGCACGGTCGGGCTGGGAAAACGTAAAGGATGTCTCGGGGAATCCAACGGACTTGTGGAAACGACCTCCCTTGATCGAGCTCTCTGAGCTTACAGAGTTCGTCGATAAGGTCCGGGGGCTCCGCGGCGCTAAATCGTTCATACGAGCCGCGAAATGCATTACGGGGGTGGCAGCATCGCCGCTCGAGGTCCAGGCTTCGATGCTGTTTGGCCTTACGAGGTTGCGCGGCGGCGAAGGGCTGAGCCTTACCAATAACGTTGAGATTCGTATGACGCGCAGCGCCCGCCTGATTTCGGGGCTTGATAGGCGCTATGCCGATATCCTGCTGGCAAATAAGGACGGCAGCCGAGAGTGTCTGGTTGAATGCCAGGGTAAAGCCATTCACGGATCCATTGAATCCAAGATTTCGGACTCCGATCGAACGACGGCGCTGCAAGCGATGGGATATCCCGTCATTCTGATGACCTATGGTCAGCTGGCCGACTCCGATGCCTTCCGCGTGGTGATGGAGCTCATCATGTCCTATCTCGATGTGCCGCTGAAAGACAAGACGCCGCGACAGCAGGAGCTCGAACGGCGGCTTCGTGAGGAGATTTTTATCGATTGGGCAGGAATGTAGCCGCGCGGGTGGAAAACGGTCGCGCGGACTAGAGTTTTGGTCACAAAAAGACTTATATTTCGCCTTGGAGGGGCCTTAAAAATGCTATCTAGAATAAGTTGTTTCGGAAAATGGACAGTCAACTTACATTCGGCACATAGAGATCGATTTTTACCTACTAAAGTCCCTGATAAAGCTGTTTATCAAAGCGGGTGTGCTTAGCGACTTGAGCCTCACTATCGATTATCTGAAAAAACTTGTTATGGGTATCATTTTAAAGTCGTCCGGAGCAACAAAATCGGCCCCCGTTTCGTGAAAACGGGGGCCGAATGGGCTTCGTGGTCTGTCTGGCAGGATTGGCGCCGGCGCTATTTAATCACGCGCACACGATACATCGACGGAATATGCTTGAGTGCCTCGATCGTGCTGCCGTCCAGGTGCTCATCGGTGTCGAACATGGTGTAGGCGTTCTCGCCAGCGGACTCGTTGGTCATGCGCTGCACGTTGGCGTTGTCCTTGGCGAGAATGGCCGTGATCTGGCCGATCATGTTGGGCACGTTGGCATGCAGGCAGGCAATGCGGCTTGCGGCGCGCGCCTTGCCCATGCTGCAGGCGGGGTAGTTGACGCTGTGCGCGATGTTGCCGTTTTCCAGGTAATCCTTGAGCTCGCTGATGGCCATGTCGGCGCAGTTGGCCTCGGCCTCGCCGGTGCCGGCGCCCGAATGCGTGGTGATAAACGTGTTGGGCATCTTGACGGTCTTGGGCGTGGCAAAGTCGCAGCTAAACCAGCTGAGCTTGCCCTCGCGCAGGGCAGCGTCGACGGCGTCCTCGTCAATGATGGTTTCGCGCGCGTAGTTGATGAGCACGGCGTCGGGCGCCAGCAGGTCGATCTGCTCGGTGCTGATCATGCCGATGGTATCGGCCTTGCTGGGCACGTGCACGGTGAGGTAGTCGCAGCCGCGGCAGAGGTCCTCGAGCGTGCCCACGCGCTGCACCTCGCGACTCAGCACCCATGCGTGCTCGACGGAAATGAACGGGTCGTAGCCGTAGACGTCCATGCCCAGATCGACACAGGCGTTGGCGACCTTGGAGCCCACGTTGCCCAGGCCGATGACGCCGATGCGCTTGCCCTTGAGCTCGCGGCCCACAAAGGCCTTCTTGGCCTTTTCGGCATCGACCTGAATCTCGGGGTCGTCGGCGTTGTCACGCACCCAGTTCATCGATTGCACCACGCCGCGGCTCGAGAGCACCAACATGCCCAGGACGAGCTCCTTGACGGCGTTGCTGTTGGCGCCGGGGGAGTTAAAGACGACGACGCCCTTCTTGGCGTACTCCTCGACGGGAATGTTGTTGACGCCGGCGCCGCAGCGGGCGATGGCGCGAATGCCCTCGGGCAGCTCGTAGCCGTGCAGGTCGGTCGAGCGCATCAGGATGGCGTCGGCCTCCTCGGCGGTGCTTACAAACTCGTAGCCCTCGCCAAACTCGACTTTGCCGTCTTTAGTGATGTCGTCGATGGTCTTAATCTTGCGCATGGAAAACTCCTTAGCAGGTTTTGATCTAAACAGGGTGGTTTGAAGTGGCTGGTCGGCCCGCGCGTTGCGGGCTAGTTAGATCGCGGGCTCAAACTATGCTGCGCTTCGAAGTCCTTCATGTACGTGGCCAGCGCCTGCACGTCCTCCATGGTGACGGCGTTGTAGACGCTGGCGCGCATGCCGCCCACCAGGCGATGGCCCTTGACGTTTTGGATCTGGTGCTCTGCCGCGCCCGCAACGAAGGCCGCGTCGAGTTCGGCATCGCCGGTACGGAAGGTGACGTTGGCGATGGAGCGGCTATCGGCCTGCGCGGTGCCATGGAACAGCTCGCTGAGCTCGAGTAGATCATAGAGCAGGTTGGCCTTGGCCCAGTTGCGCTCGGCCATGGCGGCAAGTCCGCCGGTCTCCTCGACCCAGTGGAACACCTTGCCGCACACGTAGATGCCAAAGGTGTTGGGCGTGTTGAGCATGGAGCCCTTGGCGGCTTGGGTCTTAAGGTCCATGTACTGCGGCGTCTGCGCATAGGCCGGGCCTTCGGCGATAAGGTCGTCGCGCACGATGACCACGGTCACGCCCGCGGCGCCGGCGTTTTTCTGCGCGCCGGCGTAGATGAGCCCGTAGCGCTCAACGTCGAGCGGCTGCGACAGAAAGCAGCTCGAGACATCGGCGACCAGCGGCACGTCGCCGCAATTGGGCAGCTCGTGGTACATGGTGCCAAAGATGGTGTTGTTCTGGCAGATGTAGACGTAGTCGAGCCCGTCGCCCGCAGCCTCGGCGGCAATACGCGCGTTGATGTCGGCCATGTCGGGGATGCGGTCGAAGTTGGTGTCTTCGGAGCTCGCGAGCAGCACGGCCTCGCCGTACTTGGCGGCCTCCTTGTACGCCTTGTTGGCAAAGTTGCCGGTCACGACGTAGCCGGCGCGGCCGCGGCGCATGAGGTTCATGGGGATGCCCGCAAACTGCAGCGTGGCGCCGCCCTGCAAAAACAGGACGCGGTAGTTGTCGGGGATGCTCAGCAGACGGCGCAGGGTTGCCTCGGCGTCGTTGATAATCTGCTGGTACATGCTAGATCGATGGCTCATCTCGAGCACGGACATGCCGCAACCGCGGTAGTCCATCATCTCGTTGGCGATCTCGGCGAGCACGCTTGTAGGCAGCGCGGCCGGGCCAGCTGAGAAGTTGTGCACACGTGCCATCTTCTAGTTCCCCTCGTAGTCGTTTGAACGTTCGGGATACTTTAGCACAGTGGAGCGTCAGGCGCGACCGAATCACAGCAAAACCCGAGTGCGCCGCTATGATTTACAGGATGGTTACATGGGGGAGGGGTGCTTTACTCCTCGGGCAAATCCAAATCTGCGAGCGAAGGCATGAAGTTCTCTAGGCGCTTGATTTCTTCGTCGCAAATTAGCTAACCCCTGGTCACTACGACGCCAGCGTGGCGATGACGGCTTCGTCGCCGGCGTATATGAGGGTGTTGCCATCGGGAATGATCGTTTGGCCGTCGCGCTTGAGCATCACTACAATAAACGGATGCTTGCCTTGCGGCACATCGCGCAGGCGCTGACCGGCCAGGCGACCGTGGGGCGTCACGGTGACCTCGCGCAGCGTAACCTCGGCACGCTCTTCGAACGTTGGGGCTGCCATCACCAGAAGGTCGCCTTCCTCGATGACGGTATCGCCGTTGGGCAGTACCGGGTGCGCCCCGTCGCGCAGCACCAAGACCACGAGCATGTCCGTCGCGCTGCCAATATCGGCGAGCGAGCGTCCGGCAAACGGATGTCCAGCGCCCACCTTGAGCTTTACAAACGACATGCCGTCCTCGTCGCGGTAGTCGTTAAAGGTGCGGCGTACGTCGCCGGCCGCATCGATCATATCGAGTTTCTTCGCCACCGCCGGCAGTAGCGAACCCTGCACCACAATGCTCGATACGGCAATCACAAACACCAGGTCAAACAGGTCGTGACCGCCGGGAACGCCGGCTACCACGGCAAAGAGGCTAAAGACGACCGAAGCCGCGCCGCGCAAGCCCGCCCAGCTTACGAGTGCAACCTGGCGAGGGTTCGTCTTAAAGGGCACCAGCAGCAGACCGACGGCGATGGGGCGGCTCGCAAAGAGCATAAACGCCATGAGCGCCAGGCCCGGCAGCAGCATCTGCGGCAGGCGCGCGGGCGTGACGAGCAGGCCCAGCAAAAAGAAGATGGTCATCTCGGCCATCTCGGTGAGGGTGTCAAAAAAGTGCGCCATCTCGACCTTACCGGTGATGTCGCTTGCGCCCAGCACAATGCCTGCAAGGTATACGGCCAAAAAGCCATTGCCGCCCAGGTAGCTCGGCAGCGCGTAGGCGACGATGGCCACGGCGAACAAGAAGATGGTCTGCGCGCCTTCGGCCGTTGCGTGTGCGCGCTCAATCAGACGGCTGGATGTCCAGCCGATGGCAAGGCCCAACCCCACGCCCAGGATGATCTGCTTGGTCAGCAGCACGGGAATGTCGATATTGCCGCCCGCCGCGAGGGTCGCGAGCACGGCGGTGAGCATGTAGGCGACGGGGTCGTTGGAGCCCGATTCGACCTCGAGCAGCGAGTCGGTGCCGCCCCTCAGCGAAAGGCTGTGCTCGCGCAGAACGCTAAAGACGCTGGCCGCGTCGGTGGACGCCACGACCGATCCCAGCAGCAGGCCGCCGATCCAGTCGAAGCCCAGCACAAAGTGGGCGAACACGCCGGTGATGCCTGCGGTGATGACGACGCCGAGCGTGCTCAGCAGCACCGCCGGCGCGGCGACGGGCTTGGCGCGGTCTATGTTGGTGTTAAAGCCGCCGTAGAACATGATGAACAATAGCGCCGTGCTGCAGACGGTTTCGGTGAGTGCGTAGTCGCTAAAGTCGATATGCGCCGGGCCGTTGACGCCCAACAGCATGCCGAGCGCGATAAAGATAAGCAGGGTGGGGAAGGGGAGCTTTTTGCCGACGGGTTTGATGGTCAGGCACAAAATGATGACGAGGCCGATAAAAAGAAGGATCTGGTTCATGGATGGTGTCCGCTCCTGGGTGGTTGGCGTGGCACGGTTAGTTGTCTGCGGTTATTTGTACCCAAAGATGGTGGGTTTATGGGGTTGGATTGCGGGCGTGCGCGATATCGTCATAGACGGCTGCCGTCTTTGCCTCTGCTCGGAAACCCTTTCCAGCTTTATTGCAACGGAGTACAATGGGTAACGTTTAAGTTCAACTTGAAGTTTTAGTTGCGGTTCCGGGCTTTGGCCGCAATGCAAGGAGAGGCGTACCATGGCGATCTATGTGACATCTGATGCTCACGGGCACGTGCGTGCGCTTGACGAGGCCCTGTCCAAGATTTCGTTGACGTCCGACGACACGCTGTACGTGTTAGGCGACATGATCGATCGCGGGCCCGATCCGGTCGGCGTTATTAAGCTCGTGCGCTCGCTGCCCAACGCCCGCGTGCTCAAGGGTAATCACGAGCAGATCATGCTCGATGCCATCATTGGCCAGGATCCGCTCGATGCCGAGACCTGGGATATCAACGGTGGCTGGACGACGCGCGAGCAGCTCAACGACATGGAATTTGACGCATACGAGGAGCTCGTGCGATGGATGGCCGCGCTGCCGCTCTACGCGGTGGCCGAGACCGAGGAGCGCCCGTATCTGCTGGTACATGCTGGAATCGAGATGAAGGCGGCGCGCGCGTTTTTGCTTGAGCATGGCGTCGATTGTGCCGATGGCGTTGGAGCGGTGGGTGCCGATCGCGAGCTGCTGCAGCAGATGCTCGCGGTGCAGTCGGCCGATGACCTGCTGTGGATTCGTCACGGCTATTGGGATGCGCCGACCGGGCTGCTTTCTGCCGAGGGCAAGGGTCCGGTCGTGGTGAGCGGTCACACGCCAACGGTGTCGCTCGGGCGTTATTGCGAGGTCGGTGGTCTTGCGGGGCTCGATGAGGAGTCGGGCCGCGGGCAGATCGTGCGCCTGGGCGGCGAGGATGCCGCCGGTGTGCCCGATCGCATCGACATCGACTGCGCTGCCGCCACCGGCTCCGAGTTCGGCCGCGTCGGTATCCTGCGCCTTGATGACGGCGCCGAGTTCTATGCGAACATCAACCCAGGCGAATAATCGGTGCAAAGGGTAGCTAATTTGGGACGGAGCTTTTTTGACTACTTTCGGAGAATAGCGCCTTCTTGCTCGGTAAGCGCGAGAAATGAGGAGCGTCTGCGTCCTCGGCAGTGCGAAAATGCTCGAAAAACCGTCGCAACGGAGTCAAACGACGTTGCGACGGTTCTTTTTTGGCTGCCCGCTGGCTAAGTGAGTATACTTTTTTGGAAATGCCGAGCAGCCGGCAAATTTGCCTCAACAAAACCGCAGGTCACTGACTTGTGTTTTGCCGGTGTGGTCAGGGATTCGGCAAAAGTCTACTCACTTAGTTTTGCGTGTCGCAAATCGTCCGCAACGAGACCCCCCCCATTGCGCCAATTAGGCGCCGTACGGGTTGCGGTCGCGCTCGATGCGTTGGCGGATGTGGGCGTATTCGATAATCAGCAGCACCAGGAGTAGGGCCATGATGGCTAGGTAGCTCACCACGGCGCCCATCAGACCCAGCAGGTTGATCAGGATCACCGGCAGCACTACGCTTACGGCGAAGCAGATCAGGTAGATTTTGGTGACGTCGCCGGCATGGCGCAGCACCGTGATGATGGCGTAGAGAAAGTCGATGGCCGCGGTGACGCCGCCGGCGACAACCATCAGCAGTGCCAGCGTGCGGTAGCGCTCAAAATTGAGGCCGTACATGAAGCTCATGAGGGGAATACCGGGACCTGCCATAAATGCGGCGCACACGCTGGTGATGACCACGATCAGTGCCATAACGGCAACAATAATCAGGTCAAAGCGACGACGCTTGCGAGGATTAGCCCAAATGCTCGACAAACGCAGGAGCTGCGGTTTATAGATAAATCCAATGCTCAACAAAATAGCCTGCGCCGGAAAGAACAGGGCATTAAAGTACAGCTGATATTTGTATGCCAGCGTGCCTTCCATCACAAACTTGGGCATGCTCTCAATAAGGTTGAACAGGAACAGTGCACCAAAGAGCGGGGCGCACTGGACAAACAGGTGGCCGACCTCGCGCAGGCTCACGTGGCGCGATTTTTCGGTCTCGAGCAGGGCAAGCGGCGCGGTGACCAGCACGAGCGAGGCGATGGCGGTGACACCCATGGCCATGGCCGCGATGGGCATGCTGCGCGTGAGGAACAGTGCCACGCTAAAGACCGCGATGACGCCGGCGGAACGCAGCGTTTGGCTCATGCCGGCCAAATAGAGCTTGTCGGCCTGCTGCAGGCGGCCCTCGTACACGTCGGCGATGCCGTCGATCACCTTATAGAGGTAGACGCCCAGGCCGATCGTGGCCATCTGCGCATCGTAGCCGCGGGTGCTGCTGTATACCAGGCCGCATGCCAGCGCGAGCGCTCCGCAGAGCCAGCGGTTGAGCTGGTAAGAGGCAAAGGACGTCTTTTCGTCGATGTCCGAGACCTGGAAATTGCGCACGCCGTAGTTGCACGCGATCATGATGAGCGTGCCGGTGACAAAGGCGATGGAGAATTTGCCAGCCTCCTCGGCGCCCGCGAGCTGTGTGGACACGATGGTGAGCAACGGAAACGCCATGCCCCACACGGCGGTGCCCAGGGTATTCCAAAGGTAGTCGCGACGGGTGGCGTGATCTTCGTACTCGGCTTCTTGCGTGGAGAAGCCGCCGCCGTAGACGGCTCCGAGCAGGCGGTTCCACCAGGCATTGACCATGCGGTGGATGGGGCCGGGCTGGCGATTGCGCTCGCGGCGACGGCGTGTGGCCTGGCTGCTGTCGGGACCGCCGGCGTTACGCTGGCTTAGCTCTTGGATTCGTGCGAGCTCCTCGGCGGTGTGCGATGCGGGGAACAGGCCGTTCTCGATGCGTCCGCCCTGCCCGTGCGCCCCGTCCGATACGGTGGGGTCGGCGACGCCATTGCGGCGGGCGATGGCGCGGCGAATGCTATCGATGGGCGTGATGCTCAAAGCGGAGTCCTTTCTATTGCTGCGCTCTAGTATAGACGCGACGGTGTTCGTTCGTGTTTTTGAACAGGTTGTTCGATAATTTCGGCGGCGCCATTCAGTAGACGGCATTTGGGGACGTTCCTTATGTGCCGGCACTTTGGGAACGTCCCTAAGTGCCGGCATCCGGGGTCGCTCCTTGGTTGTTGCCTGTTCAAGAGTGTCCCTAACGACTAGGCCGCTTGCGTGCGATTTTTGACCGTTGGGCGGGCGCTTCGCCGTTGCCGCAAAAACGTTTTTGCATATCGGGTACAACGGGCTTTACGTGAGTAAAGTGCGCGCCGCGTCCACGTGTCGCGCTTTTAAAGGAGGCCCCATGCCTGGTGTTACCCCTGCAGAAGTTCTGTCCAACTTTGGTATTGCGCTGGTCGAAGATCCCGCCGAGAATCAACCCCGTCTGCTGGTCGATCTACCCGCTGCGGAGCTCGTCGAGCACGCTATCCGCCGCGAAGAAGGCCGCATGGCATCCAACGGCGCGCTGGTGATCGAGACGGGGGAGCGTACCGGCCGTTCGCCCAACGACCGCTTTATCGTCGACACGCCCGACGTGCACGACAAGATCGCCTGGGGCGCCGTCAACCGCCCGCTTTCTGCCGAGAGCTACGAGGCCATCAAGGCCGGTATCGTCAACTACCTCAACGAGCGCGATGTGTTCGTCACTCGCGGTATGGCCGGTGCCGATCGCAACCATACGCGTCGCCTGCTTGTCGCCTGCGAGCGTGCCAGCCAAGCGCTCTTTATTAAGCAGATGCTCGCCCGCCCGCTTGCCCGTGAAATCGCACGCACCGGCGAGCCGGACTTCTGTGTGCTCGCCGCTCCCGGCTACCAGTGCGATCCCGCCATTAAGGGCCTCAACTCCAGCGCCGCCGTGGTCATCAACTTCCAGGAGCGCGTGATTTTGGTTGCCGGCACCGGTTACTCCGGCGAAATCAAAAAGTCCATCTTCAGCGTCATGAATTACCTGCTGCCCGTCGAGGACGACGTGCTACCCATGCACTGCTCGGCCAGCATGGATCCCGTCACGCACGAGACCGCCGTGTTCTTTGGCCTTTCGGGCACGGGCAAGACCACGCTTTCGGCCAACCCCACGCGCCTACTGATCGGCGACGACGAGCACGGTTGGTCCGACATGGGCATCTTCAACATCGAAGGTGGCTGCTACGCCAAATGCGAGGGCCTGGACGCGTTCCACGAGCCCGAGATCTTCAACGCTGTCCGCTTTGGCGCGATCTGCGAAAACGTGGTGCTCGACGAGAACCGCAAGCCCAACTACGACGACATCTCGATCACGCACAACACGCGCGTGGCATACCCTGTGGAGCACATTCCCAACGCGTGGACCAAGGGCATGGGCACCACTCCAAGCGTCGTGCTCTTCCTGACCTGCGATGCCTTTGGCGTGCTGCCGCCCATCTCGCGCCTGACGGCCGACGCCGCCATGTATCACTTTGTGACGGGCTTTACGGCCAAGATCCCCGGCACCGAGGTCGGCGTCACCGAGCCCACGCCCACGTTCTCTTCGCTGTTTGGCGAGCCGTTTATGCCGCTCGACCCCATGGTCTATGCCAAGATGCTCGGTGAGCGCATCGCCGACGGCCGCACGCGTGTGTACCTGGTCAACACCGGCTGGATCGGCGGCGGCTACGGCGTGGGTCATCGCATCGAGCTTGCCTACACGCGCGCCCTGGTGGCCCGCGCCCTCGACGGTACCATCGAGGACAGCGAGTTCGTGCACGACGACATCTTTAACGTCGACATTCCCACCACGTGCCACGGCGTACCCGACGGCATCCTGGTGCCGCGCCAGTATTGGCAGAGCACCGCTCGCTACGACGAGGCCGCGCACAACTTGGCCTTGATGTTCGAGGAGAACTTCGAGAAGAAGTACTCGCACCTGCCCGAATCCGTCAAGGCCGCCGGTCCGCACGCTCAGGTGCACGCCGACGCCCGTCATCGCGGCCACGGCCTGCTGGGACTTCGCCACTAGCGTCGCCTCAGACCCAAAACCACCATAAAGGGGACAGGCACCTTTGTGGTGGTTTTACTCGCGCGGATGACTCGGGTTACAATACGCCTAACATATCGCTCCCTTCTCCGGATGGGGGCAGCGTAAGCGCTCTTGTGGCGGCACCGTAGGACTTTGAAGGTGGCCGTCGTAAGGGCGCTTTTTGTTTAGGCGCCCTCGCTCGGGCGCGCACGATGAAGGGAGAGCGCATGAAGAGCTTTATTGCCGAGGATTCGTTTTGGGAGCTATTTCCGCAGGCGGCTGTCGGTGTTGCGGTCGTAAAGGGCATGAAGCCCGCGGCTCAGATTCCTCAAGAGGACGTGGACGCGATTGCGGCGTTGCTCGACCGCGCCAATATCGACGCGGAGCGTCATCTGACCAGCGATACTATCAGCGAGAACGCACCGGTCAAGGCATGGCGCGAGGCTTATCGGCTGTTCAAGACCAAAAAGGGCGCGCGTTGCTCAATTGAGAACCTGCTCAAGCGCGTGCTCAAGGGCAAACCGGTGGGCCACATTACGCCCGCGGTGGACATCTACAACACGGTGTCGCTGACCTACGCGCTGCCCGTTGGCGGCGAGGACCTGCATGCGATTGAGGGGGATCTTCGCTTGAAGGTGACTGACGGCGGCGATGCGTTCCTGCCACTTGGCGAGGAAACGGATGACCCGACGCTGCCCGGCGAGCTCGCCTATATCGATGATGCGGGCGCCGTATGCCGCTGCTGGAACTGGCGCGATGGCGTTCGCACGGCGCTGTCCGACGATTCGGCCGATGCATTCCTGGCGATTGAGTGCGTGGAGCCCGAGCGGATGGGGGATTGCCAGGCCGCGATCGATCGCTTAGCCGAGCTGCTTGAGCGCTATCTGGGAGCGACGGTTGTCGTTAAGACGCTTGTGACCCGCGACAATCCCTGCGTGGAACTGTAGCGACGCCTGCGGATCATGTTCGCCGGTCAAAACCACTACAAAGGTGCCTGTCCCCTTTGTGGTGGTTTTTATGTTGATGGGTTAACAAATGGGATATTTGGGTATGGGTGTTGCCTTGTGCGGCTAAGATGTTTACCCGTTAGCATCATGCAAGCGAAAGGCGGTCGTCTCCCATGCAGCAGAACGACGAGACACGTTTCGAGGACTTTGTCGGACTGATCAGCGGGCTCTACAAGGAGATCCAGCGCATTAAGACATCCGAGGGCGCAAGGCTGGGCCTCAAGGGCTCCGACGTTATGTGCCTGTACTATCTTGAGCGCAGCAAGGACGGCCTGACTGGCGCTGACCTGGCTCGCATGGCAGGCGTGACCCGTGCCGCCGTCTCGCGCACGCTCGCGCATCTGGAGGAGGGCGGCTACGTCGAGGTCGACGACTCGGGTGATGCAGCCGTTAAGTATCGTGCCCCGGTGCGCCTGACCGCTCTGGGCGGCGAGAGCATGAGCGAGGCGGACCGCATCATTCGCGAGGTGCTCGACACCACCGGTAAGGCTATGGGTGTGGAGCAGCGCGAGCAGATGTATGCGTCGCTGCGTACGATTCTCAACACCCTGCGTGAGATCTAAGGCCGCCAAGGCATTTGCTTCCCATTAAAAACTGCATAGTCCCGTTTGAGCGCGTATGCCGTGCCGGGGCATTGCTGTCAAAATTCCCCGCGCGGGACCTGCGCAAGAAAGGATTCGTTATGTCCGTCCGCATTATTACCGATTCCGCAAGCGATATGTCGCCGGCGGAGCACCCCGCTCTGCGTGTTCTGCCGCTGTCCGTCACCTTTGGCACCGATGTGTATATGGATGGCGTCGACATCGATCACCAGCGCTTTTACGAGATGCTTGTGGAGCGCGATGAGCTGCCCAAGACCGGTCAGGTCAACCCGTACGCCTTTTCGCAGGCGATTGCCGAAGCGCGTGAGGCCGGCGATGAGGCCGTGATTATTACCGTGGGCGCCAAGCTCTCGGGCACCAATCAGAGTGCCCGCACCGCACTTGCCGAGGCCCCGGGCGGCGATGTGTACGTGGTGGATAGCAATAACGTTACCCTGGGCGAGCGCGTGCTGGTCGAGTATGCCCTGCGCTTGGTGGACGAGGGCCAGGGCGCGGCTCAGGTTGCGGCGGCTGTCGAGGCCGTGCGCGACCGCGTGGTCGTCATCGGCCTGCTCGAGACGTTGGAGTACCTGGTGCGCGGCGGTCGCCTGTCTGCTGCTGCCGGCGCCGTGGGCACGCTGCTCAACGTAAAGCCCGTTGTGGCTGCCGAGGACGGTCTGATCGTGCAGCTGGGCAAGGCGCGCGGTTCCAAGAACGGCCGTAACCTGCTCAACCAGAAGGTCGAAAAGGCAGGCGGCATCGACTTTTCCATGCCGCTGGCGCTCGGCTATACGGGCCTTTCGGATGCGGTGCTCAAGAAGTATATCGAGGACAGCGCGGCACTGTGGGCTGGCCACACCGAGGGCGAACTGCCCGTTCACACCATCGGCGCCACCATCGGCACCCATGTAGGCCCCGGCGCCGTAGCCGTAGCCTTCTTCCAGCCCGTTAACTAGCCCACCTGCCAAAACCACCACAAAGGGGACAGGCACCTTTGTGGTGGTTTATGCTATTCCGGGTGGAAGGGAGCGAGCAATGGCGTCTGAGGGCTTTTTTGAGCGGGTGTACGAGGTGGTCGAGCAGATTCCCGAGGGGATGGTCGCCACGTATGGTCAGGTGGCGCTGCTTGCTGGACGTCCACGAAGTGCGCGGTACGTGGGGTATGCCCTGCATGGCAATCCGCGCCCCGGCGAGATTCCCTGTCACCGCGTGGTGTTTGCCGATGGCCGCATATGCGATGGTTTTGCTTTTGGCGGTCCCGATGCTCAACGTGAGCTTTTGCTAGGGGAGGGTGTGGCGTTTAAGGACGACATGCACGTCGACTTGGCCGCCTGTCGCTGGCCTGCAGGGCTCTAGCGGCTCTGCCGTGGCTTAAACCACCACAAAGGTGCCTATCCCCTTTGTGGTGGTTTTGGCAGGTTTACCGAGGTTAACTTATGGAGAAGGTATGGCGGCGCGGTTTGTCGCAGCAAAGTAAACCACGGTGAACTATATTGTTTTCAGCAACGGAGCAGGCAATAGGCGATGAAAAAGCCTGCCCTGTTGAGTTTGATTCGCATTCCTCCCCTCTGTGCGATTCAACGGTGTACTTCGGGAACAGGCCCGCTGGCAACTATCTGCCAGCGGGCCTGTTCCTGTTTCGGTGAGGATTCAGCCTCACCGTCTATGTTGTGCGAAGGCGCTTTGCCTAGTACACCATGCCCATGGCGTCCTGAACCTCGCCCAGGGTCTGCTCGGCGATCTCATTGGCGCGACGGTTGCCCTCGTGCAGGACGTCCTTTACGTAATCCAGGTCGTTCTCGTAGCGCTGGCGACGCTCACGGATCGGCGCGAAGTACTCGTTGACGGCCTCGGTCACGTACTTCTTGAGCTGGCCGGAGCCGCCCATGCCAATCTCCTCGGCAATCTCGACTTCGGAACGGCCGGTGCAGATGGCGGCCGTCGAAAGCAGACCGGACACGCCGGGGCGGTTCTCGGGATCGAACGTGATCATGCGCTCGGAGTCGGTCTGGCTCTTCTTGATGCGCTTGGCCGTCTCCTCGGCGGTCATCGAGATGTTGATGGCGTTACCGTAGCTCTTGCTCATCTTGCGACCGTCCAGGCCCGGCAGCAGCGGGGTCTCGGACAGCAGTGCGTCGACCTCGGGGAACACCTTGCCGTAGCGGTTGTTAAAGCGGCGGGCGATGGTGCGGGTGAGCTCGATGTGCGGCAGCTGGTCGCGACCGACGGGCACCACATTGCCCTTGCAGAACAGGATGTCGC
>UQWZ01000003.1:0-249184 GCA_900544895.1 uncultured Collinsella sp.
AAAGACGAGCGTCGGTAAGACACGCCGAGGTCACCGCGGACGGGTTGATATAGGGAGAGGGCCTGACCCCATATCGTTGGGGCCAGGCCCGATTTTGCCTCTTGACAATGTCCTGCTCATATTAAAAAGGGACAGGTTTATTTTGGTCGGTTTTATCTGGGGAAACGTCGCGCTCCAGCGGTGAACCGCTCTCATCTGTCGCATGGAAATCGGCGACGTTTTCGGAAGTATGCGGCAAATTCTGTACTTACCGAGCACACCGAGGTTTTGCGATAACAAACCCGCAGGTAGAACATGTAATCATATCCCGTGTGGTCGGACTATCGGAATTTTGCCGCATACTTCCGAAATTCAAGCGAATATCGCTCGCTTTAACCGCCCATTTACCGCAAAGAAGGCCGCTTCCCCTAGTAGGAAGCGGCCACAAATCTTACGAATAGACGATGGTAAAGGGTTCCGACGTTTCGGCGCCCCCTGTTGAAGTGCAGCGTGTGCCTTCGAGCGTTACTGAAACCACTTGGTCGACATCAATCAACTTCGTTGGCACCCAAATGTTCTCTCCGCTATTGCGTGCCATCGAAACATAGAAATTGTACGCCCCTGCGTCGTCATCTTCGATAATCTGCTCTGACCCATCCTTGTAGCTGACGGTCAGTTTATGATCAACTGCTTCATAGCCCAGATCATCGATGTGCGTCTGGATGGAAAACGGACTGATCTCGAGAGGCGAGTCATCGGAGCGGAGTTCTTTTGTATCGACGTGCGCTCCGACGTTAAACTCTGGCGTCGATACCTCGATCACCTTCGCATCCTCACCTTTGCCCTCCGTCCAACTGATATTCCAGGTGACCGCATGTCGTAAATCTCGATCGCGATTCCAAGATGCAAAGTACATCGTGCCGTTAATGACCGTTTCGCTTGATGTGTCTTTATCAATGGTGCAGCGTGTATCAGCCCATTCCTCGCCGAAGTTCATGCTGGGTGTACCGATGCCTTGTTCTTCTTCACCATAGAGAACAAGTTCGCCAGTCTCTGCTGCCGGCTTGTAGTAGTTAACACCATTTGGATTGGACAACGTAAACGTCACGGCACCGCAACCGTTTTTATCGATAGCCATATCATGAATGTCGAGTGTATAGCCGTTGCCCTCGACGGACAGATTAACCTTCTGTACTGAACCCTCCAAGCTTTGGGGCGCGATACCATCACCAAACTCTCTGGTGTAGGTATATTTAGTCCCCGACGAGCCACCTTGAGTCCAGGTAATGGACTCTCCGTTGCCATGGTTTCCCCAGGCAGAGGCAAAATAACTGGAATTGACGACGGCGTAGGCGACCCCTCCGGTCGCCAGCACTCCGGCAAGGCATCCGATCACGGCAACATACAGAGGCTTCGCGTGACCCTTTCGGCGAAGCGGCTCACCAGCAGCGGCATAAAGAACACGGTCAGCAAGATCGCTATCGGCTTGGACGGACTCGAAGGCCTGCTTGATTTGGTTGGATTTCACGGTCGCCCTCCTCTAGGATGAACTTAAGTTTCGATCTGCCGCGAGCTAAACGCGTTCGAACTGTCGCGGCTGGTACGTGCAGCAACTCGGCAATCTCTGAAGTCGAGAAGCCCAGATAGTAATAGAGCACGATGGGGATACGGAATCGTTCCGGAAGCCGCATGACATCTGACAGGACGGCCTTGGTCTCATCCCGCGCTGTCGAAAGCGACTCGGCCAGGTTCTCAATATCCTCCACACGCCTCCATGGCTTTCGAAAGAGAGATTTGCATTCATTGATCGTGACCCGGATAAGCCATCGACGAAGATGTTCCCAGCTCTCAAATTGCACATCGCTTTTGAGCAGCTTAAGAAAGACGTCTTGTGCAACATCGTCGGCATCGGCGCGATCGCGCAGGTACGTCAATGCGATCCGAAACACGACATCCCGGTGGTCTTCGACCGCCTGTCTAAATGCTTGTTCTTCCATAATCACCTCCCGGTGACGTTAATAATTCTTGGTGAGGCCCTCACCTTAGATACGCTCTTGTCGGGCGAAATGTTTCAAATTCAAGCATGATAAACCGACCAAAATAAACCTGTCCCTTATTGGCAAGGGATCAACGGAACGCAACGGGTTGAGCATACGCAAGCGAGCGGCCCCCAGAGCGTACAAGGTAGCATGAAAAAGGCAGGGCATTGACCTTTTGGTCATGCCCTGCCTTTTGAATGACAGATTGTAGCTCTGGGGGCCGCGCAGCGACGGAGGTCGCCGCCGTTCGTTAGAACGGCGGAACTAATTACTCCTCGTCGTTGTCCTTGGCCTCTTCGGCGTCGTCGGTGTCCACGAGCTGGTTGAGCAGCTCGTCGAGGGAAGCCATGTCCTCGTTGATGGCACCGTTGGCGGGAGCCTTCTTGTCGTCGATCGGGGCGCCCAGGAGCTCCTCGTCGGCGTCGGCGTGATGCGTCGGCGTGGCGGAGGTGCCCAGCAGGATGTCGTCCGGACCGTCGGGGCTAAAGACCATCTGCAGCAGCTGCGAGAGGTCTTCCTCGTCGGCAACGTCGTCGTTGTTCTCGAGGATGTAGAGCAGGTCGTGGGCCTCCAGACCGTCACGGAGCTCCTCGATCGCCTTGGCACCGATACCATCGATGCGCAGCAGATCCTCCTCGGACTTGCCAACCAGGTCGCCGACCGTCTCGATGCCGACCTCGCTGAACTTGTTGGTCCAGCGCTGCGACACGCCCAGATCGTCAAACAGGTACAGGCGAGCCTTCTCGGCGGAGATGGTGTGGCCGTTGCGGGTGAACGAACCGTCAGCACCGCCGAACTCGTCGTAGCCGGCCCAGTCGAGCTGCTGCGGGAGCTGCTCGTCCAGGTCCTTGAGCTCCACAGGAGCCCACTCGGGCAGCGACTTGGCGTTGGGCGAAGCCGGGCCGTCGATGTCCACGTAGCCGTCGGCCGTGCGATACGTCAGCTTGGCGTTGGCGTACGGCTTGAGGCCGGTACCAGCCGGGATCTTCTTACCGACGATGACGTTGGACTTAAGGTCGAGCAGGTGGTCGACCTTGCCCTCGATGGCAGCCTCGGTAAGGACACCGGCGGTGCGGATGAACGAAGCGCTCGACAGCCAGGAGTCGATGTTGGACGCGACCTTGAGCGTACCCAGGATGACGGGCTCGGCCACGGGAGCCTGACCGCCCAGACGGGCAACGCGCTCGACCTCGTCGGCGAACTCGTAACGGTCGACGTACTGACCAAGCAGGTACTTGGAGTCGCCGGGGTTGGTGATCTGAACGCGACGCAGCATCTGACGTGCGAGCACCTCGATGTGCTTGTCGTTCAGGTCGACGCCCTGGCTGGTGTAGACGTCCTTAACGCTCTCGACGAAGGTGTGCATCGTCGACTCGATGTCAGTCAGCTTGCGCAGGTTGCGGAAGTTGACGAAGCCCTTGGTGATCTGGTCGCCGGCGCGAACCTCGCAGCCGTCCTCGATCTCGGGCATAAAGCGCACCGAAGCGGGGACGCGACGCTCGTCGAGGACACGGGTGTGATCCTCGGAGTCGGTGAGCGTCAGCACGTACTCGGACTTCTCGGGCTTAATCGAGAGGTGACCGGAGTACGGAGCCAGCTCGGCCTCGCGACCCAGGATCTTCTCGTTGACGTTGCCGACGATATCGAACATACGGCTGACCGTAGGCAGACCCTGCGTAATATCGTCGACGCCAGCGACGCCGCCGGAGTGAATGGTACGCATCGTAAGCTGCGTACCGGGCTCGCCGATGGACTGGGCGGCAATAATGCCGACCGCGGTACCGATGGCGACCGGACGACGGGTGGAAAGATCCCAGCCGTAGCACTTCTGGCACACGCCGTACTTGGAGCGGCAGGTGAGCAGCGCGCGAAGCTTGACCTTCTTAAGGCCGGCATCGACCATCTTCTGGATGTCAGCGACCTTCTCGATGTAGCCGTCCTGCTCAAAGAGCACGGTGCCATCGGGAGCCACGACGTCCTCAATGAAGCAACGGCCGACGAGGTCGGTGTTGAGGTCGGTGGTGCCGGGAATGATGAGGTTGTAGGTGACGCCCTCGTGCGTACCGCAGTCCTCCTCGCGGACGATGACGTCCTGGGCCACGTCGACCAGACGACGGGTCAGGTAACCAGAGTCCGAGGTGTGGGATGCGGTATCGACCAGGCCCTTACGGGCGCCGTAGGTCGAAATGAAGTACTCGAGCGGCAGCAGGCCCTCGCGGAAGTTCGCCTTAATGGGAAGGTCGATCGTCTCGCCGGACATGTCTGCCATCAGGCCACGCATGCCGCCGAGCTGACGCAGCTGGGTCTTAGAACCACGGGCGCCGGAGTCGGCCATCATGTAGAGCGGGTTCTCCTCGTCGAACAAGTCGAGCATGAGCGCTGCAACCTTATCGGTACAAGCGGTCCACTCGTTAACGACTTCGATGTGGCGCTCCGTCTCGTTGATGAAGCCCTCCTCGAAGTACTCGTTGATCTGGTCGACGTTGGCCTGGGCGCGATCGAGCAGCTCCTGCTTCTCGGCAGGGATGAGAGCGTCCCACACCGAGATGGTGAGGCCGGCGCGGGTAGCGTAGTGGAAGCCGGAGTACTTGATGGCGTCGAGGATCGGGCCGACCTTGGCCTCGGGGTAACGATCGCAGCAGTCCGCAACCAGCTTGGCCACATCGCCCTTGACCATCTTGTAGTTCATGAACTCGTAGTCTTCGGGCAGGCACTGGCGGTTGAAGATGATGCGGCCGATAGAGGTCTCGAAGCGCGCGGTCTTGTTGCCGGTGACGTCGTAGTCGACGAACTCGTTCTTGCCGTTCTTGACGCGGAAGATACGGGTGCCGTCCTCGTTGATGACATTGGCGTCGGCAGCGGACACGCGGACCTGAATCTTGGCCTGCATGTCGACCTCGGAGCGGCAGTCATAGGCGTGCAGCGCGTCGTCGAAGCTGGCGAACACGTGGTTCTCGCCCGGCAGACCGTCGCGGACCTGGGTCAGGTAGTACACACCAATAATCATGTCCTGCGAGGGGATGTTGACCGGCTTGCCGGATGCCGGCGAGCGCAGGTTGTTCGCAGAGAGCATGAGCACGCGAGCCTCGGCCTGAGCCTGGCTGGACAGCGGCACGTGGACAGACATCTGGTCGCCGTCGAAGTCGGCGTTGAAGGGCGAGCAGACCAGCGGGTGCAGGTGGATAGCCTTGCCCTCGACCAGAACCGGCTCAAAGGCCTGGATAGACAGACGGTGCAGGGTCGGTGCGCGGTTGAGCAGCACGACGCGGCCGTCGATGACCTCTTCGAGAATGTCCCACACAAAGGTGGCACCACGGTCGATAGCGCGCTTGGCGCCCTTGATGTTCTCGACCTTGCCAAGCTCGACCAGGCGCTTCATGACGAAGGGCTTGAAGAGCTCCAGCGCCATGGTCTTGGGCAGACCGCACTGGTGCAGCAGCAGCTTGGGGTCGGTAACGATTACCGAACGGCCGGAGTAGTCGACACGCTTGCCCAGCAGGTTCTGACGGAAACGACCCTGCTTGCCCTTGAGGGCCTCGGCGAGCGACTTGAGCGGGCGACCGCCACGGCCAGAGACCGGGCGACCACGACGGCCGTTGTCGAACAGGGCGTCCACGGACTCCTGGAGCATGCGCTTCTCGTTGTTCACGATGATCGCAGGGGCGTCCAGGTCGAGCAGGCGCTTGAGTCGGTTGTTACGGTTGATCACGCGACGATACAGGTCGTTGAGGTCGGACGCGGCGAAGCGGCCGCCGTCGAGCTGGACCATCGGGCGCAGATCGGGCGGAATGACCGGGATGACGTCCAGAATCATGTTCGCGGGGCTGTTGCCGCCCTTCAGGAAGGCGTCAACGACCTCGAGGCGCTTAACGGCCTTCTCGCGCTTCTGCTTCTGGGAATCCTCGTCGGCGATGATGGCCTTGAGCTTCTCGGCCTCGGAAGGAAGGTCGATGGCAGCGAGCAGGTCGCGGACGGCCTCGGCACCCATGCCACCCTTGAAGTACATGGAGTAGTAGCGGGTCATCTCGCGGAACAGCGGCTCATCGGAGATGAGGTCGCGCTCGGTGAGCTTCATGAAGGCGTTGAAGGCGTCCGTGCGGAGCTGCTTCTCGTCCTTGCACTCTTCCTCAATGTCGACGATGCCAGAGGCGATCTCCTCGGGGGTCAGCGGCTCCTCGTCGGAGAACTCGTCAAAGTTCTCGGGGTCGCCCTGCTCCTTGAGGGACTCGATCTGGCGGGCGCACTCGGCATCGATCTCTTCCAGATCGGCGGCGAGCTCCTCGCGCAGGTCGTCGGCGTCGGCCTCGCGGGCCTCATAGTCAACCTCAGTGATGATGTAGCTGGCAAAGTACAGAACCTTCTCGAGGTCCTTGGACTTGATGTCGAGCATACGGCTCATCGGGAAGCTCGTGGGGCTCTTGAAGTACCAGATGTGGGACACGGGAGCGGCGAGCTCGATGTGGCCCATGCGGTCGCGACGCACCTTGGCCGAGGTGACCTCGACGCCGCAGCGCTCGCAGACGATGCCCTTAAAGCGGATGCCCTTGTACTTGCCGCAGGAGCACTCCCAGTCCTTGGCGGGACCGAAGATCTTCTCGCAGAACAGGCCGTCCTTCTCGGGCTTGAGGGTACGGTAATTGATGGTCTCCGGCTTCTTGACCTCACCGTGCGACCAGGAACGGATCTGGTCGGCGGAGGCAAGGGAGATCTTTACCGAGTCAAAATCAGTAGCTTCGAAATCTGCCACAGTCAACTACTCCTTATCAGTGGTCGTGGCGGCGACAGCCTCGGGCGCCTCGGCGGTCTCGGCATCCTCGGCCTCGACGTCGGCGTCAACGCCGGCGAGCGCAGCCAGGTCATCGAGAGCGGAGGTCTCCTCGGCGGTCACGGGGGCGGAGGCGTCCTCGTCGGCATCGTGCATGGGCTCGATGTCCAGTGCGAGGGAGCGAATCTCCTTGACGAGAACCTTGAAGGACTCGGGGATACCCGGGACCGGGACGTTCTCGCCCTTGACGATGGACTCGTAGGTCTTGACGCGGCCCACGGTATCGTCGGACTTGACGGTCAGGATCTCCTGCAGGACGTTGGAAGCACCGTATGCGTACAGTGCCCAAACTTCCATCTCGCCGAAGCGCTGGCCGCCGAACTGGGCCTTGCCGCCCAGAGGCTGCTGGGTAACCAAGCTGTAAGGGCCAGTCGAACGAGCGTGGATCTTGTCATCGACCATGTGGCCGAGCTTGAGGATGTAGGACGTACCCACGGTAATGGGCTCGCGGAACTCCTCGCCGGTGCGGCCGTCGAACAGGCGGGTCTTGCCGCGCTCGTCAAGCTGGGTGACAAACTCGGGACGCATGTGATCGCCAAAAGCAGCGGTGGCCTTGTTGAGCATGTTCTTGTTGGCACGACGGATGACCTCGGCGATCTCGTCCTCCTTGGCGCCGTCGAAGACGGGCGTGGCGGTAAAGAACGGACCCGGGATGTACTTGTCGGAGTCGGCATCCTCGGTATCCCAACCGCAGGCAGCAGCCCAGCCAAGGTGGCACTCGAGCAGCTGGCCGACGTTCATACGCGAAGGAACGCCCAGCGGGTTGAGGATAACGTCGATCGGGGTACCGTCAGCCATGTAGGGCATGTCCTCGACCGGCAAAACGTTACAAATAACACCCTTGTTGCCGTGGCGGCCGGCGATCTTATCGCCCTGCTGGATCTTACGACGCTGGGCGACGTAGACGCGCACCTGCTCGTTGACGCCGGGGGCCAGGTCGTCGCCGTTCTCGCGGCTAAAGCGGACGACGTCGATGACGCGGCCGTAAGCGCCGTGAGGCATCTTAAGGGAGGTATCGCGGACGTCGTGGGCCTTGGCACCGAAGATGGCGCGCAGCAGGCGCTCCTCGGCGGTCAGAGCGCTCTCGCCCTTAGGCGTGACCTTGCCGACCAGGATGTCGCCAGGGCCGACCTCGGCGCCGATGCGGATGATGCCGTCCTCGTCGAGGTTGGCAAGCATGTCCTCGGAGAGGTTCGGGATCTCGCGGGTGATCTCCTCGGGACCGAGTTTGGTGTCGCGGGCGTCGATCTCGTGACGGGTGATGTTGATGGTCGTCAGCAGGTCCTCGGCCACCAGGCGCTCGGACACGACGATACCGTCCTCGTAGTTAAAGCCTTCCCACGGCATGTAGGCCACGGTGAGGTTCTGGCCCAGTGCGAGCTCGCCATGATCGGTCGAAGGACCGTCAGCCAGAGGCTCGCCCTGCTCAACGGTGTCACCGACGCGCACGAGCGGACGGTGGTTGATGCAGGTGGACTGGTTGGAGCGCTGGTACTTGGCCAGGTGATACTCGTCCATGCCGCCGGCATGCTTGACGATAATCTTGGCGGCGTCGGCAAAGATGACCTCGCCGGCGTTCTTGGCCAGGGTGACCTCGCCGGAGTCCAGAGCGGCGCGACGCTCCATGCCGGTACCGACATAGGGAGCGGCAGGGTGAACCAGCGGCACGGCCTGACGCTGCATGTTGGCGCCCATCAGCGTACGCTTAGCGTCGTCGTGCTCGAGGAACGGGATCAGCGTGGCTGCGACGGAGAGCATCTGACGCGGCGAGACGTCCATGTAGTCGACGTCCTCGACAGGCACATCGGCGGGAGCGCCGAAGGAGCCGTCGAAGTCGCGGGTACGGGCGATCACGGTGTGCGGACGGACGATCTTGCCCTCGGCATCGGTCGTGATGAACTCGTTGGTCTTGGGATCGAGCGGTGTGTTGGCCGGCGCGATGACGTGCTTCTCTTCCTCGTCAGCGGTCATCCAGTCGATCTGGTCGGTGGCAACGCCGTTCTCGACGCGACGGAACGGGGCCTCGATGAAGCCGTACTCGTTGACGCGGGCGTAGAGGGCGAGCGAGCCGATCAGGCCGATGTTGGGGCCTTCGGGGGTCTCGATCGGGCACATGCGGCTGTAGTGCGAGTTGTGAACGTCGCGGACGGCCGTCGGCACGTTGGTGCGGCGGCTGGAGCCCGACTTGTGGCCGGCAAGACCGCCAGGGCCGAGTGCGGACAGACGGCGCTTGTGGGTCAGACCGGTCAGGGGGTTCGCCTGGTCCATGAACTGCGAGAGCTGCGAGGAACCGAAGAACTCCTTGATGGAGGCCACGATCGGGCGGATGTTGATGAGCGACTGCGGGGTGATCTCGTCGATGTCCTGGGAGCTCATGCGCTCACGGACGACGCGCTCCATACGGCTCATGCCGATACGGAACTGGTTGGCGACGAGCTCGCCGACGGTACGGATGCGGCGGTTGCCGAAGTGGTCGATGTCGTCGACCTTGAAGCCCTGCTCGCCGGCAGCGAGGGACAGCAGGTAGCGCAGCGTCGCGACGATATCCTCGTCGGTGAGCACCGTAACCTCTTCCTCGGTGGTGAGGTTGAGCTTCTTGTTGACCTTGTAACGACCGACGCGGGCCAGGTCGTAGCGCTGCGGGTTGAAGAGCAGACCCTCGAGCAGGCTGCGGGAAGCATCCACGGTGGGAGGCTCGCCCGGACGCAGACGGCGGTAGATCTCGATGAGGGCGTCCTCGCGAGTGAGAGCGGTGTCGCGCTCCAGGGTGCGCTTGATCACATCGGAGTTGCCGAGCAGCTCGATGATGTCGTCGTTGGTGACGGCGATGCCAAGGGCGCGCAGGAACATCGTGGCGCTCTGCTTGCGCTTACGGTCGATGGAGACCATGAGCTGGTCGCGCTTGTCGACCTCAAACTCAAGCCAGGCACCGCGGGACGGGATGATCTGGGCCTTGTAGATCTGCTTGCCCGAATCCATCTCGGAGCTGTAGTACACGCCCGGGGAGCGGACGAGCTGCGAGACGACGATACGCTCGGTACCGTTGATGATGAAGGTGCCCTGATCAGTCATCATGGGGAAGTCGCCCATAAAGACGAGCTGCTCCTTGATCTCGCCGGTCTCCTTGTTGGTGAGACGGACGTCGGTCAGAAGCGGAGCCTGATAGGTCATATCCTTCTCGCGGCACTCCTCGACGGTGTGCGCGGGGTCGCCGAACTGATGCTCGCCGAAGGTAACCTCGAGAACATGGTTCTGGCTCTGGATGGGGCTGGATTCCTTGAACGCCTCACGAAGGCCCTCGTCCTTAAAACGCTCAAAGGATTCCCTTTGAACAGAGATAAGGTTGGGGAGCTCCATGGCCTCCGGGATTTTCCCGAAGCTGACGCGCTTGCGCTCAGTGGCAGTGTATGCGTAGGTCACCAGGTTTTTCCTCCTTCACGGAAATGCTCGGTGGGTTGGCGAGGCATAGCTTCGCCAGTTATCGCAACCTAATAGTTTATCAGGTACCGACCGTTGGGCAAGAAAAGCCTTGACGCGATTGAGTTTTTGGAGTAGCAAAGTTTTTCGACAGGAAACACGCAGGCAGATAGGTGTGTATCGAACATATGTTCATATATTTTCTGTGAACGGAGAGCCGGCAATCGCAGCTCTTATAAAAAAACGGGCGCGAACCGAAGTCCGCACCCGCAAATGTCGATGCCCGAAGGCCTACTTACGCATCAGGCCGCCGCGCTCGTCGATGGCATCCCAGAAGGCGTCTGCAAAGCGAGGATCGTTTGCGGCCATGAGGGCGTTAGTGGCCATCCAGCCAGACGGGGTACCGGTATCGTAGCCCGACAGCGGATCGATGACGACAGCGTACATGGCCTCGCGATCGAGCGAACGTGCCATGGCGTCGGTCAGCTGAATCTCGCCGCCCTTGCCGGCCTGCTGATCGGCCAGCAGGTCCATGACCAGCGGGCTCAGCAGGTAGCGACCGACGATGTACAGGTTGGACGGAGCCGCCTCGGGAGCGGGCTTCTCAACCAGGCCACCGATGCGCCAAACGGCGCCCGGCTCGCCATCGGCAACGTCCTCGGCGCCCTCGAGCGAACCCACGCGCTCGCCGGCGATCACGCCGTAGCGGCTGACCTCCTCGGGAGCGCACGCGGCAACGGCGATAACCGAAGCGCCACCGTGCTCCTTGGAGACGGCCAGCATCTTGTCGCAGATGTCGCGGTTGGGCACAACGTAGTCGCCCAGAAGAACCAGGAAGTTCTCCCCTGCCACAGCGTCGGCAGCAGAGCGAATGGCGTGACCGAGGCCCTTGGGCTCGTACTGATAACGGAAGTCGACCGGCATACCGCCCGCATGGGCGACAGCGTCGGCGTAGGCGTCCTTACCGCGCTCGCGCAGCAGGTTCTCGAGCGAACGGTCGGGCTGGAAGTAGTTCAGCAGCTCCGGCTTGCCGGGCGAGGTAACGATGATGGCGTCGTCGACCTCCTCAGGGCCGAGCGCCTCCTCGACGACATACTGGATGACCGGCTTATCGAGAACCGGCAGCATCTCTTTGGGCGTGCACTTGGTGCCAGGCAGAAAACGCGTACCAAGACCGGCGGCGGGGATGATTGCCTTCATATTATTCAAGGATCCTTTCGCAGGCGCAGGATGCGCCCTGTGCGTGCGGCACGGCGGCCGCAGACCAAATTGCGATACCGAAGTATCTTACCGCCGGGACCAGGCGCTACCGCTAGGCAAACGCCATTCTTCAGCAGGTCAACGCAAATTATTGCTCGAACGGTGCAATTTTATCGCCCAACGGTAGTGACCCCAAAGCACTGCAAACGGCAGTAATTTGCATGCCGAGCCAGCAAAAAAGAGGGGTCATAACAAAAAAGACGGGGTCCGCAATGCGAACCCCGTCTGCAAAGAAATCTGGCGAGAAAGCCTGATTACTTGAGGGTGACAGCAGCGCCAGCAGCCTCGAGCTTCTCCTTGGCAGCCTCGGCGTCCTCCTTCTTGGCACCCTCGAGAACAGCCTTGGGAGCGCCCTCGACGACCTCCTTGGCCTCCTTCAGGCCAAGGTTGGTGAGCTCACGGACGGCCTTGATGACCTGGATCTTGTTGTCGCCGAAGCCCTCGAGCACGACGTCAAACTCGGTCTTCTCCTCGGCCTCAGCAGCGCCAGCAGCGGGAGCGGCGACAACAGCGGCAGGAGCAGCGGCGGAAACGCCGAAGGTGTCCTCGATAGCCTTGACGAGCTCGGAAGCCTCGAGAAGGGTCATTTCCTTAAGAGCATCGATGATCTCATCGGTGGTAAGCTTAGCCATTTCTAAGTCCTTTCGGTTTCCGTGTCTGTGCACGGAGATCAGTTAAAACATGGCGCGAATGCGCCTGGGGTGCGGCGTTGCCGCCGCGGGTGAAAGCAGCGACTAGGCTGCCTTCTGCTCGGAGACCTGCTGGATCGAACGAGCGAGACCAGAGGAAACGCCGTTGACGCAGACAGCGATGTCGCGAGCGAAACCGGAGATGAGACCGGCGATCTGGCCGAGAAGCTGATCCTTGGTGGGCAGCTCGGCGATAGCCTTAACATCATCAGCGGAAACGGCCTTGCCGTCGGAGATACCGCCCTTGATCTCAAGGACGCCCTTGGACTTAGCAGAGAAGTCCTTAAGGGCCTTAGCGGCCTCGACCGGCTCGGTCTCGTAGAACACATAAGCGACGGGGCCGGCGAGGATCTCGTCGAGCTCGGGCTGCTCCTGGTTCTTGAGAGCGATCTTGACCAGGTTGTTCTTGTAGACCTTCATCTCGGCGCCGCACTCGCGAAGCTGATGACGCAGCTCCTGAGCCTGCTTAACCGTCAGACCGTTGTAGTTGACGACGAACAGACCGGCGTTCTCGGCGATACGGGACTCAATCTCTGCAACCTTGTCGATTTTGTACTGCTGGGGCATGAATTACACCTCCTCGAATTCTTTCCGGGCACGGTCCGCCACAAGGACGTGACGGGGGCATGTCCAAAAAGAAAGCCCCCGCGCTGCATGAGCGACGGGGGCGAGAAGACATATCTACTCGACCACCTCGGCTGGCGGGATATCCCATTAAGCTCGCGGGCAATGCCCGTTTGCACCGGCTGTCTCTGGCAGCGGATTCGTGCGTGAACCGAAATTATTATGGCGGGGACCCCGGCGTCGGTCAACGGAAATCCGGGCTGCACACAATTCCACCATTCCGACCGCGCCGCCGAAGGCCGGGCGCAAGGTTTTCGCTCGGTCAGGTCCTGGGCTCGCTCGGAAAGCACATTAAGTGCTTTCCGGCTCGTGCGGAATCTACGAAAACCTTGCGCCCGGCCTTCGGCGGCGCGGCCTGCGGTGACTTTGGGGCAGCCCGGTTTTCCGTTGAGCGACGCCCCCACGCATAACCCTTATGTCGGTGGGCTGATGTGTTGCGTCCCCGATGGCTACAAGGTTGAAATGAAGGTGGACAGGCGATTTAGGCCTTCGCCCAGATCTTGGTCGGATACGCAGTAGCTTAGGCGGATGTGGCCTTCGGTGCCGAAGCAGTCTCCCGGGACTAGGGCTACGTTTGCCTCTTTGATGGCTTTGATGCAGAAATCTTCGCTTGTTAGGCCGTACTGTTTGATGTTGGGGAAAGCGTAGAAGGCGCCTGCCGGTTCCACTACGTCGAGGCCCATGGCGTCTAAGGCCGCGAGCGCGCGTTCGCGGCGGGCTCGGTAGACTTTGAGCATGGGGGTTGGGTCGACGGTCAGGGCTCGGGCCGCGGCGTCCATCTCAAAGGAGACGGCGCTCGATACTAGGTATTGGTGGGCCTTTGCGATCTCGGCGATGACGGGGGTTGCCGCTGCGAGCCAACCTAAACGCCAGCCGGTCATGGCCCAGGGCTTGGAGAAGCTCTCGATGACCACCGTCTGCTCGCGTAGCTCCGGGTGGCGCTGGGCAAATCGCTCGTAGCCGTCCACGTAGACCAGGCGGTTATATACGTCGTCGCAGACCACGTAGATGCCCGCCTGCTCCGCCACGTGTGCCACGGCGTCGAGCGATGCCGCGTCGAGGATGCAACCCGTGGGATTGTTGGGCGAGCAGATGACGATGGCCTTAGTCGCCGGCGTCACACAGGCACGAAGCGCCTCCTCATCAATCTGGAATTGCGCAGGCTCTGTATCCAAAAAGACCGCTTTGGCGTGATTGGCCACGACGATGCTCTCGTACAGGCCAAAGGCCGGCGTGGGGATAATGACCTCGTCGCCGGGGTTGAGCATAGCCATGAATGTTGCCGACAGGGCCTCGGTCGCGCCGTCGGTCAGGATGACCTCGTCGGCCGAAAACGTAAGGCCCGCATCCCCCATGTAGGCAGACAGCGCTTCGCGCAGAGCGGGGCGACCGTTGTTGGGCGGATAGTGCGTGTCGCCGCGGTCCAACGAAGCGGTCACCTCGGCGCTAATCATATCGGGCGTGGAAAAATCGGGCTCGCCGAGCGCGAGCGCAATGCATCCTGGGTACTGGGCAGCGAGCGCGTTAATCCGACGGATGCCGGAGGGCTTGAGCGTGGCAAGCGAGGTGTTCATGGGCAGACGCATGGCGTTCCTTTCGTAAGGGTTGCACTAGGATAGCGCGGCGAGGCACCGCCAGACGGTGTAACCTAAACGGAAACCAACCGGAAAGGAGGCGGCATGGAGACGACCACACGCGGCGATGTGCCAAAAACGTTGCGAACCATTGCGTATATCAGCATTCCCGATAGCGCCGATCTTGAGTTTTTGCTCTGGGACCTGCAGGATGCCATCGCCGCCTATGCTCAGCTTTCCGACACCGCGCTCCCCCGCCCGATCGATTTGGAAGCGGATGATGCCGGTGCAGTCGATGGCATCGTGCTAGCCATTGAAGATGTGGCTGACGATGAGACGTTGACAGCTATCGAGCAGGCGCTTGAACGCTTTGGCGGTACGGGAACGCGCGTCTATGCCGCGATTCGAGCCGCACAAGAGGGCGCTAAGCAGGCGCGCGGGACCGCCGTTCGTCTGCACAAGGCATGTGAGCGCCATGACCAATTGTGGTGTGGCGGCGTTGTCGTCTGTGCCGGCAGCGGTATTGCGGCGCTTCGCCACTCCCCGCGTATGGGCCTCTTGCGCCGGCCATTTTCCGAAGCGATGGACAAGCTCGTAGGCGCCGTTCGCATGGGCTGCTCCGTCGAGCATGCGCAGCGACTTGGCGGCGGCAATGCCGTCAACGTCAACGTCGACGGCATGGTTTGCGCCGAGCCAGCCGTGCCCGCGCCGATCTGGCGAGGCGTTCTGAAACGCCTCGGCGCCCGCGCCCAATCAGATATCTAAATTAGAGAGCGGCCCAGTCAACGGCTTCGTGCCAACGCTCAACAAGACGCTCCAGACGCCAGGCGGCATTGGCGGGACTCGTCGAGGGCAGGACGGTGGCGGGCAGCCCGGTGCGTTCTTGTAGATAGCGCTTGTAGAGCCGGCCAGCTGTACCTCCGTTGCATATCACCTGCTCAATGGGAGCTGCGCCGGTAATGCGCTCGATATGTGCCGGCACAACGTTGCGAATGCTCGCGTCACTCGAGCCCTTAATGTCACAGCTCTCGATCACGTCCCACAGGGCCACGCCGCCGTTCAGCAGCATGGAGCGCTTGGCGACAATCGAGGCGTCGAGCGTCGCAGGCTCGCTGTCCGCCAAAAGGTCGCCCTCGTTGGGCGGCACGGGCACACCGAGGCACGCGGCCATCACGCGCCAAAAGCGATTCTGGGGGTTGCCGTAATAAAAATCATTGGCACGCGAGAGCACCGAGGGAAACGACCCCAGCACCAAAACGCGCGAACGCTCGTCAAACACGGGTTCAAACCCATGCTCAATATGTTGATAGCCCTCGTCCGGCGCGGCCACGAGCTAGGCCCTCAGCAGATAGCGCACCTCGTAGGGCGCAAGCTCAAGGGAGCCAGACAGCTCGACCGTAGGCACGCCGTCGGCAAGCAGGTCGACAAAGGACCCGCTGAGCTCGCCGGCGCCAAAGGTGTAAGGCTCGTCCACGGCGTTCACCGCCACGAGCACCGTCGCGCCGTCGCAGGCGCGCTCGAACAGCAGCTGCTTGTTCTGGATCACCACGTTGCGATAGGCACCGTAGTTGAGAACACGGGCCGCCGTATCGTCGGCCGAGCGCAGGTGCGTGAGCTGCGTGATGAACGCCGTCAGCTCGTTGGGCGCAGGCTCATCGAGTGCAGGGCGCAGCGCCCAGTCGCCATCGGGGCCGCCCTTTTCGCCGACAATCCCCCACTCGCTGCCGTAGTAGACGCACGGAATGCCCGGCATTCCAAAGAGCATGCCGTAGGCGGGGCGCAGGCAGGACTTGTCCGTCAGGATGCTCGCCAGGCGCGGCACATCGTGGTTGTCGACAAACGACAGCAGATGCTTGCCGCGATAAATGCACCACGGGTCACCGCCAAACTGGCGATGAAGAGAGTGGGCAATCTCGAACATGTTGATCGAATTAAAGCTGGAGTACAGGCCCTTGTAGCACTCGTAGTTGGTGCAGGAGTCGAGCATCTCGTCGTTGACGATCTGGTTGTAGTCGCCGTGGAGCGTCTCACCAATCAGCACAAAGTCGGGCTTGAGCTCACGGGTAAAAGTATGCAGGCGGCGCATAAAGTCGCGGTCGAGCATATAGGCGACGTCCAGTCGCAGACCGTCGACGCCAAAGACCTCGACCCAGTGACGCACAGACTCAAGCAGGTAATCGACCACAGCGGGGTTTTGCAGGTTGAGCTTCACAAGCTCAAAATGGCCCTCCCAGCCCTCGTACCAAAAGCCGTCGCCGTAGCACGAGTCACCGTCAAAGCTGATGTGGAACCAGTCCTTGTAGGGCGAGTCCCACCTACGCTCCTGCACATCGCGGAAGGCCCAAAAGCCGCGACCGACGTGGTTGAAGACGGCATCGAGCACCACGCGGATGCCATGGGCGTGCAGCGTCTCGCATACGGCGGCAAAATCGGCATCCCCACCCAGGCGGCGGTCGATATGGCGCAGGCTGCGCGTATCATAGCCGTGGCTATCGGACTCGAGTGGCGGGTTGATCAGCACAGCGCCAATACCGAGTTCTTGCAGGTAGTCGGCCCATTGGGCGATTTTCATGATGGGCGCATCGGGGTTGGGCGCGGCGTTGGCAGCCTGGGCGAGCTCATCCTCGGCAACGGGCGCGGCGTTTTCGCGCGGAGCCCCGCAAAAGCCCAGCGGATAGATCTGATAGAACGTCGTCTCGTATGCCCACATAACAGCCTCCCGGTAAGCTCAACACAACGCCATCCATTGTATGCCTGCCGTGCATCCCCTCCCCCAAAATAAGTTGCGGTGGAATAGGGACTGTTTGCCGGGTTTATTGGGCCCAGCAGTCCGTATTTCACCGCAACTGATGAGGAGGATGTGGCTAGGCGACGGGCTTGGCGCGGCGTATGGCTGGGAACATCACCGTGATGGCGAGGATGACGCCCACGACGGCAATCGCCCCGCCCGCGAAGCCGATCCAAGCGATACCGGGACCCGAAACCACGGCGCCACCAATCGCCGTGCCCGTGCCGATACCCAGATTGAACAGGCCCGAGAAGATCGACATGGCAACGGCCGACGAATCCGCCGGCGTGTACTTGATGAGCTCAGCCTGGAACGCCACATTGAAGGCCGTGGCGCAGCAGCCCCATAGCGCGCAGACGGCAAGCACCAACACGAGCGCCGAGGCTGCAGGAGCCATAAGCAGCAGAGCCGCCGGCACGCCGGAGAGCGTAATAGCCAAGAACGGGAAGCGATGCCCATCGAACAGGCGGCCAAACAGCCAGCTTCCGAGCAGACCAGAGCAGCCAAACGCCGTCAGCGTCATGGTGATAGCGCCCGCGTCGACGTGCGCGACCTGTGCCAGGAAGGGCTCGATATAGCTGTAACCCGCGTAGTAGCCGGTCGCCATAAAAACCGTGACCGCGTAGAGCGCGATCAGGAGCGGGTTCTTGAGCAGCTCGGGCAACTGTTTGACGGTAAAGCGCTCGCCCGCCGGCATGGCCGGGAACACGGTCGCCTGGTAGACGACCGCGATGGCCGAGAGGACCCCGACCACGGCAAACGTCATGCGCCAGCCCACGGCCAAGCCAATAGCGCGACCGAGGGGCAGACCAAAGATCTGCGCGATGGACGAGCCCGTAGCGATCATGCTGATGGCGAGCGCCCCGTGGCGCGTGTCGACCAGGCGCGAGGCCATAATCGAAGCGACCGACCAGAACACGGCATGTGCGCAAGCGACCACCAGGCGCGCACAGACCAGGATGGGATAAGTCGGCGCCACAGCGGACAGGAACTGACCGAGCGAGAACACGGCAAGCACGCCCAGCAGCATCCGCTTAAACTCGAAACGCGAAGCGAACACCATGAGCGGCAACGACAGCAGCATGACGCCCCAGGCATAGACCGAGATCATGATGCCGGCTTGGGACTCGGTGAGCGAGAACGACGCGGCGATGTCAGTCAAAAGACCGATGGGCATAAACTCCGACGTGTTGAACACGAAGGCGCAGCAGGTGAGTCCGATGAGCGGGAGCCACTGCTTGAGCGTGATGCCGTCTTGCCTTGCCTGAGTCATATATAACGTCTCCAATCGTTTTGAGCGGAGGCGATTATATAGCAACGGCCCCGCATCCGTCAGCAACAGATGCGGGGCCGAAAACAATTCGATACACAGAGGTTGCGCCGTCAATAAATAACTAAGCCAACCCCAGCAATATGCCCGCCGAATGCACGACAAACGCCACGATCCAGGCGACCGTCACTTGAAACGCGAACACGGCCACGGCATAGCGCGCGCCCAACTCACTCTTGACGGCGCCGATTGCCGCTACGCAGGGCGGGTACAGCAGCGTAAAGACCAGGAACACGTAAGCGGTAAACGGCGAAAACATGGTCGACAGTGCCGCAGGCGACGTTGCGCCCAAAAGCACGGTGAGGGTCGAGATGACGCTCTCCTTGGCGATAAGTCCGGTGACGAGCGCCGTGGATGCACGCCAGTCGCCAAAGCCGAGCGGCGCCAGCGCCGGCGCGATAATGCTACCCAAACCGGCAAGTAGACTCTGCGACTGATCGGCGACCACATTAAAGCGAATGTCGAACGTCTGAAGGAACCAGATAACCACGGTAGCGGCAAAGATAATGGTAAAAGCCTTGGTAATAAAGTCCTTGGCCTTATCCCATGCCAGCATCACCGTCGTCTTGACGCTCGGCAGGCGGTAATTGGGGAGCTCCATGATAAACGGCACCGGGTCGCCCTTAAATGCCGTGCGGTTGAGCACCAGGGCGGCAATGCAGCCGACCACAATGCCGATCAGATAGAGCGAAACCATGGCGGGAACTGTCGCCTGCGGGAAAAACGCTCCGCACAGCAGACCGTAGACCGGCAACTTGGCCGAACAGCTCATGAACGGCGTGAGCATGACCGTCATCTTGCGGTCGTGCTCGGATGGGAGCGTACGGGTCGACATGATAGCCGGCACGGTGCAGCCAAAACCGACGAGCATGGGCACGAAGCTGCGGCCCGACAGACCAAAGCGACGCAATACCTTATCCATGACAAAGGCCACGCGCGCCATGTAGCCGGAGTCTTCCAGAATGGAGAGGAACAAAAAGAGCACGACGATAATCGGCAGGAAGGTCAGCACGCTGCCCACGCCCGTAAGCACGCCGTCGACAGCCAGCGAGCGCACCACGTCGTTGGTGCCGAACGCCTTGAGACCCGCATCGGCCGAGGCGATGATGGCAGCAATGCCGTCCTCCATAAGTCCCTGCAACGCCGCGCCGATCACGCCAAACGTCAGCCAAAAAACAAGGCCCATGATCACCAGAAACGCCGGAATGGCTGTGTAACGACCTGTCAGGATGCGGTCGATCTTGACGGAGCGCACGTGCTCGCGGCTCTCGTGCGGCTTGACAACACAGCGCCCGCACACGTCGCCGATAAAGCTAAAGCGCATATCGGCCAGCGCGGACAGGCGGTCGGTGCCGGCCTCGCCCTCCATCTGGGTAATGATGTGCTCGATGGCGTCGAGCTCGTTGCGGTCCAGGTGAAGCGCCTCGGTCACCAGCTCGTCGCCCTCAACCAGCTTGGTCGCCGCAAAACGCACGGGAATGTGCGCCGTAGAGGCATGGTCCTCGATAAGGTTGGCGATGCCGTGAATGCAGCGATGCAGCGCGCCGCCGTCCGGACCATCGGGCGCGCAGAAGTCCAGGCGACCGGGGCGCTCGCGGAACCGCGCCACGTGCAAGGCATGATCCACCAACTCGCCAATGCCCTCGTTGCGGGCAGCACTAATGGGAACAACAGGCACGCCCAGCAGGCTCTCGAGCAGGTTGACGTCCACGGCGCCGCCGTTGGCCGTCACCTCGTCCATCATGTTGAGCGCGATGACCATGGGTCGATCGAGCTCCATAAGCTGCAGCGTCAGGTACAGGTTACGCTCGATGTTGGTGGCGTCGATGATATCGATGATGGCGTCGGGGTGCTCGTCCAGGATAAACTGGCGGCTTACGATCTCCTCGCCCGTGTACGGCGACAGAGAATAAATGCCGGGCAGGTCGGTAACGCTTGCCTCGGGGTGGTTGCGGATGGTGCCATCTTTGCGGTCGACCGTCACGCCAGGAAAGTTACCGACATGCTGGTTGGAGCCCGTCAGCTGGTTGAACAGCGTGGTCTTGCCGCCGTTTTGGTTGCCGGCGAGGGCAAAATGCAGCGGCGCGCCCTCGGGCACGGCCGTCTTTGCCGCGCGGGGCGAATACGTCCCCTCGCCCAGGGCCGGATGCTCCGTCGTGCCGATTGCGGCGTTAGCGCGCGGACCCGTATCGGTGTCGTGAATGCCCACGAGCTCGATGCGAGCGGCATCGTCCTTGCGCAGCGTCAACTCGTAGCCACGCAGGCGAATCTCGAGCGGGTCGCCCATGGGGGCGTACTTCATCATGGTGACTTCGGTGCCCGGCGTTAGGCCCATGTCCAAAATATGCTGTCGGAGTGCCTGATCGTCCGATGCCACCGATGCGACAACGGCGTCCTTTCCAATCTCGAGTGTATCGAGTCTCACGTCCGCGTTCCTCCCCCGGCGCCCACAGGGCGTTGCATTTTGTTTATCTTGGCTAACCGTTTGCCATGGCTAACCATTTAACCACGCATGATAGCGCGAACACACAACGATGCTCAATCAACAGATCGGTGCAAGGGGAATTCTGGGCCGCAGTTTCCTCGAGGACCGAAACAGCCGCCCGCCCCTCGACAAAATAATCCGCTTTCCTCTGTCGCATACGGATTATCCAAGGAGTGTCCCAAGGTGCCGGCACTTAAGGAACGTCCCCAGCTGCCGGCAGCATTTCGCCGCAACAGCAAAGGCCCGCGCTGGCAACAAATGTCACCTGCGCGGGCTTGGTGGGCGCTCACAAAGGCACGTTATAGAGACCCACATCAGCTATGGAATGCCAAGTAGTACCGATACGCGATGCCCGCCGGCTTACCAAGCAATGAAACTCGCCATAACCTTAGACAATCGGCGCAATGCCGGCAAAGTGCAGATACAGCGAAATGATTGCCACGACAATGACCACCGCTGCGATCAGCTTGTCGTGCAGGTGCGGAAGCACCGGCTTACCGCGACCTCGCTCGCCCAGCATATAGACGGGAATGGCCGGAGCAAAAAGGATCGTCGTGATCATAACGCCCTGAAGACCCGTCGACCACACCAGGAACAATGTGTAGATGAAGCCGAGTGTACCGAAGAAGCGCGCCTTGCCGACGCTTGGCGCATGCGGCCCGTCCAGATGCTCGTTCTTCCAGCCGATCACCATGTAATAGGCTGCCGAGCACACGTACGGAACTAGGATCGTATTGACTGCGCAGCTGTAGAAGAACTGGTAGGTGCTCGCCGCCACATACGACACAATCAAGAAGAGCTGCGTGATACCCGAGCTCACCAGAACCGTCACCACCGGAGCACCGCGCTCGTTTGTCTTGGCAAACGCCAACGGGAACGACCCCTGACGCGCTGCTTCAAACGGCGTCTCGGACGCAATGATGACATAGCCGAGCATAGCGCCGACCAGCGACAAGATAACACCGAGGTTGACAATAGCCGCACCAACCGGACCGATTGCACATTCGAGAATTCCTGCCATGGAGGGCGTTGCAAGCTGCGCCATCTCCTCGCGCGGCATAATGCCGAGCGACAGCATAGAAATAATCAAATACAGGACAAAGACCGCCGCAAATCCGAGCGCCGTCGAACGGCCGACGTCACGCACGTACTTTGCACGGCCCGAGATGACAACGGCGCCCTCGATGCCCGTGAAGACCCAAACAAGGGCAATCATGGTCGAGACAACCTGCTCGCCAAAGCCAGGACCAGCCGGCTCTCCCCAGAAGTTGTCCATAAAGATATCGACGTTGAACTTGCCCAGGAGCACAATGCTCAGCACAAAGAGTCCCAGCGGCACCAGCTTCGCCAAGGTGACAATCGTGTTAATGCCCGCAGCCTCCTTAACGCCACGAAGCACAAGGGCGGTAAGGAACCACAAAAACACGCTGGCGCAGACGATGGAAAGCAGGTTGTTACCCGCGCCAAACACAGGGAAGAAATAGCCTAGCGCGCTAAACAGCAAGAGCGCAAAGCTCACGTTGGAAAGACATGCGCTGATCCAGTAGCCCCAGGCGGAGTTGAATCCAATGTAATCGCCAAAACCGGCCGCAGCGTATGCATAGATGCCGCCGGTCAGGTCGGGACGGGCCTGAGACAAACCGTTGAACACCATCATCAGCGCAAAGACGCCAATAAAGCAAATTCCCCACGAGACGATAACCGCACCGGTATTTGCCCCGCCTGCTGCCATATCGCCGGCAAGCGAAAAGATGCCGCCACAAATACTGGCGGTAATGACCATCATGGTCAGACGGAAGAGATCGAGGCCATTAGGGTCGATAATCTCGTCGTTTTGAGCTTTAGAGGCCATTGTATGTGCACCCCCTTCATCATGTGATCGAACGAAAGATGACCCGGACGTCCCGAATCGGGTGCCGGGCCATCGGTCAAGCGATCATCAGACTGTTACAGCTATCGCGTTAGAAGCGCAGCGACAGGCAAGAAAGGCCGCCGTCGACCTTGCGATACTCGGAGGTGTCGACGACGAGCGTCTTGTAGCCCAGATCTTGCACGGCCTTGAGCACGGTCGGATAGCCCTCGGCAACGATGACCGTACCGTTGACCCAGATGCAGTTGGCGCCGTAGGCCTCGTCCTCGGGCACGACGATCTTGTTGTACTGGGCAAAGTCGGGCTTATCGATGAACTCACCAGAGACGAGCATGTTGTTGTCCTCGATGTAGTTGACGCCCGTCTTGAGGTGCAGGACCTCCTCCAGCGGAACCTCGGAACCCTCGAGGCCCCAGCCCTCGAGAATCTCGCAGAACTGGCGGATGCCCTCTTCGTTGGTGCGAGCGGAGCGACCGACGTAGAAATGGTCGCCGACCATCATGACGTCGCCGCCGTCGAGCGTGCCCGGAGCAACGATATGCTTGACATGCTCGTCGTCAAAGAAGCGACGGACAGCCGGCTCGATCTCGTCCTTCTCGCCGTTGCGGCTATCGGCGCCGGGGTTGGTAATGATGGCGCCGCAGCGAGTGATAACGGCCGGATCTTCGACGAAGCAGCTGTCGGGATACTGCTCGAGGGCGGGCAGCACCGAAACATCCACACCGCACTGCTCGAGCGCATGCTCGTAATCGTAGTGCTCCTCGATGGCGCGCTCGTAGATGGGCTGGCCAAGCTCGGGGGCACTCGTGATGCCATTGCTCAGGGACTTGCCGGGACGGCGGATGATGACGTGGCTGAACTTGGTCATGATGATCCTCCTTGGATCTCTTAACAGAGAGCGGGACTTCTTCGCGCCCGCTTTCCTTTCGATGGCTTTATCTTAGGGTGGTTTTCTTGTTTTGTATATTGTATACAATACTGAACGGTAGATATTCATCGGTAAGCGTATTCTTACGTATCGGCGCAAAGTAGCACGATTTAGCTGGTCGTTCTATAATTCAACTGAGCTATTCAAGCGAAACGTATTTATTTTTAGAAATATACAGTTAGGGAACATAAACTCATGGAAACGCTCAGAAGGCCCCTGAAGGACCACGTATACGACTATATTTCGAGCCGTATTGACGCCGGCGAGTTGTCCGCCGGCGACCGGCTGAGCGAGCAGGCGATCTGCGATGCCATGGGCGTGTCGCGCACGCCGGTCCGCGAAGCGCTCATCCAGCTGGCAAGCGATGGCTACCTGGACAATCTCCCCCGCCGCGGATTCCGCGTCCGTGGGTTCGATCAGCAAAACGCCGTTGAAGTCTTTGAGATTATGGGGCCGCTCGACGGGCAGGCCGCATATCTCTCCTGTCCGAACCTAACCGACGATGACATTACGCAGCTGAAATTTCTCGTCGGCTCTATGGACCTCGCGATCCAAGGCGGTCTCATCCGAAAGTACGACGACATTCAGCGAGACTTTCATCTGACGTACTTCAACCGCTGCGGCAACGACCGTCTGCGCGATATGATCTCGCAGCTCGAGCGCTGCTTTATCAAGCGCGATTACGAGACTGTCGACCAGGAGACGGCGTGCAAACTGCTCAACAAAGCCAACAACGAACATGCCCATATTCTTGAGTTGTTCGAAGCACGAGATGCGACGGGCGTGCGCGACTACGTTCGCGATGTCCATTGGAACACAGAAAACGCCCAGTTCACCGTCTGGTAGGAAAGCAACAAGGGACAACGTCGGTCTTAAACCTTGGCGCCAGCACCGCCCAAACTGATCCGTTTTCCTCCGTCCCCAAGGGATCATTCTTTTGACAACGACAGCGAAAGCCCGTCAGAGCGAGCAAGGTGCCTTGAAACGAGGCGGCATTGACCTTCTGGTCATGCCGCCGAAGTTGAAAGGCAGATTGCCGCCCTGGCGGGCTCGCAGCGTCAAGTGGTTACGCGGTTTGGTAAAACGCCGTAACTAAAACCCGTGGCGCTCCAGGAAGCGGAAGGCTAGGCGAATCCAAGGACGGACCGCCACCTGCTTGTCCTCGTTGTCGACCGCAGTGTTGGCGTTGCCGAGCGAAAGGCCGTGGCCGCCCTGGTCAAAGACGTGCATCTCGCATGCGACGCCCTCCTCGGCCATGCGCTGCGCAAACGGATAGACCTGCGCGATCGGCGCCGTCTTGTCGTCGGACACGCCCCACACAAAGGTCGGCGGCATCTGACGCGAAACATGCGTGGTGGGGCAGATGTCGGCCAGATGCTCGTCAGTTGCCTCGCCACCCGTCACCATCGACAAATAGTCGTTGAGCAAATCGCGCCCCGTCTTGCCGCCCGTCTTTGGCACGCGCAGGTCGATGCGCGGGTCGCGCGTCTGCATGTCGCGCACATAGGCAAAGTCGAGCAGCGGATAGCCCAGCACCACGACATCGGGACGAATGTCGTCCGGACACGCCCCTGCCAGGCCCGCGAAGGGGCCGGTCTTCCACTGTGTTGCCAGCGAGGCGCAGATCATACCGCCCGCAGAAAAGCCCACAACGCACACGCGCTTGGGATCGACATGCCACTCGTCGGCATTCGCACGAACCGTGGCGACCATCTTGGCAAGATCTGCCTGGGGGTGCGGAAAGCTCACGTCACCCGTGCCGCTCGTCACATAGTTGAGCACAAAGGCCTGGTAACCGTGATCCAAAAACGCAAACGCCACGGGATCCTGTTCATGCGGGGCGATATGCGTAAACGCACCTCCGCCGCAGATAATCACGGCAGGGCGGCGGCCATTCGGTTTATCGGGCAGCGGCTCGGCACCCAAATACGTAAACGTCGCTGGATATTCCTCGGTCGGCTCCTCGCCCCACAGCGCGTGGTTCTCGACAATCATATGTGCTCCCTTCGCGCAAATTATGCGCCCTTGTTTTTCGTTTTCAAGCGTACCCCACTTGGGCCCGTGGCACAGAAACACTTCAGCAATAAGCTTCCCATCAACTGATATATCACATAATCCCAGCTCAGGACCATCGCTGAGCAGCGTAGAATGAGGGATGTTGACCAAGCCGCGAAACACATATGAAACGTTTCCGGCAAACCAAACGCGCGATATGCGCCTATTTAAGTTGGAGGCAACTATGGGTCTGCTCGATTCGCTTAAGTCCACCTTCACCTCGACGGGCGAGGCGTCCGTTCCGCCCGCAGCAAGCTTCGCCACCCGCGAAGGCGTCATCTATGCCCCCGTCAACGGCGTGCTCGTCAACCTGAACGAGGTCCCCGACGAGACGATCGCCTCGGGCATGCTTGGCCAGGGCTATGGCATCGAGCCCATTACCGGCACCATCTATGCGCCCGCCAACGGCCGCATCGGCGCCACCACCGTCACCAACCACTCCATTGGCATGATCACCGAGGACGGTCTTCGCGTGTTCATCCATGTTGGCCTGGGCACCGTGGAAATGAACGGCAAGGGTTTTGCCCGCTTTGTCGAGATGGGCGATGTGGTCAAGGCAGGCCAGCCGCTCATCAGCTTCGACCGCGAGGCCATTAAGGCCGCTGGCCACGAGGACATCGTGACCGTCATCGTCTCCGAGCTCGATCGCCTTAAGAGCATCGACCATGTCGGCGAGTCTGGAACGCTTATCGGCGGCAACCCGCTCGTCAAGCTGGGCGACCCGCTGCTGGTAGCCAAGACCAAGTAGCCAGGCCCCGCGCCACACAGCCAAAAGGCACCACGCCAAGCGCCCGCGACCATTTGGCCGCGGGCGCTTTTCGTTTGAAAAACCATCCCGCCAATGCCTTATCTGTATAGCCCAAATGAGCCGAGCTGCTAGAATATCGAACTGTATGGATAACTATCATTCAACCGTTATGGGAGGATACGTGAACCGCACCAAAATCGCGCAGCTCTATGCTGATGCCGAGTCGCTCGGCGGCCAGACCGTCACCGTCGCCGGCTGGGTCAAGTCCATCCGCGACATGAAGAACTTTGGCTTTGTTACGCTCAACGACGGCAGCTGCTTCCGCGACCTGCAGGTCGTCATGAACCGCGAGGCACTCGACAACTACGACGAGATCGCCCATCAAAATGTCTCGGCCGCCCTCATCTGCACCGGCACCGTCAAGCTGACCCCCGATGCGCCCCAGCCTTTCGAGCTTTCTGCCACTTCCATCGAGGTCGAGGGCGTCAGCGCCCCGGATTACCCGCTGCAGAAGAAGCGTGCAACCGTCGAGTTCCTGCGCACCCAGCAGCACCTGCGCCCGCGCACCAACCTGTTCCGCGCCGTGTTCCGCATCCGCTCTGTCGCGGCTGCCGCCATCCACCGCTTCTTCCAGGAGCAGGGCTTTGTCTACGTCAACACCCCCATCATCACCACGAGTGACTGCGAGGGCGCCGGCGAGATGTTCCGCGTGACCACGCTCGACCCCAAAAATCCGCCCCTCACCGAGTCCGGCGAGGTCGACTGGAGCCAAGACTTCTTTGGCAAGCACGCGAGCCTCACCGTGTCCGGTCAGCTCAATGCCGAGAACTTTGCCATGGCCTTTGGCGACGTGTACACCTTTGGCCCCACCTTCCGCGCCGAGAACTCCAACACCACGCGCCATGCCGCCGAGTTTTGGATGATCGAGCCCGAGATGGCCTTTGCCGATCTGAACGACTACATGGATAACGCCGAGGCCATGCTCAAGTACGTCCTTAAGGACGTTATGGCCACCTGTCCCGACGAGCTCAACATGCTCAACAAGTTTGTGGACAAGGGCCTGATCGAGCGCCTGGACCATGTCGCCAACTCCGACTTTGCCCGCGTCACCTATACCGAGGCCGTCGAAATCCTGGAGCAGGCCGTCGCCGCCGGCCACCAGTTTGACTACCCCGTGAGCTGGGGCATCGACCTGCAAACCGAGCACGAGCGTTTCCTGACCGAGGAGCACTTTAAGCGCCCGACCTTCGTGACCGACTACCCGGCAGAGATCAAGGCCTTCTACATGCGCATGAACGACGACGGTAAGACCGTCGCCGCCGCCGACTGCCTGGTGCCGGGCATCGGCGAGATCATCGGTGGCTCCCAGCGCGAGGAGCGCCTGGATCTGCTCGAGGCCCGCATCAAGGACCTGGGCATGAATCCCGAGCAGTACAAGTACTACCTTGACCTGCGCCGCTACGGTTCCTGCAAGCACGCCGGCTACGGTCTGGGCTTCGAGCGCTTGGTGATGTACCTCACCGGCGTGGGCAACATCCGCGACGTCCTGCCGCACCCGCGCACCGTGGGCAACGCCGACTTCTAATCGTCGGACGCTAGCTCGCGTCGCCACACGCCAACGCTCATCGCACAAGCGTCTCTCGGCATCGGTCGAGAGACGCTTTTTTCAACAGCATCCGTCAAGCTTTTGGCAAGTTTTTGGTCAGTTGAGCAGGGCTGTTGAAAACTCGACCCGCCGTTTGCCGACGACTACCGACCGCCCAGAGCGCCCTGCGCCCCTGGGAAAACCCCGCGCCCTAGGCTCCATACCGTCGCCACCCAAAACGGAAAGGACGTGGGCGCCATGACCGAAGCCGCTGTTGAAACCTACGACACCACAACGAGAGGCGCCGCCTCGATGGCAGCCTATCGTGCCGTTCGCATCCTGCAACTATTAAGCGAGAACACTGGCGAGGACAAGGCCATGCTTTCCGATGAGTTGATCCGGCGCCTCGCCCATCCCGACGACCCCGCCCGCATGCCCATCTCGGCGGCGCGACGCAGCATCTACACCGCCATCTCCGCACTTCGCCATGCCGGATACGAAATTGAGTACAAACGCGGCGTGGGGTATCGGCTCTTGACCCGTCCGCTCACCGACGAAGAGATCATCCGGCTCCACGGTATGGTCATGCGCAACCGCTCTACGCCCATCACCATTCGAAAAAGCATGGCTCAGCACTTGGTCGCCATGGCGAGTGCCGACGTTCGCGGCTACCTCGATGCACCCGAGCCTGCTCCAAGCGCCGGTGGCAAATCCACCAAGGCCACGCGCACGCCCGTCAAACGCATCGACACCTGCGAGCTCATCGAGCAGGCCATCGACCACGGAACCACGGTGAGTTTTGATATTTCGAGCGTCACGACACGTGGCGAAACCGAAGTAGCACGGATGACGCTCCGCCCCTTTGCCATCAAGCAACGAGACGGCATCTCGTATTTGCTGGGAACGGTCTATGACGCCCGAGGCGCCGATGACACGCTGCGTACCGTAGAGATTGGCCGGATGAGAAACGTCACCACGCGTCTCCTCGACGGCAAGAAGCTCTTCGCCGCCCTGGAGGAGGACGACGCCTCCGCCGCATAAGAACCTCCGCCGTCCATTCGACTACCCGTACCGCCCATCCGGTTCTGTATTAAAAAACCCGCCAGGTTATTGTAAAAATGGACATCCGCGCTACTATAGTTCCACTTGCACTTTGTTTGAGTGCAGTGTTTCCAGCCATTTCTATACTGGGGGTAACGATATGAAGGACATCACCATCAGCCGCAGGAGCCTTCTGGTCTCTGCCGGCCTGCTCGCGCTCGCTCCGCTCGCCGGATGCGGCGGCAACTCTGGTTCCGGCTCTGCTGCCGCCGGTTCCGACTACACCGTCGGCATTCTGCAGCTCACCGAGCACTCCGCACTCGACGCCGCCAATGACGGCTTTGTCAAGGCCATCAAGAAGAGCGGTCTCAAGGTCAAGATCGACCAGAAGAACGCCCAGAACGACCAGTCCACGTGTAAGTCCATCGCCGACAAGTTCGTGGGCGATGGCGTCGACCTGATCTATGCCATCGCTACGCCCGCCGCGCAGGCCGCCGCTGGCGCCACCGCCGATATCCCCATCGTGGGCTGCGCCATCACCGACTACGCCGCCTCGGGCCTGGTCCAGGACAACGATAAGCCCGGCACCAACGTCACCGGCGCCTCCGACCTCACCCCGGTCGCCGAGCAGCTCGAGATGATGCAGAAGGTCCTGCCCGACGTAAAGAAGGTCGGTCTGCTCTACTGCACCGCCGAGTCCAACTCCGACGTCCAGATCAAGGCCGCCAAGAAGGAGCTCGACAAGCTGGGCCTGGACTACACCGACTTCACCGTCTCGAGCTCCAACGAGATCCAGTCCGTCGTCGAATCTGCCGTGGGCAAGGTCGACGCGCTGTACTCCCCCACCGATAACACCATCGCCGCGGGCGCTTCGCAGGTCGGCCAGATCTGCAAGGAGAATAAGCTCGCCTTCGTAACCGGCGAGGAGGGCATGTGCAAGGCCGGCGGCCTGTTCACCCTCTCCATCAACTACGAGGACCTGGGCTACGCCGCGGGCAAGATGGCCGTCAAAATCTTGAAGGGCGAGGCCAAGCCCGAGGATATGCCGATCAAGCACCTCTCGAGCAAGGACCTGGTCGTCGTCAAGAACGACGAGATGGCCGAGGCGCTGGGCATCGACCTTTCCGCTCTGGACGAGTAGCGCCATGCGCGGTAACGCGTCTAGGACCCGCACTCGCGCCATAGCTGCGTTATTCAATATCTGAGCCACAGGGGCGAACGCCAAAGACCGGCGTTCGCCCTGCTTGTTACGGATGAGACAAAACATCCGGCCGCAGCTCTTTTATGCATTGTTACCGCTATCATGGTGACTCACGTGTCCACCCTATCCTAGGAGGTATGAAGCATGCTTATTGCATTGCAGGGCGCCGTTTCGCAGGGCGTCCTCTGGGGCATTATGGTGCTTGGTGTGTTTATCACGTTCCGCCTGCTCGACATCCCCGATATGACCTGCGACGGCAGCTTTGCCCTCGGCGGCTGCGTCTGCGCCGTGCTCATCGTCAATAACAACGTCGACCCGCTGCTCGCCGTGCTGGCCGGCATGTGCGCCGGCGCCATCGCGGGCGCGGTCACGGGCATTTTGACCACGGTCTTTGAGATTCCCGCGATCCTCGCCGGAATCCTCACCCAGATCAGCCTGTGGTCCATCAACCTGCGCATCATGGGCAAATCCAATACGCCCATCCTTGCCAAGGGCACTATCTTCTCGTCTGTCAGCAACATGACGGGCCTGCCGCAGTCCACCGTCGCCATCATCCTGGGCATCTTGCTCGCTGTGGCTATCGTTGCCATCCTGTATTGGTTCTTTGGCACCGAGATCGGCTCGGCGCTTCGCGCCACCGGCAACAACGAGTACATGATCCGCGCTCTGGGCGTCAACACCAACTCCACCAAGATGATCGCCCTCGTGCTCTCCAACGCCCTCATCGGCCTTTCGGGCGCGCTCATCTGCCAGAGCCAGAAGTACGCCGACATTGGCATGGGCACCGGTGCCATCGTTATCGGTCTTGCCGCCATTGTTATCGGCGAGGTGCTCGGCCGCCTGCTGCCCGGCGGCCTCACGCAGTTTAGCGTCCGTCTTGCCTCCGCCGTCTTTGGCTCCGTGGTGTACTTCCTCATCCGCGCCATCGTGCTGCAGTTGGGCATGGACGCCAACGACATGAAGCTGCTTTCCGCTGTGATCGTCACCGTGGCCCTGTGCGTGCCCGTGGTTTGGGAGCGCTATAAGCTCCGCAGCTCCTACACGAAGGGGGATGAGGCAGATGCTTAAGCTCTCACACGTCAAGAAGACCTTTAATAAGGGCACCGTCACCGAAAAGCGAGCGCTCACCGGCGTCGACCTTACCCTCAATGATGGCGACTTTGTAACCGTGATCGGCGGCAACGGCGCCGGCAAGTCCACGCTGCTCAACATGATCGCCGGCGTGTATCCGCTCGATTCGGGCGTTATCGAGCTCGACGGCACCGACATCTCGCGTCTGAGCGAGTCACAGCGTGCCAAGTACCTGGGTCGCGTGTTCCAGGACCCCATGCGTGGCACCGCAGCCGACATGCAAATTGCCGAGAACCTGGCCCTCGCCAAGCGTCGCGGCCAGCATCGCGGTCTTTCGTGGGGCGTCACCAAGGCCGAGAAGGACGAGTACGTTGAGCTTCTCAAGCGCCTGGACCTTGGTCTGGACACGCGCCTCAACGCCAAGGTCGGTCTGCTTTCGGGTGGCCAGCGCCAGGCACTCACCCTGCTCATGGCCACGCTCACCAAGCCACGCCTGCTGCTGCTCGACGAGCACACCGCGGCGCTCGACCCCAAGACGGCCTCTAAGGTGCTCAATCTGACCGAGGAAATCGTCGACGAGCACCACCTGACCACGCTCATGGTCACGCATAACATGAACGACGCCATCCGTCTGGGCAATCGTCTGATCATGATGCACGAGGGCCACGTAATCTACGACGTGGCAGGCGACGAGAAGAAGTCGCTCACCGTTGCCGACCTGCTGCAGAAGTTCGAGGAGGTCTCGGGCGGCGAGCTCGCCAACGACCGCATGCTGCTGAGCTAACGACCTAGATAACCACCACAAAGGGGACAGGCACCTTTGTGGTGGTTTTTGTTAAAGAGTAAGGAGACAGCCATGAAAAGACTCCCCCGCCTTGCGTTAGCCACCGCGTTAATCTGGAAGCGTCGACGCTAAGCTACACCGCCGGGCCTTGCAGCCCCTCCGTGCAAACCTTATATCGAGCACAGAAGCCCGTCCGATGTGATCGGACGGGCTTTTTGGTGGGTATCATGGTTGAATGATCATTAGGAGGTTTTCCCTACATGGAATTGTTTGAGCCAATTCTTCATTTCTTTGCACAACGGTGGGTCCACAACATCATCTGGGCCGTCATCTTGGCGATAGGCACCGCCGTCGCCGCTAAGGTCGCATCCAAGACCCTGCACCATCTGCTTAACCGAGACGATAACCCGCTTCCGGCATCGAGCATCTTCATCAACATCGCGCGCGCCGTCATCTGGATGATCGGCGGCAGTTTTATCCTCGACAACTGTTTTGGCATTAACGCAAACGCCCTCGTCGCCGCTCTTGGCGTCGGCGGCATCGCCATCTCGCTCGGCTTTCAGGACACGCTGTCAAACCTTATCGGCGGCATGCAGGTGACGTTTATGGGCATCATCAAACCCGGCGACAATATCGAGGTCGGCGGCGTATCCGGCGTGGTCCAAGACATCACTTGGCGCCATACAACGATTGAGGATGCCTGTGGACAGACCATCATTGTGCCCAACTCCAACATCTCCAAGAACACGCTCGTGCATCTGATGCCCTTTGGGCGCGTGGCCGTGCCCGTTGCCGTAAAGGATACGTCCAAGTGGGCTTCCCTTGACGTGCTGGCAGACGAGCTCACGAGCGCAACCAAAACGGCCGTCTCGCCCATCTCGGGCTTTGACAAGGAGCCCTACGTACTCTTTAGCGAAATCGGCGACTTTGGCATCAAAGGAAAGATCATCTTTATCGTCAGCGACGACAGCACTACTTTCACGGCAGCCGACGCCTGCATCCGCGCCATCGCCCCCATCATCGCCTAAACCACCACAAAGGGGACAGGCACCTTTGTGGTGGTTTTCATTCGTGATACCATGGTTCAAATAGTTGTTTAAACGACTAAGGGAGCAAAACTATGGAAGAGGCCTATCGTCAAGCACGCAAGCGCGGCGAGCAAGGACGTCGACGCGCCATTAGTCAAAGCGAGCATCCGTATCTCACGGACCTCGATAGCTTGGTTGCCCAGCTCCCCTTAGGCCAGCGAGAGAATGTCGGCCTGAGAGACATTCCACTCGAAATGGTCGTCGGTACGGTTACCAAGGGCCGTCAGTCGGCCTTTTCATGCAACTTTATGCCCTTGCTGCCGTTTAGCACCGAGTTTGCTCGCAAGTGGTCCAACCTCTACGACATCCAGGTGACCGAGGGCTATCGCGATCCCGTCATCGTCACCGAGTTCATGCATCGGTTTTACGTCCAAGAGGGCAACAAGCGCGTCAGTGTCCTCAAATTCCTGGACGCCCCGACGGTTTCGGCCAAGGTCACCCGTCTCTACCCCGGCACATGGGATTCCGTCGAAAGCCGCCTGTACGGTGAGTTCTGCGCGTTTTGGCGCGTCTGCCCCCTATACGAGATCGAGTTCTCACGCGAAGGAAGCTACGAGACGCTCTCCAAGATGCTCGGTCAGGACCTTATCGAAAAATGGCCGCAGAAAAAGGTCGACTACCTGCGCCACACCTTCCTCCTCTTTAAGCGCGCCTACCTTCGCGCGGGCGGCGACCACCTGGACATTACGCCCGCCGACGCTATGCTCGTCTACCTCAATGTGTACAACCAGGACCGCCTGCTGGATACGCCGACGGATATCGTCGTAAACCGCCTGTGTAAGATTTGGCGTGAGCTGGTCATTGCCGGCAAAAATAACGAGGACAAGGTCGATCTTGTCGAAGCACCGAGCGTCGATGAGGAAGAGTCACCCGCCAAGTCCACCTCCGGCGTGCTCAACTTCTTTATGGGCAAGACCGTCTATTCGGCGGCCAATCCCCTGCGCATCGCCTTTATCCATGAGTTCCCCTGTGCGACGTCGAGCTGGGACAGCCTGCACGACCAAGGGCGTCAGTATCTCGATGAGCACTTTGGCGGTATCGTGCGCACCGAGGCGTTCGAGGACTGCCACGATCCGGACGTGTTCTACGCCGCCGTGGAAACGGCTGTCAAACATGGAGACAGCGTCATCTTCTCGACCTCGCACCGCCTGATGGAATACACGCTCAGAGCTGCCGTTGAGTATCCCCAGGTGCGATTCCTCAACTGCTCTATCGGCCTTCCCCACCAAAGCGTGCGTTCGTACTTTGGCAAGATGTACGAGGCCAAGTTCCTCCTGGGCGCCCTTGCCGCCAGCATGGCGGACAACCACCGAATCGGTTACCACGCATCGGTCTTCGCCTCGGGCGCGCTCAGCGAGATCAACGCCTTTGCGATTGGCGCTTCGCTACTCGACCCCCGCGCGCAAGTTATCCTGACCTGGGGCGATGTGCCCGCCGGAGGCCTTGCCGAGGCCATGTGCCGCGAAGGCGTGAGCGTCATGACCGGCGCCGACATGTCAAAGTCGCTCGAAGACCCCGCGGCCTACGGGCTCCATCGCCTGGTCGACGGCGAGGTTGCCGGTATCGCCATGCCGGTATGGAACTGGGGCCGATATTACGAACTTATCGTGCGAAGCCTACTGCATGGAACCTGGGATGAGACCAGTGACGACAGCCAGGTACGTGCCGTCAACTACTGGTATGGCATGAGCTCGGGGGTTATCGACATTCGCTACGCTCCGGGCCTGCCCTATCAGACGCGCAAGCTTGTTCAGCTACTGCGCAATGGCATCGTCGAGGGCTCCATCAATCCATTTGGCGGCGAGCTCCATAGCCAAGACGGCGTGGTGCAGATCGAGGGCTTTCCCCCACTGCCGAGCACGCAAATCGTCGAGATGGACTGGCTGGCCGACAACGTGGTGGGCACCATTCCGCAGCTCGACGATGAGCCGAAGGTCCGCGCACTATGAAAATCCTTGCCATAGCCGATACCGAGGAACGATGCCTTTGGGAGTGCTTTCGCAAAGAACGCTTTGAGGGTGTCGACCTGATTTTGTCCGCTGGCGATCTGGACCCGGACTATCTTGAGTTTTTGGTCACGGTCATCAACAAACCGCTCATCTACGTGCGCGGCAATCACGATGACCGCTACGCGCGTCATGCACCGGGCGGCTGTATCTGTGTCGAAGACACCGTGTACGTGTATCGCGGCGTCCGCATTGCGGGGCTTGGCGGCTCCATGCGCTACCGAGACGGCGCCAACATGTACACCGAGCGTGAGATGGCCAAGCGTGTGCGCAAGCTGTCCCGTAAAGTGAGGATGGTCGGCGGCTGCGACATCTTGCTCACCCATGCGCCCGCCGCTGGCGTGGGCGATCTGGATGATTTGCCACATCGAGGGTTTGAGTGCTTTAACACAGCGCTTGAGTCTTGGGGGGCCGACTACATGGTGCATGGGCATGTACACCAAAGCTATGGTTGCGATTTTCAGCGTGAGCGTCAGCACGCATGCGGGGCAACGATCATCAACGCCTGCGGCTATACGCAGTTTGAGCTGGACGAAGCCCACTACCCCATCCGTGGCTGGCAGGCAGCCTGGCTCAATTCGCAAACCATGCGCCGCGAGCTCAAGCGCCACGATGCCATCGAGTCCTCAACCGCTAGAACACCCTGGTAAGCAACACAAAGGGGACAGGCACCTTCGTGTTGGCTTTGACTCGCGATAGCAAGAAACCCGGTCCTGCACAAGGCAGAACCGGGTTTCTTTAGCAATGCTTGCTTTGCTCAGGCAGTAACTGTTAGTTACTCGGCCAGGAAGTCACGCTGGATAGCGGGATCGACCTTGACGCCAGGGCCCATGGTGGAAGACACGGAGATGGACTTGACGTACTTGCCCTTAGCAGAAGCGGGCTTGACGCGCAGGATCTCGGTGTACAGGGCAGCGTAGTTCTCGACGAGCTGCTGCTCGGAGAAGGACTTCTTGCCCAGGGGCACGTGGCAGATGCCGTAGCGGTCGGCGCGATACTCAACGCGGCCGGCCTTGAGCTCGGAGACCATCTTGGCGACGTCCATGGTCACGGTACCGAGCTTAGGGTTCGGCATGAGGCCACGGGGACCAAGGATCTTACCGATGCGGCCAACCTTGGCCATCATGTTCGGCGTAGCGATAGCGGCGTCGAAGTTGATCTCGCCCTTCTGGATCTGGGCGACGAGCTCGTCGGAACCGATGATGTCGGCGCCGGCAGCCTCGGCCTCGCGGGCCTTCTCGCCCTCGGCGAAGACGGCAACACGAATGGTCTTGCCGGTGCCGTGGGGCAGGGAGATGGAGCCGCGGATGTTCTGGTCGGCCTTACGAGTATCGACGCCCAGACGGAAGTGGGCCTCGACGGTCTCGTCGAACTTGGCGGTGTCGAGCTCCTTGATGAGCTTGGCAGCCTGAAGGGGGGTGTAGAGCGTGGCGCGGTCGATCTTCTCGGCAGCGGCGTTATAGCTCTTACCATGCTTAGCCATGTGCATTACCTCCTGTGGTTAAACGGGCACGAGCCCTCCCACATCGTATCGTGTGCCCTATTGCACACATTTAACGGGCGCCCCGGTTGGAGCACCCGTCGTTACCAAAAGAAATCGCTACTCAGCGATGGTGACGCCCATGGAACGGGCGGTACCGGCGATGATCTTCTTGGCGGCGTCAATGTCGTTGGCATTGAGGTCCGGCATCTTGATCTCGGCGATCTTGGTGAGCTGCTCCTGGGAGAGCTGACCAACCTTGTCGGCCTGGGGCTTAGCGGAACCAGACTTGAGGTTCAGCTCCTTCTTGATGAGGTGAGCCGCCGGCGGGGTCTTGGTGATGAAGGAGAAGGACTTATCCTCGAAGACAGTGATCTCAACGGGGATGATGTCGCCCTTCTTGTCCTGCGTCTCGGCGTTAAAGGCCTGGCAGAACTGCATGATGTTCACGCCAGCTGCGCCCAGGGCGGGGCCGACGGGAGGAGCGGGGTTAGCTGCACCAGCAGGAATCTGGAGCTTAATGACGTTGGCAACCTTCTTCTCAGCCATGGTCATTCCTTTCGAATCACGAGTGTGAAGTATTTGCTATATCGTAAGCACGCACGTGTTAGAAGCACTCCTGAGATGAGCAGTCACAGAAGAAGCACGCTCGCGCGAACGGACGAAAACTTAAGCGATGACAGCGACCTGGTTAAAGTCGAGCTCGACCGGCGTCTCACGGCCAAAGATCATCAGGGTGACCTTCAGCTTGCCTGCCTCGGTGTTAACCTCGGAGACCTTGCCATCAAAGTCGGTAAGCGGGCCATCAGTGACGCGGACGGACGTGCCAACCTCAATATCAACCAAGGTGCGCTTGGGCGAATCGCCCTTACCGGGACGACGAGTCATCTTATTGTACTCGTCGCGGGAAAGCGGAGCGGGCTTGCCATTGCCGCCCAGGAAACCGGTGACACCGGGCGTGTTGCGAACACACATCCACGCATCGTCATCCATCTCCATGCGAACCAGGACATAACCCGGGAAGATCTTGGAATCCTTGGTCTCGCGCTTGCCACCCTCTTTGATCTCGGTGACGCGCTCCATAGGAATCTCGATATCAAAGATACGGTCCTGCATGCCCATAGTCTCGATGCGATGCTCGAGATCGGACTTAACGCGGTTCTCGTATCCAGAATAAGTGTGAACGACGTACCAACGCTTAGACATGGTTTAGCCCCTCAATCCAGAGAACAGAGCAAGAGCCTCGCCAAAGCCAGCATCGAGCAGAGCGATGACGACGCCGACGACGATCAGAGAAGCGCAAACGACGACCGAGTAGTTCACGAGCTCCTTCTTATCGGGCCACGTGACACGCTTCATCTCGGACTTCACCGAAGCGAAATACTTCTTGGTGCGGGCGAAGAAACCAGGCTTCTCGTTCTTCTTGGACTTCGCAGCCTTCTCGTTCTTCTTGGCAACGGCCTTCTTGGCCTCAACCTTGGAGTTGGCGGCAGCGTTGTTGGCAGGTGCCGGCTGCTGAGCCTTCTTCTTGTTCTTCTTGTTGGCCATTTGGGTTACCTCCGCGCAATGCGCTTATACATGAGTAAACCGTAAGCCCCCAATTGGGAGCTTACGGAATAATGACTGGCACGCCAGGAAGGACTCGAACCCTCAACACTCGGTTTTGGAGACCGATGCTCTACCAATTGAACTACTGGCGTATGTGACTAGAGACTAGCGAGTCTCTTTGTGCAGCGTGTGGTGACGGCACCAGGGGCAATACTTCTTGATCTCCATACGATCAGGCATGTTCGACTTGTTCTTGGTGGTCGTATAGTTGCGGCGCTTGCACTCAGTGCACGCAAGAGTAACTAGAGTACGCATTTATCCTGAACCTTTCATTTCCGCCCCGTACGGGCACGAGTTGGTACTTTATCAGCTCTACGTAAGTGCTGTCAATGAAAACCTCGAATCAATTGGTTCTCGCTGGATCCATTCATATTTGGAACACATCAATGAAGCCAGCGAGATCTAATCGACGGTGCACTCAGGACCATTATCGATCCTCTCGACACCAGCAACGGCTCAATATCCATTGCAGAAAAGAACCCGGCACCCATATAAGTGCCGGGTTCTCTAAGTCAGCTATATCAGAGAGCTAATTTACTCAATGATCGTGGAGACGATGCCCGAACCGACGGTGTGGCCACCCTCGCGGATAGCGAAGCGCAGGCCCTCCTCCATGGCGATCGGGTGAATGAGGTCGCCCTCGATGGTGATGTGGTCACCAGGCATAGCCATCTCGGTGCCCTCGGGCAGCTTGACCGTACCGGTAACGTCGGTGGTACGGAAGTAGAACTGAGGACGATAACCATCGAAGAACGGGGTGTGACGGCCGCCCTCCTCCTTGGTCAGAACGTAGATCTCGCCGGTGAACTTGGTGTGCGGGGTAACCGAACCGGGCTTGCAGAGAACCTGGCCGCGCTCGATGTCCTCGCGCTTGATACCGCGGAGCAGCAGACCGACGTTGTCGCCAGCCTCGCAGAAGTCCATGGACTTACGGAACATCTCGATACCGGTAACGACGGTGTTCTGGGTATCCTTGATGCCGACGATCTCGACGGGCTCGTTGAGCTTGAGCTCACCGCGCTCGACACGGCCGGTAGCAACGGTACCACGGCCGGAGATGGTCATAACGTCCTCAACGGCCATCAGGAACGGGAGGTCGTTGTTACGAGCAGGCGTCGGGATGTACTCGTCGACGGCCTTCATGAGCTCGCGAATGGCGTCCATCCACTTGGCGTCGCCCTCGAGAGCGCCCAGAGCGGAACCGCGGATGACGGGGATATCGTCGCCGGGGAAATCGTACTCGGAGAGGAGCTCACGGGTCTCCATCTCGACGAGGTCGATGAGCTCGTCATCGTCGACCATGTCGCACTTGTTCAGGAAGACGACGATGTAGGGAACGCCGACCTGACGGGCGAGCAGGATGTGCTCGCGAGTCTGAGCCATGGGGCCGTCGGTAGCGGCGATGACCAGGATAGCGCCGTCCATCTGAGCAGCGCCGGAGATCATGTTCTTGACGTAGTCAGCGTGGCCCGGGCAGTCAACGTGAGCGTAGTGACGGGCAGCAGTCTCGTACTCGACGTGGGAGACGGAGATCGTAATGCCGCGCTCGCGCTCCTCGGGAGCCTTGTCGATGTTCTCGAACGCAGTGAAGTCAGCCTTGCAGCCCTCGGTCTCAGAGAGAACCTTGGTGATGGCGGCGGTCAGCGTGGTCTTGCCGTGGTCAACGTGACCAATGGTGCCGATGTTAACATGCGGCTTAGTGCGCTCAAACTTCTCTTTGGCCATAAAGCCCTCCTCTTAACAGGTCGTCCCCGGACGGGACTTTGCCTTTATACCATAGTGGCCTCTCAACATACTATTGAGAAGCCACCGTGTTACCTATGGTAGCGGTGACTGGATTCGAACCAGTGACGCCACGGGTATGAACCGTGTGCTCTAACCAACTGAGCTACACCGCCGGATGGAGCCTGCAACCAGACTTGAACTGGTGACCTCTTCGTTACCAACGAAGTGCTCTACCGACTGAGCTATACAGGCACTTGACGGGTGGGAGCTATAGGATTCGAACCTATGTAGGCAGAGCCAACGGGTTTACAGCCCGTCCCCATTAACCACTCGGGCAAACTCCCAATCGTTCAAGTATCCGCAGGTTCTTTGGTCTTTTGGACCGCCGCCCCCGCGAACGAAAAAGATAATACGATGCAACCTTGGGGGCTGTCAACGAAAACCTCTAGATACACGGTGCCGGGCGTATCTATATGCCTTTGACCTGCAGTTTTGTTGAGTTTAGATATGAAGGACGGTGGATTTGGCTGCGCTGGTGACATTTCCCAAGGGAACACTTTGGCACGGTGGAGTACACCTAGAGCATCGACCTTCGATAACGACCCTCTTGCACTATTACATAGGTCGCGATCGGACTTCCCTGGCTTGATCGAGCGTGGATTTTCTCCCGTTTGAAATCGAGCGTGGACTTTCTCCCGCTTTTAGCGCGGCTCAAAGGCCAAAGTGGCAGATTATCCACGCTCATTCTCCAGGCGGGAGAACTATAGAGCCGCAACTACTCGGGCCAGGCCAAAGTAGACCCATAGAGCGGCTCCCCCTTGGTGCAGGGGTAGCGACTCAAGTAACACGACGATAGCAAGTCGAAGAAATAAGTCATGGCATATTTCGAATAAACGCCGAGTCGGTCAATTCCGTTTCCCGCATTACCAAGACGATATACACGGTCAAAAGACCTCGATTTGTCATCGTTGCTAAACGCAGTAATTAGAATCTTCCTGCCCGAACGGCAATCAAGATACTCACGCGCCTGTGACGCAAATAGCCCGGAGACCGATACGAGAATTATCAATGACTGCGAAGCGTCTCCCATGTTTTTCAATTCCGCGACGTTAGCCCCAGCAACTATGCGAACTATCTTGCCCGCATAAAACATTTCCTGCTGAAATCGTACGAGATTGGCGCTCACATTATTGGTGCACCAGATTTCAACGTTTTTATGGCCATCAATTTCGTCGGCAAGGTGCTTAATAGCGATATCGGACACGCCGCTTTCAACCTCAGCGAACATCTCGATCATGCGAACGTCGAGCTCTGCCCTGTACTCCTCGTAGCCAAATTCCTCCTCTCGATGGCTTAAGTCGCTTGGAAAGACTGATTGAGTAAATGATTCTTTCAAATCGCTAAGAGACTGGTAGCCCAATCGATTGCAGAAACGACGAACAGCGGAACGGGTCACGAATGCATCGCGGGTTATTGCGGCAACATTGATTTCGCTCGAACGCCTAATGTGAGCGATGAGATATCGAGCGATGGCGGCATCGTTTGACCCAAACTCGCTGTTGATGATGGAGCTAATGCGATTGAGCACATCGAAGTCATTGATATTCACGTGATCCCTCTTTCCGCTCTCCTCGAAATCATAGTTCATTTATTGAATCAAACAGCTTTGGTCGTTCTCCTATGATTCAAATCAGTTGACGTCATCTTAATCGTAATTCCGTCACACGTATCCACCGTGTTGAATGATGGAAAGGGGATTCATGGGCAACGTGAACAACATGCCGTTTCTCTGGGGTTCCGCCACGGCGTCTTATCAGTGCGAGGGTGCCTGGAACGAAGACGGCAAAGGCCTCGGCGAGTGGGATTTCTTTAACCACACAAGCAATAAGAACATCAACCATGTTGACGGTGATGTATCTTGCGACTTCTACCATCGCTATGAAGAAGATATCCGCATGATGAAAGAAGGCGGACAAAACACCTATCGCTTCTCTCTTTCATGGAGTCGAATCATCCCCACGGGTATCGGCGAAGTGAATGAAGAGGGTATCGATTTTTATAATCGAGTCATTGATTGCTGCCTCGAAAATGGCATAGAGCCCAACGTTACGCTGTTCCATTACGATCTGCCATTCACGCTTGCTTGCAAAGGCGGATGGCTGAACAACGACATGGCAGAGTGGTTCTGCAAATACGCCAAGATTTGCTTTGAGCGCTTTGGAGACCGCGTCAAAATCTGGGCCACCGTTAACGAGCCGCATTTCTACAGCTACTGCGTAAACATGTTGGGCAACTATCCCCCCAATCGATCGCTCGACGTTCAGTCGTACATGCAGTTTCAATACAACCTGATGCGCGCAAGCGCACTCGCAGTCCGAGCATATCGTCAAATGGGCTACGACGGCATCATCGGCGCCGTCCACGATGGCGGCGTTGTCGAACTCGACCCGGCAACCGAGCACCCTGATGACGTATTTCGATACGCAGACTTTTTCGCCAATCGCATGATTCTGGCACCAGCGCTTCAGGGTCAACTGCCGCCAGAAATGGACGAAATCCTTGAAAAACTTGGCGTCTCGCTCTATCGATCCCCAAATGACGTAGAAGAATTCAGAGACGGTAAAGTCGATTTTATTGGACTCAACGTGTATTGCCGAGAGTATGTAACCGACTGGCACGGTGGAGAGCTTGCCGTTTCGGCGAACAATAAGGGCGGTTCGAGCAAAAAAGTCGAAGGAAAATGCATTGCGCCCTTGTTTGAAAGCGCCCGCGACAGCAATGTTCCCCGCAATAAATGGGGCCGCGAAATACTCCCAAGTTGCATGTATTCAACCATCATGGATGTCCACGAGCGCTATGACGCGCCCCGCATCTTTATTACGGAAAACGGACATGGCGCCTATGAGCAACCAGACGCAGACGGAATGATCCACGATGATGACCGCATCGAGCTTCTGGGCCAGTTCATCGAGCACATGATGAGGGCTAAGCGCGACGGCGCGCGCGTTGAGGGCTACTACCTCTGGTCGACGATGGATCTGTATAGCTGGATCAACGGCTACGAAAAACGATACGGACTTGTCCACATCGACTTCGAGAACAATCTGGAGCGCACCCCCAAAAAGAGCTGGTATTGGTACCGAGACCTTATCTCGAAGTATCAGGAGCAGGAAGGTTAGGAGAAAGAGATGAAATATCAGGCAATGTCCGAAACAGTCCTAAAGGCTGTTGGCGGCAAAGAGAACATTACATCGGTAACTCATTGTGCGACGCGCCTTCGCATCGACGCACGAGACACCTCGATCATCGATCTCCAGCTCGCCAAATCGGCCGATCAGGCGCTCGGGGCAGTAGTCAGCGGTGGCCAGCTTCAGGTGATCATCGGCCCCAACGTCACCGAGGCTTACAACGACTTCCTCGACTTCGCGGGAATCGAAGTCGGCGGCGGCGCGGTTGCCGACGATGCCCAAACCGCCAAGGATCTTGCAGAGGGTATCAAAAGCGGCAACACTGCCATGAGCCTGGTTGAGAAATTCGGAAAAGTCTCCGCACAGGTATTCATGCCCATCGTCCCGGCGCTCATCGTAGGCGGACTCATTCTTTCGATTAAGAATCTCCTGGTCAATTATTGTGGATTGAGCACCGATAGCGGAACTGCCCAGGTTCTGCTGGCGATCTTCAGTGCCTCATTTAGCTTCCTGCCCGTTTACCTAGGCTACCAGCTCGCCGCCGTCATGAAGATGCAGCCTATCATGGGCGCGCTGCTGGGCGCAATCATGATTAGCTCGTCTATTAGCGGTGCTGAGGGTCTCGACTTTCTTGGCATCCCCATCCCGACGAATGACTACTCGAGCACGGTGGTGCCAATCGTACTGGGCGTTGTGCTCATGTACTTTGTTGATCGCGGTCTTCAGAAAATCATCCCGGACGTTACCAAACTGTTCTTGAAGCCGCTACTCACCATGTTCATCGTCGTGCCTGTTGAGCTGATTATCCTCGGCCCCGCCGGCAGCATGATGGGCTACGCGCTGAGTGATGCCGTCACGTGGCTCATGGATAACGTGGCATTTATCGCTACTCCAATCCTTGCAGCCCTTAACCCCTATTTTGTCATGCTCGGTCTTGATAAGGCCTACATCGCAATCGAAGTTACGAGCTTGGCGCAGCTCGGTTGGGCACCCATTATCTTTGGATTCATCTCGAACCTCTGCATTGGTGGCACGAGCCTCGCCCTGGCAACTGCCATGAAGGGAAACAAAGAGAAGAGGGGTATGGTCACCACGGTTGCCGTCACCGCACTCTGTGGCGTAACCGAGCCCGCGTTCTACGGTTGCCTCATCGAGCGTCCCCGCCTGCTTGTCGGCACGGCAATCGGCGCGCTCTGCGCTGGACTCCCTGCAGGCATCTTTGTTCTGAAAGAGTATGTTGCGGGAGCATGCCCCGGCCTTCTTTCGGCACTCATCTTTATCGCTCCCGATGGGTCCATGGGCAACTTCGTGCTGGCATGCGTTGTCGCCATCATCGCCATCGTCGTCTCCTTCATCGCTGCACGCGTGATCATCAAGAAGAACCCCAGCTATATTGAGTAGATGCCCGCTGTTTGCATTGGAGACATCCTCGGCAGACCATTAGCAAGAACCCAAGAAGGTCCTTAGGAGCTCGATTAATCCATTCGGATTCCCGAGGCACAAACGACCCCGATTCCACAATGGAATCGGGGTCGTCGTTTCTAAAGCCGTCGATAGACAATCGGTGTTTACCTTAGCTCCCTATCCAAGTTAATTATCCACGCTCGTTCTCCGGTCGGGAGATTTTTTCTCTCGCGCGTCCAGAAATCCACGCTCGAGCAGGACATCCAGGTCCGTACCCACCCTTGTCTCGATCTGTAACGGCAAGAGGCCTATTCCGCTTCTACATGTTACAGATCAAGATATTCCTAAAACACCCTAAGTTTCATCTCAATCTGTAACAGTTAGATGCCAAATATCGGTCTTGGTGTTACAGATTTAGACAAACTGGAGGACGAGACAAACCAAAAACGGGATGGGCGCTAACCCGATGGCGCACCACCTAAATAGAAACGGGCCCTGTCCCACAAGGGAACAGAGCCCGAAACTCTCATGGAGCCAGTGACAGGAATCGAACCTGCAACCCACTGATTACAAATCAGTTGCGCTACCGTTGCGCCACACTGGCACACTTGGCGCTTTCGCGCGAAGCCTGTTTAGAATAAAGGAATTGCGGACGAGGCGCAACAGGCCCTTTGACCGACCACATCTCAAAACTATTCGCCAGAACGAATAGTTTTTATTACAATGAAGAAGATAAAACTATTCGTTCTGGCGAAGGGTTTTGCGATGTTGACCACGAAGGAAGCTGCAGAGCTACTCGACATCACCCCGCGCAGGGTGCAAGAGCTCATAAAAAACGGAGCACTTGAGGCACGCAAGGCTTCTGGTGTATGGCTCATCGATAAAGACAGCGTCAATGCACGACTCCGCTCCGTGACCAAAACGGGGGGACGCCCCCGTCGAGGCCATGGAAAAAGCGAGATTACGTTTACCCTCATGAACCGCACGCACGAAGTCGCCCAGCTGGTCTACAGCACATCGCGAAGAGACTTTACCCACATCGATGCCGACATCGATTACACCCACGCCCCTATTGGAGTACTTGGCCCCAATAGTCCCGTGTCGCTCGACTCTTTCCGCATTTGGTGGCGAGGTCGCGGTATCCCGCTCGCGCGCATTGGGCTTGCATCCCTGTTGGCAGAAGCAGCAGTCGATGTTCCCGACGAACTCATCCAGCGAAATCTCGGCCTCTCCCTATCCGACCAGTATTGGATTAGACCCCAAGATTCCGGTCTCGCGTGGGAGGATATTAACTTCTTCAATAATGCTTTTGACGACGTCTCTCTGTCCATCGCACCCTTCGCCCCAGAGGGCAAAGCAGCCGCCGCAAAGCCCGATAACACCTCGGACGGCAACCTTCAGAAGTATTGGACATGCGAGGGCGGGCGTCGAATTCTGCATAAGGCAGGAGCGCACCTGAACCAAGAACCATATAACGAGCTGGTAGCGACCGCGCTCCATCGTCGCATCCTAAACGCCTGCGATTATGTGCCTTACTCGCTCGAGGGCACGGGCACTTCCGCCCTGAGCATATGCGATGTCTTCTTAACTGATGAAGAAGAGTATGTCCCTGCGTTCTATGTAAATCAGTACGCAAACGCAGATGAAAGACTAACCGACTACGAGCGATATGTAGCAAACTGCGAGAAACTCGGGGTAACAGGCGTCAAGGATGCCCTTGACCGCATGATCGTGTGCGACGACATCATCGCCAACTATGATCGTCATTGGCGCAACTTCGGCCTCGTGCGAAACGTCAACTCACTGGTCTGCAGACCAGCCCCTATCTTCGATTCGGGCTCATCACTCTGGTGCAACATATCACTAGAGGAGCTTAGGGCGGGGGAGCACAGTTTTACCAGTGCACAATTTCATTCAAGCCCCGCGAAACAAATGCTGCTTGTTGAGGATATGAGCTGGTTTGACGACGACAAGCTCGAGGGTTTCGTTGACGAGGCAATCGAAATCCTATCCAAAAACGACGCTCTTACAGCAAGACTGCCTTATCTAAAAGAGGCGCTAACATGGCGCCTCGAAAGAATGATCGACATCGCTGAATGGAGTTAGCGAGGCAGCATTGCCCCGCCAACTCCCCTACCTCCCGCGCAGGGCCTTGAGCTTGGCCAGGGCATCGGGGCTCAGGCGACTGCCCAGAGTCATCTTGATCTGCGGAGCTTCCTCTGCCTCGTGAACGTCGTTATCGATCTGTTTGATCTCGTCCACCAGCATGCGGCTCGAGATGCGCGTGACACCCTTGCCCATGACGACGGCTTGAATTGTGCCATCACTCGATACCACGGAGCATGCGCGGCCCTCCTCACGTGCCTCGATGCAGAGCTTCTGCACCACGGTGTCGGCAGAGACGCCCGTCGGCGAAAACTCGATGCGCACGCCGCGGGCCGGCAGGTTGGGACGCTCGCTGGAGATATTGCCCGCACCGTCAAACACGATTACGGCCTCGTAGCGGCCCTGGGCAAACGCGGCAACGTCGTTGATGAGCGCCGTGCGCGCCATATCGTGAACGTCGCTGGAATACGGATCGTCGGAATGATCGTAGACGAGCTTTTCGTAGCGCGGCGTGCAGTGGATCACGTTGTAACCGTCGACCACCAGCAGCTCGGGCTTGTTGGAGTGCACCGTCGAGACCGGATCGGCGATAGCCTGTGCAAACGCATTGCCGCCCACGCCGTAGGTCGCGGCCGAGACAATCGGCTTGGCCGAGCCTTCGCCAAAGCGCTTGGCTTTGGACTTGGCACGGTTCTTTTTGGACATGCGCTACTCCTCCCCCATGAGCTCGCCGGCGTTGCGGCGCAGCCACTCAAAGCACAGCGCCGTGGTCGCCTGGGCAACATTGAGGCTCTCGGTCATGCCGCGCTGGGGAAGCTTGGTCAAAAAGTCGCATTTCTCGAGCACCAGGCGCGAGATGCCGTCGCCCTCGGACCCCATGACGAGCGCCACGCGACCCTCGAAGGGAGCATCCCAGCAACTGCCCTCAGCATGCTCGGAGGCACCGCCCACCCAAAAGCCAGCGGCCTTGAGGTCATCGAGTGCACGGGCGATATTGGGAACCTGCGCGATAGGCAGATGCATGACGGCGCCGGCTGAGGTCTTGTAGCTGCCCACGGTCACGCCGGCGGCACGCTTGTTGGCGATGACGACACCCGCGGCGCCCACGACCTCGGCGGAGCGCACGATGGCGCCAAAGTTACCGTCGTCAGTCACATGGTCGAGCACGATGACGAGCGCCGGACCGTCACCCGCGCGGTCGAGGATATCGGCGACATCGGCATAGGGGAAGTTTCCAACCTCGAGCGCAATGCCCTGGTGAGCGCCATGGCTCGACAGTGCATCAAGCTGCGCGCGCGGCACATACTTAATGCGGACGCCCGCGGCGTTGAGGTCGTCGACCAGACGAGACAGGGCGGCATCGCGCTCCCCGCCCTCGGCGATGAGCGCGCACTTGACGGGAAAACCAGTGCGCAGCGCCTCGGCGGCAGCACGACGACCTTCGATAAACTCGCCCTTGGGAGCCTGGACAGCGTCGCGGTTGCGATCGCGCTGCGGACGTGCGGCCTGGGTGCGATCGCGCTGGCCCTTGGGAGCGGCAGCGCGATCATTGCGGCGAATCGGACGCGAGCCAGAAGCAGCCTGCTTGCCGCCACGAGACGCACGCTTGCGATTGTCGGCCATATAGCGACCTCCTTAAATAGATAACGAACAAGAATCGACCGTCCGAGCCACGGCACCTTGCCTTTCAATCGTCGGGCATGACCACCAGGTCTATGCCCTCCTCTTTCAAGGCAATCTGCCGCACCTCGAACGGTCGACAAATACTAGAGAGTCTTAATACGAGTGCCGGCGGCAGTATCCTCGATCGTGAGGCCCAGGTCCTTGAGCTGGTCGCGGATGGCATCTGCCAGATCCCAGTTCTTGGCGGCGCGGGCCTCGGCGCGGGCCTCGAGAATCTTGGCAGCAGCCTCGTCCACGTCGTCGCCCGTGTAGGCGACCAAGCCGGCGGCAACGCCTAGCAGACCCAGCGGCAACTCGACCTTGGGCTCGGGGAGCTCAACGCCAAATGTATCGAGCAGCTCGACCAGCGTATCGGCGGCGGCCAGGGCAGCGGTCTTGTCGGCAGCGTCGCCCGCCTGCTCCAGGTACTGGTTGCACTCGGTCACAAAGCCAAAGACGGCACCCATGGCGCCGGCGGTGTTAAAGTCGTCGTCCATGCACTCCTTAAAGGTGGCACGGGTCTCGGCGGCCTTGGCGGCAAACGCCTCGGATGCTGCCTCATCGGCATCGGCCGTCGCATGGTTCGCGGCCCAGCGCAGGTTCTCGACCGTACCGGCGATACGCGTGAGCGAGTTTTCAGCACCCTCCAGGCGCTCCCAGGAGAAGTCGAGCGGCGAGCGATAGCTCGTCTGCAGCATCAGCAGGCGAAGGGCCGCGGCAGAGTGCTGCTCGAGCACCTCGGCCAGCGTAAAGAAGTTACCGAGCGACTTGGACATCTTCTCACCGTCTACCAGCAGCATGCCCGTGTGCATCCAGGTGTTGGAGAAGCCCTGGTGCCAGGCGCAGGTGGCCTGGGCGCACTCGTTCTCGTGATGCGGGAAGGCAAGGTCGGAGCCGCCGCCGTGGATGTCAATCGGGGTGCCCAGGTAGCGATGCACCATGGCGGCGCACTCGGTGTGCCAACCGGGACGGCCCTCGCCCCAGGGGCTCGGCCAGCTGGGCTCGCCGGGCTTGGCGGCCTTCCACAGGGCAAAGTCGAGCGGGTCGTTCTTGTCCTCGTTCTCCTCGATGCGCGCACCAACCATAAGGTCGTCGATGTTGCGGCCCGAGACCTGACCATAGTTGGGATCGCTGCGCACGGCAAAGTACACATCGCCGTTATCGGCTGCGTAAGCGTGGCCCTGCTCGATAAGCGTCTTGATCATGGCGATCATGGGGCCGATCTCCTTGGTGGCGCGGGGGCGCACATCGGGATCGAGCACGTTGGCGGCGCGCATGACGCCGATGAACTTGTCGGAGAACTCCGTCGCGACCTCGGCAGCCGTACGGCCCTGCTCGTTGGCGCGCTTGATGATCTTGTCATCGACATCGGTGAGGTTCTGGGCGAACGTGACCTCGTAGCCGCTCGCGATGAGCCAGCGACGAATCACGTCAAAGCTGATGAACGTGCGGGCATTGCCGATGTGGATGTTGTCGTAGACCGTGGGGCCGCACACGTACATGCGGACCTTGCCGGACTCGATGGGCTGGAACTCTTCCTTTTTATGGGTAGCGCTGTTGTAGATACGCATTCGTTACTCCTTAACGGTTTTCTGTAGCAGGCAGACGGCCCAGGCGCCGATTCCCTCGCCCTGGCCTTCCCAACCGAGCTTTTCGGTCGTGGTAGCGGCGACGCCCACGTTTTCGACGTCAACGCCCAGGGCATGGGCAAGGTTGGCGCGCATGGCATCGCGGTGCGGGGTGATCTTAGGCTGCTGACAGGCAATGGTGCAATCGGCATCGACAAACTCAAAGCCCAGCTCGCGTGCATAGTCCATCACGCGGGCAAGCAGCACCATCGAGTCGGCGCCCTCATAGGCAGGATCGGTGTCGGGGAATAGCTTGCCGATGTCTCCCCCGCGGCAGGCACCCAGAATGGCGTCGGCCAAGGCGTGCGCGAGCACATCGGCATCCGAGTGGCCCAGCAGGCCGCGCTCGTAGGGAATGTCGACCCCGCCGATGATACATCGACGCCCCTCCACCAAACGGTGGACGTCGTAGCCGTGGCCAATGCGCAGGTTACTGAACATGGGGAAGATCCTCTCCCTCGGCCATACGGCCAAGCAGAATCGCGGTTACGGGACGCAGGTCCTCGGGCACCGTAACCTTAAGGTTGTCGCGCGGGCTCTGGACGCAGCGGACGCGTCCGCCCATGCGCTCGACCAGCGATGAATCGTCGGTACCGATAAAGCCCTCAGCGATAGCAGCGGCGTGAGCGCGCTTCATAGCATCGACGCTAAAGATCTGCGGCGTCTGCGCTGCCCAGTAGAGCTCACGTGGCGGCGTCTCGACGATATTATCGCCGTCGACGATCTTGAGCGTGTCGATCGCGGGCTGACCGCACACGACACCGTCGAGAGCACGGTCGTTCACGAGCACGTCGATAGCGTGGTCGATAGCCTCGGTGGTAATGAGCGGACGGGCGCCGTCGTGGATAGCGACATATTCGAAACCCGCCGGCACCGCGTGCACGCCGGCGCGGGTGGAATCCTGACGGGTATCGCCGGCATCGGCAAAGCTGATGGGCGTGTCATAGTCAAACGGGTCGATGGCCAGGCGGCGCATTTCGGCACGGCGCTCGGCAGGACACACCACCACGATGTGGCCGACCTTGTCGCTACGGTCAAATGCGCGGATGGACCAGCTCATGAGCGGACGGCCTGCCACGTTAACGAGCTGCTTGCCGCCGGGATTTCCAAAGCGCTGGCCGCTGCCGCCGGCAACGACCACGGCGCATACGGGCGCCATTATGCGTTCCCCTGTTTGGTGCCCTTCATGCGGTACAGCGAGTCCGCAAGAATGGCAGGGTTGTTGACGCCAAAGTCGCCCAGGCGCTCCGGATCCTCGCTGATGTCGTCCATGAGCTCCTGCAGCGAGCCGTACTCGTCGACGATCTTCTCGGCCACGCCGTCGCGCACGACGGACACTCGCGAAAGCGTGCGCAGGCCCAGCGGCGTCATGACGGAGTCCTCGTCCAGGTCGTCATAGCCCAGAACTGCCGCCACATGCTGCGGGTCGGACAGGTCCTTAGGCGTCATGCGAGCGAGCTCTGCACGAATCTTCTCGGCGTTGGCCTCGGAGGAATCGCTCGCGTAGTCGCGAATCATCAAGTCGTACTCGGTATCCATACTGGAGCCGGCGAGCTGCTCGAGCTGCATCTGCACGAGCTTGCCCTGGTTGCCCAGCTTGACGATGCAATCCTTAAGCTCGGTCTTTGCCTGCTGCATGATCTCGAAGCTCGAAAAGATGCCAGTGATATCGGCGAGCGTGACGTAGTCGTCCAGCTCGAGTGCCGTCAGACGCAGCAGGGAGCGATCGAGCGACTGACGGGTGGTCTGGAGCGTGGCGACGAGTTGGTTGACCGAGCTCATGATGGTGGTAACGGGCTGGATCTCGTAGCTCTTGCCGTGAACGTACACGTTGACAACGGCACGACGGGCCGAGACCGAGATCACGATGGCATCCGTGAGCACCGACATGCGAGCGGCGGTGCGGTGACGCATACCCGTCTCGCTCGTGGCAAGCGAGGGATCGGGATTGAGGTGGAAGTTGGCGCGCAGGATCTGGGTGAGGTCACCGTCGATGACGATGGCACCGTCCATCTTGGAGAGCTCGAACAGACGGTTCGAGGTGAACGAAATGTTGAGCGGGAAGCCGTCGTTACCGGCAGCGAGCACGTTTTCGGTGTCGCCGACGCAGATAAGGGCGCCCAGGTGACCGGCGATGATCATGTCGAGGGCGGTGCGGATCGGCTGACCAGGTGCCGTCAGGCGGATGGCCTGTTCCATACGCTTTTGCAGCTCGTTCTTATCCAAGGCATCGCTCCCATCGTATACGCTCCATAAACGCTAAATAGTTTCTCACGGTTTGTCCCCGCGGCGCTTGCGAAATCCGATGCTTACAGAATGAGCGAACACCGCTTAGGTAGCTCATTTGGGACGGGGCTCTTTTAGCTGCTCATGTGGTAGCATCGGGTTTCATATAAATGAGGGAGTAGTCGTGTAATCGGGTTCGCCCGCAGAGAGGGAGCCAGACTATGGGACTCGCAGAGCTCGTGTTGCTCGCCGTTGGCCTTTCGATGGACGCCTTTGCCGTATCCATCTGCAAGGGCCTTGGCATGAAGAAGATCAACCTTAACGTCGCCGTGGTGCTCGGCCTGTTCTTTGGCGGCTTCCAGGCCGGCATGCCCGTAATCGGATGGGCGCTTGGCAGCCAGTTTATGGGCATCATCGGCCCCATCGACCACTGGATTGCCTTTATCCTTTTGGCCTTTATTGGCGGCAAGATGCTGTGGGAAGCCTTTACCGAAGACGAGGATGAAGACGAAGGCGACGGCAAGGATGCCGAGAAGATTGACCTGGTAGAATACCTGATTCTCGCCATTGCCACCTCAATTGACGCCCTGGCCGTAGGCATCTCGTTTGCGGCGCTCTCGGTCGATATCGTTCCCGCTGTATCGCTTATCGGCGTCACAACGTTTATCTTCTCCGTCGCCGGCGTAGCGATCGGCCATACCTTTGGCGCGCGTTACGAAAAACCCGCCACCATCGTGGGTGGCGTCGTACTCGTCCTCATCGGGCTTAAGATCTTACTTGAGCATCTGGGGATCCTCACGATATAAAAAACGCCTCTCATAAGCCAACGTCAATGTAGGGGTCTCATGCAGAGTTTTGCATAATGCCTATTCGTGCAGACTTTTGCATGTCATACTAATATGCAAAAGTCTGCACGTTAGGAGATCGCCGTGGATACCCTTCCCATCACCACACCGCGCCAAGCTGGCATCTACGTGCGCCAGGCACGCGAGGCACAGGGAATCACCCGTGCGGCGCTCGCTAAAAAAGCCGGTGTTTCGGAGCGCCTGCTCGCATCGCTCGAGCTAGGAGATGCCACCGGCATTCGACTCGACAAGCTATTGGCAATCTTCAATGCTCTCGGACTGGCGCTCGCCGCTCAAGGGGATATAGGCGAAACGAAAAATGAGCAATCAGCCAACGTTCCGCGTGCCGATTTGCAACCTCACAGTACCCCCAGACGCCATCGCGCTCAACGTCCCTCTCATAGCTACCGTTGCTGCGCCGCCATTCCGGTTCTTGCAGACGCCCCCTTTACGTCTGAACTCTACGACAAAGCCTTCGCAGATTTCGCCATGTCCAATCTCGGAGTCTCGATTGCCGCAAACGCATCTGTCCAACCAAAGCCTGACGGGAAATAGCCAATGGCCAGAACATCACTTCGGACCATTATTTGCGGCGTACCTGCGGGAACGCTCACGCAAGATGAGAACGGTCTTATCAGCTTTACCTACGATCATGACTATGACGGGCCAGCCCTATCGACCAACATACCCGTATCGAATCGCACATACGGACAACAGGTCATGAATCCGTACCTGTTTGGCCTTCTACCCGACAGCGAGGATCAGCGAAAAGCGATTGCTGCCGAATTCGACGTTAGACCCAACAATGCCGTTGCGCTACTCAGCCATATCGGACTTGACTGTCCGGGTGGAGTGCAGTTTTGTGCCGAAGAAGACGTCAACGCCGTCCTGCATCGCACCAGCGAATACCGCCCTATAGGCGATCACGAGATTGCGCTGCGTCTCAAGTCGATCAGAGATGACCGCGATGCATCGTGGATGGGTCTAGATGAAAGTTGGTCACTTGGAGGCAACCAGGGCAAATTCGCGCTCGCGTTCACAAACGGCCGCTGGTGCGAATGCATGGGCTCCTCGCCCACGACGCATATTTTCAAAAATGGCGTTATCGGATTTAAACTCGAGGCTCTCAATGAGTTTGTCTGCATGAAAAGCGCCCAGCGCGCCGGTATCGCAACGGCAAACGTCGAATATCGTATGTTTGAGGACGAACCTGCCCTCATTGTTGAGCGCTATGACCGCATGAAAGTCGAAGACGGAACGATCAGGCGCCTACATCAAGAAGACCTCTGTCAGGCACTTGGGGTGATGCCCGCCCAAAAGTACACGGCAGACGGCGGCCCGACCACCCGCGACATTCAAGAGCTCCTCGTAAATACGAGCCACCATCAACTTAACCTGTATCTGTTTACGCAAATACTGTTCTTCAACGCCATTATCGGCGCACCGGATGCGCATGCGAAAAACTATTCCCTGCTCCTTGGAAACGACGGCGCAGCCATGATGGCTCGAATGTACGATGTCGCATCGGGCTTGGCGTACGAGCGCATGCGCCGCCGGGCGCGCCTTGCCATGAGCATTGGCGGCGAAAATCGTGTGGGGCGCATCGGTCCAGGCGCTATCCGCCGATACCACAGTATGGGCGACCCCGCGCTGGAGACGGCGCTCACCGATGCCGGGCTATCCGAGAAGTTTTGCTTTGCGACCATGATGGACCTCGCCTACGAGGTACCCATTTGCATGGAAGAGGTCATGGACGAATACGCCGACCTGCCCGGTATGGCGGACCTGCGCGAACATATGCTCGGGCCCGTCCGCGAAAACTGCCAGCGCACCCTCGACCTCATCAAAGCGGATATGGGCTAGACGCCAATCAACTTCCCATTTCTTAAAAGAAGAGAGGGGGCACCCGTCGCAAAAGACCGGGTGTCCCCTCTCGTAATGTCATTTGCAATCCGCTAGCACGTGGCTCGGACTGCTGCTAGCGCAATCTTTACGCAGCGAGGCGCTTGAGGACGTCGATGAGCAACTCGTAGAAGCGCTCGGCAGAAGCGAGCTCCATGCTCTCGTCCGGGGTGTGGACATCGGAGAGCGTCGGGCCCACGGCGATGGCGTCCAGGCCGTGCAGGGCCTCGGCAAACAGGCCGCACTCAAGGCCGGCGTGAATGGACTCGATGCGCAGCTCGGAGCCAAAGAGCTCGCGATAGCTCTCGACAAAGACGTCGCGGACCGGCGAATGCTCGGCATAGCTCCAGCCGGGATACTCGAACTCAAACTTGGCGTCGAAGCCCAGGACATCGGCCAGCATCTGCAGGCGGTCCTTGAACTCGTTCTGCAGCGAGGTGATCGAGGAGCGCGGGGACAGCATGATCTTGACCTGGTCGTCGGAAGTGGCGACCACGCCGATGTTGGAGGAAACCTCGACGGAGCCGTCGGTGGCGACGTTGCGGCGAATCACGCCGTTAGGGGCAAGACGCAGGGCGCGGATGAGGGCAAGCGCGGACTTCTGGTCCATGGCCTCGATCTCGGCGTCGTCGGCAATCTCGACGGTGCAGGTAAAGCCGGGGTCGAAGACCTCGAGCTCGGCAGTGACGTCGGCGATGATGTCCTTTGCAATCTGGGCCGCGGCCTCGGCGGCAGCGTGGTCGGCGTAAACCAGCTCGGCCTTGCACTCACGGTTGATGGCGTTGTCCTTAGTGCCGCCGTTAAAGCTGACGATGGCGGGCTCGCCGGCGACCATCAGGCGGTCGATGATACGGGCCATGATAAGGTTGCCGTTGCCGCGCTCCAGGTTGATATCGGAGCCGGAGTGACCACCCAGCAGGCCGGAGATGTCGAGCGTGAGGGTGCTACCGGTCTTGTGCTCGCGTGCGATCGGGCAGGTGTAGGTAACGACGACGCCGCCGGCGCAGCTGACGGTGGCAACGCCCTCTTCCTCGGAGTCAAGGTTAATCATGGTGCGGGCGCTGATCTGGGACTTGTCGAGCGTCTCGGCGCCGACCAGGCCAGTCTCCTCGTCGGTGGTGAATACGCACTCGAGGGCGGGATGAGCAATCGAATCGTCGTTGAGCACGGTAAGCATCAGAGCGACAGCAATGCCGTTGTCGGCGCCCAGGGTGGTGCCGTTGGCGGTGAGGACGCCGTCCTTGACGACCAGGTCGATACCATCGGTCGTAAAGTCGTGCTCAACGGAGCCCAACTTGTCGCACACCATGTCGATATGGCCCTGCAACATCACGGTCGGGGCATTCTCGGCACCGGCAGATGCGGGCTTGCGAATGATGACGTTGTAGACCTCGTCCTGGTACACATCGAGGCCGCGCTCCTTGGCAAACGCGACCAGGAAATCGCTGATGCCCTTCTCGTTGCCAGACCCACGGGGGATCGCGCTGACCTCCTCAAAGAAATGGAACAGCTGGGCGGGCTCGTAGCCGGTAATCTTGTAGTCCATGGTGCCTCCTTGGCGCAACTGGTTAGACAATAAGACATGCGCCTTGTATATTCCCAGACTTCGTTTGCATAAACCAGTCGAAAACGCCGAGCGCCCTCGCATCATCGGCTAACGGTGGACCGCATAGCGTAACGGTCACAACTTCGCAGCTCTACAAATCGAGGCGCCCTTGCCAGAGCGCCTCGATTACGCGTATCAAATTGTCGCCACGCCCTACAGCGCGCCAGAGCCGGCTTGCATCATGCCGCCGGGACCCGAGCTCACGCCACTGCTCACAGGCGCGGCGTTGCCGGTGTGCGGTGCCGCCGGGGCGGTATCACCACCGAGCGTGCCCGCCGGACGCGGTGCCGGGATCTCGCCCGTGCCGTGGCTAAAGACAAACTTGCCATCGGCCACGTCGCACAGGACGGTATCGCCCTCGCCCCACTCGCCGGCCAGCAGCTCCTCGGACAGCGGATCCTCGATGAGCTTTTGGATGGCACGGCGCAGCGGGCGCGCACCGTTGGTGAGGTCGGTGCCCTCGGCCACAATCTTGTCATAGGCCGCATCGGTGAGCTTGATGTTCATGCCGTTGGCAATCAAACGCTGACGCAAGTCGTCCACCAGCAGGTGCGCGATCTTGGTCAGGTTCTCGCCCGAGAGCTTCTGGAACACCACGATGTCGTCGATACGGTTGAGCAGCTCGGGGCGGAACAGGCGCTTGAGCTCGCCCATCGCACGACCCTTAATCTCGCTCGAGGTAAGGCCCTGCTCGCCGGTGGTGCCGAAGCCAACGCTCGCATCCTGCGCAATCTCGCGGGCGCCCACGTTGGACGTCATGATGATCACGGTATTACGGAAGTCGACCGTCTTGCCCTGGCTATCGGTCAGACGACCCTCCTCCAGCACCTGCAACAAAATATTGAAGATGTCGGGGTGCGCCTTCTCGATCTCGTCGAACAGCACGACCGAGTACGGGTGACGACGAACGGCCTTGGTAAGCTGACCGCCCTCGTCGTGACCCACGTAACCCGGAGGGCTACCGATAAGCTTGGAGACCTCGAACTCGCTGCCGAACTCCGACATGTCGAAGCTGATGAGCGCGTCCTTGCTGCCAAAGAGGTACTCGGCGAGCGTCTTGGCGAGCTCGGTCTTGCCCGTGCCGGTGGGGCCCAGGAAGATAAAGCTGCCGCCGGGGCGACGCGGATCCTTGAGCGGCGAGCGACTGCGGCGCACGGCCTTGGCAACGGCCTCGACGGCCTCGTCCTGGCCGATAATGCGGGTCTTGAGCACGCTTTCGGCCTGCAGCAGGCGACGGCTCTCGCTCTCGGTGAGCGAAGACACCGGCACGCCCGAGGTCACGGACACGATATCGGCGATCTGGCTCACGTCAATAGTGAGCGGGCTCGCGTCGAGCTCGGCCGTCCAGGCAGCCTTGGCCTCGGCAAGCTCAATCTCGGCAGCCTTTTGCTGCTCAGTGATCTCGGCAGCCTTGTTCATGTCGTCGCTCTCGGTGGCCTCCTGTGCGGCAGCCTTGAGCTCCTCGACGCGATGCTCGGCCTCGCGCACCGGCTCGGGCGCGCGATTGGCGGCAATGCGGGCGCGGGCACCGGCCTCGTCGATGAGGTCGATGGCCTTATCGGGCAGGAAGCGGTCCTGAATGTAGCGGTTGGAGAGGTTCGCGGCGGCCTCGATAGCACCCTGTGTGTAACGCACATGGTGGTGCTCCTCGTAGCGCGGCTTGAGCGCGGTCAGGATCTTGACCGTGTCCTCGACGCTCGGCTCCTCGACATCAATGGTCTGGAAGCGACGCTCAAAGGCCGGATCCTTGGTGAGGTACTTGCGGAACTCCTCTGCCGTCGTGGCACCGATGATCTGGAAGGCGCCGCGCGCGAGCACGGGCTTGAGCATGGAGCTTGCATCGATGGAACCCTCGGCAGAACCGGCACCGATGATGGTGTGCATCTCGTCGATAAACAGGATGACGTCGTCGGCCTCGGTTGCCTCCTGTATCACGTTCTTGAGGCGCTCCTCAAACTCGCCGCGATACTTGGCGCCCGCGACGAGGCCCGGCAGGTCGAGCGTCCAAATATTCTGGTTCATGAGGTTCTCGGGCACGTTGCCGGCAGCGATCTGCTGCGCCAGGCCCTCGACGATGGCCGTCTTACCCACACCGGGGTCACCCAAGATAAGCGGGTTGTTCTTGGTGCGGCGCGAAAGGATCTCCATCATGCGCTGGACTTCCTTTTCGCGACCGATCACGGGGTCGAGCTCGCCGTCGCGTGCTTTCTGCGTAAGGTTGGTGGCGAACTGCTTGAGCGTATCGGTGCCACTTCCCTTTTGCTGCGAGGCGTCCGAACCGCTAAAGAACGGCAGGCCCGCACCGGGACGCCCGGCGCCGGCGCCGGCGAGCGGACGCTTCTTGTCCTGATCCTTGGCAGTAAGCTTCTCGATGGCTTTTTTAATGGAAGCGGACGACACACCTAGGCGCATGAGGATGTCCATGGCCATGCCGTTGCCCTCTTCGACGATACCGATGAGCAGGTGCTCGGTCGACACATAGGTCTGGTTGTTCTCACGCGCCACGCGGAAGGAGCGCTCCATCACGCTAATGACGAGTGGCGTAAAGGCAAGCTTGGCAGCCTCGGTCTCCTCGCTGGGCTCGGGAACGGTAGTCTGGACCTCTTTGAGTGTGTCCATGATGTCGTCGTAGGCGATATCGAGCGAGCGCAGCGCCTCGGCGGCAATGCCCTCGTCCTCCTTGGCGAGCGCGAGCAGCAGATGCTCGGTACCCACCTTATTTGAATGAAGATCGAGCGCCTCTTGCTTGGCCATGGACATGACCTTGCGCGCGCGGTCGGTAAAACGGTCTAACATGCTAGTTCCTCTTAGACGAGCTAGTTTTTCAAACGCAAAGCGCCACCCGTGGCGGCGCTTTGGTCTCTTTACCCATATGGAGTATATGTTAACCGTTGGAGCCTTTTCCACGCGCAGCCATACGACAACGTCTACAAAAAAGGAATCGCCAGGTGCGTCTGCATCGGCCCAACGAGCGTGGATTTTCGGACACCCATTCCATGAACGTGGATAATCTCCCGTTTTGAGCCCGTAAACAGGCCAAAAACGGGAGATTATCCACGTTCATGTTATGCGGATCAGTTTCACTTGCGCCAATTAGCTGGTGTGGCGCCAGCGAGGGTCGGTGAGTGTACGCGCCACGCCCAGGCCAACGGGCAGAAACGCCACGATGAGCACTGCACGCACAAACCAGCCGAGCATATTGACCGTGTCGAAGGTGCACATGTAATACATCGAGCGATACAGATACAAGCCCGGCACCATAATGACAATCGACGGCACCGTGAGGGCGATGCGTGGGTAGGTGAGCTTGATTTCGGCTAAGCTCGCGAGCAGCCCCGATACCAGCGCGCCGGTAAACGCAGCCGCCTCGGGAGGCATGCCTGCACTCAGGCCCAAGAAGGGAAGCAGCGTCGGCGCATCGACGAGCGTAAGGCGCAAGGTATTAGACACGGCGCCGATGAGCCCTGCCGCCGCGGCCATCTTTATCGGACTGTTGAACATAACCGAGAAGCCAAATACTCCGACAAAGCTCATCACCACACGCAAGAGTGTAAGAGCCAACGGTGAGAGCCCGAGCGGGGCAAAGTCATCCGGCGCCAGCCCCACACATTCGGCAACCATCCAGCCTACGAGGGTCGCCATCACAATAATTGACACAGCATACGAAAGACGCTCGATGCCGCTTCGCATATCGAGCTTTGCGATGTCGAGGCCTGCCGTAATGAGGGGAAAGCCGGGAATCACAAAGAGCATGGCGCCGATATAACCTTCTTGGTGCGACATTGCCCCCGGAATGACCTGGCCAAGGCCGAGCAACGCCAGCAAATACGAGATGCAGGCCAGCGCGACGCCAATCGTCAAAGCGCTAAACTGGCCCAAGCCCTGCTTGAGGATATGAGAGCGGGCAAAGTTGCCGACACCCGCGCCCACGAACGCGCAGGCCATCTCAATGGGGCCGCCGCCGAGCAAAAAGACAAATGCGCCACAGGCGCAGGCCGCCGCAAGACCCTGTTGCCAGGGAGTGTAATCAGGTTTTGAACTCTCAACGGTCTTGAGCATCTCGTGATACTCATGCACGGTAAAATGGCGGCCATATGTCTCGATTTCCTTTAGGAAGCTCTCCATCATCCAAATGCGATGGGTATTGACGCCCGTTGTGGGCAGGCTGACAACCTCGTTAAAGCAGTGGCCGCCTTCGATGCAGGTGCACTCAAACGACAGGAGACTTAAGTCAACATGGATGGTGACACCGAGTACGGCGGCGACGCGATTCATGGTATCGCGTACACGCCAGGCACCCGTTCCGCTCGCGAGCATAAGCATACCGGTGCGGCAGATGATGGATGATTTGTCGGTAAGTGGCGCATCAACGGCAAGCTCATCGCCCGCGGTCACGATCTGGCGCCAGTCAGTTTTCATATGGAGCGCGCCGGCACGGACACCGTGGTGCGTGGGGGCTCTCGAAAGCAGCGAGTCAAGGCGCGTAGGCTGTGGGGGCTCTGTCGATTCATCCTCAACCTCATCAGCCTCTTCATCGACCAGATCAAAGGAATCAAGCGGCGCTGGCTCGCGACGGTCGATCAGCTCCTCGTCCTCATCATCAAAGTAATTGAACTGATCGAGCATGTCCTCTTCGATCGCGCGCTCGCTCGCATCGTCCATCCCGGTGCTCCCTTCCTATCGACTAACCCCCATCCTAGGCAGCGACAGCTAAAGGAAACATAAAAGAGACGGCTGTCGAGCACCGGAGGCGCAGAATTGCCAATGCACCAATAGCTCCTCGGCGAGACGAGAGCGGATAATCTCCCGTTTTGAGGCCGAATACGAACCAAAAGTGGGAGATTATCCACTCTCGTGGAATGTAGTCGTTGGGGACGCTCTTAAATGACTAGCCGTTTAAGAACGTCCCCAACGACTACTCATTTAAGTCTGTCCCCAATGAGTGGTCGTCATTTAAGAACGTCCCCAATGACTATTGACGGCCAAGGCAACGCCGATGTATTGGCAACGTCAGCGAGCGGGCTGCATTTGAGACAAGGTGACGTGAAACGAAAGGGCGCTGACCTTCTGGTCGCGCCCTTGAAGTTGAACGTCAGATTGTCCAAATGCGGCCCGCGCAGCGTCGAGCCGTTACGCGGTTCGTAGAACCGCGTAACTAGTTAGTACATCTTTGCGCCGGCGGGGATGGAGGCGTCGAGCTGAATCAAGTTGAGGCGTTCCTCGCCCTCTTCCTCGTGGATGGCACTGATGAGCATGCCGCAGCTGGGGATGCCCATCATCTTGCGCGGAGGCAGGTTGGTAATGGCAAGCAGGGTCTTGCCGACCAGGTCCTCGGGCTCATAGTATTCATGGATGCCGGAGAGGATGGTGCGGTCGGTACCGGTACCGTCGTCGAGCGTAAAGTTCAGCAGCTTCTTGGACTTCTTGACGGCCTCGCATGCCTTGACCTTCACGGCGCGGAAGTCGCTCTTGGAGAAGGTATCAAAGTCGACGAGCTCCTCAAACAGCGGCTCGACGGCAATCTTGGAATAATCAACCGTGGGCTTAAGCGGCTTGACGAAGGGGCTCGCGGCGTTGCCGGCCTCGGCGGCCTTGGCAGCAGCGGCACCGGACTGGAAACCCTTCTCGGGCTTCATGTGCGGGAACAGCAGCACGTCGCGGATGGAAGCCTGGTTGGTGAGCAGCATGACCACGCGGTCGATACCGATGCCGATGCCACCCGCGGGAGGCATACCGTACTCGAGGGCACGCACGTAATCCTCGTCGTACTCCATGGCCTCATCGTCGCCGCCGGCCTTCTCGGCCATCTGGGCAGCGAAGCGCTCGGCCTGGTCGACCGGGTCGTTGAGCTCGGAGAACGCGTTCGCGTACTCGTGACCGGCGATGACCAGCTCAAAGCGGTGGGTCAGGCGCGGATCATCCTCAAAGCGCTTGGCAAGCGGGCTAACCTCGATGGGGTAATCGCACACGAAGGTGGGGTTGACGATGGTGTCCTCGCCCAGCTCGTCATAGATCTCGGCGATGATCTTGCCGGCGGTCCACTCGGGCTTAATCTCCAGGCCCTTCTCGCGTGCGGCGGCAGCAAGCTCCTCAACCGGCGTGTCGATGGTGACCTGCTTACCAATCACGTCAGAGACGATATCGGTCATGGAACGGCTTGCCCACTCACCAGAAAGGTCGATGGTCTGGCCCTGGTACTCAATAACCTCGGGGTTGCCGATAGCCTTGTTAGCGGCCTTAATGACACCCTGGGCGAGCGCCTTCATGCCCTCGAGATCGGAGAAGGCGCGGTAGGCCTCCATCGTGGTGAACTCGGGGTTATGGGTAAGGTCCATACCCTCGTTGCGGAAGATGCGGCCGATCTCGAAAACGCGCTCAAAGCCGCCGACGATGCAGCGCTTGAGGTGCAGCTCGGTGGCGATACGCAGGTAGCACTCCTGATCGAGCGCGTTGAAGTGCGTGATGAACGGCTTGGCAGTAGCTCCGCCCTGGATGGTCTGCAGGATAGGAGTCTCGACCTCCATGTAGCCATCGGACTCCATAAAGCGGCGGAACGTGGAGAGGATCTGCGAGCGCTTGCGGAAGGTCTCGCGAACGTCGTCGTTGGCGATCAAGTCGACATAACGCTGACGATAGCGGGTCTCCTTGTCGGAGAGACCGTGGAACTTCTCGGGCAGCGGGCGAACGGCCTTGGACAGCAGCGTCGCGCTCTTGGGGGCAACGGAAAGCTGACCACGCTTGGTACGCACGACCACGCCGGTCACGCCCAGGATATCGCCCAGGTCGAGGGCCTTGAGCGTATTCCAGGCGGCCTCGTCCATATCGTTGATGCGGCAGAACAGCTGGATCTCGCCGGTCGCGTCGCGCACGACGATGAACATGATCTTGCCCTGACCGCGCTTGGCGACCACACGGCCGCCGATCTTCACGACGTCCTCGGTGTCCTCGCCATCGGTGAGCTCGGCGTACTTAGTCTCAATGTCGACGACGTAGTCCTCAATCTCGGAGTGCTCGGGATAGGGGTTCTGGCCCGCCTCGAACAGGGCGGCGCGCTTGGCCAGGCGCGTGGCGCGCTCGTCGTTGAGCGTCGATGCCTGCTCGGCGGCGTTCTGGTTCTCTGCCATAGTTAGCTCCTCAAACTAAAACGCTCCCCAGGATTCGGTCCCAGGGAGCGAAAACATACCTTTACGCGGGACCGTGGTCTAGCGTGCGATCTTGGCGATGGTGTAGACGCGGGTCTTGCCCGAAGGCGTAACGACCTCGACGGAGTCGCCCTCGCCGTGACCGATGATAGCGTGGCCGACCGGAGACTCGTTGGAGATCTTGTGCTCGAGCGAGTTGGTCTCGGTGGTACCGACGAGCGTGACTTCCATGACCTCACCGTTGGGATCGATCAGAGAAACGGTGGAACCGATGGAGACGGTCAGATCGCCCGTGGTGGCAGCAACCTGAGCGTTGGCGAGGATGGCCTGAATCTCGGCAATGCGAGCAGCATTCTGGGCCTGCTTGTCCTTGGCGGCGTCGTACTCGGAGTTCTCCGAAAGGTCGCCGAACGCGCGGGCTTCCTTGATGTCCTCGACGATCTCCTTGGCGTAATCGCCCTCACGCCAAGCGAGCTCCTCGACGAGCTTCTGGCGGCCCTCAGCGGTCAGTACGATCTGGCTTGCGTCCATACGGATATCTCCCCAACTATGATGTAACGATCAACTGTCAACAAAACGAAAAAGACCGGCTAGCCTGCGGGCAAGCCGGTCAGGTGCTCACCCCAAAGGGATGGGACTACTCTGCGTCCGCGTCGCTGTCCTCTGCCTTCTTTTGCTTGGCAGCAGCGAGCTTGGCCTCGAGCTCTGCGATCTCCTTGTCCTCCTTGGACTCCTCGACCACAACGTCCTCGGCCTGCTTGGTTTCGCCCTTATCGTCGCCCTCCATACCCTCGCGGATATTCTTGACGGTAGAGCCGAGGGACTTGCCGAGCTTCGGCAGGTTCTTAGGCCCGAAGATAATCAGGACAACAACGAGAATAATGATGAGCTCAGGAGCCCTCAGTCCAAACATGTAGACCTCCACAATACAGCGAGACAAGCTCGAATGAGTATACCGCGGGTGCCGCGGTATCACAACAATAGCTAAAAAAAGGGACCGCAAGAAGCGGTCCCTCCTCATGCTCTGGTCGGGTTGACTGGATTTGAACCAGCGACCCCTGCGTCCCGAACGCAGTGCTCTACCAAACTGAGCCACAACCCGTTAGCTCGACTATAGTAACAAAGATTTCCGTCGTGTGCTAGAGAAATTTTTACTTCTTTGGCACTTCGATGCGAACCGTGTTGGGAATGAGCTCCGTCGCGCAGGCCCACCAGCCGTTTTGCTGGGCAGCGTCGGCAAGCCTTTCGGCCGTGGCGGCGGTGTCGCAAATGGCAAACGAGCAGGCGCCCGATCCGCACACATCTACAGCAACGGTGCCGTCTTGTTTACGCAGCCAATCGAGAACCGTTTGTATCTGCGGCTCCATCTGTGCGGAAATGACACCCAGGTTGTTATGGATGAGCGCATATGCCGTCTCGGCATCACCAGCATGCAAGGCAGAAGCTATCGCGCCGGGCTTGTCTGCAGGCACCGGAGCCTCGTCAAAACGTCGATAGGCTTCAATTGTCGAAACGCTTGCCTCGCGCGGCTTGACCAACACGACGGGCGTTGCGGGCAGCGCGGGATACTCAGTTGCCAGCACGTCTCCCCCACCTACGTAGAACGCAGGGCTCGCGTGCAAAAAGAACGGGACGTCAGCACCAATACCCCGCGCAATGTCGTCGAGCGCGGGGTCGGTGCGATCAATTCCCCAGAGCTCCGCCAAGGCGACAATGCCCGCGGCCGCATCCGTCGAGGGGCCGCCCAAGCCGGCGCACAATGGAATGCGCTTCTCAATCGTCACGCAGATGTTTGCCTCGCGACCATAATGCTCGGCCATAGCAACCGCAGCCCGATACGCCGTATTCTTTTGCATGGGAAAATCTGATGCCGGAACCGTCTGGACGGTCAGCGCCTGTGCCGGCGTAACCGTCACGGTATCGGAAAGACCGACAGCTGCCATCAGGGAATCGACCCTGTGGTAGCCGCGGTCATCGCGCTCGGTATGAACCCCCAGGTAGAGGTTAATCTTTGCCGGCGCGGTAAGGGTGAGGGACCGATCGGTCACCGCTAGTGCTCCTCGAGCTGGTTGCCGAGCGGGGTAAAGATATGCTCGCCGCTCTCGGGGTCAAACAGTTCGACCTGCCCGGTGAGGACATCGATATACTGGTAGGACTGACGCGACTTGCGGCCGCGGCGCTCGTCAACCTCGACGATAAAGACTGCCGGATGGACGCTCTTGATGGTGCCCATGCGCTCGACGACGCGGGTGCGGCCCATGTTGGCCTTCACCTTGACGCGATCGCCCACCATATCGGTCAGCTTCTCGTGGATGTCGTCGACGTGATTGACTTCCATCTCTTCCATGAACAGGGCCTCCAGAAGGTGCAATTCAAAAAGGGGATAATACCCCTAAGATAGACAAAACTCTAATACTATAGCACCCTGTTGCGACCACGCGCAAGTAGCTAATTTGGCTACTTACAGATTGTCGGTATCGAGGACGATGGTGAATGGGCCGTCGTTGACGAGGTCGACTTTCATATCGGCGCCAAAGATGCCATGCGCCACGTGTTCGACATCTTGACGAACGAGCGTCAGGAAGTACTCGTAGAGCTCGTTGGCGACATCGGGGGCGCCGGCATCCGTAAACGATGGGCGGCGGCCGTGACGGCAATCGGCGAACAGCGTGAACTGCGACACTACGAGAACCTCGCCGTCGACATCGGCAAGTGCCAGGTTGGTCTTGCCGTTCTCGTCCTCGTTAATGCGCAAGCCGCGGAGCTTGCCCCACAGCTTATCGGCCTCGGCGCGCGTGTCGCCGTGGCCCACGCCCAGCAGCACCAGATAGCCGCGCCCAATTTTGCCCACGCACTCGCCGTCGACCGTCACGCCGGCGTTGAGTACGCGCTGCACCACCGCACGCACGGCCTACTCCTCGCCCGTCAGTTTGGCGGACAGATGCTCGAGCGCGTGGAAACGATGGCTGATGGCGTTCTTCTCGTCCGCCGTCAGCTCGGCCATGGTCTTGCCCGGCGTGTCGACCGGCAGGAACAGCGGGTCATAGCCAAAGCCGTGATCGCCGCGGCCCTCGTGTGCGATAACGCCCTCGCAGGCGCCCTCGCCATAGGTGACCAGACCATCCGTGTCGATAAGCGCAACGACGCTCATAAAGCGCGCGGTGCGGTCCTCGTCCGCCACGCCTTCCAGGTTAACGAGAAGCTTGGCGTTGTTGGCGGCATCGTCTCCGTGCACGCCCGCATAGCGCGCGCTATACACGCCCGGCTCGCCGTCAAGCGCGTCGACGACCAAGCCAGAATCGTCGGCGATGGCCATGAGCCCCGTCTCTTCGACGGCAGCCTGCGCCTTGATGATGGCGTTCTCCAAAAACGTCGTGCCGTTTTCCTCGGGGTCCTCAAAATCGCCCAGCTGGCCGAGCGCCACAAAGCGAACCTCGGGCATGACCTTGCCCAAAATGGCCTCGATCTCGGTGAGCTTATGGGCGTTGCCCGTTGCCACGACAATGGTCGCCGCTGGGTCGAGGGTGTCGATGTCGATCTTCTCAAGTGCCATGAGTGGTCTCCTTGTCTCTATAGCAATGCCGCACCGAGGGCGACGAGGGCCTCCGCCTCTCCCCTCTCAATCAACGGCAGTCTTGTGTCTAGACGTCTCCGCGGATAAAACCTACCAAAATAAACCTGTCCCTTTTTTGCAGGTTAGGCGAGGGCCTGGCGCTGGAGCTCGATGAGCTCGGCAATGCCCTTGTCGCCCAAATCGAGCAGGGCATTGAGGCGTTTGCGGTCGAAGGGCGCCTGCTCGCCCGTGCCCTGGAGCTCGATCATCTCACCGGTATCGGTGGCGACAAGGTTCATGTCGACCTCGGCGTGACTGTCCTCGGAATAATCCAAGTCGAGCAGGGTGTTGCCGTCGACAACGCCCATAGAGATGGCAGCAACCTGGCCCGTGAGCGGGATGCGCTCGATCTTGCCCGCCTCGACCCACATGGCGAGGGCGTCGTGCAGCGCCACCCAGGCGCCGGTAATGCTCGCCGTACGCGTACCGCCATCGGCCTGAATCACATCGCAGTCGACGGTGACGGTGTACTCGCCGAGCGCCTTCATGTTGACGACGGTACGCAGGCTGCGGCCGATGAGGCGCTCGATCTCCATGGAGCGGCCCTTACGCTTGGCGTACTCGCGCTTGCAACGCTTACCGGTCGATGCCGGCAGCATGGCATACTCTGCGGTTACCCAACCGGCCTTGGCACCCTTGCGCCAGCCCGGCACGCCCTCCTCGATGGTGGCGGCACAAAGCACGCGCGTGTCGCCGAACTCAGCCAGGCACGAGCCGTGGGCATGTTTCATAACACCACGGGTGAGCTTGACGGGGCGCAGCTCATTGGCGGCACGGCCGTTGGCACGGTTGACCTGCATGTACTCCATAGAAATATCCTTTCGGCAGAAGAAGAGGGCAAGTCTTTGGACGGTAACCCTACATCTATTTCAGTTCGTCGATATCGACATGCTCGATGCTTTTGAGCGGCTGGCCAAAGATAAAGCTACCCGCCACCGCAAACTCGGCAATGTTGTCAGACGTAGTGGCAAAGCGATGCTGCGGCTCGGCAGCGTCGCCCGCCAGTTGCTCACGGCGCGTGAGGATATCGGTCAGCTCGCGCGTAGTCTCCTCGGCGGAACTCACGACGCGCACCCCAGGCCCCAGCGCATGGCGGATAGGTCCCACCAACAGCGGAAAGTGCGTGCAGCCGAGCACCACGGTATCGATTCCGCGATCGCGCAGCGGCTCAACCGTGGCGCCGACCAGCGCTCGCACGGCCGGCGTATCGAAGATGTCCTCGTTCTCGAGCCACTGCTCCTGCAGATGCGCACCCGAGGCGAGCTCGTGCTCGACAACCTCGACAAAACTCGAAGCCGGGCAGCCGTATACGTCGACGCCGGCATCCAGGTCCTGAATGGCACGCGTGTAAGCGCCTGAGCGAATGGTGAGGTTGGTGGCGAGCACGCCCACCCGGCGCGTGCGGGTGCTGTTGATTGCCGCACGGGCACCCGGCGCGATCACGCCGATCACGGGAACGTCGAGCACCTGCTGGGCCAGACGCAAGGCCGCAGCGGTCGCCGTGTTGCAGGCGATGACCATAATCTTGACGTCGTGCTTCGAAAGCCAACGGCCCGCCTGCAACGCAAACGAGCGCACCTCATCCTCGGTACGGGTGCCGTAGGGGCAGCGCTTGGTGTCGCCAAAGTAGTAGACGGACTCGTGCGGCAACGCCGTCGCAATCGCGCGCGCAACCGTCAGACCGCCCAAACCAGAATCGAACACGCCAATCGGGCGCGTGTCGCCTGCCGGATTCTCGATATCGGACATTACCTCACCAGTCTCTCTCGAAAAGACATGTCCAAGTGCGGCGGCGCCGCGCTACGAACGCGCCGCGACCAGCAGCTCTGCCGTCGCCGCCCAACCGTCGACAATTTTGCCGCGCGTAACGAAAGCGTTCTCGCAAGCAGCCAGGAACTCGGGCGCGCCGGCGCTCGTCAGGCCATTCTCGACCAGGCAGAACGTGCCCACGTGATCGGCCATGTAGAAGTCGGACTCGGAATCGCCGAGCGCGAGCGTCTCCTCGCGCTCGATCCCTAGGTGCTCGCAGAAGCGCGCAATGGCGACGCCTTTGTTGAGGCCCGCGGGGTTGATGTTAAATGCGCGACCGTCCTCGACGCGATCGAGCTCGAGCGTCGTCGGCTTGGACAGGTGAGTCAGATGGCCGTTGCAAGCCCAGATCAGACCGCAGCCGGCCTCGTCCAGGATGGCCTGAACCTCATCGTCGGGCACATCGCCGCGCATGCCGACGGTGACCTCACGGTACTTGTAGCCGGTCGACATGTCGTTGTGATACTCGATCTTGTGCGGCCAGCGGGCGAGGATCTTCTCGCACACGCCGGTCTGCTCGATCACCTGGTGCGGCGTGAGGCCACAGGCGGGGTCGTAGGGCATGTCGCCGGTCAGATACTCCCAATCGTTGGCTTTGAGGTCGTACATGACCAGGCCGCCCATCTCGCCGATGTAGGAGTTGAGGCCGAGCACGCGCGCGTCCTCGTGAATCATGGTGCGGTTGCGGCCCGAGGTGGGAACCACCTGAATACCAGCGCGAGTAAGCGCCACGACGGCCTCGACGAGTTTGGTCGAAGGGTTGCCGTCGTTGTCGCGCAGCACGCACGAGCCGGGCGCGAGCATCGTGGCATCCAGGTCGGTAAAGACGTACTTGACCTTGGCCAAGCGCTCGCGCATCTCGCCCGAAAGCTCGGCAACGGTCGGCAGGGTATTGTGGGACATGGTTACTCCGTTTACGTAGAAGGGTTTGGACTTGGACGGCATATTTTGATTGAGGGAACACGCTTATGGCGACAGCGCACTCAGGGCGCCGCCGCCATCATGGTTCATTAGTCAAACTGGGTAACATCGATCAGGCGATTGGCCAGCGAAAGGTCGCTCTCGATGGGCACGAACTCGTCGCCCACGTGCATGAGCTCCTCGTCACCCTTTGCCAGCAGCAAGACAATGGTGGGAGCATCGGGGTTGACGTACTCCTCGCGCGCCGCCTTGAACGCCGCATGCACAGCGGCTTCGCGATCGAGGATGATCTTGTTCGGCGTATCGTCGGGAACATGTTCGGCAAGCTCGCGACAGACCTTCATCGGGTCCTCGTGAGCCGGGTCCTCATTGGCAAAGATCATCAGGTCGGAATACGGTGCGGCCTCGCGCGGAAGCTGCTCGCGGCGCTCCTGCGCCTTGCCGCCGGCAGCGCCAAACACTGCGATGACCGGGCTGGCGGGAAACGCGCGCTTGACCGACGAGAAAAGCGAGCGGAACGAAAGCTGGTTGTGCGCGTAGTCGACAACGCAAATCACGCGGCCGTCCTTCGACTCCACGACCTCCATACGGCCCGGCACACGCAGTTTGGAGAGGCCCTTCTTGATGGCCTCGATACCGATGCCGATCTCGCGCGCGGCGGCGATAGCGACCAGCGCGTTCTCCACGTTAAAGTCTCCCGCGATACCCAGCAGGATCTTCTCCCCCGCCTCGGACTCGTCGGCACACAGGCCATGCAAGTTGAACTCGATGCTAAAGCCGACCATGCGTACGTCGCTCGCCCACAGGCTCGCCTCGGGATGCTCGACGCCAACGGTCACCAAGCGCTCGGCCGTCGACGCTGCCTCCAGCACACGGTCGACCTCTTCGGTGCCCAGATTCACCACGGCAGTCTTTGCCTGGTCAAAGATCCTGAGTTTGCTCTCAAAATAATCCTCAAACGTGGGGTGTTCGATCGGCGAGATGTGGTCGCGGCCGATGTTGAGGAAGCACGCCACGTCAAACGGCAGATTCTCGACGCGTTGGTACTTGAGCGCCTGGCTCGAGACCTCCATGACCATGGACTTGCGACCGGACGTGCGGCAGTTGGCGATATGGCGCCAGACCTCGGGGGCCTCGGGCGTAGTATTGGTGCTCTCGTAGCACTCGATACCATCGTCGGTACTCACCGAGCCGATCATGCCGCAGGAATCGCCCGCCGCTTTGATAATCGACTGGAGCATAAAAGCGGCCGTGGTCTTTCCCTTGGTGCCGGTGATGCCCACGATCTTGACGTCGTGGTCGGGACGGTCGTAGACCTCCGGCGGCAACAGGGCCATGGCCGTGCGAACACTATCAACAACCAGCATCGCAGCACCGCCCTCCTTCGCCAGCGGCTCCAGAGACTCGACCAGCGACTCCTCGCACACAAATGCGACGGCGCCCGCATCGAGCGCCATGCTCAAAAACGCGGGCTTAAAGGCAGCACCTTTACAGAAGAACACGTCACCTGCCGAGACCACGCGCGAATCAAACGAGCAGCCGGTCACGGCACGCTCGTCAACCTGCTCTGATGCGCGCAGCTCGCCGCACACGTCGAGAAGCTTGGCAAGCGTATCGACCGTGGTCACGGTCGCGGAATCCGAATGGTGCATCTTTCACCTTTCTCAGCCATTTGGCAGGGACGGTTTTCATAGTAACTGAAACGTGCTCGCGCAAAAACGGCTCCCGGAGGAGCCGTTACGCGCAGGCGTTCGTAAGCCGAGGCTAGGCAGCCTGAACAGAAGGCTGGCCCTCGTCGATAAAGAAGCGCTTGTACCACACTAGGAACACGAGCGGCGTATAGATCTTGCGCTGGAAATCGCCCTTGCCCGCAAAGTGCAGATCGAGCAGGTGCATAAGCTCGTCGGTATTGAAGAACTCGCTTGCCCACGGCGCGGTGAAGTACTCCTTGACATAGTCGTACCACTTTTGCTCGCGCAGCCAGTAGACAATCGGCACCGGGAAGCCCACCTTGGGACGGGTGGCCCACTCATCGGGCAGCGACTTGTTGGCAGCGTGGCGGAGTACCTGTTTGTTGCCGTTCTCGTTGATGCGGTAGCGGTCGGGAATGTGCTCGGCGAACTCCATGACTTTGCGGTCCAGGAAGGGCACGCGCAGCTCCAGCGAGTGCGCCATGCACATCTTGTCGGCCTTGAGCAGAATGTCGCCCGGGAGCCACATGTTCATGTCCAGGTACTGCTTCTTGACCAGTTCGGGCTGACCCTTCACGCGTGCGTAGATGGGTGCAGCGAGCTCAAAGGCGCCATCGCCGGTGTTGTACTCGGGCTTGAGCACGCCGTCGACCTCGCGCTCCGGCCATACCAGAGCCTGTCCCAGGAACGACTTCTCGGGGATCTCGGCACCCTTGACCAGGAAGTTATGTCCCTTGAAGTACGGCATATGCAGCGCCAGGTTACCGAGCGCGCGACGGATGGGCAGCGGCACCATCTTTTTGTACTTGCGCACCGGGACCGTGTCCTCGTAGTAGGCGTAGCCGCCAAAGAGCTCGTCGGCGCCTTCGCCCGAAAGCACGACGGTAACGTCCTTGCGGGCCATCTCGGCCAAGAACCACAGCGGCACGGAAGACAGGTTGGACTGCGGCTCGTCCATGTGATACTGGATGTCCTCGAGCGCACCGAAGAACTCGTCGGCGGTAATCATCTTGCGAACGTTCTCGACGCCGAGCTTATCGGAAAGCTCCTTGGCGTAGTTGGTCTCGTTAAAGTTCTTGTAGTCAAAGCCCACCGAGAAGGTCTTGTCGGGCATGAGGCAAGCGGCGATGTAGCTGGAGTCGACGCCACCGGAGAGGAACGACGCGACCTTGACGTCGGCGATACGATGGGCCTCGACGCTCTCGTGCACGACCTCGTCCAGCTCATCGACATACTCTTCGAACGGCTTCTCGACGGCAGAGTAATCGCAATCCCAGTAGCGCTCGATGTTCATCTTGCCGGTCGGGATATCGACGGTAAAGTAGTGCGCCGGCGGCAGCTTGTAGACACCCTCGAAGAAGGTCTCCTCGGTTGCCGAATACTGCAGCGTCATGTACGGACGCAGGGCCTTTTTGTTGACCGCCTTGTGGAAGTGCGGGTAGTCCAGGAAGCTCTTGATCTCGGAACCAAAGAGCACGCCCGGAGCGCCGTCGCCCGCATCGGCCATGGGATAGTAGTAGAGCGGCTTGATGCCAAAGATGTCGCGGGCGCCAAAAAGCTTGTTCTTCTTTTTGTCCCAGATGACGAAGGCGTACATACCGCGCAGGCGATCGAGAACGGCCTCGCCCCACTCCTCGTAGCCGTGCAGGAGGCTCTCGGTGTCGGCGCCGCAGTGGAACTTGTAGCCCTTGGCCTCGAGCTCGGAACGGAGTTCTTGGAAGTTGTAGATCTCGCCGTTGAAGACAATGACGACGCTACCGTCCTCGTTGGCCATGGGTTGGGCGCCAGCCTCGGTCAGGTCGAGGATCGACAGGCGGCGGAAGCCGAGGGCAACGCGGCCGTCGATAAACTGACCGCCCATGTCGGGACCGCGATGGACGATGCGGTCCATCATCTTGGTGAGCACCTCGGATTGGTTATCCGTCCCACCGACAAAACCGACAAAACCGCACATATACTATCCCCTCTACTGTTGCTGGGCATCAAATCGAATCAGTAGCTTTTGAGTATACCCGAGGGCGTAAAGAGGGGCGGAATGTTCAGGCAATCTCAACTGAATCAGCTCCGCTGTGACACGCGCCGGTTACCTTTAATGGATATGAGGTGAATGAGGCGATTGTTTTGCTATACTCTCTCCGCACGGGCGATTGGCGCAACGGTTAGCGCAGGTGCTTTACACGCACAAGGCTGGGGGTTCGAATCCCTCATCGCCCACCATTGAATTGGAAACGGTCCTCGAAAGGGGACCGTTTTTGTTTGGGCCCATTTCATGGGATTCGAACCCGCAAGGGTGCGGAGCTGAGGAAACGCGAAGCGTTTTCCAGCGCAGCACGCGAGGAGCGAAGCGACGAAGCGGATGCGGGCGGTGGAGCCGCACGCGGACATCCCTCATCGCCCACCACTGATTTGATAGGCTCCCAGCAATGGGAGCCTTTCTTTTTTGGGCCCAGCGCATGGGATTCGAACCCGCCAGCACGTCTGTCACAAAGGCCGTGGTCAAAAAATGGCAAAAATGAGTACTGCTACTTTGTTTGCAACATATAAATAGACAGTATTTGCTTAAGTTACGCAACATATGTCCATTATAAGGACTAACAGTTAGATCAAAATCGTGCTTTCATCGTCATTTCGACTTGCTATCTGGCCTTATTAGTCCAAAATTGCTGCTACCAAATCGGTAACAGTACTCATATTTGATGTTTTTTGACCAGCAGGTCTCCCTGCCTTAGCAAATCTAAGGCAAAACGGGCTCCAGACCGCTGAATCATGCCGCATAGGACACGCCCACAGTCCGGAACCCGGTCCAAATTGAGTTATTGCGCCGCGTTAGCCCAAGACATCCGACAGGATCTCGATCAGGCTGTCCACGTCGGCTTCCTCGCAGACGAGTGGCGGCAGGAAACGCAGCGTATGGGCACCCGTAGCGTTGATTACGGCACCGGCCCCCAATGCACGGGCCACAACGTCGTGTGCATCACCCGCAGTATCGTCAAGATCGCAGCCGAGCATCAGGCCACGGCCACGCACCTCTACCACATGCGGAAGCTTAGCCAGCGCCTGCTCCATATAGGCACCCACCTTGGCAGCATGGTCGGCATAATCGCCGCGCACGAGCGCGGAGAGCGTCGCGGCGCACGCCGCAATGGCTAGGCAGCTGCCGCCAAAGGTCGAGCCGTGGTCGCCCGGCTTAAACACGTCGGCAATCTCCTTCTTTGCCATGACGGCACCCATGGGCACGCCATCGGCAATGCCCTTGGCAAGGCTCATGATGTCGGGCTCCACGCCATAGGTTTGGAATGCAAACGGCTTGCCGGAGCGGAAGATGCCGCACTGGACCTCGTCGGCGATAAGCACGGCGCCCACTTCGTGTGCCAGGTCGCGCGCTGCCGCCATAAACTCCTCGGTCATGGGATGCACGCCACTCTCACCCTGGATCGGCTCGAGCATCACGGCACAAATCTCGCTCCCCAGCTGCTTAAAGATCGCACGCAGCTCGTCCACATCGTTGGGCGTGCAGGCCACAAAGCCACCCGGCAGCGGGCGGAAGCTGTCCTGCAGCCAATCCTGCATGGTGGCGGCAATGGTCTCGAGCGTACGGCCGTGGAAGCCGCCGCGCATGCACACGATGGTGTTGCCGCCATTACCGGCACGCTTGGCGTACAGACGCGCGAGCTTCATCGAGCCTTCGTTGGCCTCGGCGCCAGAGTTGGCAAAGAAGGTCTCCCAAACCTGCTCGCCCGCAGCCGGGACACCAAGAGCAGCTGCCGTGGTCTCATCGCCGGCGACAATGGCATCGGCAAGCACGCGCGCACCATCTACGTCGTCGTTAGCAAGCTTGGACAGCAGCGCCGCGACCTGTCCGCGCTGCTCGATGTAGAAGTAATTGGAGACATGCATGAGCTTTTTGGTCTGCGCCTCGAGCGCCGAGAGCACAGCCGGGTCGCCATGACCTAGGCTGCACACGCCGATGCCGGCAAGAAAGTCGAGGTACTCACGGCCATCGTCGCCGGTGAGCTTCATGCCGTGACCCTCGACAAACTCGACCGGAGAGCGGCCAAAGGTATGCATAACGTAATGGGATTCAAGCGATTGCTGAGCTGCAAGTGACATGAGATGCCTTTCGTTGGGCGCCAGACGGCGCGGGGCTATGGGTGCAGGAATGGGTCGGCTGCGGGCCAGCTAGACCGTCTGGAGCTTCTCGACCTCGTCAAGGTTCTCGGTCAGACGCGCAGCAAACGTCGAAAGCGGATGCGGATGCGTATCGAACTCGTAAGCCGTCTCGGTGGAATGGATCACGGTGCCGACGCCGGCATCGGTCAGCAACTCCAGGAGCAGCGAATGCGGCGTAGTACCGTTAATGATGTGGGCACGAAATACGCCGCCGGTAAGCGCATCGACGGCCGCACGCAGCTTGGGAATCATGCCCTTATCGACCTCGCCGCCGTAGAGCATTTCGTTAACCTCGTCGAGCGTTAGGTTGGAGATAAGCGAGTCCTTGTCGCTAAAGTCCTTGTACAGGCCATCGACATCGGTCAAAAAGATCGCCTTATGCGCGTGGAGCGCCGCGGCAACGGCACCGGCGGCGGTGTCGGCGTTGATGTTGAAGAAACCGCCGTCCTCCCCCGCCGCAACGGTAGCAATGACGGGGATGTACTCGCTATCGAGTAAGCGCTCGATATAGTCGGTGTTGACGTGCGTCACTTTGCCCACACGACCGAGCTCGGGGTCGAGCGGCTCGGCGATGAGCGTGCCGGCATCGCTGCCCGACACGCCCACGGCCAGGTTGCCATGGTGGTTGAGCGCTGCGACCAGCTCCTGGTTGACCTTACCGCCCAGCACCTCGCGCACGATATCCATAGTCGCCGGCGTGGTCACACGCTGGCCGTTCTTAAACTCGACGGGGATGTCGTAGTGGCTGAGTGCCTCGTTGATGGCCTTGCCGCCGCCGTGCACGATAACGGGGCGCATACCGATGATCTTGAGCAAAACGATGTCGCTCATCACGTCGCGGCGCAGCTGCTCATCAACCATGGCGGCTCCGCCATATTTGATAACAACCGTCTTGCCGGTCAGGTTCTTAATCCACGGCAGCGCTTCGAACAGCAGCTGCGCGGTTGCTTCGTTGGATTCGCTCGAACGACAATCTCGTGCGAATTTCATAATCTGCCTCGTCTTTCGTATCGTTATCGCGCCGTGCTCCGCTGTCCGCAATCGCGGCAAGATGCGCAGCGTGCCCGGAATCTAGGAACGGTAGTCGCCGTTGATGGAGATATACTCATGCGTGAGGTCGCAGGTCCACACGGTCGTTGCCGCGTCGCCTGCGCCCAGGTCGGCCGAGATCACGATCTCGGGCGCCTCGAAACGTCGTAGAGCCTCGTCCTCGTCAAAGGGAACAGTCAGACCATCGCGACAGACAGGCATGCCCATCATGTCGATGGAAACGTCTTCCTGATTAAACTTCACGCCGCACTTGCCAAGCGCCATAGCAACGCGGCCCCAGTTGCAGTCGTGGCCGGCGATGCAGGTCTTAACGAGCGGCGAGTTAGCAACGGCACGGGCGGCGATATCGGCCTCCTCGTCGTTGGCGGCGCCGGTAACGTTGACCGTAACAAGCTTGGATGCGCCCTCACCATCGGCGGCGATATTGCGCGCCAGGCTCTCGCACACCTCGTGCACGGCAAATGCCAACTCGTCAAAGGCATCGGAGCCCTCGACGATAGGCTCGGCATCTGCGGCAGCGGCGCCGGAGGCAAGCATGATGCAGGTGTCGTTGGTCGAGGTGTCGGAATCGACCGTTACCTTGTTAAAGGTCTGCTTGACGGTCGAGAGCAGCAGGGCATGAAGTGCCGCAGGCTCGACGGGGGCATCGGTGGTGATAACTGCGATCATGGTGGCCATATTGGGCATGATCATGCCCGAGCCCTTGCACATTCCGCCTACCGTATAGACATTGCCCGCATGACCCGCAGCCTCACTGACGTAGGATACGGCGTACTCCTTGGAGTGCGTGTCGGTCGTCATGATGGCGCGAGCGGCATCGGCGCCACCGTGGGCGGAGAGCGCCTCGTAGGCAGCAGGAATGGCGGTCTCAAACGTGTCGATCGGCAGAATCTGGCCAATCACACCCGTGGAGGCAACCAGAATCTGCTGGGGCTCGCAGCCGATGACCTGCGATGCGATGCTGCACGTCTCGCGCGCGCAGGCAAGGCCGGTCTCACCCGTGGCGGCGTTGGCATTGCCAGAGTTGACCGAAACACCGGCGATGATACCGTAGCCCTTGTCGGCACCGCCCAGGTTGGCACGGCTCACCTGCACGGGCGCCGCGCAAAAGCGATTGGTGGTAAACACGCCGGCACCGGGACAGGGTTTATCGGGCACGACGAGCGCGTAATCCAGACGCTCGGGGTTCTTGCGGAACCCAGCGTGGATGCCTGCAGCTTTAAAACCAGCCGCAGCCGTAACGCCACCCTCGACGGCGCGAATCTTGATATCAAACAGCTCGGTATCCATCGTCTTTATGACTCCTTATGTCAAACAAAAAAACGGACATCGGTTGGTGCGCCATGCCAGTCGTGATCATGAGACCAGCTTAAGAGTGGCGCCCCATTCGATGCCCGACTACCAAATCGTTAACAATCGAATGTGCTACACCGGGCACGCCACTGTAGGCAAGCCTCGTCGCTCGTCAAAGCCAAAGACGATATTGGCGCACTGGACTGCTTGGCCCGCAGCGCCCTTGCACAGATTGTCGATGGCGCCCGTCGCCACCAGCACGCCCGCGCGCTTGTTGAGCGCGAGGCCAATCTGGGCAGCGTTGGTGCCGACGACCGAAGCCGTCTTGGGCTGCTGGCCGGCATCGAGCACGCGCACAAAGGTGCGACCGGCGTAGAACTGCTTGTAATGGTCGACGACATCCTCAAGAGCCAGCGTGTCGAGAGCCTGCGGCGCGAGCGGCAGCGTCACCGTGGAGAGCAGACCGCGCTTGAGCGGTGCCAGGTGCGGGGTAAAGACGACGCGATCGGTCAGGCCAAGGATTTGCTCAATCTCGGGCGTGTGGCGATGCTTGCCCACGCCGTAGGCCTCCAAGTTCTCGTCGGCGCTGCAAAAATGGGTGCGGGCGTTGCAGGACTTACCGGCGCCCGTCACGCCGCTAATGGCATCGACAATCACGGGACCGTTCTCGGCCACCCAGCCCGCGCGCACGGCGGGCGCGGCGGCAAGGCTCGTTGCGGTGGGATAGCAACCGGCGCAGGCGACCAGCACGGGTTTGCCGTCGGCATGGTCGGATGCGGCGGTCTCCAAGTCCTGGCAGAACAGCTCGGGCAGACCGAAGGCACGGGTCTTGAGCAGCTCGGGGCTCGTATGCTCGGCGGCATACCAAGCCTCAAAAACGGACGCGTCGTTCAGACGGTAGTCGGCCGAAAGATCAAAGCAGGAGACGCCCGATGCAAGCAGCGCGGGCACCTGTGCCATGGCAGCCGTGTGCGGCACGGCCAAAAAGACCGCGTCGCAGTTCTTGAGCTCGGGGGCATCATGCGTCGTAAAGACAAGATCGCTTACGCCGGTGAAGCTCGGGTACACCGCAGACAACGGCTGGCCGGCATCGGCGTTGGACGTAATGGCAGCAAGTTCAAAATCGGGATGACCGAGGACGAGGCGAATGAGCTCGGCTCCGGCATATCCAGCCGCGCCGACGATTCCAACCTTCAAAGACATATCAGACTCCTTGTCTGCGATTTATGCACCGATGCGCATTTCGCAGCGGTCGTTATGAAATGGGTTGAAACTTTAGCACCAAAAGATGCATGAATACGTAAATGGCTTGCATATTCATGCATTGAAACATTCCCGACACATTCGCTTGAAGGAATTGACAAATGGAGCGGGCCCCGTATTGACCGGCGCTCCTAACGGCGCCGGGCAATACGGGGCCCGCCCATGCGAAAACCAAGTTGTTAGGATGAGCCAGCTGGCTAGAGCTCGACCGGCACCCATTCGTCGTGATTGCAGATAAAAGCCTCGGGATCCTCGACGCTAAAGAAGACGAGCGTGGGGTCGTTAGGCCCCTCATAGTGCTCGCCCAGGTGCTCTAGATGCTTCCACCCGGCTTCGCGCATTTCGCCTAAAGCCCGGTCATCCAAGCCGGCACGCCCGCGCAAGATGAGCCAGCCATGGCCCGGCCACCAACTCGTGGCCTCAAAGCGCTGGTTTTGCAGCAGCTCTTGCCACACATCTTTGGTGCGCGCTGTTACAAACCACAGCTTGCCATCCTGGATCTGAGCAAACGAAAATGGACGTACATGTGGCTGCCCGTCCACGCTCGTCGCCAAGTACCACGCCGGCACCGACGTCAGATACTCCAAAACCGTATTCAATCCGTCCACGTTTCCTCCTGTCGCCTGACCAGTCTTTTTGGAATGTGTAGTCAATTTGGGAAATTAGAGCTCGAGGCGCTCTTCGCTGCCGTCGATATCGCAGAACCGCGCGGCGATGTTGCGGACCGAGAAGAACGCAAGGCGGCCGTCGTTGGCACTCTCGTGTTCCTCGCCGATGCCCACCATGTGCTTAAAACCCGCTTGACGCACCTTGTCGCTCGCAACTGCGTCGTCCTCGAGCGCGGCCTCGCCGGACAATACGATCCAGCACTCCCCCGGCTTCCAGCACGAAAGCTCGAACTTGGGGTTCGCGCTGAGCTCGGCCCACACATCCTTATCGCGCGAGGTGCAAAACCACAGCTTGTCATCATCGACCATGGCAAACGAGAACGGCCTCACGCGCGGCTGATGTCCGTCCGTCACGTCGATCGTGGCGAGATACCACGCCGGAATACGCCTAAGATACGAACAGGCGCGCTCGAGCTGCGCCGTGCGGTCGTTGTCGGTCATGGGAATCCCTTTCCTGCGCTCGAATCGCGCCTAAACAAGTTGAAGATTGATGACGATGACGCAGATGAGCAGCAGCGCTGTCACCACCGCCGCCAACGCATCGCCGCGGCCAAATGCAAGCGCATGCAGACGCGTGCGGCCCTGCTCGCCGTGATAGCAGCGTGCATCCATGGCAGCAGACAACGTCTCGGCATGACGGAACACTCCCGTGAACAGTGGAATCGCCACACTGCCGAGCATACGCACGCCGCCGAGCGGGCCACCCGTTACGCGTGCACCACGGCTTGCCTGCGCATCGGCCATCTGCTTCATCTCGGTGGCAAACTGCGGCATAAAGCGCAGCGCGATGCCCATGATCATGCCGAGCTCGTGCGCAGGGAGCCCCACACGCGCAAACGGCGCGAGCAGGCGCTCGAAGCCCGCGGTGAGGTCGAGCGTCGGTGTGGTGAGCGTGATGGCGCTCATACCGGCCATCATCAAGGTCAGGCGGCACGCCATAAAGGCGGCGGAATGCAGCGAGCCCTCGCTTATCCGCAGAAAGCCGAGCTGCCACAGGATGCGCCCACTCTGATCGGTAAACAAGTTGAGCACCGCGACCACGACGACGATTGCCAGCAGCGGCGCCATCGACGACAGAACGCGACGAGCCGGCACCCGGGACACGACATAGATCAGCACAACGAAAATTGCGACAGGGGCTAATCCGCGGAAGCCGCCGACGGTCAGCGTCGTGATCAAAAACACAAAGCCCAGGAGCAGCTTGGTGCGCGGATCCAGGCGATGGATCGCGCTATCGCTCGGATAGTAGCTGCCAAACGAAAACGCCTCCATCAGCAACCCTCCTCTCGCGCGACCGTTTCGGATTTGGCCTTGTCCGAGACGTTAGAAGAACCGCCTGAGCGACCGATCGGCAAATCTGCCAACTCGTCGGCCAACGACTCAACCGTATAGAGCCCGCCGCGACGCAGCGGCACGCCCGCTTCCGCGAGCGCCAACGCCATGCGCTGGGCAGCGGGAACACCCAAGCCGATTGATTTAAGCTCATCTGCATGCGCAAAAACCTGAGCGGGCGTGCCCTCAGCAAACACCGCGCCCTCGTTCATCACGACAATACGATCGCAGCAATTGGCAAGGTCATCCATACTGTGTGAGACCATGACGACGGTCAGGCCCCCATGGTGAAGTCGATCGATGAGCTCCAGGAAATCACTGCGCGCCGCCGGATCGAGCCCCGCCATGGGCTCATCGAGTACCAAGACCTCGGGCTCCATGGCAAGCACGCCGGCAAACGCCACGCGCCGCTGTTGGCCACCCGAAAGCTCAAAGGGACTCTTGTCGCCCACCGTGGCCAAGTCGAGGCCCACGCGCGCGAGCGATGACTCAACGCGGCGCGCGACCTCGGCCTGCGACAAGCCAAGGTTGTGCGGGCCAAACGCCACGTCCTGCGTCACGGTTTCGGCAAACAGCTGACGCTCGGGATATTGAAACACCACGCCGACCTTGGCCTTAACCGCGGCGGCGTCTTTCTTGTTTGACAGATCGAGCCCCAGTGCGCGAACGAATCCCTCCTGGGGGCGAATCAAACCGTTGAGATGCTGGACTAGCGTCGACTTACCCGAACCGGTATGACCTGCCAAGCCCAGGAACTCGCCGCGACGCACCGTCAGCGATACATCGCGCAGCGCCCACGGGCTGCTGGGGTCGTTTCCCCAGAGAGCCTGTTTGCTCGATTTGCCCGCAGTGACCGAGCGCTTATGCCAGCGGCGGCGCTCGCGCGGACTGAGCGAATAACTGTACGAAACATGGGATAGCTCTATGACGGGCTCCGACGCGTTGCCCTCGTTGTCTACCGGAACAGTGCCGTCAGCGATTTCCAACTGGGATGCGGAAGACTGCCCCGCGATGTCTGCCCCACTTCGCTCGGCATAAGCCTGCGCAATCTCGGCGACCATATCCGCCTCACGCACCTGTGCGCAAACGGGCACGCCCTTCGCACGAAGCGACCTGCCCAGACAGCACGACGCCGGCATATCCAGGTTGAGCTGCGCAAGTTCGTCTGCCCGCGTCAAGATTTCCTCGGGCTTACCGAGCATGGCAACGCGCCCCGCCCGAAACACCGCGACACGATCGGCCTCGGCGGCCTCTTCCATAAAGTGCGTAATCATCACGATGGTCATGCCGCGAGCGTGCAACGCGCGGCAAGCCTTCATGAGGCCCTTGCGTCCACGCGGATCGAGCATCGAGGAAGCCTCGTCCAATATGAGCACGCGCGGTTCCATGGCGAGCACGCCGGCAAGCGCCACGCGCTGCTTTTGGCCGCCCGAAAGCGCATGGGTCTCGTGGCACTCAAAGCCCACCAGGCCCACGCCCTTCAGCGCCTCGCGTACGCGCTGCGCAATTTGCGCCGATGGCACGCCAAGGTTTTCGGGACCAAACGCAACGTCATCTTCGACAAGCGTTGCCACCAGCTGATCATCGGGATTCTGGAATACCATGCCCGCGGTCGAGCGAATGTCGTAGACCAGCTCGGGATCGGACGCATCCATGCCGTTAATGCGCACCGTGCCCGCATCGGGCTGCAGCAGCGCATTCAGATGCTTGGCAAACGTCGACTTGCCCGACCCATTGCCACCGAGGATGCAGAAAAACTCGCCGTCCTCGATATTCAGATCGACGCCGTCGAGTGCCGGTACGGCACCGTCATAGCTAAAGGAAACGCCCCGACACTCAATCATGCGCGGCCTTTGACCTGGTCCTTTTTAGGCGTGACGAGGTTGGAGACCGCTTTATACACCGCCAGTGTCAACACCGAGTTAAGCACGGTCTTGATAAGGTTGAACGGCAGCACGGCAGGAATCATGAGCGGGGCGATCACATCGACCGAGCCATACCAGAACCATACGCCAATGGTAAGGTTTGCGACCATAGACAACGCCGTAGCGGCAATAACGCCGAGCACCAGGCCAATCACGGCACCCTTATAGGTATGCATCTTCTGATAGACGATAGCCGCAGGCAGAATGTAGCCCAGCGTGGCAACCAGGTTCATAAGCGCGCCGACCCAGTCACCCGTGGTGAGCGCATGGATAACGATAGCCATAGCGGCAACAGCAGTGCCGGCGCCAGGACCATACGCAAACCCGCACACCATCGCCGGTACCAGCGACGGGTCATACGTCAAAAACGGCGCCGAAGGAAGGATAGGCAGCTGCACGTACATAAACAGGGCGCCCAAGGCGCACATCAACGCCATGGTAACGAGCTGTTTGGTGCTCCACCTATTCGTGTTCTCAAAATGGATATGCTGCGACTGTTCAGACATAAGATCACCTGCCTCTTTCATCCGGACTCTAACCGTTGGTACTGGGATCTCACCAGTTCAGCCGGCATGCGAACCAACACACGCACGGGTCGCGGACTCATCGGCTCGGTCGCAGACACCTCGCCTGCGCCACGGCGTCCCTTTGACACCGCCCGATTTACCGCCAGTGGGGAATTCCACCCCGCCCTGAAACAGCAATTGCAAGTGTAGCACGAGCAGGTTCTCGCGCAAGTATGCCAAGGGTAATTTGTGGCGGAGATCAGTTGCCAAAGCAACCACGTCCCCCACCCATCCCAAAGCAACGCGCCTTTCGCGCAAAGCGCGAAACAGCGAAGGGGACACGTATCCCTATCGACCACATCCTTCTCCGCCCGCCGGCCTCAAGGCCGTAAACGCAGGGAATCCGGGGGCGGGACGGGGACTTCTCTCCGGAATATTCCGCAGGACGCAAAGAGGCTCCGCAGCGCGAAGCGCGATGCGGAGCCTCTTTGCATGTCCGAGGACGTTCCGGAGAGAAGTCCCCGTCCCGCCCCCGGATTCCCGGTGGGAGTTCTAGACCTTGTCGGCCTTAGTACATACCGCCGCCCTGCTGACCAGCGGTAGCAGCAGCGATAGCGTCCTCAAGCTGAGTGTTCTTGGGCACATCGGAGACGGTAGCCTCGGTGATGAGGATCAGGCTGGCGACAGAAGCAGCGTTCTGAAGGGTGACGCGGCTGACCTTGACGGGGTCGAGGACGCCCATCTCGATCATGTCGCCCCACTCGCCGTTGGCAGAGTTGAGACCCTGGCCGGCGGGCAGCTCGGCAACCTTATCGACCACGACAGCGCCCTCAAAGCCAGCGTTCTTGGCGATGGTAGCGACCGGAGCGGTCAGAGCCTTCTTGACGATGTCGACGCCGATCTTCTCCTCGGGGTCGTCGATCTCGACAGCATCGAGCGCAGGAGCAGCGTCCATGAAGGCGACGCCGCCGCCGGCGACGATACCCTCCTCGACAGCAGCGCGGGTAGCCTGCAGGGCGTCCTCGACGCGATGCTTGATCTCCTTGAGCTCGGACTCGGTAGCAGCGCCGACCTTGATGACGGCAACGCCACCGGAGAGCTTGGCCAGGCGCTCCTGGAGCTTCTCACGGTCGAAGTCAGAGGTGGTGTTCTCCATCTCACCCTTGATCTGAGCGATACGAGCGTCGATGGCCTCCTTGGAGCCAGCGCCGCCGACGACGACGGTGTTGTCCTTGGAGATGGTGACGGACTTAGCGGTACCGAGCATATCGGCGGTGATGTCAGCGACCTTCACACCCAGCTCGTCCAGGGCAGCCTGGCCACCGGTGAGGACGGCGATGTCCTCGAGGATGCGCTTGCGGCGATCGCCGTAGCCCGGAGCCTTGACGGCGCAGACGTTGAGGGCGCCACGGATCTTGTTGAGGACCAGGGTAGGCAGAGCCTCGCCGTCGATGTCCTCAGCGATGATGAGCAGGCCGCGGCCAGCGCGCTGGACAGCCTCGAGAACGGGCATAATGTCCTGAACGCTGGAGATCTTCTGGTCGGTGATGAGGATGTACGGATCCTTCATCACGGCCTCCATGCGGTCGTTATCCGTGACGAAGTAAGCGGAGACATAGCCCTTGTCGAACTGCATGCCCTCAACGGTGTCGATGGTGATGTCGAACGTCTGGGAATCCTCGACGGTGATGACGCCGTCCTTGCCCACGACCTCCATGGCCTCGGCGATCTTCTCGCCGACCTCGGGGTCACCGGCGGAGATGGTACCGACGGAAGCGATCTGCTCCTTGGTCTCGACCGGCTTGGCCTGCTTCTTCATCTCGGCGACGGCGGCGTTAACGGCCTTGTCGATGCCGCGACGAATGGCCAGCGGGTTGGCGCCAGCGGCGACGTTGCGCAGGCCGTCGTTGACGATGGCCTGGGCGAGCAGGGTTGCGGTGGTGGTGCCGTCACCCACGGTGTCGTTGGTCTTGGTGGCGACCTCCTTCACCAGCTGAGCGCCCATGTTCTCGATGTTGTCCTCGAGCTCAATCTCCTTGGCGACGGAAACGCCGTCGTTGGTGATGGTCGGGGCACCGAACGTGCGCTGCAGGGCGACGTAGCGGCCCTTGGGGCCCATGGTGACGGTAACGGCGTCGGCCAAAGTGTTGACGCCCTTGGCGAGCTTAGCGCGGGCATCGGTGTTGAACGTAATGTTCTTTGCCATGGTGAGTAATCCTCCAAAAGAAATGTGACTCGCGTCGCCGCTTCCGAGTCCTATGCGGCAGGCGCGTTCAAAGACGAATCAGAGATTGCGACGAGACTAGGCCTCGACGACAGCGTAGATGTCGTCGGCGCGCATCAGCAGATACTTCTCGCCGTCGACCTTGACCTCGTTGCCACCGAACTTACCATAGATGACAACGTCACCGACCTTGACGTCCATGGGGATGCGCTCACCCTTGTCGTTGACCTTGCCGGCGCCAACGGCAACGATGGTGCCGCGCTGCGGCTTCTCCTGGGCGTTGCTAGCGATATACAGACCAGAAGCGGTCTTCTGCTCGGCCTCGTCGGGCTTGACCAGAACACGATCTGCAAGCGGCTTCAAAGACGACATGCTTGTCTCCTCCTTTTTGGGCCGCGCGGTTATGCCGCGCGAATTAACCCTTTTTGTTTGCGTACGCGTTGAATGGTACCCACGAATGGCGGGTTATACAACACGGAGTCAAAAAATCTTATTTTTTGGCACTTAGATTTTCTGAATGCCGGGGGATAACTTAGCGATGCCTCCCGTGTGGCTCCGGAGGGGCGGGGCATAAGGTTTCCTGCTCGGGCAGTCCTGCTCGCACGAAGGCCACATTAAGTGGCCTTCGGCTCGTGCGGAACTCGCGATAAACCTTATGCCCCGCCCCTCCGGAGCCACACGGGAGGCAGGTTAACTAATTCGGGCCCGGCATTCAGAAAAGTCAGTGCAGCAAAATGGCGATGCGGATAGCGACATGTGCATGGTTTTCGCTGCGCGCACGGGTCCCCTGGGGAGCACCGTGCATTTTTGGGAGTATTCAGCAGACTAGGACGGCTGCATACGTGCCGGACACACCATATTGGTCCCAAGGACGCCTTCGGCCGGCGATTTTGGTCGGCAGGCAAACCCCGTCAGGACAGAAAGGCATGCCTCACGCCGCACCGGAGCACAAAATGACGTCAATCTCTGCAACGTTACTCAGCCGCAGCGGCACAGGCAGAGCTCGCGGTGCTGAATACTCCGTTTTTTGCACGGCGCGGACGGGGGTACATCAGGATCCGGAAGAACATCCCAGCCTTTTTATGCAATTCGTAATGGAAAGTATGCAAAACACCTAGAGATAGCATTGCTGCTGTCCAAATTGGGCGCGGGGCGGCGGCGCCTCCGCCCCGCGCCCAAATCAAGCAGGGCGGGGACGCTCCTAACGAACCCCCCATTTGCAAACAAACGCGGCTCGAGCGCCATCCCAAAATAAGCTGCCCGAGCCGCGTTTAACGGTAAGACATGAATACTTAGCGCTCGTAGATCAGGTTGCCGGCTAGGTAGGTGGCTTGGACTTTGGTGGCTTGGAGTTCTTGGGGGTCGATGGTGAGTGGGTTTTGGTCCAGGACTACCAGGTCGGCGTATTTGCCGGGTTCTAGGCTGCCGAGGTTTTGCTCGTCGCCCGCTGCATAGGCGCTGCCCAGGGTGTAGTTGCGCAGAGCCGTTGCCGCATCGATACGCTCGCTCGGCAGCCAACCGCCCTCGGGCCAGTGGCTGCGGGGGTCTTGGCGGGTGATAGCCGTGTAGAGCACGTTCATGCTGGTAACGGCTGTGATGGGGCTATCGGTGCCGAAGGCTTGGCGGATGCCGCGCTGCTTATAGGTCGCAAACGGCCACATGATGCGGCTACGCTCCAAGCCCAGGTCGCGCTCCGGACCACCCGGGTCGAGTGTGATATGACAGGGCTGGCTCGAGGCAATGACGTTGAGTTTGCGCAGACGATCGATGTCCTCGGGCAGCAGATTCTCCAAATGCTCAAGCGTATTATGGCCGTGCTGGGGCAAGCCGTAGAGCTCTGCCGCCTCCTCAAAGATATCGAGTGCGGCATGGATGGCGCCGTCGCCGATAACGTGGATGCGCACGGTGTGGCCGCGCTCGGCTGCCGCCAGGACCAGCTTGCGCATGCGCTCGACGGGAACCGTCAGGCGACCTTGATCGCCCGGGAAGCGCGGGTTGGTATAGGGATCGGTGAGATAGGCCGTGTGTTCGCTCGAGACGCCGTCGAAGAACTGCTTAAAACCAGGCGCCGAGAGCAGCGCGTTGTTCGCGTAGCGGGTCTGCAGTTCTTCTAAGCGCGATTGGTCATCCAGCAACGTGGGGAACAGATGGGCACGGATGCCCAGTTTGCCAGCTGCCTGCAGTTTGTCGTAGACGTCATCGCGGATAAAATCGCAGCCCGGCATGGGCATGAGCGACATATCGCATATCGAGGTGATGCCCTGCTCGGCCATCCGCCTCATTTGATCGGCGTAAGCGCTTGCGATGCGATTCTCGCCCAGCCACTCAAGGCAGCGCGGTAGCAGCTGCATAGCAGCTGCCTCGTGAGCAATGCCCGTGAGCTCGCCGTTTGCGTCCTTGTCGTAGCTGCCGCCCGCCGGCGGCTCACTGTCGCGCGTGACGCCGAGCGCCTCGAGTGCACGGCTGTTGAGCCAAAGCGTGTGCCCGTCGCCCGAATACATAACGCAGGGACGATCGGGGAATGCCGCATCGAGCGACGCCTTGCTAGGATGCTCGGGCGGGTCCCAACGGTAATCGCGCCAGCCCTGCGTCACAACCCAAGCGTCGTCGGGCAAGTCCTGGGAAAACTCGAGCGCATGTTGCACCAGTGCTGCCTCGGACGTGCCCATATCCATGAGCATGTACGGCGAAGAGCCAACCGAAGTATGGAAGAAATGCAGGTGCGCATCGTGGAAACCGGGGCAGACAAACTGCTCGCCGTAGTCGATAACCGGCGTGGCGGCAGGCGCGGCGGCAATCACGTCATCGGGCGCACCGACTGCGACGATACGGTCGCCTGTGATGGCAATCGCCAGCTCACGGGCATCATCGATGCCGTCTTGTGCGGTAAAGACGTTCTTGGAGCGGATTATCCAATCGATATGTTGCATGGGCATCCCCATCTCTGGCAGGAAATTCAACACCCCCGAGTGTACTCCCCCGCCCCCGTTACAAAATGCCAAGCGGCAAACGGCAACTTTGCCAGGCCAAGTGGCAGGTGGCATACTGGAAAGAGCTTGTACGATTTTGCGATAAAACCAGCAAGGAGCAAATCGACCATGACGAAGACCAAGGCACAGCAAATTATGGCGGCAACCGAGGCTCGCGCGGCTGACGACGTCACCGCAGCCATCAAAGATATCGCTACCGAGTTTGAACCCTATATCATCAAGCAGCGCCGGCACTTCCATAAGCACCCGGAGCTGAGCCTTGCCGAGGAGCGCACGACCTCCGACATCGCCAACCAGCTCGACGCCATGAATATCCCCTACGAGCGTCCGCTCAAGACCGGCTTGGTGGCAACGCTTCGCGGTACCGCGTCGGATGCCTACCACGAGGACGGCACGCCGCGCCGCCGCATCCTGCTGCGCGCGGATATCGACGCCCTGCCCGTCACCGAGCAGACCGGCGAGGAGTTTGCCAGCGTCAACGAGGGCTGCATGCACGCCTGCGGCCACGACTGCCACATCGCCATGATGCTCGGCACGCTGCAAATCCTGCGCCATATGACCGACGACATCCACGGCGAAGTCCGCATCGTCTTCCAGCCCAGCGAGGAAAACGGCCAGGGCGCCAAGCTCATGATCGGCACGGGCGTGCTCGACGGCGTCGATGGCGCCTACGCCGCGCACATCTGGAGTGAGGTCGACGCCGGCACCGTGAGCTGCGAGCCCGGACCGCGCATGGCCAATACCGACTGGTTCCGCATCGACGTCCGCGGCACCTCGTGCCACGGCGCCATGCCCCAGCGCGGTCACGACGCCGTTATGGTTGCCGCCGAGATCGTCAACGCTCTGCAGACCATCGTTTCGCGCGAGATCAGTCCCTACGAGCCGGCCGTCATTACCGTCGGCGAGCTGCACGGCGGCACCGCGCGCAACGTTATCGCCGGCACGGCCTACCTCGCCGGCACGGTGCGCACCTACGGCGATTCGACCCACGAGGAAATGCCGGAGCTCATGCGCCGCATCGTGGAGCATACCGCGGCCGCCTTGGGCGCCGAGGCAAAGCTCACCGACTACACCATCGCCAACTACAAGGTCGAAAACGATGCCGCCTCGAGCGAGCGCTGCCGCCAGGCAGTAATCAAATGCTTGGGCCCCACCGGCCAAGGCCATTACCGCGGCACGCTTTCGGGCGAGGATTTTTCGGAGTACCTGCGCCGCGTACCGGGCGTGCTCGCCTTTGTAGGTACGCGCAACCCCAAGATTGGCGCCACGTACGCCCAACATTCCTGCTTCTACAAGATCGACGAGACTGTGCTGGCAAAGGGCTCCATGGTGGCCGCCCAGTATGCCATCGACTTTTTGGCCGAGCCCACACAAGAGGAGCTCGACGGCCCCGCGATCACCGCGGTCGCCGAAACCAACCCCGACCTGGCCGCCAAGTTGCGCTCTGCCAAGGCAACGACCGCCGAGGCTCGCGACGCCATCCATGACGCCCGCACGGCACGCCATGCCGCGATCAAGGGCATCCACGATGCACGTGCCGCCGCTCGCCGCGAGGAGAAGCGCGGCGAGTAGTCGATTCGCGGCCATCTCGCAGTCATAGCCACATCGCGATATCAAAGCGGGGGCGGACGTTTCGACACGTCCTCCCCCGCTCATTTGTCAAGCGCTATTTCTACCGTTTCTACCCCGTCCCCAAATGGCAGGTGGCAGGGTTACTCGTCCTGCGGGTCCTCGTCGGAGCTTGGCGCAGGCTCGGGCTCAGGCACGGGCACGGGCGCGGGCTCAGGCTCAGGCTCAGGCTCAGGCTCAGACTCAGGCTCGGGCTCGGGCTCGGGCTCGGGCTCGGGCGCAGGCGCCGGCGCCGCAGCGGAATCGGATACGGGCGCTGCGTCGGCGCTAAAACCAGCCGGAGCAGACTTCTTCTCAAACGGCAGCACAAAAGTCAGGACGTCGTCCTTGTCCTCGTCGGCCCACTCGCTTGCGTAGCGCGCAACCCAATAGCCAACGGCACGATGCTTGAGCATCTTGCCAAAGACCGTAAGGAATACCGTGACAAACGCCGTCAGCACCAAGAACAATACGAGCGTGATGCCACCGCCGGTAACAAGCGCCTCAATAGCCGAAGGACGGTAGTAGTAGTTATACATACCGACAGAGGCAATGGCGCCGAAGACGAGCGTCAGGATCCATGTGACAACGTTGGCGACCAGACCCGTCAAAAACTCGGGAAGGAACGAAGCGCAGAACAGCTTGGTCTTGTTGTGCTTAAACGCCGCCCAGACCTTGTCGAGCGAAAACGCGCTCTCGACACGACCGGTCACCGCAAAGTGCATCACGGCAATGTCGGCGAACATCTTAAAGAAGACCCCCAAGACCGCCGTGGCAATCATAGCCAGGACAAGCAGGCCAAGCGAGCCAAACAGCGCTGCCTCGAGTGCATAGGAGCCGTAATACGAATACGAGCCCGCGGCGCCAATTACCACGCTCTCCACCAGCGAAAGCACTACACCGATAACGGGAATGGCAGCGATAACCTCGAGCACGACCGAGATAACGCTCGAAAAGACTCCGAGGCCAAACGACGTGGAACGCATGAGTGGACGATCCATACCGCCATCAACCTTGAGCGACAGATCGCGACCCCACTCAATACCAAAGCCGGAACCACACACGCTCGCAATGCAAGCTGCCAAAAAGCCGATGGCAGCCGCAATGCCGCCAATAACGGGAATAAACAGCACGAGTACCGACACAACACAAATCAGCGCCGGTAAAAAGGCAATCTGGCACACGCGCTGCAGCACGCCCGGAGTCTTGGTCATATCCTCAAACGCCTGAGCCACACAGCCCTTGGACGCATTCGCCACGGGCGGTTGCGGAACAAACTGCTGGGGCTGACCCTGAGGGGCAGAGGCTGCGGCACCGGCATTGGGGGCACCACACGTGCCGCAGAACTTGTCGTTATCGCCCATGGGGGCGCCACACTGCGAGCAGAACATAGAATCATCCCTTCGTATCTTGAACGAATCATCTGGATCGCAAACGATGTCTTTGGCATCATTATCACCCAATGTGGGGACAAATACTCCAACATGACGCATTTGCAATGCGCAGGGCGCTATTCGATTGTTTGATGAGCTCGACCGCGTTAGTTCGTTCCGCGGAAACCCTTGCCGACGATCTCGGAGCTGTCGACAATCGTGATAAAGGCACCCGGATCGACTTCGCGCGCATAGCGGCGCAGTTGCACGGCCTCGCGACGGCTTAGCACGCTCATGATCACCGTCACGCACTTGCCCGAGAAAGCACCGTAGCCGCGGCTGATAGTCGCCGTACGGTTGAGATGCTTGACGATAAACTCCTCGACCTTAAGGGGCTCGGAGCAAATGACCGTGCAGACTTTACGCAGGTGGATGCTCTCGATGGCTTTGTCGACCACAAGCGTCTTGGCAAACAGGCCGAGCACGCAATACAGACCGACGCGCGGGCCGTACAAGAAGGCCGCGATGGTCACGATGCCGATATCGACCAGCAGCAGCGCACGGCCGATCTCAAGCGTCGTGCGGCGTTTGAGAATCATGGCGAGGATGTCCGTGCCGCCCGTCGAGGCACCAATATCAAAGACGATGGCGCTGCCGAGCGCCGGCAGAATCACGGCAAAGCACAGGTCGAGCCACATATCGCCCGTCATCGAGACATCGGTCGGAATAAAGAGCTCAAACAGCGAAACATAGGCGGACAGCGCAAACGAGGCAAAGACACTCCACAGGATTGCCTTGCGCTCCAAAAAGATAAAGCCCAGAACGACCAGGACCGCATTGATAATCCACATAAAGACGCCGACGGGCAGGGTCGGGAACAGCGTGGACAGAATGACCGACACGCCCGAGGTGCCGCCAAAAGCAAAGTGATTAGGGGTTTTAAACGCGACGATGGCAAAGGCCGTGAGGATCAGGCCCAAATTGAGCTCGGCAAAAAAGCGCGGAAAGCCCGGCTCCTGGCTGCGCTTGCGACCAGCGCGCTCGCCCCGCTCGATAACATCGCGATCGACCACGCGTTCCATCGGCACTACGGGAGGACGATGCACCTCCTCGGCAGCACGCGACGCCGCCTCTGCCGCAGCGGCCTCAATTGCCCATGCCTTGCTTTCTGTTTCGTGCTCGTCGGCCATTACGGCAACCCCTCGTTAACAATTTGGAAACAATGCGCCCATTAGAGTAACGCGGAACGTGGGGATTGCAACCCTTAGTTAGACGAGCGGTATGACTATATCGGGAGCGTACAAAAACGGCCGGCCACGCTTTTGCTTGCGCGGTCGGCCGTTTAATGTTTTCGCAGATAAAACCTGCCAAAACAAACCTGTCCCTTTTTGGAAGGTTATTCGTGCTGGCTGGTGCGGTGCTCGTACTCCTCGGGGGTGATGACATCCTCGATGCGCAGGTTGACGCCCGCCACCTCAAGGCCAGTCATCGCGGCAAGGCGCTCGGTGACACGTGCCTTAACATCGTCAAAGATCGCGGGCGCATAGGCGCCGTACTCGATGATGACGGAGATGTTGACGACCACGCGATTATCGTCGGTGACCTCGACCGTCACGCCCTTGGTCAGATTCTCGGCACCAAACTGCTCCTGCACAAAGTGCATGAGGTTACCCTTCATGCCCAGAACGTGCGGAACCTCGCGGGTGGCCATGGCAACGATCTTCTCGATCACGCCGTTGGAATAGGTCAGCGAGTCCTCGGACTCATCCGCTTCCTCGTCGTCCTCATCCGTATCGGACTCGGCCTCGACGAGAGCCTCATCCTCGAGCGTCACATCCTCAGCTTCGGCGACGACCGCCTCGTTCTCCTCGAGCTCGGTATCGGCTACATCGACCTTCGTATTAAAAGCCATGGTTCCTCCTTATGCCTGCCGCGGATGCGACAGTCGAATACATATTAGCGGCCGCTAAACAGACGGCCGAAGAAGTTGACGATCCCGTTCTCGCCGTCGCGAATTTGGCCGATCACAGCGCCGATCAGCACGAAGAATGCAATGACGAGCGTGTCCCACAGGCCCAACGTGAGCACCAACACGGCGAGGATAAAGCCGGCGACGGCGCCGAGCGTGGTGTTGGGATGACGCACAGCATAGCTCCAGATGGCAGCGCCCGTACCCTTGATGAGACCCATAGCCTCGTCAAAATCCGCGGCTGCCGCGTCTTGTAACTCGGTTGCCTCTGCTTTGGAATCAACAGGTTCGCTCGCCGACGTGGCGCTCTGGTCAATCGTCAGGCGCGGCGTACGAGCGGTCTTATCTTGATTGGTATCACTCACCGGAAACCTCCACGGTCTGGACGGTAGTCTTGGACGGCAAAAAACGGACACGCGCGGTCGTACCCGGCGTGCCGAGCATGGTGTCGCAGGCCTTCTCGATGCGCTGCTGCATCGCGGTAGCCAGAGATGCCACGTCCTTATCGTCAAGCGCGATAGCCTCGACCTTAAAACGGACGTGCGAATCGTCGGGGCCTTGGACGCGAGCCTCGACATGCTCGACCATCACGCGGTCGTCGCGCTCGGCAGCAACCCTGGCGCACGAAGAAAGCGCCGCAAGGGTAACCTCGATATTGCGCTCCCCCGCCGGATGCACGCAGGACGGCTCGCGACGGGCGAACATCAGGCGGAAAAAGCTCAGCAGTACGCCAAACGCCACGACGCCGGCGCACGCCGTCACGACGATGCGCGGCATGGGGTCGCGCATCAGCAGCATAAAGCGATACGTATACGGCCCCCAAAACTGGCAGACAAGCGTACCCAGCGCCACGATGGTGGCGGCAAGATACACGATCGCTAGGGCTCGTTTGAGTACGCGCACGCGGCGCTCCCTTCAAATCTCGGCTCTCGAAATGCAGAACGGTTCGCATCATTATAAAAGAGCCGGGTCCGGTGCTCTACGCACGCGGATCCGGCTCATCTATTCCACGAGGCTTGCATGCTCGCTTCATTATGCCCAGATATGCACGGCTCAATCCGTGCTGGCGCTACTCCTCCTCGAGGGCAGCGATGACCTCGTCGGTCATGTCCATGGTGCTGTAAACATCCTGGACGTCGTCGAGCTCCTCAAGACGGTCGATGAGGCGCTGGACCTTCTTGGCGTCGGTACCAGAGACCTCGGTCGGGGTGGTCGGGACCATGGTGGTCTCGGAACCCTTGACATGGACGCCCTGCTCCTCGAGCGCCTTGGAGACAGCCATGACGTCGTTCGCAGCAGTCCAGACGATCCACTCCTCGCCGGCATCCTCGTAGTCCTCGCCACCGGCCTCGGCGATGGCCATCATGAACTCATCCTCGTCACCGGCAGCACCGTTGGCGATCATGGTCTCCTTCTTGGCGTTCTCGTCCAGGATCTCCTTGGCGACGACGATCTGGCCCTTGCGCTCAAACTGGAAGGCGACGGAGCCGGAGGTGCCCAGGTTGCCACCAGCGTGGGAGAAGGCGGAACGGACATCAGCGGCGGTACGGTTGCGGTTGTCGGTCAGGCAGTCGACGTAGACGGCGACACCGGCGGGACCGTAGCCCTCGTACACGATGTTCTCGTAGACGGCGGCGTCAGCACCCGAACCAAAAGCCTTGTCGATAGCGGACTTGATCTTGTCCTTAGGCATGGACTGAGCCTTGGCCTTGGCAACGGCAGCGGCGAGGCTGGCGTTGTTCTCGGGCAGCGGGTCACCGCCGAGACGGGCAGCAACAGTGATGTTGCGGCTGAGCTTGGAGAAGAGGGCGGAACGCTTGGCGTCCTGCGCGCCCTTACGATGCTTGGTTGTGGCCCACTTAGAGTGTCCGGACATACGTGTCTCCTATCGGTTTCGACCTAAAGCCCAGCGCAGATGCTCGGGCAATATAAACAAACGTCGTTATGATATACCTACTAGCCTGCGAGATAAACCCCAAAATGAAGGCGTCGTGATGATGTCCCCTTTGGTGCAAAGAAACCTGACCCCAATGCACCAAGTTAGGACCAGAGGAGGTCGCTGCGGGTGATGGTGGCGCCGATGGCAAAGGGCATGCAGGCGATGACCGGATACAGGTAGCGCATATAGGTCGAGCCGTTGCAGGGGCCGATCAGGCACACAGCGAGCACGCCCAGCAGCGGCACCCAAATGGCCAGCCCACGCCACGAATGACGACGTAGCAGATAGACCACCACGGTAATCATGATCCACACATAGGTGGCCGAGCTCATGGTGAGCGAAATAAACGGGATGCGCTGCACCGCCACACGGTACAGATTGATCAGGTGGTCGCACCAGCGCACCACGTTGCTGTCAACCGGATGGAAGTCGAAGTACTTGAGGTTGTCGGGACGCGCCATGATCTCGGCACTACGCGCCGTGCTGTAGACCCAGGCATCGCGCGCGCTCGGATAAAAGTAGCCGTAATAGTTATTGATGAGCGCCGAGATATAGCACTCGGGATCCTTTTTGAACATCTGGGCCCATACCTCAAAATAGGCATCGATGTCCTCCTGCGAGGCGTACTCGTTAAAGCAGTTCTTGACGGCATCGGACTTGTCAGGGTTGTAGCGGCGGCCCAGGTTCTCGTACTTGAGCACGCGATCGATCACGACGCGCTCCTCGTCGGTCACCAAACCGTCGCAGGGTGCCTCCACGATAGTGCCGTCCTCCTTAACCGTGGGGTTGACGCCCGAGTTGAGGCCGTCGTGCTTTTGGACGAAACGAGCCGTCTGTTGGAACGGAATCGAGAGGATTTCGCGCTTGGAACCAGGCGTGATGTCGTGCGCCGGCATAAAAACCTTGGTGAAGTACATATTAGAGGCAAGGCAGAGTGCAAGCACCGCAAGAACTCCCACCCAGCGGAAGCGCGGGATGCCGCCCGAAGGCGCAGTACCAGCCTGCTTGGCTGCGCGACGAGCCGCATGCGCGTCCCATGCGCAAAACGCCGCCGCGATTACGCATGCCGCCAGGGGAAACACCAGGCCGCCGTTGCGCAGAAACGTGGAACCGATGGCGCCCAGAGCGAGCAGCAGCCAGTCGTGGCGCGCAAAGAGCGCGGGGGCTTTCTCGCCCGCTCGCTCGACATTGGCATCACGACGGGGCAAACCACATGCCACGAGCTTGACGGTCTGTACCAGCAGCACCAAAAACGCGTCGGCAAAGAGCACGTCTTTGGTGAGCAGGGCCGCGTAGTTAGAGAACATCGGCATAAACGCAAAGAACAGCAGGATCGTACCGCGAACCGGCAGGCTCACGCCCAGTTTGCGCAGCGACGAAATGGAATAGGCCATGCAGGCAGCCGTGATGACAAATTGAGCGCAGGTATAGATGATGAGGCCCGCGTTAGCGCTGTTGAACAGCGAAAGCCCCAGTTGAACGCACGAGCCGATAATGGCCGTGTGCACTACGGGATGGTGCCCGTTGAGCAGCACGTTGGGGTTGAGCAGGCGTAGGTAGTCGCTCGTGCCGTTGGGATAGTTGAACCACTGACGAATCTGCGCACCCGTATCTCCCATAAAAAGGCCGGGCAGCGAAGCGATGAGCGTGGGCGCCCAGGCGATCATAAACACCAGGAAGGGCCCGGCAAAGGGATGGACCGAGAGCACGGCGTGAGCCACACGCCATATGCGGCCAAAGTGCGCCTCGGAAAACGGGATGCGCCGAGAGCTCAGCCAATCCAGGCACTCAAAGGCAAGGTAGAAGGCCACGATCGCTAGGAGCATCCAGCCCGCGCCGCCAATCCAGGCGCAGATGATGCGGGCCTTGTCGCCAAGAACAATCTCGGCCGAGTCGGTGAGGTCGTAGCTGCGGCCGAACACCATGCAGATGGCGAAAAACAGCGACGGCAGAATAATCGATGGGCGCCAGGTGTCGCCACGGCCAAAGAACACGTAGCGAAACGGCAGCGTGAGCAGGCAGGCAAGCGCAAGCAGCATGACCGCGTCGGTATGGCCGGCAAATGAGAGGAGCACCTCGTAGCACACGTACAGCATGCCCGAGGCTTTGGGGTCAATCGCCAAGACTGCGTTGCTCGACACCGGGGCGGGATCGATGGAAAACGCTGTGGTCGCCAACAGCGCGAGCAGAAATGCGATGAGCGTCTGCTTGGCGGGGTAGCGCTTAAACCAGACGATGCGGGCAGCGTCGCGCGCAGCCGTTGTGGAGAGGTCGGAATCCTTCACAGTCCGAAAGCCTTTCTAGAAACCTGCCAAAAAGGGACAGGTTTATTTTGGCAGGTTTTATCTGGGGAAACGTTACTGTTCTGTCATCGTTGCCCAGCAAACCACCACAAAGGTGCCTGTCCCCTTTGTGGTGGTTTTGGTGGTTAGGCGTCGAGATAGATGCGCTGGGGTCGATTGCGGTGTCGGGCGAAGATGATGAGCACCAGGCCGGCGATCACGAGTGGCAGACTCAGCAGCTGACCCATCGTGATGACGCCGCCCAGCAGATAGCCAAGCTGGGCGTCGGGCACGCGCACGAACTCAACGAGGAAGCGGACGATGCCGTAGCCCATTACAAACACGCCCATAAACGTGCCCTGGGGCAACAGCGGCTTTTTGCGGCTGAGCACCTGCAGAATGCAGAAGAGCACGATGCCCTCTAGAAATGCCTCGTAGAGTTGGGAGGGATGGCGCGGCATATCGCCCGCAGTCCCGCCAAAGACCACACCCCAGGGCAGATCGGTCGGCTTGCCCCACAGCTCACCGTTGACAAAGTTGGCACAACGGCCCAGGCACAGGGCCAGCGGAGCGCCAATGACGGCAAGATCGGCCAACGTCCATGCATCGAGCTTATACATGCGGCACACGATGATGCCGCCCAAGATGCCGCCGACCAGGCCACCGTGGAAGCTCATGCCGCCCTCGTTGGTGGCAAAGATCTCGAGCGGGTGCGCCCAGTAGTAGCCGTCGCCGTAAAAGATGACGTAGAACAGACGGGCGCCAATGATAAGGCCAAAGACCACGCCGACCACGACACTCGTCAGGTCGTCAATCGTGATGCTAAAGCCCCAGCGACGCTGCGTGCGATACATGACGACCGCCGTGAGCGGGGCACCGACCACATAGGCCAGACCATACCAGTAAATCGTGATGGGCCCCGCCGAAATCGCGACGGGATCAAGCATATGGTAGAAGTCGTTGAGCATGTCGACCCTCCTACTCCCTACATACAAATGCGGCCGCGGGCCTTGCGCTCGCAGCCGCATATTTGGGCGTAACGTCTATGCGGAGTATGCCGTCCGCAGCTTTCGCATCTTAGAACGGCGCGTACTCGTCGTACAGGTCGTCGGTCTCGCCGGAGGCATTAACCTGCTCGACACGGGTAACGCCGGGCACATGCTCCTTGAGGATACGCTCGATACCCATGGACAGGGTCAGCGCGCTCATAGGGCAGCCGGCGCAGGCACCCTGCAGCTCCAGTTTGACGACGCCCTCGTCGTCAACACCCACATACTCCATATCGCCGCCGTCAGCCTGCAGGTTGGGGCGGATCTCCTCAAGAACCTTCTTAAGCAGCTCTTCGTTAACAGCCACAGGGGCTCCTTTCTCACAATTACGCGGGCGCGCCCGCGAACAGAAGCTATGTTACTACAGCCATGTACCCGCTCACGAGCCGTCCATGCGCGCAGACGCGACTTTCACGAGTAGTCAATTTGGGACGGGGCTTTTTTAGCTGCTTTTGCCGACGCCCGGCGCTAGCACACGCTGCCGCTACTGCTGAGTTTGTTCCCCGGTGCCAATGTGGACATCGACGATAACCTGGCGGTAGCTGATGCCGCAGGAGTCGAGAATGCGACGGCTGATGCGGCCGTCGTCGGTATCGGCGTACTTATTGTCCAGGTAGACGACCTCGCCCACGCCCACCTGCGCCAGGATCTTGGCGCAGTCGTGGCACGGGAACAGCGTGACGTAGACCGTGGATCCCTCAAGGTCTTTAAGCGAGCCGCGGTAGTTGAGCACGGCGTTGGCCTCGGCATGGACTACGTAGTTATGCTTGTCCTGTAGCGGGTCGTCGCTCGTACCCCACGGGAAAAAGTCGTCGTTGAGCGCCGAGGGCGTACCGTTGTAGCCCACCGAAAGGATACGGTGGTTGGTGCTGGCGATGCACGCACCCACCTGCGTGTTGGGGTCCTTGCTGCGGCGCTGCGCGGCGATGGCCACGCTCATAAAGAACTCGTCCCAGCTAATGACGTCCAGGCGCTTGCCTGACGAAGTTTGATGAAGATCGTCCGACATGGCAGACACCTCCGTAATCGCAATAGTTTGACCCATTGTAGCAGGTGAAAGGTGGAGGCGTTTGTCCCACCGGCGCCCTCACTTTTACACGCGGCGGGGCTTTTGGTTGATGCGGTAGAGCTCGGCGAGGCCCCGCAGCGTCAGCGCGTCGTCGACCGTCAGGCTGTGGCCGACCAACGCCGCGAGTGCCTCAGCGTCGTCGCCGGTAATGACGATGGGCACGTCGCCCTCCCCCGCGGCCTTGGTCGCGCGCATCTCGGCAAGCACCATGTCGAGCATGCCGTCGATGCGGGCCACCTCGCCCAGAACCACGCCCGAGCGCATCGCCTCGCGCGTGTTACGGCCGATTACATGCGTGGGTGCCGAGGGCTCGACCTGCGGCAGGCGTGCCGCAGCAGCCGAGAGCGAGCGGGCGCCGAGCGCCAGACCCGGCGCGATGACGCCGCCGACAAAGGTACCGCGCGCATCGATGACCTCAATATTGGTCGTAGTGCCCAGGTCAATCACGATGCACGGCGATCCGTAGACGGCGCGGGCAGCCACGGCGTCGGCGATGCGGTCGGGGCCGATCTCGGCCGGATCGTCGTAGTGCACGGGCATGCCGGTCTTGAGGCCCGGCCCCACCGTGAGCACACGCCCCGTGCATGTACGGGAAAGCGCCGTCTTCCACGGGCGCTCGAGCGCCGGCACCACGCAGCTCAGCACGGCAGCCGTGGGCACAAGCGCGCCCGGCATGCCCGCATCGGCTGCCAGTGCACCCATGACCTGCGCGAGCCTCATGCGCGCCTCGTCGGCTGTGATGCTCGACGGCGTGGTGATCTCGCACGTCGCGAGCGGGCATTCCTGTGCCGCGGCTGAATCCTCGGCAAACAGGCCAAAGCGAATGAACGTGTTGCCCACGTCGACCGTCAATATATATGCGCACCCATTAAGCATCGTCGGCGCTCCTTTCGTCTGCCCAGCAGTATATCGCCTACCTAAACCAGTCATCCCAAAATGACTAGCTTGCGGCTATACTGGTGCGCGGTCGCGCGCGAGCTCACGCGGCGGCCCTTGGTAACCCGACTTCCCGCGCCGTATCCGTAGCGGCGCTCCCGGGGGAAGCGGATATACGCAAAGGAGTTCTATATGAGCAATCCCTCGAACCGCGCCTCGATGCGCGGGCAACTCACGCTGCGCGGCGTCGTCATCGGTGTCCTTGGCTGCGTGATCATCACGGCAAGCTCGGCCTACACCGCCCTCAAGATGGGCGCACTCCCCTGGCCGATCGTCTTCGCTGCCGTCATCTCGCTGTTCTTCCTTAAGCTCATGGGCAACGCCAGCCTCAACGAGGCAAACGTCACCCACACCATCATGTCCGCAGGCGCCATGGTCGCCGGCGGCCTGGCGTTTACCATCCCGGGTGCCTGGATGCTGGGCTATGCCGACCAGATCAGCTGGCTCGACATGTTTATCGTGGCGCTCGCCGGCACTATCTTGGGCCTGCTGGCCACCGCGCTCATCCACCGTCACTTTATCGTGGACGCCGCGTTGGAGTTCCCCACCGGCAACGCCGCAGCTCAGACCCTGCGCGCCACCGAGGCCGGCGGCAAGACCGGCAAGCAGCTCTTTGGCTCTATGGCCATCGCAGGCATCTACAGCGTGCTGCGCGACGCCCTGGGCGTGGTGCCCAGCATGCTGTGCACGCTCAACATCCCCGGCGTGACCTTTGGCATCTACAACTCGCCCATGCTGCTCTCCGTCGGCTTCCTCGTGGGCTTCGCCCCGGTCGCCTTCTGGTTTGCCGGCGCCCTGCTGGGCAACTTTGGCATCATCGTGGGCGGCACCGCTGCCGGTCTGTTCGACGTTGTGACCGCGCAGGGCATCGTCAAGTCCCTGGGTATGGGCCTCATGATGGGCTTTGGCGTCGCCGTCGTCCTCAAGGACATCCTGCCGCAGGTCGCCGGTATCGTCCGCGGCCTCGCCGCCGACAGCTCCACCGACACCGACGAGCAGTCGCTCATCTCGGGCTCCCTTAAGCTCGATGCCGGCATCATCGGCCTGGGCGCTGCCGCCATCGCCGTGATCATCGCCATCGTGCTCGACCTTGGCCCCGTTCCGGCCGTCATCGTCACGCTGTTCACCTTTGTCACCACCATCATGAGCGCACAGAGCTGCGGCCAGACGGGCATCGACCCCATGGAGATCTTTGGCCTCATCGTTATGCTCATCGTGGCTGCCTTCGCACAAATCGCTCAGGTCAAGCTGTTCTTTATCGCCGGCATCGTAGCCGTGGCGTGCGGCCTTGCGGGCGACGTCATGAACGACTTTAAGGCCGGCGCCGTGCTGGGCACCAACCCGCGTGCGCAGTGGATCGGCCAAGCCATTGGCGGCATCGTGGGCGCCCTGGTCGCCGCAGCCGTCATGGTCGCGCTCGTCACCGCCTATGGCCCGGACGCCTTCGGCCCCGACAAGAGTTTTGTTGCCGCGCAGGCAAGTGTGGTCGCCACCATGGTCTCGGGCATCCCGAGCGTGCCGTGGTTCGTTGGCGGCTTTATCGCCGGCATCGTCATGTACTGGCTCGGCATTCCGGCCATGATGATCGGCCTGGGCGTGTACCTGCCGTTCTACATGTCGCTCACGGCTTTCCTGGGCTCCTGCGTTAAGCTCGCCTACGACAAGTGGGCCGCACACCGCGACGCTACTGCCGGCCTTTCGGACGAGGAGAAGGCCGCCAAGGATGCCGCCTTCCAGGAGCAGGGCCTGGTTGTTGCCAGCGGCCTGCTCGGCGGCGAGTCCATCGTCGGCGTTATCCTGGCGTTTGTCTCCGTGGGCCTGAGCCTGCTGGGCTAAGCTGAGCAGCTGCTCGACAGCAACCATATTGCCTACGATTTGCCCGGTCGGTAGCTTTCGCGGCTACCGACCGGGCTTTTTGATACCAACACAAAGAAAGGCCGGCGTACTGCGTTTAACAGCGCGCCGGCCTTATCGGTTAAGCTATCGAAGCGTTCCTGCTGTGAACCGAAGTTCGTTGCAGAAACTACGCTCGAAACGCTACATCTGCTTGCGACGACGATCGCCCAGCGTCACGCCCGCGGCAACGAGCGTAATGCCGCCGATGACGAAGACCTCACCTGCAAGCGCGGAGGTATCGCCCGTCTGAGCAAGTGCACCGTCCGTGGCCTTCTTCTTGGCGACAGGAGCCTTTGCGGCAGTCTGCGCAACCTGAGGCTTGGCCTGCGGCTCAGCCTTGGGATGATACTTGTCGTACTCGGCCTGCGCGGCAGCCAGGGCATCCTTGGCATCGCCAAGCTCGGCCAGCGCGGCGGCATAGGCGTCGTTGGCATCGGACAGCTTGGCATCGGCATCGCTCAGAGCAGCCTTGAGGCCAGCGGCGGCATCGACGGCGGCCTTATAGCGAGCGTAGGCAGCGTTCAGCTTGACCAGCTTCTCGTTGCCCGTCGTGCCCGCGGCAAGGGATGCCTTGTGGTCGACAGCCTCAAGATCGGCCTTGAGTGCCTCATCGTTGGCAAGCTCGGCCTTGGCCTTGACGATCTCGAGGTTCGCATCGACGACGGCTTCGTTGGCGGCCTCGAGCTGCTTCTGGGCATCGGCGACACCGTCTACGGCAGCGTCATAGGCGGCCTTAGCGTCGTCGACCGCCTTCTGAGCGCCGGCGAAGCGCTCGAAGGCCTTGTTTGCGCGGGTCAGCTCACCCTCGGCAGCCTTGGCCTCGGCCTGCGCGTCGGACACAGCCTGCGTCTTGGCGGCAACTGCCTGCTTGGCGTCCGAAAGAGCGGTCGCGGCCTGGGCATCTGATGCCTGAGCCTTGTCAACGCCAGCCTGGGCAGTGTCGTCGGCCTTCTTGGCATCGTTAAGCGTGCCCTGTTTGTTCGCAAGATCCGTCTTGGCGGCATCGCACTTGGCGGCAAGGTCCTTGACCGAAGCGGTAGCGTTGTCATACGCCTCGTTGGCCTGATCGGACTTTACCTTGGCGGCGTCGCGGGCGCTGCGAGCCTTCGCCTTGTGAGCAGCGGCCTCGGATGCCTTCGTCTGGCAATCGACAAGCGTGGCATTTGCCTTATCAAGAGCCGCCTGGGCAGTTGCCGCCTCGCCCTTAGCGGCATCAAGCTTGGCCTGGGGTGTCTTGACGTCGATGATCTTAAGCTCGGCTTCGGCAGCGTCATAGGCGGACTTGGCGGCAGCAGTAGCGGACTGAGCCTTCTCGTACTCGCCCTTGGCGGTGTTCATGTTCGCATCGGCTGCGGTGAAAGCGTCCTGGGCGGCATCCTGCCCGTTTACAGCTGCGAAGTAAGCTTCCCTTGTAGTTCCAAAGTTCTTCTGCGCCTCGGCAAGCTTGCCCTGGAGCTCCTTGAGCTGCGCCTTCTGCGCCTGCGTGCCGCCCGCATTGTAGGCGGAATCGATGTAGTCGTTGAGGAGCTTCTTGAACTCGGAGACAGTGAAATCAGCCTGCGTGTCATCATCGCTGTAATCGAAGATGGTTACCTCGGAATCGGTATTCTTGCCGCTACCGGTCGCGATGCCGATGGCTCTCGTAGAGGCATCGATAATGTTGAGATAGTGCCCGCACTCGTGGTAGATGCTGTTGTAGTTCTGATAGATGTAATAGGACTCATATCGATATTTGCCGAGTTTGTCGCCATACTGCTCTACATACTTGTCGAAAATCTTCTTTTCCTGAGTATAGAGGCCGGTATAGGGCCAGCCGAGGGTATCCTCGGTCTCGCCGCCGGTATATGCGCCGCCTCCGCCAGCAAGGTTTTCACCGTTGTCGAAGTAGCAGTTCGAGTGTCCCCAGATGTTCGATGAATATGATGTATTAAGGGCGGCTGCCGCAGTCATACGGAGGCTGACGCTGAGCGCCGACTGACCGTTCGCCTTGCGGAGGTTGTTCTGGGTGTCGAGATATGTCAGGGCGTTGCGCATCTGCTCCAAGGAGAGCGGATTGGTGTCGCGAGACATATCCTGATCGACGTACTGGTCATACCAGTCGGCCTTGTCCTCAGCACCGGTCAGCATCGATACGGCATCCTGGGCGTTCTTTTTCTGTGTGGCGGTGAAATCGCTGCTGTTGCTGATGTAGGCCATAAAGCCGAGCATGCCCTTATTGATGACTTCCTGGTCAACGGTCATGTTGGACTTTAGGTCTGCAATCTGCTGCTCAAGAGCCTCAACCTGGGCATTAGCAGCGTCATAAGCCTTTTCCGCGGCGTTCGAAGCGGCGCAGGCCGCCTCCCACTCGCTGCGCTTCTGCTGACGGACCTCGACGAGTCGGTCGTACTCCGCCTTCTTGTCGCCTTCGGTCTGCTGGGCCTGCTCGCATGCGGCCTTGGCGGCGTCGCGCTTGCTGACGGCGGCGTTGTACTCCTTGCTTACCGCATCATATGCAGACTGGGCAGATGCCACGGCGGCGTTGGCGGCGTTGGCCTTCTCCTGCGCGGCGGTGACGGTAGTCTGCGCAGCCTGCAGGTTCGCCTGTGCGGTGGCGTCGGCATCCGTCGCGGCATTGAGCTCCCTCTGCGCGGTCTTGAGCTCACCAGCAGCAGCGTTCTTGGCGGCCTCAAGCGCACTCAGGTCAACACCCGTACCCGAGACGGCAGCATCGAGCGCGGCCTGCGCCTGGTTGAACTTCTGCTGGGCGTTATCGCGCGCGGTGGTTGCGGCTGCGAGAGCAGCAGCAGTCTCCTGCTTCTTGGCCTGGGCAGTCGTCAAAGCTGCCTCGGTATTCTGCTTTTCCTGCTGGGCGCTGGCCTCGGCAGCCTTGGCCTGGTCCAGATTGGCCTGTGCAGTAGTAACGGCCTTATTGGCGTCATCGAGCTTTGCCTGCGCGTCCTCGACGGCCTTCTTGGCGGCCTCGTACTCGTCCATACCCATGGCCTCGAGCTTGGCCTGGGCATCGTCGAGGGCCTTCTTGGCCTCATCCTGCTTTGCCTTGGCGTCCTTGAGCGCCTGGGTCTTATCCTCGACACTCTTGTTGGCTTGATCGAGCTGATCGTTCAGGTCGCCCAGCTTCTTCTGCTGCTGCTCGGTCTTTTCGACGGCGGCTTTGAGCTCGTCAATCTTCTCCTGGAGCGCGGCGACTTCTGCTGCGTTCTGCTCGATTTCGTTGTCGCTCACAGCCTGCGAGGCCTGATTCTTTTGCTGCTGTGCCTGCTTTTGAGACTGGCCCGCCGCGTCGGCCTTCTTCTGAGCCGCATCGTAGGCGGCCTGAGCGTCCTTGAGCTGCTTTGCCGACTCCTCGGCCAGCTGGGCAGCCGTCTTTACGACCGCTTGGTTACCGGCGGCAACGGTGTTCTCTACAGAACTACCCCCCCCCTGAACAGAATCGCCGTTATCGGTTGACGGTGCGGCGATTGCCGCCAGCGGCGACATAAGCGGCTGAGCGATGAGGCCCGCCGTCAAAACGGTTGCGACGGCGCGGTTGGCAACGCCCTTGACGTTGACGGCCTTAGCCCGAGGCTCAAAGTGTTGTGGACTGTAGTTTGCCATGGCTTTCTCCCTTTGACACGGATGTATCCATACGCTTCAAACTGTAGGTGCCGATTTTTGAATTCTGTTGCGCAACATTGGTCACCAGCGGATTTTTTGAAATTCGCGCTCTCGTGCTTCACAATTTCGTCACATATGTAGGAGCTGGTGCATCATATTCTTGCGGGATCGAATTGGGCCTGTGATTTGCATTTGCTCCCGCGTCATCCGCCCTATCGGATTCCGCATCCAGCAGACACCCCGCCCGCCACGGTGTAGAGTTAGGGCAATGGGCGCGTTGCGCGGACCGCGCTGGAACGAGGTGGACATGGAACTCGACAAGCAACAGATCGAACGACTGCGTGAGCGTCATCATCGACGTCACGGCATCCGCCCTGCTCATAGCGAAGCCATGGAAAACGTCACCCGCTTCCTCAAGCGCGCATTCAACATTCGCGAGGGACGCGCGCCCTATCACGTGATCCGCAAGCGCTTTGTAAACGGGGCGCGTCTGACCGGCTCGCACTTGTGCATCCTCATCATTGCTATGTTGATCGCGAGCATCGGCCTCGATATCGACTCGGACATTGCCATCGTGGGCGCCATGCTCATCTGCCCGCTCATGGGCTCGGTCCTTGCCATGGCATACGGCATCGCCACGCTCGACCGCGAGATTACCGTCGAGGCCATTGCCAGTCTCGCGCTGCAGATGGCCTTTTGCCTGATCACGTCCACGCTGTACTTTAAGCTCTCGCCGCTCGGCACCACCACGGCTGCCATCATCGATAACTCGACACCCACCGTCTGGGACCTTGCCGTCGCGCTCGCGGGCGGCTTTGCAGGCGGGCTGGGCAACTCGCGCGATCAGGAGCCCGCGACGCTCATCGCCGGCGTGGCCGTGGCGACTGCGCTCATGCCGCCCCTGTGCGCGGCGGGCTACGGCATCGCCATCGCAAACGGGCCGCTCTTCCTCTCGGCGCTCTACGAGTTTGGCATCAACGTGGTCTTTATCGCACTGGCTGCCGAAGCCGTACTACTTCTATTGCGTGTGCCGCTCAAGCGCGACCTCAACGGCGACGGCATTGTGACCGCCGAGGAAAATGCCGAGGTCGACGAGCTGTCACGCAAGGTGCGCCGCCGCATTATTGTGGGCACGGTGATCTTTGCCATCCCCTGCATTGTTATGACGGCGGGTTCCATTGGCTCGGCGCAGGCCGGCGTGCAGGACGGCTACGGCGTCACCGAAACCACGCGCGAGCTTGCGGCGGTGCTGCCAGGCTTTAAGGATTACACCGTCGCCGTCGAGACCTCGGCCACCGAAGGGGACGAGGAAGGCATCGTCGAGCGCGAGATTGTCGCCCATGTGACAACGAGCGAGGCACTTGGGGCACACGATCGCCGCGTCGCCCGCAAGCTCATCGACCTCAATGTACCCGAACTCGATCGCGTGGAGTTTGATGTGAGGTAACGCAGGGCGCAGGCCGAGACGAGGCGCAGACGCGGCACGAATACGAGCAAAAAGCGGGGGCGTAGTTCATGACCGCGCCCCCGCTCGCTGCTTTATTGCCGTAAATCAACTTTCCACATCGACATCGCCGGACTCCACCATAAACGCCGGATAAGTGCTCACCAGATTAAAGCGGGTCACCTTGGTATCTCTAAATAGGTAGAGCCAACCCTGATCGCGTCGACGCGAAATATACGCCACGTGGACCGTACCGAATTCTTCACCGTTTTCCTTCTTTAATAACAGGATGTTGGGGTCATCCGTACGCTTAAACTGCCCGTCTGTGCAGATTCCGTCTTGGTCGACCAGCTGCCATCGACAGTTGTCCTCCTCAAGAAAAGCCAGGGTTTCCCGACTCGTTTTGTCATCCCGATAGTAACCATCAATGGCAAAGCCTTCGGAAACGCATTCCTGCATATAGGACGTTTCTCGGCTTATAGCAAACAGCCCTGTAGCGCCCAGGAGCACAGCCAGGCAGACCACTGCAAGGGTTATCGAGACAAAACGGCGGCTCATGTTAGCCAGCCCGATACTTGTTTAACGGAGCACGAAACATACTTGGTACCTCCGATATCAGCGCAAACGTCACCTACGGCCCGCCGGCAATCATATGTTTCCAACATCAAACCATATGGTTACAACTCGTTGGAGATAGGTTCCATGAACGGACGATAATTTGCGGCGAACGGCTACATATGTTCATTATCTCAGGGTTCTGGAGGCAATTTTTGGTGCCACCGAGACGTTGTTTTCGGAAGTATGCGGCAAATTCCGGAGCCCTCGAGCACACCCCGGTTTTTCACCAATAAAACCGCAGGCACAGAGCTTGGACATATCCAGCGTGCTCGGCCTATTCAAATTTTGCCGCATACTTCCGAAATCTAAGTTCGCAGGGGGTGATAGTTGGACCGTTTACGCAACAGATGTCCAGTAAAAACGGGTGGTAACCGGTACGGCTGCCACCCGTTTGTCCCATATCTAGCCCATAGCAGGCCAGTTACTTCTTAATGCCGCGTCCCAGGCGCTCGGCGACCGATGCCACGGCCTCCTCGCTGGCCGGCCCGCAGCTCACACAGCCGTCATGAGCACGCATCTGGCCGGTGACCTCGTCCATCGCGAGCGGCGCCACCTTCTCGAGCTTAAAGCCCTTACCGGCGCGCATGTTCTCCTTCGCCACGCTGATCATGAGCTTAATACGGTTGAGCTGGTTGACCTCGGACGCACCGGGGTCGTAGTCCACCGCGACAATGTTGCTCTCGGGATGCTGACGGCGCAGCTCCTTGATTACGGCCTTGCCCACCACATGATTGGGCAGGCACGCGAAGGGCTGCGTGCAGATGATGTTGGGCGCACCGTGGTCGATCAGGTCGAGCATCTCGGCTGTGAGCAGCCACCCCTCACCCATGTTATTGCACACCGATAGCACCGTGCGGGCCTTGTCGGCCATGGTGCCGATACGCTCGGGCGCCTCAAAGCGCTGGGACTTCTCGAGCAGCTCCTCAACCGGCGTACGCATCCAGTCCACGAGCTTGATGAGCGCCTGCATGCCCGCACGTGTCGTAGCGGAGCTGCCCAGCTCGTCCTTTTGCAGCTCGGCGTTGCTCATGGAGTACAGGAAGAAGTCGAGCAGGCCCGGCACCACGGCCTCGCAGCCCTCGCGCTCGATGACATCGACCACGTGGTTGTTGGCCGTGGGGTGGAACTTGACCAGGATCTCGCCGACCACGCCCACACGCGGCTTGGTGCCCTCGCCCACAAGTGGCATGGTGTCGAACGCGCGAATGGCCTCACGGCACAGCTTGGTGTAGTTATGCCTGTTGAACTTGGGCGCCAGCTTGCGAGCGCGCGCCATGTACTCCTCATAGAGCGCGTTGGCGGCACCGGGCGTGGCCTCGTACGGGCGGCAGCGGTAGAGCATCTGCATCATCACGTCGCCAAAGAGCACCGCGTAGACTGCCTGCTTAAGCAGCGCCGGCGTCAGCTTGAAGCCGGGGTTGTCCTCGCCAAGCGCCACGGCCGAAAGCGAGATCACCGGGATCTCGGGGTGGCCGCTCTCGCGCAGGGCCTTGCGGATGAGCGCGATGTAGTTGGTGGCACGGCAGCCGCCACCGGTCTGGCTGATGACCACGGCGGTCTTGGACAGGTCGTACCGACCGCTCTCGATGGCCTCCATAATCTGGCCCGTCACCAGAATCGACGGGTAGCAAATGTCATTGTTCACATAGCGCAGGCCAGCCTCGACGGCATCGTGGTCGGTCGAGGGCAGCAGCTCCAAGTTGTAGCCGGCACCGCGGAACACCTCTTTGACCAGGTCAAAGTGGATCGGCGCCATCTGCGGGCACAGGATGGTATAGCCCTCGTCGCGCATCTGCTCGGTAAAGGGCACCTTGGGCCATGCGGTCGAAGCACTCTCGCGCTGAGCCTCGAACGTGTACTTGCGGCTCGCGAACGCGGGGGCATCCGTGGAGGGCGCCACCGGCGCAGCGTCGCCCTGCTCAAAGACCTTGCCCGCAGCCGTGGCCTCGGCCAAGCGCTCGGCCTCCTGGTCCTTGAGTGCCGCCATGAGCGAGCGGATGCGAATGCGCGCGGCGCCCAGGTTGGACACCTCGTCGATCTTGAGCACGGTGTAGATCTTGCCACTGGCCTCCAGGATCTCCTGCACCTGATCGGTGGTCAGGGCATCGAGGCCGCAGCCGAAGGAATTGAGCTGGATCAGGTCCAGGTCGTTGCGCATCGTCACAAAACGGGCGACGGCGTACAGGCGACTGTGGTACATCCACTGGTCGACGACGCGAATCGGACGCTCGGGCTTTACCAGATGCGCGAGCGAATCCTCGGTAAAGACCGCAAAGCCAAAGCTCGAGATAAGCTCGGGCAGGGCGTGGTTGATCTCGGGGTCGTTATGGTAGGGACGACCGGCGAGCACGATGCCGTGACCGCCGTGGTCCTCGACCCACTTAAGAGCCTCCTCGCCCATGGTCTGGATGTCCTCGTGGAAACGCGCATCGGCCTCAAAGGCGGCGTTGACGGCGGCATCGACCTCGGAGCGCGTGATCTTGGGACCGCGCACGCGTCCGCGACCGGCCTCAGCATCGGCCACACGGTCGACGGCGAGCACCTGGTACAGACGGCGCTTGAGCTCGGTCTTGTCATGATAGGGCACAAACGGGTACAGGAACTCGATGTTCTGCTCGCGGATCTCGTCGATGTTGAGTGCCAACGCCGTGGGGTAGCTCATGACGATGGGGCAGTTGTAACAGTTGCCGGCGGTCGGATCCTCCTTGCGCTCCCAGCGCACGCACGGCATCCAAATGAAGTCGACATCGCGGTCGATGAGGTTCATCACATGGCCGTGGCTCATCTTGGCCGGATAGCACACGCTCTCGGACGGCATGGACTCGATGCCCGCCTGGTAGGTCTTTTTGCTCGACTGGTCAGACAGCTGCACGCTAAAGCCCAAGCGCGTAAAGAACGCGTGCCAGAAGGGGTAGTTCTCGTACATGTTGAGCGCGCGCGGGATGCCGACGGTGCCGCGCGGGGCCTCGTCGGGGCTCAGCACCTCGCGGTTAAAGAGCAGATCGTTCTTCTTTTTGAAGAGGTTGGGCGCCTCGGTCTTTTGCTTTTTGTGGCCGGCACCCTTCTCGCAGCGGTTACCGGTAATGAAGCGCCTGCCGCCGCCAAAGTCGTTGACGGTGAGCTGGCAGTTGTTAGAGCAACGGCCGCAGCGGACGTGTTTTTGCGTCACGGTGAGGTGTGCGATGTCCTCGGCAGAAAGAATGGTCGAGGTGCCGTCGGCACCAGCGCGATCGCGGGCGAGCAAGGCCGCACCGTAGGCGCCCATGCAGCCGGCGATGTCGGGACGCACGGCATGAACGCCGGTGAGCTGCTCAAACGCGCGCAGCGTGGCATCGGACATAAAGGTGCCGCCTTGGACGATCACCTGGCTGCCGATCTCCTTGGGGTCGCGCAGCTTAATGACCTTGAACAGGGCATTCTTGATGACGGAATAGGACAGGCCGGCCGCGATGTCGCCCACCGTGGCGCCTTCCTTTTGCGCCTGCTTAACACGCGAGTTCATAAAGACCGTGCAGCGGCTGCCCAGGTCGACCGGGGCCTTGGCATGGATGGCGGCATCGGCGAACGCGCGCACGTCCATGTTCATAGAGACGGCGAAGCTCTCGATAAAGCTACCGCAGCCCGATGAGCAGGCCTCGTTGAGCATAATGTGCTCGATGACGCCGTCCTTCACGCGCAGGCACTTCATGTCCTGGCCGCCGATGTCCAGGATAAACTCGACACCGGGCAGGAATGCCTTGGCGCCGCGCAGGTGCGCGACGGTCTCGATCTCGCCGGAATCGGCCTTGAGGGCCTCGATGAGCAGCGCCTCGCCGTAGCCCGTGGTGGTCACGTGGCCGATGGTGCAGCCGGCAGGGATGTGATTGTAGAAATCGGCCATGATGACCTTGGCCGTGCCCAGGATGTCGCCGTTGTTGTTGCCGTACCAGGTGTGCAACAGCTGGCCGTCCTCGCCCACGAGCGCGGCCTTCATGGTGGTGGAGCCGGCGTCGATGCCGATGAACACGCGGCCGGTGTAGCCGTCGAGCTTGCCCTTGGGGACGACCTCTTGGTCGTGGCGATTCTTGAACTCGGCAAAGTCCTCGTCGGTGGCAAAGAGCGGATCCAGGCGCTCGACCTCGGCACCCTGCGTGTCGCCTAAGCTGTCGATAGCTTCGATGAGCTGCGGGAACGTGCTGAGCTTGTTGGACTCGTGCGCCATGGCGGCGCCGCTCGCCACAAACAGGTGAGCGTTTTGGGGCACGATACGGTGCTCCTCGTCCAGGTCGAGCGTGAGGTAGAAGCGGTGGCGCAGCTCGGAGAGATACCGCAGCGGGCCGCCCAGGAAGGCGACGTTGCCGCGAATGGGACGGCCGCACGCCAGGCCCGAGATGGTCTGGGTCACAACGGCCTGGAAGATGGAGGCGGCCACGTCTTCGGGGCGGGCGCCCTCGTTGAGGAGCGGCTGCACATCGGTCTTGGCAAAGACGCCGCAACGGCTAGCGATGGGATAGATGGTGGTGGCGTTGGCCGCGAGCTCGTTGAGGCCGCTCGCGTCGGTGTGCAGCAGGGTTGCCATCTGGTCGATGAACGCGCCCGTACCGCCGGCGCAGGTGCCGTTCATGCGCTGCTCGATGCCGTTGTCAAAGTAGATGATCTTGGCGTCCTCGCCGCCCAGCTCGATGGCGACATCGGTGGCCGGAATGAGGGTCTCGACGGCACGCTTGCTGGCGATGACCTCCTGGACAAACTCCAGGTCGAGCCACTGGGACAGCAGCAGGCCGCCCGAGCCGGTAATGGCGCAGGTCATCTGGGCCGTCGGCAGCACGGTCGCAGCACCCTCGAACAGGTCGCGGGCGCAAGCGCGGACGTCGGTGTGGTGACGCTGGTACTTGGCGTAGACGATCTGGTTGTCGTCGTTGAGCACGGCGAGCTTAACGGTGGTGGAGCCTACGTCGATGCCCAGGTGCAGGTTGCCGCGGGCGGCCTCGGGGTTGAAGATCGCGCCTTCGGGGGCGTGGGCGGCGGCTACGGGCTCAGCGGCGGTGGCGGGCTCGCTAGCGATGGACGTCTCCCCTGCCGCGTTCTTGGCATCGGCAACTGCCTCGACAACTTTCTCGGCTGCCGCGGTCGCGGCCTTCTGCGCGGCGTTCACCACGGCGGGCGCGGCCTCGCGTGCGGCAGCAACCATACGATCCTTGATGCCCTCGACGAGTTTGCTCATCTGTCTCTCCTCTTAGTTGTTGGACTCGACGGTTGCGGCGGTGTCGGCCGCGTCCTCGAGCTGCAAGTTCAATAGCTTCATGCCGTATTCCGGCACGTTGATATCAATGGGTTGGCCATACAGGTCGCCGGGACGCACAAAAGCGAGCACCGTCATAATGCGCGCCATGGCCTCGGGCGATTCGGTGAGCCCACGCTCAAACCAGCGCTGAATCATGCCGACCTCGGCACTCACGACGTAGGTGACGTAGTAGTCAAAGAACGTACCCAGCGCCAGGCCCAAAATACCCGTCTGCGCACGCGGCACCACAGCCTCACGCGCGGTGTCGATAATCCTTTTAATGAAGGCCTGGTCGCCGCCCGGACCCAGCAGCGCACCGATTAAGTCGCGGTTGGCCGCAAGATAACGCAGCAGCTCAACCGAACCGGGCGCCGGCTCGAGCTCGTCGATATTGTGATAGAGATCAGGCAGCTGAGCTGCGGTGATGAACTCAATGCGCTCACGGATCTCGGCCAGCAAGCCGTCCTCGATTTGATTGATAAAGTCGGGGATATCGCGGTAGTGCGAATAGAACGTGCGACGCGTAAGGCCAGCGCGCTCGGTGAGCGACGCGACATTAATGCGCGAAAGGTCGCCGCTTTCGGCAAGCTCGCTGGCAAGTGCCTGGCGAAGGGCACGCTGCGAGCGAAGGGACCGGCGATCGCATTTCTCGAGCTGGGACAAGCGTCCTCCTTGTTACTCAGCCTGTGCGCTATTGCACAGTGCGAGTATTATTGCACACCGTGTGTATCAACACGTAAAGGCAATATTTGGAATGTGACGAGGGGGCAGTCTCTTTGTCACATTATTCGATGACGGTGCGGGAGTTTTGCTTGCGCATGGTGGCGAGCATGTGTTTGGGGACGGCGTGGACCATGCAACTGCCGATAGTTGCGCTCGCGGCGGCCTTAGCTGCATCGCTAGCGTTTTTGGTCGCGTAGCTGTGGCGGAAGCGTTTGAGCATGGCGATATCGTTGCCGCCGTCGCCGTAGACCGCGACCTCGTCCTCGGCAATACCGTAGTAGCCCGCCAGCCATGCCACGCTCTCGCCCTTGTTGCACGCCACGTCCGTAATTTCGAACATCACCGGATCGAACGGCGCGTTGACCACGCGGTCCGAGCGCTCGGCCAGATACGCCTTAAGGTCGCACTCCAGCTCGGGCGAGGTCACGCGACAGTTGATCTTGCACACATCGTGGCGCAGGATGTCACCGATCGACTGGTCGAAGTACTGTTCCTCGTGGTACCCGCCACGCGCACGCATGCCGCGCATCACGATGCGCTTGATAGGGCTGTCTTTTTTAAAGCCCGCCTGGTGCATCTCGAACGATCCGCTCGAAAACATGCCGTCGGGCGTGGAGCAGTCAAAACAGATATCCGGAAACTCCTTGAGCAGCTCCTCGGTGATCTGCGGATCGATGGTCCAGGTCTTGAGCACCTCGCCATGACTGTCGCGCACGATGGAGCCGTTAGAGCAGCAGGCATCGAGCGCCAGCCCCGTAAAGCCATGCTCGCCGATCGGCAGCGTCGAGCGTCCGGTCGCGGGAACCACATGCAGGCCGGCCTCGGTCAGCTCGCGAATGGCACGGCGGATGGTCCCATCCGCCTCGTGCAGGGCGTTCAGCAGCGTTCCGTCTAAGTCACTCGCGAACATCTTGATCATGGGCGTGCCTCTCCTTCGTCTGCACGATATTGTAGACGAAGGAGAGGCATGCCCAAACAATGCCGTCCCGGCGCGGCGGGCCACTGCCTCCGCAAATTCACGGTGCCCCAGCACGTTAAGACAATCGCCGCAAGCGATTTTTCAGCCGATAAAACAGAGCCGTCGTCAACGTCAGCACCGCCAGCATGCCTGCGAATACAATCGCCGGTGTCCATCGATCATATGCAACCCCGTACGTCAATTGGCCGATAGGTGTTGCGCAGGAAAGGACCATGTAAACGACCGAAAGCACTTTTCCGCAGAGCTCAGCCGGCGCTACCCGCTGAACAAACGCGATGATTTCAACCGACGCAATGCTTGCCCACACCATGATCCATGCCGAACCAACCGCAAACACGGTGAACACGCATACATCTGCGCCGAACAGTAGCGTAACGATAATCGGTACGACTCCAAAACAGATCCTCGCAACATATCGACATATGCCATTGAGAGAAAAGCGATGCGGCCAAATGCTGACCAAGCCACTGCCAGTAAGACCACCCAAGCCCAGAGCAACCTCAACTATCCCAACGCAGGACGATTGCATGCCGAGATGCTTTGTAACAATAATGGGAGCGCCAATCGTTAGCCCAACCAACGCAAGGTTCAAAACGGCCGCAAGCAAAATCACAGCGACCAATGATGCATTTTGCAACAGATACCGAATCGACTCCCAAAAATCGTTTCGGTATGTCGTACGAGTCGCGCCGTCTCCCATCGTTTCAGATGAGGCATTTTGTTTGATTGCGACCCCAAACAAGAGAGCTGAAATCGCAAACGCCACCGACGCGGTTGCGCAAAGAGCATCGATGCCAAAGTACCCATAGACTGCCGTCCCGACCACAGGGCCCAAGATATTGCTCACCATGGTCATCTGCGAAACCAATGCAGTGGCCCGCTCAACCTTCTCTTCACCCGCCATGCGCACCGTCTCAATTTGGAGCATTGGCTTCAGCAGCGATTGAGAACCATATTGAACACAAAGTATCGCTACTACGACGACCGCAAGAGGCAATGAGTGCTTCATGGGGATAGACAGCAGTGATGCAGTCATCAGAGCAATGCCGAGGGACACGAGGACCTCGCGATGTCTTCCCCTATCCGCCAAGATTCCGCCAACCGGAGTTGCAAGTACGCCGGGTATGAACGCTATCGCCGCGACGACGCCATATAACGTTGACGATCCACTGCGATCGAACAAGTAAAGTGGATACGCAAAGCACAGCGCCGACAGCATCGAATACGTGCACAGCTGCGCAACCAGAAGTTCCGCGAGCCTGATTGACCGCACTGTTTTTGATTTCAACGAGACACCGACGTCTCTCAGCCCAGCCATAAGCCCACCCCCTATACATACCACTAGTATGTATTTAATGACTTGAAAAGGGCAGCCGTGGCTACCCTCACAAATCAATTACATACCGTTGGTATCTATATTACCACCCGGCGCGGTCCCATACGCCCCAAATCTGCGCCGTTGTCTGAAGCACTTCATTACCCAAATCGAGCCCCACCGCGGCAGCCATCTGCGCCAAACATTGTGCGCGAGCGAGCATTCGCTCCTTGGGCTCGAGCGGACGGAACAATGGCAGCAGCCAAAGATTCGCCAACAACGATACGGCCTCCGCCGCTTCGCGCGGGCATTCGCACGCAATGGAGCCGTCGGCGATGCCCTCCTCGATCACTGGCAAGAGACAGCCATCGGCCGACTCGTCAAATGAGCCCTGGTACTGCATCGCCAGTAGGCGCGAGCTTTTTACCGGATCTGCTGCAGGACGCATACGTGCCCATAGCTCAATTTGTGGAACAACGGACTCGGGAGCGTACAGTCGCTTGAGCTTTTGGGCTCCGGTCATATTACCGACGCCAAGCATCGAGCGGCGGTGCTCAACAATCGGAGTCATCGCCCGATCAAACGCGGCGTTGAAAATCTCTTCTTTGCTCTTGAAGTGATGATAGACAGCGCCCTTGGTCATGCCGTCGAGACGGTCAACGATATCTTGAATACTCGTCCCCTCATAACCCTGTGCGCAGAATAGCTCCAGTGCCGCGTCGAGAATCTTCGCGACCGTCTCCTCGGGATATTTATTGCGACCCATAATCCGCCCATCCGCAACGCAAGCCTTGTGCCTCATTGCAGCATTTTAACGTTGCGGATGGCAGACGGTCGATTCTACACCGCGGCCGGGCCGTGTTCGCCGGTGCGAATGCGGATGACTTCTTCGACCGGCTCGACCCAAATCTTGCCGTCTCCAACGGCACCGGTGCGGGCGGCATTGCAGATGATGTCGACAATTCCGTCAACGTGCTCATCAGCGCAGATGAGGGTGAACTGCACCTTGGGGATGGTATTGACGAGCAGTTCGTTGCCGCGCACGTATTCCTTCCAGCCATGCTGTGCGCCGCAGCCCTGCACCTGGTTGATAGTCATGCCGCGAACATCAGCAGCAAACAGCGCGTCTTTAAGAACCTCAAGCTTTTCCTGGCGCACGATAGCCGTAATTTTCTTCATACCAAATCACTCCCCTTGTTAATCCAAGCCGCCAAACGATGGATATGCGCTCTCGCCGTGCTGACTCGCATCCAGGCCCAGCGCCTCGTCTGCCTCGTCCACGCGCAGGCTGCCGTGGAACAGCGCCTTGACCACCGCGGCGATTGCCAAGTCGAGCACCATCACGATGACGACCGTCACCACAATACCCAGGACCTGCGAGATGAGCAGCGACACGTCGCCCGTGTAGAACAGGCCGCCCTTACCGGTCCACGAAAGCTCCGGCACGCAGAACAGGCCCGTGAGCACGCCGCCCAAGATGCCGCCGATGCCGTGGCAGCCAAACGCGTCAAGCGCATCGTCGTAGCCAAACTTGGTCTTAAGATGGCTGATGGCCAGGTAGCAGACGGGAGAAACGATCAAGCCCATGGTCAGCGCTGCCCACGGCTCGACAAAGCCCGCGCCCGGCGTGACCACCACAAGGCCCGCAACCAGACCGGTGCTGGCGCCCACCAACGTGGGGCGACCGGTATGCACGCGCTCGATGGCAAGCCACGAGACCATGCCCGCCGCGCTGGCCGTCACGGTGTTGAGGATGGCGAGTGCCGCCACGGCGTCGGCCTTAAACTCGCTGCCGCCGTTAAAGCCAAACCAGCCAAACCAAAGTAGGCCGGCGCCCAGCGCCACAAACGGTACGTTATGCGGACGGTAGCTCACCATGCCAAAGCCGCGACGACGGCCGAGCATTAAGCAGAGGACCAGGCCGGTAAGACCGGACGAAATGTGCACCACGTCGCCACCGGCAAAGTCGAGCGCGCCGATGATGTCGCCGATAAAGGAGCCATCGCCGCCCCAAACCATGTGGGCGAGCGGCGCATAGACCACAAGCAGCCAAATGCCCAGGAAGGCCGTCATGGCACCAAACTTAACGCGGCCTGCCAGGCTGCCCGTAACGATAGCGGCGGTGATCATGGCAAACGCCATCTGGAAGGCGATGTTGATGATCTGAGGGTAGACGGCACCGTCCGCAGCATTGCCCTCGGCCGCCTGCAGCACCTGGTTGAGCACCGGCAGGCACAGCAGCTGGTCAAGGCCTCCAATAAACGGACTGGAGCCGTCGCCGCCGTAGGCCAGCGACCAGCCGGCAACAATCCACAGCACACCAACTAGGCCAATGGCGCCAAAGCACATAAGCATGGTGTTGATGACATTTTTGCGCCTGGACAGGCCTCCATAGAAAAACGCCAGGCCCGGTGTCATTAAAAACACGAGCATGGTGCAGATGAGCATAAACGTTGTCGATCCCGTATCGTACATTCGCTCCCCCTTGGTCGCATGAACGTTGTCGGCGCCCATAGTGCGGCCGAGGGGCAACTGGTGTAGACCAGATACAGCGTTGTTAAACGCTGCGTTGTCGAATGGAAACGGTGCCGCAATCTTGGAAACGGCGCGGCAACGGGCGCGAAACGAACGGGAAATGCGAGGGCAAGGGAGCCGTGAGCGCGCCCGTCCCGGCTAGCGCCGGAACAGCTCGCGGGCTCGGTCGCGGAGGTCGGTAGCTCGGATGACGCCCTCGTAGCGATTGATGCGCAGACGCGGGAAGGCGTTGAAGAAGCGTAGGTCGCGGCGGCTGAGCGACACGCTCGGCACCGGACGGCTCATGCGCTTGCCGGCAAGGCGACGACTGAGCGACGGACGCGGCATGCTCGGCGCGGCATCGGCCACGCGGCGGGCAGCAAGCGCCAGGCCGCGAGCACCATCCGAAATAAACGTCGGCATCGAAGCCTTCTCGCGCAGGGCATCGAGCGCGGCGTCACCCAGCTCGGCCAGCCACGCGTTAACGGCACGGCTACGGATGTGCGTCTGCGCCACCGAGTCAATCGTCGATTCGGGAATGTGTTCGAGCATGGAGTCGGAGGCATCGGCAAGCGACTCATTGATGCGGTCGGCAAGGTCGGCGCGCACGCGCTCCAGCTGGTCGGACAGGCGGCGCCAGCTCGCCAACGAGCACGCCGCGTCGACCATCATCGCGACCGCGACGATAGAGGCGGACAGCCGCACAATCAGCACCGGCAGATGGCCAAGCAGCCCCAGCAATGTCGGCTCCACTAAACGACAAATGCACAGCGCACCCAAGCCAAACGCGCATGCCCAGTACAGACAGATGCGTCCGTGCAGGTTAAACGGCAGGTGCGAATAGTCCCAAAAGCGAGCGCCCGTTGTTTTTTCCAACAGCGCGCCGACGCTGTACTCAATCACGCTGCATACGAGCGCCGCGGCAACAAACTGGCTCGAGGCATCCGGAATCCCGCGCAGCAAAAGCCAGCAGGCTATGCCGCCCACACCATAGATAGGGCAACACGGCCCCAGCAAAAAGCCACTGTTGGCGAATCGTCCGTGATTGAGCATGGCGCAAACCGTCGACTCCCACGCCCAGCCGCAAAACCCGTAGAAGGCAAACGAGAGCACCAGTGCCGAGAGCGGGCAGGCGGCAAGCGTCGCGCCGCTAAACGCCATGTCGATCGCGGTTTCCACCGTCTACCCTCTCCTCTTTTCGCTCGATTCGCTACTCACGCTATCGACCGTCTCGTCTTTGCGCCGCAGACGACCGGCGACCGTCTCGCGCAGAGCACACCATTTATCCGCCAGGCACACAATCCATGCCTCACGACACGTCGGCGGCACCGGTACCAGCGGAAACATATGGCGCACGATGATATTCCGCTCGCGCGGCGTCAGCTCAAAATCTTCCTCCGCACGTGCCAGGGCAAAAAACGGGTGGCGAAAGCCATGCAGCCGATGGCTTGGGTCGGGATCGTGCCAGTCATAGAGAAAGTAATCGTGCAGCAGGGCCCCGCGCAGCAACGAGGCGCGGTCGACCGAGACACCGACGCGGCCCAGGCGCTCGGCAAAGGACAGGCTCGCCCGCGCCACCGAGGTCACATGCGTATACACCGTCACATCGCCATGCTGGATAAACTCGCGCGTCAGGCCCAAGCGGCCCGCTTGGGCCAGCTGGCGGGCAGCATGGTCTACTTCGCACGCGATTTTCTCGGCACGAACGACATCAGACATGCTGTCTCCTTCCAGCGACTCACGGCGACAAGCTACGGCCTGTGCACAATCGATAAAAACATCATGGAACACATTAGTATGGCATCGGACAAAACGTTTTGCCCCACCAGTTGGCGAATTACCGCGCCGCCGTCACATATCAAACGCCAAAATGTGCGAGACTGTCTTGTGCAATTGTGCCGGCCGAGGGAGTGCCGGCGCACGATTCGCATGGAGTAACCCACAACGATGCTGCTTACGCAAACGACAACGCCCGAGGACGTCAAGGCTCTCGACCGCACCGAGCTTCCGCTGCTCTGCGGCGAGATCCGTCAGGCAATCCTCGAAAGCTCCGCCGCCGTCGGCGGGCACGTTGCCCCCAACCTGGGCGTCGTTGAGCTTACGGTTGCGCTTCATCGCGTGTTTAACTCCCCCACCGACAAAATTGTCTTTGACGTGTCGCACCAGACCTACGCCCACAAGGCGCTGACCGGGCGTGCGTACACTTATATCGATCCGGAGCGTTATGGTGAGGCTTCTGGCTTTGCCAATCCCGACGAGTCCGAGCACGACCTGTTCGCCATGGGCCACACCTCCACGTCGGTAAGCCTGGGCTGCGGCCTGGCGCACGCTCGCGACCTGGCGGGTGACGCGTACAACGTCATCACCATCATTGGCGACGGCTCGCTTTCGGGCGGCCTGGCGTTTGAGGGCTTCAACAATGCCGCCGATCTCGACAGCAACCTGATCATCATCGTCAACGATAACGACCAGTCCATCGCCGAAAACCACGGTGGCCTGTATCGCAATCTGGCCGAGCTGCGCGCCAGCAACGGCACCTGTGAGCGCAACGTTTTCCGCGCGATGGGACTCGACTACCGCTATCTGGACGCCGGTAACGATGTGTTAGCCCTCGTCGACGCGCTGCAGGAACTGCGCGATATCGATCACCCCATCGTGCTGCACGTCTCCACCGCCAAGGGCAAGGGCTTTGAACCAGCCCAGAACGACCCCGAGCGCTGGCACCACGTGGGCCCGTTTGACATGGCGACCGGGCGCAAGCTCTGCCCGGGCCATCCGAGCGAGCCTGCGCCGCGCACCTATGCCGACATTACGGGCGAGGCGCTCAACGCCGCCATCGAGCGCGATCCGCAGGTCGTGGGTATCACGGCCGCCACGCCCTACATCATGGGCTTTACACCCGAGCTTCGCGCTGCCGCCGGCAAACAGTTCGTCGATGTGGGCATTGCCGAGGAGCACGCCGTGACCTTCGCCACCGCGCTTGCGCGCTCGGGCGCCAAGCCGGTCTTTGGCGTGTACGGCACGTTTTTGCAGCGTGCCTACGACGAGCTGTGGCACGACCTGTGCCTCAACGACGCCCCGGCGACCATCCTGGTATTTGGCGCGTCGATCTTTGGCACCACATCCGAGACGCATCTTTCGTTCTTTGATATTTCCATGCTGGGCGGTCTTCCCAACATGCACTATTTGGCGCCTTCCTGCATGGAAGAATACCTGTCCATGCTGAGCTGGTCGCTCGACCACCGCGAGCATCCCGTGGCGATTCGTGTGCCTGGTATTGGCCTGGTAAGCCGTCCCGATCTGGCGCCCGCCGAAGACGCCGACTACAGCACCGTTCGCTACAACGTGGTGCGCCAGGGTCGCGACGTTGCTGTGCTCGCGCTCGGCGATTTCTTTGAGCTGGGCGAGCGCGTGGCAAACCACCTGGCTGCCGAGTACGGTATCGAGGCCACGCTCGTCAACCCGCGCTTTGCAACCGAGCTTGACCGTGAGTTCCTCGACAGCCTTGCCGCCGAGCATCGCGTTGTCGTCACCCTCGAGGACGGCATCTTGGACGGCGGCTGGGGCGAGCGCGTGGCATGCTATCTGGCATGCACGCCGTTGCGCACGCGCACCTTCGGCATCGCCAAGGGCTTCCCCGATCGCTACGACCCCAACGAACTGCTTGCGCAGAACGGCATGACGGTTGAGAACATGGCCGCCGAAGCCGCAAGACTGCTCAACGAGTAAAAAACCTCCGCAAGGGAAGCATCCCTGCGGAGGTTTTTATTTTCGCGACGCGATTATCTCAATCTGTAACATCTAGGGCCCGAATTCCCGTCTAACTGTTACAGATCGAGACAAAACGTCTTAATCCCTGACCTTTGTCTCAATCTGTAACAGATAGAGACCTTTTGTCCGTCCAGATGTTACAGATCGAGACATTCGAATCCCCCTGAAGAGAAAATCTCAATCTGTAACAGTTACTCGGCAAAAACGGCCGCAGATGTTACAGATCGAGACAAAACAGTAAGGCATGCCGCTGCATCGGCCAGAACCACCACAAAGGTGCCTGTCCCCTATGTGGTGGTTTTAAATCATGGTCGGTGCGAAAAACGAATAACCGTTCATAAGCGATCTCCTTACTTATATATGCGTCGCGCTGCCGCCATTATAGCGACCGCTGCGAGCGATCATGCCGTCTGCAAAGCGCTATCTCAGCTGCAATAATCGACGTTTGCCCAGATAAAACCTGCCAAAATAAACCTGTCCCTTTTTGGTAGGCGGAATAACCCATAAGGTAAGTATGTTTCTGAGTTATTTCGTGTTGACCCATTTGAGCGCGATAGGGTATAACTCTACTCAACCGCTAGGGATTTTATTGAGAAAGGTGTTCTACCATGAGCAAGAACCTCTCCCAGCAGGTCGTTCTCGACCGCCGCGGCTTCGTTGCCGCCACCTTCGCAACCGTCGCCGGCCTTGGTCTTGCCGGCTGCTCCGACACCAGCGCCGAGGCCGACAAGGGTTCCGCCGCCGGTTCCTCCAAGAGCTCCGAGGATACCGAGGCTTCCACCACGCTCGACGCTAAGGCATTCGACAAGCTCGTCGACAACGGCCCCAAGGCCGATGACGATGCCATCGCCGCCAGCACCTGGGCCACGGCCGTTAAGGACGCCGGCGTCTTTAAGATCGGTAGCGTTCAGACTTCCACGCTCTTCTCCCTCCTCAACGAGAAGGACGGCAAGACCCGCGGCTTCGATGCCGGTATCGCACAGCTCCTGTCCAACTACATTCTGGGCGAGAACAAGGTCGAGATCACCCAGGTGACCTCGGACACGCGCGAGTCCGTTCTGCAGAACGGCCAGGTCGACGCCGTCTTTGCCACCTACACCATCACTGACGAGCGCAAGAAGCTCGTCTCCTTTGCCGGCCCCTACTACTACACCCAGCAGGCCATCCTGGTGCTCGCCGATAACGACGACATCAAGGGCGTCGACGACCTGGCCGACAAGAACGTCGCCGTCCAGTCCGGCTCCAACGGCCCCGCCATCCTGGAGGAGTTCGCCCCCAAGGCCAGCCAGCAGGAGTTCAAGACCGACGAGGAGGCCCGCCAGGCACTCCAGCAGGGTCGCGTTGATGCCTACGTCATCGATAACAACATGCAGCAGAGCGCCCTGGTTCGCGAGCCCGGCAAGTACAAGATCGCCGGCAAGCCCTTCGGCAGCAAGGAGCCCTACGGCATCGGCCTGCCGCTCGATTCCGACGGTGTCGCCTTTGTCAACGACTTCCTTAAGAAGATCGAGGATGACGGCACCTGGACCGAGCTATGGCAGATCTGCATCGGCGACCGCACGGGCGACACCAATGTTCCCGAGCTGCCCGAGGTTGGCGCCTAAGCTCAAAAGCTGGGCAAGAGCCGCTACGAAACCATACGGAAACGCACGATGCGCTTTATTGCGATAAACTGTTTCCACACTGAGTTGTCGGGGCTTCCGTACACACGGGAGCCCCTTTCCTTATCGGCAGGAGGTCCGCATGAGTCTCTCCGAGCTCTGGTCGCTCTATGGCCAGAACTATATCGACGCGCTGCTAGCAACCTGGGGCATGACGCTTGAGTCGTTTGCCATCGCCATGGTGCTGGCCGTCGCCGTCACCGTGATGCGCGTGTCGCCGCTCAAGCCGCTGCGCGTCTTTGGCGACCTATATGTTCAGGTCTTCCGTAACATCCCCGGCATCGCACTGCTCATCATCGTCGTCTATGCGCTGCCGCCGCTCAAGGTCGTCCTGCCCTACCGCACCTGCGTTATCGTCGCCACGGTCCTTTTGGGCTCGGCCTTTGGCTCCGAGAACTTTATGAGCGGCATCAACACCGTCGGCGTCGGTCAGGTGGAAGCCGCCCGCTCGCTCGGCATGAGCTTCAGCCGTATCCTCGCCAAGATCGTGATTCCGCAGGCGCTGCGCTCGAGCGTGCTGCCCATGACCAACCTCTTTATCGCCGTCATGCTCACTACCGCCTTGGGCAGCCAGGTGCCGCTTAAGCCGCAAGAGCTTACCGGCGTGGTGAGCTATATCAACACGCGCTCACTTGGCGGCGTCGCCGCGTTCTTTATCTCGGCACTCGGCTACCTGGGTACGGCCTTTGTGGTGAGCCACATTGGCAACTATATCGATAAGAAGGTGAGGATCCTCCGATGAGCAAGCATTCCTCCCCTGCACTCACCATGCGCGATGCGCTCTACGAGGCTCCCGGCCCCAAGATGCGCGCCAAGATTCGCATCGGCACCGCCATCTCACTCGTCGCCGTGGCCGCGCTCGTCGCCCTGGTGCTGCAGCGCTTCTATGTGACCGGCCAGCTTTCGGTCCACTATTGGTATTTCTTTACGCACCTCACCACCTGGAAGTTCTTGCTTGCCGGCTTTGAGGGCACCGTTAAAGTCGCACTCACCGCTGGCGCCATCGCGCTGGTGCTGGGCTTAGCCCTTATGCTCGGCCGCACCAGCGACATTAAGCCGCTGCAGCTGGTCTGCCGCGTGCTCACCGACTTTTTCCGCGGCGTGCCGAGCCTGCTGTTCATTTACTTCTTCTTCTTGGTGCTGCCCCAGTACAAGATCGCGCTGCCGTCGTTTTGGATGCTCACGCTTCCCGTCGCGCTCGCTGCCGCCGGCGTACTGGCCGAGATCTTTCGCGCCGGCGTCAACGCCGTGCCGCGCGGTCAGGTCGAAGCCGCCCAGGCGCTCGGTCTCTCCAAGGCTAAAATCACCTTTAAAATCGTGTTGCCGCAGGCTATTCGGTTTATCATTCCGTCGTTGATTTCGCAGCTTGTGGTCGTAGTCAAAGACACCACCGTCGCCTATGTGGTGAGCTACCCCGACCTCATGCAAAATGCCCGCGTGCTCATTACCAACTACGACGCCCTTGTGTCGGTCTACCTGGTAATCGCGGTCATCTACATCCTCATCAACGTCGCGATTAACAAGGCCGCTGTCTACGTTTCGCACAAGACCGGCGCGACCATCATCCGCTAACGCTTTACCATTTCCAGTCATAAGGAGCCGAGCACCATGGCACAGAGCACTTCTACTTCTGGCAACCAGCCGCTTATCGAGCTCAAGCACGTCGATAAGCACTACGGCGATCTGCACGTCCTCAACGACATCAATCTCTCGGTCGACCGCGGCGAAGTCGTCGTCGTGATCGGCCCCTCGGGCTCGGGCAAGTCGACCATGTGCCGAACCATCAACCGCCTGGAAACCATCGACTCGGGCGAGATCCTCATCGAGGGCGAGCCTCTGCCGCAGGAAGGCAAGGATCTTGCCCGCATGCGCGCCGAGCTGGGCATGGTGTTTCAGCAGTTCAACCTGTTCGCGCATATGACGGTGCTGCAGAACGTCACGCTGGGGCCGGTCGACGTGCTGGGCGTGTCCAAGGAGGAGGCCCGCGAGCGCGCCATGGACCTGCTGAGCCGCGTGGGCGTTGCCGAGCAGGCCGATAAGGTGCCCGCACAGCTCTCGGGCGGCCAGCAGCAGCGCGTGGCCATTGCCCGCTCGCTCGCCATGCAGCCCAAGGCCATGCTCTTCGACGAGCCCACGAGTGCCCTTGACCCCGAGATGATCAACGAGGTGCTCGAGGTCATGGTCCGCCTGGCCCAGCAGGGCATGACGATGATCGTCATTACGCACGAGATGAACTTCGCCCGCCGCGTTGCCGACCGCGTCGTGTTTATGGCCGACGGCCAGATCGTGGAAACCGGCACGCCCGACGAGTTCTTCGACCATCCCCAGACCAAGCGCGCCCAAGACTTCCTCAACTCCATCAAGGGCCACTAGCCCAATTGCCATATCCGCTCGCCATGACCATCCAAACTCGAAAGCAACACCTATGATCGGAACTCGCACTTCATCGTTATACACCCCGCACGTCGACGTCGATCCCGCCGACCGCCCGCTCATCCTCGTCGCGCCGCGTTGGGAAGAGGCGAAGCCGTTTTTAAGCGAGACGCTCTCCCCCAACGAGGAAATCGCAAGTGTCTTTGTCGATGCCATCCTTGCCGCCGGCGGCCTGCCGCTGCAGATGTCCATCACCGAGGACATTGAGGTCATCCGCCATTACGTCGATATCGCCGACGGTATCGCTATTCCCGGCGGCCCGGATGTCAACCCCAAACGCTGGGACGATGATCGACCCTACGACCCCACCCTCTGCTGCGAGATCCGCGATAGCTTTGAGTTTAAGCTGGTCGGCGAGGTGCTCCGCGCCAAAAAGCCGCTCTTTACCACCTGCCGTGGCACGCAGTTGCTCAACGTCGCCACTGGCGGCACCTTGTGCATGGACGTGCCGAGCCTGGGCGCTCGCGAGGGCCGCACGCAGTGGCGCCATACCCACGTGCTCAACGACCCCGTGCATCCCGTCGAGGTCGTGCCGGGCTCGCTGCTCGACCGCGCGGTTGGCGGACACAGGCTGATCCAGACCAACTCGGCACATCACTGCTGCGTCGATCGTCTGGGTAAGAGCACGCGTTTGGTCGCCAAGGCAACCGACGGCGTTCCCGAGTGCATCGAGGTCGAAGGCCAGCCATTCTGCTTGGGCGTGCAATGGCATCCCGAGTACACGTGGAAGACGCTCGAGACCGACTTTAACCTGTGGAAGTCGTTTGTCGAGGCGGCGGCAAAGGTTAAGCAGGCCCGTTAGCTCGCAAGCTACACAAGTTAAAGCCTCCTAAGCCAGGGGGGGGCGGACACCAGCCACGGTGCCCGCCCCCCCCTGTATTTGATACGCTCGGTATGTTTATCCCTCACAAACAATCAAAGAAATCTCGACCACAATCGGTCGACCGTAAAGCAGATGGCAAAAACGCTTGCTACGTTTATTAGGCAGTCAATTAAAATCGAAACGCATTGACCGTCCCCCAACGGAGTCACGCCGCAAATCCACATGAGCATCGAGGCTGGAAGCGGAAGCATGGAATTGGCCCCGATCTGTATGTAGATCGCTACAACGTTGACAAGCAACAGCATGCCAATCGGACCGAAGCCGGACCCAAAATAGGAAACAACGATTACGCAAGAAACCACGTATGCAAGGCAGGCGGCGGCAGCAAGAACAAGTCGATAGCAAAATACATGCAGGTTGAAATACTGCTGAGCATCCAAAACGATCGCGCAGTTAAGACAGTACAAAACGACACTCGTCAGGATAAACGCGCCCAAAAGGGCGAAAGAAGACAGCATCGCTCGCGCAACGATAGCGCACACACGCTTCCCTCCCCGAGCCTCCGACAACCCCCACGGTTCCTCGACAAAGCCCGAACTGACAAAGCGCGGCGCAATGCAAGCCGCGATGAACGGAAAGAACAATGCATGAGCCAACGGGGCTACGTTGAACAGCAGACCGCGAAAAACCTCTGCATTACCAAATAGAACGACATCCTCCGCCGATAGCCGAAGCGTCGGGTCTGGGAAAAAGCCCAAGAAGCTGTTCTCACGGAGGCTACAGAACCACATCGGGAAAGAATTAAGCTGCAATACCACCATGCACGCATAAATTACCAGGATTAAGGCGTACACCCATTTGCTCACATGCTTCAATTCTGACTGGAGAAGTCTTTTAATCTGACGAGCCATTGAGCACACCCCCAGCGCAAAAGCTCACGAGAGCGTAAATCAATACCGATAGACAGCTGGCTGCCACGCCATACCCCAGAAGCGTCAGCTGCCCCATATCGCTATACCCAAGGGCACATCCGACTCCAAGGTACGGCCCCGGAAGAAAGAAAATCCATCGCAAGGACGGTATGGGCGTCTGAAGGTAAGTTCCGTAGAGCGTCAAGCTCATGACAAATCCGATTATTACCACAGCCCCGCTCAATACAGCGCTGCTTGTAATCCGATAGATGGTCACCGTCTCCAACGCAACTGATATCACCAATACGGCGTTGATTATCATCGCAGGCAAAAATGCAGCCAGTATGTCGTGCGCACAGCTTTGCCCACCACGTATTATGGCTATTGCAAAAAGAAGAAGGCAAAGCGCGCTATACGCTGCGCCAATTATTAAAGCAGACGAAAATGCATGGGCTAGAGCCCCATAAAAGCGGTTGAGACCTCTTGCCGAAGAAATTCGGTGCCCCTCTTTATAGCCATGCTCCTGTAAAAGCACCAAACAAACGATGAGTGGAACGAACAGGGATGTACCGGCAAAAGCGCTGCGCGCAAGGGACTCATCAGGCGCAGAAGGATCGATTGCATTCCAGAGGAAACCAATATCCTCCCCACAAACGCCATAGCCAAAGGCGAGCAACGCTGTTCCGTTTTTTAGAAAGATGCCGAAGAGAAGGCCGAACGCCAACATAAGCGCAAGACCAAACTTCGCCGGAAATATCCTGTGCAAACGCATCATATCTGCCTTTATGGGATGGATCGCCCGCTTCATAGCGAGACCGCCTTCATCAAGCGCCTGTAATACTCTTTTAGGGACGACGCCTCATCCCTTATGACGTCCATCGATTCCTTTTTTAGCATTTCACCGTCATGAAGAAACAGGCAGCTTGTTGCAACCGATGCCAGCTCATCCAAGTCGTGGCTAGAGATAAGCATGGTTTTGCCCTGCTCCCGATTCAATCGACCGATAAGGGCCCATATACTCTCGATGCCCAACGGATCCAATCCATTTGCCGGCTCATCGAAAATTAGTACGTCGGTGTCGCCCAATAAAGCCGTAGCTATATCCAGTCGCCGTTTCATTCCCAGAGAAAAACTGCTCACGCTCTTTTTCTCATCGACGTCCAGCCCGACCAGGCCCAAGACGCGAGGAACCTCACGTTTCTCATCGAGCCCCCATTCCGCACATCGGATCCGAAGATTCTCAGCCGCACTGAGAGATTGGTATGCTCCGCAGGAATCTGGCACATAGCCGACACGCGTCCGCATCAGGCTCAGCTCTTTTTTCGACTTGCCTCCAAAGAGCTCCACGCTCCCCGACGATGGCTCACAGAGGCCCAGCACTATTTTAATAAGCGTGCTTTTGCCCGCCCCGTTTGCACCAACAAGGGCGCAAAGCTCAGACTGATCCACCTCGAAGGAAACGTCATGCAAAACGCGGCGCTTCCCATAGCGCTTTGACACCCTTGATAGCCTTATCGTTGATGCGTTCATTGGCCTCCCGTTCCGCTTGATAGCAAAACCGCTCATATCGTTCCTTCTTTACTTTATCGTTTTTCATAGTTGTTATTGTTTTTCGATAACACATATTTGTCAAGATAATCTAAAAGAAAGAACCCGTGTTAGACACGGGTCCCTTCACGCTGATATTTCGTTTTAGTTGTTCGCCTTAAGCTACTCGTCACTCAAATCGACAGCGAAGACTGATGTCGGAAGCGACGCCTCGTTGCCTCCGCCATCCCGCATCTGTCTCACGACATTTTTCGCGCGCTCGACAATAAGCTCCTCAAGCTCTTTCTCGCTCACGCGCTGAATAATATCTCCCGGTTGACAATCAAGCTCATCACAGATATCGAGAAGCGTCTTTAGGCGAATAGCTTTTATCTTTCCGTTTCTAAGCTTTGAAATATTAGCCGGAGTATGCCCCGTCGCCCGAATCAGATCAGCGCTGGTCTTTCCGGTCTTAAGCAGCTGCGTCTCAAGCTCGATGATGAGATAGCTCATGTTCCTCCTACACAAGCTCGTCAGACTGCTCTTGGAGCAGCGAGGCATAACTCCAGATCGCCGAGATAAACAAACAGACAACTGCGCCGATAAACGACCCCGCATCAAAGGTAGCGCCTTGGCAAATCTCAATAACGAAGGAATGAGGCACGATGTAAAGCTCCAGTCCGCCAATGGTGAGATTGACCGATCCATAGGCACCAACAAGCGAAACCGCGGCGTTAACAGCAAAGGCAAGCGCGAGAACACGGATAAGCCGCACATGCGTCTTGGTAAAGGGCGAGACGCCTCGCGAGATGTTACGGCTGATCCCGCACAAAACGACAAGCGAAATACCCACGACGAATGCCAGGCACAGTCCGCTTGGGATAACGATGCACCCGCCATTGAGAAGCGTCACGACACCGAAAGAATCGACAGAAGCAACGTTTGCAACCGCATACCAGATCACGTAAACAACCAACGCGGCAAAATCAACGAGCATCCCTGCAAAAACGGCTGCCATGCAAAAACCAAGCTTCCTGATATTTTCGCCCGCCTTGGCCATACGCTGAACGCTGTTGGACATACACTCACCCTCATCGGCTCTATCGTTATTCGAACAGTTTATCGAACAACGATATGGATTGCATGCGGAAAGCCCCGCCAGTGCGCATAGGCCATTCACTAGTCAGAAGAGGTGAGCGTGGATTTTTGGACACGTATCGAACGAGCGTGGATAATCTCCCACTTTGAGGCCGCCACCGGGCCTAAAACGGGAGATTATCCACGCTCATAGTCATCAAGGCTCACAGCCTCTTACTCGGCCGCCTCGCGCAGAGCCGACATCGTAGCCGCATATTGCTGCTGCAACGCATGCATCCCCTCGCGGGCGCCGTCAACGGCATCGGCGCCGCGCAGCGCTTCGGTTACCACGACCGCCGGCTCGTACAGATTATCGAATCCCAGGTTCTGGCTCACGCCCTTGAGCGTGTGCGCTGCCATAAACGCACCTTCGGCGTCTCCTGCCGCCATGGCGGCCTCCAGCTTGTCCATGCTCTCGTCATCCAAAAACTTGAGGGCAAAGCGGGCAAGCATTTCCCCGCCCATCAGCCGAGCGCACGCGTCGTCATAATTAGCGCCGATCTTCTCATACGCCTCACGCATGGAAATCATGGATTAAAAACTCCTTTGGTCAAACTAAATCGTGGGAAACGCGACGACGTCGGCGGGGCATGCCAACGTCTCGGCAATTTGGTCTTGCACCTCGAGCAGGCAATCGAGCAGCAGCGGGTTAAAGGTGCCGCACTTACCGTCCAGGATCATCTGGATCGCCTCCTCGTGCGGGATAGCGTCCTTGTATACGCGCACGCTCGTCAGTGCATCGTACACGTCAGCCACCGAAACCACCTGCGCGGCGATGGGAATTTCGTCGCCCTTAAGGCCATCGGGATAACCCTTGCCGTCCCAGCGCTCGTGATGCCAACGCGCAATCTGGTACGCATATTCCATAAGCGCATTGCCGGCGTGATGGCTGCCCAGCTCGAGCAGCATGTTGGCGCCAATCGTGGTATGCGTCTTCATAATCTCGAATTCCTCGGGCGTGAGGCGCCCGGGCTTGTTGAGGATCGCATCGTCAATCGACATCTTGCCGATATCGTGCAGCGCCGAAGCCAGGGCGATCGTGGAGCGTTCCTCATTGTCGAGGAAGATCGTGCCGCTACGCTGGACCAGATAGCCAAGCAGCAGCTCGGTCAGCTTTTCGATGTTCGTAACGTGTCTACCGCTCTCGCCGTTGCGAAGCTCCATGACGCCGGCCATGATGTCGATGAGCATGCGACTGTTCTTGACGCGCTCGTTGTACTGTTGGGACAGCAGGTTCGTCAGGCGGCGCTGTTTGGCGTACAGGCGGATGGTGTTGCTTACGCGGCGGCGCACGACACGGGAGTCAAACGGGCGGTTGATATAGTCCGAGGCGCCCAGCTCGTACGCGCGCAGAACCGCATCATCGGAATCTTCGCTCGAAATCATGATGACAGGCAGATTATCGATACCCGATCGGCGCGACAGATCGGCCAGCACCTCAAAGCCGCTTATGCCCGGCATCACAATGTCCAACAGCACGAGCGACAACTCATCGCCATAGCGGTCGACCATGTCGAGCGCCGCACGACCGTTATCGGCCTCGAGGATGCAATGCTCGTCCTTGAGCATCTCGCTGAGAATGGCTCGGTTCATCTCGGAGTCATCGGCGATAAGCACCAAAGGCTTTTCGCTTTGGAAGGCCTCGATGGAATCGGCATCGGTCACGACCGTACCGGCTTTTGCCTTAGCGCGGCTCAGTAACTGAGCAGCGCGGCCAACGCCCTCATCGACCGTCTCGCCATGAATGCGAACGCCACCAACACATGCCGTCAAGCTCACGTACTCATGGCCCGGAATAATCGTGGAATGAACGGCATCGGACACCTGATGCAGGCGACGGGTGAAGTCATCGGAGGGAATATTGGGCATGACAACCACAAACTTGTCGCAGCCATAGCGCACAAGCTCGTCAGTCGAACGAATTCCGCTGCGTATGGCTGTCGCCACAGCACCGAGCGCAAGGTCGCCGGCATGACGGCCACACGTATCGTTGAAGGCCCTAAAATCATCAACGTCGATCATCGCAACGCCGGCATTCATGCGGGCGCTGCGAAGCTTTTCCTCGTAATATCGGCGATTGCGCACGCTCGTCAGCACGTCGGTGTAGACAAGGTCCTCTTCCGCGGCCTCTTGCTCATCAATCGGACGCACCATCAGCAAGACGTGAGGCTCGCCCTCGACCTTCAGAGGGCGTAGACGGGCGCGGTACTCAGTGCCATCATTGAGTAGCCGCTCCGACACCTCATCCGAATCTGCCAAGGCCTCAAGACTCGACTGACGCAGACAAGGGCAACGATCGCCGGCGAGCAGGCAGTTAGGCTCGCTCTTAATCTGATCGGCCGACAGCAAACGCACCACGGGGTAGGTCTTCGCGACGCGGGCGACCTCGGCGGCAGCCTCCTCGTCGGTTAGATTGACCTCGTGATTATTGAGCATATGGGGCCCTTTCTATCGTTACGCACGGCAACGGTGCATATCAAATGGTACAAGGGTAACATCTAACAGCTGCAGGAAAACGCGCGATTATCGTTGCATTTTTATGACCTGGCAAACGGCGGTAATGGAGCCGCGGGCGCGCGGTTATGGGCGCATTCGTTAACAATGACGAAACGCTAACAGTCCCCCTCCCCGCAGGTCATCGAGCGCGCTAACGCTCCAAGACATCGCGAACGGCGCTTGCCACCGTAACGGGGCGATCGCGCAGACCGTTATGCGCGCCCGGGATCGTCACGAGGGGGCAATCGAGATATTTGGCAGCCGCTCGCGTACCAGCCTCGCGGGGCGTACCGACCGAAAGCTCACCCAAAAACACGGCCGACACCGCCTTTGACGCGCGAGCGCGCTCCCAGTCGGGAGCATATGTCATATTTGTTCCGTATTCATTGGCCATGAAGCAACGACCATTGCGCAGAGCATGTTTGGCTTCCGCCTCGGTCGTCCCAGGAGCCTCGGGGTCCAAGTCGCCGAGGGCTCCCAAGAAAAGACGGAGCGCCCTTGAAACCTTTCCAGCTGCAATCATATCGAGCAAAACCGGAGCCGCGCCCATGCCGACGCCTTCGACCGACACAGCCGGCTCATGTAGAATCGCACGGGCGACGAGATGGGGTTCGGTGCGAAGAAGCTCCAGCGCCACCAACGTACCGGCGCTGTGCGCAAGCACATTTGTCGGAGCGCCGACGTGTTCGATCACGGCCTGCAGGTCGGCGGCCTGAGCGGCAAGATCATAGCTGCCGTCTGCCGCTTCGCTGCTGTCACCACAGCCGCGGCGGTCGTAGGCAATTACACGGTAGTTGCGGCTGAGCTCACAAGCGATGCCGTCGAAAAATGTGCCGTCGACACAAGCACCGTGCACGCACACCAAAGCAGGAGTATCAGGCGACACATCCGGGCCGGCATATTCGCGACAGGCAATCGTGGTGCCCGCATTCTCGACCGTAAAATCCATGTTGTGCCCCCATCATCAATGCTCATCCAGTTGCACGTCAGCACGGTTGGATGGACCCGCATTGCTTTACACCTTGTTAACAGATTAACTTTACCCGACCCGAGGCTTTTCATGGCACGGCATCATGAGCGACGTGAAAAAACGAAACTTGTAAAGCAAGAGCCCACACCTTGCTTTGGAGCCGATGCTATGCTTAGGCACAATTGTCTTGAGGAGCATATGCCTATGTCTACGTTTTTGAATGCCAGCCCCATCTTTGGGCCCGTTCGCAGCCGTCGCCTTGGTCTCTCGCTCGGCGTCAACATGATGCCGACCAGCGGCAAAATCTGCACGTTCGACTGCATCTACTGCGAGAACGGCCTCAACGCCGAGCGCCCCTGTCATGAGCCGTACAACACAGCTGCCATGGTACTCGACGCGCTCGAGGCAAAGCTGCGCGAGATGGCAGCCGAGGGTGAGCTCCCCGATGTGATCACCTTCGCAGGCAACGGCGAGCCCACCGCCGCACCGGAGTTTCCGCAGGCCATCGCCGGTGCCGTCGCGCTGCGCGACGAGCTTGCCCCAAACTCCAAGATCGCCGTGCTCTCCAACGGCACGCGCGCCGACCGCCCCGAGGTGCACGACGCTCTCATGATGGTCGACGACAACATCCTTAAGCTCGATACCGTCGACCCGGCGTTTATCCAGCTGCTCGACCAGCCTGTTGGCCCCTACGACGTCGAGCACCAGATCGAGACGTTCGCAAGCTTTGACGGTCACGTTATTATCCAGACAATCTTTTTGACCGGCGAGTATCAGGGCAGGCCCATCGACAACACCGGCGAGGAGTACGTTGCCCCCTGGCTCGCGGCGCTTGAGCGCATTCGCCCGCAGGAGGCGACCATCTACACGGTGGCGCGCGAAACACCGATCGCCGGCCTTGCCAAAGCAGTGCCCGAGGTACTCGACGCCATTGCCGCGCGCGTCCAAGCCCTCGGCATTCCCTGCCAGGTGAGCTACTAGCGCACAGCTGCTCTGAAGGTGGGCTATACTAGCTGCGGATGAAAGGAAGTTAGCCATGTATGACAAAGGACCCGTGCCTGGCCGCAACGACGCTTGCTGGTGCGGCAGCGGCAAGAAATATAAGAAATGCCATAGCGCCTTTGATGAGCGCCTCGAGCGCTTGTGGGAAGAGGGCTGGGAGGTTCTGCCTCGCACGCTCTACAAGACTCCCGCCGATATCGAGGGCATCAAGCGCTCGGCAGCCATCAACGTGGGCGTGCTCGATTATGTAAGCGAGCATATCGCCGCAGGCATGACCACCAACCAGATCGACCAGATGATCTACGACTACACCGTCGAGCACGGTGGCACGCCGGCCGACCTCAACTACGAGGGCTACCCCAAGAGCGTGTGTACCTCGATCAACGACGTCGTCTGTCACGGTATCCCCTGCGATGCGGATGTGCTGCACGAGGGCGACATCATCAACGTCGACTGCTCCACGATCTTGGACGGCTACTTTAGCGACTCGAGCCGTATGTTCTGCATCGGCGAGGTCTCGGCCGAGCGCCAGCGCCTGGTCGACGTCACCCGCGCCAGCGTGGAGGCGGGTCTGGCGGCCGTCAAGCCATGGCTGCCGTTGTCCGTTATGGCCGAGGCCGTGCAAAAGACCGTCGAGGACGCCGGCTTTAGCGTGGTGCGCGAGTACGGCGGACACGGCATCGGTAAGGAGTTCCACGAGGACCCGTTTGTGGGCTTTACCACCGAGGCGCCCGATGTGGACACCATCATGGCCCCGGGCATGGTCTTTACCATCGAGCCCATGGTCAATGCCGGAGCGCCCGACATCAAGATTAGCAAGGGTGACGGTTGGTGCGTGCGCACCAAGGACGGCAGCGATTCGGCCCAGTGCGAGGTTCAGCTCGTGGTGACCGAGGACGGCTACGAGCTGCTGAGTTGGTAGCTGTAGATGCGCCGGATGCTGACGGGTACGCTCGTCTTGCATCCGGCGTTTTTATTTGAACGTTTTGCCTGATAAAACCTGCCAAAATAAACCTGTCCCTTTTTGGTAGGTCAAGCGGAGAGGGCTGCTTGTGAACATCCTGGTTTTACTGCCCGTCAACGACCGTCATCGCGCAATTCTTGAGTCGAGCGCTCCGGGCGAGGACTTTATCTACACGAGCGCCGACGCCGCCACGCGCGAGCAGGTCGCCGATGCCGACGTGATTCTGGGCAACATCGACCCTGACATGCTCACGGCATGCGAGCATCTCCAGCTGTTGCAATTGCAGACCGCCGGCTATGACGACTACCTTGCTGCTGGCACCGTGCCGGCTGACGCCAAGCTGTCTTGCTCGATCGGCGCCTACGGTCAGGCCGTAAGCGAGCACATGTTTGCCATGGTCCTTTCCATGATGAAGCGCCTGCCCGGCTACCAGGACCTGCAGCGCGAGCATCGCTGGGAGGACTTGGGGCCGGTCACCTCGCTCAAAAATGCCAACGTACTGGTGCTGGGCGCGGGCGATATCGGCGGCCACTTTGCCACGCTCTGCCGCAGCATGGGCGCGCACGTCCGCGGCATCAAGCGTCATCCGCTTGTCTACCCCATTGTATTTGAGGACATGGACGATATGGACGCCCTGCCCGAGCGCCTGCCCGAGCGCCTGGCCGAGGCTGACATCGTTGCATCCTTTATGCCCAGCACACCCGAGACCCGCGGCCTGGCGAACGCCGAGTTCTTCGCCGCGATGAAACCGGGCGCCTTCTTTGCCAACGGCGGCCGCGGCGATCTTGTGGTTGCCGACGATTTGGTTGCCGCTCTGGAGTCGGGACATCTCGCCGGCGCCGCGGTCGACGTCACCGATCCCGAACCGCTACCTGAGACAAGCCCGCTGTGGGATGCACCCAACATGCTCATCACGCCGCACGTCTCCGGTTGGTTCCACCTGGCCGCCACGCTCAACAACGTCGTCGACATCGCCGCGGAGAACCTGCGTCATCTGCAAGCCGGCGAAACTTTACGTTGTTGGATCGAGCACTAGATTGTTCCGGCGTTTTGCCAAACGCCGGAACCCCTCGACGCTGCGAGCCCGCCAGAGCGGCAATCTGACGTTCAATCGTCGGGCATGGCCAAAAGGCCTATGCCCTCCTCTTTCACGTCACCTTGCTCACTCTGGCGGGCTCTCGCTGACGTTTGCTCAACCTGCAGGGTCTTCAAATTGCTAGAGCGTTGCTAAGTAATTCTTTGCGTCTTCTACGCTCATTGCTGCAACGGGTGTGTGTGAACAGAGTTTGGCATCGTTGGTGACCAGGAAATCTGCCTTTGCGCGTATCGCTGCCGCAATGATTAAATCGTCTTCGTAATCGCTATGGAGTTCACGCTGCCTGCTCGCCATCCATATGTCGCTCAGGTCACAGGGCACTGGCGTGGCAAGCTGCGACAGCACGCTAAGACAATCCCATGCAAGCGATGTCGCTGCCGTAGCGGCATACTGGGAAAGCGAACCGTGCTCTCGTCGATACCATGCCTTATGTTCGCTGGAAATTAAATAGAACAGGTCTTTGGACGATGTCGCCGCATACAGCAAATCCACCTGCGCCGTGCATGCATCGCGTAAAAACTCGATCGCCACCGAACGACCACGTCGTGAGGGAATGAAGTAATCGAGCCACACGTTGGTGTCAACCAAGATGCGCTTTGGAGCCTCACTCATAGAGCCAGCTCATCTCCTCGCCGTAGCGATCAGCATAGGCATTCCGTTTGAGCTCTTCGTCGTCCGATGGCTGAGCCTTGACCATATCGATTCCCGACTCACGGCAAGCGGCAGCGAACAGCTTCGACCCCTGATCCACGAGCTCGAGCTTACGTTTGGCGACCTTTTCGCGCTCGCGCTGTTCCGCCCGGGCACGACTGGGCAGCAGGATATCCTCGAGCGCACCGGGGCGATCGGCCAGCGACGCCGCAAGCTGCCAGAGCGCTCGTACCGCTTGGCTCGGCGTCATACCGGCCCTGGAGAGAGCGACGTCCCCACTCCTTTTAAGATCGGCATCGAGACGTACGTTGATCTGAGCGGCTGTTGTGGTCATGACCCCTCCTTAATTCTTCAAAACTATCATAAATCTCTATGGTAGATACGTAAAGCATGTATAGCATTTACAAGCATTAGCCGTACTCTGTACACAAAAAGCCGCCGAGGCACACTGCACCTCGGCGGCCACGTATCGCAGATCTAGTTCGGTTTCACCCTTTGCATTCGCCCAGATAAAACCTGCCAAAATTAACACCCCTTTTTGGCAGGTTTTAGAGTTCCACGCTTTCGGCGCCGTTGATGGTTAGGTTTCGCTCGTAGAAGGCGGTGAGGGCGCGGATGGCGTACATTACGTCGCGCACGCCGCCGGTCTCGTAGCTCGAGTGCATGGCAAGCTGCGGCAGGCCCACGTCCACGGCATGCATGCTCGCCTGCATATTGGACAGATTGCCGAGCGTGGAGCCGCCGGCCATGTCGCTCTTGTTGGCGAAGGCCTGCGTGGGCACGTCGGCGTCATCGCAGATGGCCTGGAACACCGCGCGGCTAAAGGCATCGGTGCAGTAGTGCTGGTTGGCGGCTTCCTTGATGACGATGCCGCCGTTGAGCATCACCTGGTTGCGGGCATCGCACTTCTCGGCATGGTTGGGGTGCACGGCATGTGCATTGTCGCAGCTTACAAGCATCGAGGCGGCAAGTGCGCGGTGGTACGACTCGTCATCAAAGCCCAACGATCCGTTAATGCGGCGCAGCGCGTCGGCCAAGAACGTCGACATGGCGCCCTGCTTGGTCTCGGAGCCAACCTCCTCATTATCAAAGCAGCAGAAGACCGAAACGTCGTGCGCGTTCTCGGCACCCAAAAATGCCTGCAGTGAGGTGTAGGCGCAGGCCAGGTCGTCGAGCTTGGGCGTCGAGATAAACTCGTCAGCCCAGCCCCAAATACGTGCATCCTGACGATTGACCAGGAACAGATCGCGACCCAAAATCTGATCGGGCTCAACGTCCAGCTCGTCGGCAATCAGGGCGTCAAAATCTCCCTGCTTAAGATCACCGGCGCTGATGAGCGGGCACAGGTCGACGGCGCGATTGGGAGCAAAGCCCTCGTTAACGCCGCGGTTCATATGGATAGCAAGACTCGGAATGATAGCGACCTCGCGCTCGGTGGCGAGCAGGCGGCTCTCAATACGGTCGCCCTCGCGCACCAGCACGCGGCCCGCGAGCGCCAGCGGGCGGTCGAACCAGGTGTAGTCGATCATGCCGCCGTAGGCCTCGGTGTTCAGGCGCAGCATCTCGCCCGCACCGTCGAGCTCGGGCACGGCCTTGACCTTAAACGTCGGCGAGTCGCTGTGCGACGCCGTGAGCTGAAAATGATAGTCACCGGCAACGCCGTCCTCGCCCCACGTCGCGGCCAGGTCCTCGCCCACCTTAAAGGCAACGACGCTCGAGGTGTTGCGCTGCGTGTAATAACGCCCGCCCGGTTCGATATCCCACGCCGCATTCTCGGGCAGGTAGGTAAAGCCCGCCTCGTCGAGCTCGGCCATAATGGTCGCCGCCGTATGGAACATGCTGGGGCATGCCTCGATAAAGTCGATAAGGTCGTTGGCGGCCTCGATATCGTCGGCCGTCACATGCACGCGCTCGGGCGTTTCCTGATCCGTCATGCTCTCCCCTTTCGCTGGGTTGATGGTCCCCTCCAGCATACCCCGCCACGCCAGTGCCGCACTCTTCATTCCGTGCTTAATTCCGCACCGCTCACCAAGTTGAGCCATCATGCCCGCGCTCCTTTTGCGACAATTGCGCTAACAGGACGAGAGGAGCCGTCATGAAGCCACGTAACATTGCCATCGCCTGCGGTGTCGCGGGAGCCGCCGTCGGCCTTGCCGCTGCCACCGGCATCGTTTACCGCAAGCAAATCAAGTCCGTCGCGTCGCTCAAACGCTTGACCGACTATGCGGATGGCTATGACCTGTACGCAATCGACATCGCCTACGGCTACGATCTTGATCGCATCATCGCCGCTGGCGTGTGCGACGACCAGGCCTACATCGATGCCGTGGTGGCGCAGGTGCTGCCCGGTGCGCCGGCACATGTCCAGGCGCCCCAGTTTGCCTGCAGCGCTTTTGTCGCCGTAGATGCCGAAGGCCGCGTGCGCACCGGTCGCAATTACGACTTTAAGGACGACACCTCGGCGCTGCTGGTGCGCAATCACCCGCGCGACGGCTATGCCTCCATCGGGTTTGCCGCCCTTAACAACCTGGGCGATAACACTCCACTTGACTCCGTCGCCGGGCGCGCCGCCGCACTCATGGGCCCGTTTGCCCAGCTCGACGGTGTCAACGAATGCGGCGTGTCCATTGCCGTGCTCACCCTGGATTCCAAGCCCTGTGACCAGGACACAAAGCGCCCCGTCATCAATACCTCGCTCGCCATCCGTCTGGTACTCGACCGCGCGGCTACCACGCAAGAGGCCGTCGACCTGCTTTCCGTCTACGACATGCACGCCATGGCCGGACGCGATTACCACTTCTTTATCAACGACGCCGCCGGTGACGCGCGCGTAGTAGAGTGGGATCCGCGCGATCCGGACCGTGCTTTCAAAGCGACTCCTGTACGCCAGGTTACGAACTTCTACGCCTGCTATGGCAACGAAGTGTTGCTCAACCAAAAGAATGGCGAGCTGGGCCATGGTAAAGAGCGCGCCGTCGCAATCGCCGATGTCCTTGACGCCCATGTCGGCGCCCAAGACGAAACGATTGCCTGGGAAGCCCTGCGAGCCGCAGCGCAAGAGCCCAATCCGGAAGACATCACCAGCAATACGCAATGGTCGGTCGTCTTTGACAATACCGAGCCCGCTGCCGCCATCACGCTGCGCCGCCACTGGGGCAACGTCGATGCCTTCGCACTGTAAGGAGCCAGGCCCGTCGGCCTTACGTTCCCTGACGTTGCTTACATTTCTATACGCTTGAGCTAACACGTTTTACCCCCGTATCAACAGTGTGCGGGGGTAAACTTATGCGCATGTTATAACTTGCCCGGAAGGATTCATCATGCTCAGGATCGGTCTTCTTACCAGTGGCGGCGACTGCCAGGCGCTCAACGCCACCATGCGCGGCATTGTCAAAACGCTCATGACCAATAGCGAAGAGCCTATCGAGATCTACGGTTTTGAGGACGGCTACCAGGGCCTTATCTACAGCAGGTTCCGCGTCATGACGCCCGCCGATTTTAGCGGTATCCTCACCCGCGGCGGCACCATCCTGGGCACGAGCCGTACGCCGTTCAAGCGCCTGGATACTCCCGAGGCCGACGGCGTCGAGAAGGTGCCCGCGATGGTCCACACCTATCACAAGTTGCAGCTCGACTGCCTGTTTATGCTGGGCGGCAACGGCTCCACCAAGACCGCCAACCGCCTGCGCGAAGAGGGCCTCAACGTTATCGCCCTGCCCAAGACCATCGATAACGACACCTGGGGCACCGAGTTGACGTTTGGCTTTACGAGCGCCATCGACGTCGCCACCAAGTGCATCGACGACATCCACACCACCGCCTCGAGCCACGGCCGCGTGTTTGTCATCGAGATCATGGGCCACAAGGTTGGCTGGATCCCGCTGTACGCCGGCGTCGCGGGCGGCGCGGATGTCATCTTGATTCCCGAGATCCCCTACGACATGGATAACGTCATCAAGACCATTGAGCATCGCATGGAGACCGGCAGCCGCTTTACCATCGTGGCCGTCGCCGAGGGCGCTATCTCCAAGGAGGACGCGGCGCTGTCCAAGAAGGAGTACAAGAAGAAGCTCGCCGAGCGTACGAGCCCGTCGATCGTCTACGACATCGCCAAGGAGATCGAAGCCAAAACTGGTCGCGAGACCCGCGTCGCCATCCCCGGCCACACGCAGCGCGGCGGTCAGCCCGACGCCCAGGACCGCATCTTTGCGACCCAGTGCGGCGTCGAGGCCGCGCTTGGCTGCCTGCGCGGCGAGTTTGGCTACATGATTGCCCTGCGTGACGGCAAGATGTGCCACATGCCGCTCGAGGAGGTCGCCGGCAAGCTCAAGTATGTCGACCCCCAGAGCGACCTGGTGCGCGAGGCCAAAGCGTTGGGCATCAGCTTCGGCGACGAATAGCCTCGGCCGAAATCCATCCCATCGGGCCCTCCGACCCCGCCCGACGATTTCGATTTGGCTCCTCCCTTGACTCCGTCAAAGGTCGCCAATCGAAATCGTCGGGCGGGTTCGGAGGGCCCTTCGTTTACATACTCGCCAAGGCTATTCGTCTTCTTGCTGCGGGTGCCTGGGCTGGAATTGAGTTGCGGTGAAATAGTTCCTGCTTAGTCCGCAAATGGCTGAATCCAGAAACTATTCCACCGCAACTTACTGAGTGGGGGCTCTTGGCTGCTACTTGCACTGACATTTGTCCTAAAATGGCTGGTCGTTAGGGGTTGCTACCGGTAGTTGCGGTAGGGTTGGGGCAGATTCTAACTAGAAATGGTGGTTGCTACCGGTTGTTCTCGGCATACTCGGCTCATTCGATTCGACCATCAAACGAAAGGAACCACCATGGATCTTGCGATGGCACAGCGCCTCGTCGATCGCCGTAAAGCTGCCGGCCTTTCTCAGGAGACGCTTGCTGCCCAGTTGGGCGTAAGCCGCCAGGCTGTTAGTAAATGGGAGCGCAGCGAGTCCTCACCCGATACCGATAACCTCATCGCGCTCGCCGCGCTGTATGGCGTGTCGTTGGACGAGCTGCTATATGGGGAGGCGGCCACCGATGCCGACGACCTAGAGGACGGTTGCGCCGACACCGTGACGGCGGATGTGGCTGACGAGGCTGAGGATTCTGCCGAGCACGCCGATTGCGGCGACAAACCACTTGTCGATATTTCCCTCGCGCGCGGTATCCACGTCATTGATCCCAATAAAGGCGAGGAAGTCCATGTTGGTTGGAGCGGCATCCATGTGACCAACGAGCGCAAGGGCGAAGAGGTGCATGTGGGGCCGGACGGCGTGCATATCGATACGCTTGAGGACGATGGACATAGCGTACGCACCAATGACGACGGCACCGTCACCATCGACGGCGAGACGTTTTCCAGCTGGAAGGAAGCACACGACAAGCTCGACCATCATGGCAAGCATTTCCACACCAAGGTCGGACGTGCATGGAACAAATTCCCCTTCCCCGCACTTGTCACTCTCGCCTATCTGGTGCTCGGCATTGTCTACGGCACATGGGGCATGGGGCTTTTCCTCGTCTTTCTGCTTCCCGTCTACTACGCGATTGGTGACTTCATCGATCGGCGCCACCTGTCTAAGCTGATCGAGGCCATCTACCCGGCAGCCGCCATCGCTTGGTTCCTCTACATGTGGCTCTGTTTGGGACAGCCCCATCCTGCATGGATCATCCTCATCACGATTCCCGTCATAAAGGCGCTCATGCGCTGGTGCCGCAAACAATGGAAGCACCGCAAACAGGCCTAACACGCTCCGACCCACCAGCACCCAACCGCCCCCGCCCTTCTCCTAAGTTGCGGTGAGATAGGGACTGTTTTGAAGCTCCAAAGCGCCAAACAGTCCGTATATCACCGCAACTTACAAACAACTGGGTCAGTTCCGGCACGGAGATTAGCATTGAGCTGACCGCGCGCCAAGAAAAGGGCCTATTTACTACGTTTAACTCGAGAGGGCCGACCATACCCGCCTTTTCCGAAAACTGGCAAGCCATCTACCTGCGGTTTTAATTTCATAATCTTTGTCACGGTCGAGGGTGTGGTAGCAAACGTAGTAGATAGGCCCATTTTGTGGCATACGACCCATACAAGCCCAATCTCGAAGGCCAAAGAGAGTCTCTCATCCACGCCTGCGAGCGAAAACCAAATAGAATGAAAGGCAAATGGAAAGCCCGTTTGACGGGGCAAACGCCGGGCCACCTAATGGTTGTCCGGCGTTTGCCCCGATAAAACCTGCCAAAATAAACCTGTCCCTTTTTGGCAGGCTACTCGGCGCTCTTGAGGGCGCCGACCATGTCGATCTTATTGAGGGTGCGATTGGTAGCGAGGTTGACGATGATCGTAAAGCCGAAGGAAAGCACCACGGCAAGCACGTAGCTCAGCGGCTCGACTTCGACGTCAAAGTACAATGACGGCATCTGCAAGATGTACGTAAAGCTCTCGGCCAGCGCACCACCCAGCGGTACGCCCAGCGCGGCACCAATCGCCGTGAGGATCAACGTCTCCTTGTTGACGTAGTGGTGCACCTCGCCACGGCGGAAGCCCAGCACCTTAATGGTCGCCAGCTCGCGCTCGCGCTCGGAGATATTCGTGTTGGACAGCGTAAACACCACCACAAACGACAGGCACGCCGCCATAAAGGTCACGAGCACCACGACCGAATTGATAATCGTAAAGTTCGCCTCATAGTTTTCCCAATGCTCGGCCGTACTCGAAATCGTAAGCCAACCGTCACTCTTAAGATTCTTGCTAAACGCAATCTGGTCGGCCGACGAACCCTTAAGCAGCACAAAGACGCCGTTAAGGCGTGCACTTCGACCGAACGCGCGCTCATAGGTGCCCTGCGTCATGTAAAGCGTGTTGCCCAGATAGTTGAGCGAGATGTCGCTGACTTTGACCTTGGCAACATTGAGCGACGAATCCTGGACGTGTGCCGTATCGCCCGGCTTGATCCCCAGCACCAGCTGAGAGCTCTTGCTCAAATACACATCCCCGTCACGCAGGGCGAGCGGTTCTTTGGACTCGTCCTCTAGGCGCACGTAGTCATCCAGGTCGTTCGTGCGGTCATCGGGCACCACGATCAGCTGCACGGTCTCGCTCTTTCCGCCGAATGTAAAGGTAACGTTGTCGGTCATAATCGGCAGCGTCGAAGTCACGGTCACGTCGGAATCCTTGGCTGCACTGCGCTCATCCAACGCCGCGCACGTCTGCGAAAAATCATCGGGATTGGCGACCGCCAGCAAATCGTAGCGTGTGATGTGCCCGTACTGCTTGGGCGACAGCGCGACCGACGTATCACGGATGCCCATACCGCAAATCACAAGCGCCGTGCAGCCCGCAATGCCAAAGATGGTCATAAAGGCGCGCTTTTTGTAGCGGAACAGGTTGCGTGCAGCGACCTTGTTCAAAAAGCCCATGCGGTGCCAGATAAAGCCAATGCGCTCGAGCAGAATGCGCGAGCCGGCGCGCGGGGCCTTGGGGCGCATGAGCGAGGCTGGGGTCTCAGCCATCTCGTGGCGGCAGGCGATAATCGTGGCGCCCACCACGCCCACGGCAAACAGCGCTACCGACACGAGTGATGACACGATGTCGTACGAAAGCAACATCTGGGGCAGCGAGTACATGTCGTCGAACACCGTAAACAAGAACAGCGGCAGACCCACAAATCCGATGATATTGCCGAGCACGCCACCGATCAGACACGCCCACAGCGAGTAGTCCACATATTTGGACAGGATACGCCCGCGCGAATAGCCGAGCGCCTTGTACAGGCCAATGAGCGTGCGCTCCTCCTCGACCATGCGCGTGGCGGTGGTGAGGCTGATGAGCACGGCGACGATAAAGAAGATGAACGGGAACACCGTGGCAATGGCCTCAATTGACGAGCTATCGCTCTCCACGCTCGAGTAGCTTGCGATGTTATCGCGGTCCTGGATGTACCAGGTGCATTCGCCCAGGTCAGAGAGCTCGGCGCGGGCATCGGCAAACTGCTGGTCGGCGGCGGCACGGCGCTGGTCCAGGTCGGCTTGCGCCTGCGCACGCTCGTCGCTGCCCTCGGCCATGCGATTGATGTTGTCCTGCTCGATCCCAAAGACCATATTCGCCTGACGCTCAGCTGCGTCCAAGCTCGCCGGTGTGTCGACCGTCAGCTCCTGGGCGCGCGCCTTCTCACGCTCCTCGCGGATCTTCTCGATATTGCCCTTGACCTCATTGATCTTTGCCGAGTAGGCATCCGAATAGGAGTTGAGGCTCTTGGCTCCCTCGACGACCACGTGGACAGCGGAGTAGGAAGAAGATGTCGCGGCATCCTCGCTCACGTAGAACTTGTAGTCCGCAGTCGAAGCAGCGCGAAAGGCGTTGACTGTCGAGTCGGAGCTCACGTCGGTAGGATCGAGAACCTCGGCCGTGATGGTGTAGTCCCCATCGGCAAACTGGTCCTTGGCGCTTTGGTTCGACGAGCTCGCATCGTTGGCGGCAAAGCTCACCGTATCGCCGATTTTCTTGCCCGAAGCCTTCAAAAAACGTGAGGTCACTGCCACTTCGCCCGAAGTCTCGGGCAGCTCGCCGCGCACTAGCACCGGTTGGTCAATATTCTCTTTGGAGAGGCTCTGTACGACGACACGCTCGCGCGTCGTACCCACGGCGGTATAGGCGGTCTCGGTATAGATGCCCTCGGCCGTCTCGACGCCATCGACCTCTTGGATCGCGGCAATATCGTCATCGGTCAGACCATAGGTCGACTGCACGTTGATGTCATAGACATTCTGCTGGTCAAAATAGGCGTCGACCGAATCACACAGGTCCTCGCAGCCCGCCTTAAGGCCGCACATCACGCTCACGCCAAGCGCGGTGATCACAACGATAGACAAGAAGCGTTTGAGGCTGCCGCGAATCGTGCGGTAGATGCCACGGCGAAAAACCGTCGGCACCATATCGTTTGAGCTTTGGGCGGTACGGTAGGTCGTAAAATCCTGCTCGCGCTCCGTGTTCTGCGCGTCGCGGCGTTGACTGTTTTGGCGGTCCTGATTCATGGGCGCTACCACTCGATCGTCTCGATAGGCACAGGATTTTGCTGGATCGTCTCGCTCTCCACGCGGCCGCTCTTAAAGCGGATCAGGCGATCGGCCATGGGCGCCAGCGCAGAGTTGTGGGTGATGATGATGACCGTAATGCCTTGCTTGCGGCAAGTGTCCTGTAGCAGCTGCAAGATCTGCTTGCCGGTTTTGTAGTCGAGTGCACCCGTAGGCTCGTCGCACAAAAGCAGCTTGGGGTTCTTAGCCAGCGCGCGGGCGATGGATACGCGCTGCTGCTCGCCGCCCGAAAGCTGCGCCGGAAAGTTAGCGAGGCGGTCGCCCAGGCCAACCTGGCGAAGCGTTTGCTCGGCATCGAGCGAATCGGGGCAGATCTGCGCCGCGAGTTCGACGTTCTCAAGCGCCGTCAGGTTAGGGACCAGATTGTAGAACTGAAAGACAAAGCCAACATCGGCGCGACGGTATTCCACAAGCTGAGCCTCGTTGGCAGAGCTCACGTCACGCCCGTCCACCGTCACGGTGCCAGAAGTTGCCGTGTCCATGCCGCCCAGAATGTTGAGGGCCGTGGTCTTGCCGGCACCCGAAGCACCCAAAATGATGGCGAGCTCGCCGCGCTCGACCGTAAAGCTCGCGCCGTCGAGCGCGTGGATGCGGGCATCGCCCTCGCCGTATGCCTTGATGACGTCTTTGAATTCGATATAGGCCATCGATTAATTCCCATCTGGTCGGATAACTCTTTAGTATTACCCATTTCCCACCTACCAAAAAGGGACAGGTTTATTTTGGCAGGTTTTATAAGGGGAAACGTACCTCTTTGGGGGCAGCGCGGGACGCGCAGGGGCGGCCGTGCAGATCGGCACAGCCGTCTCACGTGGAATCGACCGACGCCTGCCTTTCCGTGACACCGGCAACTCGTTTTTGCTTGTTGGCATGGCCGCCATTATGCCTTGGGACTGAGCACTCAAATTCTCACTCCTCATTGCCACGCTTGCCGCAAGCTATCAGGGTGACGAGATGACGACGCTCGCTGTAGCAGCGCAGCCACACTCTATAAGCGAGGCGTTTGCCAGCAAAAAAGCGCGCGACAGGGTAAGCCCGCCGCGCGCTATCCTATGCGGACTAGTTATTGTTGTTGGTCATCGAGGCCACTGCTGCCGCAAGATTGGAAATGGGCATCGTCTGCAACCAGATGCGACCGGGACCGGTGAGCACGGTGTTGAACACGCCCTCGCCACCAAACATGATGTTTTTGACGCCCTTGACCATTTGAGCGTCGATGCTCACGGTCTCCTCAAAGCCGGCCACGTTGCCGGTATCCACAATCATCTGCTGGCCAGCAGCGAGCTCGTACTCAACCAGGTCGCCGTCGATCTCGGCAAAAGCAACACCCGAGCCCGTGAGCTTCTGCATGATAAAGCCCTCGCCGCCAAAGACGCCGGCCTTTGCCTTCTTGTTAAAGTGAATGCTCAACTCGACGCCACTTTCCGCGGCAAGGAACGAACGCTTCTGCAAAATCCAGCTCTTGCCCGGACCGATCTCGATTGGCACGATGCGGCCGGGGAAGCAGGAGCCAAACGCGATCATGCCATCGCCACGCGCGGTCCAAATGTTTTGGAACAATGCCTCACCCGAAAAAGCCTTGGAGAACATCTTGCCGATGCCACCGCCCGAGGTAGACATTTCCATGTTGGGGGTCATCCAAGCCATGGCGCCGCTTTCGGTGATCATGGATTCGCCATCGCTAAGGTTGCACGTAACAACCGGGAAAGCCCCTCCGCCGATCTCGTACTGCATGACCGTCTCCTTTCCACTCAGGAGCCGAATAACGATGCCTATATTTTAGCAGGTAGAGATGCATATGTTCACACCGCCCATGCCCTCTCCTGCGGACGTTTCCCCAGATAAAACCTGCCAAAATAAACCTGTTCCTTTTTGGCAGGTTTTAAAGGCAAACGGTGAAGGTGATCTGGTTGCCGTGACCGGATACGGTGGCGGCGCCTCCATGGGCCTCGGCGATGGCACGCACCACGGACAGGCCCACGCCCGAGCCACCCGTCTTGGAGCTGCGCGACGCATCCGCACGATAGAAGCGATCGAACAATCGGTCCAGGTCGCCCTCGGGCAGCTCGTCCACGGCGTTCGATACGACAAGCTCGGCGGCGCCCTTGCCTTTGCCGTGCGAAACGGCGCACAGGCTCAGCTCAATCACGCTGCCCTCGCTCGCATAGCGCGTGGCGTTGTCCAGTAGCAACTCAACCACCTGCGCCACCGCCGCGGCATCGGCATGGGTCCGCACGCCGGTCGCAATCGACGTCGACAGGCGTTTACCGCCTGAGACCGCCACCGACTTAAACGGCGCCGCCACCTTGTTCACCGCCTCCGAAAGATCGATCGACGCCATGGTAAAGCCCGCCGAGCCCTCGTCCATGCGTGCCAAGAACACCAAGCGCTCCGTGAGCGCCGATAATAGCGCACCCGCACTCGCCTTAGTGCTGCCTTAGCAGGTCGATGAGCATATTTAAAAAAGCAAGGTTATAGCTTAGTCGGACTTAAGGAACGGGCGGCTTCACATCTCGCCCTGCAAACAACGCCCGTACAGCGAGCGCGCTTGCCGCATGGGCGTTGCGGCCGCCTGCAGCTTATAGATAGGCACCCTCGAGGCGCAGCAGCCATTCTTTGCGATCCAGTCCACCGGCGTATCCGTTGAGCGATCCGTCGGCCGCGACCACGCGATGGCACGGCACGATAATCGAAATAGGGTTGCGAGCGACCGCAGCCCCCACCGCGCGAGGAGATACAACGGGCGCTTCATTTCCCGGCACACGATGTCGAGCCGCAACACGCTGGGCGATCTCGCCATACGTAGCGACCTCGCCACGCGGAATTGAAAGTAGCTCAAACCAAACCTCACGCTGAAACGCCGTGCCAATCAAATGCAACGGCGGCGTAAACCGAGGCTCCTGCCCCGCAAAATAGGCGTTGAGCCAAGCCCAAGAACGCTCTAGCACCGAAGAAGCCGCGCCATTGGCCGGATTTACCGTCTGCATGCCCCCGGCACCCGAAACTGCATCGGTGCCCTCAACGTATTCGGCGCTTTCTTTAAGAAGCGTGGAACCAAAGTGCTCCTGCCCCTCAAACCAAAGCCCCGTCAGACCGCGGCCATCAGCGGCAAGCAAGATTTCGCCCAAAGGCGAAGCAAACGTCGTCGTGACCACCAGCGGCTCCCTTCAAAACTCCGCAACATAATACCGCGAATTGTACAGACAACCCCGCAGATACGTCTGGGCGGGCTCGCAATTACTTAAGCGAGACTGTTCTCTCTAATCAAGCGAAAAAGACGCAGGGCATCGACACCAGAGCGGTACCCCCGCCAGCTGAGCTCTAATACTTTTCCCGAGAAGTGAACGAGTAAAAACGAAGTCCCGGAGCATCCACACCTTTAGACCGCAAAACCGCAGGATTCGCGCTGCAAATCCGCAGGAAATAGCGGTCAAAATATGCCAATGCTTCGGGGGTCCAAATAAGGTCGTTCACTTCACGGGAAAAGTATTAGACCTCAATTCACACCAAGCCCAAAGTCACCCCAGGCAGCAGGCGCGAAGCGCCGAGGCCGCCGCCGGGACTAGGGCCCGCAACAACCACGTGCCCCCACATCAGCCCAGCGGCCCCAACCAGCAACGGCCCCATCGCAGGCCGCTCGCAGCCGAGTCACCGCAGGCAGGGGCCGGGCTTGGTTTTCAGAACACTCCGCAGACCAGTGTGGCGCCTTGTCCGCGGCTGCGAAGGAGCAGGACAAGGCGCCACACATGGTCGAGGACGTTCTGAAAACTAAGCCCGGCCCCCGCCGGACAGGTCGCACTACTCGCAGAGCAGCTTAGCAATCTGGACGGCGTTGGTTGCCGCGCCCTTGCGGATTTGGTCGCCGCAGCACCAGAAGGTGATGCCGCGCGCGGCCTCGGGGTTCGAGATGTCGCGACGCACGCGACCGACCCAAATCAGGTCCTGGTCGGACGTATCCATCGGCATGGGGAAGCGATCGTGCGCGTCCTCGGCGCTCATGTCGTCGACCAGCTTCACGCCCGGAGCGGCGGCCAGCGCGGCACGGGCCTCTTCCACCGTAATATCGCGCTCGAACTCGAGCGTAATGCTCTCGGAGTGCGAGCGCAGCACGGGCACGCGCACACAGGTGCAGTTCACGCGCAGCTCGGGCAGATGCATGATCTTGCGGCCCTCGTTTTGCAGCTTCATCTCCTCGGAGGTAAAGCCCTCCTCCTTGACACCGCCAATCTGCGGAATCAGGTTGCTCGCGAGCTGGGCGGCAAAGGCGCGCGGCTCGGGAATCTCCTCGCCGCGGCCCAGAGCGGCCAGCTGAGCCTCGAGCTCAGCCATACCGGGAGCGCCAGCGCCCGAAGCCGCCTGGTACGTCGAAACGATCATGCGCTTCACGCCGGCGAGCTGATGCAGCGGCCACGTAGGAACTAGGCCGATGATGGTCGCGCAGTTGGGGTTGGCGATAAGGCCGTGATGCCACTTGATGTCGTCGGCATTGATCTCGGGCACGACCAGCGGCACCTCGGGATCCATGCGGAAGGCGTGGCTGTTGTCGACCACGACGGCGCCGCGCTTGACGGCCTCGGGCAGCAGCTCCTTGGCGATATCGTCACCGGCAGCGCCGAGTACGATGTCGCAGCCCTCAAAGGCCTCGGGGCAAGCCTCTTCGATCACGATCTGCTCGCCGTGGAACTCAACGGTCTTGCCCGTGGAGCGCGCGCTCGCTAGCAGCTTGAGCTTGCCGACCGGAAACTCCTGCTCGTTGAGGCACTCGAGCATCTGGGTGCCCACGGCTCCCGTCGCGCCCAAAATAGCAACCGTGTACTGTTTCATGCTTCCCCCTTTAAAGGTTGTGGCTTTTGCCCGCACGCCGAGCAGGCCGATTATTGTTGCCAGTGTATACAAGAACGGGGCGGATACAAAACCCGCCCCGTCGAAACGAAACCGAAACGAAACGCCCCGCCGTAGTTTTTGAGGCAAGTCCCAAAAATCTACTGGGATAGCAGCTACTTGTGGAGCGCGGCCGGGGCGGGATCGACCGGCACGGGAGCCTCCAGGTCGGAGACCTTCACAATGCCGTTCTCGTCGGAGAAGGCGCGGTAAATGGTCCGAATCGCCAGGTCGAAGTCCTTCTCCTCGACACCGATAATGATGTTGATCTCGTCACAGCTCTGCGAAATCATGCGCACGCTCACGCCGGCCTGGCCGAGCATGCCAAACAGGTGGCCCGAGATACCTGCGCGGCCGCGCAGGTTACGACCGACGGTCGCGATGAGCGCCAAGCCCTCGACAACCTCGATCTCGAGCGGCTCGACCTCCTGCTGGATGTCACCCACGAGTGAGTACAGCGAATCGTGCACATCCCGCTCCTGCACCACGGCGCCAAAGCGGTCGACGCCGGTGGGCATATGCTCGACGGAAACGTCATAGCGTTCGAACACCGAAAGTGCACGGCGCATAAAGCCGACACGGGGCTTGGTGCGGTCGCGGGCAACGTTGATGGCGACAAAGCCGCGCTTGCCGGTCACGCCGGTAATGATAGGCTCCGCCTCACCCTCGTCAGCCGTCTCGCTAATGATGGTGCCGGGGTCCTGCGGCGCATTGGTGTTCTTGATGACCAGCGGAATGCCTGCCTCGCGCACGGGGAACACGGCCTCCTCGTGCAGGACGCTTGCACCCATGTACGAAAGCTCGCGCAGCTCCTCGTAGGTAACGCGCGCAATGGGCTGAGCCTCGGGAACAATACGCGGATCGGCAGAATAGAAGCCCGAAACGTCGGTCCAGTTCTCGTACAGGTCGGCACCAAGGCACTTGGCCAGAATCGAGCCGGAAATATCGCCGCCGCCACGGTCGAGCAGCTTGATCTGCCCCTCACGCGTCGCGCCGTAGAAACCGGGCATAACAAAGCCGCCCTGCTGGCCGTACTCCTGCACCAGCTCGGCGGTGCGGTTCATGCTGAGCGTACCGTCATGATGGAACGCCACGACCGTCGCGGCATCCAGGAACGGCAGGCCCAGGTACTCGGCCATCAGACGGGCGGTAAAGTACTCGCCGCGGCTCACGAGTTCCTCGGTGGAGTAGCCACCGGAACGGGCGCGCTCGGCAAAGGCCGCGAACTCCTCGCGGATGGGATAGGTGAGCTCCAGCTCGTCAGCGATATCAAAATAGCGCTGGCCAATGTCCTCGAGCAGCTCCTCGCACGACACGTGGTACTTAACGTGTGCGTTAACCAAGTAGAGCAGGTCGGTCACCTTGGTATCGCCCTTAAAGCGGCGACCGCAGGCAGAAACCACCACAAAACGGCGGGCCGGGTCGGCATCGACAATGGCCTTGATCTTCTTAAAGTGTTCGGCGTCGGCGACCGACGAGCCGCCAAACTTGGCAATCTTAATCATGGGCTTGAGGTTACCTTTCTAAAAGCCTCTGCAAACCTGTTTTGCGCGCTCTGATACCATGGTTTCACCGATTGGGACCAAGGCATCCGAGGAGCAGTGTTATATGGGAACTTATCATAGTACACGAGGACGCACTTTATCGTGCTCAAGTAAGGTGGCAATCCGTACCGGCATCGCTCCCGACGGGGGTTTGTTTGTCTCGGACGAGCTGGGCACCCAGCAACTCGATATCAGCTCGCTTGCAGATAAATCGTACTTTGAAATCGCTCAAGATGTGTTGGGAATGTTACTGAATGATTACACGGCCGAAGAAATTTCGGCGTGTGTCGACGAGGCTTACCGCAGCACGTTTGCGAGCGAAGAGGTCACGCCGCTCGTCAAACTCGACGCCGCACCGGGCGCCGATGCCCCTCAGACCTATGTGATGGAACTCTTTGGCGGCCCCACAAGCGCCTTTAAGGACGTCGCCCTGCAGATGCTCCCCCGCCTGATGGCCCGCACCTCTGCCAAGGACGGCAGCGCCGAGCGCATCATGATCGTCACCGCCACGTCGGGCGACACGGGCAAGGCAGCACTTGCCGGCTTTGCCGACGCTCCGGGCACGGGCATCACTGTCTTTTATCCCGAGGGCAAGGTCAGCCGCGTCCAGAACCTGCAGATGTCCACGCAGGAGGGCGACAACGTCGCTGTCTGCGGCATCCGCGGCAACTTTGACGACGCCCAGAGCGCCGTCAAGCGCATCTTTGCCGATAAGGAGCTTGCCGAGCGCCTGGAGGCCGCTGGCACCGTGCTTTCGAGCGCCAACTCCATCAATGTCGGCCGTCTGGTACCGCAGGTCGTCTACTACTTTGCCGCCTATGCGCAACTGCTGCGCGCCGGCGCCATCGAGGCCGGCGACGCCGTGGAGTTCTGCGTACCGACCGGCAACTTCGGCGATATCCTGGCCGGCTACTATGCCAAGCGCATGGGCCTGCCCGTCGCCAAGCTCATCGTCGCGAGCGACAAGAACAACGTGCTGGCTGACTTCCTGACCACCGGCGTTTACGACCGTAACCGCCCGTTCTTCGCGACCATCTCGCCGTCGATGGACATCCTCATCAGCTCCAACCTGGAGCGCATGCTCTACTTCCTGTCCGACGGCGACTGCGAGCTCGTTGCCGGCCTTATGGAGCAGCTTGCCCAGACCGGCCGCTACGAGGTGCCCGCCGAGCTGCTGGCCAAGATCCAGAGCGTGTTTGGCTGCGGCTGGGCCAGCGAGGACGAGGTCCGCGCTGCCATCAAGAGCTGCTGGGACGCCAACGGCTACGTGATCGACCCGCACACCGCTTGCGGCTATCACGTCTTTGAGCAGGTCGCTTCCGCCGAGGGCGCCAAGGCCCGCGTGCTGCTTTCGACCGCCAGCCCCTACAAGTTCCCGCGCGCCTGCTGCGACGCCTTGGGCCTCGACGTTCCCGAGGACGATTTTGAGGCTATGCATGTGCTCGAGCATGCCACCAACACGGTCGCCCCGGCACAGCTCGCCGAGCTCGAGTCCAAGCCCGTCCGCTTCGAAGACGTCTGCGACGTCGATGAGATGGACAGTTACGTCGAGTCTGCAGCAAAACGAATGAGCACCAACTAAACCCCTTATTAAGCGCCGGCGAAAGCCGGCGCACCTTCTTTTATCAGATAACCCCCGGGATGATGACGAACGCGCACAGCGTGCCTGGCTGTTTAGTTCGTCGCGAGTTCCGCACGCAAAGGAAAGCACTTAATGTGCTTTCCGTCTTGCGCAGGACTGCCCGAGCAGCGAACTAAACAGCCAGGCACGCCAGGAGGACTCACATGATCAAGATCACCGTCCCAGCAACCAGCGCCAACTTGGGCATTGGCTACGACACCCTCGGCATGGCCGTCAGCCTCTACTCACACTTTACCTTCGAGCGCGCCGACAAGCTCACCATCATGGGCTGCCCCGAGGAGTTCCAAAACGAGAACAACCTGGTCTACGTGAGCTTTGTGGATGCGCTGGCCGCATGGGGCGAGCCGGCCTTCCCCGTCGCCATCGACATTCAGACTGACGTTCCCGTCGCTCGCGGCCTGGGTTCCAGCTCCACCTGCGTTGTCGCCGGCATTATGGCCGCCGCCGCGCTGACGGGCCACACCGTCGACCGCGCCGAGCTCGTCCGCATCGCCACCGAGGTCGAGGGCCATCCCGATAACGTCGCCCCCGCTATCCTGGGCGGCGCCGTCTGCTCCTTTACGCCGACCGACTCGCTGCCCCAGTGCCTGCGCTACGAGGTGAGCGATCGCTTGCGTTTTATTACCGTGATTCCGCCCTACGAGGTGCATACGAGCGAGGCGCGCAAGGTCGTGCCGCAGGAGATTCCGCTCTCCACCGCCGTATGGCAAATGGGCCGCATCGCCGGCATGACGCGCGGCCTGGAGACCGGCGACCTTGACCTGATTGCCGCCGCCAATGACGACCGCATCCAGGAGCCCTATCGCCGCCGCCTGATTCCCGATTACAACGCTGTGCGCGACACCTGCCTTAACGGCGGCGCCAAGACCATCTGGATTAGCGGTTCGGGCTCGACCCTTATGGCTGTGACCGACGACACCATCGTCGCAAAGTTCCTACAGGTCAAGCTGCGCGAGCAGTTCCCCAAGTGTGAGACGCATATTCTGACGTGCGACACCGAGGGCGCTCAAATCGAGTACCTGTAGCGCCCTGCCTCATTGCTCTCACCGGTCCCCTTGGGGCTTCCCCTGAAAACGTCCTCGATCATGAATTGCCCCGTCGTGCGCTTCGCGCGACGGGGCAATTCGATCTGCGGATTGTTTTCAGGGGAAGCCCCAAGGGGACCTTCGCAGCCTCGACAGGATAATCGCATTCGCTGATTTAATTATCGCCCGATTCGCGGCGCAATCTATTTATCTCCGCTGCTCAGAACCGCCTCAAGTCTTTGCACGAGAACTCCGACGGTAATTCCAAGTGCCTCTGCATAGGCGAACTGCTCATAAACCCTAAGACTGCGTTCCCCGGTTTCGACTTTCGAGATGAACGACTGAGGTACCCTCAGTTTCTTTGCGAGTTCAACCTGAGTGATACCTTGTTCCCGACGAATCTGGGAGAGGCACTTTCCGCATGTCCTATTAGCATCAACGTTCATACCGTTTACGCTATATTCCATTTTGATATATCCCAAACTAGGATATATTCATGTGAGTATCTGTTTCACTTATCGCAATTGTTCGCATCGCACATTTGAAACGAGAGAGGGGACTCGATAAGCATGGATGACGAGATGAAAGAGCCCAATAGTGAGCAAACGCCCAGTGCATCTGATGAACAGAAGCCGAATATCGAAGGGAAGCAGGTTTCTGATGGTGCTGACGACACCACCTCCCCTGACGATCGATCATCAAATGAAGACGGCGCCACATGCAATAAGGAAGAGGACGATTCACTTCTAACGAGTGCCATTAACAAACTTGGTGGTAATAAACGAGCGGCTATCGCAACTGCTGCGATAGTTGCCGTCATCTTCTGCTTACCCATGCTGTTTCCTCAAATGTTTTGCACCCACAAACTTTGGACCAATGCAAACTGTACAAGCCCTCGCACCTGTAAAAGTTGCGGCAAAACCGAGGGGAAACCGCTCGGACATGAATGGGAAGAAGCAACATGCACGGTTCCGAAGACCTGTCAACGCTGCGGCAAAACCGAAGGGAAACCCCTTGGGCATCAACCAGGTTCTTGGACTACCGAAGTCGATTACGTTGACGCCACCTCGAAGGAAATTCGAGAATGCGGGAGATGCGGAGAGGTCGTTGACACCCGCAACGAAAAGGAAATTACTTCCTTTCTTGGCGACGGATCGTTTTCAATTTCACCTGAAGGCTTTATTGAACGACTTAACGAGGAATTCTCCGATATTCCCAATTGCAGCAGTATGAAGGCGAGTTACGAGTTAGACGATAGCGGCACGGGACTCGAGCTTCAGATAAAAAATGGCTCTACGCTTGCCGGTATTGGAGGTTTTTTCTCGGACTCGAGCAGTCAACTACTATTCAGCTATCTTGGATCAGAAAACTGCTTCAAAAACATAGTCATGTACTTCGAAAATTCAGATTATGCCGCGGCGACAGCATTAGCAACCATACAAGCAATTGATCCAACACTCTCATTTTCCGACGCTAAGGAGATTGGCGCTGCCTGCGTAGGTACGCCAACTGTCAAAAATGGAATTACGTACGCAATCTTAGCTTCAAATGGAGAATACTGGCTGAGCACCCGAATTGAATAATTTACTTTAATTGCTAAATGCAGACGCCTCTTACTCGCGGCATATTAAAGTTCAACCCCTGCTAGCATCGTCAATCGAAATATGCCCCGCCGAGCACTTTAGCTTGGCGGGGCATTTCGATACGTAGGCGGATTTTGATACCTAGAAGGCCCACATGCCCCCACTAGGCAGCCGGCTTCGCTGCTCAAATTGCTCGAACTGCAACTTGAGCAATCAGCGGCCAGCATCTCTTTTAGGCTGCGCTAGTTTCTTTGTATTCAAAGACTGGCTCTAAGATGTCTTCGATGCTGCAGTGCAGGACTTTCGCCATATCCCTTACGGTTGTTACCGATGCTTCGTTGATGTTTCTCTGGCGCTGTTCGTACATTTGGATTGAGCGGAGTGATACGCCCGATTCGTATGCCAGGTCTTGTTGGGTTTTCTTGAGCCTCTTTCTTGCTTGCGCCAGTTTAGTTTGACGAGGTGTTTTCTTCGCCATATCGCAAATAAGACGCGCCACACGTTCCTCTGAGGCTTCATGCCAGGGATAGTACAGACCGCGCAGCGCATCAAATGGAACGACATGCAGCAGATCTTCGAAAGACTCCCCTAAACGCCACTGCAGGTATGCCAGCATCCAGCCCGCCCAATATTCCGGCGTCTTCTCAAATCGATAGGTGCAGTCCGGTATAGGCCTGTTTTGATAGCCCGATCTTTCAGCGATAAGCGCGAACAGCTCAACGCCCGATTTTCCCGATACGACCCATGCGTTGCCGCGTTCGAACTCGCGAGCTACGCCGCTGAGGCAAAAGAGTTCAGCAACTTCCGATCCCTCTGCTCCATAATCATTAACGGCATAGTCAAAGCAGTCGCCTAGGTTGTTCATTGCGTCCTCGAGGTAATAGACGGGATATGTCCTACTCGGCCCACAATCCGTTAACTCTTGGATCATTTAAATCAACCCTCCCTGCCATCAAATCCCTAATGTCGACACCCTCGGTGTCAAATCCGTTTATCGTATCCAGATACTTACGTCGAGCATTCTGTTCTCGCTCAAATCGTTTGGGATAAAACTCAGCTCCCGAGGCCTGCTTCCAATCGCGGAACCTGATCGCCGAGAACGCGCGCTCACTCATAAGAGCGTATTGGATGCCCAAATCGCCCAAACGCATAATGAGTTGCAGTTGCCTGAGCGAGATCATGCCGTTAATGAACTGTCTTGCAAACGAAAAGTAGGAATCGTCGGCGCGATAGCCTCGAATAACGTCATAGGGAGAAATATCAATCAGGCAGTTATCCAGCAGATAACGAAGCCCCTCGCGTGCTACTGGCGTCGAGACATTAAACTCCCGGTTGTCGGCCAAAATCGCAAGCCAATTAAGAATTGAAAACTCCCCGGACTCCAAATCCAAGACCGCGAGACCATCCATATCGAGCTCATATCGATTCGCGATACCATCGGACTCGGTCCGGCATGCCCATTCCATCGCCATTTCCTCATGTGGCGTGCAATAAAACCCACGTCCATAGTCGTTGAACTGCTTACATCTATCCAGCGACGGATGCTCGACAACAACCTCCGACCCGTGCCAAAGCTCCATATCGACCTCCTAAAAAATATCACCCCAGTGATAGTTTACCAATAACTATCACTGGGGTGATATAGATGAGAGCTTTTGAGGGGCTGCTGCCCGATTAGAGGCAGGCCTCGGCGATGCGCTTTTTGAGTTCGTCGATGCCGGTGCCGGTCTGGGAGCTCGTGATGATTACATTCTCGGCCGGGACGTTGAGCTGCTTTTTGATGGCTGCTGCCTGGCGGGCCTGCTGGGTGCGGCTGAGCTTGTCGGCTTTGGTGAGGCAGACGATAAAGTTGAACTCGTTGCCCTGTAGGTAGTCAATCATGTCGTGGTCGAGCTTGCTGGGGTCGTGACGAATGTCCACCAGCGAGACGACCAAGTTAAAGCTGCGCTCGGAGTCGAAGAAGTCGCCGATGAGCTCGGCCCAACGGTCGCGCTCGGCCTTGGAGCGACGGGCGAAACCGTAACCCGGCAGGTCCACGAAATGCACGTCGTCGGCCTCAAAGAAGTTGATGTTGCTCGTCTTGCCCGGCGTGCTGGAAACCTTGACCAGGTTCTTGCGGCCAAAGAGCTTGTTCATAATCGACGACTTGCCCACGTTGGAGCGGCCGACAAAGCTCACCTCGGGGCAGGTGGACTCGGGAATCTGCGAAACCTTGCCGTAGCTGGCGACGAACTTGGCAAGCTGGTAGTTAATGGAATCGGCCATGGACACTCCTTGGTCGTAGGTTCTTACAAATAGACGCGCTATTGCGCAGCGGCAATGCGGCGGACGATATCGAGCGTGATGTCACTTGCGACACGTGCGTACTCGAACAGATCGAACTCGCGCTCGCAAATTGCATCGTACGCCTCGTCACAATTATCACTGATAGCGCGCAACACCAGGCAATCGACACCATTTTTGGTTGCGACATGGGCAATTGCCGCGCCCTCCATGCCGACACAATCGGCATGCGTCGCCTCGATAGCGTCGTTGCGCATGGCGGTGCCCGTCACAAAGCGGTTACCCGTGGCAATCGTGCCGACCAGGAATTGTTTGGCTCCCTCGTTCGAAGCGGCTGCATTTGTCGAAGCATCAACAAACCCACGCTCAGCAAGCACGTCGACGGCAATATCGACCAGCGCGGGTGTCGAGCCAAACTCCTCGAGCCCCGGTGCGGACTCGGCGATAAGCGCGGTATCGGTATCCAGATAGCGTAGGCGTTTGCCAATGACCACGTCGTCGATATGGAGCTTGGGGTTCAAACCGCCCGCAATGCCCGAAAACACAACAGCCTGCGGAGCATACTTGCTAATGAGGTGCTGTGTTGCAGCGGCGGCGTTCACCGTGCCCATGCCCGCCGTTGTGGCGACAACTGTCAGACCGTCGAGCTCACCGCTCACAACGGTCAAGCCTGCCTCCCGCGCCTCGCAAACGTCGCTCAGCTCTTCCTTAATCTGCATGATCTCTTTTTCGAGCGCACCGATAATCGCGATGGTAGCCATACCATTCCCCAAACCTATACGAAATTCTCAACCACGGTATGGTACCAGCATTTTGTTTGACCTCGCCAAACGAACACGCTAAGCCAGTGCAGCTCGCGTATCAAACAGAGCCTTTGCAATCGCGGCCGTAACCTCGCTCGAGCGGTCGCTCCACGGCATCGATGTCATGACGCTCATGACATAGGTACGGCCATCGATGTCGATAAGGCCCGCATCGCATGTCGAATAGTAACCATCCTCGCTAATCCAGCCTGCCTTGTTGCGCACCAAAACCCGCTCGTCCGCAATGCCATCGCGCATAAACGATCGCGATGTTGATGCCAGAAGGCCCGACAACCACTGTGAAGTCTCGGTATCCGTGCTCAGATACTCGCTCATCTCGCGCCATAACCTGGCAGAAGTGCGCGGGCAGTAGGTCGGAAAATCACTCATCGGATCCAGTGCCGTTTCGTCATCAACACCCAGATTGGCAATCCAATCCTCATAGCCATCATGGTCAAACGCCGCACGTAACGCGATAAACGAATCGTTGTCCGAGTTGACGACGGGACGGGGCTCTTTAGCAATCAACTAGGTGCCCGGGGGCACTCATTTAAGTCTGTCCCCAATGAGTGCCGCTAGCCGATGGCGTTTTTAAGTTCGGCGCGGCGCTTTTTCATGCCGGCCATGACGGCGTTGCGCAGCTCGGGCATGCGCGCGGTATCCATCTGGGGCACGCCCTCGAGCTTATAGGGAATACCCAGTTGCTCGTACTTGACGACACCCATCGTGTGATACGGCAGCATTTCCAGGCCCACCACGTTGTGCCATGGAGCGATCAGGCGACCGAGCTTCTCGCATTCCTCCGCCGTGTCGGTGATACCCGGCACCACCACATGGCGAATAACAACCTTAATCTTGCGACGGGCAAGCTCATCGCCAAACGCCAGGATGCGCGCAGGATCGCAACCGGTCAGCTTTTTATGCTCAACCGGATCGGCATGCTTGATGTCGAGCAGCACCATATCGGTCTCGTTGAGAACAGCGTCGAACTTCTCCGGATGCTTGGGATCAAATGCATAGCCACAGCTGTCTAGGCAGGTGTGTACGCGGCCATCGGGGTTGTTGTGCATCACACGGAACAGGTCGGCCAAAAACTCGGGCTGCAGGAGCGGTTCGCCGCCCGAAACGGTAATGCCGCCGCTACGGTAGAACTCATGGTTGCTCTGGAACTCGTCCATGAGATGCTCGACGGTCACCATCGTGCCGCCGTTAACAGACCAGGTATCGGGATTGTGGCAATACGCGCAGCGCATGGGACAGCCCTGAACAAACACCACAAAGCGGATGCCGGGTCCGTCGACCGTTCCCATCGTCTCGATCGAATGCACGCGACCCAGGGCATACGCAGAGTCCTCGGGATGAGCATCCACACCCTCAAGCGTCATCTCAGCCATTCCCGCAACCTTGCCTCTCTTTGGTTTTTGTCAATTAAAATGCCAGAGCCATTCTAGCCCATACGCCTGATGGCGAAACGGTTTAGCGGTCAATTTGATCGTCCTATTTGACTCCACGCAAAAGCGGCGGGAAGGTTGTCACAACCCGCTCGCCGCCGAAGCAATAGAAATCGATAGACGCCAGGCCCTACGCCTTAAGCGTAAGCACCGCGCCAAAGGCGGTCGGGCCGCAGTGGCTCGAGATGACGCCGCCGACCTGAGTCCAGGTAACGTCCTTAAAGCCCAGGTCGTGCGCATAGACTTCCATATCGTCGCGCAGCTCCTCGGAAAGGCCCACTGAATACGCCAAACCAATGTGCGAGTAATCAATATCGCCCTTCGCAACCATGTGGTCAATAAAGGCACGGGCGCACTTGAGCATAGAACCGCGGAACTTCTTGGTCGCCACGAACTTACCGCCCGTTACCTCAATGCAGGGCTTAATCTTGAGCAGATGGGCGCCAAGAAACGCGACGTTGGACAAGCGACCACCCGCCTTAAGGAAGGCAAGGTCCGTAGGAACAAAGCCCAGCAGCACGCGGTCCATCACCGAATTGGTAAAGGCGAAAATCTCGTCGACGGTGGCATCCGGATGGGCTTCGATATACTTGGCGGTCTCAACGGCGACAAGCGACTGGCCCACCGACACAAAGCGCGTATCCATGGAGAAGACGTAATCGCGGCCCTTTGCCGCAATCTTCGACGACTGATGTGAACAGGTCGTAACCTCGGAATACGCAAGATGCAAAATGGTCGCATCGGGCCGCTCGGCGTGGATGCGGTCGTACACATGCGCAAAATCCGCCGGCGAGCAACCGCTGGTCTTGGGCATCACACCAAACTCGTTGCAGCGCGAGTAAATCTCAAGCGGGTCGATCGATCCGTCTTCGACGGTCTCGTCACCAATCGTGACATGCATGGGCACGCGCACGATGCCATAGCGCTCGCAGAGCTCCGGCGTCACATCCGAACCAGACTCAACCACGATTACGTACTTGCCCATTATCATCACAACCCATCTCGACGTTGGCTTTTGAATATGTGACGCACGTCCGCCGTCCTGCTGCAGAACGGCCTCCAAGCGCCAAAGAGACGCCGCCCCTTGCACACAACAAAGGACAGCGTCTCCCTGGAAAACTCCGTGCTTATCTGAGATTCTACACGGTTTATTAAGGAGTGTTACTTATTCCGCAAACGGTAGCTATACGCGATAAACGGTAGCAAGCAAGAATCCAGAACGCTCAACCCATTAGGAGAGTTCCGCCTAAAGGGTGACTACACAGGACCCCGCCGGGGCTGTTTGGGCTACCTCCCAAAATATTCCGCAGGACGCAAGAAGCCCTCGCCGCACGAAGTGCGCAGCGAGGGCTTCTTGCATGTCCGAGGACGTTTTGGGAGGTAGACCAAACAGCCCCGGCGATCCTGCGGGAGTTAAACCCCTTTAGAACTTGTCGTGGAATGTACGCGAAATGACCTCGTCCTGCTGCTCCTTGGTGAGCGTGTGGAAGTTCACGGCATAGCCGGAAACGCGGATGGTCAGCTGCGGGTACTTCTCGGGGTGAGCCTGAGCGTCGAGCAGCGTCTCACGGTTGAAGACGTTGATGTTCAGGTGGTGGCCACCCTTCTCGGCGTAAGCGTCGAGCATGTGGACCAGGTTATCGGCCTGAGTCTCGGAAACTTCAGAAACCTTCATAATGTGTCTCCTTCGATTGATAGGCGCCGGCCGAAACCGGCGCACTAATCAGTAATCGTTATTGTTAGTATAGCACTAACAATAGTTACTCGCCCAGCTGATCAAGGTCGATATCGCCAAAGAACACCTGATCCTCCTTGCCGAGCGCACTCGGAATGATGGAGAAGGTGTTGGAGATGCCGTCCTGAGCATCGCGGAACGGGAGCTTGGAAACCGAAGACAGCGAAGCGATGGCGCCGTGGCTATCGCGCTTGTGCATGGGGTTAGCACCCGGGGCGAACGGCTGGCCAGCCTTGCGGCCGTCGGGCGTGGAGCCGGTCTTCTTACCGTACACGACGTTGGAGGTAATGGTCAGAACCGAGGTCGTGGGCACGGAGTTGCGGTAGGTGTCGTTCATGCGGATGTACTCCATGAACTGGTGCACAACGTCGTGAGCGATCTGGTCGACGCGGTCGTCGTCGTTACCGTACTTGGGGAACTCGCCCTCGGTCTCGAAGTCGACGATGATGCCGTTCTCGTCACGGACGGGGTGGACCTTGGCGTACTTGATAGCGGACAGGGAGTCGGCCACGACGGAAAGGCCAGCGATGCCCGTAGCGAACCAGCGGTGCACGTGCTTGTCGTGCAGAGCCATCTGGATGCGCTCGTAGCAATACTTGTCGTGCATGTAGTGAATGATGTTCAGCGAGTTGACGTACACGCCAGCGAGCCACTTCATCATGTCGTTGTACTTGGCCACAACGTCGTCGTAATCGAGCGTATCGCCCTCGACGGCGCGATACTTGGGGCCGACCTGCTTCTTGGAGACCTCGTCAACACCGCCGTTGAGTGCGTACAGCAGGCACTTGGCCAGGTTGGCGCGGGCGCCGAAGAACTGCATCTCCTTGCCGATGCGCATGGAGGACACGCAGCAGGCGATGCCGTAGTCGTCGCCATGGTAAACGCGCATGAGGTCGTCGTTCTCGTACTGGATCGAGGAGCTGGCGACAGAAGTCTTGGCGCAGAACTTCTTGAAGTTCTCGGGCAGACGGGTCGACCACAGAACGGTCATGTTGGGCTCGGGGCTGGTGCCCATGTTCTCGAGCGTGTGCAGGTAACGGTAGCTCATCTTGGTAACGAGCGTACGGCCGTCAACACCCATGCCGCCGATGGACTCGGTGACCCACTGCGGATCGCCGGTGAACAGGGCCTGGTACTCGGGGGTACGGGCAAACTTGACCATGCGGAGCTTCATGATGAAGTGATCCACGAACTCCTGGATCTGCTCCTCGGTGAAGGTACCGTTGGCAAGGTCGCGCTCAGCGTAGATGTCGATGAACGTGGAGGTGCGGCCGATGGACATAGCGGCGCCGTTCTGCTCCTTAACGGCAGCGAGGTAGGCGAAGTACATCCACTGGATGGCCTCCTGCGTGTTGGTGGCAGGGTTGGAAATATCGAAACCATAGGTCTCGGCCATCATCTTGAGCTCGCCGAGGGCACGAATCTGCTCCTGCAGCTCCTCACGATCGCGGATGTTGTCGGCGGTCATGACCGTCGGGGTGGAAGCCTTCTGGGCCTCCTTGTCCTTGATCAGGTAGTCGACGCCGTACAGGGCAACACGACGGTAGTCGCCGATGATGCGGCCGCGGCCATAGCCATCGGGCAGACCGGTGATGATGTGAGCCGAGCGGCAAGCACGCATTTCGGGGGTGTAGACATCGAAGACGCCAGCGTTGTGGGTCTTGCGCTCGAAGGTGTAGCGCTCGACAACGCTCTCGTCGACCTTGTAGCCGTGCTGGCTGGCAGCCTGGCAAGCGATGCGGATACCACCGTTGACGTGCAGCGCGCGCTTGAGCGGCTTGTCGGTCTGGAGGCCGACGATGGTCTCCTTCTCGCGGTGGGCGTTATCGATGTAGCCAGCGGGGTGGCTCACGATACCCGTGACAGTCTTGGTGTCCATATCGAGGACACCGCCCTGCTCGCGCTCCTTGAGCAGCAGGTCGAGAACCTCGCCCCACAGCTCCTTGGTACGCTCGGTCGGACCGGCGAGGAACGACTCGTCGCCCTCATAGGGGGTGTAGTTCTTCTGGATGAAGTCTCGGACGTCAACTTCTCCCGTCCAGATGCCTTCCTTGAAGCCTTCCCATGCCTCCTGCATTGTGTAACCACGCTCCTAGTTACGTGTAATGCGGCGCTCTCTCACACCGCTGCTTATTGAATTCTTGAATTATCGGCTTGCACTACCGGCTTCTTCCGTTCTTCACCACACGTTGGTACAGGGAAAAACGTTTGTCCACCTTGGAACTGCAACCCAAAACCCAAGATTTCACCCGTTTGAGAAGGATAACATAGCCACCCCCTTCATCAGGGCTGTTATATGTTTCTTTTTTTATACCATTAGGGCGTTTTTAACAAATCCGCAGGAAATGCGAGCGCGAGCAACTACCGTTCACCGATTTGTTTGGTATTTTTCCTTGCCTTTGTACGACGTTCGCTCTAGCTGTTATGCCAGCTTTAGCAGAGTAAAGTGCCTCTGAGTAGGCTTTGGGACATGCCTTACGATCTACCCCTTACTTTGCTGATACCGACGGTGTACGGAGGTCGCCTAAAGGTTGTTTTCTAGGCATGACCCAAAATCTACCGTATAGGGTGCGCGTGCAAGGGTATCATCTTTCACCGAAAATAGTTTCTAGTGTTAGGGGTTTTCGGTGGAAGATACCGATTTCCATGAGCTTGGACGTCAGCTCCTTACTGAGTTTGGCGGCATTCACCAGCGCGTTTCGCGCTTTGTGGACAAAGTTCTCAGCGGCGAGATGGCCGTCATGCGCGCCCTCATGCTCGCTGGCGGTTCGCTCACGCCGAGCGAACTCGCTGATCGTGCCTGGGTCTCGAGCGCCCGCATCGCCAATATCTTGCGCGCCCTCGAGGCCAAGGGTTGGATTGAGCGCGAGCATTCAAAGACCGACCGTCGTCGCGTACACGTCATAGTGACCGACAAGGGATTCCAGGATCTCGAAATCAAACGCCGGGAATTCGAGGAGCGCACCGCGGCTTTCCTCGAGCAGCTCGGCGAAACAGATACCCAAGAGATGGTGCGCCTTCTAAGACGTGCCAACGAAATTATCGACCGCAATCAAGAAAGGAGAGATGCCGAGTGAGGATTCTCAAGCTCTTTAAAAAGCATGTCCTGGCACTGTTCGCAGCTATCGTACTTATCGTAATCAGCTGCAACGCCGACCTGGCGCTGCCTACCTATATGAGCGACATCGTCGACGTGGGCGTGCAGCAAGGCGGCATTGCCTCGCCCGTGCCCGACACCATTCGCGCCGAATCGCTCGACGACCTCGAACTCTTTATGCGCGCCAAGGACGCCAAAGCTGTGGAGGCCGTGTTTGGCAAGGCAGACAAGAACGGCATTCGAACGTACAAGGGCACCGAGGAAGAGCGTGCCGACGGCAGCAAGATTGCCGACATTATGAGCCTGCCTGAGACCGTCGTGCTCGCCTTCAACCAGGGCATCGACGCCGACTCCATGGGCGACATGACCGGCACGTCCAGCGAGAAAGACAGCGACGCCGCTCAGGCCATGCCCACGCCCGAGCAAATGGCGGCGATGACGCCCGAGCAGCTCGCCGAGATGCAGCAGAAGGCCGCAGCGGCGCAGAATATGCAAAAGCAGATTGATGCCGACGGCGGTAAGATCACCATGAAGGGTCTGCGTCTAGGCGTTGAAGGCGGCCTAATCGACCAGGGCAAGCTCGTCGAGGGCGCCAACGATATGGCGGACAAAATGGGCTCCATGTCGGGCTCCATCGTGACCCAACGCGCCGTGAGCTATGTGCAGGACGAGTACAAGGCACAGGGCATCGACCCCGCCGACGTGCAGAACGCCTACCTGGGCCGCATGGCGACCACGATGTTTGGGCTGTGTCTGGTGTCGCTGGTCGCCACCATCCTGACCGGTGCCGTTGCTTCGCGCACTGCCTGCTCCATCGCCCGCGACCTGCGCCGCGAGACCTTCAACAAGGTTATGCACTTCTCGCCGGCCGAGGTGGGCAAGTTTAGCCAGGCCTCGCTCATCACCCGCTGCACCAATGACATTCAGCAGATCCAGATGGCCGCAACCCTGTTTATCCGCATGTGTCTGATGGCCCCCGTCATGGGCATCGTCGCCGTCATGCGCGTCCTGGCCAACCATACCGGCCTGGAGTGGACCATCGCCGTTGCCATCATCGCGGTCTCGGCCGTCGTCGGCGTGCTCATGGGCCTCACCATGCCCAAGTTCAAAAAGATGCAAAGTTACGTGGACCGCGTGAACCTTACCGCCCGCGAGCTGCTCGACGGCCTTATGCCTATCCGCTCGTTCAACCGCGAGGAGCATGAGCTCGAGCGTTTTGACAAGGCTTCGCTCGACCTGATGACCACGCAGCTCTACACCAACCGAGCCATGAGCTTTATGATGCCGCTCATGATGCTCGTCATGAACTGCGTCACTGTGCTTATCGTCTGGTTTGGCGCGCAGGGCGTGTCCGACGGCGTGATGCAGGTCGGCAACATGATGGCGTTCATCTCCTACACCATGCAGATCGTCATGGCGTTTATGATCCTCACCATGGTTTCGGTCATCCTGCCCCGCGCCGAGGTCGCAGCCGAGCGCGTGGAAGAGGTCATCACCTGTCCCACGAGCATCAACGACCCTGTCTCACCCAAATTGCCTGCTGCCAGCGCGCCGCGCGGTGAGCTCACCTTCCGTGACGTGAGCTTCCAGTATCCCGATGCCCGCGCCGACGTCATTAGCGGCGTAAACTTCACCACGCACGCCGGCCAGATGCTCGGCATCATTGGTTCCACGGGCTCGGGCAAGTCCACGCTTGTACAGTTGATTCCGCGCCTGTACGACGTCACGGGCGGCAGCATTTCGCTCGACGGCATCGACGTGCGCGACATGACCCTCTCTGAGCTGCGCCGCCGCATCGGTTATATTCCGCAGCAGGGTCGTCTGTTCTCGGGTACCGTCGAGAGCAACCTCAAGTTTGCCGGCGACATGGTGAGTGACGAGGATATGCGCCAGGCAGCACACGTCGCCCAGGCGGAGGACTTTATCGCCGAGCGCGAGGACGGATACGACTCCCCCATTAGCCAGGGCGGCTCCAATGTCTCGGGCGGTCAGCGCCAGCGTCTGGCCATCGCCCGCGCGTTGGCCAAAAAGCCCGAGGTCGTGGTGTTCGATGATTCGTTTAGCGCCCTCGACTACAAGACCGACGCGCGCCTGCGCGAAGAGCTGGCCAAAAACGTCACCGACGCCGCGCTCGTGGTCGTGGCCCAGCGCATCGCGACCATCATGCACGCCGACCAGATCATCGTGCTCGACGACGGCCACGTGGTGGGCACCGGTACGCACGAGGAGCTGCTGCGCAGCTGCCCGGCGTACCTGGAGATCGCACAGTCGCAGCTTTCCGCCGAGGAGCTGGGGCTTACCCAAGAAGAAATTGCAGCCGTCACGGAAGGAGGCGAGCGCTAATGGCAGACGAGACCAAGACCCAAATTCCCAAGCCCACCCGTCAGCGTGGACCCATGGGCCGCATGGGTGGCATGCGCCGTGGCGAAAAGGCCAAGGACTTTAAGGGCACCATGAGGCAGCTGCTCGGCTATATCGGCCAGCACAAGATTGCCGTGTTTGCCGCCGTCGCCTTTGCCGTGTGCTCGGTCATCTTTAACATTGTGGGGCCCAAGGTGCTCGGCCAGGTTACGACCAAGCTGTTCGAGGGCCTGGTTGCCAAGGTAAACGGTACCGGCGACGTTGACTTTGCCTGGATCGCCAAGACGCTTGGCTTTTTGCTCTGCCTGTATCTGGCAAGCTCTATTTGCAGCCTCATCCAAGGCTGGCTTATGACCGGCGTCACGCAAAAGATTTGCTACCGCATGCGCAAGGAGATCGCCGCCAAGATCGCTGTCGTTCCGATGAGCTACTTCAACGGCCACAGCAAGGGCGACGTGCTCAGCCGCATCACCAACGACGTCGATACGCTCGGCCAGTCGCTCAACCAGAGCGTGACGCAGCTCATCACGTCGGTAACGCAGATTATCGGCGTACTCGTCATGATGCTGTCGATCAGTCTGCCGCTCACCGGCGTCACCGTGCTCACGCTGCCGGCCGCCGCGATTATCTTGATGGTGATGATTCACTTCTCGCAGCCGTACTTCCGCGAGCAGCAGCAGGTCCTGGGCACCGTCAACGGCATTATCGAGGAGGACTTTGCCGGCCAGAACGTCATTCAGGTATTCGACCGCGCCGAGGCCTCGATCGAGGAGTTCGACCGTCAAAACGACCGCCTGTTTATTAGTGGCTGGCGCTCGCAGTTCCTGTCGGGCCTGATGATGCCGCTTATGAGCCTGGTGGGCAACATGGGTTACGTGGGCGTTGTCGTAGTGGGCGCGCAGCTCGCGCTGACCGGCAATGCCACGCCCGGCGACATCCAGAGCTTTATCCAGTACGTGCGCAACTTTACGCAACCCGTGCAGCAGCTGGGCAACGTGAGCAACACGATGCAGTCGATGGCCGCTGCCACCGAGCGCGTCTTTGAGTTCTTGGCCGCGCCCGAGGAGGAGCAGAAGGCCGACGCGCAGATTCCCGAGAGGCGTCCCGGCCACGTGGAGTTCGACCATGTCAAGTTTGGCTACACACCCGACAAGACCATCATCCACGACTTTAGCTGCGAGGCGCAGCCCGGCCAGACCATCGCCATCGTCGGCCCCACCGGCGCCGGCAAGACCACGCTCATTAAGCTGCTGCAGCGCTTTTACGACGTGGACGGCGGTTCGCTGCGCGTCGAGGGCGTCGACGTGCGCGATTGGGACCGCGCGGCACTTCGCGGCGAGTTTGCCATGGTGCTGCAGGATACTTGGCTGTTTAACGGCACGATCCGCGAGAACATCCGCTACGGACGTCCCGATGCAAGCGATGCCGAAGTCGAGGCCGCCGCACGCGCCGCACGCTGCGACCACTTTATCCATACGCTCGCCGGCGGTTACGACTTTATGATCAACGAGGAGGGCACCAACCTGTCGCAGGGTCAGCGCCAGCTCGTGACCATCGCCCGCGCCATTTTGGCCGACCGTCCGGCGCTAATTCTCGACGAGGCGACCTCCAACGTTGACACTCGTACCGAGGAGCTTATTCAGCGTGCCATGGATGCGCTGATGCAAGGCCGCACCAGCTTTGTTATCGCACATCGCCTGTCCACGATTCGCAACGCCGACGTGATCTTGGTGATCCGCGACGGCGACATCGTCGAGAAGGGCACACACGACGAGTTGCTCGCCCAGGGTGGCTTCTACGCCGACCTGTACAACTCGCAGTTCGACGAGGCGGCGTAAATTCTGCCGCAGGGAACGAATAACGCCCGAGAACGGGGGCGCAGGACAACCTGCGCCCCCGTTTTGTTTTGCAGCCCTCGAAACGCCTTCCCTGAGACCTCATTGACGGCGCTTTCCAGACCCTGTGGGCAAAAAATGGCAAATATGAGTACTGTTACTTTTTTAGTATCAGCCAAAACAGCCTCAAACGACCTCCTTGCGGCCTCTATACGCCTTCAAATTAATCAAAACGCCCGTTAGCGGGCTTCTGCGTGGCAATGTTAATGAACATATTTTTCACTTTGTCTATTATCTTGCTAGACCGATATGCTACTAGATTAGCAACCGTACTCATATTTGGCATTTTTTGCCCACAGGGTGTTTCCTGGGGAACCGACAATAGCCTTAGGGTCCCGCGCGACGCCACTCCCTCCCGGTATCCGCCGACGTTCCCCCATATAAAACCTGCCAAAATAAACCTGTCCCTTTTGGCAGGTTTCGGGGCGGCGAGGGGTTGCACTTTAGCGTGCGACAGCGGATAATGCCGAGCATTCGACAATACGCTTATTGCTCTTTCTGTAGATTGAGGAGGCCCCTATGGCCATGGAATTCAAACGCAAGTTGCCAATCCCCATGGAGATCCGCGAGGAAATGCCGCTTTCTGCCGAGCTTACCACCAAAAAGCAGGCATTTGACGCCGAGGTCGCCAAAGTCTTTACCGGCGAGGACGCACGTAAGGTGCTCATCATCGGCCCGTGCTCTGCCGACCGCGAGGATTCGGTGCTTGAGTACATGAACCGACTGGCCAAGACCGCCGAGGAGGTCAAGGACAAGCTCATCATCATTCCGCGCGTCTACACCAACAAGCCGCGCACCAAGGGCACCGGCTACAAGGGCCTGCTGCACAACCCCGACCCCGAGGCGCCCGATGACCTGCTCGAAGGCGTTAAGGCCATTCGCCATATGCACCTGCGCGTCATCGAGGAGACCGGTTTCTTTACCGCCGACGAGATGCTCTACCCGTCCAACTACCAGTACCTCGTTGACCTGCTGAGCTATGTTGCCGTGGGCGCGCGCTCGGTCGAAAACCAGGAGCATCGCCTGGTGTCGAGCGGCATTTCGGTGCCCGTCGGCATGAAAAATCCCACCGCTGGTTCCACCACCGTCATGCTCAACTCCATCTACGCTGCCCAGGCACATCAGAGCTTTATCTTCCGCAACTGGGAAGTTGAGTGCGACGGCAATCCGCTCGCGCATGCTGTCATGCGCGGCTACATCGGCCTCGACGGCCGCACCTACCCCAACTACCACTACGAGCACCTGGAGCGTCTGGCCGAGCGCTATACCGAGCACGCCGGCTACGCCAACCCGGCGGCGGTCATCGACTGCAACCACGACAACTCGGGCAAACGTCCGCTGGAGCAATATCGCATTTGCAAGGAGGTGCTCGACAACTGCCGCCGCAACGAGTCCATCTCCAAGCTGGTCAAGGGCTTTATGATCGAGTCCTACCTGGAGGACGGCAACCAGCCGGTCGATGGCGGCGTCTTTGGCAAGTCGATCACCGACCCGTGCCTGGGCTGGGAAAAGACCGACTACCTCATCCACGAGATCGCGGAGCGGGTTTAGTTACGCGGTTTTGCCAAACCGCGTAACCAGTTGACGCTGCAAGCCCGCCAGAGCGGCAATCTGCCTTTCAACTTCGGCGGCATGACCAAAAGGTCAATGCCGCCTTGTTTCAAGGCACCTTGCTCGCTCTGGCGGGCTTTCGCTGTCTGCGCCAAAACATCGGCGTTGCCGGAGTGGTCATTGGGGACGTCCCCAACGACTACCCCTTGCGTATCGTATGCGCTCCGGGCTTCGGGGGCCAGGCGCACTCTGTTAAACATGCCCTCGGGTCGCACGTTTCCCTTCGAATCGATCATACAAGCCCCCAATCTGTTCGGTTTCCCCAGATTGTGAGCCCGCACACCCAAGCCGCACGGCCCGCCGTTCAGCTGAAACCACCTGCCAAAAAAGGCAGGTTTATTTTGGCAGGTTTTATCTGGGCAAACGTTAAAACCGCCGTAAGGGAGCTGCCTTCCCTCGCGGCGGTTTTCTAGCAGTAAAACCAAGTGAGTAGGCTTTTGGCGGGATGCCGAGCACACCTCAAAACGCCACAGCCCTGACCTGCGATTTTATTGAGCACTTGCCGCGATGTGCTCGGCAGATCCAAAAAAGCCTACTCACTTGCATCTGAGATGCTCTAGATACGCAAAATACCGCCGCGAAGGGAGCTGAACTCCCTTCGCGGCGGTTATTCGTTCTGATTTTGCGACGGTTTTGCCCGCTTGTTACTCGCTGTAGCGGGTGGCGATGGCAGCTTGCACCATGCCAGCGCTCATGAGGTAGGTCACCAGGAAGTAGCCACCATAGGCCGCCAGGAAAATCGCGCAGGTGAGGCCCACGGTGCCGGCGATGCTCATATCGCCGAATACGCTCACCAGCTCGATGATCACCTTAAGCGCCACAAAGGAGTGCGCCAAGCCCACTGCCAGCGGGAACAGGAAGAACACCGCTTGCTGCGCCATCACCGAATGCCGGATCTGGCGGTCGTCACAGCCGATCTGTGCCAGCACACGATAGCTGCGGCTGCCGTCGGCCACATTGGAGAGCTGCTGGATCGACAGTATCGCCGCGCACGCAACGACCAGTACAAAGCCAATGTAGATGGCCAGATAGCTAATCATTCCGTTCATCTGCGCTGCTTGCGTGTACATCTCGGAACGCGTGATGAAGACTCCCCACGACCCCGGCTCCTTGCCGTCAACGAGCAGATTGTCGAGCAAGGTGTATTTAATGCTCTCGTCTGCCTCGGTCGTATCCATACCCTGTTTGTAATTAACGAGCAGATTACTGGAATACGGTTGCAGATTAAGCTGGGACAGCAGCTCATCGGCTACGACCACGGTACCGGGATTGCTGCCCATCGCCGAGTTGGCGATGGCCGCCGTGTCCTCGTCCGACTTATCGGTTGCGGGCTTGAGCGTATGCCCGCCCAAGGTTAGGGCATGGCCGCCAGCCATATACTTGGTGTACAGGTCGCCCAGCTCACCGCCCATATCACACGTGAGCAGATACTGGTCGCGGCCAATGCTCACCGGCTCCTCGCCCATCATCTGGCGCAGTTTGTTGTACTGGCTCGCCGGCGTCACATACAGACCCATCGCATCGGCGTTGCTTCCCTCGAGCGCCTTGGGGAGCTTTTCGCCCATGGCCTTGCACATCTCACCCGCCACCACCGAGGGGCCCGAGCCGCCAAGCGGATAACTCAGATACGAATCGATCTGCACATGCTCACCGGCAACATCGGCGATATTGACCTTCTTGCCGGTCTCGTCGTTGTTGTCCGCCGACTTGCCCTTAATACCGTCTGCAACGTTATCGGGATCTTTACGATCGCCATGCCATGCAGCGTACAAATCGACCGTTGCATCGGCCAGCACCATGCGATCGGCCTCAGACGGATTGACATACTCCTTGTAGTAGTCGAGCGTTTCGGGCGTGTAATAGACATACGTCTGAGACACGTCAACAGGGTTATAGCGCTCCAGATTCTCGTTCATCACGTTGGCAATCGACATACCGCAGGTCACCGAGGTGATGGCCAAAAACAGAAGCATCGCGATGACGCCCATCGAAAAGCACACCGTGTTGACCTTGGCCGCAAGCTGGCGCACGGTAAACATGTTGAGGCCGCGCCAATACACGCCGCGCAGGCTCTGCAGCAGCTTGATGAGCATGCCTGAGAGTCCCCAGAACAGGGCAAAGGTGCCCACGGTAACCATAGCGGTCGTAATACCAAACTGGTTCATGGCCTCTTGCAGCTTGCTGTCCGTCGCGGTTAGCGGGAACCCATCACGTAGCAGACGGTAATAGGCCACGCCCACAAGCGCCACGCCCACGGCAAAGATGGCAATCGCAATCCAGGGGTTGCGTGTCTTGATGCTCTCGTTGCGACGCTCGGCACCCATAAGCTCGATAAGTTTGGTACGACGCACGGCGCGAAGGTTCAGCAGTAGCGTGAGCACAAACATCACGAGCACGCAGACAAGGGTCAGGTTGAACGCATGCACCGAGAAAAAGAAGTGGAAATTGGCGATCTGCGTCTTAAAGAGCGAGGCCGTAAAGAACGTCATGAGCTGGGAGAGTCCCACACCCAGCACAATGCCGGCGACAAAGGCGCCGACCGAGACAATCACCGTCTCGAGCGCCATGATCGTGGCGACGCGCCCGCGCCCCATGCCGAGCACCTGGTACAGGCCAAACTCCTTCTTGCGGCGTTTCATGATGAAGTTATTGGCATACACCATTAAAAAGGCCATGACACCGGCCAAAAAGTACGTCAGGTCGCCGAGCATGCTGCCCATTACCTGCGCCAAGCCTTTTTCATCGATTCCGGCGATGTCGACCTGCATCGAGATGGTGTTAAAGGCATAGAAGACCGTGACACCCAGGGTGAGCGTCAAAAGGTAGACGAGGTAGTCGCGGCCGGCGCGGCGGACGTTGCCCCAAGCGAGTTTACAGAGCATCGGAGCCCTCACCGCCCATCATGGCAACGACCTCCATAATGCGGTCGAAGAACTCGCGACGGTCGGTGTCGCCGCGGCGCAGCTCGGTGAAGATCTTGCCGTCGCGAATAAACAGCACGCGGCTCGTGTAGCTGGCGGCAAAGCTGTCGTGCGTGACCATGAGCACGGTGGCGCGTAGGCGGCGATTGAGGGCCTCCAGGCTCTCGAGCAGCAGGCGAGCGCTCTTGGAATCGAGGGCGCCGGTGGGCTCGTCGGCCATGATCATGGTGGGATCGGTGACGAGCGCGCGAGCCGCGGCAACGCGCTGCTGCTGACCGCCGGACATCTGGTAGGGATACTTGTCGAGCACCTGGCTGATGGACAGGCGCGCTGCCACATCCTGCACGCGGGTCGAGATCTCTGCCGAGTTTGTGCGGGCGATGGTGAGCGGCAGGGCGATGTTCTCGCGTGCCGTGAGCGTATCGAGCAGGTTGGAGTCCTGGAAGATAAAGCCGAGCTCCTCGCGGCGGAACTGCGAGAGCTTGGCCTGCTTCATGCGCGTAACGTCCTGCCCGTTGATGCGAATGGTGCCGCTCGTGGCGCTATCGATGGTCGACACGCAGTTGAGCAGCGTCGACTTGCCCGAGCCCGAAGCGCCCATGATGCCAACGAATTCGCCGCGGTTGACGGTAAAGCTGACGTCGTTGAGCGCACGGGTCACGTTGCCCAGCGCTCCATATACCTTTTCGAGATGTGCGACCTCCAGTACCGGGGTCGCCATGTGCGTGGTTTGCATACCGAGTCCTTTCTTGCGATTAGTCTACGGCATCTATAGTCGCAAGAAGACGAGTCGGCTACCATCGATATGGCTTACGCTTGCCTTACCGTTGTGTAAGGTAGGGGTAGCTACCCTGTCACGTGTTGATGTTGAGAGAGGACTTCTGTTGAAGACTGTTCATGTTGCCGCTGGGATCATTCGCAAGGAAGGATCCGACGAGCTGCTTGCCGTGCAGCGCGGCTATGGCGACATGCAGGGACTTTGGGAGTTCCCCGGTGGCAAGCTCATGCGCGGCGAGACGCCCGAGGACGCCGTGCGCCGCGAGCTCATGGAAGAGCTGCAGGTGAAGGTCACCAACCTGCGTGACTTCTACACCGTTGAGTACGACTACCCCGATTTCCATCTCTCCATGGAGTGCTACTACTGCTCGCTCGCCGATGGATCCGATGAGCCTCAGAAACACGACCGCCAGCTCGATATCCGCTGGATTCCGCGCACCTCGCTTGCCACGGTGGAATGGATGCCCGCCGACAAGGGGCTTATCGATGCTCTGATTGAATTAAAGGAAGAGCGGCTTGAGGCTAACGGCACCGAGGCCACCGCGGCAGACGAATCTGCTACCAAGCCCAAACGTAAACCTAAGCGCCGCAGCAAAAAGCGTCCCAAGCCCGGCCTGCTGGACGGCATCGACACCTCGGACCTTTCCGCCGACGAGCGAGAGCTCGTACGCCGTCGCGCCGCCATCAAAAAGTCCATGAAGGGCAACAAGCGCGCCAACACCAAACCCGAGCTGCTCGTTCGCCAGCGACTGCGCGCCGCGGGCCTTACGGGCTATCGCTTGGAATGGAAGGTTCCCGGCAAGCCCGACATCGCCTTTCCCGGGCGCAAGATCGCCATCTTCGTCAACGGCTGCTTTTGGCACCGCTGCCCCAAGTGCAACCCTAGCCAGCCCAAGCGCAACGTTGAGTTTTGGGAGGCAAAGTTCCGTCGCAACGTCGAGCGCGACCGCGCTGCCGTGGCAGCACTCACTCAAATGGGCTGGACACCCATAACCATCTGGGAATGCGAGCTCAAAAAAGACCGCATCGACGCCACGATGGAAAAGGTCATCGAGCAGGTGCGCGCCGCAGAGCCGCAGCGCTAACAGCGAGCATTCACACGCTCCGCACGTCCGCGCCACACCCACGTCACAAACCTTAGAAAGCCCTTAAGCTCAAAACCTTTCAAGAGTGTTACTCGATACCTCTGACCTGCAGTTTCATCGTAATATCAAACCAGGTTAAGCCTTTCTTTAGCGCTTCTTTTCAGCAGCCGCGGCATAATACTGCCAACGCACGGGACCTAGCAGCACACCCCGCGCGCAACCTTTTGGTGGACATCGAGGAGGCCGCATAAGCATGCATTCTTCCAATGACGCAGCACAGCGGCCATCCCTAAATCATGCAAACCTTTTCTCCTTCCCCCCGACACAGAGAAACGGCCTCCTCGACTCCCCCACCACAAAAACCAAGCGCTCAGCCGATCAGAGCCTCAACTTACGAGCATCCTTCGAAAAGCTCCAAGCATCCCTAGACAAGGCGTTCCCCGAACAGGCAAGAGCAATCTAAGCCCATCGCGCTTTATACTGATGCCATGCGAAACATGGATCACATAGAATTGCACCGCGGAGGACGCGAGGAAGCGTTTCCCGAGACCGCCGAAGACTGGCCCTATATTGCCGAACGCGCAGAATTCGCTCGCTATCCGGGCAATTCCGTCCCCTGGCACTGGCATTCCGAAGTTGAGCTTTTCTATATGGAGCAGGGAGCGATTGACTATCGAACGCACGCGGCTCATGAGCACGTACGCTTTGAGGAAGGGTCCGCCGGCTTTATCAACGGCGGCGTTTTGCACAGCACGCTGCAATCACCCAATTCGGCGCCAGCCATTCAAATGCTGCATATCTTTCAGCCGTCGATGCTCGGCGATCCCGCGGGACGTCTCCAAAAGCGCTACATCAACCCATTGCTTCAATGTCGAGGCGTCGATGTGCTCAAATGGTCACCCACCGATCCCGACGATATGCCCTTTATCGATTTGCTGAAGAGCTCCTTTAGCCACGACCTTCAACGTCCGCAGAACGAGATGGCGCTTCGGAATAGCTTGTCAGAGCTCTGGATTCAGATTTACGCCAAGGCCGAACCGCTCTTTTCCTCCGACAACGCCTCTTGGATGACCAACCGCGACGTACAGTTCAAGGCAATCCTGGACTATATCCGCGCAAACTATGCAGCCGCTATAGATGTGCCCCAGATGGCATCTGCAGCCGGCGTAAGCGAAAGAGAGTGTTACCGCATTATCGAAGCTTGCGCAGGAACGACCCCGGCGGCATATCTGCGCGCATACCGCGTAAACCGTGCTTGCGAACTTTTGGCACACACCACGCGAACGGTCCAGACAGTCGCGCGCCAATGCGGCTTTGCGACAGCAAGCCATCTTGGCCAGGTATTTAAAGAACAAATGGGATGCACTCCTTCGAGCTATCGAGCAGCGAGGCAGAATCTCGATAGTACCAGGCAGAAATCCCGCTAGCCCTTCTTCTGTCACTGCATCAAACTTGCAGGCAAACAACGGATAGGAGCTACTATATGAAGTACTTTGACTATATCGTGTTTGACGTTGATGGGACATTGGCAGATACAGAAGAAAGCGTGCTGTCATCGCTTGGCCAGATTATCCAAGAAGAAACCGGCAAAACGCTCCCCCGACACGAGCTTGAATTTGCCCTCGGCATACCCGGCAAGAACGCCCTTGAGAAACTTGGGATCTACTCACAGGCAACGCTGAATCGCTGGTGCCAAGTTGCCGCCAGCTTTAAAAGCACCATCAGCGTGTTTCCCGGCTTGCACGAAGTTATCGCAACACTCTCCGACAACGGCTGCAAACTTGGCATCGTCTCCTCACGTGCGCGCGACGAATACGCAGAAGAAATTGCACCCCTTGGCTTCGATAAGTATTTTGAGCACATCATCCTTGTCGAAGACACAACCGAACATAAACCCGCACCCGCTCCCATGCTCGAATATCTCCGGCGTACGGGCGCGAATCCTGGCAACGTCGTCTACGTTGGCGACACCGTCTACGACGAACAATGCGCAACTTCGGCAGGGGTCAGTTTTGCCCGAGCAGCATGGGGATCACACCAAGATATCCCAAACGCCACCTACAACCTCAAAACCCCCAACGACCTACTAACCCTAACAACCAAATGACCCACGCGTCCCACCCTTTCAGCCCCAACACCACAAGGGCGATTGAGCAGGACGGTTTGGGCGGGTCCCCGTACTTAGTTTCCAAAATCATTCCGCAGCGCGAAGGCTTCTTATTATTTTCCGCCCAACGCCACAAGGGCGACGACCTCGAGTAGGTCAACCTGGGAGGGACGAGGGCTTAGTTCCCCAATCTTTCCGCAGGGGGCAAAAAGCCTCGCCGCACGAAGTGCGCAGCGAGGCTTTTTGCATGCCCGAGGACGATTGGGGAACTAAGCCCTCGTCCCTCCCCGGGATATGTAGCGAGTCGGAGTACCCTTGCTGTTACTCTGCTTTGCCCACAGAGTTGAGGTTGGTCATGCGGATCTTAACCAGCTCGGTGATCTCGCGCATACCCTCCTTGGCCGGCTTCTTGGGATCGAAGCAGGCGGGGTTCTCGGCCATGTAGGCCATGAAACCCTTGGTGTAGGCCTGACGCAGCTCGGTAGCGTAGTTAACCTTGCAGATGCCGTTCTTCACAGCCTCGGCAACCTGCTCATCGGGCACACCGGAGGTGCCGTGCAGAACCAGCGGCACGTCGACGGCGTCGCGGATGGCCTTGACCACGGACTGCTCGATGTGCGGATCGCTCGTGTACACACCGTGGCTGGTGCCAACGCCAATTGCGAGGGAGGTGCAGCCGGTACGCTCAACGAACTCCTTGGCCTCGGCAGGATCGGTGTAGGGGCTCTCGCCCTCAACCGCGGGACCGTCGTCCTCCTTGCCGCCAACCTTACCGAGCTCGGCCTCGACGGGCACGCCCATGGCGCGGCCAGCATCGGCGACGGACTTGGTCAGAGCGATGTTGTCCTCGAAGGACTCGTGCGAACCGTCGATCATAACGGAGGTATAGCCAGTGCGGAAAGCCTGCATGCAGCGGTCATAACCATCGCCGTGGTCGAGGTGCAGAGCGACGGGCACAGAAGCGCGCTCGGCAGCAGCCTTGACCATGCCATAGAAGTAATCCAGGCCAGCGGTCTTGATGGTGCCCGGGGTGGTCTGCATGATGACGGGGGACTTGGTCTCCTCGGCGGCAGCCAGAACAGCCATAACAAACTCGAGGTTCTCGACGTTGAACGCGCCAACGGCGTAGTGACCGGCCTGAGCGTCCTTGAGCATCTTTTCGGTGGTAACAAGTGCCATGAGCGTTTGCTCCTCTCCCTCGCCCGCATCTGGACATCGGGCGTAGTTGTTCACAAGGCGTTTTACCTTGCGTTTTGCTGGCCCCATTGTATGAAAATCGCATCTGTCGCATGTACGAGATATCGCCGGCATGCAGGCCAAAACGCTCGTTTTTGAAAAGCAAACGGAAGGGATTCAGGCTAAATTCCCCTATCCGACATTACCGTTTTCAAGCGAATCATCTTTCTTTTATAGAAAAGATAAGTAATCGAAAGGCGTTTACTTGCTCAAAAAGAAAATGAACGAAAATAGACTCAACACAATTCCTGCAAATTTAGGCTGAGGATGGAGCAGCTATGGCCCACGCAACAACCCGAGCTTTCGCCGATGAGCGACGCGCCGCCATCATGGAGATGCTTGAACATAACGCCTCGGTGCAGGTGGCAGAAATCGCCCAGACCTTTGGCGTATCCTCCGTCACCGCCCGCGCCGACCTGGACGCGCTAGCCGAGTCCGGCAAGTTGCGCCGCACGCACGGCGGCGCCGTGTCGCTCCACAAACGCCTAACCGTCTCCACGCAGGATCGCCGCATCAACGTCAACGTTGCCGCCAAGCAAGCCATTGCCCAAAGCGCTATCAGGCTTGTTAACGACGGCGACACGGTGCTTGTCGACTCCGGCACCACGGCACTCGAGTTCGTTCGGCTCCTCGACCAGCGCGATGGCATCACCGTCATCACGGCCGACATTACCATTGCCGATTACATCGACGAGAGCATGCCCTCAGTCGATGTCGTCATGCTGGGCGGGGCACTGCGCAAAGGCCATCGCTATCTGTACGGCCCACTTACCATGCAGGCGCTCCAAATGGTCCACGCCGATCTTGCCGTCATGTGCCCTGGCGCTTTCGTTCCCGGCTGCGGCTTTACCACCGACTTTCCCCAGATGGCCGAGACCAAAGCGGCTATGGTCGGTGCTGCTCGTCAAAGTGTCGCCCTCATGGACGCCAGTAAGGTCAACGGACGTGGCATGTACCGCTTTGCCGAGCTGACCGACGTCAACGCCATCGTGATGGACCGTGACCCCGATCACGCCGTCGCCACCTCAATCGCCGAGATCGTCGACAACGCACGTCCAGCCCTCATCATCGCCACCAGCTAAAAGAAAACCACCACAAAGGTGCCTGTCCCCTTTGTGGTGGTTTGAGCGTTAAAAGTGAACGTGTCGCTACTTGGAAAGCTCGTCGGCGAGGGCCTCGATCTGAGCGCGCGAGGCGTCGTTGAGCGAACCCAGGACGGTCACCTTGTTCTGCGCCAGGGTGATGTCCTTCATACCCTCGAGCTCCTTGGTCATAACCTTGGCAGCTGCAGGCGCCCAGGAACCGGCCTCGACAAGCGCCACGGTACGGTTCTGATAGGCATGCTCGGCGAGCGTGTGGATGAAGGTGCTCATGAACGGGAAGATCTCGCCCTGATAGGTGATGGAGGCGAGCACCAGGCGGTCGTAGCGGAACGCGTCCTCAACGGCCTCGGCCATGTCGTCGCGAGCCAAGTCAAAAACGGAGACCTTCTGGCCGCGAGCCTCGAGCGCAGACGCGAGCTCCTCGATGGCGGCCTTCAGGTGGCCATAGACGCTCGCGTAGGCAATCGTGATGCCCTCGTCCTCGGGCTGATAGCTCGACCAGGTGTTGTAGGTGTCGAGGTAATAGCCCAGGTTCTCGGTAAGAACGGGACCATGGAGCGGGCAGATGACCTGGATGTCCAAATCGGCGGCCTTCTTGAGCACGGCCTGTACAAACTTGCCGAACTTGCCCACGATGCCAAAGTAGTAACGGCGCGCCTCGCAGGCCCACCCTTCCGGATCCTCGATGTCGTTGGCGCCAAACTTGCCAAAGCCGTCGGCACTAAAGAGCACCTTGTCGGTGGCCTCGTAGGAGAACAGCACCTCGGGCCAGTGAACGTTGGGGGCGCCAACGAAGGTCAGGCTGTGGCCGCCCAGGTCGAGCACGTCGCCCTCTTTGACAACCATCTTGCGCTCGGGGTAGTCCGTGCCAAAGTAGTTGACCATCATGCGGAAGGCGCCCATGCTTGCCACAATCTGCGCCTGGGGATAGCGCTCCATAAAGGCGGCGATGCCGGCGGAGTGATCGGGCTCCATGTGATGGATGACCAGGTAGTCGGGCGTGCGACCGTCGAGCACGGCCTCGAGGTTGCCGAGCCACTCGTCGACAAAACCGCCATCGACCGAATCGGCGACAGCGATCTTCTCGCCCAAGATAACGTAGCTGTTGTATGCCATACCGTTCTCGGACACATCGTACTGGCCCTCGAACAGGTCAATGTCGTGATCGTCAACGCCAATGTAGCGGATATCCTTGGTGATCTCCATCAGGCAAAGCCTCCTAGATAGACAAATGAACCCGTCTATCATAGCACTCACCTTTATAGCCACGGCTATCTGCCAGCATCCTTACCGATTGTTATTGAAGCGCAACGCCAAGCCGTTGACCTGCGAAAACTATGCGCGCGGAGCTGCCGTGGTATGCCGAACGATGAGCTGACCGGGAATGCGAATGGCGACGGGCCTGTCCGACGCCCCCGCCTTGGGAACCGCATGCTCGAATACCTCGCGTCCACGCTGATGCAAATCGAATCGGACAGTCGTGAGCTCGTTATGTGCGACAAAGTCGTCGAGCGAGTCATCAACGCCCACCACGCTCACGTCCTCGGGCACGCGCAAGCCGCTATCGCGCAGCGCGGCGATGGCGCCGTTTGCCATTTGGTCGTTTGCCGCATAAATCGCCGTCATGGTGCGGTCGTGCTCAGCCAGGTACCGAGCGGCCTCGTAGCCGCTGTTGGCAGACCAGTCGCCCTCGAGTGGCGCCTGCGGCTTAATGTGCTTACGCTCGAGCGCATCCTGCCAACCGGCGCGACGAAATTGCTCGTCGACCGAGAACGACGGGCCGCCAATATAGCGAATCTGCTCGTGCCCCAGCTCAAACAGATGATCCATAAGCAATAGCGAGCAGCCGTAATGGTCGGAATCGACCGTGGTCACGCGCGGATGCGCGTACATGGTAACGATGACCGTTCCAATGCCCGGCAACGGATCGAACGTCTCAAAATCGGGCGCCATGCGACTCATGCCGATGATGATACCGTCCACGGGCAGCGCGGCCATACGACGCGTGGCCTCGGCAAGCGAAAACTCCTCGGTCTTGGACATCTCGACCAGCGTGATGGCGCAGCCGCGCTCGCGGGCCGCGCTGGCAATGCCGTCGATCATCGTAAGGTTGCCAAACTTGGTGACATCGTTGACGCACAGACCGACCGAATGGTAACGGCCGTCGCGCAGCGAGCGACCGGCATAACTCGGACGGAAGCCGAGCTCCTGCATGGCGGCTTGCACGCGCTGGCGCGTCTGCTCGTTGACGTTAGGGAGGCCGTTGGCAACGCGCGAAACCGTCTGCTGCGAAACGCCAGCAGCGCGGGCGACGTCGGCCATGGAGACCGGACGCGTACCTGTATCGTTGGACGGGCGCCTTACCACAGGATCACCTTCACCCTCGCGAGATCTGAATAGCGTGCATGCCGGCCCGGGCAGTAATACATCCCGCGCCGAGGCCCGCTATCGTCGGACGCATGTTAACGTACTCTACTTTTTCTATCTGCATCTCTTCTGCTTTATAAGTCCATACGGCAGTACCGTTCACGGCTGTATTTCTACCGATTACCAGATTCTCAAAAAGTGACAAGCGATGTGTTATGAGTACGTTAACATAGCCCGTAACGTGCGGTATCGTGAACACTTGGTTCATGCCGCTACAAGTTGTTAACGTACTCATAACGACGCAAAACTCACCCGTGCGCGCCAAGGAAAGGACTCCCATGACCACGCCCGACGAAAAGACATTCGCCACACTTACCAAGCTGTTTGAGGAGGAGTTTGGCCCCATCGGCGACCGCCAGGTGCTCTACGTACACGCGCCCGGCCGTTCCGAGATCAGCGGCAACCACACCGACCACGAGGGTGGCCACGTTATCGCCGGCTCGCTCGATGTCGCTGTCGACGGCATCGCCGTGGCAACCGATTCCAACAAGGTTCGCGTAGCCGACGAGGGCTATCCCACGTTTGAAATCGCGCTCGGCACGCTAGACGTTCGGGAGTCCGAGAAGGGCACGTCCGCAAGCCTCGTGCGCGGTATGGCCCACGAGGTCGCAGCGCTTGGTGTTGAGCCCCAGGGCTTCGACTTCGCCTTCACCTGCTCCGTCCCCTCGGGTGGCGGCCTTTCCAGCTCTGCCGCCGTCGAGGCCGCGTACGGTCGTGCCATGGAGACGCTCTGGGGCGCGCCCGCCATTGAGCCCGTCGCGCTCGCCCAGATGAGCCAGCGCACCGAGAACAACTATTACGGCAAGCCCTGCGGTCTGATGGACCAAGCCGCCGTGTGCCTGGGCGGCCTCGCCTACATGGACTTTGAGGACCAGGCCCAGCCTAAGACCCAAAAGCTCGAGCTCAACTTTGAGGATCACGGTTATGCGCTTGTGCTCGTTAAGGTTGGCGCCGACCATGTGGCAGCTACCGACGACTACGCCGCCGTTCCGCGCGAGATGCAGGACGTCGCCGCCGAGTTTGGCAAGGCACGCCTGTGCGAGGTCGACGTTGCCGACTTTGACGCTAAACTCCCCGAGCTGCGCGCCAAGCTGGGCGACCGCGCCTGCCTGCGCGCCGTTCACTACTGGTACGAGAACGGCCTGGTCGACAAGCGCTGGGCAGCCCTGAACGCCGGCGACATTGACCAGTTCCTGGTCCTGACGCGCGAGTCCGGCGCCAGCTCTGCCATGTACCTGCAAAATGTTGTTGCCAAGCTGGGTTCCGAGCAGCCTTCCATGTATGCCCTGGCGCTGGCCGAGCACGTGCTCGACGGCCGCGGCGCCGTCCGTATCCACGGTGGCGGCTTTGGTGGCACCATCCAGGCCTTCGTGCCGCTCGATCTGGTCGACACCTTCATTGCCAAGATGAACGGCTGGCTGGGCGAGGGCTCTGCCCGTCACTACGCCATCTCTGACAAGGGGGCTTACGCGGCATGGCTGTAATGACTGACGTGCGAGAGGCCGCGCAGAACCTGATCGAGTACGCCATCCACCGATCGATGATCGGCCAGGACGACCGGATCTGGGCATACAACACCATTTTGGAGTGCATCGGCGCCACGGGTCCCGCACTCGATATGGCCTGGGCGCTCCAAGTTGAGAAACTCTCGCTCTTGCACCCCAATACCCTGCCCGACTTTGATCTTGAAGGCACGCTTGCCGCGCTTTCCGAGGCCGCCGTTACCAACGGTGCCGCCGAGGACACGACGTCAGGCCGCGACCGCATCGCCATGCGCATCATGGGTGCGCTCATGCCGAGGCCTTCGGTTGTAAACGAGGAGTTCAACGGACGCATGGGCGTCAACGAGCCCCGCGCCGCAACCGACTGGTTCTACGGCCTGTGCTGCGACGCCGGCTACGTGCGCCGTGCCGCCATCGCGCGCAACATCAAATGGAGCACCCCCACCAACTGGGGCGATCTTAAGATCACCATCAACCTCTCCAAGCCTGAGAAGGACCCACGCGATATCGCCGCGGCTGGTGCCGCAAAGAACACGGGCGAGAAGTATCCCGCCTGCCAGCTCTGCATCGAAAACGAGGGCTATCCCGGACGCTCCGCCGCAGCCGACGGCGGCGCTCACCCCGCTCGCCAAAACCTGCGCATTATCCCCATCCAGCTCAACGGCGAGCGCTGGGGCTTCCAGTACAGCCCGTACGCGTACTTTAACGAGCATTGCATTGCCATGAGCTCCGAGCATCGTCCGATGCACGTCGACCGCAAGGGCCTGACCTGCCTGCTCGACTTTGTGGACCTGTTCCCGCATTACTTCATCGGCTCCAACGCCGACCTGCCTATCGTGGGCGGCTCGATTCTGTCGCACGACCACTTCCAGGGCGGCGCGCACGAGTTCCCCATGATGCATGCCACCGAGGTCTCGCAGTTTAGCATGCCCGGTTTTGACCAGGTCACCGGCACTGTGCTGCAGTGGCCGCTCTCGGTGCTGCGCCTGCGCTCGCATGACCGCGCTCAGCTGCTCGACGCTGCCGAGAAGATTATCCTCGCCTGGCGCGAGTGGACCGACGAGTCTGTGGGCGTTATCGCGCACACGGCCGACGGCGTAGCGCACAACACCGTGACGCCCGTCATCCGCCGCGTCGACTCCCGCGGCAACGCCGGCGGCGAGATTTACGAGGCCTACCTGGCGCTTCGCTGCAATATCACGACCGACGAGCATCCGCTGGGCGTTTTCCACCCGCATGCCGAGTATCACCACATTAAGAAGGAGAACATCGGCCTGATCGAGGTTATGGGCCTGGCTATTCTTCCGCCGCGCCTGGTTCCCGAGCTCGGCGCTGTCCGCGAGCACCTGCTGGCAGCCAAAGCCGATGCCAGCTACGACCTTGCCGCAGCGCTCGAGAGCGACGATCTTTGCCGTAGCCACGCCGCATGGGCCGCGGATGTCTTTGCTCGCCGCGCGAACGAGCTTACGGTGGACAACGCCATCGACATCCTGCACGAGGAGGTCGGCGTGGTGTTTGGCCACGTGCTCGACAACGCCGGCGTCTTTAAATGGGACGAGGCCGGCCGCGCCGCCCAGCAGCGCTTTATCGACTCACTGTAATGATCCCTTAGGGACGGAGGAAAACGGATCATTTCCGCCCACACGACAACGGCGCCCGCCGGCAACATCGCCGACGGGCGCCGTTTTTGAGTGTAGCCATTGGGGACGTTCTTAAACGACTAGTCAAACAAGAACGTCCCCAATGGCTAATGACTCGAGCGTGGAAAATCTCCCACTTTGAGCTCGCATGGGCACCAAAAGCAGGAGATTATCCACGCTCATTCTATTAGGAGTCGCAACCGCTACAACTCTACGACCTCAACGTTGCTGTAGATCTCGTCCCAGCGGTCCATGACCAGGTGGCCGGTCTTGGGATCCATGGCGTTGAGCTTACCGCAGGTATTGGCGGTCTTGAGCACCGTGACGTCGTCGGCACCAGCAGCAATGGCATGCGCAAAACCGGCGATGGTCGAGTCGCCGGAACCCGTTGCGTTCACAGCCGCAATCGCGGGCGTCTTGGCGCGGAACGCGCGACCCTCATGGAAGCCCACCGAACCGGCAGCGCCCACCGAAACGACAACCCAGGGGATACCGGCAAAACGGTCATCGGCGGCAAGCGCCTCGCGCAGGGCATCGACATCATCGGTCGTAAAGGACGTACCCAGTAGGCCGTTAATCTCGGTCAGGTTGGGCTTTACGAGCTCGGGCTTGGCATCGGACTCCAGCGCTGCCTCCAGCGATGCACCCGAGGTGTCGAGCAGCACCTTGGCGCCCGCCTCCTCGGCGATCTTGACGAGCTCGGCATAGTAGCCGGCATCGACGCCACGCGGCAGCGAGCCCGAAAGCGTCACGACGTCCGCCTTCGCTGCAAGCTCGGCGAACTTGGCCGTAAAGGCCTCGAGCTCGGCCGGGGCGATTTGCGGGCCGCTCTCCAGCAGCTCGGTCTGATTACCCTCGTGCAGAATATTCAGGCAAATGCGCGTCTCACCGGCGATGGGCACAAAGTCGTTCTTGACGCCGTCGGCATCCATAAGCTCGGCCATATAGGCACCCATGTGGCCGCCAAGCAGACCAGTCGCGAGCACGTCGTCTCCCAGTTGCAGCAGCACGCGGCTCACGTTGAGGCCCTTGCCGCCAGCGGTCTTTTCGGGCGTCACACGGTTCACGTCGTCAATGACCAGCTTGTCGAGCTGATAGCGCGTATCAATCGACGGGTTCATGGTAACGGTCAGAATCATATTGAACTCCTGTTCCGGGGCGGCATGACCCACCCCAAACATACGATAGCTCGTTAAAGGATCTCGATCTCAAAGCCGCGGGTGACGGTCTCCCCCGGCTTGGCAACCAGGCAGCCACGCTTGTGCTCCAGAATATCGTCCTCATCGGAGCAGGTAGACAGGCCGCCCCACGGTTCCACGGCCACAAAGTCGCCCTCGGGCTTGCTCCACACAATCAGGTACGGCATATCGGGGAACGTCAGGCGCACGCCCTTGTCCTCGGTTTTCTTGGTCAGCGTAACCACGCGGCTCTCGAGCACGTCAAAGATGGTCTCCGCGAAGTCGAAGAGTTCGTGGGTAAGCGGCAGGTTCTGGTCGATCATGGGGTTCTTACTGCGATGCTCAACATCAATCAGGCCCGTCGAGGGAACGGCAGTACAGAGCTCGGCGGCCTCACGCTGATCAAAACGAAGCTCATAGTCGTCATAGGACTCGCCCTCGTCGAGCGGGCACGTAAAGCCGGGGTGGCCACCCACAAAAAACGGCATGTCCTCGGTGCCCTCATTGGTCACCTCGTACGACACGGCCACCTTTTCCGAATCGACCTTGTAGCGAGCAACGATCTTAAACGGATACGGGTACTGCTCGAGCAACTCGGCATGGTCGGCAGAGCTTAGGCTCAGCGCAACCATGTTGTCGCCCTGCTCCTCGAGCTTCCACTCCTGCTTGCGCGCAAAGCCGTGGCGGGCAAGCTTGACCTCGTATCCGCCCATGGTCATCGCGCGGCCCTCACGAAGGCCGCCGCAAATCGGGAAGCAAATGGGAGCTTGGCCCGACCAAACCGCCGGGTCACCCTGCCACAGGTACTCGCGTCCGTTGGCTTTAATCGAAGTGAACGATCCACCAGCCGTGCTCAGTGCCACACGAATAGAACCGTTATCAAGAACAAACTCCATAGGAGCCTTCCCTTTCGTACGCCAGCCCGCCAAGTCAATAGGGCTGATAGAAAACCGGCCCGCGCCCCCTCACAGAAACGCGAGCCGTCAATTGAAAAGCTACAGAATGCCGGGTACCGCCAAAACGAAGCACTCAAGCCAAGCAAGCAAACGTGTTATCGGAGCAACTTGCCAAACCAAAAGACTTCGCCGCAACAGAGGTAACCCCGCAGGTCACCTCAACGTCAGCGAGAAGCCAGCTGGTGAGGCAAGGTGCCGTGAAGCGAGGCGGCGTTGACCTTCTGGTCATGCCGTCGAAGCTGAACGGCAGATTGCCCACCAGATGGCTTCGCAGCGTCGGCCGGTCCGGCGTTCGGTAGAACGCCGGAACCTCCTTAGTCGTGGTATTCGCCGCGGTCCCACTTCTCCAGGAACTCGTCAAAGAAGTGCGGGTCGGCCTGAGCCTCGGCGTCGGCCTTATTGCAGGCATCGATCTTGGCGATCAAGGCATCGTGCTCGGGAGTCTTGTCGTAGGGCTCCTCCAGGAAGGCAAGCATGATGTCGGCCATCAGGAACTCGCCGGTGATCTTGCCGCCAAAGCCCACGATGTTGGCGTTGAGCTCGCGACGGGCATACAGGGCAGAGGTCATGTCGCGAACCAGGGCGCAGCGGGCGCCGGGAACCTTGTTGACGGCGTTGGTGATGCCGATGCCGGTGCCGCACAGGGCCACGCCAAAGTCAGCCTTGCCGCTGGCAACAGCCTCGCCCACGGCCTTGCCGTAGATGGGGTAGTGCGTACGGGTGTGGCTGTAGGTGCCGCAGTCGAGCACCTTGTAGCCAGCCTGCTCCAGGCGGTCGGCCAGATAGATCTTCTCGTCCGTAACGATATGGTCGCAACCGATTGCGATGGTCTTCTTCATCAGAACGTCCTTTCGTCTGAATTCACAAGTTGAGGTAGAAGTTCGAGTTCTCGGTGGCTCTCGTTAGGCCATCTTGTTGAGCATGTCGACACGGATCTGGTGACGGCCGCCAGCATACTGGGCGCGCAGGAACTCGCGGGCGATCTTCTTTGCGACCTCGGTGCCCACAACGCCCGGGCCCATGGTGACCATGCGCGAGCCGTTGTGCTCGCGGGTCATGTAAGCGGAACGCTCGTCGGAAATGTTGGCGACGACCATGCCCTTGATCTTGACGGCGGCCATATAGGAGCCGACACCGTACTTATCGAATGCGAAGCCCTGGGAATCCTTGTGCTCCAGCAGGTCCTTGGCAACGGCGGTCGCGGAATCGACAAAGTCCGCGGCAGGGGTCTCGGAATAGTCGACGACCTCGTGACCGTCGGCGATGAGCATCTCCTTGATGGACTCCTTCATCGACATACCGTCGGCATCGGAAGCGATTACAACTCTCATGACATCCTCCTTGAGAGATACGCAGGTGCGTAGTTTCTGTTTGGAAGTGTTGAATCGCGTTCAGGTCCGGGCATCTGAATGTGCGGTTCTTCACTGTTCATGTTTATTTGAACACATTCGAACAGTAACTGCAACAACTATTTGTTTATCTTTGTTCTTTTTTGAACAAATATCGTTCACGGATGATTGGCGACCGTTTGAGCCCGGCGCAGACGTAGCGACCATGTGTTCAACAGACAAAAGGGCGGCCGAGAACGTGTCTCGGCCGCCCTTCTTACGGTTGATCTTCCAAAGATCGCTTTGCCGCCTACTCAGACTGCCCACTCTTCTTGGCATGTTTGGACGGAGCGCTCAAGAAACGACCCGTCAGATAGTTCGCGGGACCGGAGACATCGATCCCCAGCAGCACGTGTCCTAGCCATAGGAACGCCACGAGCACCAGTAGAGGAATCACACACGAGGTCACGATCATCACGATGACGCCTTCGATGAGGTCGGTCACCTGCTGCACGATCTTGTCGGTCATCTGCTTGGCACCGCTGGTTACCGACGTAACCAGGCTCGAGGCCCCGTCAGTCAACTGCTCGAGTACGTTCTTGGACTCTGTGGACTCGGCCTTTTTCTTGTTCGATTTTGAGCTGGTCTCGCCTGACTTGTCCGTGGTATCGGTCTTTTCCGCGGCGTCGGCTGCCTTTTGCTCGGCCTGTTCAATGCTGACGCGATATGTCTCGTCGACCTTTTGCGATACCCATACGCTCGCGGGCACAAGCGCCATGCCGATCACGGCAACCACCAGCACGCGCGTCGCCACACGGCGCAGGACAGCGCTCGTGCTCCAGCGCCCATGAACGCCAAGTGACACCGCAAAGAGCACCAACGCAAACGGGATTAAGATGCCCAGGCCAACCGACCACAAAATAGTCAACAAATATTTCTCGAGGTAGAGCACGGCGAGCACGATACCAAGGTTGCCTGAAAGCTGTGCGAGCTGCTCAGCGACCGGCGTACCCGTATCACCCGGCAGCGCGGTAATGCCCGCAGACAGCGCCACGCACGAGGTCGTGAGCGCCAGTACGTTACCTTTCTTTTGATCGATGACCTCGATGGTGGAGTCCCAAGTTTTGGTATCGGCGAAATGCGGACGAGCTACAAAGCCCGACAGCAACGCCAGCACCACGAGCGCAACGATAAAGCCAATCTGCAGCTTTTTGTTTGCGCACACGACGTCGGACAGGCTGGGCTGCAGCTCGGTTACCGTCGTGTGCTCGGTTATCTGGACAGGACGCCCATGAGCCATCTCGTGCGCGTCTCTTTTTTGTATTGACCGTTATCCGGCATTTGGATACCTCCTCATTCCGGCGTTTAATGCGAAAGGAAGTATACCCACCGAGCAAAAATCGAACGGGAGGACCAACGGAGCGCAACAAGACTGTCCCCAATGACTATTTCGGGATGAGTTGCGGTGGAATAGGGATTGTTTTGCGCCCGCCGGCCCCTATTCAGTCCCTATTTCACCGCAACCAAGACAGAAGGGATACAGAAAAGCCCTGCCGCGGGTAGCGGCAGAGCTTTTGGAAGGGGACTTGGTTGTGAGAGCTCGTTAGGCGAGCTTAGCCTCGAGTGCGGCGATGCGCTTATAGGCATCGATGGTAAAGCGGGTCTGCTTCTCCAGGATCATAGTGGTCATGAGAGTGTCCTGAGCGTGAGCCATGATAAAGGTCATCTCCATCTCGCCGCCGCCGGCCTCCTGCGAAAGCAGCTTGGTCTGCGTGTCGTGGGCGCCGATAAGTGCATCGCTGGCATCCTTGTGCAGCTGTTCGGCCTTCTCAAAATCACCCTCGCGAGCAGCATCGAGTGCTGCAAGCAGATCGGTCTGGGCGTCACCTGCGTATGCGACAATCTCGAATCCAACCATCGAGATTTCTTCTTTGGTTGCCATATTGCGTTCCTTTCACATATGAACCAATGGAGAGCATCGCGTCCGGGCATACGCGCTGCGTTCTGTATGGCAAAAACATTATCATTCAAACAAAAAAGAACAGCGCAAAACGTAATTTCGAGCTATGAACGGTCAATTTTTGTCCGTGAACGGTTTTTAAACCAATCTGAACAATATCGAACACAGTTAGCGGCAACCCAAACAGGACCGCACCCTAACGCAAATCGCGCACCGTATCGCCCTCTACGAGCACACCGGGGATCAGCATGTGCTCCACGCCAGACGCACCTCCCTCGGCGCCGGCAATCTTGTCGACCGCCCACATGCCGACGCGCTTGTTGTCAAAGCGTACCGTCGTCAGGCGACGGTCGGGCACGATATCGCCCAGGCTGTCATCAACACCCACCACGCTCACGTCCTCGGGCACGCGCTTTCCGCGCGACGGGAGCCCGCGAATGCAGCCGTAGGCCATGGCGTCGTTAGAAGCATAAATGGCCGTACAGGTCGGATCGTCCGCCAGAGCCTGACCGGCAGCATACCCGCTCTGCGCCGTCCAATCGCCACGGACGAGCCGCGGCGGCTCAATACCATGCGCGCGCAATGTCTCGCGCCAGCCTTCCTCGCGCTGCATGCCCGAAAGCGAGCGCTCGGGGCACGAGATAAAGTGCACGGTCTTGTGCCCCTGCTCCAGCAAATACTCGACCACCTGGCGCGAGCAATCGAACTGGTCGTTATCGACCGTTGAACAAAGCGGGTGCTCCAACATCGTAACGAGCACTGTCTGCATGCCGGGCAGTGGCTCGAAGGTGCCAAAGTCCGCCGGCATGCGATTCATGATCACGACCATGCCATCCACCGGCAGTGCGCTCATGCGCGACGATGCGCTCTCGAGGGTATACGGATGCCCATCTACTTTCGTGAGGGTAATGGCGTAGCCGTGCTTATCGGCGGCGGCAGCAAAGCCCTCCATACGGTCGAGGTTGCCGGTACCGGTAATGTTGAACATGGCGACGCCGACGGTCTTAAACTTGCCGCGGCGCAGCGATCGACCGGCAAAATTGGGGCGATACCCCAGCTCGCGCATGGCGGCACGCACGCGCTCCTTGGTCTCGGGGCGCACGCTGGGCGAATCGTGCACCGTACGCGAGACTGTCTGCTCCGAGACGCCCGCGAGACGCGCCACGTCCTTAACGGAAACCGATTTTTTAACAGCGGCCATAGGTCGATCTTTCTATGTCAACGATGCCATTAGTGGCATCCTGCGCAGTCAAATGAAACGTCTTCAAGTATATCCAACGCCTTCCCCACCATACGCTCACCACCCAAAACCTACCGTTCACCGACATTTTTGCTTCCCCGAACGGCTTTTGTCGACCAAATGTTAACGTTGCCATTGTGCAAACATAGAGCCACCGGGCGGCTCAATCGTTTACGCGCAAGGAATCGACGGTCCACAGGCACAGGGACCACCGGTTCGCTTCTTTTTTGTGTCACAAAATGGCAACGTCAACATTTTGGCAACCGAAAGTCAAAAGCTACCATCGTTGCTAACCCACCGACTCTTAGGAGCATTGCATGGAGCAACTCATCGCCATCATCGAAAAGGGCCAGCCCTTTTTCAACGCGATCGCCCGCAACAAGTACCTCAAGGCGATCCGCGACGGCTTTATCTCCGTCATCCCCATCATCATCTTCTCGTCCATCTTCTGCCTGGTAGCCTCGGTCCCCAACATCTGGGGTTTCTACTGGCCCGATGACATCAACAATGCCCTGTGGAAGTGCTACAACTACTCCATGGGCATCCTGGCCATCGCCTGCGCCGCCACCACCGCCAAGCACTTCGCCGACGCCCAGAACCGCGATCTGCCCAAGAATAACCAGATCAACTTTATCTCGTGCATGTGCGCGGCCATCATCGGCTTCTTGCTCCTTTCGAGCGACACGATCGCCACGGACGCCGCCAGTGGCTTCAACACCACCTACCTTGGTTCCAAGGGCCTGTTGACCGCCTTCATCGCTGCGTTTGTGACCGGCATCATCTACAAGTTCTTTATCAAGCGTAACATCACCGTCAAGATGCCCGAGCAGGTTCCGCCCAACATCTCGCAGACCTTTAAGGACATCATCCCCTTCTCCGTCTGCATCACCGTCTTTTGGGTCTTCGACATCGTCTTCCGCGCTGCCTTTGGCTTCTGCTTTGCCCAGGGTGTCATCCAGGTGTTCCAGCCCCTGTTCACCGCTGCCGACGGCTACATCGGCCTTGCTGTGATCTACGGCGCCATGAGCCTGTTCTGGTTCGTCGGCGTCCACGGCCCCTCGATCGTCGAGCCCGCCATCGCCGCCGCCCTCGTTGCCAACATGACCGACAACCTGGCTGCGTTCCAGGCCGGCCAGCACGCTTCCGCTGTCTTGACCCAGGGTGCCCAGTACTTCGTCGTCTGCATGGGCGGCACCGGCGCCACGCTCGTCCTGGTCTTTATGTTCTGTTTCCTGGCCAAGTCCCAGGAGATGCGCGCCGTCGGTAAGGCCGCCATCGTCCCCGTGTGCTTTGCCGTTAACGAGCCGCTGCTGTTCGCCGCACCTATCGTGCTCAATCCCGTCTTCTTTGTCCCGTTTGTCTTTGCCCCGATCGCCAACATCTGGATCCTCAAGATCTTTATCGACTTCTTGGGCATGAACGGCTTTATGTACACCCTGCCTTGGACCGTCCCCGGCCCCATCGGCACCATCATGGGCCTGGGCTTCCAGCCGCTCGCCTTTGTGATGCTCGCCCTTATCCTGGTCGTCGACTTCGTTCTGTACTATCCGTTCTTCCGTGCCTATGACGCCCAGAAGTGCGCCGAGGAGGCCGAGATTTCCGAGGAGGAGCTCGCCGCCAAGAACGCCGAGAAGGCCGCTAAGCTCAACGATGCCTTCCAGGGCAAGGCTGACGCCAAGAGCGTTGCCGCCGGCGCTGCTGCCGAGGCCGTGAAGGCCGACTCCCCCGCCGCTTCTGCAGCATCCGCTGCCGAGGCAACGACCGCCAGCGACCTCAACGGCAAGCGCGTGCTCGTGCTCTGCCAGGGCGGCGGAACCTCGGGCCTGCTCGCCAACGCGCTGGCCAAGGCTGCCAAGGAGCGCGGCATCAATCTTGAAACCGCTGCTGAGGCCTATGGCAACCACGTTGACATGCTCCCCGACTTTGACCTGGTCGTCCTGGCCCCGCAGGCCGCCAGCTACCTGGCCGACCTGCAGAAGGACTGCGAGCGCGTGGGCAACAAGTGCGTCGCCTGCCGTGGTAAGCAGTACATCGAGCTCTCCCAGAACGGCGATAAGTCTCTCGCCTTCGTAAGCGAGCAACTTTCGAAGTAAGTAACGCCCAAGGCCAGCCGACCATCCAAGACCGGCTGGCCCTTCGATTTAGACGATTGGATCATCATGTCCGTTAACCCTGCTAGCGTCACCAACCCGCCTGCGCAGTTTCCCGAGGACTTTGTCTTTGGCGGTGCTACCGCTGCCTACCAGGTAGAGGGTGAGACCCGCACTCACGGTAAGGGCAAGGTTGCCTGGGACGACTTCCTGGAGGCCCAGGGGCGCTTTTCCCCCGATCCCGCTTCGGACTTCTACAACCAGTACCCCGTCGACTTGGAGCTGTGCGAGGAGTTCGGTATCAACGGCATCCGCCTCTCCATCGCCTGGAGCCGCATCTTCCCCAACGGTACCGGCGAAATCAACCCCGAGGGTGTCCAGTTCTACCACGATCTCTTCGCCGAGTGCCACAAGCACCATGTTGAGCCGTTTGTCACGCTGCATCACTTTGACACGCCGCTGCCCCTCTTTGAGAAGGGCGATTTCCTCAACCGCGAGACCATCGACGCCTTTGTGGACTTTGCCACCTTCTGCTTTAAGGAGTACGCCGACCAGGTGACCTACTGGTTCACCTTTAACGAGATCTGGGCCGACGCCTCCAACACCTACATCGAGGGCACCTTCCCCGGTGGCGTCAAAGCTCATCTGGCCGAGGCCTTCCAGTGCGAGCACAACATGATGCTCGCCCACGCCAAGGCCGTGCTGGCTTTCCACAACGGCGGTTTTAAGGGCAAAATCGGCGTCATCCAGTCGTTGGAGTTCAAGTATCCGCTCAACGAGAACGACCCCGCCGACATCAAGGCCGCCAACAACGAGCACGTGCTGCAGAACCAGTTCTTGCTCGACGCCACCTTCCGCGGCGACTACGCGCCCGACACCCTCGAGTGCGCCAACCGCTTGGCGGCCATCTCGGGCGGCACCATCGAGATCCTGGACGAGGATCTCGAGATCATGCGCGAGGCCGCGCTCTACAACGACTACCTGGGCGTTAACAACTACCAGTGCCGCTTCTTGAAGGCTTATGACGGCGAGAACGACCTGCACCACAACGGTACGGGCGAGAAGGGCACCGGCCGCTGGCGCGTTAAGGGCATTGGCGAGCATGTGAACAAGCCTGGCATCCCCACCACCGACTGGGACTGGATCATCTATCCCGAGGGCCTGTTCGATCTGCTCGTCTACATTAAGCAGCGCTACCCCAACTACAAGCAAATCTTCATCACCGAGAACGGCATGGGCTACAAGGACCCCTACAAGGACGGTTTTGTGGACGACCAGCCGCGCATCGACTACATCGAGCAGCACCTGCGCTGGTTGCTCAAAGCCATGGAGGTGGGCGTCAACGTGGGTGGCTACTTCCTGTGGAGCCTGCAGGATCAGTTCTCCTGGACCAATGGTTACAACAAGCGTTACGGCTTCTTCTACGTTGACTTTGAAACCCAGAAGCGCACGCCCAAGGCAAGCGCCTACTGGTATAAGCACGTGGCGCAGACCCGTCGTCTGGACTAGCGGCTTGCGGGGTTGTCTGCCCACATAACCTGTCCCCATTTCTCAGCCGGGGGCGGCACGTCACACGACGCGCCGCCCCCGGCCTTTTTGTGCAGGTCGGAAGCCGTTTGTCTCAATCTGTAACATCTAGCCGAGTTTTTTGGTCCTAGCTGTTACAGATCGAGACAAACAGAACGCCCGAGCAGAAATATCTCAATCTGTAACATCTAGCTGGTTATTTCACCCTTAACTGTTACAGATCGAGACAAATGGAATAGGCGGGGCAGAATTGTCTAAATCCGTAACACTAAAACCGGTTTTGGACGTCTGGTTGTTACAGATTGAGATGAACGAGCCGAGCACGTCTACGCCCGCAGGTCTTTCACGCTGGAACGCTCGACCAACACGCCCGAGACGAGCGTACGGCTTCTGGAGCTCGGGGCTTCCAGACCTGCGACGACCTCGTTAAGCGCACGGATGCCCAGCTCGCGGTGGCGAAACTTCACCGACGTCAGAATCGAGTTGGGAATCGTCTTGTAGAGCTCATCGTCGAAGCCGATCACGGACACGTCGTCGGGCACACTGAGCCCTTTGTCACGTAGAGCCATCATCACGCCGTTTGCCATGCAGTCGTTAGCAGCGAGGACCGCCGTGCAATCGGGCTTATCGGCAAGCACAAGGCCCGCGGCATAGCCACTATCCGCATTCCAATCGCCTTGCAGAGGCTCGGGCGGCTCAATGCCACGTGCCTCGAGTGCCGCACGCCAACCTTTCATACGGCACTGGCTCGACAGCGACTCTTTCTTACCAGAGACGAAGTACACGTTCTTGTGCCCGCGATTTAAGAAGCACTCGCACGCCATGCGCGCGCCGCCCTCTTGGTCGTCACTGACGGTTGAGCAGGTAGGATGTTCCATCGGCGTGATAATCACCGTCTTGAGGTCCTTCGGTGCCTCAAAGGTATCAAAGTCATCGACCATCTGGCGCAGGTTGAAGATCATGCCATCAACAGGCAGCTGCGACATCCTGCGCGCCGCTTCGGCAAGGGTCATCTTCTCCCCCGCGCGCTTCTTAATCATCGTGAGCGCAAAGCCGCGTTCTTCGGCGGCATCGGCGATACCGTCAATCATGTCCACGGCGCCGCCCGACAAGTGGAACATCACCACGCCGATGCACCCGTAACGGCCCAACTTGAGTGAACGCGCGGCAAAGTTGGCTCGAAACCCGAGCGCCTCCATTGCCGAATGGACCTTATCGCGTGTCGACTCTCGCACGCTATCGGGCTCGTTGATCACGCGCGACACCGTCTTGAGAGAAACGCCCGCGGCAACTGCCACATCATTCATTGAGACATTTTTCTTGTCCATCGTTGCCACTACTTCTCCAGTCGGTTTTACATCGCTTGTTTTTTGCGTTCTAGCATACACTACCTGCCCGACTGACAAATCAGCCGTTTACCGGACAATACCAACCGTTCACCCGTAAATCCTTGTTGCTCTTCCAAAAATGTCTTACGTTGTCATTAACGAAATGACAACGTTGTCATTTCGCAATGCCTTCCTTAAGCAGGAAGGTTTCCGGGCAGTCCTGACCATCCATCGACGACCAGTTCCATCCACATGCATCGCGCATCGAACAGCAAAGGAGCTCTATGGACGCCATCGTAAAGATGCTCGAAAAGCATCAACCGTTCTTTGAGAAAATCTCGAGGAACATCTACCTCCAGGCCATTAAGGACGGATTCCTTGGGTGCATGCCCATCGTCCTCACCTCTTCGATCTTCCTACTGATTGCCACCCTTCCTGGCGTAGTTGGCATCACGCTGCCCCAGCCGCTCATCGACTGGTGCAACAAGCTGTACAACTTCACCATGGGCGTCATGGGCATCATGGTTGCCGGCACCACTGCCAAGAACTTTACGGCTTCCATGAACCGTCGCATGCCCGCCGGCAAAGTGCTCAACGACGGTTCCACCATGGTTGCCGCCCAGTGCAGCATGCTTTTGCTCGCTGTTACGCAGTTCACCACCAAGTTCAACGGCTCCGAACTTTCGGTCTTCGATTGCACCAGCATGGGTACGCGCGGTCTGTTCTCGGCCTATATCGCCGCGTTCATTACCGTTTGGGTCTATAAGTTCTGCGTCTCGCGCGATCTGACCATTAAGCTGCCCAAGGAGGTCCCAGGCGCCATCGCTCAGAACTTCCGCGACATTATTCCCTTTGGCGGCGCCGTCATCATCTGCGGCATCATCGATGTCGTCGTGCGCAACCTCATGGGCGTTCCGTTCTCCGAGCTGCTTATCAAACTGCTCTCCCCGCTCTTTACCGCTGCAGAAACCTATCCTGGCCTTATCCTTATCCAGGCAGCCACCGCGTTCTTCTGGTTCATCGGCGTCCACGGCCCCTCGATCGTCCAGCCGGGCATCGACCCCATCCGTCTTGCCAATCAGGCCGAGAACCTGCAGGTTCTGCTGGCCGGTGGCCACCCCGCCCACTCCCTCACCTTTAACATGTCGCTCGTGGGTGAGTTCGGCGGCACCGGCGCCACGTTCATCGTGCCGCTTCTGCTGATTCTCTTTATGAAGTCCAAGCAGCTCAAGGCCGTCGGTAAGGCCTCGATTGTTCCTGTTGCCTTTGCTGTCAACGAGCCGCTGCTCTTTGGCGCGCCGATGATCCTTAACCCCTACATGCTCGTCCCCTTTGTTGCCGCCGGTTGCGTCAACGTGAGTGTTGCCAAGTTCTTTATCGATAACGTGGGCATGAACGGCTTCTCCTTCGTGGTGCCTTGGGCTACCCCTGCCCCCATCGGCATCTTCATCACCACGAACTTCCAGCTTATCGCCCTGGTATTTGTCGCGATTATCATCTTGCTGGACGCCATCATCTACCTTCCGTTCTTGAAGGCATACGATAAGCTGCTCTGCGACCAGGAGGCCGAGCGCGCCGCCGAGCTGGGTCTCGAGTCCAATGGTGCCGTTGCCATCGCCGACAACGCCTCTGCGCCCGCTGTCGAGCAGGCTACCGCTTCCGCCGAGACGACTGTTGCCGCCGCCGACAGCAAGCCTGTCGCCGATCAGCCCGAGCCCGAGCCCGCCGCCGAAGCATCCGCCAAGAAGGATGTCGATGGCCTGAAGGTCCTCGTCCTGTGCGCCGGCGCCGGCACCTCTGCCATGCTTGCCAATGCCATCAAGGAAGGTGCCGCGCAGACCGGAGAGAACATCGCTTCCTCTGCAGGCGCCTATGGCCAGCACACTGCCATCATGGATCAGTACGACGTCATCGTGCTCGCCCCGCAGGTTCGTAGCTACTACAACGACATGAAGGCCGACACCGATCGTCTGGGCATTAAGCTGCTCGCTCCCCGCGGTAAGGAATATATCGACCTTACCCGCGACCCCGCTGGCGCCATCAAGTGGCTCCGCGAGAACCTCGACTAGTTCCTCCCTCTGTTGGTGCCCGGATCCCCAGTTCGGGCACCTCTCCCTATTCGTATCCCACAGAAAGGATGACTCATGACCAACCCCATGCAGTTCCCCAACGGCTTTGTGTTTGGCGGCGCCACCGCCGCTTACCAGGTTGAGGGCGAGACCCGCACGCACGGCAAGGGCAAAGTGCCCTGGGACGATTTCCTGGCTGCTCAGGGTCGCTTCTCCCCCGACCCTGCAAGCGACTTCTACAACAAATATCCGGTCGATATCGACCTGTGCCAGCGCTTCGGCATCAACGGCATCCGTGTCTCCATAGCTTGGAGCCGTATCTTCCCCAGTGGCACCGGCGAGATTAACCCCGAGGGCGTCGCTTTCTATCACGAGCTTTTCGCCACCTGCAACAATGCCGGCGTTATCCCCTATGTCACGCTCGATCACTTCGATACACCCGAGGCCTTTTACCAGAACGGCGGCGAGGGATTCCTGACGCGCACGACGATCGACGCCTTTGTCGAGTACGCCAAGTTCTGCTTTGCCGAGTTCACCGAGGTCAAGCACTGGTTTACCTTTAACGAGATTCCCGCAACCGCCGAGGGCAGCTTTATCGTTGGCAACTGGCCGCACGGCGAGAAATACCGCCTGGACAAGGCCTTCCAGCTCATGCACAACATGATGGTGGCCCATGCCAAGGCTGTCGTCGCCTTCCATGAGGGCGGCTTTGAGGGCGAGATCGGCATTGTCCAGAACCTGGAGCCCAAGTATCCCCTCGACCCCAACAACGCCGCCGACTGCGAGGCAGCTCGCATGGCCGATGTCATCAACAACCGCTGGGTACTCGACGCCACCTTCCGCGGCCACTATGCAGCCGACACCATGGAGGCTGCGACCAAGCTGGCCCATATCGCCGGCGGCGAGCTCGACGTCCGCGACGAGGACATCGCCGCGCTGACCGCCGCGCTCCCCTACAACGATTGCCTGGGTGTCAACACCTACAAGTGCCAGTTCCTGCGTGCCGCCGAGGGCGAAAACGACATCAACCACAATGGTACCGGCGACAAGGGCTCCTCGCGCTGGTTCCTCAAGGGCGTGGGCGAGTCATGCGTACGCGAAGGCGTACCCACCACCGACTGGGACTGGATCATCTATCCCGAGGGCCTCTACGACCTGCTGCTCCGCATTAAGAACGATTACCCCAACTACAAGAAGATCTACATCACCGAGAACGGCATGGGCTATAAGGACGACTTTGAGGACGGCTTTATCGACGACGCCCCTCGCATCGATTACATGCGCCAGCATCTCGCGTGGATCCTCAAGGCGATCGACGGCGGTGTGAACGTCGACGGCTACTTTGTGTGGTCGCTGCAGGACCAGTTCTCCTGGACCAACGGCTATAACAAGCGCTACGGCCTGTTCTACATCGACTTTGAGACCCAGAAGCGCTATCCCAAGGCAAGCGCGTACTGGTACAAGAACGTCGCGGAGACCGGCCTGCTCATGGCCTAGTTTCCGCCGCATACTCCCTGTCGGCCGCATACGAATCCCAAACCGGTTCGTATGCGGCCTTTTTGTTTTGGCTCGGCCCGAGCAGACCGTTTGTCTCGATCTGTAACATCTAGCAGGGATTTTCGGCCCCAATTGTTACAGATTGAGATGAACGGGGGCACCCGGTTCGAAATATCTAGATCTGTAACATCTAACTCGCTTTTAGCCGTCTAACTGTTACAGATCGAGACAAAGATGATGGCTGGGTAGACAAAATCTCAATCTGTAACATCTAGTCGAGTTTTTGGGTCCTAGCTGTTACAGATTGAGACAAATGCACAGGACAATCCCCCCAATCTGTAACATCTAGTTGGTGATTTCACCCCTACCTGTCACAGGTTGAGACAATTTGATAGTGGAGTCCTCATTTACGTGTCATATCGCGTAGCGCTCACGCGTTGATTCCCCACAATGACAGGAGGTAAAAGTCCTCCCGCATCGCCTGTTGGCAATCCCATAGCGTTAGCTAGCAGATGACCTGCGTGTGTTCCTCGATGGCGGCACGATTCTCGGCGGCGATACCCGGTTCGCACACCACGGCATCCAGGCTGTCCAAGCGACAGAAGGTGTAGAAGTCGCGCTTGCCGATCTTGCTGGAATCGGCGATCAGATAGCGTGAGTCGGCCTTGCTAAAGGCGAGCTGCTGGATACGGCCCTCGTCCATGTTGGACGTAGATACGTCGCCATCCAGAATGCCGTTGGCGCCGATAAACGCCGCGTCGATGCCCAACGCACGCAGGGTATCCTCGGCCGTTGGCCCCACAAAAGCGGCGGTGCGGCGACGGTACATACCGCCCACGAGGCACAGGTCGCAGTCTTCGCGCGACTCGAGCAGGTTAAACACCGAAAGCGAGTTGGTCACAATGCGCAGGCGACACGCCGGCAGCATCGAGGCCATCTGTTCCACCGTAGTGCCCGTACCCAAAAAGATGGTCGAGCCCTCCTCGATAAGCTCCACAGCACGGCGCGCAATCTGCAGCTTTTCCTCGGCATGCTTAGTGCGCTTTTCGCTGTGCGAATACTCATGGCGCAACATAGCATGGGGACGTCCCTGTGCGCTACGGGCGCCACCGTGCACGCGCTCGATCTCGCCCAGGCTCGCAAGTTCTTCGAGGTCGCGGCGAATCGTCATATCCGAAACGCCCAACGCATCCGAAATCTCCTTGACCGAAACCGTGCCCTGCTCTTCGAGCAGCTGACGAACCTTATCCTGTCGCTCTGCCTTAATCACGATGAATCCTCGCCGTTCTTTGCGCGCATATCATTCAAACAGTAACGAACAAATTGTATCAGACTCGTGCGCGTCAAAAATGAACACCCGCACAGCTCCAATCATCACTTTTTTGAGAAAAATACCCCCTGCTTTAGTGGGGTGTAGTGATAATCTCACCTGTTCGCGCTACAGTTTGTCCGAAATACCTCGATGTTAGGAACCAAATGATCACTTCCGAGCTTTTCGGCACCGCGCCGTGCGGTACCCCCGTTCATCGTTACACCCTCAACGGGCCCGAGATCTGCGTTCGCATTATGGACTATGGCGCCACCGTGCTGGGTATCGATGTGCCCGACATTCCCGGCAACGTGCGCGATGTGGTGCTGGGCTTCGATAAGCTCGAGGATTACTTTGACAACCCCGCCTGCTTTGGCGCGACCATCGGCCCCGTGGCAAACCGCACCGCGGGCGCCACGATCACCATCGACGGCACGGACTGGCATATGCCGGCCAACGAAGGCGTCAACAACCTGCACAGCGATCTTGAGCATGGTCTGCACAAGCGCGTATGGGACGTTGAGCTCGACGAGACTCACAACGCCGTGCGCATGACCACCTCGCTTAAGGATGGCGAGCTGGGCCTGCCCGGCAACCGAATCTTTACGGCTGTGTTTACCGTTACGCGCACCGGAGTCTTCCGCATCGAGTATGGTTGCGAGAGCGACCGCGCCACCTACGTGTCCATGACCAACCACACGTACTTTAACCTTGCCGGCCATAACGCCGGCATGGACTGTGAGCACTTCTTTATCGCCAACGCTGCCCACTACTTGCCCATTAACGAGCAGAACATCCCCACCGGCGAAATCGCTCCGGTCGAGGGAACACCGTTTGACTTTCGCGAGCTGCGCCCCGTCGCACCCGGCATGGAGGCCGACGACCCGCAGATTAAGCAGGCCCGTGGCTACGATCACTGCCTGTGCATCGATGGCTATCAGTACGGCCGCAACCTGCGTCGCGCCCTACATGTCGAGGAGATGTGGACCGGTCGTGAGCTGGACTACTACACCACCGCCCCGGGCGTGCAACTCTACACCGGCAACTGGCTGGGCGACGAGCACGCCAAGGACGATGCCAACTATGGCTGGGGCGCCGGCTTTGCCCTCGAGGCCGAGATGTACCCCGACACGCCGCACCAGCCGCTGTTCCCGCAGGGCATTGTGGGTCCGGGTCACCCCTACAGCAATATGATCGAATACCACTTTATGAGGCACTAGGCCCACAACGCGACATCTCGCACAGCAACGCCCGCCGGCACCACCGCCGACGGGCGCTGCTTCATGCCTAAATCCTTCTTTTCGATGCCACCGAATTGGTGACATAACAAAACTATGCCGAATTACTACGATGAACCCACTATGTCCGACCACGCGCTGGTTTATAAAAAATTAGCAACTCGTCTACCTGCGGTTTTATTCTCTGCAAATTTGGCATGCTCGGCGATAAGCAATTCATCGTAGTAAACCGGCATAGTTTTGGCGGACAGCGCCACACAGATCCCCTACGAAGGCAAAATGATCCGTTTTCCTCCGTCCCCAAGGGATCAGTTGAACAGATTGCCGATGGGGTCGGGGGCGGAACTGGGGAGATAGCGGATTTCTAGTTCTATGCCGAGCTTTTGCAGCTCTCTGAGAACAGCGACGTCTGTGTCGTCTACGGCAACTGCGGGCGTTGCGGGACGCTTGCCCTCCCCTGCCTGCATATGACCAATGCTGATCTTGGTGATCGGCACACCGCCCTTAACCAGCGCGAGCGCATCGGAGGGTGAGGCCACCATGATCAGAATCAATTGGCGAGGCGTTGCGGTATGAATGACGTCGATGGTCCTTTGCACCGAGAAAAACCGCGTCCAAACGCCTTCTGGCGCCGCCACCCTCATGGGTGCCCATTGGCGCGAATCTGCCGCGATCTCATCGTTGACGATTAGGACAAGGTTGGAACCCACGGCTTCGTTCCACAGCTCAACGTCTTGTCCGTAAATGAAACGGTCGTCGATGCGTGCGAGAAGAATCTTGGGTTGAGTCATCGCTGCCCCATTCTGTTTGAGACCCGTAAGAGCAAGACATCGCGTCTCCAATATTAGTGCATTTAAAGTGAGAAAAGCCGTCAGAACACTTGCGCGGATTTGCGATGTCCCGTATCATAGACAGCCGTTGACGCCTCAGTTGCGCCATCACATGGCCGCCAGCGTAGCTCAGTTGGTAGAGCACCGCTCTCGTAAAGCGGGGGTCACCGGTTCGAGCCCGGTCGCTGGCTCCATTGCATTAGTGCAGCTCAGAAGCGTAATTGCTTCTGAGCTTTTTTGTTTTCGCGTCTCTTTCCTCCTTCTCCGAGGAGTGAAAAAGGGGTGAAAAACTTTTTTAACTGTTTTGCATAAATAGTTAGCATCATCCAACGTTCACATTAGATCGAACAACAATCCTGTTACGCATAGCCTAATTCCGCTGAGTATCAGAGAAGAACGTCCGGATTATATGCATCCAGCTTCGCTTCTCCAGTCGCCAGTGACTCCTCCAGCCGGTCAGCATATTCAACAATAGAGCCGTAGAATATGGGAGTAAAATCCGAACTTTTCGATAAAGAGGGGTTCCGCTACGTCAATCCTCTTCTTGGCAACCGCGGCCTCATCCTTTTCATAGTACCCAGTGCCAGGAATCCGCTCGTTTGCCTGCGGCAAGCACTTAAGCTGCCTACACAAGCGCGCCGACCCCTTTGAAAGACCCATAAAGGTGATAGCACCAGAGATTACGCCACCGACGCCCACAACAACCTTGCCAGCGGCATCCCCCACCGTCTGCTTTGTTATCTTGATACCCATGAAGCTCAAGAGCTTCTTCAGGATCGGATACCAACTGGTCTTGGTTAGCGACTGGCGAGCGACCTTTTTCGCGACCGCCTCTTGGGCGTTTTTGGCGATTACGGTTAGCATCGAATTCGCGCTGCCTACACCCATCATCACACCGAGCAACACTGCCATTTCGTAGAGAGTCTCGTCATCAACGTCGTCACATTCTTCAAAAAAGGTCTGCCAGCCATACAGGTATGCCAGTTTCTGCATAATCCTGAATGCGTGCACGTAGTATTACGTAATATCGGCAGGAATGGTGCCCACCATCGCGACACCTCCGGGAAGACCCGCTGCAAAGGAAAAGGCGGTTGACTTCTTTGCCTCATAATCAATTACTTCTCTAGCAATTCTATCGATCAGGCCCACATCGATTCCGGCGGTAACGGGGGTCGTTTCCACGGCAAACTCGCCGACATCTTTATGGACACCCTTCCTCCTCAGCTCCGAGCGGAGGAAATGGGGCCGATCAATTCTCACTCCCTTTAGCCGAGCAACTTTTTTCATAAAGTCAATCAAAAATCTCTGGTCCTCCGCCAACTGCTCATCGCTCTTGTCTTTTAACTCTGCAAAAGCCGAATCAACGAGAACAGCGACCCCAAGGCCCTCGCCCTCGTTTTTCTTTCCAAGCAGCCTGACGTCCATACAGCCTTCCAATCAATGCGCCGCGCGGGCTATCGCGTTCTGCGACAGGCCGGACGCACGGAGCCTGAGGGCCTCCCTGGCCCTTATCCTTCTCGCCATGCTGTACCTCCTTGGTCTCGGCTGCATGGACAGCCGGAACGTACCAGGGGGACGGTGCCGACGGGAATATCGGCGGTGCCGAACGGCAATATTCGGGATGTGAGCGGACGGTGTGTAAGCGCAATATCGCCGGTGTCAAAGAGGACAATTACTCAAACAGGTGAAGGAGGGCATCGAGGAGGATAAGGAGATTTACGGTGGCAATTAAGAAGCCAACTCGCCGCGTCATGCCCGTTGGAGAGGCGAGCATGACCCTCATGGGTAATCAAGACACACGAAACAAAGGGGATTCGACAAGTCGCAAGAAAGGGGAGTGCATCACCTTTTGGGTTACGGAAGAGCAGAAGCAAGAGATGAGCACCTACGCGGCGGAACACAACACCACGGTATCAAGGATCATCATCGAAGGCCTTGAGATACGCATGGGTAAAGGGCAATCATTATAGCTTAGCCTTCTGCAATTGCTGCGACTCGATGCGGTCCTATCGATTTGCGCAACGGTGTGACGCGTTATCTAGACTGACGATCGTTTCCGCTGCATTTGCCAGCTCATTATCATGTGAAACAATGATAATGAGCTGTTTCAATTTGTTGTTTCTGACATACGAAGCGAGTTCGGCTCGGCTTGTTTCATCCAATCCAGTTGTAGGCTCATCGAGCACCAAGACTGATGGATTACGGGAAATTGCCGACCACAAGTATACACGGCGCAGCTCACCACCCGAAAGTTCAGGACAACGTTTCTCAAGCAAGCCCTCTATGCTGGTTGTCAACGACGGTAGCTCATTCATATGCTGGTGCTTTGTAAAAAATGGGGTGTTGAAATAATCCAACAGGTCCCGAACCGTCTCATCTGGAGCGAAGCACGGTTGGGGGCAGCACGATATCGTGTCTGAACGTATGTAATCCAAATTGCATTTTTCAATCGGCATGTCGTTGTATGTTACTTTGCCTGCCGATGGATACAGCCCAAGGAGCAGGTAAAGGAGCGACGTTTTTCCTCTTCCATTTTCTCCGGTTATGCAGTATGTTCCAGGGCCGGAGAAATCGAAGGAAAATCCGTCAAGAACCTTTCGGGGAGATCCGTCTGGAAGGGGTACCGTAAAATCCAACTTGGAAACAGAAATGCGATTTATTGTGTCAATCTTGACTAAACCTGTCTGATCTTGCTCTGGTTCCGGTCCTACCTTTCCCATGGCGCTCATCCTGTCCCACGAAGCCTTGGCATCCTGATAGGACTTGAACAGGTTCATCGTGTTTTTCAAGGTTTTAAATAGGACGGCAAAATATGCACCGACGATGGTGTATTCGCCTATCGTCATGGTTCCATTGATGATTCGCACTCCGGATACGATGAGTATTATCGCTTGAAACACGGCAGCAAAAAGGCTGTCAATCGATGTTAGTGAGAATGAGAGCTTTCCAGAGTGCAAGACCTTTGGAAAATACTTTTCAAATCCGGTGTCAAGTGCTAGCTCGCTTTTATTGTATGAAGACGTTAACTGAATGTTGAGAATCTGATTCAACTGCGATGCTATTACGGCATAGAAAGCGCTATCTGCCTCCTTCTTCTCGTACATGACTTTATATAGAAGCTTTCGCAATCCGGTAATAACGAAGAGATATGCCACAAGAAGGAGGATGGAGAATAGTGCGAGGAGTGGATCAACCGACCATATGACGAGCAACACGAAAGGAATGGCGACAACAGACAGGGGAGCGCTGATAAAGTTTGTTAGAACGAAAGAAGAAACAACACCTGAGTCAGTGAAAATCCTTTGCGTCGTATAGGCTGAGTCGGTTGTTCGGTTCGTCAGAAAATTAACTCGCTCAAAGCGCAAGACGGTTTCCCTGAGTAGGTCAAAAGAAAGCTTTGTGGATATACGGATAGATAACGTTCCTGCAAAATATGAAAATAAGGCAGAAAAGACCCCTATTGAAGCTACGAAGAGCGCAAAAAGCACAGCATCCTTCTCGCTGCGATTGGCAAGAAGGAAATCTAAGAACTTTCCGTTCACATATGGTGCGGCATAGGAAAGGGCGATTCCAATCGTCGTGATGGCAATGAACGTGAAAGCACCCTTTGTTTTACTAAACTTCGATAAGACGTACCGAATCAAGAATGGCCCCAATCTATCAGGTATGAAATACCAACTGATGACACCTTACACCGCGGTTCGGTGGAAACGAAGCGGCGACTAATCGGCACGAGCGCTTCCATAGAGAGTCTTTGCGAGCTGGATCCTCATAGAAACGGGAATTTTATGTTCGATCAATAGGCCGCGCACGGCAGTCGGACGGCTGAAAAATAAAACAGCCGTCCGACTAAAGCTGTAAATTTTTTCATTGTTTGTTGGGCATGCGCCTGAAGTTTCATGCAATAGGAAATCCATTATGACCATGGTCGAAATGTGAACACTACGATCGTTAGCAAGGAGACGCCAAGACCGGCAAAGATTATGATGAGCGGCAGAATGAAAGCCGCCGATGCCGATAATGGGATTTGGGACGCAAAGGCAATGATGCCCGCGAGAACGAGACCGGCTCCCGTCAACGCTATTCCGAGTCCGACCAATCTGGCAACAAGAGGAATCTTCTCGCTTGGAATATGAGCGATATGGTAACTGTGAATCAGGCCGGGATTGCCGGTCTTTACCATTAACACCCCGACAACGAGAAAGCAGATTCCTCCTACCATGCCGCCAATGGATGATCTTAGCGCTTCAGGACTCATTGCTCGTCTTGGCCACCTTGCTCGCTGAGGGGAAGTGCTGCGGCAAAAGTGATGAGGACCAGTTCATAGGCTCCAACTGCGGTGACTCCGACCGCCACATTTGCTCCCCACACGATGTAATACATGTCGAACCAAGTTTCCGTTCCAAGAGTCGATGCTCTGGTCGGATTCATGTTGTCTACTACGGGCTTCTCGTACATTTAACCCAACATCTCCTTCAACGATGAGTTCAACAGTTCATCCGCGGTATCATCAATCAGGTCAACGTGTAGATCACCTCCCATATCTATATCGCAAATTGTGTCGGACATACGCTCCATGTCGTCAATGGTCCACATGTGGTTACAGAGGTCTTGAACCAGTTTTGTGGACCAAATTGAGCTAAGTCCGTTGTTCCAGTAATCCTCAAGAGGGTGGTTTCTGATGTTGCCAACCACTAACGGGATATACGGAGAAACGACGATGTCGCCGTTTGCGTGCACTGAAACCTGATCTAATAGATATCGGTTATCAGAGAAGCGAATTAGATGGTCGACGGGGTCGCCCCATTGCGGTCGGACATTCGGGTGCTTCCGAAGGAAGTCGTCCTCTTGAATGGCGTGAATCAACGTACGGTATTGGGAATAGTCCGGTCTAATAAATGTGTTCTTTCGCGCACGGCCCAAAACCATGAGGGGTTGGACACGTAGTTCGATAAAGTCACCCGGCGTCCTCTTCGGCCTGTTAGATTTGGTGAAAATCTCATCTAATAGTGAGATGACATCGGGAAACTGTTCGGTGTTGAACGACGTGGGCGTAAATGCGATAGCAAGGTGCAAATCGGAATGGTTGAGTACGGTGGCAACTGCTTCTTCGACGATTTCGAAGGCTCCCTCATGTCCCCTCAGCCTATCGTGAGCTGACCCAATGCCGTCTAGGCTAAATTGGATGCTTTTGAGTCCGGAATCTTCTAAATCTCGGAGAAGGGATTCCGTGAGGAGAAGCCCGTTGGTTACCAGGCTCGCTGCAACATTCCCATCTCGCAATATGGGAAGGCAGCGCAAGATATCTTTACTGCGCAACAAGGTTTCTCCTCCACAGAAACACATGCTGTAAAGCGACATGTCTGCCATTTCCTTTGCGAAAACAAAAAGTTCATCTGAGGTCAACTCGTCGTGCATGACCTCATTCTCGCCGCTGCTGTTATAGCAGTGCAGACATCTCAAGTTGCACTTGTTTGTTATGTCAAGGGCGACGTGATGTGGCGCTCTGAGAACGTTGGTGTACTTGTTTTCCGAAACTCGTCCCATGGTTCCTCTTAACAGACTTCTGAAAAACAGTATACATTCATGCAGTCGCCGTCGCTGCACTCACCTGGAAAAGTGCCAGCGCAAGTGAATTCTGGCTCATTGATAAGATTTCGAATTCCTTCGTTTGATGCAATTTCCTTGCTGGTTAGGTTCAGGTGGAAAAAATTGGGAACATCGCAAAATTCTTGACGATAGAAGCTGGCCGCAGCGGCAATACATTGAACGGCGATGCTTGCGGGGCACAAAAGAAGACAGATGTCTGCGTATCTGAGTAAGGGATTGCTGGAGGGGGCGAGGCCGAGTAGACCGGTTGGTCTCCCTGACTCATATACAATGAAAAATTCCTTGCTCAGATTGAACAATCCGTTTCGCACCTCTAGCGGTCGTTCATACTGCTCGACGGAAAGAGGCCAACCGTAGACAATTGTGGGACTTTCTGGTTCTGATGAGCTCGCCTGGCTTGCCAGGGAGCAAATCAGGCGAATATCGTTTTCTTGGGCAAGCCGTATATGGGTCCCATTGTCCACGCAAATCTCATCGGCAATGGGTGTGCCATTTTCGGTCGGAGTTTTGACCCATCCTATTAGTCTCGATACGCTGAAACCTCTCATTGCCGAGGCTAAGTCAGATTTGAGCATGTCCGGATTGGCGTCTGGAAACTTGTCGCACATCCGATTAAGGATTGTTTCGACGGTGTTTTTACCATCGCACAGAGAGACGATGTAGCTCCCGCTTCCGTTCAACATGATATAGTTCAGCTCATCGCGTCCGGTTAGAACAGAGCGGTACCCGTTCTTTTCCTCTCTTGAGTATGGGAGAGAAATCGATTTCGGGATAAATCCCCTTATTTCGTCAAAGCTCCATTCCATAATTAATCCCTCCTTGTGTCTGTTTGAATATGAGCCGATTTTAGGCTCTTCGGTAGTTTCTGTGGGCGAGACATCAATTTTTCCGCAGGTGGATGCAAAAAAGTTCCGCATATAAGGGAAACGGCCCCGAGAGGGGGCCGTTTCCGCGCCGGGCAGGGTAGGATTTCGCTTGCTACATCAACCTACCGGAAAGGCCCTGACGCATGAACAGGATACTAAGCCGCGCGCTCGCGCTGGTCCACACCGTGATCGAGTACGCCAGCATCGACGGCGGCAGGATAATCGTCGGCGTCAGGCCGTGGACGAGTTTCGGGCTGCGGTGCCCCGTCTGCGGGAGGGCAGCGAATGCTACGACAGGTCGCCAAGGCCGCGGCTGTGGCGCGCGATGGACCTGGCGAGGTCGACCTCTCCGCGCTCGGGCTGCACGAGATGGCGGCGTCCCTGCCCGACTACGTGAGGATGGTCGCCGCGGGCGAGCGGGGCTTCGCCTCCGCCTTCGAGGAGATGACGCGCGTCGAGGTCGCCGCCCGGGAGGTCAGGATCACCAACCAGCGCATTCGGTCGTCGGGGTTCCCCTACGTCAAGGGGCTGGCGGACTTCGACTGGGACTTCCAGCCGTCGGTCCCTCGCGCCGAGATCGAGGAGCTCGCGACCCTCAGGTTCGTGGAGCGGGCCGAGAACGTCCTGTTCGTGGGAAGCCCCGGCGTGGGCAAGACGCATCTCGCCGTCGCGCTGGGCATCGAGGCAGTCAGGGCGGGGCGCGAGGTCAGGTTCGTGGACTGCGCCCGGCTCGTCGAGGACCTTGAGGACGCCTCGTCGCGCGGCATCCTCAAGAAGAGGCTCAAGTACTACGCCCACTCGAGGCTGCTGATCATCGACGAGCTCGGCTACCTCGACGTCGGCAGCGTGGGCGCGGACCTGTTGTTCCAGCTGATATTGACGCGCTACGAGCAGCGCTCGACGATCATCACCGCCGACGTGGGGATCGGCGGCTGGGGCAGGGTGTTCGGGGACGACGTGGCGGCGAGCGCGATCGCGGACAGGGTGTGCCACCACTGCCACCACTGCCACCTGGTCAAGATAGCCGGCAGGTCCTACAGGCTGAAGGACCTGCCGAGGGACGGACCCGTCAAGGCGTGACCGGAATCGGTGAAAATACGTTAGCGCAAGCGGTGAAGCCGCCTTTGCGCGAACGGCGCGTTTGATTAGTGAAACTGGTGAAAATTAGATTGACGCTAACAGGGGCGTGCCCGTCGCGGCGTTTCACGGGGATGTCTCGCGCCATCCCCGGACCCCTTCGCGCCAAAGGGACGAGTCCCCTTGGAACCCCGGGCCGCCGCCGGCGGGCCGTGAACGGCGGGACAATCACTCGGCTTCAACTCGCGATCGCCCCGCCGGCTCTCGCTCCGGCTCCGTTCGATGGCTCCCCTGGGTCGCCATCACTGCGCCTCCGCTCACCTGTCCCGTTGCACTCCGGTCGATTCGGCCTACGCTTCTCGGGGCATGCAAGATATGTATTCCGTGCAACGGAATATCTTGCCCGGCCGAAGCCGGGATGTGCGAACCGCTCCAAAGTCGCTCCCGCAGAACCGTGCAACAGGCTTACCGGCTGTTGCACGGACCTCAGATATGAAAGTCAGTCCCGGCCTCTTTCGTCATCCACACCCTCGCGAGCCAGCTCCCACGCGGCCCGTATGGCAAGGTCGATTCCCCTTGCCGTGAACCTCATAATCCGCCCGGTCGAGCGGTTGACGGCGTAGCCGAGCCTCGCGCCGTTGATCTTCCTCGTCTTGCCGAGGGACTCCGAGTGATAGCGGTATTGCAGCGCCCCCCGCTTGGATCGGGCGATCTCGATCCCATCCGATTCCAACCGCCTTGCAAACTCTCCGAAGCGGTCGGGGCAGCTCTTGAGCCTCCCGACCTCCTCTGCCCTCTGGGCGACAATCGCTCGGACCCTTGCGTTCTCGGATTTGTCGGATCTCCCCTTCTTTGCCATCTCGCGCTCCTCGCGACCGGGCTGGCGCGCGTGCACCTTCGAGTTCGAGAGGCCCCTTTCGAGCTGGCTCAGGCCGTACTTCGTATCGAGCTCCTTCACCGTTCTCACGCGGGATTTCGCCGCCGCCCTCGCCGGCCCGTCGTTCAGACGCCGCCCAGTCTCGAGGTCCGTCCTATTGATGGCGAGGTGAGCGGCGAATCGGGCCGATCCATCCGACCTGCACCTCTCCTCATGCAGCACAATCACGATCTCCTGGTTGGGATAGCGCTTGGCGATGTAGTCCCTCGCGTACTCCATGCAACGCGAGGGCGTCATCGGCCCGCCGTTGCAGGAGCACTCGTCCGGGTTGAAGCCGATCACCTGATGCTGCATGTACGTGCACCTTGCGCCCTGCTTCCCGGGCCGGTTGTGCCCGGCCGCCTCCCGGGTGGCGTCCATTTCCTCGAACCATCGATCCTCATCGATGATGTGCTGGGTATCGTGGTCCAGGACTTTCTCCCTGTCCCAATCGAAATACCGCTTGAGGTTTTGGAGGTGCTCCCCGCTCATGACGCTCGCCTGCTTGATTGCGGTCATTTTCCAACTCCCTTCAAAAACCGCCGTCAGTCGACGAAGAGGCCGGACCATCCGTCGGCAACAGGCGGCTCCGCGGCCTCTTCCTCGAATTCGGGAGTCCAGAGATCGACGCCGTCCTCACGACCCATTTGCCTTGATATCAGCCTGGCCTGGTATTCCATCCTCTTGGCCGCCTCGTGCTCGCGCGTCCCCAGATCGAAGTGCTCCTTCGTCGGCATCCGCGTGCAATCGCAGACAGGGGCCCGGAAGCACCCCGCATGTTCCCTGCCCACGCCGTTCTCCGCGGTCTTCACCACGATGACGCCGTCCTTGTCGGGGGACATCTCCGTCCACTCCCAAGGATGAATCAGGTCGTCGGCGTGCTCGCTGTAGGATGTCGACCCCGTACCGCCCGAAGGCCCCCTGCTCGAGCTGGTTCCCATGGTGTGCCGCGTCGTCTTCCCGACTAGCTCGGTGAAATACTGGCGGTCCTCGGCCTCGCCCAGTTTCATGGCGACCTTGACGCCGCAGTTTGCCAGGATCTTCTTCCGTCCGTCGCGCTCGCCGTACTTGTTCAGCTGAGAGATGTTCTGGACTGCGCCCATCCAGAACAGGTCGTACGAGCGCCCAAGGCTGAGAAGGCTAGGCAGGCACTCGACCTTCGGCAGGTTCCCCCATTCGTCGCCGAGGATGGACACCGGCCGCGGCAGCTTTCCACCAGCTGCGTCCGCGATGGAATACACGGCAGCGTAGAGCTGCTCGAACAGGACCGCCGCGATCGCGTTGTAGGGGGAGCCCTCGTCCATCACGTGGAGGAACAGCGCGGTCTTCTCGCTCAGGATTCTACTCGGATCGATATCATCGCCCGAGACCATTCGCGCAATCGGCGCCGAAGCGTAGATCCTCAGGTTGACCTTTAGCGTGGAAACGATGCTCCTCAGCTCGTTGCCGCCGCTCGAGATGAACTGTGAGGCACGCGAGCGGGCCGGATGCCCCTGCGGCAGGGAACGGAACAGGCCCTTCAGCGGCTCACACGGATCCTCGCCGGCCCCCTCCGTCCCCAGGCACATGATGTGGTAGACCGTCGCGAGGTGCTTGCAGCCCCGCGGGCAGCCCTCGTCCAGCACGACCAGAAGGATCGTCGCGGCGAGCAGCGACCGCGCGGATTCCGTCCAGTGGCTCGCCTTCGCATCGCCCTCCCCGGCGATGAGCGTACGGGCGACGGCATCCGCGGCCTGCTCAGCCCCCGGCAGATTCCCCCCGTTCGCGAGCCTATCGACCATTTCCAGTGGATTGAACGTGTCGCTCTTCTCGGGATGCTGGGCGTCCAGCAGAAGCACCCGGTACCCGCGACGCTCCAGCTCGTCGCCCGTCAACTCGATGAGCTCACTCTTCACATCGGACACGATAATGGTCTGCGGCCTCGATTCCCCGTCATCCGCCCCATACGTCAGCAGATCAATTGTCGGGATCAGCAGCGATCTTGATTTTCCGGCACCCGTTGAGCCGTCGAGGAACATGTGCCGCCTCGGTTCGAACAGATACTTGGAGCCGAACAGCGTCTTCTCAAACCCGTACACGAATCCTCTGCTTTTCGGCTGTCCGTGCCCGTCCCAAATCTCCGAGCCCCGGATGGTCTCCGGCCCCGTTTTCACCCGCGCCTCCCCAAGTACACCTCCGTCGGCGGCTCGCTCCTTCGAGGAAGCCGATAGCTGCATGAGCACGAATACCGACAGGAACAGCGCGAACGAGGCGAGACAGCCAGGGACGCAATGAGGCCCCACGTTAATCCACCACCAAATGGTGTTATCCACGCTCAGGGTGAATCCGATCGAGCTCAGCTCGATTGGAAATCCGAGGATCATGCAATCGAGGGGAATGGCGATAAGTGGCGCAAACCCCGCGGTAAGCAGCGCTGCGAAAACCAGCGCCATGACCACCTTCTCCTTCACGAGAACCACCTACTCTCTCGCACGGGCGAGTAGGTCGTTGACCCAGCCCACCGCCGTCGAGACGATTGATGTCGCCCGGTTGAGATTATTGAGGACGACCGGATCGGACCCGTAGGTGTTGAGGGCGCGGACCGCCTGGTTGAGGTTCGTGCCGATCTTCTTCAACTCAGTCCTGATACCGGCAAGTTCCCCCGCGTCGGCGACCCTGACCGGCTTCTCGCCGCAGAGCAGGGCGGCATCGCGCATGAAGGAGGACGCCGGCATGTTCATGGCCGCCGCCTTCTCCTCGATAGCCTTACGCTGCGACTCACTCATCCGTACGTTGATATGCGTATTCATGGAAGTCATAACCATCCAATCCGAGCGGGGCCGACGCATCGGCCCCGCCCCTTTTATTAAGTTGAAATTGTTTGGAGCATCTGACCGATGCGCCCAATCCTCACCCTCGCCCAGACATCGAAGGGGACTCCCGGCAAGCTGCCGAGATATATACGGTATGGTCGCCATTGTTCTCTATAGATATCGAGAGCATCGAGCAGGCGCTTCCATTCCCAAATGAGCTCATCGGCCGAGAGCAGAGGAAGATCCCTGTTCTCGGCGCGCGCGAGCTCATCGGACGACAAGCATGGATTGGGAGCCCGGTATCCACCAATGTAGGGTCCGGGCTCCATAATTAGCCGATTTCGGTAAACATCGCTGCTGGTGCGTTGAACTCAAACTCGACAATACCGCAGGAACCGTAACGGTTCTTTGTGATTGAAGCAATGACGGGCCGTTTTTTAAGCAACATATTGGCATTACGCTCTTCGGGCTTATCGCCCTTAATAGAAAGCGACATAACGAGATCTGCCGAATACTCGAACATGTTGCACCCGCCTATCGCCTGAAGCCCGGTGGTCTGCTTGTCGTAATTAACGCGGTTAATTGATGAGATAGCGAAGAGCGGACAATGGGCCTCATCCACGATTCGGCGGAGCTCGGAAGCGACGAGCTTGAGACCGATACGCTCGTCGGCAATGCGCAGTTCCTGCGGCAAAGAGACGATTTGCGCGTAATCAACAATAACCAGTGGCGGTTCGCCATGTTTATCGGCAACCTCTTCGATTGCCTTTCGCATCCCGGCATATTTAATTTCACCAGGAATGATATACATTCGCTCGGCGATGCTGCGGGCGTAAATGTCGAGAACCTTCTCGAAGAGCCCGCGTTTGTCCTCAGACATGCCATCGCCGTTCATATCATCGTGCGTGAGCTCGCCGCCCGAGATGCGGGTGAGGCTCTTCGCGAGCATGCTGTCTCGCCCGAGCTCGCCCTCAAAGATGACCACCGGATGGCCAGCAATGGCCCATCCGTCGGCGATTTGCTGCATAAACGTTGTTTTACCCGTACCGGGTCCGCCGGGGACGATGCACAGGTATTGACGAAGACCTCCGAGGATAGTATCCAGCGCACCGTGTTCGATATGCCCAAGCGGCCTATTCTTTAAGATACGCAAGGCGGTCTCGTCGAGGCCGACGCTCATGGGATTTAAAGCCGGCACGGTTCGCTCGCCTCCAATTCATGGAGGTATGCAAAGAAGCTCGATTCAAGGATGTAAATGCGGCGGTGCAACGCAATCGCGCGCCCGCTCTCCTTCATCATCTTCGAGGCCGTAACCGGACTCAAGCCGGTTATCTTGCACACTTCAGCGATGCCAAGAAGGCGCTCGTGGCCCAAGTTGGAATCAGAAGAAACCGCAGTTGATGCTTGTACGGCAGCGTACGGTTCAGGCTCTACAATCATGGTAGAATCCTTTCAGGCTAGCTCGCCCCTCCCCCTTCGTCGCCAAACTTAGATAGGGAAGGGCGGGCGGCTTTTTAATCAATGACCGAAAATAAAATAACTCCTTTCAAACAAGCTGGTCAGGCGCTTACTGTTTATATTGTAACACTGTCTGTTGCACAATCATATCTAGTTACAGTTCTAATTTCTAATTCACTTTCTGACTGTATAGACTTTATTGTCTGACTGATTTAATATATATACAACGATGATTGGAGTGGTTATGGGACGTTTACCATTATCCGGAAGTAAGATGCGGAAAATTAAGTTCGGAACAACTGTTCAGGCGACGACCCCGGAGAAAATCGAAGAGCTACGCCTCAAGAACCCCGAATCAGTCAGAAGCACCGGCGAGGCTATCGACTATCTATGCAACCTGCTCACGGGGTTGCAGCCGAGGGTCGCCAGGGCCCTCGATGAGGCGTGCCTCAGGGAAGCTCGGCAAATCACCAATGAAATGAAGGCCCTTCCCGTTGACGGATCAGAAGAAATGAGTTTTAGTCAATTGGAACTTTATCGAGAGCAATTCCAGAGGCTCCACGACCATTTCTCTTTATATTGCGAGAAAGAGGAGAGGCCCCAGGGAATGAGACGGGTCGATCTCCTCGGCGGCGATTACGCTGTCCTCCCCTCCTCTTGGACTTTATTGGAAACAGAGGAATGCGCGAAGTCTTGCAGCCAGGTCGGAATTATCGAAATTCGCGGCGGCGCAAAATACGATGCGCCTCATTTTGCCTTCTTCCATAACGGAGAGTACAGTCAAAAGGACAAATTGCAGCGCGCAACCAAACTCTGGCCCCGCATGACCGACGTGATGCGCGACGAGGTCAAACTGGTCACAGATGATGAGGGACATTACCTAAATATGGACGAGCACCTAGCCGCCCCCATCATTTGTTATTTCAACCTTCTAGATGCCAGCTACTATCAGTCTATGGAGCTGGAGCCGCCATATGGCGCAATGATCTACCGAAACAATGTCGCTTAAAAAAGAGGCCCCTTTGGGGCCTCTTTTTTAGCCCTTTTTAGCCCTTCAGCAGATCATCCAGCACTGATGCTGCCTTCTGGTCATTTGCCTCGATAAAGTGGCTATAGATAGACAGCGTCGTCGATGGGCTAGCATGGCCCAAACGCGCCTGGATCGTCTTAATGTCCGCATTGGCACCAACGAGCAAAGTCGCTTGCGTATGTCTAAGCTCATGAGGCTTCAGCCCGCTATAACCCGTATAGCGGGTACGTTTGACGCCGTCACTCCCAATGACTTCCCTGCTCTCCTTAAAAGTACCGAAGCCGTTTTTCGCCGCAAACAGCCTAAACGCCCTTGAATAGTTATGTCCATCCATCCGGGTCACAAGAGCCCGTTTGCCGTTGGCGGCGTCAACGATCCCAATGGAATGGACAATGGGCGTTTCTCCAGTCTGCCCCACTGCAAAGGAATCGAACTCACTCCGCTGAATGGCTTTCCACCTGTCCAGATAGTCGGCAAGTTCATTTCCAACCGAAATCTTACGCCTGCTCATCTTTGATTTAGGCGGCCTCAATGTCCTGTCGTTCGTATATTGCTTTACTATCCTCAGAGTCTTGGCGTCGGGGTCATAATCCTCCCATGAGAGACCAAGGGCCTCCCCCTTCCTCAAACCGCAGAGAAGTAGAAGCATTGTGCATGTGATAAAGGAAGATGGCTTCTCCTCCAAAAGGACCGCAAGAAGCCTTGCCGCCTCATCGGCGCTCAGCGCCTTACGAGCCTCGACATTCTGCTTGGGCAGTTTCACTCCCCTACAAGGGTTTTTGCCCACGAGGTCGTTATCGACGGCATCCTCCATTACCTGTTTGAGCTTGATGTGGATGCGGCGAATTTCACTTTCGCTGAATCGGCCTTCTTTTCTAGCCTTGGCATAAGCAGTGCGAACGTCATCCGATTTAAGCCGAGTGAGATCGGGATTGCCGAACAGCTCGCGTATGTGACGAATGTCCAAACCTTCACGCTCATAAGCAAGAGGTGATCCCATGGTCGACTCCCTGTTCGCGTGAAACCTGTCCGCATAATCTGATAGGCCCAGAGGACCATTGCCACGGTTGGAAGCGCCCTCAAGTTCAGCTCTATAGGCCTCCAGCGCCTTGGCGACTTCACTCGGCCAGTTTTTCGGGTTCTTGCTTCTGCAGTGAACCCTGCGTGACGGACTACGGCGGTACCGTCCTGTCTCCGGATCTTTTCCCAGGGAAAAATAAATCCGATAGACGCCTTTGCTCTTATCGATGCATTCCGATGTGCCGCGAGCGGTCTTTTTTATCAATCCCTGCAATCATATCCCTCGTTAGATTTTCGATTAGGCTTGCTGGCAAAGCCTTTAAAGCTTTGCCAGCAAGCCTAATCGAAACTTTTCACACTTTCAAGTCTCTCTAAGTGTGAAAATAGTGGGAAATATGATTCTAATAGCTAGCTCAATAATTGTTAATTACCTATTTCTACCTGCGCTTCCTTTTAATTCAGTGAAATTGGACTCATCTCGTCAAATGCCGAATTCACGTACTCGTAAAGCGGGGGTCACCGGTTCGAGCCCGGTCGCTGGCTCCATTGCACAAGATAGCCGCCTTCGGGCGGCTTTTTTGTTGCTGATTTCGGGCGCGCTTCCGCCAATCCAAGCACAACGCCGCCGGAAACTCTCCTACTCAACAAAAGCCCCGCCAACCGCAATCCCCAAAGGAACCGCGATCAGCGGGGCCCAAGCGCGTTCCTCCAAGGGATAACGCTCGCAAAACGAACAGCTCAGCCGAGCGGCTCGTTACTCCTCCCAGTAAGCGTCTGCAAGCAGCTTAAAGCAGATCTTCTTGACCGGCTGCGCGCCATCGCCCGGGAACTCGAGCGTGGGCATGTGAGGCTCGCCGGCAACAAACAGCGCAAACTTGTCGTCAGCAAGATCGCCGGCGATCGAGGCGTCGGAATCGACCAGATCGTAGTCGTCCTTCTCGTCAAACTCCTGAACCAGCGTCAGGCTGCCCGTGGCAACCTTAAAGGCCTCGCGACCCTCGACGTCGATCTGCAGGTCGTGATAGCGCTGATGCGTCTCATAGTGAGCCTCGCCTTCGGGACGCGTCGTGGGAGCCATGACGTTCGCAAAGACCTTGTCGCCCAGAATCGGATGGCTGCCGACCTCGAGCTTCGCCGGATCGTTCTCCTCGAGCCAATCGATCAGCACGTCGAGGCCCTTGAGCATTCCACGGTACTCCTCGATATCGCCCAATGCACCGTAAATCATCTAAATCCCCTCTCGGATCGTTTCTTTGGCGGCTACTCGGCAAACGCATTACCGACGCTGTTGCCACCCACATGCGTCTCGACCAGGGTAAGGTCGGGATTGAACACGACAGTGTCGGCGTCGCGCCCCGGCATAATGCTACTGCACCTGTCGGCGACATGAGCTAGCAACCGATGCCGGGGCCGCAGCACAAGCTCCTACAGCTCGGTCACGACAACGCCGTTGTAAACCTCGTCCCAACGATCCATAACCAAGTGGCCAGTCATGGGATCCATGGCATTGAGCTTGCCGCAGGTGTTGGCGGTACGCAGCACCGTCTCGTCGTCGGCGCCGGCAGCAATCGCATGTGCGAAGCCGGCAATGGTCGAATCGCCAGAGCCCGTAGCGTTAACGGCGGGGATATCGGGGGTCTTGGCGCGGAACGCACGGCCATTGTGGAAGCCAACTGAGCCGGCAGCACCCATGGATACGACGACCCAGGGGATATCGGAGAAGCGGGCGTCAGAGGCGAGCGCGGAACGGAGCTCGTCCACATCGTCGGTGGTAAAGCTCGTGCCCAGAAGGCCGTTAATTTCGGTCAGGTTAGGCTTAACCAGCTCAGGCTTGACCTCGGACTTGAGCGCAGCCTCAAGCGAGGCACCCGAGGTATCGAGCAGCACCTTGGCGCCGGCGTTCTCGGCAATGCCCGTGATCTTGGCATAGTAGTCCGCCTCGACGCCGCGGGGCAGCGAACCCGAGATGGTAACGACATCGGCCTTGCTCGCAAGCTCGGCGAACTTGGCGGTAAAGGCATCGAGTTCCTCGGGGGCAATCGTCGGGCCGCTCTCGAGCAACTCGGTCTGGTTGCCAGCATGAAGGATATTGAGACAGATGCGAGTCTCGCCCTTGATGGGCACAAAATCATTCTTAATGCCGTTGGCATCCATGAGCTCGGCCATATAGGCGCCCATATGACCACCAAGCAAGCCGGTTGCCACAACGTCGTCGCCCAGCTGGCCCAGGACGCGGGCCACGTTGAGGCCCTTGCCACCGGCGGTCTTTTCGGGCGTCACGCGGTTGACGTCGTCGATAATGAGCTCATCGAGCTGATAGCGCGTATCGACGGACGGGTTCATCGTAACGGTGAGGATCATTTCTAGCTCCTTATCTCGCAGGCTCCTTATGCCTTGCAAAACGAATTGGCTACATGCGACTACAGAATCTCGATTGTGAACGAGCGCACGATGGTTTCTTTGGGCTTGGCGATAAGGCAGCCGCGCTTGTGCTCAAGCACGTCATCCTCATCGGAACAGGTCGAGAGGCCGCCCCAGGGCTCAACTGCCACAAAATCACCCTCGGGCTTGCTCCACACAATGAGGTACGGGAAGCCCTCAAAGCTCAGGCGAACGCCCTTGTCCTCGCCCTTTTTGGAAAGCGTGACCTGACGGCTCTCGAGCACGTCAAAGATGGTCTCCGCAAAATCGAAGAGCTCATGTGACAGAGGCAGCGTCTTTCCCACCATGGGGTTCTTGGAACGCCTGTCCACATCAATCAATCCGGTCGAGGGAACGGCGGTGCAGAGCTCCGCAGCCTCGTCTTTCTCAAAACGCAACTCGTAGTCCGTATAGGACTCACCCTCGTCGAGCGGACACCTAAAGCCGGGGTGTCCACCGATAAAGAAAGGCATGTCCTCGGTGCCCTCGTTGGTAACCTCATAGGAGACACGCACGGCGGCGTCCTCGAGCGTATAGCGGGCGACAAGTTTAAACGGATACGGATAATCGCTCAGCAGCGCAGCGTTATCCTCGGATGCCAGGCACATAGCCAGCTCGTTTGTGCTTTGGCTCAACAGCTTCCACTCCTGCTTGCGCGCAAAGCCGTGGCGGGCGAGCTTCACATGATGTCCGGCAAACGTCATGGCGCTGTTATCGCGCAAACCTCCGCAAATCGGGAAGCAAATCGGTGCCTGGCCGGACCACACGGCGGGATCGCCCTGCCACAAGTACTCGCGACCTCCAGCCTCAATCGAAGTAAACGAGCCGCCGGCCGTGGAGACCTTGATAGAAATCGAATCGTTGGAGAGAGCGTATTCCATTGTCCATCCTTTCGAACAACTGCTTTTTGCTCGCAAGAACCCGTCTCGGCCCTGACCAAAGGACAAACCCGCACGTTCATCGATGCGTCCGGTTTCCCAGGCATGCAACGGGGTACCATACAGACATTGATGCAATTACAGCTGAAAGGCCTTCTTATGCGAACCATCATCCTTTATGCCTCACGCCACCACGGCAATACGAAAAAGCTCGTGGACGCCATCGTCGAGGCGCACCCCGAAATCGATACCCTCGACGTGAAGTCACTCGGTAAAAACGAGTACCCCGACCTGCACGAATACCATCTGATCGGTGTCGCCACGGGCATCTATTACTCCGAGATCGACAAAGATATGGCGCGCGTGCTCACGAACGTGCTGCAGCCGCAGGACAAGGTGTTTGGCCTTATGACCTACGGTGGCAAAAACAAGTGGTACGGCAAGGATATCGATGGCATCTGCCGCATGAGGCAGGCCATCTTTATGGGCGTCTACGGCTGTCCCGGCTTTGATACGTGGGGGCCGTTCAAACTCACCGGCGGTGTCCAGAAGGGGCACCCAACTGCCGAAGAGATTAAGGGAGCTGTCGATTTCTTCGACAAAATCGAAGACGAGTATGGCGACATCATCGTCGAAGAGTACGCCAAGCGTGAGAAGCGTCTAGCCTACGAAAAGGAGCATCCTGCGGGAGGCCTGGTGGCCGGCGTTAAGCGCACGGCAAAGAAGATCGCTAACAAACTGTAACTGTTAAGGTGCTTTTGAGCGTTTAACCCATACGGCGGGTCCGAGCAGATTCGGGCCCGCCGTCTTTTTCTATCGTTACTCGGTAAAGGCGTTGCCGACGCTCTGGCCGCCAACATATGTCTCGACGAGGGTAAGCTCATGGTCGAACACGACAAAGTCGGCGTCGCGACCCGGCATGATGCTGCCGCACTTATCCTCGATGTGCGCGGAGCGTGCCGGCACCTCAGTTGCCATGCGAATGGCGATATCGGCGCTGGCGATGCCCCAGTCGACGATGTTCTTGACGCCCTGGGCAAGCGTGAGCACCGAGCCGGCAATGCTCTTGCCGTCGGCGAGCCAGCACAGGTTGTCCTTCATGATGACGTCCATGCCGCCACTGGTGTAGCTGCCCTCGGGCATGCCGCCGCAACCCAGGCAGTCGGTGATGAGCACCGTGTGCTGCCAGCCCTTTGCCTGCAGCAGCGCCTTGATGGCGGCAGGGTTTACGTGCTTGCCGTCACAGATGATCTCGGCGTAGGTCTCGGGCGTAGACATGGCAGCACCCACGACACCGGGCTCACGGTGATGCAGACCGCGCTGGCCGTTATAGGTATGCGTAAAGCAGCTGGCACCGGCATTGATAGCGGCGATGCACTCATCGTAGGTGGCGTCGGAGTGACCGATGCTGGTCACCACGCCCTTGGCGTTCAGAGCAGCCGCATAAGCAGCGGCACCGTCGCGCTCGGCGGCCATGGCGCTCTTAACGATGCGACCGCCCGCAGCCTCCTGCCACTGGTCGAAAACCTCCTCGGAGGGGTCAATCAGGTAAGCGGGGTTCTGCGCGCCCACGTGCTTCATGGTAAAGAAGGGGCCCTCCAGGTAGATGCCCTGAATGCGGGCACCGCAGAAGTCGGGGCCGCGGCCCTCGTCCGCCTTGGCGATAGCAGCGCAGGCGTCCTTGATCTGTTCGACGCCATCGGTGAACGTCGTGGGCAGCCAGCTGGTGGTACCGCGACGGGCGAGCTCGGTTGAGCTGATATCGATGCCCTCGGGGTCGTTATCGGTAGTCGAGTGGTTATAAAAGCCATGGATGTGAGTATCGACCATACCCGGTGCGATCCACGATCCCGTGTAGTCCTTAATCTCGCAAGAGGGCTCGTCGGCCTGCCAGGCGCCAAAAACGCCATCCTCGACCATAAGATAGCCGCCCAGTTGCGGGCCTGCCGGCAAGAAGAACTTGTCAGCCTTAATTGCGTACGTGCTCATATGCACTCCTTGCTTCTAAAGCAGTTGACTGTGGTGATGCTTATACCCAGCTCACGTAAAACAAAAAGCGCCCGCCCGCCGTTATGAGCGGACGGGCGCCCTTACAGGGGGACGCGATTAAGCGGTGAAGGGGTGAATCGTCACGCCCTTAACCACGCGGTTGACCGTGCCGGTGGGGCTCGGCGTATCGGGCGTGTTGCCCACGCGGACGGAGTTGAGCAGGCTGATAGCCTGGGCAAACATCACGAACGGCAGAGCAAGGTAGCCCTCGGGAAGCGCCTCGTAGCCCTTAAAGGTGAAGGACTCGCCCTCGTAGACGGTGGCACCTTCCTGCTGAACGGCGACAGTGTGCTGAGCGATCTTGTCGCCACCGATCTCGTTGAGGATGTCGATATCGTACTGACGGGTGTAGGCATCGTTGTTGACGAACACGAACACGAGCGTCTTGTCGTCGACGAAGGACTTGGGTCCGTGACGATAGCCCATGGAGGTGTCGTAAGAAGTGGCAACCAGGCCGTGAGCAAGCTCGAGAATCTTGAGCTGGCTCTCCTGAGCAAGGCCACCGAAGGAGCCAGAACCCAAGTAGGTCACGCGGTTGAAGTCGCCAGCCAGGTAATCGGCGACCTCGGACTCGCGAGCGATAACCTCCTCGCCCATCTTGGCGATGGTCTCGACCCACTCGGCCTTCTGCTCGTCGGAAGCCTCGTCAAAGATGAGGGTAGAGAGCAGGGTCATGCAGGTGTAGGAACCGGTCATGGCAAAGCCCTTGTCGTTGGCGCGCGGGATGAGCAGCGTCAGCGCATTGGGATCATCGGCAGACTCGACGGCGAGCTTGCCCTCGGGAGCGCAGGTGATGTTGAGGAACTTGACGTTGTGGACGAGCTCCTTGGCAACGGCAACGGCGGCAAGGCTCTCGGGGCTGTTGCCAGAGCGGGCAAAGGAAACCACGAGCGTGGGATCCTCGGCGCGCAGGAAGTCGCGCGGGGCACTCACGATGTCGGTCGTGGCGATGGGCTTAAAGTCGTAGAGATCAGTGTTGCCAGCGTGACGCAGGTACGGGGCGCAGGTATCGCCAACGTAGTCGGACGTACCGGCACCGGTGAAGACAACGGACAGACGACCCTCGCCCATAGCGCGAGCCTCGGCCAGGAAGGCCTCGATGGCCTCCTTGTTCTCGCGATAGATGTTGAGCGTATCGCGCCAAAGCTCGGGCTGCTGAGCAATCTCGGCCGTGGTGATCTGGGCGCCGAGCTCGGTGAGCTCCTCGACACTCTTCTCGAACATTTCTAATACCTCTCTCTAGAAGTAATCCTCTGACGTGCACTTATACACTTCGGTTGGTTATCTGGTAGTAACCAGTTAAATGCAAAGAATCACCATATGGAAACGATGCGAGCACTAGTTGCTGCGCTGGTGGTAAACCTTGTATTTAAACTGATCGGCACGAGCAACCGAGAGTGTGTACTCCACTACCTCGTTTGACTCGTTATACGTAGTCCTGACCAAATCGAGCACAGGCGAGCCCTCGACAATTCCCAAAAGGTGGGCATCGGTGGGACGGGCTATGCTCGCATAGAACTCCTCTTCGGCCACGCGAATCTTTTGCTGAAAGTCCTGCTCAATCACATCGTAAAGCGGCTTACGCTCCAGCAGCGGTCGCTTTAGGGACAGAAATTGACGAACCGGTAGATAGCTGCGTTCGACCATCATGGGCATGTTGTCGGCAGAGCGAAGACGCTTGAGCTTAAAAATGCGATCACCGATGCGCAATCCCATATGCTCGGCCAGATTCTTATCGGCCTCCATCTCGCAAAACTCGAGAATCGTGGTCTCGGGTTCTCGACCCATCGCGCGCATCTGCTCGGTAAAGCTGTAGGACTGCATAAGATTGGTTGCTTTTGCCGAACGGTCGGTCACAAAGGTACCGCGACCGTGCTGCCGAACCACCAGTCCTAAACGCTCCAGTTCCTGCAGAGCCAGGCGTACCGTAGTGCGCGAGAGACCATAGCGCTCCGAAAGTTCGCGCTCGGAAGGAATCATGTCACCGGCGCGATATTCATGGTCAATCTTTTCGGTCAGAATATCGACCAGCTGATCGTACAGCGGTTGCTTACGCGCTCCGATCGCCATCCTATCCTCCCTTTTGCTCGAATTCGGCTAACTACCTAGGGTGTTATGCATTATCTGTCTGCCACACCCGAATCATTAAGAAAACAAAAGCCGCGCGCTCTTTCGAGCACGCGGCTTTTAACATACACATGGCTTAAGGGGTCGGGGTGTGAGCCGCGTAGGGACACACCCCTCAAGCTAGAGCCTTACCAGATGCTCGGCCAGAGACCAAGCGGGCCAGCGCCCAGGATGCCAAGGACGAAGAGCAGGAGAATGCCCTTGGTCGGGGTCCAGCTGTGCTTAGCGAACATGTAGTAAAGCAGCAGCGTAAGCATAAGCGGGACGAGCTTCGGGACGATGGTGTTGAGGGTGTCGGCAACAGAGAAGTTGACCGGATCCTCGGTAACGGTGCCGTAGGTCACGGACTCCATGCCGTTACCCAGATCGGTGACGCCGCACTCGACAGCGTTGCCGTCGGCATCGGAAGCGGTAAGGGCGTTGCCGTCCTTATCGGTCATGGCGATGGTACCGGCCTCAGCGGTCTCGGTATCGATGCCCTCCATACCGGTGAAGTTCTCGGCCTCCTTCTCGGAGACGATCACGGTAGTAGCGGAGAGGCCACGGGTGGTGCCGTTGGGGATCTGGAGGTTGATCTGGGTGCCACCCATGGTGACGACCAGGCAACCGACGACGAAGACGCCCATGATGGAAGCGGCACGCGTGAAGGCCTGCATGTTGGCGGTCAGAGCGTCAATAGCGCTGGTGCCAAGCTTGTAGGACCAGTTCATGAGCCAGAAGCGCAGAGCGAACTGGACGACGTTGAAGATCACCAGGAAGATGATCGGTGCAGCGGCGTTGCCGTTGATGGCCATGTTGGAGGTGATGCCGGCCGTGATAGGCACGAGCGTCAGCCAGAACAGGGCGTCACCGATACCACCGAGCGGGCCCATTGCGGCGACGCGGACGGCGCGGATCGTGGGGATGTCAACCTTGTTCTGCTCGAGCGAAAGCACGATGCCCATAACAAAGGTGACGAGGAACGGGTGGGTGTTGAAGAACTCCAGGTTGTGGCTCATGGAAGCCGCGAGGTCGTTCTTGTTGGTGTGGATCTTCTCCAGACCGGGGATGATGGAGTAAAGCCAGCCAGCGGCCTGCATGCGCTCGTAGTTGAACGATGCCTGCAGGAAGCAGGAGCGCCAAGCCATCTTGTTGAGGGTCTTCTGGTCGAGCTGCGGAGCAGGAGTGAGATCCTCGTAGTGCTCCGGGATCACATACTCATTAGATGCCATCTTCGAAGTCACCTCCGTCAGAAACAGCTGCACCCTTCAGCTCGGTCTGCTGCTGGAAGTCCCAGAAAGCGATGCCGAAGCCGATGAGAGCGAGGATGAGCAGAGCAGGGGTTGCCAGCGAATCGTTGGCAACGGTGATGAGCGCGAGGCCAAAGCCCATGAGGAAGAAGCCCCACATATCGCGGTTCATCATAACCTTGAGCAGGACGGCGAAGCCGACAAAGCGCATCATGCCGCCTGCAGCGGAGAGACCGGTCTGCAGCCAAGTCGGGATGGCGGAAGCGATGGTCTGACCGATGGTAGCGCCAGCGATGAAGAACAGGGTGACGACGACAGCGAAGATCAGGCCGAGCAGAGCCATGGCGAAGTAGTTCAGGCGCTCGATGCCCTTGGTGTCCGCGTTGTGAGCCATGTTATCGGCCGTGGACATAAGCGGGGACATAAGCGTGAAGACCAGGGTAACGCCAAGCTGGCCAAGCAGAGCGAACGGAATGGCGAGGCCGACTGCCGCGTTGGGCTCGAGGCCCGTGGCGATAGCGAGAATGGCTGCCATGATGCCGCCGATGACGGCGTTAGGCGGCTGAGCGCCTCCGATCGGCATGTTGCCGATCGTCATGAGCTGATAGGTACCACCCACGAGAAGACCGGTGTTGAGGTCGCCAAGGATAAGACCGATGACGGCGCCGGTGACGATGGGCTGATAGAGAGACTCGAGGAAGTCAAACTGGTCGATTGCCGCGATGAACGTGACGACGAAGACCAGAGCGATCTGGATGATCGAGTATTCCATCTTGCTCCTCCTTTCAAAATGTATGTACGCACTTTGGATTTCACGTACAGAACGTCAGGGTTTCACTCCTGACAACGTGGATCACGAGGATTACGAGAAGAGCTTGCTCGTGTCCTCAACAGGCGTGCTCGGAACGCGCCTGATCTCCAACTCCACCCCCAATTCCTGCAGCTCTTTAAACGCAGCGACATCCTCGTCGTTAACTGCGACGGAGGTGGCGACTTGGCGCTTTCCTTCCGACATGTGCATGTTGCCGATGTTTACCTTCTTTATAGGCACACCGCCCTTGACGAGCGTAAGCACGTCTTCCGGTGTTTCGGCCACGATGAAGATCTTCTGGCGCGGGCTCGCCTTGCCAATGACGTCGATGGTCTTCTGCAGAGAGAAGAAACGCGTAGCGACGCCGGCGGGAGCGGCCATCTTCATGAGGTTCTGGCGCATGGTGTTGGACGCCACGTCGTCGTTGGCGACGAGGATGAGGTTGGAGCCCAGGGTGGAGTTCCACTGGGTGGCAACCTGACCATGAACCAGTCGGTTATCGATGCGGGTAAGAAGAATGTTGGGTTCTGCCATGTTGATCAGCTTCCTTTCGTTATTTGCTGACGACAGTTACTTGATCTCCTGAATCGCGTAACGCGAAACATCTACGACGGCGCCGGATCGGACTTTGATCTGGACCTTCTCGCCTTCGATGCCTTTGACGGTTCCGTAGATACCGCCGGCGAAAAGAACCTCTTGACCCGGCTTGAGCTCGGTGTGCAGCTCCTTGAAGTACTTCTGCTTCTTCTTCATGTTGATTTGCGACCAGATGGTGTAAATCAAGCCCATGATGACAAGCAGGCCTAAAAGGGCGACCGAGGAACTCAGGACGTTGGCTCCGAAATCGGCCATTAGATGCCGTCCTCGTCGCCGAAGATATCCTCTTCGTCGGAGCCGGCAACGGATGCGACCGTCTGGGCGGTGATGCCCGTCTGGCCAACGGTCACGGCCTGCTCGCCAAGCTCGGCGAGCGTGGCGTTGCCGCGGAGGAACAGAAGCTCAATAACCATGGGAAGGTTGGTGCCGGTCAGAACCTCGACGTTGTCGACATCCTGGGCAATCATCATCGCCTGGTTGAACGGGGTGCCACCAAGCAGGTCGGTAAAGACGAGCACGCCATCGCACTCCTCGCGCATGGCGGTAATAGCGGCGCGGAGATCCTCACCGTAGGAAGCAGCCTGGTCGCCCTCAAAAGGAACGACGGTAAAAGCGGGCTGGTCGCCAGCAACCATAGCGATAGCGCTTGCGAGGCCGGGTGCGAACTGTCCATGACCGGTAAGAATAAAGCCAACCATTCAAATTTCCCTTCCGAAGGTGTGTACGATCTGAGTCCGATGATTTTCGGAAGCCAGCGGGCGCTCGCCCTTAAAGCTTCTTAGAAAGCGTACTTTGAAGACCAGTGGTTTCTAAACTGGTAGTAACCACGTGATGTGTTGTTGTCACTATATCACCCCAGAAGAGGTCGCTTTCGTTGATTCATACGGTAAAACGTTTTTGCACCGCTCACGGTGATAAATCGACCGTTTACCGGTCGTTAACACTTCTACCTGCGGTTTTGAAACCGTTCCGAAATGCTTTGGCAAAAGATCGGATCTTTTCCTGTGTCTAAACAACGCAGGGCGGCTAAAAATAGCGTGTAGAAAAATTGCAGGTCATTGTGAAGATATGTGAATTGGTCTTTTTGACTTAATACCAGTTAGAACCAGTTTTGAGATTATCGGTGAACGGTAGTTTTCGACCGCTCACCGGTTATTTGCATTCGTTTACGGCCGTTTTCCTAGATGAATTGGGGAGACCCGATGAAGCACTTGTGCGATCGTGCGATCTAACCTTCCAATCTCAAATGACAGCTCCACAATGCAAAAAGCCCGCTAGAACGGTGTTCGTTCTAGCGGGCTCAATCAGATATTTCGACTTCGCGCTCGAAAGCTCAGGCAATCTTTACGCAAACAGGCCGTAGATGCTGATGTTGGCCTTGGCGTAGAGGCCGTTAGCGTACTCGGTCCACTTGGAGCTGGCGCTCGAAGCCTGCGAGGAATACTGCTGATAGGCAGTGTAGTAGGCGGTCATTGCCTGCTTATAGGTCGCGCTATCGGCCGTAAAGGCATCGTCGGCGAATGCCTTAGCGTAGGTGCCATCGGCGTCCCTCCAGGTGCCCTTCTCGCTATCCCACTCGTCGCCGGCAAGGTTGATGATGTAGTCGGCGTAATCCTTGCTCGCGGTCTCCTCGTTGCCGTCAGCAGGCTCGGTCGGGGCGGTCGGCATGCTTGCGGAGCTATCGCCCACCTTCTTCTTGTAGAGCTTCTGCAGCGTCGCGGACTGACGGACGATCTGCTTGGCCTGGTCCTTGGACACGCCATACTGCGTGGCCATGGTCTTGTAGTCCGAAGTGCCGATGGAATCCTCGGCGTACTTCTTCATCTCCTTAGAAGAGACGGTGATGCCCTCGTCCTCGGCAGCGTCGAGCAGGATCTTGTTGCGCACGTAGGACAGGATGACGTCGGCAGAGGGAGCGGTGTAGTTGCCATCGCCATCCTTGACGGTGTCGAGGCTGTACTGGCTCTCAATGGCCTCGCGCGCGGTGATGTCGCTCTTCTTGCCGTTGTAGCTGTAGCTTGCCACGGTCGAATCGAGCTGGTCCTCGGTGAGGGTCGCCGAGCCGACACCCTTGCCGCCAAAACCACCATTGCCAATAAAGAAGCCAATCACGGCAGCAATCACGACTGCAACCACAAAGGCGGCAATCATCGTCTTCTTGTGCTTGGATGCGCGGTCGTCTTCGTCGGAACCCAGGATATCGTCGTCCTCGTCCTGCTCCTCGGGCATGAGGTTCTCGTCGGCGGCGTCCGCGGCGATCTTTGCCTCCAGGCGAGCGTCCTCCTCCTCGGCCGTCGTACCGGCGGCAATATGTTCGGCAGACGTACCGGCGACCAGATCGATCTTCTCGTCCTCGTCACCATCGGGGCCTTCGCCGCGCTCGATGATCTGGATGCCGTCGATCTCGTCCTTCTCGTCCTTCTTTTGAATCAGACCCATATCAGTTACTCCTTGTTAGGAAACATAGTCCGCAATAGAATACGCCCGACAAAGCGCCGGGCGTATTGATTCTCAGGTTATACGCAAACACTTAAGTACTATTTAGGCGTTTGCAGTCTGCATGCCTTAGGCCAGGTGCGCGATAACGGCATCGGCAAAGGCCTGCGTGCCCACAGCGCCCTCAACGGAGCCGGTCTGGGCACGACGAACGTCGCCGGTAACCTGCTCACCCTCGTCGAGCGTGGCAGAAACGGCGGCGCGAATGCGATTGGCCGCGTCGTTCTCGCCCAGGTGATCGAGCATCATAGCCGCGGACAGAATCTCGGCCGTGGGGTTAGCGATATCCTGGCCAGCGATATCGGGCGCGGAGCCGTGCGTCGCCTCGAAGATGGCGCAGTCGGCACCGATGTTGGAACCCGGAGCCATACCCAGTCCACCTACCAGACCGGCGCACAGGTCGCTCACAATGTCACCGTACAGGTTGGGCAGCACCAGGACATCGAAGTCGTTGGGGTTCTGGACCAGGCCCATGCAGGTGGCGTCGACGATCTTGTCGTTGAACTCGATATCGGGATAGTTGGCGGCCACCTCGCGCGCAACGCGCAGGAACAGGCCATCGGTCGCCTTCATGATGTTGGCCTTATGCACGGCCGTCACCTTTTTGCGGCCGCAGCGGCGGGCGTACTCAAAGGCGTACTCCACAATGCGGCGGCTCTTGGCGATGGAGATGGGCTTGATCGAGATAGCGGAATCGGCGGCGAAGGCCTTCTGACCCGAGCGCTCGACAAGCTGCGAGAGCTCCTCGACCTCGGCAGCCCCCTCATCGAACTCGATGCCGGCATAGAGGTCCTCGGTGTTCTCGCGCACGATGACCAGGTCGACGTCGCGGAAGCGCGAGCCGTCGCCCGGCTGCGACAGGCAAGGGCGCACACAGGCGTACAGGTCAAAGTGCTTGCGCAGGGCGACGTTAACGCTGCGGAAACCCGTGCCAACCGGCGTAGTAATGGGACCCTTGATGGCAACCTTGGTCTCGGCGACCGCATCGAGCACGTGCTGGGGCAGCGGCGTGCCAAACTCGTCCATGACACCGGCACCGGCCTCCTGGACGTTCCAATTGATCTGGACACCGGCGGCCTCGACCACGCGGCGCATGGCCTGCGTAATCTCGGGACCGATACCGTCACCGGGAATCAGGACTACATCGTGCGCCATAATCTGTTACTCCTCGTCTTCGGCGTCGTCAGATTTTTTAACGCTAGCACGCTTCTTCTTTTTGGAGAGATCCAGGCCAAAACGTTTAACAAGCATTTCGCAAATCTCGCTCGAACGGGCCTTGAGATAGCTGCCTTTGCCGTTCTCGGCGTCGAACTTAAGGCGCAGCGCGAGCTTCTCGGCAACCTCGGCGTCAATCTCGCCCTGACCAAACTCGTACAGGCAACCGAGCATGTCGCGATACTCGAGATCACCGTGGTAGCACTGGATGGCCTCGTCCAGGATGGGCCAAGCCTCGCGCGAACGCTCGACACTCGTGGCGCCCCACACGCACAGCAGGCGGAAGGCGGCATAGCGCAGCGTGGAGGAAATCTCGTCGAACAGTGCGGTCTCGGCGCCCTCAAAGGCATCGCCCAGCTGCTCGGGGCAGGTGGTGGCGAGCGCCGTCAGGGCATCGAGAGCCTCCCAGCGGGTCTGCGCCTCGGGGCGGTCGAGCGCCTCGATCAGCGCGGGCACGCAGGGCACGACGCGCTGGGGATCGCGCTCGGCAAGCAGATGCAGCACGCGGGCGGCAAACTGGCGGATGCGGCGCGTGGGGCAGCCGAGCTCCTGAACCAGGCGGTCGACGGCGTTCTCGTTCTCCTCTGCCAGCTGAAGCTGTGCCAGCTCCTCGTCGGTGAGCTGTTCGTCTTTATTTTCTGCCATAGTTACCTCTTCTTACTATTTCTTAGCGTGCTTGCCAGCACCCTTGCTGTCATCGGTGACCGAGATGAGCTGTCGGTCGGCCGCGCCATTGCGACGCGCGCGGCGGCGCTCCTCGGCGTCGCCCGCGTCGGCGGCGGCGCGATGGGCCTTGTTGACGTTAAAGACCTCGTCGTGCTTGCGCCACGGGCCAACGGACTCGCCAAAGCTCATCTTAAGACCGGCGATAAAGCCGCCGAGCCAGCCGATCGGCGCAAACTGCACCAGCGGGAACAGCGAAAACACCCAGGTCAGCAGGACGACTGCCGCCGCACCCGCAAAGTTGGCGATCCAGTAGTCGCGCTTGGTGATGACGCGCTTTTCGCACGCCCACTGGCCGCACAAAAAGCCGATGTAGATCGCAAAGAGAAAGAGCAGCAGCGCAAGCACCACGAACGTCCAGCTCATGGGCGCTACTCCCCGTGATGGTGGCCGCAGCAGCACTCGTGGCCGTCGTCATGGCCGTGGCCGCCGCAGCACTCGTGGTCCTCGCCGTGGTGATGGCCACAACCGCACTCGTGGTCGTCGCCGTGCTCGCCGCAACCGCAGCCGTCCTCGTGGGCACCGTGCTCCTCGGGGCGATACTGCGACCAGTCCAGACCGGCGGCGATGGCGTCGGCCTCCTCCTTGTAGAGGACCGTGATGGCCTGGGTGCCCAGCTTGGCACCACCGATGGCGTCGAGCATGTCGTAGAGCGTAAAGGCCACGTCGGCGCCGGGCAGCGCGAGCTCGCGGTCATCGGCGTAGGCGAGCGCCAGACGCAGGTCCTTAATGAAGTGCTCGACCATAAAGCCGGGCTTGTAGTCGCCATCGAGCGCCTTGGGCGCCAGGCTCTCCATGGCGCCGGACTTGCCGGTGCCGCCCAGGATCATCTGACGGGTCTTCTCCAGATCAAGGCCGCTCAGCTCGGCAAACGCCAGCGCATCGGCCATGCCGACCATGCAGGCGCCCAGCGACACCTGGTTGGCGAGCTTGGCAGCCTGGCCCTTGCCAGCGCCGTCGAAGCAGCAGATGTTGGCCGCGAAGGTGGCAAGGATGTCGCGGACCGGCGCGATGTCGTTCTCGGTAGCGCCCACGATAGCCGTGAGCGTGCCGGCGATAGCACCCGACTCGCCGCCGGTGACGGGGCAGTCAAACGCCATGCGACCAGAAACCTGGGCGGCCTCGGCAATGTCGCGCGCCAGCTCGGGCGAGCTTGTGGTGAGGTCGATCAGGACCGCGCCGGGCTTAGTGCACGCGAGCAGGCCGTCGCCCGCCAGGTAGAGCTCCTCGACCTCGGAGGGATAACCCACCATGGTAAAGACGACGTCGGCGTTCGCCACGGCATCTGCCGGCGTATCGGCCCAAACGGCACCGCGCTCGATAAGCGCGGCGGCCTTGGACTTGGTACGGTTGTTGACCGTGACGGGATAGCCGGCATCCAGAATGTGGCCGGCGATGGGGGCACCCATGATTCCGGTGCCGATGAATGCGACGGAGAGCTTGTTTGCCATGAAACCTTTCCTTTTGGGTTGGGTGTTATTACTAGGTTGAATACTCAGCGCCAGCGCTTGAGCTGCGGGGCGCCCGTGGTCGTAGCGCCTGTCTACTCGCCGCGTACACGGCGCGCGATGCGGTCGGAAAGCGAGGCTTTCTCGGCGCGGTTCTTACCCCAAAACGCGCAGGCCACCATGCCGGGGCCCACGTGCGAGCCAATGGTGGGACCCACGGAGCCGCGAATGATCGTAACGTCAGCGCAGCCCTCCTCCTTGCGGATGGCGGCTTCGAGCCAGTCGCCGTCCTTCTCGGCATCGGCCGTCATGATGGCGATGGGCATGGTGCGGTCGGGCACGTAGTTCTCGCGGAACGACTTGAGAATGGACTTGAGCGCCTTCTTGCGGCCGCGGTTGACGCCGATCAGCGACAGCGAGCCGGCAAGGTCGTAGGAGAGCTCGGGCTTGACATCGAGCTTTGCCGTGAGCTGAGCCGCCGCGGGCGGAATGCGGCCGCCGGCAGCCAGTGCGTCGAAGCTCTCGAGCGTAAAGTAGCCGTGGACGTAGGTCTTTGCCTCGTTTGCCCAATCGACCAGCTGCTTGGCGGTCAGTCCCGCCGAACGCTGGCGCACGGCCTCGAGCGCCAAGAGCGCGCCGGTCGCGCAGGGCAGAGCGTTGTCGACCACGTACAGCTCAAAATCGGGATACTCGGCGCGCACGGCGTCCGCCGCCTGGCACGCGGAGTTGTAGCTCGACGACAGCGCCGAGGTAAAGCACAGGTAGACCGTGGGCGTGCCCTCTTTGGCGCACTCGGTAAAGAACTCGATATAGCGACCGAGCGACACAGCCGAGGTGGACACGCGGGCACCGGCGCGCATGCGGTCGTAGAACTCCTTGGGTGTGATGCTCGACCAGATGTCATCCGTGCGCTCCTCGCCATCGATAATGAAGGGGAAACCCAGGATATCGACATCGAGGTTCGCGGCGACCTCGGGGCTAAAGTCGCAGCAGGTATCGACGACGATGCGGCAACGGTTCGAATGACCGGCGGATGCGGCCTTGTCCATCAAAGCGACTCCTTACGTAAAAAGGCGGCCACCCGCATGGGATGGCCGCCAACCGTTAACTCATGCAAGTTAACGTATTTTACTCGTCAAGTGTTTCGATGCGGGGCTTGATGATGCCATATCCACCATTCTTACGGTGATACACCACATTGATGAGACCAGTCGTCGCGTTCTCGAACACGTAGAAGTCGTGGCCCAGCAGATCGGTCTGCACCAGCGCCTGCTCCTCAGTCATCGGGGTGACATCGATGACCTTCTCGCGGACGAGCAGGTCGTCCTCCTCCTCGGGCAGCAGCAGGTCGGCCAGATCCTCGACGCGCTCGACCGGTGCGACATCCGCTGCGCTGGCACCGCCCTGGCGGTTGTCCACGACCTTGGTCTTGAACTTGCGCAGCTGGCGGGTGACCTTATCGGCAGAGAGGTCGATGGCAGCGTACATATCCGCACCGTGCTCGGCAACGCGAATCACCGAACCGCGGGCACGAACCGTAACCTCGACGATTGCCGGGTTGGGGTTCGAGGGGTTCTTCTCATAACGAAGTACAACGTCGACCGTCATGGGCTCGATATCGAAAACCTTGAGCGCCTCGCCGATCTTCTCATCCACATGCGCACGCAGAGCATCGGTTACCGTCGTCTTGCGTCCAGAAACCTTGATATCCATACGTGGCTCCAATCTGCCTCGGGGACTTACTGTACTGGCTATGTACCCATTGCCATGCATTTAATCACGCGGATTCCCAAAGACCCGAATAACGATTGCTTGATACCGCATACCGAAGTCTCGCACTTTTCTGTGGCAAAGTGCGCTATGGGAAGGCGACGACGACTATGTATTTGGCCTCAAAAATTTGCTTTGACCTGCTGGTTTTATGGAAACGAAAAAGCCGGGCTCCCCTGTTGGGAGAGCCCGGCAATGCGTGTTGAAACCGTGAAGAGGAGTCCCTCTTAGCGAATAGGAGACGCCACCCCTAGCAATAACTAGCTATTGAGCTTGTTAATGTTGTCGTCGGTGATGGCGCCCTCCTGGCTGGACGATTTATCCTCGGAGGATGCGGTCTCATTGTTGGAATCGGAGGACTCGCTGCCGGAGGACGTGGTCTCACTGGACTCAGAGTCGCCCGGCTGCACGTTAGCGCCCGAAACCGTCTTAGTGGTGAGGTCGTAGGGAATCTGGCCGTACCAGACGCAGTGAACCGCCTCGAGCGTGCCGTCGACCGTGATGTCGTCGAGGGCATCACTCACGGCACGGCACAGTTCGTCATTGGACGAGAGGCCCGCAACACCAAGCGTCGAGGGCGCCTCGAGCGCACCGACATAGGAGACCTCGCTCATCAGGCGTGCAAGATAGCCGCCGGCTGTGGAGTCGCAGATCACATAGTCGACCTCGCCAGACTCGAGCGCCTCAAAGCACTCGTTGATGTTGGAGTAGGTCTTTTGGCTGGCGGTGATGCTCTGCTTAGCAAGCGCCTCCTGCGAGGCCGAGGACATCTGGACACCCAGAGTAGACGTGTTAAGGGTATCGGTGGAAACGCTTAGCGACCCACCATCGCTGGTTTTACCGAACACGGAAGCGGCATCGTACAGGCAGGTGCCGAGCGAGCTAACGTCCCCGTCCGTGGAGTTGATCTCGCCGATAAAGATATCAGCCTTTTTGTCGCCGAGCGCGGAACCTGCCGAGGACGCATCGACAAAGGCGACCTTAAGGCCCATGCGGCTTGCGAGGGCGCGGGCAGCATCGACTGCATACCCCGTAAGCTCGCCGTCGGCGCCCTGCATTGCCTGCGGCGCATCGGAAGTATCGAGGGCGACCGTCAGGGTTCCGGGAGTGACCAGGGCATCGTCCGACACCGCCGGCGTGACGGTCTCGTACTCGATCTGGTCGATCGTGGGAGTCGTGAACGTAGACAGCGGGTTGAACGCGCATCCGCTCAGGCCCAAAACGGCAATGACCGCTGCGGTCCCAGCACCTAACCGAGCCGCGTGCATCAAGCTGCCCCTCACCATGTCCACTACCCTGCCTTCTGTGTCGTATACGATCCGTGCGTTGCGCGGAATATCGGGTTGTTCCCACCAGCTGACCTGGTATTTGACCCCACACTTGCGCACCGGGGTGTTTGCTCGGGAGGCCGCAGCCACCCTCACGACTGGCCCGCTCGCCCGCGAGGCGGTATTGCCCCAAAGAAAGTAGAACGGACGGTGCGGCTTACATCTAGGACGCGCCATGATCGCGCCGCGCGCACGCGGTCGCTTACGTGGATCCCTTTGACCGCGTCTGTCTTGGACTAGGACGGGCATTTCGTCCGTCCGCAACCACAGCCTGGTAGGAACGTAGCGCATTATAGCTAAGTTCAAGCTATAGTTTAAGGTTAGGGGCGTCATTCGCATCGCGAGTACAGATTTCGCAGGTCAGGACGGGCTGCACGTGGCCAGATTGTGCTCGTCGCCCCCTATGGGGAGCCTCGAGACGCCCGTTTTAGGGGCCGTGTGCAAAAAACGGCAAATATGAGTACTGTTACCAATTTAGTAGCAGCGATTTTCCACCTCGTGAGCCGGTTTCGAGCTCATTTAGCCCTGCTTAGCGCCTTGATTTCCCACATTTGTTTATTATCTTCGCGATTTTTACCGTTTCTCGATCCGCAAATATCAGATTTTGCTGTTACTAATTTTGTATCAGTACTCATTTTTGCCACTTTTTGCACAGCACCTATAAACAGACCCCCTCTCAAAACCAACATCTATGCTGGCTTAAGCCCAAAACATGCTCGGAGCGTATTCAGCAGCGCGTCTTGCTTCTTCCGACGAGCCTCCACGCGGTTTTGGTACCGCTTGCCCATGCGTTGGTATATGCGCCATGCGAGTGCCTCCATCGCCTCCATGTCGCAGAGCATCTCGTTATTGACCGTTGCGACCTCGATCCCCATAGCTATAAAGCCCGTATTACGCTTTTCGTCGTGAATGCGCCCACCGCGAGACGAATGGCCCAGCTCACCGTTGTATTCCAGGTCAAACCGGGCTGCCTCTTGATACGCATCGCAAACTGCATGAGGCATCCCCGAGATTGCCTGCGCGCGGTCATCGAACTCGATCTTGTAGTCGGTCTTAAAGGGACCGCAGGCAAAACCGCCATAGGAAAACGGAAGCGAAAACAAAGCGAGCATGATGCACTCCATGGGTGAGCGCAGGTTTTCCGAAAGATAGGGACACAGACGCTGCAGTTGTTTGGCCGTGTTCCCCTTGTATACCGCGAGATAATCTGCCAGACGATCGGGCATCAGCACCGGCTCGACTTCAAAGTAGCCCACGTCTGCTGGCTGGTCCTTGTCCTTTGCAAGTTTATTCGTAACAGGCGAGGTGTAGGGAGGCAGATACTTCCCGCGATCGCTCAGTGAAATCTTGGAGCACAGCTCCTGGGCCAGGGCAAACGCCTGGATGCAGCCGACCTCGCGCGCAACGGCAACACAAAGGGCCTCGGGAGATAGGCTGTACACCCCCGGTTCCACCTCTAGAATCGAGCCGGCGGGCAACCTGGAACACACGGACCAGCCTACGCCAGGCATGCGGCGGCGCTGCGCCGCAGATCCCACCAGCAAGCACAGATCTTCTTGCACCTCGCCACTTTTGGCTCCAATTCGCACCAAGTCAGGAAGATAGATATCCTCGGTCGAGGGCGACGACGTGCGCAGCACACGGCGCTCTTCATCGAGATTAAGGTCCTTCCAGCTGATATAGCCCATCTGCCGGCGCTCGGCGCGCATCATGCGCAGCGCTGAAGCGCCTGTTAGGATTACGGAAGCCGCTAGCTGTTCGCCTGTCGGCTCGTTGCGCCGCTCAATCTTCACTGCCACAAAACCACCCCTACCAAACACGTGCGATAGCAAGGCCATCGACTGCCGCAGCGCCGGCACGCTTGAGCTCCGCCGAGGCTGCTGCCATGGTCGCGCCCGTGGTGATAACGTCATCGATAAGCAGTAAGCGGCGGCCGTGCACGTCCTCAACCGTCTCGTACATGCCTTGGGCACGCTCGCGACGCTCCTCACGACCGAGTTCGCGCTGGTCGCCATGCCCGTACTTGACGAGGGCATCGAGCAGGGGAACACCCGACAGCTCGCAAAATGGGCGCGCAATGGCCTCCATATGATCAAAGCCACGCCGCCGAAACGCTGCCGCCGTCGCAGGCACAAACACCACCGCATCCGCACCGGACAGCACACCTCCCAAGCGTTCGGGCGCTACGACCTGGGCATGCAGGGCGGTGTCGTAGAGCAGCTCCGCCAGATACGGCGCCAGGCGTCGCTCGCCCGCGTCCTTGTACGCTTTAATGATGCGCGGCAGCGGATGCGCATAGACGGAGCACGCCAGGCACCGGTCGAGTGCCTCCGCCATTGCCGAGGACGTGCCCTCGACCGAACACTCAGTGCACAGCAAATCCCCAAACGGGGCGCCACATCGGGTGCAGCTATGCCGTGGGTCGATGAGCGTGAGCGCAGCCAGGCAGTCTTGGCAAATAAGCGCACCGGCGCGCTCGCAGCCGGCACATCGTGTTGGCGACAATGCCTCGAGCGCCTCGCGTGCCGCCCGCTCGGCAAACGGTAGCAATCCGTCCGCAAACGGTAGGGCGCCGGCACCTTGCAGGCATCCCAACACATTCAAATGTCTCTTCACGACACAACCCTCCCTACGTTCGATCGCAGGGAGGGTTGTTGATTCAGCGCTATGGTACCCCGACGCGATTGGGGCAAGGCTGGTTAAATCCGCTCGCGGGCGTTATTCGCCGGCAGGCGGTTGTGGTGCAGACGAAGACGGGGCCGAGCCCTCGCCACCATCCTGGCGCGGCTTGCGGGAACGGCGACGGCGACGGCGCTTTTGACCCTGGTCGGCCGAGCCCTCGCCACCGCGATCCTCGCGCGGCTCGCGCTCGTCGCGAGCGGCGCCACGCGAAGCCTTGGCAGCCGCTCCCCCGCCATCTCCGGGACGACGGCGCGTGACCTTGACCTCGCCATCCGAGACCTGATCGGCAACGGAGGGCACTGAGGGCTTCTGCTGCGCGCCCGAGGAATGGCGACGACGCGGACGCGGTGCGCGCTCCTCCTCGCCACGTGACTTGCCGCCCTTGTCGGCAGGCGCGTCGGAGGCCGAGGCGCCCTTGGAAGCGGCACCAGCCTCGCGAGCAACTGCGGCGCGGAAGGCGTCCTCGCGCTCCTCGCTCGACAGATGACGGCGACGACGGCGCGTGGGGTTCATGCCACCGCCGCGGTTTTGCTGCTGGGGCTGTTGAACCTCGCGCTCGCGAGCTCCGTTCTTGCCGGCGGCTGCGGCCTCGCCGGCATCGGCAGAGCCCGCACGCTTGCGGCGGCGACGGCCACCGGCGGTATCCTCGACCTCAGGCGCCTCGGCCTTGCTGCGGCCCTTTCCGCGGCCACGGCCCTCGCCCTGCCCCTGACCGGCGCGAGCATCGGATTCAGCATCGCGACGACGGCGCTTGGGCATCGACGTACCGGCCAGACGGTCGGCGCTCGACAGGCCATCGCCCACGTCGACGCCGTTCTCGCGGTCGAGCTCCATAAGCGCCAGACGCATCTCGGGCGACTCGATGCGCTCGAGCACGTCGCGCGTCACGCAGTCGGGGCGGCAGTTGCAGCCCTGCTCGGCGGCCTTCTTTTTGCAGCCCTCCGAGCAGGTCATATCGGCCAGGTTGACCTTAAAGACCTTGCCGTTCTCCAGGCGCAGCACCAGCTGCTCACGCGGCGTGTCATATTCCTGAATACGCGCCTTGCCGAGCGGCGTATCGATGAGCGTCTTCTTTTTGGGCGCACGGCTCTTAAAGTCCTTGTACGCTTCGAACTCATAGCGCAGGCAGCACATCAGGCGGCCGCAAACGCCGCTGATCTTGGAGGAATTGAGCGGCAGGTCCTGCTCTTTTGCCATGCGGATCGAGACGGGCTCAAACTGTCCGCCAAAGCGCGTGCAACAGAGCTCCTGGCCGCACTGGGCATAGCCGCCCACCAGGCGAGTCTCGTCGCGCACGCCGATCTGGCGCATGTCGACGCGAATGTGCAGCGTCGAGGACAGATCCTTGACGAGCTGGCGAAAATCGACGCGCTCCTCGGCCGCAAAGTAGAACACGGCCTTCTCGCCGCCAAACAGGTACTCGACGCCCACCGGCTTCATCTCGAGGTCGAGTTCTTTGACCAGACGGCGGAAATCGACCATGGCCTCGTCGCCCTGGATGGCAAGATCGTCGGCAAGCTGCAGGTCGATGTCGCTCGCCACGCGCAGCACGGGCTTGAGCGGCTGACCGATCTCGTCTTGCGGCACCTCGAAGGGATCGGCCGTAACCAAGCCGATCTCGGTTCCGCGCTCGGTGGAGCAAATGGCATAATCGGCCTCGAGGATATCCAGGTCCTGCGGGTCAAACCACAGGTCGCGCGAGGCGTAGGTAAACTTAACGGGTACGACTAACGGCATTTCAGTGCCTTCCTGATATCGAACAGCATGACCTCGATGGCCAGCTGGGGAGTAACGTTTCTGGCGATGTTGTGCTCGGCGGTTGCGACCGCCTCGAGCGCCTGGGTGGCACCCGCAACATTCGTCGCAGCGGCAAGCCGACCGATCGTGTCACGCACGTCTTCGTTCACCACGTCGGCCGCCTCGTCCTGAAGTGTCAGCAGCACGTCGCGCATGAGCGTCCGCGCGCTCGCCAGCGCTTCCATGATACCCGAACGCTCGCGCGCGTTGAGTTCGCGCTTGTTGCGGTCCTCAAGCTGCTTCAATGCTCCACGCGACAGGTAGTCGGCATTTTGCTCGAGTACCTTTTCCTGCGTGGACTTGACCTCGGCGAGCGGCGCCTTGACGGCGACGATGAGCGACTTGGCGCGACTGAGCACGTCGGCCTCGTCGGCGGCAATGAGTGAGTCGATGGCACGGACCATCTGACGGCGGGCGTCCTGGCGCTCGGCGCTCTTAAGAAACTCGATGCCGCGTGTGGGGCTTCCCGCCACGGCGACCGCCATGCGGCAACGCGCGGGGTCCTGGCCGGTGGCGCGGCTCACGGCCTGCGCGGCGACGGCGGGCGACACCAGCCGAAACGGCACGCACTGGCAGCGGCTCACGATGGTGGGCAGCATCACGTCTGCCGAGGTGCCCAGCAAGATGAACATAACGCCCTCGGGCGGCTCCTCGAGTGTCTTGAGCAGTGCGTTGGCGGTGTTGGCGCGCAGTTGCTCGGCACGGTCGATGATGTAGACCTTGGCCTTGGCGCGAATGGGTGCCAGCGGCACGTCATCGAGCAGCTCGCGGGTCTGGGCAATAAGATAGCCCGTGGCGCTCTCGGGCGTGTAATAGTGCACGTCGGGATGCGTATGCCGAGAGACGCGCACGCAACTGTCGCATGCGCCGCAGCCGTCCTGCTCGCACAGGAAGGCTTGGGCGAGCGCCCACGCGGCATCGAGCTTGCCCGCGCCGGGCGCGCCCAAAAACAGGTAGGCGTGCGATGCACGGCCGCTGGCGACGGCATTGGTCAAAAAGTCGCGCACGCGCTCTTGGGTGTCGAGCTTGGCCAGCAGGCTTGCCTGAGCGGGGGCCATGTTACTCGGCCTCCTTGGCAAGCGCGGCGGCGACAGCATCCTGGGGGATATCGAGACCGTACGCGCGAACCTGCTCGACCGTCTTCTCGAAAACTACCTCGACGGTCGTAGTGGCGTCGATGAGCTTTACGCGGTTTGGCTCCTCGGCAGCAATGGCGCAAAACCCCTCGTAGACACGCTCCTGGAATGCCATGCCCTTAGCCTCCATGCGATCTGCCGCGCCACGGGCTGCCATGCGTAGCGCCGCCTGCTCGGGCGTGATGTGGTAGACGAGTGTGAGCGCCGGGTGCGTTCCCGCGACGGCCAGGTTGTTGGCGTCGCGCACCATCTGGCGATCGAGGCCGTCGGCAAACGCCTGGTAGCAGGTCGTGGAATCGTAGAAGCGATCGCACAGGACCACCTTGCCGGCAGCGAGGGCGGGCGCGATGACCTCGTGCACCAGCTGGGCACGCGCGGCCTCGTAGAGCAACAGCTCGCAGGTATCGCCCATCGCCATATTGGCGGGGTCGAGCAGCAGGGCGCGGATCTTTTCGCTGATGGCGGTGCCGCCCGGTTCGCGCAGGCTCACAACCTGGTGGCCAGCGAGCTCGAGCGCGCGAGCAAGCAGGCGCGCCTGCGTGGACTTGCCGGCACCGTCGACGCCCTCGAGCGTGATAAAGCTATGTTGAGCGGGCTCAAAAGCCATGGACGCAGCCCCTTCCTACAAGGCGCGTAAATGCGGATATATCAACCAAGCCATGATACCCCAGGGACAGGCGCGCCCCAACGATTAGCCGACAGTTAGGGACGTTCCTAAACTGCCGGCAGATAAGGAACGTCCCTAACTGCCGGCTTCTTGGGGCAGTGGGTATAATCGTCGTATTGCATTGAAATGTGGCGAAAGGAGTGGCAATGTCTCGGTATTGCGCCTCGTGCGGCAAGCTTCTTGAAGATAATGCCAAGTTCTGCACCTCGTGCGGTGCACCCGTTGAGCAAACAGCCGCGAGCGATAGCCAGCCCGCTTTTGAGCAGACCGGCTCCCTTGATACGCCGCAAGCCAAGGCGGACGACCCCCTCGCCTATAGCCCCGACCCCGCCGCAAGGACCGAGGCCGCCGAGACCACGCAGCGCATACCCGTCGCGAGCGGCTCGCCCCAACAGCAGCCGGCTCCCGCATACGCGCCCGCTTCGCCACAGACCCCCGCTCCCAAAAAGAGCGGCACCGGGCCGCTTATCGCCGTTATCGTTGTGCTGGTGGCGATCATCATCGCCCTGGTCATCTTCTTTGCGATCAGACCGTTCGACAACGCCGCCACGCAGACGACTGCCGAGGTAGCTAAGCTGCACCATGACGTCGACGACGATGACCTAAAGCCTCTCGGCAATCCCAACAGCCTGTACGACGATGATGACGATGACGACGAGGATGGAGGCGAAGCAACGCTCTCCGAGCAGAACCTCTACCGTCGCCTGAGCGAATACTACGACCTGCTCGAAGATCTCGACAGCCAGGTCCGTGGCTGCGCGCAGAACTTCAACGGCAACTATCTGGAAGAGGATCGAACCACCCGTCAAAATCTCGCCGACGTCGCCGAGCGCACGGAGGACACCATCGAGCAGTATTACGACATCGTCGAGGACCTGGACGTCCCGACGAGCTCCAAGAACTACAGCTCCTGGAAGGATATCATCGCCCTGTACGACGACCTGGATCACCGCATTGACGCAATCTGTGATGCCTGGGAGATCAGCCTGAAATACGCCAAGCCTGCGGACCACAAGAATGAGATCGTGGCGCCGCTGGCGCGCGACAACGTAGCGGGCACCAACGACAACAAATACCGTCTGGACTTTGAGGACCGCTACCCCGGCGCCGCCCCCGTCGAGGTGAAGTAGCGCTTTGTCGTTCCCGAGCCGGCAGTTAGGGACGTTCCTAAACTGCCGGCAGAGACGATATGAGCAGGACATAAAAACATTGAGAGCCCCTGCTGCATGAAAGACCGCGGATTAGGCCGACAATGGTGAGTGTCTAATCCAACCGTGGCGGCCACGCCGCATTCATGGAAGGGGCTCCC